>JACJZH010000009.1 GCA_020635695.1 Flavobacteriales bacterium | reverse complement strand
GGGTATGGCGTGGAGCCTGTCCCCATGCGGCGGTGACGATCCGGGGACCCCTGGTGTTCACATTCGGGCCCGTTCCCCGATGGAGGGGAAACGAACGTATCACATGACGCACAGACTACCCCTTTTGGGCCTGATGGCCCTGCTTGCCGCCGGCACGGCACACGCCCAACTACCCCGCATCGTGGTGCAGGGCACCGGCACGCCCGAAGTGTTCACCGACCTGAGCACGGCCGTGGCGGCGGCCATGCCCGATGACCACCTCTACCTGAGCGGCGGCAACTTCGACGTGGCCGGCGACCTGGTGGTGGACAAGACGCTGCACTTCGTAGGCGCCGGCATCCACCCGGACAGCAGCAGTGTGACCGGTGTGACCAGCATCACCACCACCGGGGATACGCAGGTGCTCACCTCTGCCACGGGCAGCACGTTCACGGGCATCAAGTTCATGAACAGAATGCAGTACGGCGACGGCAACGGCAACGACTCCCCCACCGGGATCCTCTTCCAGCGCTGCGAGTTCGTGTTCCAGGCCCACCTGGGGCCCTTCTCCGAAACGGTGATCGATGAGTGCATCTTCCGCCACCGGCTCTATGGCTATGACGGCACGGCCCTGGTGAAGCGCAGCATCTTCACCTATTACGGCAATGGCACCCACCAACCCATCGGGGCATTCACCACCGGCGGCCTGACCATGGACCACTGCACCGTGATCGGCGGCCGGGTGAGCAACTGCGCGAACGCCACCCTGACCAACTGCGTCTTCTCCCGCGACAATGCCCCGGTGTGGCAGAGCAACGGGGTCACCATGACCAACAACCTGTGCGTGAGCCCCGACCTGACCAGCAACACGAACCCAGGTGCCACCATCGGCAACGTGCTGAACGCGGACCCGGCCACCCTGTTCGTGAACGAGACCAACGACAACTACGAGGTGACGGACGACATCCACCTGACGCCCGGCAACGTGGGCATCGGCATGGCCACGGACGGCACCAACGTGGGCATCTACGGCACCAACTCGCCCTACAAGCCGGGCTCCGTGCCGCTGAACCCCCACTTCCGTGCGGCCACCGTGGCACCCGCCACCCAGCCCAACGGCGACCTGCCGGTGAACATCCGCGTGGCATCACAGACCCACTGAGCCCATGCTGCGCACGACCCTCCTGATCCTTTCCTGTGCCGCGCTCACCGCGCAGGCGCAGACGATCACCACCTACCGCTGGTGGGTGGACGATGACCTGGCCACGCTGACCACCACGCCGGTGGCGCCACAGGCCGACCTGGACCTGCAGGTGACCGAGGACCTCTCCGGCCTGGACGGAGCGTTCCACACCATCACCTGGCAGTTCCTGGACAGCGATGGCAACTACAGCGTGCCCTACACCACCTACGTGACCCGCAGCACCGGGCCCGTGGGGGCCTACAGCTGGTGGATCGATGATGACATCGCCAACAGCGTAACGGCACCGATCGGCCCCAACGCCGTGGTGGACCTGGTGGCCGACCTGCCCACGGGCATCACCAGCGGCACGCACGTCCTCACCATCCGCTTCCAGGGGAACACGGGTGTCTGGAGCGTGCCCCTCTCCAGCGAGTTCTCCTTCTACACCGCCATCGACGAACTGCCCGGCGTCAGCGACCTGCTGGTGTTCCCCAACCCGGCCACGGAGCAGCTGTTCCTGCGCGTGGACGCGACCACCGCGCAGCAGCTCGCCATCGAGGTGCTGGACGCCCAGGGCCGGGCCGTGCTGCGGCAGGGCGGCTGGCAGGTATCCGGGACCACGCTGCAGGCCTTCGACCTGAACGGGTTGGCGGCAGGCACCTACCAGCTGCGTGTGCAGGGTGATGCCGGCGGATGGAGCACCACCTTCGTGAAGCACTGACCTCACTTCACGCATCGTGTGCGGCCCCGGTCCGCAAGGTCCGGGGCTGTTCCGTTCAGCACACCGATGTGGCGTGCCTCGCCTCCGATCAGTAAGTTGCCGGCTTCCGATGCGTTCGCTTCCCTTCCTGCTCTGCCTTGCCGGCACGTTGTCCCTGGCTGCTGCGGCCCAGGCCCGCATGCCCGGCCAGCCCTACTCCTTTCCGGCGCCGGACCTGGAGGCCCTGTTGCCGTTCACCCGCGCGGAGAGCGAGGCCTTCCGCGAGGCCGGGGTGCGGGAGATCGAGATCGTGCACCAGGACGGAAGCGTGTCCATGTGCAAGCTGAACGCCGAGGGCCTGCTGGATTCCTTCACCGAGGTGGAGGTGCGCAACGACCTGGAGGTGCACATCGCCCGCGGCGTGTTCCGGTATGACCGTGAAGGGCGCCTGCTGATCCGCCGCTATGCCGACGATCGGCTGAGCGTGGTGGACAGCCTGGCGTACGACGCGCAGGGCCGCCTTTCCCACTACCTGAGCACACGCCGGGACCGGAGCGTGAAGAACGGCCCCACCGACACGCTTTGGCACCTGGTGGTCCAGGATCCGGACGGCCAGCGGGTGCTGTTGCGCGACCTCTCCACCCCGGACGAGCGCCTGTTCGAGCTCGATGCCCAGGGACGGATCGTCCACGTACGCACCGGCTCCCGCACGGACAGCCTGTCGGTGGACACCCTGCAGGACGGCCGGGTGATGCATCGCTGTTGGTACCGGACGGACAGCGCGGACTTCCGACTGGGGCGGGAAATGGAATGGGTGGATGGCCGGCTGCGCACGGAGACCGTGCTGGAACTGGGCGATGACGGCCGCCTGGCCTACCGCAAGCACTTTCACCACGACCCGGACGGCAGGCTGCGGCGGATCGAGCGCGACGACCTGCACCAGGACAAGGAGCTCTACACCTACTACGAGAACGGGTTGGTGATGGAGCAGATCACCGTGACCCGGCTGCACGTGTGGGTGAAGCGGTTCCGGTACGCGTACGGATCCTGAGCTTCTGGCGCACCTTTGCAGGACCAACGCGTAGCCCATGAAGGTCCCGGTGAACGAGCAGGCACCCGTGGTGGCACGGGACCAGATCACCATCCACGCGCCGATCCAGACCGTTTGGCGCCTGCTGGCGGCCATCAGCGAATGGCCCCAATGGCGCTCGGCCGTGACCTCGGCCACCTTGCACGGGCCCGCTCAGGAAGGTGCGGTGTTCACGTGGAAGGCCGGCGGTCTTTCCTTCACCAGCCGCATCCACACCTTCGTTCCGGAGCAGCTGTTGGGCTGGACGGGCACGACCATCGGGGCCAAGGCCGTGCACAACTGGACCTTCACCCAGGCGGAAGGCCGGACCGTGGTGGAGGTGTCGGAGAGCCTCCAGGGGCTTTTCCCCAGGCTGTTCAAGCGCAGCTTCCAGAAGCAGTTGGAGGAAAGCATGCGTCAGGACCTCGAGGAACTGAAACAGGAGGCCGAGGCCTGAGGGACACGGGGCGTCCGCGAAGGATGCGCCCCAAGGGCTTGATGGCAGGCGCCGAAAAGCCCTGAGCGAAGCACATCGTAGCTGCTGGCAATGGCCCGATGGTGGCTTGACCCGCCTGAAGGTCACCCCTTGTGGGTAGGTGGATGCGCGGGCGTTGCGAACGCCAGCAACGTACTTTGCCGAATGGGAAGCATGAGAAATTTCTTGTTCTCCATCCTGTCGTCGGTGCTGCTCAGTGGTGCATTGTCCGCACAGCCGGGCCTGGACTCCCTGCTCGGGGTCTGGCAGGACCGCAGCATGTCCGACTCCGTTCGTGCGCGTGCCTTCGAGTCCTACATCTGGAAGGGCCACCTCTTCACCAACCGGGATACGGCGCTGGTGCTGGCCGACGAGCTGATGGCCTTCTCCAAGGAGCGGGACCTGCTGGATGGCCAGATGAGCGCCTTGAACATCCAGGCGGTGGCCAGTGCGATCAGCGAGGACCTTCCCAAGGCCCTGGAGCTGAACGAGCGTGTGCTGGCCCTGGCCAGGCAGGCCGGTGATCGGGAGCGGATCGCCGGAACGCTCGGCAACATGGGGATCATCTACAGGAAGCAGGGCGATCTGCCCCGTGCCCTGGACCATTACCAGCAGTCCCTGGCCATGAACGAGGAGTTGAACGACCAGCGCGGTGTGGCCACTGCCCTCACCAACCTGGCCGTGATCCACCGCGACATGGGGGACATGGACAAGGCCCTGGCCGACAACCTCCGGAGCCTGGCCATCGTGGAGGAGCTGGATGACCCACGCCTCCTGGCCGGCGTGTTGAGCAGCATTGGCAACGTGTACTTCAAGATGCAGGACTACACGCACGCGCTGGAGTACCATGAACGCTGCCTCGGGATCTACGAACGGACCGGCGACCAGCGGGGCATCTCGATCAGCCTGGTGAACATCGGCAACGTGCATTACGAGCGGGGCGAGCTGGACCAGGCGCTGGACCATCAGCAACGCGCGCTGGAGCTGCAGCAGCGGATCGGGGATCGCTTGGGGATCACCAAGTCATACAACCAGATCGGCCGGATCAGGCTGGCACAGGGCGATCCGCGCCAGGCGATCATCGATTGCCACAAGGGCCTGGAGGTGGCGGAGGAGCTCGGTTCCATCAACGACCGTGCGCACAATTGCGACTGTCTCTACGAGGCCTACAAGGCGGCCGGCGACGCACGGAACGCGCTGTCGTATCACGAGCAACGGGAGCAATTGAGCGACAGCCTGTTCAACGAGGAGAACACCAAGAAGATCACGCAGCTGCAGATGCAGTACGAGTTCGATAAGAAGGAGGCCGCCACACGTGCCGAACAGGAGAAGAAGGACGCCCTCGCGGCTGAGGAACTGCGCCGCCAAAAGGTGGTGCGCAACGGCTTCATGGGCGGCTTCGTGCTCGTGGCCCTGTTCGCCGGGGTGTTCCTGACCCAGCGCAACCGCATCGGCAAGGAAAAGAAGCGCAGCGAGGAGCTGCTGCTGAACATCCTGCCGGAGGAGGTCGCCGAGGAGCTGAAGGACAAGGGCGAGGCCGAGGCGAAGTTGATCGACCAGGTCACCGTGCTGTTCACGGACTTCAAGGGCTTCACCGCCATGAGCGAGACCCTGAGCCCCAAGGAGTTGGTGAAGGACCTGCACGAGTGCTTCAGCGCCTTCGACCACATCTGCCAGGAGCACGGCCTGGAGAAGATCAAGACCATCGGCGACGCCTACATGGCGGCCGGTGGCCTGCCCACGCCCAACACCACCCACGCCATGGACGTGATCCAGGCCGCCTTGGAAATGCGCGACTTCATCGCCGAGGGCAAGGCCCGCAAGCTGGCCGCAGGCCTCCCCTACTTCGAGGTGCGCATCGGCGTACACACCGGTCCGGTGGTGGCGGGCATCGTGGGCGTGAAGAAGTTCCAGTACGACATCTGGGGCGATACCGTGAACACCGCCAGCCGGATGGAGAGCTCAGGGGACGTCGGCCAGGTGAACATCAGCGAGGCGACGTATGCCTTGGTGAAGGACCAGGCTGGTCTCGCCTTCACCCCACGTGGCAAGGTGCAGGCCAAGGAAAGGGAGAGCTGAGATGTACTTCGTGAACGATCGGCGTGATGAGCTTGCGTTCGCTGTCTCATTGCGCTTTCCGCCCTACCAGTACATGGTCAGGAGGTGAACGTTCCTGTACCGCGTTTGGAGGACCGGCTGCCTGATACGGTCGGGCAAAGGCCTTGGACAGGCGCTGATGCCTTCAGTACGTGGACCGGACCGGCTCTACGGATAGCCGACGAACCGATCCGTTTCTGCGAGTACGGGACTATGTGCAGGGTGTGGCTTGGGGCCATAATGACCGCGGGCTTGCCTTGTACCACCTGGGCGAGCTGGAGTCGCGGCTGCCGCCTTCGGGTCGGCCTTGGACCGACGGTATCGGGAACGAGAAGGGCGTATCGGCCGCGCTCAATAACCTGGGCATGGTCTACGCCCCGGCGATGCCGCGGGCGTTGGACCGTACATCCGGAGCCTGAAGATGGACGGGCCCTCGGCGACAGCCTGGGCGTGGCAGGATCACTTGAACATCGGGGTCATCTTCCTGGAGATGGGCGACACCGAGCAGGCGCTTGCCTACTTCCTGCCTGGCTTGGTGATGATGGAAAGCTCGGCAATCCCTGGGATCGCCTTCCTCACCAACAGCATCGGGAACGTACGTCGCCAGGGCGATCCGCCAAGTCACTGGGCTATTTCAGCGCATCTCGCGATACTCGAGAGCACAATCCGAAGGGATGGCGCCCATGCTGAACAACGTGGGCGCCACCTCCGAGCTGGGCGAACTGGATCAGCGTACGCCTACTCGAGCAAGCCGGGTGTCCGATGAAATGGCGACTTGCCACCGCGACGCACGCACGGATCTACCTGGGCCAACTGGCCCTTGCACGCCATGATCCGGGCCTTGCTGTCGAACGCTGCTCCAAGGCGCTTGAGCTGGGCCGTTCGTTGGGCGCGTGGCAGTATCATCAGGGGGCCTGTAATTGCTTGTACCAAGCCTACAAGGACCTGGGGGAGCATGGCCGGGCATTGGAGTACCATGAGCTGGAGGTGGCGTATACCGACAGCCTTTCCAACGAGAAGAACACGAAGAAGATCACGGAGCTGGAGATGCAGTACGGCTTCGAGAAGAAGGAGGCCGCGGCGCAGGCCGAACAGGAGAAGAAGGACGCCATCGCCGCCGAGGAACTGCAACGCCAGAAACTCGTGCGCAACGGCTTCATGGGCGGCTTCGTGCTGTGGCCCTGTTCGCCGGGGTGTTCCTGACCCAACGCAACCGCATCGGCAAGGAGAAGAAGCGCAGCGAGGAGCTGCTGCTGAACATCCTGCCGGAGGAGGTGGCCGAGGAGCTGAAGGACAAGGGCGAGGCCGAGGCGAAGCTGATCGATGAGGTCACCGTGCTGTTCACGGACTTCAAGGGCTTCACCGCCATGAGCGAAACACTGAGCCCCAAGGAGCTGGTGAAGGACCTGCACGAGTGCTTCAGCGCCTTCGACCACATCTGCCAGGAGCACGGCCTGGAGAAGATCAAGACCATCGGCGATGCCTACATGGCGGCCGGGGGGCTGCCCACGCCCAACACCACCCACGCCACCGATGTGATCCAGGCCGCCTTGGAAATGCGCGACTTCATCGTCGAGGGCAAGGCCCGCAAGCTGGCCGCAGGCCTCCCCTACTTCGAGGTGCGGATCGGCGTACACACCGGTCCAGTGGTGGCGGGCATCGTGGGCGTGAAGAAGTTCCAGTACGACATCTGGGGCGATACCGTGAACACCGCCAGCCGGATGGAGAGCTCAGGGGACGTCGGCCAGGTGAACATCAGCGAGGCGACGTATGCCTTGGTGAAGGACCAGGCCGGTCTCGCCTTCACCCCGCGCGGCAAGGTGCAGGCCAAGGGCAAGGGGGAGCTGGAGATGTACTTTGTTTCAGCAAACGGATGAGTTGGAGCAGAGCCCTCTGCATTGTCATGGCCTGGGGCTTGATATGCGCCCAGGTGGATGCACAGGGCTTGGACCAGTTGCAGTTCGACACCACCTATGCGCGATTCGTTGACTCACGTTTCAGCGATCCGAGCAACGACCTTTCCACGTTACGGGAGCTGGAAGCTTTCGCCACTGCCCGACGCGACTCCTGCTCGCTGGCCAGGATCAATTCATGGAAGAGCAATTGCCATGATGCCCTGGGTCAGTTGGATAGTTCCGTGTACTTCGGACACAAGGGACTGCGCTTCTACCATTCAGGATGCGACAGCCTCTCCCTCATGTCGATCCAGGCGAACCTGACCAGCACCTACCTGAGCTTGGGAGAGAACGATAAGGTGATCGCCATAGCGGACAAGTACCTCGCCCTTTGGAACGAGGACTGGCCGGAAGCGAATTCCCGGACCGCATTCCTGACGAACAAGGCCATTGCGCAGGTGTACAAAGGCGATTTCGAACTCGGTCTTCGCAGTTTCAAGGAATTCCTGCACATCGCGGAACGGGAAGGCGACTTGACCGATCAGATGGATGCCTGCAACAACATCGCCGCGATATTCGGAATGCGCTCTGAGAATGGCGGAAATGCATCCTATTTGGACAGCTCGGAATACTATGTTGGAAAAGCGTTACGCATCGGTCGCAGCCTGGGAAAGACAGAAGAGGTGGTCATCCACTACTTGAACCTTGGCGTGATCTCCAAGGACAAGAAGAACTACGCGCGGAGTCTTGCCTATCTGGATTCGGCCATGGGGATCGCCCGAGAAGCCGAATTCCTGCAACTGGCCTCGACCATCGCACGGGTCCGCAGTGATGCCTTCGAAGGGATGGGGAAGCTCGATAGCTCACTCGTATACCTCCGCATCCATGCCCAGCTCAAGGACAGTCTGCTGGACAGTGAAAAGGTGCGCGCCATCTCCGACATGCAGGAGAAGTACGAAAGCGAGAAGAAGGAACGCCAGATCAAGGAGTTGGAGGTGCATAAGCTGAGTGCCGACCTCCGGGAGGAACAGCTCACCCGAACCCGGAACATCTACCTCTTCACGGGGCTGGGGGTCCTGCTGGTCGCGGGTGGGCTATGGAGCCGACTGAGGTATACGCGACGCGCAAAAGCCGTACTGCAAGTGGAGAAGGACCGCTCGGAGGAACTCCTGCTGAACATCCTGCCGGAAGAAGTGGCCGAAGAGCTGAAGGCGAAGGGCGAGGCGGACGCCGTGCAGATCGATCACGTCACCGTGCTCTTCACCGATTTCAAGGGCTTCACGGCCCTGAGCGAGCAGGTGACCCCCAAGCAGCTGGTGAAGGACCTGCACGAGTGCTTCAGCGCGTTCGACCACATCTGCGAGGACCATGGTCTGGAGAAGATCAAGACCATCGGTGATGCCTACATGGCCGCAGGCGGATTGCCCGTGCCCAACGAAACCCATGCGAAGGACGCGATCGAAGCCGCCTTGAGAATGCGTGATTTCATCTCGGAAGGCAAGGCGAGGAAGATCGCTGCAGGCCTCCCCTATTTCGAGATCCGCATCGGCATCCACACCGGCCCCGTAGTGGCGGGCATCGTAGGGGTGAAGAAGTTCAGCTACGACATCTGGGGGGATACCGTGAATACGGCGAGCAGGATGGAATCGTCCGGAGAACCGGGAAAGGTGAACCTGAGCGGGGCCACCTATTCACTAGTGCGCGATCTGCCCATGTTCACCTTCACCCCGCGCGGCAAGGTGCAGGCCAAGGGCAAGGGGGAGCTGGAGATGTACTTCGTGGAACGCGGCTGAGCCACCGGTCGGAGGGTCATTCCTTCACCAGCTTCGCCTGTTGCGTCCCGGCGGGGCCTTGGAGCAGCAGGACGTAGATACCCGGCGCGAGATCGTCCACCGCCATCGTTTCCCGGCCGGAACCGTTCAGCCGCACCGTTCGCCACTCCGACCCGGTCAGGTCCATCACGCGCAGCAGGCCATAGTCTTCTTCGTAGCGCACCGTTGCCCGGTCCGCAGCGGGATTCGGGAACACCGCGAACGCCGGTGCGGAGGTCTCCGGCATGCCCACGGTGGAGCCACAGACCTGGGCCTCCTCGTATCCGGAGCCCGGGGCGAAGACCGCATCCGCCCAACCCTGGATGTCCGTCAGGTAGAAGGTGATGCTGTCCTCGGTGACGGGCACCGTGTTCGTGGTGACCGTCAGCGGCATCTCGCAGTCGGCGCTGTGGAGCAGGCTGTCGGTGTAGATGATGTAGGCGACCTGGCTGCTGTTCCCGTTCTCGGTGAGGATGCTGTCCTTGTCCGTGCTGCCGACCACCGTTACGCCGTGCTGGGCGTTCGGGGCCACGTCGGCGGCGGTCTCGTTCCCTGAGGAGCCGTAAGCCATGGCGGTCGGCGGACCGCTGTCCGGTATGCGAAGGGCCACCACGTCCTTGTTGCCCGGCGTTACCTGGAGGTCGCCCACGGCCACCACGCTCCCACCCACCCGGGTGGCCGCACGGAAGGTGCCGAACAGCCCTCCGAACAAGTACTCCGTGATGCTCAGCGGGTCGCCGTTGCCGTCGAAGTCCAGCCTGTAGAGCGGTGAAGCCGTGGACTCGGTGTTCCGCACCATGAACCACTTGTCATCGCTGGTGCCGGGAGCGCCGGTCTGCAGTGCATAGGAAATGGAGAACCCGTTCGGGTTGAAGAGGTTCCTATCCACCAGCGTACCGTCCGAAGTGAGCCCCAGCACGAACATGCCTTCGTAGTTCTCGGTCACCTCCCCGTAGACGAACACGCCCCCATTGGCCCCGAGCGTGACCCCGTTCGGTCGCAAAATGGTGTTCTGGAAGGCCGTGAACGCACGCTTGGTCCAGAGCACGTTCCCGTCCGGGGCCAGCTTGGAGACGATCAGGTCCTGCGACACGCCCCCGGACAACACGGTGGCCTGGCCGATCAGGTAGATGTTGCCATCACCGTCCTCCACGGCGTGTTCCATCTTGCAGGAGAGCACATCGGGGTCGTCCAGCAGGAAGCGCCTGGCCCAGGCGATGTTCCCTGAAGCATCCAGCTTCACCACGAACGCACTGTCCTCCGGCTGACCGAGCACATGCTCACCGAGCACCACGGCTCCACCGTCCTGGGAATGAATGATGTGGTTGGCCAGCGACATGCCGAAGCCGGAGCTCAGCCGGAGGATGGTGCTCCATTGCTGCACCCCGACCGAATTGTAGCGGACGACCTGCAGGCCGGGGCCATCCACATTGTCCGCATAGCTGCACGCCACCGTGTGCACTCCGTTCTGCAGGGAGCTCACCGCCCTTCCAGCACCATCCTCCGAATCGATGATGCGCTGTCCGGGCCCCTGGGCCAGGGAAATGGAAACCACCAGATGAAGGGCAACGAGCAGGATGATACGGGACATCATGGCTTTTGGTATGAACTCTGAAGGTACCCCTTTGATCTTCCACCCACAAGAAAATGAGCAGGGAACAGGCCGGAAGGCCAGTCCGGCTAGGCCGACCTCCGCTCCCACCGCTTGTATCCCCACTCCAGGAGGAAGCAGGCGGCGATGAT
Source organism: Flavobacteriales bacterium (assembly GCA_020635695.1). GTDB lineage: Bacteria > Bacteroidota > Bacteroidia > Flavobacteriales_F > PHOS-HE28 > PHOS-HE28. The sequence goes on along the minus strand of JACJZH010000009.1, from coordinate 169,965 downwards.
GCCAGCCGAGAGGTACACACCGGTCGGACCACCAAGCAGTTGCTGGCGCACGAGCACACCCAACGCCACGAAACAGGCGACCGCACCCGCCAACGCGATCCCGCGCCGAGCCCCCGTTTCGCGATGCCGTCGATAGGCCACCACGTTCACCAGTCCGAAGATGCCGATGAACGATATGCTGCCCGCCGTGGAGATGCTCTCCAGACCGAAGGAATTGACCACCACCAGCGTGGCCACGGCCGTGACCAGCAGGCCCACAGGCTGGTTCCAGACCTGCGCCAGGAAGTGTTTCGGCAGTTCATCATCCTCGGCGATCTCGTAGTTCACCCGGCTGCCCCCGTAGAGCGAAGCGTTGATGGCGCTGAAGGTGGAGATGAGCGCGGCGATGGTGATGATGGTGAAGCCCGCCTGCCCCAACACCGGCCGCGCGGCCTCGGCCAGCACGTAGTCCTGCGCCTGCGCCACCCGGTCGAAGGCCAGCGACCCCACGGTGACGATGGCGATCACGACGTACAGCAACATCACGAACACCACCGCGATGTAGTAGGCCCTGGGGATGTTCCGCTTCGGGGAGACGATGTCGGGCGCTGCGTTCGCGATCAGTTCGAAGCCCTCGTAGGCCACGAAGATCACCATGGCCCCCGCGAATAGGTTCAGCGGGCTCTCCCACTGGTCCACCGCCAGCTGCTTCACGTTGGGATCGGAGAACAGGCCGTACACCCCCACCCCGACGAAGCCCAACAGGATGATCAGCTTGATGAACACCGCCAGCGACTCGATGCGGCCCACGACCGCGATGCTGTAGTAATTGATGGCCGTGGCCACCAGGATGATGCCCGTGGCGTACACATGGAAGTCCAGGTTCCGATCGCTGGTGAGCGACAGCAGGTTGGGGGCATACGAACCGAACGCCGAGGCATAGAGGGACAGCATGATGATGTAGCTGACCCAGAGCAGGTTGTTGATGGCTCCGCTGAACACGGAAGCGCCAAAGCCCTTGTCGATGAAGCGCACCGTGCCACCCCGATCGGGATAGGCCAGTGAGAGCTTCGCATAGCTGTAGGCGGTGAGCAGCGCAATGCCCCCCGCGATCAGGAAGGCCACCGGAGTGCCGCCCTTGGCCAGCGACACGGCCAAACCCAGCACGGCGAAGATGCCGCCACCCACCATGCCTCCGATGCCGATGGACACCGCTTCCCGCAACCCGATCTGGTCCTTGGCCATCGCCTGGTCGTGACCGGAGCGTACCGGCCAGGGCCTGTCAAGTTAGGCGCACCGAGCCGGAGGGTGTTACATGACGCTACTCCACCACCACCTTCCCCCCCGCCAGCCAGCGCCGTGCATCGGTCAGGTGTAGCACGTAGGAACCTTGGGCAGGCAGGTCCGTGGTGCTCAGGTATACCTTGCCACCGATCAGCTCCGCGGGCCAATGTCGTACCTCGCGGCCCTGCAGGTCCAGCAGCCTGGCGGTGACCGCACCCGACAGGGGGTAACCCGGGGGCAGTTCCAGCTCTAGCTGCAGGTGCCCGGCCACAGGATTGGGCCAGATCACCAGTTCGTTCTGCAGGGAGATCTCGTACTCGTCCACACCGACCAGGTGGCAGCCCGGCACCACGCAGCCAAGGCTGTCGGTCTTCACCACGAACCAGGTCGACAGGTTGGGTGTGGGGTCCGCATTACCCTGCTGGCTAAACCCACAGAACACATAGCCGCCGTCGCTGGTGGGTTCCACATCATACGGCATGGTGAAGCCGAAACCCGGACTGCTGAATACCAGGTAGTGCCGCAACCAGAGACTGTCTCCTTGGGCGCTGAACTTCCAGAGCCCGGCATACCCCAAGTGCTGCGCAGCACAAATGATGGAACCGTCCTCCATGACCTCCATGTTCTGGGCCATCAGGAAGTGGTTCGGTGTAGGACCGATCGTCGTGTTCCAGAGCGGATCGCCCATGGCGTTCCATTTCCGCAATTCAAGGACCACTTCCGTATCTGGTCCCGGTGCAAGGTCCCTGGATGTCCATGTTACCATTCCGCTATCGGGGGTCGTACAGACGGTTGGCGGCGTTACACCTTGTCCTCCAAAATTCAGCCGCCAGATGATGTTTCCCAGGCTGTCCGTCCGGATCAGCAGATGATCATCCGGAATACCGGGGTAAAACTCGTCACCACACACGACCATTCCCCCATCGAAAGGATACTGGTCGATCGAATAAAGCGTAATGAAGTGGTCCGGAGGCCCCACCTTTTTGGTCCAAAGCGTGTCTCCGGCCCCATCACAGCGCACCATCCATCCCTGGGTTTTCGGATCATCCTGTTCCATCAGGGTCCCTACATAGGTGACAGCACCTTGCGCCCCGTGTTGCGCACACTGGTTGAAGCCGAAGAAGGCAGAATCCGGTTGGGTCGTACGTTTCACCTCCTTGATGGCCAGGGTGTCCCCAGAGGCATCGTATCGCACCCAGTATGTGACTTTGTCCAAAGTACCAACAGCAGTGCGCGAATCGATGGACCCAATATAGGTGCCCTCATCAAGCGGGGTCAGTTGGTCCCAATAGAATCCCGGGAAGTTCTCCCAGGGATCACCGTACCAATGTTCTTGGTCAGTGAGCACATGCCCTTGGTGGTCGATCGACCGCAGAAAAGTGTGGAACTGATGAAAGGGCCCCGGCGAGGTCTGGTAACCGCAGACGAGGTAGCCGCCGGGTGTTTCTTCGATGTTCAACGCCCGCCCGCCGCGACCGTTCTGCACCGAATCGAAGTGCATGATAAAGGTGGTCTGCTGCCCGCTAAGGGCTGCGGGCAGCAAGACCAGCATCCAACCCAAAAGAAACGAACGCCGCTGGATCATCGCAGGATTGTAATGCGTTGGCTATCCATGTGAACTCCTTTGCTTAGCAAACGGACCATATAAATGCCCGCAGTCCACGACCGAACGTCCAATTCATGTAATACGTTGCTCTGTGCCAATGTATGCTGGACCACCAATTTACCTTGTGGGTCGATCACCTCCAGTGTGGCTTCTTCGATGGCCATGGGTAAAGTAAGATACAGCATTTCAGAGGCCGGGTTGGGATAGGCCTGCAAGGCTAGGGCGCTGCCATTCCACCAGGCCAGAAGCAGCTCCTTATCTTGTCAGGTATCTCCACCGTACCATGTCGACCAAAGCAAAGAATCATGCTGGCAAGCGACCCGCCAAGCTACTCTCCGGCGGCAACCCGCAGATCCCAAAAGGTGATGGCGATGGCCCCGTGCAGGACTGGATCGCTGCGGCTCCGGACTGGAAGCAGGCCATCTGTGCCCGGCTGGATGAGCTGATCGAGCAGACGGTGCCGAACGTGACGAAGGCCGTGAAGTGGAACTCACCCTTCTACGGAGGGCCCGGCAACGGCTGGTTCCTGGCCATGCATGTGCATTCCCGCTACGTGAAGGTCACCTTCTTCTTCGGACGTGAGCTGAAGCCCATGCCGCCGGTGGATTCCACCGACCCCCATGCACGGTACTACCACGTGCTGGAGAAACCCGGCATCGACGAGCGGCAGTTCATGGACTGGGTGCGGCAGGCGGCAGCCATCCCCGGCTGGGACCCAGGCATGAAGGCGGGCTTGAAGCGCAGTGACCCGAATCCCCAGGTTGACTGGTTCTTCGCGAAGCAGGGACCGTGGAGGGAGTCCTTCCTGTTGCTGCGCGAACTGGCGCTGGCCAGCGGGTTGAAGGAGGAGCTGAAGTGGGGCCACCCCTGTTACACGCTGAACGGGAAGAACGTGTTCCTGATCCACGGCTTCAAGGACCATTGCGCGCTCCTGTTCCACAAGGGCGCGCTGCTGAAGGACCCGAAGAGCCTGTTGGTACAGCAGACCGAGAACGTGCAGAGCGCGCGACAGCTACGCTTCACCAGTGTGAAGGACATCGAACGTTCGACGCCGGTGGTGCGTGCCTACATGAAGGAGGCCATCGCGCTGGAAGGTGCCGGCAGGCAGGTGGCATTGAAGAAGACCGCCGACTTCGACATGCCCGAAGAGTTGGAGGCCTACCTGAAGGAGGATGCCGAACTGCGCAAGGCCTTTAAGGCCCTGACACCTGGCCGGCAGCGTGGGTACCTGCTGCACATCGGCGGTGCCAAGAAGCCGGAGACCCGCGTGGCGCGGATCGAGAAGTGCAGGAAGCTGATCCTGGCGGGCAAGGGGTGGAATGAGCGGTAGCCAACTACCTTTCCCCCATGCCCACTCCCATCACCGTTTCGGCCCTGGTGAACAAGCCCCTGGCCGAGGTCTGGCAGCGCTGGACCATCCCCGCCGACATCGAGCAGTGGAACGCAGCCGGCGATGACTGGCACTGCCCGAAGGCCAGCAATGACCTGCGCGTGGGCGGCCGCTTCAGCTACACCATGGCAGCGCGCGATGGCAGCGCCAGCTTCGACTTCGAGGGCACCTACACCGCGGTGGAGGATCAGGCTCGCATCGCCTACACCATGGACGATGGCCGCACCTGCACCGTCACCTTCCAGCCGGAAGGGGAAGGCACCTTGGTCACGGAGGTCTTCGATGCGGAGCACATGAACCCGGTGGACATGCAGCGGGCAGGGTGGCAGGCCATTATGGACCGGTTCAAGGCGCACACGGAAGCGGCGTAGGCACAGCTTGCCGCAGGCGCGGTACCTTCAACACATGTGCCCGGGTCTGCGCTCCTTCTGGATGGTCGTCCCGCTCCTGCTGGCTTCCTGCGATGCCACCGAGCCGGGAGGCCGGATCCCACCCGGGCACGAGCTGGTGATCCCGCTGGACAGCATGCTCACCGTGGAAGCCGCTGCGGGTGAGCTCGTGCACATGGTGCGTGGGTACGACCATGGCCTGGACGACCTGAGCCTGACGATGACGGAGACGGCACCCGGTGCAGGCCCCGACCTGCACTGGCACGTGAGCGATGAGGTGCACATCATCCAGGAAGGACGCGTGACGTACATCCTGCTGGACAGCGTCTTCACCGTGGAAGGTCCGGTGGTGGTGAACGTACCGGCGCGGGTGCCGCACACCTTCATCAATGCAGGCGACTCTTTGGTGAAGCTGACAGCGGTCTTCAGCCGGGGTGACTTCGGAGGATACCATCCACTGGGGCCGAATCCGCTGCGCACGGACCGCGAACCCGGACAGCCATGAGAAGCAAGCTGCTCTACGGTCCTGTGCTCCTTCTGCTTTCCCTGAGGATCTCGGACGTTCAAGGACAGAGCTTGACCAATGGTGGCTTCGAAGGCAGCTACACCACCACCGCGCCCGGCTGGAACGCCATCACCTATGGTTCGCCGCAATACCCCACCGTGGCCTACGGGCCCGAAACACAGGTGGTGCATGGCGGCAGCACCAGTCAGCGCCTGGCGGTCACTGACCTGGGCGATGGGGCCACGCTGCTGGTGCAGAACCTGGACCTGGGTGCTGGAAAGACCTTCGAAGTGCGCCTCTGGCTTCGTGCGGATCAGGCCATGGAGGTCTCCGTGATGCTGCAGGAACGGGTGCCCTACTACTGGGTGCCCGCCATCGCCGTGGTGGACGTGGATACGGTGTGGCAGGAAGTGGTGGTCCACGGCGGCTATGACCGCATCGTGCCCACGGACGCCACCACCATCCTGTCCCGGCTCGTAGTGCAACCGCACGGCACCGGCACCCTGTACGTGGACAATGCCACCTTCATGGACATCACCACCGATGTGCTGAACGCCCCGGTGGCGTTGACGGACAGCATTCCCGGGCGGTACTTCGGCATGCATGTGAACAAGTGGGGCGTTCACCAGACCTGGCCACCCACCGGTCACGGCATGATGCGGCTGTGGAACACCGGCACCACCTGGGAACTGATGGAACCGTGGCAAGGCGCCCTGCTGGACCCGGACAACTGGGTGTACGACCCCGGTGGCACCTCCGGGTTCGGGTTCCGCATGGAGCTGTACACGGGCCTGGTGCAGGCGAACGACAGCACCGTGGAACTGCTCTACACCATGGGCAAGAGCCCGGGCTGGGCGGCCTCATCCAGCACGCTGCCTCCGCAGGACATCACCTGGTGGCAGGACTACGTGCAGGTGCTCGGTAACCGTTACCACGACGAGGTGCGTTACTGGGAGATCTGGAACGAAGTGGACCAACTGGACTACTCCGGAAGCCTCGAGGACCTGAAGGAACTGACGGATTCCGCGGCCTCCACGCTGCGCGCCATCGATCCCGACCTGGTGATCCTCTCCCCCAACTTCAGCGGAGCGCAGCAGCTGGCCCACTTCCTGAAGCTGGGCGGCGGCGATGAGGTGGACATCATCAGCTGGCACCACTACCCCGGCCGGATGCCCGAGGAGATGGTGCCGGAGATCATCGGCGTGCGCGATGTGATGGCGCGCTACGGACAGGGCGGCAAGCCCCTGTGGAACACCGAGGGGGCGGTCTCCTACATGAACGGGCTGAACCTGCCGATGGACCAGCAGGCCGGTGCGGTGAGCCGGGCCTACCTGGTGCCGTGGTCCTTCGGCGTGGAGAACTTCACCTGGTACTGCTGGGACATCTTCGGCGGCAACAGCGACTACGTGGACCTGAGCTACTCCCGGACGCCGTTCCAGTACGACAGCATCACCCCGCCCGGCATCGCCTATCAGCAGACGGCGGAGTGGCTTACGGGCGCCAGCATGGTCTCGCGCGCCGTGGACAATGGCGTGTGGACCATTGAGCTGGCACGACCCGGAGGCTACCAGGCCTGGGTGGTCTGGCGGCCAGCCGGTTGGGCTTCGTTCCTGGTGCCCGGCAACTGGAACATCGGTCAGGTGCGCGACCTGGGCGGTGGAATTTCGCCCTTCCTCGGGGGCTCGTTGTCGGTGGGTCCTGCCCCGCAGCTCTTGGAGCAGGGGGTCTGGACCGGCCTGGAGCAAGCTGGCGGAGGAAACGGCTGCACAGTGGCACCGAATCCCACGACCGGGGCATTCACCGTTTCATGGTCGACCGATGGGCCTGTGGACCTTGGCCTGTACACCGCCTCGGGACACGCCGTTCGCCAATGGGCCGGAGTATCGGGAGGAAAGTTCGTGGTGGCGCCGGGAGAATTGCCTGCCGGCACCTACCTCGTTTCCGTACATAGCGCGGATGGACACCGGGCCCACACACGGCTGGTGGTACTGCCCTGAGATCACGGAAGGGGCGCTCAAGCCTTCTTCACGAACTCGCTCTTGAGGGCCATGGCCCCGAAGCCGTCGATGCGGCAGTCGATGTTGTGGTCGCCTTCGACGAGCCGGATCCGCTTCACCTTGGTGCCGGCCTTCACGGGTTTAGGCGCGCCCTTCACGGGCAGGTCCTTGATCACCACGACGTCATCACCGTCCTGCAGCACGTTGCCGTTGGCGTCCTTCACCACCGGGCCGCTGGCCTCGGCGGCCACTTCGGAGGGGTTCCACTCGTGGCCGCATTCGGCGCACATCTGCGAGCTGCCCGTCGGGTAGGTGATCGTGGAGCGGCACTCGGGGCAGGCGGGCGTGTCGGGCATGGGGAGCGGTGAAGGATGCGAAGCTACTTGTTCCCGGCAGCGGTTACCTTCATGCCCCATGCAGGCCGGCCGCCGCTATACCTTCTTCCAGACAGCGAACTGGACCCGGAAGTACATCTTCTGGTTCGTGGTGGTGGACAGCATTCCCGTGGTGCTGTACCAGGTGTTCCAGGTGGAATGGCTGCGGATCCCGTGGCAGCCGCTGTCGCTGATCGGCATTGCGGTGGCCTTCTACCTGGGCTTCAAGAACAACAGCAGCTACGAGCGCACATGGGAGGCGCGCAAGATCTGGGGTGGCATCGTGAACACCTCGCGTGCCTTCACCGTGATGGTGCGGGAGTACATCAACAACGAAGCGGCGGTGGAGCGGCAGGACGAGACCGCGCTGCAGGAGCTGCGCCGGCAGGTGGTGCACCGCCACGTGGCCTGGCTGCGGGCCATGACCATCGAGCTGCGGAAATACCAACCGTGGGAACACAATGCGAGCAACGACAAGGTGGGGCGGAAGATCCTGGGCACCGAGTACCGTCCGGAGCGGTTCGATGAGCTGAAGCCCTACCTGAGCGCGGAGGACCACGCCTACGTCCTGGCCAAGGGCAACCGCAGCAGCCACCTGTTGAGCCTGCAGACCAGGCAGCTGATGGTGCTTCGCCAGCAGGGCCTGATCGAGCACTTCCGCCACCTGCAGCTGCAGACCCAGATCACGGAGATGTACACGCTGCAGGGCAAGAGCGAGCGGATCAAGAACTTCCCCTTCCCGCGCCAGTACGCCACCATCAACTACTTCTTCGTGGTGCTGTTCCTGATCCTGCTGCCCTTCGGCATGGTGGACGTGTTCACCGAGCACGGTGGCGGCGGCTGGTGGGTGTGGCTGGCCATCCCCTTCAGCGTGGTGAGCAGCTGGGTGTTCTGGATGATGGAGATGATCGGCGAGTACAGCGAGAACCCGTTCGAAGGACTCTACAACGATGTGCCCATCACGGACATCGCCATCAGCATCGAGATCGACATCCGGCAGATGCTGGAGGAGACCGACCTGCCACAGCGCACACCGCCGATGGGCGACCTGAAGGTGGTGGTGTAGAACGGTGTACTCCGTGATCGGGGCCCGAAGTGACCTTGGGTCGTCCCTTTCCGCCGTGATCCTTACGTTGCGGTATGCAACGTGCACTTTTCTTCTCGCTGACCCTGCTTACTCCGGGCCTGACCCTGAACGCCCAACGCTTGATGCCCATAGGCAACGATGGCCCGGACTTCCGTGTCTATTCCATGACCGAGTTCAACGATGAATTGATCATCGGTGGCCAGTTCACCGAGTTCAATGGTGATCCCGTAGGTCGGTTGGTCGCCTGGGACGGACAAGGCCCTGCCACGCAGATCGGCACGCTTTGGAGTTTACCACCGGACAATGTCCAGGACCTACTGGTCCATCAGAACGAACTGATCATCGCCTATGTGGCTTCCGGATATGATGGGGTGGCCAAATGGGATGGCATGACCTGGACGGACCTCGGAGATGAGTTCGGGCAGCGGGTCATGTCGCTTGCCGAATACAATGGAGAACTCTACGCCGGCGGTCGCTTCAATTGGATCGGTACGGACAGCATCCGGTACGTGGCCAAGTGGGACGGGCAGGCCTGGGTGCCGGTGGGTGAAGGGTTCGACGACGAAGTGGAGTCGCTGGTGGTGTACAACGGAGAACTGTACGCCGGGGGTGACTTCTGGATGTCCGGCCAGGATAGTGTGCGGAACATCGCGCGATGGGATGGCGCCCAATGGGTACAGGTAGGTCCCGGGCTGGAAGATGGCGTACAGGACCTCAGGGAAGTGAACGGAGAACTTTGGATGGTCGGCAGCTTCGAGGCCACCGCCGATCTGGCCACACCCCTACCAAGTTCCGCCGTATGGGATGGGACCGCCTTCCAACCGCTGTCACAGATAAGTCTCTCCGGTACGGACCGAAAAGTGCTGAATTCAGCCGTCACCGGTCCGATCCTATCTTCTTCGCTCCGAGGGATCGACGATGTGTTGGATGGCGGCGGCAAGGAGGCCAAGTGGTCCTGGATCACTTGTATGCAGGAGCATGATGGTGTGACCTATGCCGGTGGGCGATACGCTCATGACAGCTATGAGGGACACTCGTTCTTCGGCAAATTCCTTCCGGGAGAGGACTGCCATGAACTCAGCATCGGTGGTTTCTCGGCCACTATCCATGCCTTGGGTGACCTGAACGACCCATACGCCGGAGAGGCCGGCTTGGAAGTGCCGGCAGGAAGCGGGCGCCATTCAGTGTACTACACGGGTCTGGCGGCGGTGGCCAATGGGTCTGCCGGCCTGTTCGCCACGGCCACGCAATACCCGGACGTGAACGATCTGGACCACTTGAAGGCAGGGCCGTGGGCGGATGCCGTCGACATCACCTATCAGGAGCACTACCACCAGGTATGGCCCTTGGACAAGGGGCTGGTATGGGACCATGCCACGCAGTGGAGCATCCCAGGATATCAGGCGACCTATCCGATCGCGGCCTGGCCTGGGAACGGCGATCCAGCCAATGGCGAGCCGTTGACCCTGGCCCCGTTCGAGGACCCGAACTCGGACAACGGCTATGCCCCCCAGCAGGGCGAGGTCCCGCTCTTTCCCGGTGATGCGGCCGTGTACACCATCCGGTCGGACATGCGGCAGGACGGCCAGCCCGTCGGTTTGGACGTGCACACGTTCCACCACGGGCTCGACGTGGCGCCCGGTGATCCGCTGCATCAGGTGTTGTTGGTGGAGCACCGCCTCGTGAACAGGTCCTCACTTACGCATGACACCTTGTGGGTATCCGATCTCGTGGATATGGAGATCGGGAACTCCTCAGACGACTTCATCGGCTGCGACACGACCAGGAACCTCGCCTACGGCTACAACTCGGACGCCATGGACGAGGACGCTGGTGGGGTCCTCGGCTATGGTGCGGCCCCTCCTGCCATGGGGGTCGTGTCGCTGGATGCGCCGATGTACGCGGTGATGCCTTGGGGCGAAAGCTCGAGCACTCCGGTCACGCCCTTGGAGTACCACCATCTGGCCAATGGCCGCTACACCGACGGAAGCCCCGTGCTTGACCCGGACCTCAATGAGACCCGGTACAGCTACTACGGAACCCCTTCCACCCCGTCGGAGTGGTCGGAGCTCAGTTCCGGAAATCCGGGTGGGGACCGACGTGTGTTCGTGACCTACGGCCCCTGGTTCGATGTTGCCCCGGGCGACACCATCTGTCTAGACCTGGCTTACGTATTTGCCTGGGACACCACGGGCACCAACCTTTCCAACGTGGACCTGTTGCGCCAACGCACGGACCTGGTCCAACAGTGGTACGACCAGCAGGCAGGTGCGTGCGGGGAGTACGTCGCCTTGGGTATGCCGGGGAACGACCCGCTGCCACTCGACTTCACCATGTACCCCAATCCAAGCACGGGTCAGGTCCGGGTCGAATGGCTGCATGGGCAGGTGTCGAGCATCCAGGTCGTTGGTCTCGATGGCCGCTTGGTGCACGAGGTCCGCACGGTCGTGGGTGGCAATACCTCGCTCATCGACCTCGGTCATCTGGCTTCAGGCCTGTACCAGGTCCGGATCGTGGGGAGCGGTCAGGTGGGTGTCCGCCCACTGGTACTGACCCGATGACCACCGGGTACGACCGGAACTTCAAGAACGACAAAGCCCCGGCCATGCCGGGGCTTTGAGTTGGTGCGCAGGGAAGGGATCAGGCCTTCTCGACGTTGATGGCGTTGAGCCCCTTGGGGGTCTCCTCCACCTCATAGGTCACCTTGTCCCCCTCGAAGAGTTGGCTCTTGGTGCCGGTCTTGTGCACGAAGACATCGCGCTCACCGCTGTCGGGGGTGATGAAACCGAAACCTTTCTCCGAGTTGAAGAACTTCACTGTACCACTTGCCATGTTACTGAGTAATGCGTCCCGATCAAAGCGGGACCTGTTGTTGCCGGCCGAAGTGCCGGGTATTGGGTACAAGGTAGGGGGATCCGGCTCCGCCACCTACCACCGGGCGTAAATAAATGGGCGTTGAGGTCTATCGGGTGAGCTCCCGGATCAGGTCTTGGCGCTGAGGGAATTCAGCCGAAAGCGCCGCGCGATCGGCCAGTTCGAAGTCGCGGAAGTCGAAGCCCGGGGCCACCACGCAGCCCACCAGCGACCAGGCCCCCTGCCCCATCACCCGGCTCGCGAACCAATGCCCGGCGGGCACCACGAATTGCATCACCTGGCCTGCCGACACATCGCGACCGATGATGATCAGCTGGTGTTCCCCGGCCGGTGTCAGGATGTGCAGTTCCAAGGGATCGCCATCGTGGAAGTTCCACAGCTCGTCCTGCCGGATGCGGTGGAAGGCGCTGAAGTTGCCTGCGGTGAGCAGGAAGAGGATGCTGGTGCAACAGGCGCGGGTGCCTTCGATCCCGGCGCCTGGACCGACCTCCAGCGGGCTGCGGTAGGTCTCGCGGTAGAACCCCCCTTCCGGATGGGGCTGCAGCTGAAGCCGCTCGACCAGCAGCTCGATCGTGTTCCCGGCCATCAGTCCAGGACCCAATTCAGTTCCGTGCGGTAGTCGGCGGGATCCGGTGTTTCCTCCGGGTTGCTCAGGTAGGCCTCCCAGAAGCGGCCGGTCTCCACGTGTCCCTGGGCGCGCACCCAACGCTCCAGCTCGCCCCAGGCACCGCCGAGACCCTCGTAAGGCCCCGTGTACAGCGAGCTGACCACGCGGCTGGCCGGCAGCGTGCTGGGCTTCACCCGCCCCTGCGGCTTCACCTCCCCGTTCACCGCGAACCCGATCTCGAACTCGAAGGTCTCGGCAGGGCGCCTGTGGTGGTAGCTGAACAGCGGGCCCATGGGCTTCAGCCCTTGTTCGGCAAGCACCTGCAGCACCTCCTGGATGGCGGGATCCATGTACTTTGGCATGTCCATGGGAGGCACCACCAGGTGGATGGTGGCGGTGCGGCGCTCGGGCTTGTGTGCGATGAGGGGTTCGGTGATCATGACGTCCGGTGTTGGGGCCGATGAAGGTAGGAGGCGTTCACAAAGCGGCAGGCTCTCCGATGTACCCATGAAACACCCCACCCCATGAACCAATTCCTACCAGCCCTGATCACCGTGTCGTTGTTCGCATCCTGCGGGGACATCTCCGGCGAGGCCCGGGACGCCGGCCATCCGGACAGGGACGATGCCCTTGCTCAACGCGTGGCCCGCATCACGGGTGAAACGTTGCCGCAGGAAGTGGCCGACATGCCGGAGGCCGGCCAGGAGCCGCGTGCGGCGCAAGGTCGGACGCGCATGCATGTGGTGCAGAGCACCCAGTTCAACATGCCGCTGGCCAGGCTGGAGCTGCCCGCGCACTGGAACTACGCCCAGGATCCGCGCACGGGCAACTGGGAGGCGAAGGCCACCGGGCTGGAGGTACACAACTCGGCCTATCAGAGCTTCACGTACGTGACCGGTGAGTTCGCGCAGTACTACCAGGCGGCCGGTGGCCGGCTCCGCGCACCGCTCTCCCCTGCCGATGCGTTCCAACAGGACATCGTGCCCAACCTGCGGAAGGACGGGTTCGAACCGCTGGGGCAGCAGGAAGTGAGCGCCGTGGCCGCTGCGGACCAGCGCATGCTGGACGGGCTGTACTCCACCGGGCCGGTGCGGAAGACGGCCCGGGCCCTGGTGAGCGATTGGAAGAAGGGCGACCAGGTGAGCACCGTGGTGATGCATTGGAGCGCGCACGAAAGCCCGGACATGGTGATGTGGGGCTACTACCTGACGGTGCTGGACTGCACCAACGGCGACCACGCCCGCGAGAAGGAAGGTCTGCTGAAGGGCCTTGCCGGCACGCAGTACGACCCGGCCTACTTCGCCGCCTACGCCCAAAGCGAACAGCAGAAGGCCAACCGGAGCTGGGCGGACCACAACGCCCGCATGCGTTCCAACCAGGCCGCGTTCGATGCCAGCCAGGCCGCGCACCGGGACATGGTGAACGGCGTGAACGACGCGCAGATGGGCATCTACCGCTCGCAGAGCGAGTCCTTCGATCGGGGCCAGGGTGCCTGGGTGGACATGATGCGCGAGGAGCAGAACGCCGTGAACCCTTACACCGGCGAGCAGTTCAAGATCGAGAGCGGCTCCCAGCGCTACTACATGGACCAGTACGGCAACTACTACGGCACGGACGACGTGCTGAACGACCCGAACGTGGGCAACACCACCCCGCACGAATGGCGGGAGGTGCCCACCGAGCCCTGAGCTGCCGGTCCGGAGGCCTTTCCTCAGGCCACTTGAAGGGTGGTGACCATCTTTGGCGGCATCCTTCGCCACGGATGGCCTACACGGACTACGACACCATCGGCACCGGCTACGACGGTACGCGCCAGGCCGATGCCTACCTGCTGGGGCGGCTGTGGGACCTGCTGGCCCTGCCTGCCGGTGCCCGGGTGTTGGACGTGGGCTGTGGAACGGGCAACTACACCTCCGCCCTGCAGGTGCTCGGTCTCTCCATGACCGGTGTGGAGCCCTCGGAGCGCATGCTGGCAGAAGCCCGGACGAAGGATCCGGAGGTGGCGTGGGTCACTGGCTCGGCAGAGGCGCTTCCGGTCGCGGATGGCTCGTTCCACGGTGCCATCGCCACGCTCACCACCCACCACTGGACCGATCTGGAGCAGGGGTTCCGCGAGGTGCAGCGGGCGCTGCTGCCGGGGTCACCCTTCGTGCTGTTCCTGGCCACACCGGAGCAGACCGGACGCTACTGGTTGAGCCACTACTTCCCGGATGCGATCGCGCGTTCCTGCGAGGTCCTGCCGTCCGTGCCGGCCACTCGCAGCGCCTTGGAACGGGCAGGATTCCGGATCGCGGCCGAGGAACCCTACTCCATTCGCCACACGCTGCAGGACCTCTTCCTCTACTCCGCGAAGGAGGAACCACAACGCTACCTGGACGAGGGGTTCCGCAAGGGCATCTCCACCTTCGCTGCCCTGACGGGATCCGACGAGCTGAACACGGGGCTCCAGCGGCTGCGGGCCGACATCGATTCCGGAGGCTGGCAGAAGGTGCGGGACCGCCACCGCCATGAGGATGGGGACTACCTCTTCCTGAAGGCGATGGCCGATGGAGGGCGTTGACGGATGCCCGCGGGTTGCGATATCCGCGTGAATTCCTAGCTTCAGCCTACCGAAAACCAAAACCCACCTACTGACATGACATTGGTAACGAGTGCCGTTGAAAGCGGAACGGACCCTGGAAAAGGAGCCGTTTCCGGGGTCACCAAGTCGGGGACCGCAGCGAATGGTGACAGCATGACCGTGAGCTGTTCGGAATACTCCGGAGGAGGCAAGTCGAACGTGAGCGTGGTCTTCCTGGTCAATGCCAGTGCAGCGCCAACGGCGTCCGTCAGGAATGGCAATCTCTACATCGACGGTTCCGGGAGCGGACGCAATTTCTATGTGACCGCCGATATCTCATCCACCGACCAGGACAACTGGACGATCACGGTGAACACGAGCGGCAACAGCCAGTACACCTTCAAGAAGGGCTCGGGAGGTGGAGGACACGGCTGATCCCATTCTGATGCCATGCAGAGCCCCGTTCCTTCTTGGAGCGGGGCTTTGTCTGGTGTTCGGTATGCGTGTGCACGGTCAGGAACCACCGCGGCCAGCACCCATGTCGGACCAACGCGCCATTTCGTTGTTCGAGCAATTGGAAAGCCAGGAGCAGGAGGTATCGCGGGAAGCCGACAGGCGCCTGGACTCCCTGCTCGACTGGTCCATCCGGAGCCAGGACAGTTGTCGGATGGCCCGGATCCACAGCTGGCGAGCACACAGCCATCTGGTACGCGGCATCCTGGATTCCTCCATGATCGAACTGGACAAGGCCAAGCGTGCCTTTCAAGGAGCATGTGACAGCCTGCACTACATGTCCATCCAGGGGAACTTGAGCGCGACCTTGCTGGAATTGGGTGAGTTCGAAGCGGTGGTGGACGTCACCCAGGGTTCCCTGGCGCTTTGGAACGAGGATTGGCCCAAGGCCACATCACGGAACGGACTGCTCACCAACCGGGCCATTGCCAAGGCCTACATGGGCGACATGGACGGTGCCCTGGCCGGGTTCAAGGATGTGCGGGAAAATGCCCGGCGCGAAGGCATGCCGCATGATGAACTGGACGCGCTGGGCAATCTGGGGGCCCTGTTCGGCATGATGAGCGGGGATGGTGAGGATACCCGGATGCTGGACTCGGCGCTCTTCTACCAACGCCAGGCCTTGGAGGTGTCCAAACAGCTGGACGATCGGGGAAACCTGACCATCCAGTACAGCAATCTGGCCGTTACCGCCGAGAACCTGAAGGACTACCCGCTCGCGCTGAGCTACCTGGACTCCTCGCTCGCGATCGCCGTAGCGGACGGTCTGCTACCCCAGCAACTGACCCTGGCGGACCACTACGGCAACGTGTACCTCAAGATGGGCGAACCGGACTCGACCATCAAGTACATGAAGCACCATGAAGTGCTGAAGGACAGTCTGCTGAACATCGAGAAGGTGCGTGCCATCGCTGATGTCCAGGAGAAGTATGAGAGCGAGAAGAAGGCGAGGACGATCAAGGAGCTGCAGGTGAAGCAGCTGGATTCGGAACTGACCCGGGAGCGCCTGCAAAGGACTCGGAACCTCTACCTCTTCTCGGGCGTGGGGATCCTGTTCATGGCCCTGGGTCTGTGGAGCCGCTTGCGCTTCGTACATCGTTCGCGCGCAGCCATCCAGGCGGAGAAGGAAGTGAGCGAGGCGCTCCTGCACAACATCCTGCCGGAGGAGGTGGCGGACGAGATGCGGGCGAAGGGGTATGCGGACGCCCGCGAGTTCGAACGGGCGACCATCCTGTTCACGGATTTCAAGGGGTTCACCGCCATGGCCGAAGTGCTCAGTGCCGGTGACCTGGTGAAGGAGATCGACCATTGCTTCAAGGCCTTCGACGCCATCATCGATCGCCATGGGATCGAGAAGATCAAGACCATCGGTGATGCGTACATGGCCGCCGGCGGGTTACCGGACCCTGCGAACGGCAGGCCCGGCGACGTGGTGGAGGCGGCCCTGGAACTGCAGGAGTACATGGAGGAGTACAAGAAGCAGCGCGAGGCTGCAGGCCTCCCCCACTTCGAGATGCGCCTGGGAATGCACACCGGGCCGGTGGTGGCGGGCATCGTGGGCGTGAAGAAGTACGCCTATGACATCTGGGGGGATACGGTGAACACCGCCAGCCGCATGGAAAGCAGCGGTGCGGTGGGCCGGGTGAACATCAGCGGGGACACCTACGCGCTGGTCCGTGACGACCCGCGGTTCTCCTTCACCCACCGCGGCCGGGTGCAGGCCAAGGGCAAGGGCGAGATGGACATGTACTTCGTGGACCGGGCCTGAGCCTCACCGCGGACCGTCATCCAATTCCTCCGCCCGCTTCAGGGCACGGTCCCGGAACGACAGGAACGCCGGATCATCCCGCACCACCCGGTACCGGGCCTGTTCACGCTTGCGGGACACATCGGCGGTGATGGTATAGAAGCTGCCCTCGTGATGGAAGGTCACGGGCTGGTCATCCCGGAGCACGATGCGGTGTACACGGCTCGTATCGGTGGGGTCCACCACCTGCAGGTCCACCTGGCCCGCTTTCGGCTCGATGTCCACCGCATGCCAGGCGATGTCCTCGGCCAGGATCGCCTCCCCTTCGCGCATGCGACCGCGGCTGAGCCCGCGACGGTTGAATGGGTCCTCCCGGAACGCCGGTACCAGGGGTACGAGCTCCGACTCCCCATTCCGTTGCATGATGTAGGCTTCCGTGCTGGTCCATCGCATCACCTCGTAGGGGAGTTTGAAGCGCCCCCGCAATCCCCAGCCCTCGCCCCAGGAATTCTGGACCAGGAAGGTGCTGTCCCGGTCGTCGTATCCCACCGCCACCATGATGTGCCCTTCCTTGTTCACCAGCACATCGGGTGGTTGCCACACGAACATCTTGTCCCCCGCCGTCCGGAAACCCTGTTTGAACGAATCGTCGATGGTGACCTGAAAGACCACCGGAGTGCCTTGGGCCAGGTGGTAGCGTTGCTGGTCCGTGTTCTGATTGTTCAGCCCCTTGGGATCGCTCATGCGGTGACGCCGGGCCTCCACGAAGGCACTGTCCGGGATGGGCTTCAGGCAGTTGTGCCGGGCCGTATCGACCGGGTACTGCTCCAGGGTGCAGCATCCCGTGTTACAGGCCACGAGGACGGCATCGGCGAGGCTCACCCCGATCGCGCAATCCCGGTTGTCCTCTCCCAGGATGGTCAGGCCATAGAGGAACGAAGGGCTGAAGACGTTCCTCGGGTCCATGTTGCCGAACGACCCCGTGCTGTCGTTCACCCGGCCGCTGTGGCGGTTCCAGGCATAGGTGGTGAGCGCATAGCCGATCGCCCAGCCACTGCACGAGGCCTGTGCGAACTGGTCGCCCGGCGCAGGGAACCACCGGGTCAGGTCCACCTGTTCGGGATAAGTGAACCCTTTGTCCAGGATGAACGGCACCTCGTACGGGATGGACGTGTACGTGACCGTGTCCGGTGGTTCAGCACCCGTTCCATGCTGCTGTGCCACCAGCAGCGGCCGGACCCCCGCCACAAGCAGGAGCAGCAACGCCGTCCGGATCCCTGACCGCATGGACCCCAATATACCGGGATCCGACCGGTCCGCGCCAGAAGCCATGCACGTGCAGGCGGTCTCCCGGGAGGTCGTATCATTAAGCAATGAACCCCACCTGGACCGACCTGGAGCATCTCCGCATCCGATGCCATGGCGATACGGAGCGGATGAAGCGGTACATCATGATGTTCCTGCAGGGCACCCCGTCCCTGTTCGAAGCGCTCCGCTCCCAGCTGGACCTGGGTGACCTGGAAGGCCTGTCCCGGACCGCGCATGGCCTGAAGCCACAGGCGGAGTACATGGGCGCGTTCAGGTTGAGGGAGGAACTCCAGGCCGTGGAGCAGGCCGCGGCCAGTGGGGATCGCGCTGCCAGTGCCAGTGCTTTGGGGGCATGTGCGAAGACCCATGCGGACGTGCTGCGCGAGTTGGAGGACGCCTTGGCGGTCCTTTGAACGACCTTGTTCAAGATGAACGCCGTACGCTGGACCACCTGCTTCATCAGGTCCCTCCTCGGGACCTTGGTGCTGCTGGCCACGACGGGCGTCATGGCCCAGCCCGCCGATCGGCTGCTGGAACGGTCGTTGACGGACAGCATCAGCGAATTCGACCGGGTCCGGTCGTGGTGTGAGCTGCTGGCCGGGCGTTCCACCGACCCGGAGGCCGTGGTCCAGGAACCCGCGGTCCAGGCGATGCTCGCGGACACGGCACAGGACCGTACGCTCTCCTGGTTGCTGGCCGGTTGGGTGGTGCGTTCCCAAGGCAGGCTGGATCGGATGGCCCGGATGCTGGAGCGCGCTGAACGGTCGCTGGAAAGGGGGCCTGATGATGAACGACTGCGTGCCGCCCTGCTGTTGGACCAGGCCGGCAGGCTGAGCGTGACCGGCGACCAGGCCACGGCCACCCGGAAGTACTACGCCGCCCTGCCCGTGCTCCAACGGCATGGTCCGAAGCTGGACCTGGCCTCTGCCTATACGGGGCTTGCGTTCATCTTCCGATACCAACGGCAGTTCGATGACGCCCTGGTCTACTACGAAAAGGCCCGCCAGCTGGGCGAAGAGCTTGGCGATACCTACACGCTGATCAGTTCCCTGCGTGGCAGGGCTGGCATCCTGATGGAGCTGGAGCGGATCGACGAGGCGGGATCGCTGTACCGCGAGGCCATGGCCCTTGCCACCGGGAACTCCCGCATGGAAGCCGTGATCCGGACGGAACTGGCCAACCTGCTGGTGTTGGACCAGCGCTTTCGGGAGGCCCTTCCCGAGTTCGAGGAGGCGTTGAAGCACTTCGAGGCCCTGCACAACCTGACCTGGGCCAGCTACCTCTGCTCCCGGGTCGCAGAGGTCCATGCCAAGCTGGGGAACTACACCAAGGCCCTGGAATACGGACGCAAGGGACTGGCCATTGCCAGGACGCATGGGTTGCGCAAGGAGGAACGTGACAACCTGGGCACGCTCCCACCAGCCTGTGCCGCGCTCGGTGACTGGGGCGGGGCGCTCCGGTACTCCAAGGCGCTCGCTGCCGCAGAGGACAGCCTGCGGAACGACGTGGTCTCCACCGAACTCGCTCGGTTGGAGGTGGAACTGGATGCCCAACGCGACAGTCTGTTGCGGGCCGAACAAGCGGAGAAGGAGTCGTTGATCTACGAAGCGGGTGTGGCACGCGCCAGGGACGAGCGGAACCTGATGTGGATGATCAGCGCCGGCGTGCTGCTGATCGTGGGCGGCCTCTGGCACCGCCTTCGCAGGTTGCGGCGCATGCGGCTGGAACTGGCACAAGGGAACGTGGCGATCCGTCGGGAGAAGCTCCGTGCCGAACGATCCGAGCAGGTCAAGGACCAGTTCCTGGCCAACATGAGCCACGAGATCCGCACCCCCATGAACGCCATCATGGGCATGACCGCCACCCTGAAACGTTCCGAGCACCTGCCGGAGCAGGAGCGCTACCTGAACGCCATTGCTCAGAGCTCGGACAACCTGCTCGTGATCCTGAACGACATCCTGGACCTGGGGCGGCTGGAAGAAGGCGACATCGTGCTGGAAGCCGTGCCCTTCGAGGTCCGCAAGGTGGTGGAGGACGTGCTGGAGATCATGCGGTTCAAGGCCGAGGAGAAGGGCCTGGCGCTGGGAGCAATGGTGGACGAGGACCTGCCCCGGTGGCTGATCGGAGACCCTGCCAGGCTCAACCAGGTGCTCCTGAACCTCGTGGGCAACGGGATCAAGTTCACGGAACGCGGGGGCGTGGACGTGTCGGTCTCCCTGCGCATGATGGACCATGGCGTGGCCCATGTGCGGCTGCAGGTCAGGGACACGGGCATCGGCATCGCCCCGGAAAGGCAGGAACAGATCTTCGAGGAGTTCACCCAGGCGTACAGCGACACCACGCGGAAGTATGGTGGCACCGGTCTTGGGCTCACCATCACCAAGCGGTTGGTGGAGTTGCAGAACGGCACCGTCTCCTTGGAAAGCGCCCGTGACCAGGGAAGCACGTTCACCCTGGACATCCCCTACCCGACGGCACCTGCAGGGTCCTTGGTACCGACGGAGGGCGAACAGCGAGGTCCCGTCCGCCTGGAAGGGCTGCATATCCTGTTGGCCGAGGACAATGAATTCAACGTGATGGTGGCGCGGGACGAGTTGGAGGACCTGATCCCGGGCGTGCGCATTGACGTGGTGGAGAACGGTCGATCGGCCGTGGAGCGGGTCCGGGAGACCGACTACGACCTGGTGCTGATGGACATCCAGATGCCCGAGATGAACGGATTCCAGGCCACCGAGGCCATTCGTGCCCTGGAGGGGAACAAGGGGCGCACACCGATCATTGCCATGACCGCCAACGTGCTGGAAAGCGAAGTGGAGCGGAGCGTTCAGGCTGGCATGGATGCCTTCGTTCCCAAACCGTTCCGGAGAAAGGAGCTGCTGGACAAGATCACCCTAGTGATCCGCCGACGGGGATGAACGTGCGATCACATAGCACTGATCTCCTGTCCCTGTTGACGGTGATGTTGTCCACGCTGTTCGTTGGGAGCGTTCAGGCCCGGCACCAGGACGATACGACCCTTGCCGGAGCCATGCTGCGACGCGCCGAAGCCGCCATTGCGCTCTGGCAGCTGGATTCGGTGACCCACTATGCAGGCCTGGCCCTGACACGGATCACACCACTCACGGAAGATAGCGGCCTGATGAGGGATCCGAAGGTCAGACGGAGCCTGCTCGGCTATCAGGCGCGCAGCCTGGAACTGCTCGGCCGTGCCACGCGGGACATCGAGGACCTGAGCGCCTTGGAGCAGGCGCTTGCCATTTACGAGGAACTGGGCGACGTGCGGAACCAGGCCCGAACGCACCACCACTTCTCCGAGCGGTTGAGCACCATGGGTGAACCGCTGGAGGCCATCGGACACCTGCGCATGGCGATCGAGCTCATGGAGCGTATCGGAGACACGGCCACGGCCGCCGCCTGGCTGAACACGCTCGGTGTACGATACCGGGTGATGGGACAACCATCGACAGCCCTGGAATACCACCTGCAGGTATTGCCGACGTTCGAGGCGGCTGGCGACCGGACCGCCGTGGCCTTCACGTACATCCTGATCGGGGCCGTGCACCGCTCCACCCAGCAATGGACAGGTGCCCTTCACCACTTCCACATCGCACGACGGAAGTATGCCGAGCTCCAGGACACCCTTGGCCTGTCCATGGCCTACAACGACCTGGGCACCGCCTGGTTCGGGGCAGGGAACATGGATTCCGCCATGCACTGGCACCGCAAGGCCGCCGACCTGCGTGCCCATACGGACTACTTCCACGGGCTGGCCTACTCCCATCTGTTCATGGCCCAGGTGCACCAGCGCGAGAAGCGGTACGATCGGGCCATCGATGAATACCTGATCGCGGCCGACTTCTTCCAGCGGGTGCCCACCTATTCCCAGGTCGCTGCCGTCTATGGGTACATCGCGCAGATCCACAAGGAACGCGGCGATGCCGACGCAGCGCTGCGGACCATCACCGAGGCCTTGGTGGTGCTTCAACGCTTCAAGGAGGCACAGTTCGCCGGGAACCTCTACGAACAGGCCGGTGCGATCCACGTCTACCGGGGCGAGTTCTCCGCCGCCGTAGAGGCCTATCGACAGGCCCGGGTGATCGCCAGGGAGAGCGGCCATCTGGACCTTGAGATGCGCGTGTCACGCCAGCTCTCCAAGCTGTACGAGGATCATGGCGACCTGCGTCATGCCTACCTGGAACACCGGGAGTTCCTTGCTCTACGCGACTCGCTCCGTGGCCGGTCCGGCAAGACCGAGGTCCTGCGGATGATGCTGCAGCACAATGCCGACCGCGCGAAACTGGAGAAGG
Source organism: Flavobacteriales bacterium (assembly GCA_020635695.1). Classification (GTDB taxonomy): domain Bacteria; phylum Bacteroidota; class Bacteroidia; order Flavobacteriales_F; family PHOS-HE28; genus PHOS-HE28. The sequence continues at coordinate 147,438 of JACJZH010000009.1, read as the reverse complement.
AGCGCCGCGAGGAAGCCAGGCGCCTGGAACGGCAGGCCGAGCTCGCTTCCCGGGAACGCCAGCAACGCTTCTACCTCAGTGGCGGGGGGCTGTTGGTCCTGCTGGCCATGGGCCTGGTCGGTCGCATGCGGTTCTCGGCCCGCAGCAAACGCAAGCTCGAGGAACAACGCCGCGACCTGGAATCGGCCCGGCAACGGGCTGAACAGGGCGAGCGCTTCAAGGAACGCTTCCTGGCCAACATGAGCCACGAGATCCGCACGCCCATGAACGCCATCATGGGCATGACGGCGATCATGCAGCGGGGAACACAGCTCCCCCATCAGCGGGTGTACCTGGACGCCATTGCACTAAGCGCGGAGAACCTGCTCCGCATCATCAACGATATCCTGGACCTCAGCAAGCTGGATGCCGACCGCCTGGACCTGGAGATGACGCCGATGGACCCGGGCGCCCTCGTGAAGAGCCTGGTGCAGGAGCTGGGCCCGAAAGCACGCGACAAAGGGTTGGAACTGAAGGTGGACCTGGACCCTGGATTGCCTGCATCCATCCAAGGCGACCCCACCCGGCTGCGGCAGCTGGTGTTCAACCTGGCCGAGAACGCGGTGAAATACACCACGGCAGGACACGTATCGATCAAGGCCCGACCGGCACACGACCGGGACAAAGGCCAGTGCATCCTGTTCACGGTGGAGGACACCGGTCCCGGCATTCCACCGGAACGCGCGGAGACGATCTTCGAGGAGTTCAACAAGGCCTACGCCTACAGCGACGGGCATGGCCGGTACGGAGGCACCGGGCTCAGCCTGGCCATCAGCAAGCGGCTGGCGGAGCTCCATGGTGGCACACTGACGCTGGAAAGCCGTTTGGGCGAAGGGAGCACCTTCACCGCCGTCATCCCCTATTCCCTGGCGGCACCCCACCAAGGCATGCCGATCTCGGCTGCAGAAGGACCGGAACTGCGTGATCTGCACATCCTGGTCGCCGACGACAATGAATTCAACCTGATGGTGGCTACCGACGAACTGACGGACGCCATCCCGGGTGTCCGCATCGACGTGGCCCATGACGGCAGGGAGGCGGTGGATCGGGCACTTGGCACGCGGTACGATGTGGTGCTGATGGACGTGCAGATGCCGGAGATGAACGGCTACGATGCCACGAAGGCCATCCGCAAGGCCCAGGCGCAGACCCCGGGTACCTACACACCGATCCTGGCCATGACCGCCAACGCCCTGGGCACCGAGATCGCCCGCTGCCGGGAGGCCGGCATGGACGGGTATGTATCAAAGCCCTTCCGCCGGGAGGACCTCCTGTCCGAACTTCGAGGGGCACTGGGAAAGACCGACGAAGGATGAAGCGGCTCCTGCTCCTGCCCGCGCTCGTATCCGCAGCGATGTCCCACGCGCAGGTGGACACGTTGATGCTGCCATTCTCCCAGCTCACCATCCGGGACGGGTTGTCCCAGGGCATGGTCACCAGCATGGAGCAGGACCGCTTCGGATTCATGTGGTTCGCCACCAAGGACGGTCTCAACCGGTACGATGGCCACCACTTCCAGGTGTACCGCCACGACGTGGACGATCCGACCAGTGTCATCGAGAACTACATCACCGTGGTCCACGAGGGCCCGCATGGCGACCTGTGGGTGGGCACTGCTTCGCGTGGATTGGACGTGTTCCAGCGCAGCACGGAACGTTTCCGGCACATCGAGCTGGAGTTCGGGGAACGCGGAGGCTACGTCATGAACATCGCCCACGATCCACACGGCAACATCTGGGCCGCGACGACCAGCGGCCTCTTCAGGATCCGCAGGGTAGATGACGGCTACCGGTTCGATGTGGAGCGCTTCTTTGACGACCAGAGCCGCGTCGCGGTGGACACGCACGGTCGCGTATGGGGCTACCTGAAGGGCAGTTTTCCCTTCCGCATCCATACGGCGCCGGATGGACAGGTCACGCGCATCGATACCATGGACATGGCCTTTGCCGGTGAGCGTTGGTCGAGCGACCTGAACACCAATGTGAACGGTCACTTCGCCGTGGACCCGAACAACGGGAGGGTGTTCGGGGTGTTCCCCTTTTTCATCGCCGAGTACGACACGGCCAGCCTGGACGCCCGCATCCTGTATCGGGTGGACTACCCCAATGGAGCCCGGCTCGAGACCGATCAGCTGCATGTCGATGACCAGCACAGGATCTGGTTCGGGGCCACCGTGTTGTGGCGATTCGATACGGAGCGGGAACGCATGACCCTGGTCCGATCGGGGGACCCCAACCTGAAGGAGGTCCTGCGGAGCGCGAACTGCACCTTCCGTGACCGCAACGGGCTGTTGTGGATAAGCACGACGGGCTATGGCGTGCTGACCTACGACCCCCGCATCGAACGCTTCGATCCCGTGCTTGACGGCAGCGTGTATTGGATGCAACGGACCAACGCCGACCGGCTGATCTGTATCCGGGCGGGCACCTTCATCCGCGTGTTCGACCCCAGGACCAGGACGTATGTCCTGGACGTCACCGATTCGGACCCGCACATCGTCGACCAATTCCCCAGCTATGTCCGCGAGACCCGTGCAGCGGTCGAGAACGAGGATGGCAGCTTCTGGCTGTGCAAGGACGTACTGGTGCACAGCGACGCCGATGGGCAGGTGCTTCGGTCGGTCCAGCTGCGTACGGAGCAGGGCGAGATCGTCGAACGGGTGAAGTCCCCCTTCCCCCTGTTGGCGGACGGCAGGGACCTGTGGTTCGCCTGCGACACACACCTGTACCGCTTCGATCGCGATACCGAGCAATTCGAACGCTGGCGGTACCCGGTCCCGCCGGTGAACATGCCCTACAACTTCACCCAGGCCATCCAGCTGGACGGCGATGGGGTGGTCTGGGTGGGCACGATGCTCGGCCTGTTCCGCCTGGACCGGCGTACGGAAAGCTGGGAGCACTACCACCACATCCCGGAGGACAGCACTTCCCTCAGTTTCGACATCATCTTCTCGCTACTGCCCGATCCGACGGGACCGGAGCGATACCTGTGGATCGGCACGAACGGTGGTGGACTGGACCGCTTCGATAAACTGACCCGTTCGTTCACCCATTACACAGTGCGCGAGGGCCTGCCGAACGATGTGGTCTATGGCATCCTCAATGATGCGAGCGGTGACCTGTGGATGAGCACCAACAAGGGACTCTCCCGCTTCACCCCTTCCACGGGCACCTTCAAGAACTTCACCTCGGCGGACGGACTGCAGAGCGACGAGTTCAACCGCAATGCCTTCTGCAAACTGAGCGATGGCACCTTCTTCTTCGGCGGTGTGAACGGCCACAACCATTTCAAGCCCGAGGAGCTCCAGGACGACACCAGCGATGCGGTGGTCCGCATCATCTCGGTGAAACTGCTCAATCGGGCGCTGGATGTCCGGGACGAGCAGGCCCCCTTGGACCTGCCACCCCATATGCTGAACGACCTGAAGATCAGCCACCGCGACAACATGATCACCTTCGAGTTCGCCAACATGGAGTACTCATCCAGGGGCCAGCATGAGTTCCAGTACCAGTTGATCGGGTTCGACCCGGAACCCATCCTCGCGGGCCGGAACAACACGGCGGTCTACACCAACCTGGACCCCGGCACCTACACCTTCCAGGTACAGGGCCGGAACCGGGATGGGGTGTGGAGCCGGGTGCCCGCCACCATGCAGCTTACCGTGCTCCCTCCCTGGTGGCGGACCTGGTGGGCGTACTCGCTGTACTTCGTCCTGCTGGCCGGGAGCGTGTTGGGCTATGTGTTCTGGCAGCGCTGGCAGCGCATGCGGCTGGAACGTACGGTGGAGTTGCGCACCCGCGAGCTGAGCCGGGAGAAGCGCCGAAGCGAGGAACTGCTGCGGAACATCCTGCCGGGCGGGGTGGCCAACGAACTGCGTTCCGCCGGACGGACCGAGGCCAAACAATACGATCGGGTCTCCATCCTGTTCAGCGATTTCCAAGGGTTCACCGGGATCAGCGAGCAGCTTTCCCCCGCCGAACTGGTGGACGAGCTGAACGTGTGCTTCAAGGCCTTCGACCGCATCATGGAGAAGCACGGGGTGGAGAAGATCAAGACCATTGGTGACGCTTACATGGCCGCCGGCGGGGTACCTGACCCGGAGAAGGGAGGTCCGCTCGCCGTGGTGCGGGCCGCACTGGACATGCAGGAGATCATGCAGGAGCGCAAGGCGGAACGCACCGCCCAGGGAAGGCCCCACTTCGAGATGCGCGTGGGCATCCATACTGGTCCCGTGGTCGCAGGGGTGGTGGGGCTCAAGAAGTTCCAGTACGACATCTGGGGTGACACCGTGAACATCGCCAGCCGCATCGAGAGCAGCGGAGCGGTGGGCCGGGTGAACATCAGTGCCTCCACCCATGCCGAGATCTCGGAGAACCCCGACCTGGTGTTCGAGGCGCGCGGACGGGTGATGGCCAAGGGCAAGGGGGAACTGGAGATGTACTTCGTGTCACGCCGGTACAGCGAGCACCAGGGCGGGGACGACGAACGGCTGGAGCGCTTCCTTGCGACCGGCTCGGCCGGCAACGCGGGGCATGCCGACCTGGACCTGCGTGGTTCGCGGATCCTGCTCGTGGAGGACAACGACTTCAACATCATGGTGGCTCAGGATGAACTGCAGGCCTCGATCCCAGACGTCCGTGTGGATGTGGCCAAGAATGGCCGGGAGGCCGTGCGGATGGTCCGGGAGCAGGAGTTTGACCTGGTGCTGATGGACGTGCAGATGCCGGAGATGAACGGCTACGATGCGACCCGCGCGGTACGCGGGCTGGGCGGAACGTTCGAGCGACTGCCGATCATCGCCATGACGGCCAATGTGATGAAGGCCGAGGTGCAGCGCTGCATCGATGCCGGCATGAACGGCTTCATCCCCAAGCCCTTTGAACGCGAGGAGCTGCTGGCCACCCTCCACAGCGTGATGGCCGGACTGGGGAGATCCGACCGATGAGCGTACACGGTCCCGTTCCCATGGCATCCGCTACCTTCATCCTACACCAACATCGGACCTCATGCACCCTGTACTTCGCAACATCCTGGCCGTGCTGGCCGGCATCGTCGCCGGCTGGATCGTGAACATGGGTCTGATCATGCTCACTGCCAAGCTGATGCCGCCGCCTGCCGGGGTGGACGTGAACGACATCGCCAGCATCAACGCGCACATCCACGAATACTCGTTCGCGCAGTTGCTGATGCCCTTTCTCGCACATGCCCTCGGAACGTTCGCCGCCGGGTTCGTGGTGGCCCGTTTCGCCGCTTCGAGGCAATTGGTGCTGGCCCTTGCCCTGGGCGTGTTCTTCCTGCTCGGCGGCATCGCGGCCGTGAGCATGATCCCGAACGCCCCGCTCTGGTTCGATGTGCTGGACCTGGTGGTGGCCTACCTGCCGATGGCGTGGCTCGGTGCCCGGCTGGGCTTCAAGTGATCGGTCACCAGAGCCCCTTCCACCGCCCGGCCAGCCAGGGTGCCAGCAGGGTGATCACCGGTACCAACGTCCAGATGCGTCCCTGGTCCAGGTGGTAGTCGGCCAGGAGCACGCTCCAAGGCTTGCCGAAGACGTAGTGCCCGAATCCGAACTCGAAGGCCAGCGTCAACAGCAGCCACACCCCGCCGATCGTCCATGCCTCACCCGCCGTGGAAGGCCGCATCCAGCCGATCGTGAGCCAGGTGGTCAGGAGCACGATACCGGCGAGCATCAGCGTGCTGATCACATGCCCCGCTCCTTCGTTGCTCAAGGGATTGATCACGAACTGCCGCAAGGCGCCGTTCAGGTTGGCCAGCACGGCGATCAGCAGCCAGATGAGCAGGGCACGGCCGATCATGGGGTGAATCTACAGCCATCGAAGTCGGGTTCCGGGCCCCGAAGCCGGTCACCGACGCCGGCGCCTGCGGGCTATTTTCGACGTCTCGATGAACAAGCCCGAACCCGCTACCCCCAAAGGGCGGCCTGTGCTCCGGATCCTGCGCCGGACCGTTCGGGTGGTCACGTGGGTGCTGGTCTCCCTGGTGGCCCTGCTGGTGCTTGTCGGCGTGGCCTTGTACCTGCCACCGGTGCAGTCCTTGCTGCGGAACAAGGTCGTGGCCTTCGTGGAGGAACGGACCGGGGCCGACGTGCATCTGGGCCGCATCGCCCTGCGCTTTCCGGTGGGCCTGACCCTGCGCGACCTGAGCGTGGCCGATCCCTCGGGCGATACCCTGCTGGCCGCGGAACTGATCCGCGCCCGGCTGAGCGTGACCGGCCTGCTGGGCCGGGAGATCGAGCTGCAGGGCGTGCGGCTGGAGGGCGTCCATGCACACCTGGTGCAGCATGCGGACAGCTCCTTCAACTTCGACTTCATCGTGGAGGGCTTCGCCGGAAGCGACACCGTGGAGACCCCTTCCGCCGATACCACGGCCGGCTGGGGATTCCATGTGCATGACCTCACGCTGCGCGACATCCGCTATGAGATGCGGATGGAACCCTCCGGCCTGGAGCTGGGGATGCACCTCGGAAGGCTGGAACTGGACCTGAAAGGCATGGACCTGGACGCCTCGCGGTACCGGGTGGGTGACCTGTTGCTCAGCGACACGCACATCCGGATGGCCTCCCCGCCCGGCGAGCCAGTACCGGACACGTACCCGGACCTGGAGAACCCGGTGGCAGGCCTTGACATCGCATTCGATGAGCTGGATGTGCGGAACGTCTCGTTCACCATGCACACCACGGGCACGGCGGACAGCCTTTGGCTTTCCATGGAGGAGCTGGGCGTGGAGGCGAACGAATTGGACCTGGCACGGCAGCGGGTCTGGCTGGATGCGGTGGACCTGCGCGGGGCGCGGTTCGGCATGCTGGCCACGGATACCCTTGCCAGCGCTGACACCACCGGCACCGATCCTCCCTGGCTGGACCAAGGGGATGGCTTCCGCTACTTCGCTCGTGATTGGGACATCCGCGTGGCCGACCTGGCCCTGTCCGAGTCCGACCTGGCCCTCCATCAGGGCTCCGTGACCCTGCCGGCCGGCTTCCCGGATGCCCGGCACCTGGTCTTCGAAGACATCCACATCCGCGCGGAGGACCTGGCCTTCAGCAACACGGACATCGGTCTCGGGTTGCAGGAAGCCACGCTGACCGCCACACCGGACAGCCTGCCCACCCGGCTGGCCTTCGAGCTGAAGGCCACTCCACAGCACGTTCAGCTGAAGGAGGTCGACCTCGAGCTTCCCGGCGCCAAGGCCACGTTGGCCCTGGAAGTCCCGGACCTGGACCTCTCGTCAGCCTACAAGAACCCGGAGCAGGTCCGGGCGATGATCGCCATGGACGGGCGGATCGAACGCTGGAGGCTGCTGCAACTGGCCGCGCTGGACTCGGTGTCCGTGGATCCGGGACAGGTGGCGTTGGCCCTGGATGCCGAAGGATCCTTGGACTCATTGCGCTCCCTCCGCCTCCGGATCGACGATGCCGGGACCACGCACGTGGACCTGAGCGCTCAGGGTTCATCGTTGCTCGACTTCCCAGACAGCCGGATGGAACTGGCCGTGGACAGCCTCTCCTACACGGATGAGCCGGGCTCGCTCGTTCACGCGTTGGCGGGTGATGGGCTCCTCCCCTCCTGGGCCCACGGCACGCTGAATGGCAGCCTGGCCGGAGGTGCCGTTGATATCCGGTTGGACCTGGCGAGCGACCTGGGGTCGGTCCAGGGTTTCGTGGCCGGTAGCGGCTTGGAGGATGCACTTCCGGACGGCTACAACGCCGAGTTGGAACTGGTGCAGCTGGACCTGGCCACTCTCACAGGCGATACGCTGCTGGGGCCGCTCTCCGTGCGCATCACTGGGGAAGGACAGGACCTGATGAACGACCGGCGGCGTGCCTGGCTGCAGGTGGACCCCTTGGAGGCGGCCGTGGCCGGGAAGGATGTGAGCAGCCTGTGCCTGCTGGCAGAAGCTTTCGGCGACTCCCTGTTCGCCCATGTGGAGGTGGAGGCCAAGCCCCTGGTGCTGGACCTCCGCGCGCGGGGCGACCTGCCCGATGGTGACCCGATGCAATGCGACTTCCACCTGGACCTGAAGCGGGCGGAACTCGGGGAACTTGGGCTCATGGACCGCGACTTCCTCGTGCAGGGGGACTGGACGGGCACGCTGGTACTGGACACCACGGGACACGGAACGGCCGATCTGGAAGCCACCGACCTGCGGCTCGCTTCGGGTGAACGGAAGTTCGGCTTCGAGCACTTCCGGCTGCAGGCGCTCTACGCCTCCGACTCGCTGGCGGCCGACCTCGACAGCGATGCGCTCAAGCTCACCTTCCGCACCAATACCCCCGCCGATCAGCTGGGAAAACGGATCTCGGAGAAGATCATGAGCATGCTGCGCCCGGACCTTCCGTTCCAGCCGGACCCGACCGCCGAGCTGCGACTGGACGCCCAGGTCCCGGGGCCTGAGCTGTTCACCGGGCTTTTGGTACCCGACCTGCAGGCGCTGGAAGTGGAGACCATCCACCTCACCTATTCCGGGGCATCCGATGCGCTGGATGCACGCATCGACATCCCCGTGCTCACCTACGACAGCGTCGAGGTTTCCGGCCTGGTGCTCACAGCCGGCGGTTCCGAGGAGAATGTGCGGGTAGACCTCAGCGTCGCCCATCTGGCGCGGGGAAGTTGGTACGTACCCGGGCTGGGCGTGGGCTTTGCTCCGCAGGACGACTGGCTGCGGACGGAGTTGAAGATCGGTGTGGCCGACAGCACCACGCACCACCTGTCCGCCTACCTGCAGGGCCTGGGCGATACGTTGGTCATCCGGTTGGACGAGGAACAGGTGCTGGCGAACACCACCTGGACCGCTTCCGCCACCAACCAGTTGCGCCTGTCGCCCGGGCACGTGAGCGCCGGGGACTTCGGGATCCGCAACGGGGACCGCTTCATCCGGTTCAACACGTCCGGAACGGCGCCCGTGCTGGAGGTCGAGCGCCTGCCGTTGGAAGGCCTCACCTCCATGATCGCCAGCACCGACAGCGTGGAACTGGCCACCGGTCTGCTTTCCGGCGAGGTGAAGTGGTCCGGTGAACTTCCCGAAGCGGACCTCCGGTTGGACGACCTGCATGCCCTGGGGGCGGACATCGGCATGCTGCATGTGCTGGTGGAGCCCCGCGGGAACGACCAGGTACATGCCAAGGCCGAGCTGGAGCGCGGGAACAACCGCATGGACGTGGTGTCGGACATGACCCTGGCCGAGGAAAGCACCTTCACCGCGCAGGCGGACATCGGCTTCGCCGACCTCTCCTTCCTGGAGCCTTTCCTGGGAGACCTGCTCTTCGACCTGGCCGGCGGGCTGAACGGCCGCATCGATGTGGAGAAGCGCGCAGGTACGCTGCGTGCCGACGGCGACCTGGCGTTCGATCGGACGCGCTTCGGCCTGGTGGAGACCGGCGCCGTGTACCAGATACCCGATGGCCGGCTGCACCTGGATGGCCGGAACGTGGAGCTGGATGGCTTCCGCGTGCTGGACAGCCTGGACCAGGCGATGGTGCTGGATGGGTCCGTCTCCTTCGCCGACCTCTCCGACCCCACCATGGACCTGCGCATCCGCACGGACCGCTTCCGTGCCGTGCACAGCACCGCCAAGGAGAACGACGTGTTCTACGGGGACCTGTTCGGCCGGCTGGACCTGACCGCCAAAGGACCGCTGGCCCATCCCGCCCTGAGCGGATCGGTGGGCGTGCTGCCCGGCACGCGGTTCAGCGTGGTGCTGCCCGGCAGTGAGGTGGAACTGGTGGAGAGCGAGGGCGTCGTGGAGTTCACGCAGGAACTCTTCGTGGTGGACACCACCGTGACCGGAGGTCATGCCGCCTTGGTGCGCGACTCGCTGATGGCCCGGCTGCCCGGTGTGGACCTGGACGTGAAGGTGACCGTGGACCCGGAAGCGCGGTTCTTCATCGTGCTGGACCCCACATCGGGGGATGAGGCCACCGTGCGCGGGTCCGGTGACCTGGCCTTCAAGTACGATGCTGCCGGCAACATGGCGCTGAACGGGTCCTTCGAGGTGGTGGAGGGCGGCTACACCCTGGAGTTCTATGGCCTGGTGCACAAGCGGTTCGACATGGTGAAGGGCAGCAGCATCACCTGGTCGGGCGATCCGGTGAAGGCCGGCCTGGACCTGACCGCGCTCTACCGGAGCACCACCGCTCCGTACGCACTGGTCTCGGGCAGCGAATCGTTGCCGGAGGAGGAACAGAACCGCCTGAAGAAACCCCTCCCCTTCGACGTGCTCATCCACTTCGGTGGACGCATGGACGACCCCGAGCTCACCTTCACCCTGGACCTGGACGACCAGTACAGGCGGAGGTTCCCCATGGTGGACAGCCGGCTGGAGGCCCTCGACCAGCCCGGCAGCAAGGAGGAGTTGGAACGCCAGGTCTTCGGACTGCTCGTGCTGAACAGCTTCATCCAGGACGCCGGGAACGAGACCGTCGCCGCCTCCGACCTGGCCACGTCCGCGGCCCGCAACTCCATGAACGGCCTGCTGACCGACCAGTTGAACAAGCTCACCGGCCGCTACCTGAAGGGCGTGGACATCAGCGTGGGCATGTACACCTACGACCAGAGCTCCGGCGGGCGCACCTTCCAGCGCACCAGCCTGGACTACAAGGTGAGCAAGCGCCTGCTGAACGACCGGCTCACCTTCGAAGTGGGTGGTGCCGTGGACATGGACGACCAGAACGACCAGGTGAACAACGTGGCCAATACCCGCGCGGCCGAGTATGCCATCCTGTACGATGTGACGCCCGATGGCCGCTTCCAGCTCCGCGGCTTCCACGAGAACAGCTACGACCTGTACGACGGCGAGATCACCCGGAGCGGGGTGGCCTTCATGTTCACGCGGGAATTCCGGATGGCCGCCCGGGAAGCCGCGCACGAGGAGGCCAGGAAGCGGAACGAGGGAGCACCACGGCCTGACGAGGACGAGCAGGACCCTGGCAAACGCGAGGACGAATGATGCGGCAGGCCTCCATCCCCACCCTGCTCCTGCTGGCCGCGCTGCTTCCGGCCTGCCAGGGGCTGCGCTTCGCCACCGAGGAAAAGCCCTTGCTGACGGGGCACGAAGTGGTGGTGAACGGTGAGCTGCCGGAGAACGAGCGGGCCATCCGCTCGGAGCTGGAGGAGACGATGGTCCCCGATCCGAACCGGAGCTTCCTGGGCATGCGGCCCACCGTGGCCCTCCACAACTCGGTGAAGGAGCCGAAGCAACGCGGCAAGGGGCTCCGGAACCTGCTGAAGTACAAGATCGGATCGCCACCGGTGTACCTGGAGCAGGTGCCGCTGCAGGATGTGGTGCGTGCGCTGGAGAACCGCCTGCAGAACCGCGGGTACTTCGCGGCGGAAGCCTCCTACGAGGTGGAGCGGAAGGGCCGGAGGGCCTCGGTGACCTACACCGTGGAGCCGGGTCGGCCACATCGCCTGCGTCGCATCTTCTACGGGGATACCCTGGCCCATGCCGGAGACACGCTCCTGGACCTGGTGCAGGCGGAACGACGGAACTCCACCCTCGCCACCGGTTCCCCCTATCACCTGCAGGCCCTGAAGGACGAACGTGCCCGGGTGATCGAGCGGCTGCGGAACAGGGGCTACATCCGGTTGGAGGATGACGGTCTCGACTTCGCCGCGGACACGACGGTCGGCGACCACCAACTGGACCTGCTCCTGCGCGTGCGGCCGGACCTGACCGCGAACGAACGCACGCGCTACCGCCTGCATGAAGTACGGGTCCATGGCGATCACGACCCGTTGGTGGAGGTGCGCGACACCCTGCAGAGCGACAGCCTCATGTACCTGGACAGGCTGGGGATGTACAGACCCTCGATCATCACACGGGGCGTGTTCCTGGAACAGGGGGACGTGGCCTCCGAGCGTCGCATCCGGCAGACCCGCGACTACCTGAACAGCTACGGCGTGTTCAGCGGTGTGCAGGTGGAACTGACGGATGTGCCCGGACGTCCCGGTCTGCTGGACGTGGACGTGCGCAGCACCCCGCGGTCCCGGTACTCCCTGTTCAGCGAACTGAACGCCTCGGTGAAGAGCACCAACTTCGCCGGGCCGGGTGCGCGGATCGGCTGGAAGGACCGCGACCTGTTCCGGGGCGCGGAAGTGCTGACGGTGGACCTGAACGGCCGCTTCGAGACCCAGTTCGCCGGCGATGGCGTGGGCACCAACGCCTACGAGATCGGGTTTCGTGCCGCGCTTGACTTCCCGCGCCTGCTGCTGTTCAATGCCCTGCGCACCGCCCGCTCCTTCGTGCCACAAACGCACCTGGTGGCCGGCTACGGCCTGTTCAGGCGCGTGGGGCTCTATGGGCTCGAGTTCGTGAACCTGGGCTACGGCTACTCCTGGCGGCAGGACCGCTTCATCTGGCACGAGGTGTCCCTGCCGGAGATCAGCTTCAACAACCTGTACTACGCCAGCGATGACTTCCTGGACTACCTGGAGCGCAACCCGCAGGTCCGGCGCAGCTTCGAGGAACAGTTCATCATCAGCCTGGGCTACACCTGGACGCGCAGCACGCAACGCGGTGCCAAGGACCTGGACTGGTGGCTGCTGAGCCTGGGCGCGGACGAGGGCGGGAACCTCACCTCGCTCTTTTCCCGGGCGCTGGAGGGGCCCCGGCCCGAGGAAGGGTATTTCCTCTTCGGGGAGCGCTACTCCCAATACCTCCGGTTCCGGCCCGAGGTGCGTTGGTCCACCCACGTGGGGCGGCACGGTGCCCAGCTGGTCTCCCGCGTGAAGGCCGCCGTGGCCAAGCCCTACGGCAACAGCTCCACCATCCCCTATGTGAAGCAGTTCTTCAGCGGTGGCACCAACAGCCTGCGGGCCTTCCGGGCGCGCAGCGTGGGGCCTGGCACCTATGCTCCCGACCCGGACAGCATTCCCAACAACCTGCTCGTGGACCAGGTGGGCGACATCCTGTTCGAGGCCAACCTCGAATACCGCTTTCCCATCGGGACCGGCTACCTGCGGGGCGCCCTGTTCGCCGACATCGGCAACGTGTGGCTGATCAACGAGGACCCCGACCGGCCCGGCGGGAAGTTCGACTGGAGCACCGCCCCGGATGAACTGGCCATGGGTGCCGGCTTCGGCCTGCGGTTCGACCCGGAGGTGATCGTGGTGCGGCTGGACCTGGCCACGCCGCTGCGCCGCCCCGATCTGCCGGCAGGCGACCGCTGGACGTTCGACGATCAGCAACCGCGGCTCTCCGACAACTTCATCCTCAACTTCGCCATCGGCTATCCGTTCTGAGCATTCCGTCGGATAACTTCCCTGAACATGGCAACACACCGCCGACATCGGAAATGGCTCTGGACGGCGGGCATCCTGCTGGTCCTGCTGGTGAGCGCCTACCTGGCGGTGGACCGCATCGTGGGCACGGCCCTGCACGAGGTGGCCGGTCAGGTGAAAGGCTACCGGATCGACTTCGGAAGCGTGGACGTGGCACCGCTGCGTAGGATCCTGCGCATCCACGACCTGGAGGTGCATGCGGACAGCAGCCTGCAGGACAGCCTGAACGCCGACCACTTCGACTTCGAGGCCGACCTCGTGCGCCTGGACGATGTGGACCTCTGGGCCCTGATCTCCGACGGCGTGTTGCATGTGAGGCGCCTGCAGGTGGACGGACCCGTGATGAAGCACTTCTTCCGCAGCCTGAAGCGGAGCGATGCCGACCGGGACACGACGGATGTCGAGGCACCGGCAGGAATGGGCCTCCTGCGGCTGGACACCCTGCTGATCCGGAACGCCACGCTGCAGACCCGGCAGGACAGTGGTGGCACCAGGGCCCGTGTGGAGGACATGGACCTGTTCATGGGCGGGCTCACCGTGCACGTGGACGAGGAACTGGCCCTGGGCATCCGGAGCACCCGGCTGCACCTGGCGGGCATCGAGGCGGAACTGGAGCCGTTCTACACGCTCACCATCGACTCGCTGCGGATGGAACGGCCCGCCCTCCGCACGCTGGTCCAAGGGCTGCACCTGACGCCACAGGTCGGTCCCAACGACTACGGGCAGCATGTGGACCGGCAGATCGAGCGCTACCAGGTGGACATCGACTCGCTGCAACTGGACGGGTTCGGCCTCGTGCGCTACGTGCGGGACGGTGTGCTGCGGGCCGATTCGGTCCGGATGGCCGGGCTCGTCGCGAGCATCCATCGGGACAAGACCATTCCCTTGGGCGACCAGCCGCGCAAGCCCCTGCCTTCCGAGGCGCTGCTCGCGTTGGAGAAACACCTGCACATCGGGCTGCTGCGGATCGATCGCGGTGAGCTGCATTACCACGAAAAACCGCCGAAGGGCGGGTCCTATGGCGAGGTGGCGTTCACCGACATCGCAGCCACGGCCACGGGGATCGGCAACGTGCCCCGGGACAGCCTGCCCGACCTGGTCCTGACCGGCGACTGCCGGATCAACGGGCAGGGACGTGCCCACCTGGACCTGCGCCTGCCCATGGGCCCCGCCCAGTCGCCGCTCGTGTCGGAGATCACCCTGTACGAGCTGCCCGCCACCGCCTTGAACCACCTGACCAACGAGCTCGTGCACATCGATGCCGTGGAGGGCACCATTCACGGTGTGGCCATGCAGCTTTCAGGGGACGATCATGCCGCCTCGGGCGTGGTGGACATCCACTACGAGGACCTGAAGGTGGCCCTCTCGCATGAGGTGAAGCACGCCGGCCTGCTGAGCGCCGCCGCGAACCTGGTGGTGCGCGCGCACAACATGCCCGACCGCCCGGGTTACCGGAACGGTCCTTTCCGCGTGGTCCGCGACCAGCACAAGTCCGTGTTCAACTACCTCTGGATCGGCTTGCGCCAGGGGCTGCTCGAGGTGATCCTGCCCGAGCTTGCTCAAAAGGAGTTGAAGAAGAAGCAGGAGCACAGGAAGAGGCATCACAAGCAGTGAAGCTCCTTCCCCCGATCGACCGCTCAGTTGGGTGAGTGGAGCGCCACCACGTTGCCTTCGCTGTCGCGGAACATGCCCATGTGGCCCATGCCCTCGCCGATCGCCCGTTTCGGGATGATCACCTCCCCACCCGCGGCCGGCACCCGGTCCAGCACCACGGCCAGGTCGTCGCCGCCGTTCAGGTACACCTTCGCCCCGTCCGCGCTGGGCGTGTAGAACTCCGGGTTGTGCACGATGGCCCCACCGATGCCGCCCTGTTCGCGGTCATGCAGGAAGAAGCCCATGCGCACCGGACCAAAGGTCTGCTCGGGCATGTCGAAGGCGAAGATGGTGCTGTAGAAGGTCCGTGCACGATCGAAGTCTGCCACGGAGATCTCGAACCAGCTGAGCGCGTGTCGGGTCATGATCTGATGCGTCTCTTGCCTTCCAAGGTAAGCGACCGATCGACCAGCCCTCCCTAAGGCGCGGTACCCGGCAGTCACCAACTTACGGGCATGGCAGGACCTGCGATCCCTCTCCATCAGCTGCCTGGTGGGAGTTCCGTACCGACTCGGGTGGAGCGGATCGTGCCCACGGAACAGGACGTCCGCAACGATGTGCACCGGCATGCCTACCACGAGGTCTTCCTGTTCCGGACCGGGAACGGGTCGCACATGATCGACCTGCGCAGCTGGCCGGTGAGCGCTCCGGCGGTGCATGTGGTGGCACCCGGACAGGTGCATCGTCTGGAGCGTTCGGCGGACATGGAAGGCTTGGTGGTCCTGTTCGGCGGCAATGTGCTGTCCGGACCCGCGCGGGCATCGCACGCCGAGCTGTTCCTGGGTTCCGGGCAGCCTCCGGTACATTCCCTCGAGGCTGACCGCATGGCCGAGGCCTGGCAATTGGTGGAGCTCATGGAACGCGAACTCGAGGCGGAGGGTACCCCCCAGACCGATGTGGTCAACGCCTACCTGGGCATCCTGCTGCTGAAATGCGCTCAATGGGCCCGGGAGCAGCATGCCGGCCGACCGGCCTTGTTGGAGGACCACGATCCCGTGCGACGCTTCCTGGAGTTGCTGGAACACCACTTTCTGAGCGAACGGCAGGTGGCCCACTACGCCGGGCAGCTGAGCCTGACACCGGACCACCTTAACGAACTGGTCAAGGAGCGCCTCGGGCGAACGGCGAGCACGGTGGTACAGGAGCGACTGCTCTTGGAAGCGAAGCGGCTGCTGGTGCATGGCGGCCACAGCATCAAGGAAGTGGCCTACGCCCTGAACATGCAGGACCCCGCCTACTTCACCCGCTGGTTCCGCAAGATGGAAGGGACCACTCCCGTCCAATTCCGGGATACCTACCAGGCCTGAGGGCCTTCGCCGGTCAGTGTGGTCAGGTTCACTGAACCAGCCAGCGCCCCGTCCGGACACCGTCCGTGGACACGACCCGGACCAGGTAGCTGCCCGCAGGACCCGGCTTCGAGAGTTCCAACGAGGCCGAATTGGTGAGGGAACGGTACACCACCCGGCCCAGCGGGTCGAGCACCTCCACGATCCGGGGTGTGCCGTCCGCGAAGCGCAGTGTTGACGGTCCCTCGGAAGGATTCGGGAACAGCATCAGGTCCTCGCTCCCACGTTCCGCCAGCCCGGTGATCAACCCGCTGGTCTTGTGTGGCTTGATGTGCGTGGCGGCGTAGCCGGTGAAGTCGTCATGGAAGAAGAGCCCGTAGATCCGGCGCGAATTGTTGATGCCCGCCGTGCTGTAGTTCAGGTCCCAGGTCATGCCACCATCGGCGCTGATCAGGATGAAGCCCTCGCTCCCATCGGTGCGGTAGCCGGCGGCGAAGGCGGTCCCGTCCGGCCGATGCTCCATGGCCGTGAGGATGAAGGGGCCGGTGAACTGGATGGTGGCCGGCGTCCAGGTGCTGCCGCCGTCGTTGGTGTACAGGATGGCGCCATCGTTCCGGGTGGCGGCGCCGTTGTTCGCGTTGGCAAAGGAGACGTCCGAGAACCCGTTCGCGGGATCGGCATGCACCTGTGTCCAGGTCATGCCGCCATCCGGGCTGCGGTAGATGGCCCCGCTGTCCGGCAGCTGGACCCCGTTGTTGATCGTACGCCGATAACCACCGGTGGCGGCGAACAGCAGCTGGTCGGTCACCACGTCCAGGCGTGAAACGGGCTGTCCGGGAAGCATGGCCACCTGGCTCCACGTGGCACCGGTGTCCACGCTCATGTCGATGACGCCGTTGCCTTGAAAGTCCACACCGCCGGCGAAGGCGACCAGGTCGGAACGCATCCGCACAGCCCGGTAGGCCTGGCTGAAGCCCGTGCGCACACTGTCCAGGAAGAACGGGTTCTGAAAGGTCTCATACGGACGAAGGATCACGCTGATGCCACCGCTTTGCGAGCCAGCGGCCAGGTAGATCGGGAATCCATCGCTCACCTTCACGTCGATGTCCTCCAGGATCAAGGGACTCTCGTACCAGAGGTAGAAACCACCACCCTGCAACCCGTCGTAGGTGGCGATCACGCCGCCTTCACCGCTCACCGGATTGTCCGAGCCATAGACGAACAGGCCCGAATCCGGGTGGTGGAAGGCACAGGCCTGGAAGTGGTTGAACACGGAGAACATGCCCCCCTGGACCCATTGGGCGCAAAGCAGGAAGGGAAGGGCGATCAGCGCCGTGGCGGAGAGCAGGCGTGGGAACATGGGGTCAAAGGTCGTCCATCGCAGGACACCCCATGTTGCATCAGCGTTGCCTCACTTCAGGAATTCGGGACAGGCCGACTTGAACCGTTCGCAGCGGGGCAGCGACACGTTCTGCACGTAGGAGTTGTCCGGATTGTTCACCACGTAGTCCTGGTGGTAGTCCTCGGCCGGCCAGAAGTGCTTGAAGGCGCTCACCTCGGTCACGATCGGTGCACCGAAGCGGCCGTCGGCGTCCAGCTCCTTGATCAGGGCTTCAGCCGTCGCCCGCTCTTCCGCATTGGTGTAGAAGATCGCGGACCGGTACTGGGTGCCGTGGTCGGGGCCCTGCCGGTTCGCGGTGGTGGGGTCGTGGGAACAGAAGAACACCATCAGCAGGTCACGGTAGCTGATCTGTTCGGGATCGTAATACACGGCCACGGTCTCGGCGTGTCCGGTGCTTCCGGAACCGACCTGCTGGTAGGTGGGGTCCTGCTCATCGCCCCCGGAATAACCGGAAACGGCCTCCTTCACGCCGCGGACGGACTCGTAGATCTCCTCCACGCACCAGAAGCAACCCGAGGCGAGGTAGGCCACCGAATACCCGCTCAGTTCCTGAGCAACGGGCGTTGGTGCGGCCTCGGGAACGGCAGCGGTATCCTCGGGCTTCGAGGTGTTGGAGGAACAGGCCAGCAGGGCCAGGAAGGCCGTGGCCGGCAGGGCGAGAAGTGCGCGTGAGGTCATGCTGTGCGAAGAACGCCGGGCACGGACGATCGTTGCCCGGGTCGTTCAGGTAGGACGCGCGGAAGCGTTGGGACGTTCGCCGGGCTACTTCCCGCGGGCCTGCTTCACGATGATGCGCTTGCCCTCGAGCGGGGCACCGTCCAGTTTGGCGATGGCCACCTGCGCCTCCGTGTCGTTGGGCATTTCCACGAAGCCGAACTGCTTCGACTCGCCGGTACCACGATCATAGATCACCTGGGCCCGGTTCACGGTGCCGAAATGGCCGAAAAGAAGCTCCAGGTGAAGGTCGGTCACTGCATGGGAAAGTCCCGCCACGAAGATGTTCATGCGCGCACGTCGGTTTGGATGAGAAGCTGGCGGACGCTCTGATGCACGGGCCGTTGCGGCTGTTCCGGTGCTCGTATCAGGTCGTCCTTCAAGGCTGCAAAGGTACGCCTTTTCGGGAGACCTGCGGCCATGCCACCCTCCCCAACGCGGACGGGCCACCCGTGGATGGCCCGTCGCGCAAGGGAAATGCCTGATCAGTGGATGCTGATCGAAGCGAGCAAGGCATCGCGTACCCGGATCGCCAGCGGCAGATCGTTGTTCGTATGGGTGTCCGGATGCTCGGAATAGTCGATCGCGGCGGCCAAAGCGGCCATGTCCACGTGCATCGCCCAGGTGGTATTCCCATCGGCCGTGATGTCGGTATGGCTCATCACCATCTTCTCGCCCAGCAGGGCATCGGTGGCCACATGATAGACGAAGGTGTCGTCCGTGGGGTCGATCAGGTCGTTGCCATCGCTGTCCCAGCGCCCCTCGAGCACGATGAACTTGTAACCGGCCATCGGGTTCCAACCCCAGTGCATGGTTCCATCGTTCAGCGGAGCCGGGGCCATCTCCAACAGGGTGTTGTGGTTGGCCGCGCTGTCCAGTCCCACGTTGAATTTCAGCATGTGGACATGCCCGTCGAAGCTGTTACCGAGGGTGAACACATTGCTGGAATTGTCGGCGTCCACGAGCATGTAGACGTCATGATAGTGTTCCATCTCGTTCCCCATCATGTCCATCAACTCGGTGTTGCTGGCGAAGAAGCGGACCTTGTCGAACTTCATCAGGGTCCCTGAACTGTCCGCAAGCAGGGTGTTCAGGTCGTAGGGCATCATGCCCGCCAGGAACTCGAACTCCAACTTCAAGGAGTAGGTAACAGGTGTCGTCGGCGTGGGCTCGGGGTCCTCGTCCTTCTTGCAGGCGGTGAAGGCGAGCGCCACGGCGGCGAACAGGGTGAGTTTGGTAAGGGCTTTCATGGTGTCGGTTTGACGTTGGTTCAGGTCTTCAGGTTGTATGCGATCCCCGTGATCAGGCGTTCGCGGTTGGGCACCATCAGTTCCCCCATGGAACTGCTGATGGCCCGTTGGTAGTACAGGGTGAGCACCCACGAACGCCACCACACGCGGGATCCCACGTGGGCGAAGACGGTGCTTCCTCCCGTTCCGGCGAGCTCCTCCCCGTCCTGGCGGTCATGGGCCAGCCACTCCGAGTAGGCACCCACCGAGGGCGCCCAGGAGAGCTTCTTCCCTTCCCGCACGAGGAACAGCTCCGCCGTGCTGCTGAGGCCATGCCCGCGGGCGTAGCCTTGGTCATCGGCGCCGTTGAAGCGACCGACCGTGTTCACCATGGCCCCCAAGGAGCCGCGGCGAACGATGTATTCCGCGGTGGCCAGACCGTCCCAGCTGCCGGAACCCGGCTGCAGGTCGGGCGATACGGCCTCACCGCGGTAGTCCAGATCATGCCGGCCCAGGGGCAGCTTCACCCCTCCGCCCAGCATGAACCGGTGTACGGTACGGTCCTCGTCCGGCCCGCACTTGGTGTTGGCCACGAGGTACCTGCCCAGCACAACGGGATCGCTCATGCCATAGAGGTCGGCCGAGGAATACCCGTTGATGCTCTGGTAGTTGTTCACCAAGGGCAGTTGCACCATCACGTTCCAGCGTTCGCCCAGCCAGAGGTCGGCGCGCAGCTCCATCACCTGGTACAGCTCGCGGTAGCGCTCCACCGTACCGGCCGGTGCCTCGGAGTGCCCGCCGTGCTTCAGCAGGCGCAGGCCGGGCGCCAAGGCCGGGCTGGCGATGTCGCCTTCCAGCAGGCGGTACCGGTAGAACAGCCCGAAGGAACTGGTCCGGTCGTGAGGTTGCACCCCCAGGAAGAGCCCGCATACATCGCAGGCCTGTGCGGGCAGCGCCCCGAGCAGGAGCGCACCCGCGATCACAAGGTGTTTCATGGATCGGTGTCAGGTTGAACGAAGTCCATCACCGCGCAAGGCGGTGTGTTCCGTTCAACCCCTCGGCACCGGGTCGATGCGGCCGGAATGGCCGGAGAGCGGTTCCTCCCTCAGGTCGGGAAACCGTCGTTGCTCAGGATGCAGCACCATGACCAGCCCTTCACTGAACGGCTCGGCCAGGGTCTCCAAGAGCTCCACCCGCGGTTCCTGCGCGGAGCGCTCGGCCTGTTGTTCGGCCTGCTTCAGCTGCTTGGCCAGGTGGCATTGCCCGTTGCAGGTGTTCATTTCCGCAGGCAGCTCGCGAAGCTCGCAAAGCTCCCGGGCGATCCGGTCGCGATCGGCAAGCCAGCGTGTAATGACCACCGACGGCCAGGCCAGCACGGTGAGCCACACGGCCATGGCCAGCCAAGCAAAGGAGCGCGCCCTGGGACTATGGACCCTGCCTTTCAACCCGCCAAAAATAGCTCAGGGGGCCGCCACGGGTCCATGACCCGGGTCACCGATCGCACAGCGTGTCGTGGAAAGCCGATCAGCTGCCCCCCCCGAAGAGCTGGGCCACCTTGCGCAGCGGTTTGCGCAGGCTGAGCAGTGGCGGGGCTTTCTCCCCGTTCATGCGCCAGGCTTCGGCCACTTCGCGGTTGGCCTTCCAGATGTGTTTCAGGTCGCGGTTGCTGGCCCCACCCAGGCGGAAGCGCACGATGGTCAACGGCACGTACGCGGCCGGCACGTTGTGCTTGTAGAGGAAGCGGAAGAGCAGCTCGTAGTCGGCGGCCACCTTCAGTTCCAAGCGGAAACCGCCCAGCCGGTCGTAGACCGAACGGCGGACGTAGGTGCCCAGGTGTGGCGGCATCCAGCCCTGGCGGAAGCGCTGCCGGTCATACTTGCCACCGATCCAGCGGCGGCGCACACGGCCGACGTCCTGCGGGTCCACCATGTCGGCATCGCCATAGACCACATCGGTGCCCAATTCGGAGAAGGCCTTGTCCAGCTGCGCGATCACCTCCGGCCCGGCAAGCAGGTCGCCCGCGTTCACGAAGCCGATGACATCACCGGTGGCCATTGCCAGGCCCTTGTTCATGGCATCGTACACCCCCTGGTCCGGTTCGCTCACCAGGTGCTGCACCCGGTCGCGGTAGCGCTCCAGCACGGCCTGCGTGGTGGCATCGGGGCTGCCCCCGTCGATCACCAAGTGCTCGATGTCCGGATGCGTCTGCGCCAGCACGCTGTCAATGGTCTCGGCCAGCTCCTCCCCGGCCTGGTAGCAGACGGTGATCAGGCTGAACCTCATGGCCCGGGCGCTTCGATCACCCGTTCCCTCACGGGCTGTGCCGGGTTGCCCTGGTAGATCGTGTAGGGCTCCAGGTCCTTGGTGGCCACGCTCCCGGCTGCCAGCACGCTGTGGCTCTTCAGGGTGACCCCCAGGGTGACGATGGCGCCCGCCCCCACCCAGCTGCCCTCCTCCAGCACCACCGGCTGGTGCAGCGTGGGGTAGTCCACCTGCTTGTAGTCGTGGCTCCCCTGGATGATCATG
The DNA here is from genome assembly GCA_020635695.1 of Flavobacteriales bacterium. Lineage (GTDB taxonomy): Bacteria > Bacteroidota > Bacteroidia > Flavobacteriales_F > PHOS-HE28 > PHOS-HE28. Next base: position 125,296 of record JACJZH010000009.1, on the reverse strand, counting down.
GCCCCCTGGCTGATGACCACGTTGCTGTGGATGGTGAGCCGGTCGATGTTGTCCAGCCAGGCCCGCTGCCCGATCCAGACATGATCGCCGATGCTGAGCTTCCAGGGAAACTTGATGTTCACTCCGGGATGCACCACCACCCCCTTCCCCACCCGGGCCCCGAACAGCCGGAGCAGCGCGGGTTTCACCGAGCGGAACGGGAACAGGGGGTTGATGAAGCACAGCGCGTTGGTGAAGTACCAGAGCACGCGTTTCACCGGACCCGCCCCGATCACATACCACGAGTTGTCGAAACGGGAAAGGTCGACGCGGGGACGGTCCTGGGTGCTCATCGGGCCAGCAGGTCGAATGTACGTTCCACGGTGGTGGGGTCGTCCAGGGCACGTTCAGCCCGGGTCCAGGCCCCGTTCACCCAGGGATCGTAGGCCGCCTGGTCCATGTCCACCAGCTGCTGCAGGACCGTGATGAAGCGCGTGGGATCACCGAGCGGGAGATCCCAACCGGCGTGTTTCGCTTCCAGGTCGCGCCAGGGGGTCCGGTCGCTGGTCACCAATGGCACGCCCTGGGTCAGGGCCTCCAGCATGGTATGTCCGAAGTTCTCCCCGGCACTGGGCATCAGGCAGGCGTGGTATCCCGCCAGCACGGCCGGTACCTCGCGGGGCGGCAACACGCCCAAGTGGGCCACCTTCACCCCTTCGGGCAGCTGGTCCATGGCCTGCTGACACCGAGCCCAGTAAGCCACATCGTAGATGGGTCCGTAGAGGTCGAAGTGCACCCGGCCCTTCAGCCCGCGCAACGCCTCGATGGCCAGCAGGGTGTTCTTCTCCACCGCGATGCGGGCCAGGCTCACCAGTCGAAGTTCACCGGGAACCTTGACGCGTGAACCAGGTGCCTGCGCCGGGACCTTACGCGGCAGGTTGGGCACCAGGCGCACTTCCGCATCCCGCCCCACCCATCGGCGGATGTCCGCCATCTCCTCGCTGTTGGTGGCCTGGAAGCGCACCCCGCGGTACAGTCCGGTGAGCCGGGCAAGCGAAAGGAAGGCCCGCTTCTTGAGGGCGCCATGCCGCATGGGGCCCTCCGCCAGCATGCCCCGCACGGCCACTACGCGCTTCGGTCCCAGGTTCCGTGAAAGGCGCAACGGTTCGATGGAGAACCAGCGCGAGTAGATGCCGTTGATGTAGACCGCATCCCATTCGCGTTCGCGCAGGACCCGGTTCCAGGCCTCCTTGTTCACGCCCTTTCGCGAAGCATACCAGACCCGCTCCCCCCCAGGCAACGCCGTCCACTGGTCGGGTTGAACGTCCGGATAGGGACGCTCCTGGGTGTAGTCGGTGTCGGTGGTCACGATGTGGAGGTCCACCCGGTCGCGGAGGTGGTCCACGAGGTTGGCCAGGCTGCGCACGGGGCCACCGGCCCGGAATCCCGGCAGGTACCAGTCGATGAACACGAGGACCTGGGGCCGCTTCATGGCTTCTTCATCAGGTCCGATACCACGTTGGCCCAATCACCGGGGGTCCATTGCCCGCCCAGGCGCGCGCTTTCCCGACCCATCGCCACCAGTTCCTGGTCACTGCTTTCGACGATCCTCCGCAGCATGGCCGCCAGCGAAGCCCCGTTGCCTGCTTCGAACCGGTAGCCGTTCACCGTGTCCAGAAGGAAGCGTTCCCCGGCACCCACGGCATCGCTCAGCACCAGTGGAAACCCGGCAGCCGCGTGTTCGTGTACCACCACCCCCCAGGGCTCGAAGGTGCTGGGGAGGACGAACACTCCGCACTGGGCCATCACATCGGGCATGTCGGGCGCCTGCACGAAGCCCAGGTGGCGGATCCGTTCGTGTCTTCCGGAAGGACTGTTCATCACGGCCTCATGGAGTTCTCCCGTGCCGGCGATCCACAGCTCCCAATCCTTCGCCACTCCCGCCTTGCACAGGGCGGCAAAGGTGTCGCAAAGCAGCTGATGGCCCTTGGTGGGGATGTACCTGGCCACACATAGCAGGCGCTTCGGGAAGGACTCCCGCTTGGGGCCGTCCAGCAGGTCGGCCAGGGGGGCGAAGCGGTCCACATCGGCCGTGTAGAAGCCCGTGCGGATGCGGTCCCGGTGAAAACCGAGGTAGTGCGCGTACCGCGCCTGCGCGGCCCCGGTGACCCAGGCATGGGTGAAGGTGCGCCGGAGCCAGAGCTGCACGGACACGATCGCCGCGAACTGCCTAAGGTCGCCGCGCCAGGCGGTGTCGCTGCACATCACCGTGGGCACGCCTTGTCCGTGCAGTTCGCGACAGACCTTCAGGTAGCCCTTGTCCACCCACCCACTGGCGAAGGCCGCCGCAGGCCTGAGTCCGGCGCACAGGCGCACCAGTTCCCGGTCGTTGTAGGCGCCGCGTTCATGCACGTGGACCCTTTCCGCGAGGTCCAGTTGAAAGGGGGCCTCCTTGTTCACCGGCCAGCGCACGATGTGGACGTCCACGTCGTGGTCCCGCACCAGCCGCTCCACTCCCGCCAGGAAGTAGGGCGCCAGTTCGGTGTAGAGGAACAGGACGGCAGGGCGCTTCATGCACGCACCGTCTTGGGCCGAAGGTCCTGCAGCGGCAGGTCGTCGGTGCCGGCATCGAGCAGCGCGCCGAAGGTGGTCATGGGCAGGTCGTCGAACAGGCGGCGCATCTTGGGCTCGGTGGTGCGCAACCCGGTATAGCTCATGAACCGGCGTTTGGCGCTCATGGGCAGCCTCGGGTGGTCGGGGTCCACCTCGCGGGGGTGCAGGTAGAAGACCACCGGGCGGTCCTGGGCCAGCACTTCCTGCGCCTTGCTTCGGATAAGACCGTAGGGGAAGAAGCGCAGGTAGCCGCCACCGAAGAAGTACAGGTCGCGCCCGGCCATGCGTGCGAGGCTGATCGGGAACTCGGTGATGGTGCCGGCATCGGTGGCCACCCGGAACGGTGTGGGCAGGGCACCAGGCCACCCGCCATGACCGCGTTCACCGGGGAAGATGGAGGAGTCGTAGGTGTAGCCTGCCTCCGCCACGGCCTCGAAGAACCAGGGGGTCTCCGGCGTCACGGAGAAGCCCGGGGCACGATAGCCCCGCACGGCCACGCCGGATACGTCCTCCAGGATGGACCGGGCCTCACGGATGTCCGCCAGGAAGCGGTCCCGGCCGATGTGGTAGACCAGTTCATGCCGCAAGCCATGCGAGGCAAGCTCGTGTCCGGCCGCCACGGCCTCACGCACCAGCGCCGGGAACCTCCGGGCCACCCAGGCCAGGAAGAACAGGGTCACCCGCACGTCCTTTTCGGCGAACACGTCCAGCATGCGGCGGAACGCATCCTCCACCCGGGAGGGCTGGCGGTCCCATTCCTCAAAGGGAGGAGTGGACGGGACGTCCAGGATGTGGAACCAGTCCTCCACGTCCACGGTGAACACGCCGGTGGCCATGCGCCCCATGCGGCAAAGGTAGGATCGGCGGGCATTGTGGATGAACAGTCCGCTGTTCAAGCAGTGCGTTGGCCGACCCGTCGGAGTGTAATGGGAACGTTACCTTCGCGGCATCGCTCCGCATGGGCCCCACACGGCCCCGGAGGCATCCCATGAACGACATCTTCGACAAGATCCGCAAGGACAAGGGGCCCATCGGGCGCCATGCCAAGGAGAGCCATGGCTACTTCGCGTTCCCGAAGCTGGAAGGCGACCTGGGCGCGCACATGACCTTCCGCGGGAAGGAGGTGCTGGTCTGGAGCCTGAACAACTACCTGGGGCTGGCCAACCATCCCGAGGTGCGCAAGGTGGACGCCGAGGCCGCCGCCGAGTGGGGCATGGCCTACCCCATGGGCGCCCGCATGATGAGCGGCCAGACCAAGTACCACGAGCAGCTGGAGGACGCCCTGAGCGACTTCATGGGCAAGGAGGACACCTTCCTGCTGAACTACGGCTACCAGGGCTGCATGAGCGCGATCGAGGCGCTCCTCTCCCGCCACGATGTGCTGGTCTATGACAGCGAGTGCCACGCCTGCATGATCGACGGTGCCCGCCTGCACATGGGCAAGCGCTTCGTGTTCCAGCACAACGACATGGACAGCCTGGACAAGCAGCTGGAGAACGCCAAGCGCGTGGTGGAGCAGACCGGCGGCGGGATCATGGTCATGACCGAGGGCGTCTTCGGCATGGCCGGCGACCAGGGCAAGCTCAAGGAGATCGTCCAGCGCAAGAAGAAGTACAACTTCCGCCTGTTCGTGGACGATGCCCATGGCTTCGGCCAGATGGGGCGCGATGGCCGTGGTACCGGCGACCACCAGGGAGTGCAGGACGAGGTCGACGTGTACTTCGGCACCTTCGCCAAGGCCATGGCCACCATCGGCGCCTTCGTGAGCGGCGAGGAGGACGTGATCATGTACCTGCGCTACAACATGCGCAGCCAGACCTTCGCCAAGAGCCTGCCGATGCCCATCGTGATCGGGGCCCTGAAGCGCCTGGAGATGCTGCGCACCATGCCCGAGCTGAACGGCAAGCTGTGGGAGATCACCCGCGCCCTGCAGAGCGGGCTCAAGGAGGCCGGCCTGGACATCGGCAATACCGACAGCTGTGTGACGCCCGTGTACATGAAGGGCGGTCTGCCGGAGGCCACCAACGTGATCGTGGACCTGCGCGAGAACCACGGCATCTTCTGCAGCATCGTGGTGTACCCCGTGGTGCCGAAGGACGTGATCCTGCTCCGCCTGATCCCCACCGCCGTGCACAGTCTGGAGGACGTGCGCTACACGATCGAGACCTTCGCCAAGGTGAAGGCCCGATTGGAGGGCGGTGAGTACAAGGCCGAGCGCATCATGAACATGAACTGATCGGCCCCTTGGGCCTGCCGGATACGCCGCCCCCACCGGGCGGCGTTCCTGTTCCATGAAGTCGCTGTTCCGTGTCGCACGCCGGGTGGTCCTGGCCGTGGGCGTGCTGTTCTGCCTGGGGTTCGCCTGGCCGCAACGCTTCGTGATGCCCGTGGAAGGTGCGGGACGGAGCAGTTTTCACCCCGAGAGCTTCTGGTATCATCCCTGGGGCCGAAGCGTCACCCACAAGGGAGTGGACATCTTCGCCCGGAAGGGCACCCCCGTTCGTGCGGCGACCTCCGGCCTGGTGGTCTTCACCGGCGAACTGGGCATGGGCGGAAGGGTGGCGCTGGTGCTGGGACCGCGCTGGCGGATGCACTACTACGCCCACCTGGAACGGATCGATGTGGCCCGTGGCCACTGGCTGCGGCCAGGCGAACGGCTGGGCACCGTGGGCGACACCGGGAACGCCAGAGGCAAGCCGCCCCACCTGCACTACACCATCGGAACACTGGTCCCGTTGCCCTGGCAGGTGCGTCCAGGTCCCCATGGCCTGCGCAGGATGTGGTACGTGGACCCGACGCCGCTCCTCAACGGGGCATCATGACGGGCCTGGCGTTCCTTTGTCCCATGCGCTTGGTGGCCGCAGCCCTGCTGGTCCTTCCCCTGCCCCTTGCGGCCCAGGAAGCCTACTCGTATGCGCGGCCCTGCACGGAACCCGCGCACCCGGTCCGGCTGAAAGCGCTGGGATCACCCGATGGGACCTTCGTCCTGGAGATGGAAGCGCTGAACGGCGACAAAGGCTGTCCGTTGGTGCTGTTCCCCGACCGCGAGGGCGCACCGGTGCTGAACACCGTGGAGCTGAAGGGCGACGGGGCCCTGCGCACGGTCCATGGCCGCTGGGGCGGGCCTTTGTCCGACCGCTGCCCCGGGTACTGCGTGCTGGAGCCCATCTCGTTCGTGGACGGACCCGGTCTGGACACCGTCGTGACCGTGGCCCCCGACGACCGCTGGCGCTACCTGGACCACGTGACCCCGGGCGACCAGGCCATCCGGTTCGCCGACCCGATGCCCGGAGCCTACCAGCCCATGGCCCTGCACCTCGACGGCTGGTACTACGCCATCCGCAACGGGAACGTGCGGACCGGGGAGGAATGGCTCGCCCTGCGTTCCGTTCAGGACCTTGTGGACCTGCTCCAGCTGGTGCCGGTCCTGCCGGAGGCGATGTACCGGGCAGTGGATGGGAGCCGCCATTCCGGCCAGGCGATCATCGATGCGCGCAACCGGTGGAGGAAGGAGCACTACCCGGACGCCGGCGTGTTCCTGGGCCCGTGAGCCCTCATTCGGGATGGTCCCGTCCCAGGGACTTGGTGGCCATGCGCCACTGCTCCTCCTCGGCCGCGATCACCTTCTTCAGGCTGTCGCTCACTTCCTTGGTCTCGATGCGCTCCAGGTCGGGCTGGCCGGCGTCCACCCAGGCGGTGTACCAGAAGCTGCCCAGGGTGATGATGGAGGCGTTCATCCGGCGTTCCACCATGCCGTTCATGGAGGCCTCGTAGGCCTGCGTGTACTCCCGCGAAGGGAAGCGCATGGAGCCCCGGCCACGGTCCTCGAACACGAACTTCATGTCCTCCGGGTACTCGCCATTGATCTTGCGCTCCAGGTCCAGCACGGAGTCCACGGCCAGGTGACTGGCCTGCACGGCCTCCCAGGCCACGGTGAGCGGATCGTTCAGGTACCGGGCCCGGCCCACCAGGTGGTCGTAGTTCTCGGCGCTCAACTCGGGGATCCGCGATTCCCAGAAGGCGTGGATGCCCACCTGCCCGGTGAGCTGGCCGTTGTAGTTCTCCGTGGTGTGCAGGGGCACGTGCGCATCGCCCACGTAGTGCCCCAGGTCGGCGGCATGGCGAAGGATGCGGTCCACGTCGCCCCGTTTGAAGGCCTGCACCAGGCGCCCGTGCATCACCTGCACATGCCAGGGCACGATGCCGTAGGCCTTGAGCGTGTCCTCGGTGAACTTCTGCACGGCCATGTCCCAGGTGCGTGGCACCACCGCAAAGGGATCCTCTCCGGCATGGGCGTAGTGGTCGATGTCGATGTAGTGGCGCGGGGCCTCCTCGGGATCGGCGTAGCGCCGCCGGTCCGGGTCCACGGCATGGTCGGAAATGAAGTCGATGTGCCGCTTGAAGAAGGGGAACAGCTCGGGAGGCAGCGTGAAGCAGGCCATCCGGTTGATCCGGCGGTGACCGTAGAAGCCCCAGGCGCCGGCCTGTTCAGTAAGGGCGATCGGCCAGGCCAGCAGCCCGGCCAACACCACCAGGATCGGGCGGGCCAGCCGGTTCATTTCACCAGGGATGGCGCCTCCATGGGCATCAGCACGCCGTCCCGAAGCTCGGGGATCACCCGGCTCTGGTCGGGGGTCAGGCAGAACTTCACATCGTCCTGCAGCTTGAGCTGCTCCAGACGCTTGCGCCGGGGAGCGGCCTTCAACAGGCTCATGAAGTTGTCGCGGGCCGACCAGAACAGGTACTGCGCAGCGATGCTTGAATCCTCCTCCACGCCGAACTTGTCCAGTTCCAGCAGGCGGTCCATCACGGCCCCGGCGAAGATGGAGTCCTCCAGGTTGAACTTGTCCCGCCAGCCCGAGCAGAGCAGCAGGATGTTGTCGTCCTGCTCGGAAAGCCAGTCACATAATGCACTGAGGTTCAGGAAAGAGCCTATCACCAGCTTGCGTGCGTTCCGGGCCAGGTCGATGGCCTTGGTGCCGTTGGTGGTGCTCATCACGATCGTCTTCCCCGACAGGTCCTCCTGCATGAAGGCCAACGGCGAGTTGCCGAAGTCGAAGCCTTCGACCACCTCCCCGTTCCGTTCCGCAGCCGCGATGTAGCCCGGACGCCCGATGTAGGCCCGGGCCTCGTCCACCGTGGCCACGGGGATGATCCGTTCCACGCCCCGGTCGAAGGCGGCCACCATGGCACTGGTGGCCCGCAGGACGTCGATCACCACCACGATGCCCATGTCCTCCGCATACAGCGGGAACTGGCTCGGTACCAGACAGACCTCGACACGGTAGCGATAATCCGGATTGCGGGAGACGGCCTTCATCGTTCAGGACTTCAGGAAGGGAAGCTTCACGACCCGGGCCTTCAGGTGCCGGCCCCTCACGTCGATCAGGAGCTCCGTTCCCTCGGCGGCGCGTTCGGTGGGCACATAGCCCATGCCGATGGCCTTGTTCAGGCTCGGGCTCTGGGTGCCGGAGGTCACCCGGCCGATCACGTTGCCGCCAGCGTCGACGATGGGGTGGTCGTGCCGGGGGATGCCCCGGTCCACCATCTCGAAGCCGACGAGTTTCCGTGCCACACCCTGCTCTTTCTGCGCCTTGAGCGCGTCAGAATGTACGAAGTCCTTGGTGAACTTGGTGATCCAACCAAGCCCCGCCTCCAGCGGTGAGGTGGTGTCGTCGATGTCGTTCCCGTACAGGCAGAAGCCCATCTCCAACCGCAGCGTATCACGGGCGGCCAGCCCGCAGGGCTTGATGCCGTGCGCGGCACCGTGTTCCATCACCGCGTTCCAGGCCTTCTCCACGTGTGGGTTCGGCACGTAGACCTCGAAACCACCGGCACCGGTGTAGCCCGTGGTGGAGATGAGCACCAGCCCCACCCCCTTCATCTCGGCATATTGCGCCGTGTAGTAGGTCATGGCCGAGAGGTCCTCCTGGAACAACGGCTGCAGGGTGTCCAATGCCTTCGGCCCCTGCACGGCCAGCAGCGACATGTGGTCACTGATGTTCTCGAGCTTGGCATCGAAGCGGTTCTGCCCCTGGATCCAGTCCCAGTCCTTGGCGATGTTGGAGGCGTTCACCACCAGCACGTAGTGGTGATCGTCCTCGTGCTGCATGCGATAGACCAGCAGGTCGTCCACGATGCCGCCCCGATCGTTGGGCAGGCAGCTGTACTGCACCTTGCCCACGGTGAGCTTGGAGGCATCGTTGCTGGTGACCCACTGGATCAGGTCCAGGGCCTCCGGACCACGGACGATGAACTCGCCCATGTGGCTCACGTCGAAGACCCCCACGGCCTTCCGGACCGTCAGGTGCTCGTCGATCACGCCGGAGTATTGCACCGGCATGGAGTAGCCCGCGAAAGGCACCATCTTGGCTCCGAGCCCCACATGCACGTGGTCCAGGGCGGTCTTCTTCAGTTCGGTCATCGCTTGTTCTCGATCAGTTCGGTGAACAGTTCCAGGTAACGGTCCTTCCACGCGTTCACGGAATAGCGCTCCTCCACCGTACGCATGGCCTCGGCTCCCAGCCGTCGGCGAAGTTCGGCATCCTCCACCAGCCGGGTCAGTCGCTCCACCCATTCGTCCTCCCCCCGCGCCAGGAAACCGTTGCTGCCGTCCTGGATGATCTCCGAGTTCACCCCCACGGGCGACATCACGGTCGGGATGCCCAGCGCCATGTACTGCAGGCCTTTCAGGCCACATTTGCCCTTGGCCCATTCATCGTCCGGCAGGGGCATGATGCCGATGTCCATGGCCCTCAGGTCGTCCAGTTCGCTCTCCTTGCGCCAGGGCTTTCCCACGATGTCCAACGAAGGCTCCCTGAAATCCCCATCGCCCACGACATCGATGGCGATGCGGTCGCCCATCCGCGCCTTCAGGGTGCGAAGGGCGGGAATGGCGTACTGGAAATGCTGGATGGTGGTGAGGCTTCCGCTCCATCCGATCCGAACGGGGCCATCTTCGTTCCGGGGAACGGCCTGGTACTCGTCGGTGTCGATGGTGGTGGGCACCACTTCCACGCGTCCGTTCCATTGCCTGGCATAGTTGGCCAGGTAGTCGTTGCCTGCCATCACCAGGTCGGCCATGGCGATCAGGTGGGGGGTCTTTCCCGCCCCTTTCAGCCAGGCCCAGCGCCGGTTCGCATCGCTCACGTTGGTCAGCCAGATGGCATCGTCGAAGTCGAACACGATCCTGGCCCCGGAGCGCCGGAAGGCCTCTTCGTAGCGCGTGCTCCGGGTCATCAGCGCCTCGCGGAAGATGAAGATGATGTCGAATTCGTTCATGCGGTCCACGTCCGATCGCCGGATGGCATGGCTGCGCCTGACGAAGCCCGCCTTGCGGAAGTAGTGCCCTTTCCGGTAGAGCACCGCATCGTCCTCGGCGGTGACCAGATGGCTCAGCTCACACTGGATGCCGTGGCGTTCCAGGTGGTCGAAGTACTGCTCGAAGCGGAACCGCTGGCCGGGAGCACGGCCGGGTCTGTGGCTGGCGATGAACAGGATGCGGGGCATGCGCGGCCGCGAAAATAACTGCTCTCACCGCCTGCCGAGGGCATGCCAGTAAGGAGGGTGTTCGGAGAACCGCACTTCGGAAAGGCCTGCAGCCTCCATCATCGCTGCCATCTCCTCCCGTGTGAACCGCTGTTCCAGGGGGGTCCCGAACCGGTCCAGCGCATCGTTCCGCAGGACGGTGAGGCTCTTGTCATGATAGAAGGCCAGCGGCAGCCGCTCCCAGCCTTTCACCTTCAGGTCGCGGAGCAGGCGTGCCAGGGTGCGCAGGGGCAGGTATACCGTGAAGGCGATCAGGTCACAGACCAGGCGCTTCAGCCCACCCGGCAGGCGGCTGATCACGGCGCGGACCAGGTCGCTCGCCCGGAAGACGGCCCGATAGAGCGGCCCGCGATCATCGAGGGCGTAGTACAGGTACAGGAGCAGATGCCCGCCGGGACGCACCTTCGCCGCCAGCTTCGCAAGCGCCCCGGCCGTGTCCGGGACGTGGTGCAACACGCCCAGGCAGATCACCAGGTCGTACGCCCCGTCCGGCACCGGCATGTTGTCCACACCGGCCTGGATCCAGCGCACCTGCTCCAGGTCGCCATGCACCCGGGCCGCATGCACCACGGCCTCGCTGGGATCGATCGCGTCCACGTGGCCTACGCGGGAGCTCAGGTAGCGCGTCCATCGCCCGCTGCCACAACCCAGGTCCAGGGCCAGCACTTCCGGTCCCAGAAGGGCCGGTGGCACGATGTCGAAGTACTCGTTGCCGGCATGTTCGATCTCGGCGGCATCGAACGCGTTGAACTTCTCCCATTCAGCGCCGAAGGAGCTGATGGTCCGGTCGTCGCGGTGCCCCTCTCCGGTCCCGAAGCCATGCACCACCCGGGTGCCGACCTGCTGAACGGATGTCGGCCTGCTCGTGAACTCGGGTGGCCTGGTCATCCCTGGTCTCGCCAGCTCGGAGGCAGGCCCTGCTCGATCTCGATGTCGCCGAAACGACCGCTCTTTCGTGCCCCGGCGGCCTTCGCCCAAGGCGCCATCCGCGCAAGCCCTTCCTCCAGGGTGGTCTCCCTCACCTCCCCGAACACCCGGGCGGCCTTGCCGTGGTCGCTGAACGCGAACACGACCTCGTTCCGGGCCTCCAGATGGCGCACCTCCCCCTTCGTGCCCATGGCGTCCATGACCAGGCCGGCGAGCTCGTTCACCGTGTAGGGGGTGTCCGCGCCCACGTTGAACACTTCTCCGTAGGCGGCCGGGGTCTCGGCCGATCGCGCGATGATGGGCGCGATGTCGCCGATGTAGGTGAAGGCCCGCTGCTGCTCCCCATCACCGAACACGCTCAGCGGCTGACCCTGCATGAGCTGGTTCATGAAGATGCCGACCACGTTGCGGTAGCGGTCGCCGATGTTCTGGTACTCCCCGTACACGTTGTGCGGACGGAACACCACGTAGTCGAGCCCGAACATGTGGCGTGCCGCATGGAGGTCCATCTCCACGGCCAGCTTCGCCACGCCATAGGGATCCTCGGGCCTCGGCACCATGTCCTCCCGCATCGGCGGCTCCAGGGCACCATACACCGCGATGCTGCTGGTGAAGACGAAGCACTTCACCCCATGCCGCACCGAGGCGTTGATCAGGTTGATGCTGCCGATCAGGTTGTTCGTGTAGTTGAAGCGCCGGATGAAATGGCTGAGCCCCTCGGCCGCGTAGGCGGCGAGGTGATACACGTACGTGAATCCGTGCTCCTCGAACAGGCGGTCCACCAGCGCATGGTCGGTGATGGAGCCTTCCACGAAGGTGGCGCGCGGGTCCACCTGGTCGGCGAAGCCGCCGCTCAGGTCATCGAGCGCCACCACGGTGTGCCCCCTGTCCAGGAGCTCCTTCACCACGTGGGCGCCCATGAATCCGGCTCCTCCGGTCACCAGGGATGTGGGCATAGCGAATGCTGGGTCGGTTGGGTGGGCGAAGATGCGAAAGAAGACGCGGGCGCTCCATGAGGGATGCCCGGCGGCGGCGCACCCGGCTATCTTCGGCCTTTCCATGCGGCCCGCCACGCCCTTTCCCCGCTGGGGCATCCTGCTCATCGACCTCGTCCTCTGCCTCGTGGCACTGGGCGGGGCCTACCTGCTGCGGTTCAACTTCGAGGTGCCCGAAGTGGAATGGACGCTGCTGAAGCCCGTGCTGCCGGTGTACATCGCCGTGCGGCTGGCCTCCTTCCTGCTGGCGGGCACGCACCGGATCATGGTGCGCCACACGGGCACCGACGACGCGCGGCGGATCTTCCTCACGGTGCTGGCCGGGTCGCTGGCCATCGCCGTGCTCAGCGCGCTCCGCTATGCGTTCATGGACGGGCTCTACCTCTTCCCCCGGCCGGTGATCATCATCGACTTCATGGGCGCGGTGATCCTGCTCATCGCCACCCGCATCGGCATGAAGCTGCTGCACCTGCGTTCACGGGGGTCGGGCAAGGACACCGTGCAGGTGGTCCTGTTCGGCGCCGGGGAGGCCGGGCTCATCGCCAAGCGCACCCTGGAGCGTGAAGGCTCGCACCGCTACAAGGTGGTGGCCTTCGTGGACGATGACGTGCGCAAGACGGGCAAACGGTTGGAGGGTGCGGTCGTGCTTCATACGGACCGGCTGGAGAAGCTTCTCCGCCAGGAAACCGTGGACCAGTTGATCGTGACCGTCCAGCAGCCGGACCCCGAACATCGGCGCCGGGTGGTGGACACGGCCATGAAGGCCGGCGTGAAGGTGCTCACCGTGCCGCCGGTCAGCGACTGGATCAACGGACAGTTGAGCGCCGGACAGATGCGCGCCGTGCGCATCGAGGACCTGCTGGGGCGGCCGGTGATCCGGCTGGACGATGCCGAGGTGCGGGCACGCTTCGCCGGGCGGCGCGTGCTGGTGACCGGTGCCGCCGGGAGCATCGGGTCCGAGCTGGTCCGGCAGCTGGCGGCCCTGGGTGCGAAGCATCTGCTGCTGGTCGACACGGCCGAGAGCCCGCTCTACGACCTGGAGATGGAGCTGGCCGCATCGGGGCATGCCGAACGCCTCACCGTGCGCGTGGCGGATGTGCGCGACGAGGCCCTGATGGAACGTCTTTTCTCGGAACACCGGCCCGAGGTGGTGTTCCATGCGGCCGCCTACAAGCACGTCCCCTTGATGGAACTGCAGCCTCTGGAAGCGGTACGCACCAACATCCTGGGCACACGGGTGGTGGCATCCCTGGCCTGCCGCCATGGCGTGTCCGAGTTCGTGCTGGTGAGCACCGACAAGGCCGTGAACCCCACCAGCGTCATGGGCGCCACCAAGCGCGTGGCGGAACTGCTGGTCCAGGCCCTGGCGGATGGTTGTGCCACCCGCTTCGTGACCACGCGCTTCGGCAATGTGCTCGGCTCCAGCGGCTCGGTGATCCCCCTCTTCCGCCGGCAGATCGAACAGGGTGGCCCGGTCACGGTCACGGATCCCGAGGTGACCCGCTACTTCATGACCATCCCCGAGGCCTGCCGGCTGGTGCTGGAGGCGGCCACCATGGGCCAGGGCGGTGAGGTCTACGTCTTCGACATGGGCGACCCGGTCCGCATAGCCGACCTTGCGGAGCGCATGGTGAGACTGAGCGGGCGCGAGCCGGGCGTGGACATCGAGATCGTGTACACCGGGCTCCGTCCGGGCGAGAAGCTGTATGAGGAGTTGTTGGCAGGTCAGGAGGACACCCTGCCCACCCATCACCCGCGGATCCTGATCGGCAAGGTGCGACATGAGGCGCCGGAGCAGGTACTCGCGGCCGTGGACGACCTGGCCACCAGCGTCCTTGCCGGGGATGTCCATGCCGCCGTGCGGCGAATGAAGGTCCTGGTCCCTGAATACCGGAGCCACAACTCGGTCTTCGCTAACTTCGACGCCCCGGCCGGCGGTGCCGGCGGCAAAGCCCCGCAAGAGGCCCCATGACAAGGGACAACAACCTGGAGATCGCCCGCCTGCAACAGGCCATCGGCGACCACATCGGTGTCGGGCAGAACAGCCTGGTGTTCAATTTCGAGCCTGCCGACGACGGCCGGAAGGTGAAGCTCTTCCTCATCACCGTGAATCCCAGGCACAACCAGAGCTTCCTCTTCCACCAGTGCGAGGGAGTGGACCGCGTGTCCGCGCTGAAGGTGATGCTGGACTACGTGCGCACCTACAAGGAGCGGGACAGCAGCTACACCATCCAATGGAGCGCGCGCGGCGAGAACCAGCTGCAGACCTCCTACTTCCGCGCCAAGAACGTGCTGGAGGCGCTCGACAAGCTCTTCTACGACCGCGATCCCAACAGCATCACCGTGTTCAGTGTGATGCTCAACCCGATCACCTGATGCAGGCCCGTACCGTGACGCCGGTACAGGTGCGCTTCCAGGACGTGGACATGGCCGGGCATGTGCACCATGGGGTTTACGCCTCCTACTTCGAAACGGCACGGATCACGTTCCTGGGACAGTTCATCCCGGCCGACCACGATTGGTCGCGGGAAGGGCTGGTGCTCGCCCGCCTGGAGACCGACTACCGGGGGGCGGTGCATCTGCGCGACCACGTGGAGGTGGAGACCTGGTGCAGCCGGCTGGGCGAACGCAGCTTCGACCTGGAATACGCCCTGTTCGTGACCAGGGATGGCGAACGCCGCTTGTGCACCGAAGGCCGCACCGTGATGGTGGGCTACGACCTCGTGGAACGCCGGGCCCGCGACCTGCCCGAAGCCTGGCGGAACGCCCTGACCACGCTGATCAACGCCTCCTGAACCGAAGCCCATGGACGCCATCGCCCTGCAGGAACCCGGTACCGTGCTCGAAGCCAGCGAGCTGCCCCTGAACCCCGACGGCTCGGTGTACCACCTGGCCATGCACCCCGACCAGCTGGCCGATCGCGTGTTCGTGGTGGGCGATCCCGGCCGGGTGCAGCGGGTGAGCGCGCGCTTCGATGCCGTGGAACACCGGGTCAGCAACCGGGAGTTCGTGTGCCACACCGGGCGCCTTGGCGATCGCAGCTTCTCCGTACTGGCCACCGGTATCGGTACGGACAACATCGATATCGTACTGAACGAACTGGACGCGTTGGTGAACGTGGACCTGACCACGCGGACGGTGAAGCGTGACCACCGCAGCCTGCGGATCGTGCGCATGGGCACCACCGGTGCGCTGCAACCCGGGATCGCGCCCGGCGATCTGGTCGTGAGCGCCCACGGCCTTGGCCTGGACAACGTCCTGCACTACTACGCCTACGAGAACTCACCCGCTGAGCTTCGGCTGTGGCAGGCGCTCATGGCGGGTCTGGGCTGGCCGGACCACCTGCCCACCCCCTACCTCGCAGCCGCGGACAAGGACCTCCTGGCGCTGTACGGGCGCGATCATCACACCGGCATCACCGCCACGGCCGGCGGGTTCTACGGTCCGCAGGGACGCAACGTGCGCGCGTTGGCCGGTGTGCCGGACCTCAACGAGCGCCTGGCGGAGTTCGAGCACGAAGGGCTTCGGGTGACCAACTTCGAGATGGAGACCAGCGCCCTGTACGGGCTCTCGGGTATCCTTGGACACGCGGCCTGCACCGTATGCACCGTGGTGGCCAACCGGGCGGAAGGCACATTCCTGGAGGACCACCATGCGGCCGTGGAGGCCATGATCGACGAGGTGCTGGACCGATCAACGATCTGATGGGGGAAAGTGCGGGCGGTACGGTACGCACCCGCTGAACACCCCGGCTACTTTCGCCCAGCGAGCACCACGCAAGGGGAAGACCAGCCGATGAGCGAGAACGAGATCCGCGCCCTGATCAGCCTGATCGACGATCCCGACGAACAGGTCTTCGAACAGGTGCGGCAACGGATCATCTCCCTGGGAGAGGACGTGGTGCCCGACCTCGAATCGGCCTGGAGCGCCGAGGACCACGACGACTTCTTTCGTGACCGGGTGGAGGACATCCTTCACACCATCCACATCTCCGGCATCACCTCCCGCCTGAAGGAATGGGCCGAGGCCGGTGGGGATGACCTGTTGGAAGGCGCCCTGATCGTGTCACGCTATCGCTATCCGGAGCTCGACGAACAGAAGGTGCGGGGCCGGCTGGCCGCCATCCGCCAGGACATCTGGCTGGAACTGAACGACCACCTGACCAGCTTCGAGAAGGTGCGGATCTTCAACCACATCTTCTTCCAGGTGCACGGCTTCAAGGGGAACAAGCGGAACTACCACGCTCCCCAGAACAGCTTCCTGAACGAGGTGCTGGACAGCCGAAAGGGCAATCCCCTCTCGCTCTCCATCATCTACCAGGTGATCGCCGAGGACCTCGAACTGCCCCTGCGCGGGGTGAACCTCCCGAACCATTTCGTGCTCGCCTACCTGGACGAGGAGAGCATGGGCGGCAGCGCCACGGGGGACGAGCGTTACAACGTGCTCTTCTACATCAATCCGTTCAGCCAGGGCGACATATTGGGCAAGAACGAGATCGATGAATTCCTGCGGAAGCTGAACATCGAGCCCCGGGCGTCCTTTTACACGCCTTGCTCCAACATCAGCATCATCCGGCGCCAGCTGAACAACCTGGCACACAGCTACGCCAAGCAGGGAGACCGGGACCGGGCCGCTGACATGGAGGTGCTCAGGGAGGTGCTGGCCCCCTTCGACGAGCCTATCTGAAGCAGTTCTTCGGGGTCGGTTACCTTGTGGGTCATTCACCTACAAGAGCACCCTGAACATGAAAAGAATCCTACTCTCCCTTGCCCTTTCGGCAGGATGCGTCCTGACCTCACAGGCACAGGTCGTGGTGGCCGTGCAGGAACCGGCGAACATCGTGGGCTCCTATGAGCATACCTATGCCACCATCGCTTCCGGATGGGGCGTGTCCGACCTGACCATCCCGGCCAACGCCGTGGTGGACACCCTGGCCATGGTGGACGATGGCACGGCCGCCGACTCCCTGGGATGTGGCCCCCTGGTGAACGGCGCTGACGTCGCCGGGAAGATCGCGTTCATCTACCGCGGCACCTGCGAGTTCGGCGAGAAGGCGATCAGTGCCGAGAATGCCGGTGCCGTGGCCGTGATCATCGTGAGCAACGTGTCCGACCCCGTCGCCGGGTTCAACATGCTGCCGGCCTCCCAGGGGGCCAACGTCACCATCCCGGTGGTGATGATCACCCAGGCCGATGGCGCCCTGATCCGTGCGGAAATGGACGCAGGGAACGATGTGGTGGCCTTCATCGGGAACAAGACCGGCTTCTTCGCGGATGATATCGGCATGACCGCCGGTGACATCCTGATGTCCGAATACACCGCCAAACCCGCGCTGATCGCGCAGGACGACACCGAGTTCGACGTGATGCCCGGTGCCTGGGTGCGGAACTTCGGGAACGGCGATCAAGTGGGTGTGACACTGAACGTGACGGTGGAGCAGAACGGCAGCACCTTGTACGACGAGACCTCCGCTGGAGTGGACATCCTCAGCGGCGACAGTGCCTTCCTGACCGTTCCCACCTTCAGCCAGAGCAGCTACTCGGGCTTCTATACCATGACCTACACCGCTGCGATCGGCGGAGGCGGCATCACGGACGAATTCGACGGGGACAACACCTTCGTGACCCGCTTTTTCATCGATTCGCTCTGGAGCTATGCGGACATCGATCCGGTGACCGAGCTTCCCGTACCCCCGGCCCACTACCGCCCCACGGGCAACACGACGGGCTTCACGGCCTGCACCCATTTCCAGGACCCGAACGCCAGCCGGCTGGGGGCCCTGGGCATTTACACGTCCACCACCAAATCAGGCACCGACAGCGTGACGGGCGAGTTCATCGAGGCCAACCTCTACGAATGGAACGATGTGTTCACCGGCCTGAGCGACCCCAACATCCAGGTGCTGGACATCAATACGATCGCCACGGGTGAATACAACTACCTGAGCGACCAGAACGGGGAGGTGATCTACATCCCCTTCGACGTGCCGGTATCCCTGGTGGACGACCAGCGCTACCTCTTCTGCGTGACCACGTTCACGGACCAGCTGTTCGTGGGTTACGACGACTACTACGATTATGACGAGAACACGACGATGTACGACCAGCCGGTCTCCGTGCTGGAGGATGGTGGCAGCTGGTTCGTGCTGGGCTTCGGCACGGACCTGACCTGCGCCGTGACCCCGTTGCTCGGTGCCAACGATGTGAGCGTGAACGACCGCGACCGGGTGGACCTGACCCCCTACCCGAACCCCACGGCCCAGGAGGTGCGGATCCCCTTGCAGGGCTTGAACGGCAACGCGGAGCTCACCGTGCGTGACATGACCGGCAAGGTGGTGCTGGACCAGGAGGTGACGTTGGGCGGCGAAGTGCTCGTGGTGCCCGCCGATCGCTTTCGGAACGGCACCCATCTCTTCGACCTGCGGTTACGCGACGGCAGGCGCTCCACCTTCCGGGTGGTGGTGACCCGGTAGGATCCCGCGAAGTTCCAAGAGTGCGCCCCGGCCTGTCGCCGGGGCGTTCCGTTACGTGCATTAACTTTAGGTTCGGTAATTGCGCCAAAACCTAAACCTGATGGAGATGAAGAAAACACTACTCGCTCTTGTACTTGGGCTGGGGGTCGTGACAGCAGCCACCGCCCAGGTGATCACCTACGTGGAGGAGCCACCCGGCCTCATGGGGGGCTATGATTTCACCTGGGTGGGCCCCGACGATGGTTGGGGATCCCCGGACCTGAGCATTCCGGGCACTTCGGTGACCGATACACTGGCCTTCGTCAGCGACGGCACCGTGGGGGATTCGCTCGGCTGCAATGCGCTGGTGAACGGCGTGGACGTGGCCGGCAAGATCGCCGTGGTCTATCGCGGCAGCTGTGAGTTCGGCACCAAGGCCCTGAACGCCGAGAACGCAGGGGCCGTGGCCGTGGTGATCATCAACAACGTGGCCGGCGCCCCCGTGGGCATGGGAGCCGGTGCGGACGGTGCCGCCGTCTCCATTCCGGTGATCATGATCAGCCAGTCGGACGGTGCCCTCATGAAGTCGGAGATCGATGCCGGCAACGTGATCATGTTCATCGGCAACAAGGCCGGCTTCTTCGGTGATGATGTGGGCATGTTCCCGCAGGACATCCTCATGTCCGAGTACACCGCCAAGCCTGCCGCCATCGCCCAGAACGACACCGAGTTCAACGTGATGCCTGGGGCCTGGGTACACAACTACGGTTCCAACGACCAGGTGGGCATCACCCTGAACGTGGTGGTGGACCAGGGTGGTACGGAGCTCTACAACGAGACCTCGGCCGGGGTGGACATCCTCAGTGGCGACAGCGCCTTCCTGACCGTGCCCACGTTCAGCCAAAGCACGTACGGTGGGTTCTACACGATCACCTATACCAGCGGCATCGGTGGTGGAGGCATCGTCGACGAGTTCGAGGGAGACAATGAGTTCGTGACCACCCTGCTCATCGATTCGCTCTGGAGCTATGCCGACATCGACCCGGTGACCGAACTGCCGATCCCCACGGCCCACTTCCGTCCGTCGGGCAACACCACGGGCTTCACCACCTGCACCCATTTCCGGGACCCGAACGCCAGCCGCATGGCCGCGCTGGGTCTCTACTCCTCGGCCTCGAAGAGCGCGGGCGACAGCGTGACAGGCGAGTTCATCGAAGCCACCCTGTACGAATGGAACGATGTGTTCACCGGCCTGAGCGACCCCAACATCCAGGTGCTGGACATCAATGCCGTGGCCACGGGTGAGTACAACTACGTCACGGACGAGAGCAGCCAGATGGTGTACATCCCCTTCGATGATCCCGTCGTACTGGTCGACGATCAGCGCTACCTGTTCTGCGTGACCACCTTCAACGACCTGCTCTTCGTGGGCTTCGACAGCTACTACGACTATGACGAGAACACCACGATGTACGACCAGCCGGTGTCGATCACCGAGAACGGAGGCAGCTGGTTCGTGCTGGGCTTCGGAACGGACGTGACCTGTGCCGTGAGCCCGATGTTCGGAGCTGCCGACGTGAGCGTGAACGACCTGGATCGCGTGGACCTGACCCCCTACCCCAACCCGACGGCACAAGAGGTGCGCATTCCCTTGAAGGGACTGAACGGCAATGCCGAACTGACCGTGCGTGACATGGCCGGCAAGGTGGTGCTGGACCAGGACGTGACCCTGGGCGGCGAGGTGCTCGTGGTGAACGCCGACCGCTTCCAGAACGGCACCTACCTCTTCGACCTGCGCCTGCGTGACGGCAAGCGCTCCACCTTCCGGGTGGTGGTGACCCGCTGATCGAAGACGACCCTGACCTTGGACGCCCCGGCCTTGTGCCGGGGCGTTCTTTGTTGGGGCTTACCGGAAAAGGCCGATCAGGGTGCGGAGGAGGATCCCCAGGTCCTTAGCCATCCCATGGTCGCTCACGTAGGCCTGATCCAGGGCCAGCTTGGCCGGCATCACCTGCTCGATGTAGGCCTTCTCCGGGTCGGTGGCCTTTGCCAGCACTTCGTTCTCATCGATGTAGGCCAGGCTCGCCAAACCGGTGATGCCCGGCCGGACGCTCAATACCTCGCGCTGTTCTGCGGTATACAAGGCCACGTACCGGGGCACTTCCGGACGCGGGCCCACCAGGCTCATGTCGCCCACGAGCACGTTCCACAGCTGGGGCAGCTCATCCAGCTTGCTCTTCCGCAGGAAGCGGCCGATGCCCGTGATGCGCGGATCGCGGCCGCCCACCGTGAGCTGGCCCTTCGCTTCGCTCCCGGGTCGCATGGTCCTAAACTTCAATAGGCGGAACTCCCGGCCGTCCTTGCCCACGCGCACCTGGCAGAAAAAGGCCCCGCCCGGGGAGGTGAGCGCCACCAACACGGTGATGATGAGCAACACGGGCGACAGGAGGAGCAACGCCGCCAAAGCCACCACGATGTCGAAGGCCCGCTTCATCCCAGCACCTCCTGCACGGCCTCCTTCACGGCGGTGATCACCTGGTCCACCTGGTCGTCAGAGAGGTCGTAGTACACGGGTAGGCTGATCTCCCGGGCATACTGCCGGTAGGCGTTGGGCACATCGCCGATGGCATACCCCCGGTCGCGGTAGTGGCTCAGCAGGGGCAGCGGCTGGAAGTGCACGTTCACACTGACCCCTCGTTCGGCGATGGCCGTGATGATCGCATCACGCTGCTCCTCGCCGGCCTCACGCACCCGCAGCATGTACAGGTGGAAGCTGGAGGTCCTGCCCTCGTCCATCAGGACCGGCTCCAGGAATCGCTCGTCGGAACTGAAGGCGGCCTGGTAACGCTCGCAGATGGCGCGCCGCCGGGGCAGTGTTTCCCGGTCGTAGCGCTCCAGTTCCACCAGCCCGATGGCCGCCTGCAGGTCGGTCATGTTGCACTTGTAACCGGGGGCGGTCACGTCGTAGCGCCAGGCGCCCGGCTGGTTCTTGGCCAGCGCGTCCTTGCTCTGGCCGTGCAGGCTCATCACGTTGAACCAGCGGTACAGCTCCTCCGCGTCGAAGGCCTCCGGCAGGTGGAAGGCCAGTGCCCCGCCCTCGGCGGTGGTCAGGTTCTTCACCGCGTGGAAGCTGAAGCCCGTGATGTCGGCCTGGGAGCCCACCGGCCTGCCGCCGATGCGGGCGCCGAAGGAATGGGCGGCATCCGAGAGCACCAGCGGACGCCCAAGCAACTCCTGGGGAATGCTGCCAGCCGCCGGATGGAAGGACGCCCTCTGTCCTTCTGCCAGGGCCATGATCTTGTCGATGCGCGCGGGCAGCCCGCCGACATCCACCGGCATGATGCACTTGGTCGCGGGCGAGAGCTTGCGTGCGACATCGTCCGGATCCAGGGTGAAGTCGTCGAGGATGTCCACCAACACCGGGATCGCGCCCACGTGCTCCACGATGTTGGCGCTGGCGCAATAGGTATATGCCGGCAGGATCACCTCGTCGCCCGGCCCGATGCCGAACCAGCGGAGCACCAGCTCGCAGGCGTTGGTCCAGCTGTTGAGGGCGACCACGCGCTCCACCCCGCAGTACGAGGCCAGTTGGCGCTCGAACTCCTTGGTGCGCGGACCGGTGGTGATCCAGCCGCTGCGCAGGGCCTCGGCCACGGCCTCCACGGTGCGCTCATCGATGCGCGGCGGGCTGAAAGGGATCATGGGCGGCCAAGTTAGCGCCGGAGCAGCGGCCGCAGGGCGCCCCACAGCCGGTCGCCGATGCGCTTCCGGTCGAAGTGTTCGCGCACGTATCGGGCCCCCACTTCCCCAAGGGTCCGTGCCCTCCCGGGATCGGCGAGCAGCTCCCGTACCGCAGCAGCAAGGGCCTGCGGATCCTCCGGGGTGAAGTACACACCACCCCCACCCTGTTCGATGAACAGTTCCCGCGCCTCGCCGTCCACGCCCAGCAACAAGGGCTTGCCGAGCGCCTGGGCCTCGAAGAGCTTGGAAGGGATGGCACCCCGGAAAAGCGGGTTGTCCCTGAGCGGCACCACGGCCGCATCGCTGGCCGCCACGAGCGACAAGGCCTCGGCGCGCGGCATCGGGTCCACGAAGAGCACGTTGGTCAGGGCCAGTTCCTGTGCCTGCTTCCGTAAGCCTGCGCGTTCGGGGCCATCGCCGAGCAGCACGAAGCGCACCCGGTCCTGATCGCGAAGGAGGTTCGCCGCCTCCAGCACCACCTCCAGGCCCTGCGCATGGCCGATGATGCCGGCATAGGTCAGCACCAACTGGTCGTAGGTAAGCCCATGGTGCTCCCGTTCCGCCGGCACCACCGCGGCGATCGCCTCCACGTCCACCCCGTTGGGGATCCACTCGACCGCCTTGTCCGGACAGCGCCGCCGGATGTCGGCCACGATGCCCTGGGTCTGCCCGGTGACCAGCGCCGACCGCCGGTAGCACAGCATCTCGAGCCGGGTGCTCAGGTCCACCATCGGGCCGGGCTTCACCAGGCCCAGCTGCACGGCGCTCTCGGGCCAGAGGTCGCTCACGTTGAACACCAGCTTCGCCCCCTTCAGCCTTGCCAGGACCATGGCGCTGATGCCCAGGAACAGGGGCGGTGATTCCACCAGGAGCACATCGGCACGGCGCAGGGTGAGCAGTCCGGCTACCAGCGAAGTGGCCACGAAGGAGAAGTAGTTGGCCAGGCGCCAGGGCAGGCTGCGCTTCGGGGAAACGAGCAGCCAGGCCCGCAGCACCTCCAGCCCATCACGCTCCTCCCGCATGAACAGCCGCCCGCGATAGGCCTCGTGGACGCGCATGGCCGGGTAGTTGGGCATGGCCGTGAGCACGGTGACCCGGGCGCCATGGTCGCGCAGCTGCAGGGCGGTGGCGTGCAGCCGGTTCTGCGGTGCGCCCGTCTCCGGCGGGAAGTACTGTGTGAGCAGGACGATGTGCGGGGCGCTGTCCTCCTCCTTCACCCGGCCCCAGGTGAACAGCAGGGCGAACGTGGCGAAGCCGATGACCCCGGCCTGCACCTCCAGCATGGATTCCACCGAGAAATGCATCAGCGTGGCCAGCAGGAAGAGCACCAGGGCGTGCTGGCGCCGCCGGATCGCGAAGACCAAGGGCACCAGCAGCATCAGCAGCACCAGCAACAGCCCCGGCAGCCCCAGGGCCGCGGCGAACTGCAGGAACTGGGAGTGCGCGTTCAGCCGATGCTCCAGCGGGTAGTCGTAGCCTTCCTCGGCATAGACCGCCAGCAGCTCGTTCTTGATGTCGCCCGTGCCGGTGCCCAGGAGCGGTGCTTCCTCGAACAGCCGGATGGCAGCATCCCAAACGAGCCGGCGCGCGCCGCTGCTGTCCTCGGCATGGGCGTTCGTACCCTTCAGGGCGCCAACCGCTTCCGTCACCTTGCCACGTACACCGGGGATGGTCACGTAGAGGAGGGCGAAAAGGGCCACTGTCGTCAGGGCAAGCCCCAGCAAGGAGCGCCGCCAGGCCCGGTCCTTCCAGCGGAACACCGCTTGGTACACCAGGAACAGCGCCAGCACGATCCAGCCCATCTTGGAGGCACAGAGCACGATGCCGGCCATCAGCGTGCCCTGCACGAGCAGGTCGATCCACCGGGAAGTGCTCCGCCTGATGTTGCCCAGCGACCAGGCGATCAGCGCCACCTGCAGGTACCACGCCAGGTAGGTCGGGTGCAGCGGTTCGCTGAAATAGGACGAGAAGAGGTGGTTGTAGTAGGGCTTCCCCGCGATGCTCATGCCCTGCATCAGCATCCAGTGCTCACCGCCGTAGCGCCAGAGCGCACGAACTACCAGGAAGCCGACCAGGAGCGTGCAGGTGAACACGAACATTCGCCAGGCGGAACGGGCCACCTCGGGCCCCAGGCCACCCTGCCGCCAGGCCACCAGCGGCAGCAGCAGCAGCGAGGCCTTGATGCCCAGATCGAACCAACCGAAGCCCTGGTCTTCGCTCCAACCCATACCGGCCACATGCCAACCATAGAGCAGCATGGCCCAGGGAAGCGGGGTGTCCCAGTTCAACAGGGAGCCCCCCGTCCGAGGGCCGAACAGCGCCAGGGCCACCACCATGGCCACCAAGGCGGGCAGCGCGGCGGGCCACAGGGGCACGAGGCCGGCCAGCAGCACCATGGCGGTCTGGAGGAGCACGCGCTGCTTCATGCCAACGGGATGTACAGCGATCGGTCATGGGCCACGGCTCCCCGGGCGATCATCAGGCCCAGGGCCCCGAAGGCCAGCACGTCCACCGCGGCCAGGATCGTCAGGTAGGTCTCCGGGCCTTGGAACGGAAGCCAGCTGCAGCCGAGGACCGCAGCGAAGTAGGCCACCTGCCAGATGCTGTACTGGCGGATGCGGCCGAGCGCGTTCAACAACACGGCCAGCGGCACCACCACGAACTGCGCGGCGATCGGCAGGGCCAGCAACCGCGCGAAACGTCCGGCAGGCTCCCATTCCGCACCGAAGACCAGGGCGAACAGCCAGGGACCGAGGGTGAGCAGCACCGCCGCGACCGCCAGCGCCATCGGGGCCAGCAGGCGCAAGGTCCGCCGGAGCCCGGGCACTACGGGTTCCCCGTTGGCCACGGCGGCCCCGGCCCGTTGGGTGTACACCTGCAGGAAGGCCGAGGCGATGAACAGCGTGGGCAGGAACACCGCCTGCCGGCACAGGTTGAACTGCCCGGTGACCTCCTCGTCGAAATGGCGGGTCAGCAGAAAGACCGGGATCGAGAGCGTGGCGGTGTTCAGCACGGCGGGCAGCGCGTTGAAGATCGGATAATGCCGGTAACGGCGGGCCAGTTCGCGCACGGCGCTCATATCAATCGGCCGCAGGTGCAGGCCCTTGTAGCCGCTCTGCACAAA
Organism: Flavobacteriales bacterium; assembly: GCA_020635695.1. GTDB lineage: Bacteria > Bacteroidota > Bacteroidia > Flavobacteriales_F > PHOS-HE28 > PHOS-HE28. The sequence goes on along the minus strand of JACJZH010000009.1, from coordinate 99,918 downwards.
GGCCACCAGCAGGTGCACCGCCCAGCCGCCGATGTAGGCCCACATCAGTCCCGTGTTCACGGCCACCAGCCCAAGCCCAAGTGATAAGGCCGTGATGGCCGTGGTCTGGGCCACCTTGTTCACGCTCACCGCCTGGAACGCCTGTTTGCGCAGCAGCCAGTGGTTCAGCGGTTGGAAGGTCCCCATCAGGAGGAACAGGACCGGCGCCAGCACGATCGCCTGCCACGCGTCCCGTCCCCCATCGCTGGTCCATCCGGCGATGGCCGGGGCCAGCGACCAGGTGAGGCCGCCCAGCACGACCAGGGAAGCCAGTGCGAAGAGGAGGGCCACCTGCACCAGGGTGCGCGCCTCGCGATCCTCCTTGGGCAGCACCACCGTTAGCTCGTAGCGCCCGCACACGAGCAGGCTCACGGGATTGGCCACCGCCAGCAGCAGGGCCAGCGCTCCGAACTGTTCCGGGCTGTACAGGCGGGTGAGGAATGGCGTGGCCAGCAGCGGCAGCAACTGCGCCAGGGCAGAGCCTCCGATCAGGGTCAGGACATGCCTTCCGAAGGAACCGGTCGCGATCCGCATGGTGGGCTCAAAGGACCACGTCGAAGGTCCGCCGGGCCAGCCACGTGAGCAAACCGGCCAGCACCAGGAAGCTGAGCGCCGTGGCCAGCGCCGCTCCGTACAGGCCCAGCCAGGGGATCAGGGCCAGGTTCAGGAGCACGTTGCTCAGGAACACTCCCGCGATGAACAGGGTCTGCGTGCCCGGCCGGCCGAGCTGGCTGAACAGCATGAGGAAGGGTTGGTGCCCCGAACTGGCCGCGATGCCCAGGGCCAGGATCGCATAGACCGCCCACACCGTCATGGGTTCCTCCTGCATGCCCAGCACCCACAGGGCCAGCGGGAACAGGGCGACGGACAGCAGCATGAGCGGCGCCAGGATGCGGAAGAAGGCCCGGCGGTTGCGAGGCAGCAGCTTGTTCAGCAGGCGGCGCCCACCGCGCGTCCAGGCCGAGGCGATCACCGGATTGATGTTGTTGCGGAACAACACCGGGAGTTGAAGCGCACCCTCGGCCACGGTGGCCGCGAAGCTGTAGAGTCCAACGGCGGCATCACCGGTGAAGAGGCCCAGCATGAACACGTCCACGCGGGTGTTCACGTCCAGCAGGAGGTTGCCGGGCAGGGCGCGGTTCCCGAAGCGGAAGTGTTCGACCAAGGCCCCTTGCAGGCCGGCCAGCTTCCACGGGCGCCACCACTTCAAGGTCAGGGGCAGCAGCAGGGCGAACAGGCCGATCTCCGTCCAGGCGAGCACCACCGGAAGCCGCCAAGGGTCCGCCCCTTCCAGCGAGAGCCACATGACCCCGCCCAGCAGGCCCGCGAAACGCAGGAACTGGAACACCGCGAAGAGCCGCATGCGGCGGGCCCCGTTGTGGAAGCTCAGCAGCACCTTGTTCCACGAGAAGAACAGCAGCCCGATGATCACCGGGGGGAACCCGGCCTCCACGCCCGCACTGCTGAACCAGCGCCCCGGCAGGTCGCGGAAGGTCCAGGCCACGGCCATGACGATCGCTGACGACAGCCCGCTGAGCAGCAGCGTGGCCGAGAGCCCGGCATCGTAGGACCGGCCTGCCTGCAATTCTCGCGGCGCGATGGCCTGCACGGCCAGGTGCACACCGCCCACCGCCAGCTGGCTCAGCAGGATGTACACCGCGTACACCTGGTTGAACACCCCCAGCGCCGCCGCATCGTGGTAGCGCACGATGAACAGGTTCAACAGCACCCCGAGCACCGCGCTGCCGCCGAATGCGGCTGCGTTGAACCACAGGTCGTTGCTGAACTTGCTGCGTGCCGCCATCGCTCAGGGTGCGTCGATCCGGTGCAGGGTATGGTCGCGGTGCTCGGTGCCCAGCAGGGTGCAGCGCTCCTCCAGGAAGGTCTGGAATCGCGGAGCGAACGTGCTCAGTTCCTTCGTGGAGAAGATGTACCGGCAGTGCAGGCTGTCCCGCAGGAGGGTGGCCACTTCGGCATCCGTCCGGTCATGGAACAGGAACGGAGTGCCGTCCTCCAGGAACAGCTGGTCGGACCCGCACCAGTAGTAGATGCCCGGCCGCTCCGTGCGGTAGTACCAGACCGGCAGGTTGTTCACCAGCACGGTATCGGTCGCCGCCACTCCCATGCCCTTCAGCCAACCTTCCAGGTCCTGCGGGGAGCTGTCCAGCCGCTCCTTCAGGGAGCCGCCCTCGGTGTCCGGCGAAGAGAAGGTAGCGTTGGCGGCCTTGGTGCGCTGGCGCAGGTCGATGGCCAGGGCCGTGTTCAGGACGGCGATGCCCACCAGTGCCAGAAGGTAGCGCCGGCGTTGCACCAGGGAATGGCCGAAGTGCTCGAAGGCCTGATGCAGGAAGAGGAACAGGGCCATCACGAACAGTGGTTCAAAGGTGAGCGCATACCGGTAGTTGAACCCACCGAAAACCCCGATCACCAACACACCCAGGATGGTGAACAGGGCCAGCGACCGCTGCCACGGAAGGATCCGCTTCCACCGGACGACCGCCAGCACGAGCAAGGGGATGGCCGTCCAGGAGAGCGACCCCAGGAACCGGAAGTTGAGGAAGGTGCCCAGGCGGCCGTTCAACCAGAGCAGCAGCGGCGTGCCCAGCCCGCGCTCGAACAGCGAGGGATCGCCGGAGACCGGCGTCACCGGCATCCACCAACGGAAGTACAGGACGGGCACCACCACCCCGAAGGCGAGCAACAGCCCCCACACGGTCCGGTCGAAGGTGCGCTTGTCCATGCCTCAGAACCAGATGATGTCCTTGAAGATCCAACCCGTGCCCAGGAAGGTGTCCAGCACATAATGCAGGCCTCCGGCCAACAGCAGCGGGCCGATCATCCACAGCAGCGGACGAAGGCGGTCGCCGATCCCGCCCGACGATACCAGCACCACCACCAGCACCAGGATGCCGCCGAGGATGGCCCCCAGCGAATGCACGAAGGCATGGGCCCCGGCGAGCGTGCCGAGCAGCAGCCACCGTGCCGGGGAGGGCGAACGGAACGCAGCGACCAGCATGGCCATCACCGCCGAGAACAGGAAGATGCGGTAGCTGTCCAGGTGGTAGACCACCAGCAGGAACAGGAAGCCCAGCGGCAGGGTCATGGTCAGCGCACCGGCCGCCGCCAGCCAGGGGCTTGCCCGGCGCAGCACGCTCCAGACCAGCGCGATCAAGAGCCACGCGTACCAGATGGTGATGCTCCGGGACCAAGCGTCACCAGCCGAACCCACGACTTCGCCGATCAGCCCCTCCCAGGTGAACATCAGCGGAAAGGAGAAGCCGTGCAGGCCCACGTAGTAGAAGCCTGTCGCCGGATCGAACCGGTGGCGGACGAAGTGGATCGCCTTGTCGCGCAGGAACACCCGGCCCTGCACACCGTACTCCAGCACGTCGTGGTCCACCAGCGGCTTGTTCGGCAGTAGCAGCACCGCGATCACCACCACGGCCAGGCTCCCGAGCCAGAAGGGCCACATCGCCGGATCGGAAGCTCCCCGGACGATGCGACGCAGCATCGCAGCAAGGCGGCCCCATCCTTCACCAGCGGTGAGGGACAGCGCGAGCATCACACCGGTGACCAGCGCCACGTAGGCCAATGCTGACGTGCCGGGCAGGAGCATCATCCCGTAGTACAGCATCAGGGTCACCACAAAAGGCGCAAGGCCTGCACCCACGATGGCGAGGGGCACTGCCGGCAGGGAAAGCCGGTCCTGCCAGCGGAGCAGCCAGGCGGCCGTCACCGCACCGAAGAGCACGTTGGTGAGCCCGAAGGCCGTCCAGAACAGCCCCCACTCCCCCATCAGCGGCCGCGTTGGCGATACAGGCGGGGCATCGCGTTGATCACCTGCACCGCCCGTTCCATGTCCACGCCGATGGTGTCGAAGTACCACTTCATGCTCTCGAAGCGCGGCCGGTTCTCCTCGTCCACTGCCTTCAGCGCCTCGTTGCGGCCGATCATCCCCTCCCGGACCTGGTTGCTGCGGAAGGTGTCGAACTCGGTGAAGCCGGCGACCGTGTAGTAGATGTAGTTGTAGAAGGCCGCCGTGCCGTCGCCGATCCGCCAGGTGCTGTCGGTGTCCGGCGCCAGTTCCCAGTTGTACTCCCCGATCAGCGTGCGGCCGATCTCCTCCTCGTTCCAGGGCACGAAGTCGAACAGCAGCAGGTACACCTCGCGCGGCTCCATGTAGTAGGCCTTGAAGGCGCTGTAGGTGTCGGGGATGCTCGGGTTGATGTAGGCGGGGTTCACCAGGAAATTGCGTGCGTAGTACAGCGGCATCTGCAGCTTGGCCAGGGTGCTCTGCTTGTCGATCCGCTCCTTCTCGAAGTTGGGCCTGATGCCCGCGAAACCGGCCTTGAAGTCGGTGTTCTCCAGCTTGTTCTCCATCCAGATGTCGCAGTGGATGCCCGTCTGCCTCCGGATGTTGTTCACGTGCACGAAGAAGTGCTTGTCGCCGGCCATGAACAGGGGGATCATGCCCAGCCGGGGGCGCTTCAGCCAGGCCTCCACGTTCAGCCGGATGTTCCGCCGCTTCTGCTTGATGTCCGCGCTCACCAGGATGTTCTCGATGCCCAGCTTGCCGGTCATCCGCGCGATGTTGCGCCGGGCCAGGTCGGTGACCATGCCCCAGTCGTAGGTGAAGGTGAGCGGGTGCATGCCGAACTCCTTCACCAGCAGGTGCAGGCCGTAGCTCGAATCACGGCCACCGCTGAAGGCCACCACGCAGTCCGGCTTGCCGTCCTCCCGCCGGTACTGCTTCAGCACCTCCTCCAGCTTCTCCCGGCGGTCCTCCATGAGCCCTTTCGGGCGGTAGTTCGCGCAATAGTTGCAGACGCCCTGCCCATCGAAGCGGATGTAGGGGAAGGTCTCCGGCAGCAGGCATTTCGTGCAGCGCTTCAGCTGCCGCACCTCCTCCAGGGGGAACTCCAGCAGGGCGCGCAGACGGGCCTCGGCCCCGGCGTTCACCCCGGGAGCCGCAGGGGGTGCGTCCTCCGTCAGCACCTCGTCGATCGCGAAGGCGGATCCCTGCTTGAACGCCGGTCCCGCCGCTGTTCCGTTCAGGTCGAATTCGCGCACCGACCAGTCCGAGAGGTCCACCACACGTCCCGTGAAGGGCCTGAGCCAGGTGACGGGAAGTCCGCCGTAACGGGCCTTCACTCCGTCGCGTTCGGTGAAGCTGCGGGCGATGTACTCCTCGCTGGCGAAGACCAGGCTTCCAGCCGGGTCCTCCAGGAAGTAGAGCGAACCGGTATTGGTGACCAGCAGCACCTGGGAGGAATCCTCCAGCAGGATGGCCACGCTGGCCGCACCTTCCATCTCCGAGAAGACCTTCCGAATGGCCTCCACCGGACCCAGGCCTTCCTTCAGGAACAGCCGGAACAGGGAGGCGATCACCTCGGTGTCCACCTCATAGCGGCGCTCGATCCGGCCGGCGTAGCGCTCCCAGAGCTCGGCCACGTTGGTGACGATGCCGTTGTGCACCATCACCACCCCGTCCTTGATGCAGGGCTGGTTGTTCGTGTTGTTCTCCTGGCTGCCATTGGTCACCAACCGGCTGTGCGCGATGGCCGCCAGTTCACGCTGACCGTCGCTGTAGGATGGCCCCAGGGCCTTGTCCAGGAAGCGCCGGTACTCGGCCGAACGGATCAGTTCACTGGCCGGGATGTCGTCCTTGGTCACGTGGAGCGTGCGGTCGGCCGAACCGCGTACCGCGATGCCGCTGCTCTCCTTGCCGCGCGTCTCGCTCAGGATGAAGAGCTCGCGGATGGCGGTCTCCAGCAGGGGGCGTGGAAGGTCCGCTTCAGCCTTGGCCAGGATGCCGAAGATGCCGCACATGGCCGCGAAGATACCCGGGGGCGGCGGTGGTGGGCCCTACTTGTACAGCCGTTCGTTGTCCTGCATGTCCATCCACATGGCGAAGATCAGCGCCTGGAAGCCACTGGTGGCCAGGAACAGGAAGGCGATCAGGGGCTCGGTGTTCACCACGGTGCCGGTCCAGAAGGCCCGGCCGATCTTCCAGGCGTAGGGCAGAGTGATCAACAGCGCCAGGAACGCGTAATTGTAGAAGATGAAGAGCGGATGGAAGTCCTTGAACAGGTACTTGCGCCACAGGCGGATGAAGAAGCTCTTGATCAGCAGACGGCTCACCCGGGGGATCACCTTCATCACCTTCATCTTGCTCTGCTCGCCCACCCGGTACACCGGCTTGATCTCCACCTCACGCAGGGTGCACTGGGCGATGTTGAGCTTCACGAGCAGGTCGTTGGGCATGCCGTAGCTGCGGTAGATCTTGTGCAGCTTCACGGCGTGCATGGCCTTGAGGCCGATGGCCGTGTAGCCGGTCTGGGTGTCGCTCACCCGCCAGTAGCCGCTGGCCAGCTTGGTGAGGATGCTCAGGATGCTGTTGCCGAAGAAGCGCACCTTGGGGATCACCAGCCAGGCGCTGCGGTGGATCAGGCGGTTGCCCTTCACGTAGTCGATCCCTTCCTCGATCACCGGCAGGCAGATGCCCTCGAGCTCGTGCGGGTCCATCTGGCCGTCGCCGGCCATCACCGCCGTACAGTCGATGCCCCGGTCGCGGCACCACTTGTAGCCGCGCGCGATGCCGGCCCCCACCCCGCCGTTCTTCAGGTTGTTGATCAGGATCACGCGGTCTGTGTCCGGGTGCTCGTTCACGACCTCGCTGGGCACATAATGGGCCATCTCCCGGTCGCTCTCCTCCTCCAGCACCAGCTCGGCCTCGTTCCAGCGGGTGCGCTCCACCTTCACCGGCAGGATGCTCACGGTATCCCCCTTCGCACGCTCCCGGACGATGTGCTCCTTCACCACCTCGGCGGTGCGGTCCGGACTGCAGTCGTTCACGATCACGATGCGGTCCACGAAGTCGGGCATGGTCTCGATGACCATCCCGATCTGGGTCTCCTCGTTGTAGGCGGGGACCACAACGGCGACGGTCTTTCCCTTCAGCATCGGCAGTGGATGGGTGGTGGCAAAGATGGCGAACCCGGGGGTTCCGCTCCCCGCCCGGGGCCGTTCAGGGATCCCGTTCGCCGCTCGTCCGCGATGGCACCTGCGATGGCGGACCGCCGCCTATCTTGCCGCTCACTACGAACACCATGGGATTCTTCGTCTGGTACTGGTGGGCAGGGGCCGCGATCCTGCTGCTGATCGCCGAGATCTTCGTGCCCGGCTTCTTCCTGCTCTGCCTGGGCATCGGTTGTGCCGGGGGAAGCGTCGCCGCAGCCCTGGGCGGTGGTGAGGGCGTACAGCTGCTCTCCTTCTCGGCCGCCTCCCTCGCCTCGTTCTTCGCCCTGCGCCCCCTGCTGATCAAACGCTTCTGGAAGGACGGTGGCCTGCGCACCAACGCCGATGCCCTCGTAGGTCGCCGGGCGCGTGTGACCCAGGACTTCGACCCCGCCCTGCGCCTGGGCCGTGTGGCCATCGATGGCGACGACTGGCGGGCCGAATGCACCGTGGACCGCATGCTGCGCACCGGCGACCAGGTGCAGGTGGTCCGCGTGGAAAGCAACACGCTGATCGTGGAACCCCTCTGATCCCTTCCTGATCCTACCAACCCTCCCGCCATGTCACCCGGAACCATCATCCTGATCCTGATCGCCCTGCTCGTGATCTTCATCGTGAGCAAGGGCGTACGCGTCATCCAGCAGAGCGAATCCATGGTCATCGAGCGCTTCGGCCGCTATGCCCGCACGCTCACCGCCGGTTTCAACGTGATCATCCCGATCTACGAGAAGCCGCGCGAGATCATCTTCCGCTACACCCGGGAGCTGCCCGATGGCCGGAAGTACGTCCAGTTCCAGCAGAAGGCGAAGATCGACCTGCGGGAGATGGTCTACGACTTCCCCAAGCAGAACGTGATCACGAAGGACAACGTGACCATCGAGATCAATGCCCTGCTCTACCTGCAGGTCATGGATCCCATCAAGGCGGTTTACGAGATCGAGAATTTGCCGCTGGCCGTGGAGAAGCTCACCCAGACCACCCTCCGGAACGTGATCGGCGAGCTGGACCTGGACGAGACGCTGACCAGTCGCGAGACCATCAACGCCAAGCTGCGCATCATCCTGGACGAGGCCAGCAACAAGTGGGGCGTGAAGGTGAACCGGGTGGAACTGCAGGACATCATCCCCCCGCGCGACATCGCCGAGGCCATGGAGAAGCAGATGCGCGCCGAGCGCGACCGCCGCGCCGTGGTGATCGAGGCCGAGGGCCGCAAGCGGGCCCAGATCCTGGAGGCCGAGGGCTTCCGCGACGCCCAGATCAGCCGTGCCGAAGGCCAGAAGGAGGCCCAGATCCTGGAGGCCGAAGGCGATGCCCAGGCCCGCATCCGCCGCGCCCAGGGCGAGACCGAGGCGCTGCGCCTGATCGCAGAGGTGCTCGCCGCCTCCAAGGCCGACCCGGCCAACTACCTGATCGCCATGAAGTACATCGAGGCCCTGCAGGACATGGTGACCGAGGGCGAGGGCAACCGCACCGTGTTCATGCCCTTCGAGGGCACCGGCGTGCTCAGCAGCGTGGGCGGCATCAAGGAGATGCTCAACGCGATGAAGGGCTGACCGGGGCACGCCCCCGCGCCAGCACCCGGTCCAGCCGGGCGATGAGACTGTCTGCGTCGGCTTGTGCCTCGTCCATGACCGAGGCCGAGGAGATGCCATCGACACCTTCGATCATCTCATCCCCGCCACCCGAGGTGGCCAGCACCACGAAGCGCGTCCGATCCGGATGCGCGTTGAGGAAGGCCTGCGCGTCGGGCTGTGGCTCCCAGTTCTCCCAGGTGTGCAGGATCACCACGGCATCGAATGGCGATGCATCCACGCTCCCCAGCATGGTCACGTCCACCACCTGCACGGCGATGCTTTGGTCCGTCAGATGCCCGATCACACGATCGGTGACGAGGTCCTTGTAGGTACTGCCCTGGGTGGCGACCAAAACCCGCTGCGCGGCATCCTCGGGACCTGAGCTTCGCTCGGACACCACGTCCATGCTGTAGGTGGCCTTGTACCAGGCGAGAAAGGCGAAGAACGCCAGCAGCAGGCCGAGCAGGATGAGGAGCGCGCGTTTCATGCGTTCGAATGTCCACATCACCAGCCCGCGGCACCATGACCCCGATCAGCAGGTCCGTACCTTCGAGGACATGCGCACCTACGACACCCTTTCCGAGGCCGTGAACGACCTGCAGCAGCGCGGGTACACCGACCAGCTCGAGCAGGGCGGGCATGTCCTCGTGAGCAGGTCGCGCGGCGTGGACCTGGACCCGGACGATTTCGAGATCGATGAGTTCCACCGCTTCGAGGGAGAGACCAACCCGGCGGACGCCAGCATCCTGTATGCCATCAGTTCCGACCGGCATGACATCCACGGCCTGCTGATCAGTGCCTACGGGGCCGAGGCCTCCACGCTCACCCAGGCCATGGTGAGCAAACTTTCCACCCACCCGGACCGTTGAAGGCCCCGTAGCGAGAGGAACGCTACCTTTGCACCGCTCACCTCCGGGTGGGCAGCCCCGAGCGCCCAGCTTACCCCGCAGTTCCTGCGGACCCGTTCGTCCAGGCGCAATCCCCAGCGGCTCATTGCACGCCGGACCGATCGAAGGGGCATCCGAACAGACCTTTCACGAGGTGCACCGGGAGCAATGACCCGGCCCGCATCGCACACACCCGTACCGCCCGGAAACCGGCGGAGCAAGCATGGAACGTACCACGTTCAACGACCTGGGGCTCATCGCCCCCATTCTCAAGGCCCTCCAGGAGGAAGGCTACACCCACCCCACCCCCATCCAGGAACAGGCCATCCCGCACCTGGTGAAGGGACGCGACCTGCTGGGTTGCGCGCAGACCGGCACCGGAAAGACCGCCGCCTTCGCCATCCCCATCATCCAGGAACTGCATGAGCGGGGCAACAGCCAGGGACGGCGCGCCATCAAGACGCTGATCCTGACCCCCACCCGCGAGCTGGCCATCCAGATCGGCGAGAGCTTCGCGGCCTACGGACGCCACTGCGGCCTGAAGCACGCCGTGATCTTCGGTGGCGTGGGCCAGAAGCCCCAGACCGATGCGCTGCAGCGCGGGCTGGACATCCTGGTGGCCACCCCCGGCCGCCTGCTGGACCTGATGGGCCAGGGCTACGTGCACCTGAAGGACCTCGAGATCTTCGTGCTCGACGAGGCCGACCGCATGCTGGACATGGGCTTCATCCACGACGTGAAGCGCGTGATCAAGGAACTGCCCGAGCAGCGGCAGACCCTCCTGTTCAGCGCCACCATGCCGCCGGAGATCGAGAAGCTGGCCCAGCGCATCCTGAAGGACCCGCTGAAGGTGGAGGTGACCCCGGTCTCCAGCACCGCCGAGACCATCCAGCAGTCCCTCTACTACGTGCACAAGGGCGACAAGAACGCCCTGCTGGTGCACCTGTTGAAGGGGAGCGACATCCGCGAGGCGCTGGTCTTCACCCGCACCAAGCACGGCGCCAACAAGGTGGCCAAGAAGCTGATGCAGAGCGGCATCACCGCCGAGGCCATCCACGGCAACAAGAGCCAGACCGCCCGGCAGAACGCCCTGAAGAACTTCAAGAACGGCAAGACCCGCGTGCTGGTGGCCACGGACATCGCCGCCCGCGGCATCGACATCGACGGGCTGTCGCACGTGATCAACTTCGACCTGCCGAACATCCCGGAGACCTACGTGCACCGCATCGGACGCACGGGCCGTGCCGGGGCGGAAGGACGCGCGATCTCCTTCTGCGACCAGGAGGAGAAGGCCTACCTGCGCGACATCGTGAAGCTGATCAAGCGCGATGTGCCGGTGGTGAACGAACACCCCTTCCCGCTCAGCGCCAGCGGCCCCGTGACCCCCAGCGAACCGCGGGAGGAGCGTGGACCTCGTCCGGAGCGTCGGCAGGGTGGCCGTGGCCAGCAGCGTGGCGACCGGAACGCCCGGCCTGCCGAAGGCGAAGGCTCTCGTCAGGGATCCCGGTCCCGCTCCAGGAACCGGCGTCGCAAACCTGAACAGGGATCGCGTGCCAACGACCAGCGCACTGCCGATCGGCCGGCCAGCGAACCCCGGGAGCGATCCGAGCGCGCACCGCGCAACGAGAACAAGGAGCGGCGCGAACAGCGCCCGAAGCAGCGCCCCCAGGACAACAACAAGCGCAACGAGCAGCGGCAGCACCAGCCCCGCGCCAAGGACCAGGAGAGGCCCCAGGGCTCTGCGGCCAAGCCGGACTACGACGCCATGGTGGCCGAGCTCTTCGGCGATGTACTTCCCGAGGTGAGGAAGGACGGCGGAGACAAGGAACGCCGCTCAGGTGGTGGCGGACGCCGCCGCAGGCGCTGATCGGAACATCAGGCGGGAACGGGCTCGGGGCGCAACTGCGCTCCGGCCTTTTCCTGTGCTTGCGCGGCCGCCTTCAGTTCGGCCTGAAGCTGGCGGCTCGTCTTCGAGCTGCCATCGTGGCTCCAACCCGGAGGACCGAAGATGTACATCAGCTTCGCCTTCAGCGTGGGCGCCTTCTTCACATCGCGCCAGATCTCCTGGAACTCGAACAGGTTGTGCTTGATCGGGTCGTAGGAGTCCGGGTCGTGGCTGATGCCGAACTGCGGCTTCATGCCCTTGATCGGCTCCTGCCAGGTGCCGTAGAGGCGGTCCCAGATGGTGAGGATGCCGCCGTGGTTGCGGTCCAGGTACTCGGTGTTGCAGCTGTGGTGCACCACGTGCACGTAGGGCGTGTTGAACACCTTCTCGTACCAGCCCAGCGAAGGGATCAGTTGCGAGTGCAGGAAGAACTGGTACATCGCGTTCACGATCAGCACGCTGGCGATCATGATCGGCTCGAAGCCCACCAAGGGCATCCACAGCCAGAAAATGGGCTTGTACAGCGTGATGAACCAGCCGTTGCGGATGGACACGGTGAGGTTGAAGGTGCGCGCCGAATGGTGCGGCAGGTGGGCAGCCCAGAGCAGGCGGATGTTGTGGCTCAGGCGGTGATGCCAGTAGAAATTGTGGTCGTCCGCGATGGCGGCGATCAGCCAGATGTACCACGCGAAGCCCAGGCTGTCGTAGCCCAGGTACTGCTCGCGGAAGGGCTCGGCCCAGGCGAAGAGGAACAGGTAGATGGAGATCTCGAACACGTTGGTGAGCAGGCGCATCACCGTGGCCCCCGCTGCGATCACGAAGCCGGAGAGCGTCTCCTTCAGGTCGAAGAGCTCCTTGGCCTTGAGGTATTCGATGATGATGAGCACCACGAACACCGGGTAGATGTAGGTGAGGCCGAAATCCTGGATCGGCAGCTCGGGCACCTGGGCCACAAGCTCCTTCCATTCCTGCACAAGGTCGAAAGCCATCTGATCGTGTTGAAAAGGCCCCTCTGGGCCGGTCGGGCCGCAAGCTACGGCCTGAGGACGGAACCGCACATGACCGACGAACGACCGCGACGGGCTATCCTTGTGCCATGTGGCGAACGCTTCCCCTGCTCGCTGCCCTGGCCGGGTCGCTCCCGACCGTGGCCCAATCCGGCATCATCGGTCCCATGCCCGGGCACACCGACCTGCTCGAAAGCACGATCTGGCTCCAGTGCCAGGGTCCCTGCAGGGTGAAGCTGGACTACTGGAAGGCCGGTCGTCCGGACAGCCTGTTGAGCACCCCCGAGCTCACATCCGACCCTGCCACGGCCCATGTGCTCAAGTTCCGCATGGACCAGGTGGTCCCGGGCACCACGTACCGGTATCGGGTGGTGAAGGACGGTGAGGTCGTGGACCTGGAGGACAGCCTGTCGTTCACGACACAGGCCCTCTGGAAGTACCGCACGGACCCGCCCCCCTTCACCCTGGCGCTGGGCAGTTGCGCCTACATCAACGAGGCCGCCCATGACCGGCCCGGAAAACCCTACGGTGGGGACTACGGCATCTTCAACGCCATCGCCGCCGACCGTCCTGACCTGATGCTCTGGCTGGGCGACAACATCTACCTGCGCGAGTCCGATTGGGGCTCCCGCACGGGCTATCTGCACCGCCATACGCACACGCGTTCCCTGCCGGAGCTGCAGCATCTGCTCCGGAGCACCCACCACTATGCCATCTGGGATGATCACGACTTCGGGCCGAACGATGCGGACGGCAGCTTCATTCATGCCCCACTGGCCCTCGAGGCCTTCGAGCTGTTCTGGGCGAACCCGACGACCGGCGCACCCGGGGTGCCCGGAGCGATCACGGCCTTCTCCTGGTACGATGCGGACCTCTTCCTCCTCGACAACAGGACGCACCGCGTGAACTCGGACAACCGGACGAACGCGCCGCAACTGTTGGGCCAGGCCCAGGTGGACTGGCTGGTACAGGCGCTGAAGTACAGCGACGCCACGTTCAAGCTGGTGGCCGTGGGCGGGCAGGTGCTGAACACCGCCATGGTCTTCGAGAACCACGCGAACTTCCCGGAGGAGCGCGCGGAACTGCTCAGCAGGATCAGGGAGGAGGGCATCACCGGGGTCATCTTCCTGACCGGCGACCGCCACTTCACCGAACTATCGCACCTGCCGGGTGAAGAGGCCCCGGACATCTGGGACCTGACCGTCAGCCCCCTCACCTCTTCCGCCTATCAACGCGAAGAGGACAACCAACTGAGGGTGGAGGGCACACGCGTGGAACAGCGGAACTATGCCCTGCTCCATTTCGAAGGCGGAAAGAACGACCGCCAACTTCGCATCACGGTGCACGACGCAGCGGGTGCCTTCCTGTGGGAGCGGACCATCACACCGCCAGCCGGAAGGTGAGCCTCAGGCCCGCATCCGGTCCAGGAACTCGTTGAGGGCGCGGGCTTCGTCGTCGCTGAGCCAGGAACGAAGGGATCGCTCCTCGTTGGCGTACTTCCTGTCTATCCGGGAGAGCAGTTCAAGACCGTTCCTCGCGATCCGTAGGTACACGACCCGCCGGTCCTCTTCGCAGCGTTCACGCTCCACCAACCCTTTCGCGATCAACTTGTCGGTGAGCCTGGTGGCGTTGGGGGCGCGGTCGATCATCCGTTGCTTCACCTGCTGCATGCTTCGGCGTTCCCCTTTGGCACCTCGAAGGATGCGCAGGATGTTGTACTGCTGGGGGCTGAGGCCAAAGGGTTTGAAGAACTCCACCTGTCTGTTCCGCAACCAGTTGGCCGTGAACAGGATGTTGAGCATCGCTTTCTGCTGCTCGCTCTTGAAGCTGCTCACCAGCTCTTCCTCGATACGCACCATGGCACAAACATACGATCGCAATAGTTTCCATGGGTAGCAAAACGTCCGCCGGGGTGCCGTCTTTCCTAATTTTGGCGCCCATTCCACGACCATGAAGCCACATACGCTCTTCCTGCTCCTGTCCTCGGCATTGCTGGCCTGTCAAGGAGGGTCCGATACCCCTGAACGGACCCCGGGAGGCGCAGCTGGCACCGGAGGCGACGTGCCCCGGACGACCGGTACCCGGACCTCGGAGCGTGACAGCTGGCAGCAACCGGACGTGGTCCTGGACATCATGGGCGACCTGACCGGACGCACCGTGGCCCTCCTGTTCGCGGATGACGGCTATTGGGTGGCACCCTTGGTGGACCGGGGTGCGAAGGTGATCGCCCTGGACCCCGACGCGGCCGACCGTCAGGCCTTGGAGGCCCTGCGGGACCAGGTCGGAGCGGGGATGCTGGAAGTGCGGGCCACGGACGGGAACACCACCGGACTGGGCATGCGCGAGGCGGACATGGCGCTCTGCGTGAACAACTACATGGCACCTGCCGACCGGATCGGCTTCTACCAGCAGGTGCGCCTCGGACTGAAGGAGCCCCGCCAGATCTTCTTCGTGGACATGAAAGGCCCGGAAAGGCCTGCCGGGGTGTCACCGTATCCGATCCCCGACATCAATACCATCATGGACGAATTGGGAGCGGCCGGATGCACGGACGTGGCTTCGCGCTCCAACCTGCTCCCCTATCAGTTCGTGATGGTGGGCCAGGACGTGCACGAAGTGCCCTATCCCTGACCCCGCTCCATTACCGGTAGCTCGTCCAGCTTCCGCCGTTCTGCACGTTCTCCAGCCCCTGCCGTTGCAGGTAGGCCGTGGCCTGCCCGCTGCGGTTGCCGGAGGCGCAGATCAATACGATGGGGCCGTTCATGGACTTGAAGCGGGACAGTTCCTGCTGCACGGTGTCCAAGGGGATGTTGATGGAGCCCTGCACATGGCCCATGTTGTATTCCATGGGGCTGCGTACGTCCACCAGGATCGCGCCCTCGGGAAGGGTCGCGGGCTGTCCGCCGCCGAAAAGTTGTCCGAAGATGCTCATGACCTTGCTGTTGTTGGTGGGTGCAAAGCAACGGCCCTGCGAACGCCGTGGCTGTGATCGCGATCACCGAGCCTGCCTGGCCTTCTCTTCGGCCGTCGCCTCCACACCCTTGTAGGCGTAGAACAGGTTCGCCCAGATGATCTTGGACAGGGCGTACACGTACGGACCGGCCACGACCAGGGAACCGAGCACACCGCCGATGTACAGTTCGGTGCTGGCTTCGGGATACAGCACGTAGATGGCGACGTACACGCTCACGAACAGCGCCACGCCCAAGGCGTAGGCCACGTACATGGCACCGTAGTAGAATCCCGGCTCACGGCTGTACTTGCGGTGGCATACCGGGCATTCGCCGTGCAGCTCTCCGGCCTTCGCCAGGTTGTAGGGATTGCTGTCCACGAAGAACTCGCCTTCATGACAGTGCGGGCACTTGAAGCGCAGGATGCTGTACAGCTTGCTCCCCTTGTTCATGGGGCGCGAAAATAGACCTCCGGCCGCGGGGCACCGGTGACCCGGATCACTCCGGCACCTGGGCCTCCACCAGTTCGATGCGGTTGCGCCCCGAACGCACCAGACCGCGCCGTTCCATCTGCTTCAGCAGGCGCGAAACCACCTCGCGGGCCGTGTGCATCTCATCGGCGATCTGCTGGTGCGTCATCGACAGCGTCTGATTGCCGGTGGCCCTGACCTTGGCCTGCAGGTAGTGCAACAACCGGTCGTCCAGTTTCTTGAACGCGATCAGGTCGATGGCCCCGAGCAGTTCCTCGAAACGCATCCGGTAGGTCTGCATGACCAGTTCGCGCCAGCTCTTGTACTTCGGCATCCATTCATCCATGTACCGCACCGGTATGGCGATGAACTCGGTGTCCTCCTCGGCGATGGCGCGCACCTCGCTCTGTTCCTGCGCCAGGCAGCAGGTCAGTGTCATGGCACAGGCCTCCCCGGCGTGCAGGTGGTAGAGGAAGAGCTCCCCACCCTCTTCATCGTCCCGGAACACCTTGATGCTGCCCGAGAGCAGCAGTGGAAGCTGACGCACCCAGTCTCCGGTGTCGATGAGCAGGTCGCCCGCCTTCACCTCCTTCACCTCGCCCACCGCGGCGATGGCCTCGATCAACTCCTCTTCCCGCAATTGTGGGAAATGCTGGCGCACCAGTTCGATGTTCACGGACATGGTGCCAAAATAACGCGGAAGGGAGGACCAACGGCCCTCCCTTCCCAGGTTCCCGATGTCCGGAGATCACTCCCAGAACTCGACCTTGAACTCGACCCGGCGGTTCTTGGCCCGGCCGGCCGAGGTGCCGTTATCGGCGATCGGCATCTCCTCGCCATGACCGAAGGACTTGATGCGGGCGTCCTCGACACCCTTGTCCTCCAGGTACTTCTTCACGGCGGCTGCACGATCCTCGCTCAGCTTCATGTTCATGGCATCATCACCCTGGCTGTCGGTATGCCCATGGATCTCCAGGTTGTAGGCCGCGTTGTTCTTCATCACGTCGGCCACATCGTCCAGGATCCCATAGCTGGACTTCTTGATCACGGACTTGCCGCTTTCGAACTGGATGCCGGTGAGGGCCTTCTCGAAGAGCTTCTTGGTCTCCTCCTTCAGCTCGGGGCAGCCGCGCATGCTGGCCACACCGGGCACATCGGGGCAGCGGTCCACGTTGTCGGCCACGCCATCGCCATCGCTGTCCGGGCAGCCCTGCTTGTCGGCGGGACCGGCCAGATCGGGGCAGCCGTCCATCTTGTCCACCACGCCGTCACCATCACGGTCGGGGCATCCACCCAGCTCGGCACTGCCGGCCTCGTTGGGGCAATTGTCCACCTTGTCGGGCACGCCGTCGCCATCCGCGTCGGGCTCGGGGGCGAACATCAGGGAGATGCCGTCCACGAAGTAGTAGGCCCGCTGGTTGTCCGGCCCATCCACCACCTTGGTGGCCTCCATGCCTGCGGCCGGGAACGCGCCGATGATGATGTACTGCTCGGACCCTTCGGCCACGAACTCACCCTTCACTTCCACCCAACCGGCCTTGTCGGTGATCGGCTGGGCACTGAACACCTGGGGTTTCACGTCCAGGTGGTGATTGTGGTGCTCGGCGAGCATGGCCGGCGAGCAGTAGGCGCCGATGCCGGAAACGGCCCGGTCGCTCTCCTCCGCCAGGCTCACCCGGAAGCTGATCTCGTACTTCTTGCCGGCCTGCAGGGGGCTGCTCAGTTCGGCCTGGAGGTACTCGGAATACCCGTTCCATCCGGACTTGAACGGTGCCTCGTCATTCCCGTCCAACACGCGCCGCCAGTTGTTCCGCTGCTGGTCCTTGAAGGCCACGAAGCCGGCGTACATGCCGCCGTCCACGGGAGCGGCGTTGCCCAGCGCATTGTCAGGCTGGCCGGTGCTCCGGGTGGAACCGGTGGTGGCGAACACGTCGGCGGTGCCATTGTTGGCGTTCGTCCAGCCGGTGGCGTGGTCCAACTGGTCCCAGGTCGTCACCTCGGCATTGGTCTCATCGAAGCCGGGGTTCTTCACCAGGTTGGGCCCCTGCCCTTGGGCGGCAAGGAGACCCGCCAGCAACAAGGTGCTGGAAGCAAGGGTAATGCGTTTGTTCATGGTCATGTGGTTGATGTTAGCGCGGTTTGGACGACCAATTCCGGATCGGTCACACAAAATTATCCGCCCACATGATATCCGGCACCTGTCATTCATCATCCCCCGGCACACGCCGCAGGGAAATGCCGTCCAGGTAGTAATAGGCGTACTGGTTGTCGTGCTCCTCCACCACCCGCCTGGTCTCGAAGCCCGCATAGGGCCAGGTGCCGATCACGATGAAGCGTTCCCCGCCATCGGCCACGAAGCGCCCCTTCACCTCCACCCATTTGCCCTTCTCGCTCTGGATCTCCTCCACGTACACCTGCGGCTTCTCCTCGAGGAACCGCCGATGGCCGTACTCCAGTTGCCTGGGTGAGCAATAGGCCCCCAGCGCCGAAACGGCCCGGTCGCTGTTGGCGGACAAGGCCACCCGGAACACCAGTTCGTAGGTGCTGTCCCGTTGCAGCGGCTTCACCAGTTCGCTCTGCAGGTACTCGGAATACACGCTCCAACCAGGCTTGAACGGATCTTCCGTGCCTCCCTCCCAGTTCCGGCGCTGGTCGTCCTTCCAGGCGAAGAAGCCCGCGTAGTGCTCGCCTTCGAACGGTTCCATGGTGCCGTAGAGGTTCACCGGAATGCCCACGTCCTTTTCCTTGCTCTCCCTGCTGAAGAGCTCGGACAACCCGAGGGTGACGTTCCCCCAGCCGACCGCGTCCTTCAGCCCGTCCACCGTGGGCGGTTTCTCCCCCACCCATTCAAAACCACCGTTCCGCACCAGTTCATCTGCCGGCGGCGTGGTGGCGGTGTCCTGATGTGTGGTAAGGGAAAGGAGCAGCAGGGATGGAAGGAGGTTCAACATGGTCTCGGCGTTGGCGCCCAAGTTAGCCAGCGGCTTCGTCCCCGGAGGGCTTCAACCGATCGGCGAAGGCCTTGCGGAACTTCTCCAGCTTGGGTGCGATCACGTAGGCGCAGTAGCCTTGGGACCCGTTCCGCGCGTAGTAGTCATGGTGGTAGCTCTCCGCAGGATGGAACGCTCCCAGCGGCTCAAGGGAGGTGACGATGGGTGCCGGAAATGCACCACTGGCGTCCAGTGCCGCCTTCATCTCCTCGGCGACCCGCCGCTGTTCCCCGGTATGCGGAAAGATCACGGAGCGGTACTGGGTGCCCACATCGGCGCCCTGCCTGTTCAACGTGGTGGGGTCGTGCGTGCGCCAGAAGACCTCCAGCAGGTCGGCGAACGAGATCCGGGCAGGGTCGTACGTGATGCGAGCCACCTCGGCATGGCCGGTGGTCCCGGAGCACACCTGCTCATAGGTGGGTGAAGGAACATGCCCGCCGGTATATCCGGGCACCACCTCCTTCACGCCGGCCAATTCCTGGAAAACGGCCTCCACGCACCAGAAACATCCGGCGCCCAGGGTGGCCTGTGCGAGTTCGTTGGTTCCGCTCATCGTGTTGACAAAGGAACAGCGGCAGGGATCACTTCGTTCCAGCAGCCTCCCGAAGCACTTCGCGCCCGATGCGCTCCACGATGCCCACCACCAGGGCGTTGCCCATGAAGAAGGCCCGCCAGGTATCGCTCACCCCTTCGGTGTGCCCGTCCGGGAATTCGTTCAACCGCTCAAGCTCCACCGGGGTCAGCCGGCGGTGGTACCGGCCCGGCTTCACCACATGCCGTGCGCGTGAGGGTCCTTTCCCACCCTCTCCGGTGATGATGGTCCGCGAGGGTCGGTCCAACGGATCGGGAAATGCCATGGCTCCCTCGCTGTAGAGGTACTCGTGTCCGTTGGCACGCGAGGTCCGGGGTTCCTTCTTCGAGCCCTTGAAGTACTTCCACCGGTCCAGTTCCTCCTTGGGGATCCGGAAGGAAGCGGGCACTTCCCGTTCGGGTTGAAGCACGTCACCCAGGGTCTTCACAGGGCCTTCGTACTGAGGCACCACGGAAAGCGTCCATGCGCGGCCGTTCACCATCGACCCCGCATTCTGCCAGGGTGAAACTCCCCCCTTCCGATTGAACGAACGGGAGAGCCTGGCCAGGTCCGTGTCCAGTTCGACAGGCTCCGGCATACGTGCGTTCCTGGGTGCACAGGGGAAGGCCCTTGCCAGTACACCATCCCGAACGAGCACGGCTTCGGGCCCCTCGGCCTGCGCACGGGCATGACCGGGTGTGCCGGCCAGGTGGCCCACGATGAAGACCCGGCGACGGCGTTGCGGCATGCCATAGTCGGCGGCGTTCACCACCCGCCATTCCACCGCATAGCCCAGCTGGTCCAGCGAGGCCAGCATCATGGCCAGGTCGCGCCCGCGTTGGGTGGCCGGTGAGGCCAGCAGGCGGTCCACGTTCTCCAGCATCAACCAGCGCGGCCGTTGCTCCATCTCGGAGAGGATCCGGTGGATCTGCCACCAGAGCACTCCCTTTCTGCCGATCAGCCCGCGGGAGTTGCGCAGGGTGCTGGCCACGGAGTAGTCCTGGCAGGGAAAACCACCCACCAGCAGGTCCACCTTGGGGATGTCCTTGGTGTTCACCGATGCGATGTCGGCGGTCACATGCCCTTCCGGTCCGAAGCGGTCCACGTACACCTGGGAGGCATGCTGGCGCTTGCGGGAAGGTTCCCACTGGTTGCTGAACACGACCTGGAACCCATCGGCTGACGCCCGCTCCAGGCCCAACCGGAACCCGCCCACACCGGCGAAGAGCTCGGCCACGCGCAGGGTGTTCGAGGGGGCCTTCTTGCGGGCGGTCATGGGGCCAAAATAGGGCTGGGATGAAAGCCGAAGACCCGGTGTGTTCCGGGTCTTCGCATCGAGCGGGAAACGGGACTCGAACCCGCGACCCTCAGCTTGGGAAGCTGATGCTCTACCAACTGAGCTACTCCCGCTTGTTCAGATGATCTACTGGTGCAAATGTCTCCTACTTGACCCTCAGCTTGGGATCCGCCGTACGGCGGACTACCAACTGAGCTACTCCCGCTTGAGGGCCCAAAAGTAGGCATCGGAAGGCTCCAGCACACCGACCGTGGAACGTACCTTGCGTCGGCCCGCGGCACCCAAATTTCACCGCCGGGTAACATGCCCCTAATGCCCAAGGGCTTGTTTTGTGACCGCATCAAGGAGCACGAAGATGGCTGGAGCGCTTGCACAGAAGGTCCTGTTGGTGGATGACGAGCCCGACATCCTGGAACTTCTGAAGTACAACCTGGAGCGCGAGGGCTACCAGGTGAGCACCGCCACCAACGGCAAGGACGCGATCAAGAACGCCAAGAGCGTACGTCCCGACCTGATCGTCCTGGACATCATGATGCCTGGCATGGATGGCGTGGAGGTGTGCAACCAGCTGCGCAACATGCCCGACATGAAGCACACGCTGATCACCTTCCTCACCGCGCGCGGCGAGGATTACAGCCAGATCGCGGGCTTCGAGGCGGGCGCGGACGACTACATCACCAAGCCGGTGCGCCCCAAGGTGTTCGTGAGCAAGGTGAAGGCCCTGCTGAAGCGCAGCGGCGACCGCCCCATGGGCCAGGTCCTGGAGGCCAACGGCATCCGCGTGGACCTCGAGAAGGTGCTCGTGTACCAGGAGGACCGCGAAATGCAGCTGCCCAAGAAGGAGTTCGAACTCCTGGTGCTGCTGATGAGCAAGCCCGGCAAAGTGTTCAAGCGCGAGGAGATCTACGCCCAGATCTGGGGCAACGAGCTTTTCGTCGGCGACCGCACCATCGACGTGCACATCCGCAAACTGCGGGAGAAGATCGGCGAGGACAAGATCAAGACGGTGAAAGGCGTGGGCTACAAGTTCGACGCCTGAGCGGTCCACCATCCTTCTATATTTGCGGCCCCGTCCACCGGACGGTGCATGAGCTCGGGGTGTAGCTCAGCCCGGTTAGAGCGCTACGTTCGGGACGTAGAGGCCGGAGGTTCGAATCCTCTCACCCCGACCAGACCCAAGCCCTGGCGACGAAGTCGCCGGGGCTTTCTCATACCCCCCCGGAGCCAAGCGCAGCGTGAGCGAAAGGGGGGGTATGAGAAAGCCCCACGAGCAAAGCGAGCAGGGCTTGTGGCTGAAGCTCCCCCCAATAGGATGGCCGACCGAAGGGAGGCAATCCTAGTCGGGTAACCCAATACCCTCTCCGTTCTCTTTCCCCCGAGCCAAGCGCACCTTTAGCGATAGGGGACGGAGAAAACCCCACGAGCGAAGCGAGCAAGGGCTTGCAGCTGATGCATCCCGCTCGATCCCTCCCATCAGCCCGCCGCTCCCGGTACAAGTCTGACCGTTCCCCGAATGGCCTGCACGGCGCAGGCAGCCTCGGACCCTGCTCGTGCGTCTTCCTTATGAAGATGTCACGTCCCTTCAAAATAGCCTTGATCCTGCAAAGCCGGAGCAGCCTGCCCCTCTACAGGGACCTGGACCGCATGAGCGACCGGGAGCTCGAGGAACAGGTGCTGGAGTTGCTGCGCCGCATGCGTAGGAACGAGAGCGCGGTGATCGCCCGCATGATCGTGCGCGACCCGACCTTCAGCCTGAACTGAGCCCATCGCTCAGTTCACAACGGCCGGTCGATAGCCCTCGTGGTACCCTGTTCATCGTTCGCCTGGCGTGTTACTTTTGCCCGGCAAGCAATTCCGTCATGAGCGAGCATCACGACCACCACTTTCCCGAGGAGGCCGAACAGAACGAGATCGGAGGACCGGTCCTGCTGGCCGTCATGGTCCTGGGCATGATCGTGCTCATGATCTGGGCCGCCAGCTGAGGCGCCCGCCCCCTACTCCGCTTCCTTCCGCAGGTCGCCCGCGCGCTCGAGGTATTCGTCGCGCCGCACCAGCGTGTACCAGTTCTCGCTGAGCTCCAGGTACCCGTGCTCGAAGCAGAACACGTAGGTGTTCCCGGCCCGGGTGCGGTAGGTGTTCGTGTGGTACAGGAAGTTGTAGCCCTTTTCCAACAGCCTGTCGCGGTGCACCTTCTTGGTGCCCTCCGGGCCATCGTTCAGTTCGCTCAGGATCCGCCGGTTGCGCTTCAGCACGTTCACCACGTTGCGCACGTAGTTGATGCTGGCGTTGTTGGCGTTGTAGTGGTACAGGTTGCGGCAGGCGTCCGAACAGAAACGCTTGTCGGTGCGCCCCATCAACTTATCGCCGCATTGCAGGCAGGTGCGGACCTCCGTGTCGCCCATGCCCCGAAAATAGGACGGCGCCCTGAACTCCGCACCTGCGGGGCCTGTTCACCACACGGGTACCTTCGTGGAGCCACCCCATGTCACTGCTCGAATTCTCCGATCGGGGCATCCATTGCCCGCAGGCCGATGTGTACATCGACCCCTGGCGGGCGGTGGACCGGGCGGTGATCACCCACGCGCACAGCGACCACGCCCGGCGCGGGCACCGGCACTACCTCTGCAGCCCGGTCACCGAGCCCCTGCTGCGGACCCGCCTGGACCGGTACGCGAGCATCTCCACCCTGGCGCCCGGCCGATCGGTCACCGTGAACGGCGTGCGCTTCAGCCTGCATCCGGCCGGGCACATCCCCGGCAGCATGCAGGTGCGTGTGGAGCACCAGGGCGAAGTCTGGGTGGCCACCGGCGACCACAAGCGCGATCCGGACGGCGTCAGCGAGCCCTTCGAGCCGGTGCGCTGCCACACCTTCATCACCGAGTGCACCTTCGGCCTGCCCATCTACCGCTGGCCGGACCCGGCGGAAGTGTTCGCCGAGATCGATGCCTGGTGGCGGCAGAACGCGTCGGAAGGGGTGTGCAGCATCCTCAGCGCCTACAGCTTGGGCAAGGCCCAGCGGGTGCTCATGGGCGTGGACCGCGGCATCGGCCCCATCTACGTGCATGGTGCGGTGGCCAACATGAACGAGGCGCTCGCACAGGCCGGTCTCCAGTTGCCGGAAGTGAAGCAGGTGACGCCCGACACCCCGAAAGAGGAACTAAAGAAGGCGCTGGTCATCACCCCCGGCTCGGCCATCGGCACACCGTGGACGCGCCGGATGCGGCCCTTCAGCACCGCCATGGTCAGCGGCTGGATGCAGTTGCGTGGCTGGCGGCGGCGCGGCAACCTGGACCGCGGCTTCGTGCTCAGTGACCACGCCGACTGGGACGACCTGCTGCAGGCCGTGAAGGACACGGGCGCCGAGCGCATCATCGCCACCCACGGGTACACGGACCACTTCAGCCGGTTCCTGCGTGAATGCGGATACGACGCGACATCGGAAAGCACGGAGTTCGCCGGAGAATCCGAAGAAGGATCTTCAGGCACGTCCACCCGTAGCGTCGACCCACCGGGTCGACCGGAAGGCGGACCGGGTCGACCCGAACAGACCCCGCAGGCATGAACCGCGAAGCCCAGCTGTTCGAGGAACTGGACGCGACCACGTCCACCAACGCCAAGGTCGCGGCGCTCGCCCGCTACTTCCGCGAAGGGGACGACAGCGACAAGCTCTGGGTGATCGCGCTGCTCAGTGGCCGTCGGCCGCGAAGGCCTGTCACCAGTACCCAGCTACGCCAATGGGCCGCCGAGGTGGCCGGCATCCCCGACTGGCTGTTCGAGGCCAGCTACCACGTGGTGGGCGATTTCGCCGAGACCGTCACGCACATCGCCACGTTGGAAATACCGGTGGAACAGCCCCTTTCCGCCTGGGTTCAGGAGGTGGAAGCCTTGCGCGGACTGGAGGAAGAGGAACAGGCCCGCCGCGTGAAGGCCGCGTGGGCCGGGCTGGAGGGCATGGCGCTCTTCGTCTTCAATAAGGTGCTCACCGGCGGCTTCCGCATCGGCGTCAGCCAGAAGATCCTGGTCAAGGGGTTGGGCAAGGCCACCGGCATTCCCGAGGATGTGCTGGCCCACCGCCTGATGGGCGACTGGAGCCCGCACACCACCACCTTCAGTGACCTGGTCCTGGAGCCCACCTCCACCGACGACGATGCCCGCCCCTACCCCTTCTACCTGGCCTACGGCATCGAAGGCCCGGAAGGGACCGCTGCCGGCGCGGGCTTGGAGGAGCTGCTTCCCCTGGGCGACCCTGCGGACTGGCAGGCCGAGCACAAGTGGGACGGCATCCGCGGGCAGGTGATCGTGCGCGGGCACCGGCACTACGTCTGGAGCCGCGGCGAGGAGCTGGTCACCGACAAGTACCCCGAGTTCCAGGCCTTCGTGGAAGGCCTGCCGCAGGGAACCGTGCTCGATGGCGAGATCCTGGCCTGGAAGGACGGCAAGCCTCTGCCTTTCGCCGAGCTGCAGCGCCGCATCGGGCGCAAGACCGTTGGGAAGAAGCTGCTCACCGATGTTCCCGTGGCCTTCATGGTCTACGACCTGCTGGAACTGAGCGGCCGGGACGTGCGCCGGGAGCCGCTCAGCTGGCGGCGGGAAAGGCTGGAAGAGCTCGTCACTGCGGCCGACCTGCCCATGCTCGTGCTTTCGGAGGTGCTGCCCTTCACCACCTGGCAGGAGGTCGTGGACCTGCGGGAGCATGCCCGCGCCAACAGCATCGAAGGCCTGATGCTGAAGCGGCTGGACAGCCCCTACGAAGTGGGCCGGCGGCGCGGTTCCTGGTGGAAGTGGAAGGTGGACCCGCAGAGCATCGATGCCGTGCTCACGTACAGCATGCAGGGACATGGGCGCCGCGCCGGGCTGTACACGGACCACACCTTCGGCCTGTGGCAGGACGGCGAGCTGGTCACCTTCGCCAAGGCCTATAGCGGCCTCACGGACGTGGAGATGAAGGAGGTGGACGCCTTTGTGAAGAAGCACACCGTGCAGCGCTTCGGCCCCGTGCGGCAGGTGGAACCCGAGCTGGTGTTCGAGATCGCCTTCGAAGGCATCGGGGCCAGCACCCGCCACAAGAGCGGCGTGGCCGTCCGCTTCCCCCGCATCGCCCGCTGGCGCAGGGACAAGAAGCCCGAGGACGCCAACACCCTCGACGACCTGAAAGCGTTGATCGGGTCATGAGCAAGACCCCCGAGCTGGATGCCTGGTTCACCGCCCAAGGCTGGGCGCCCCTGCCCTTCCAGCGGGAAACGTGGGCGCACCTTGCCGACGGACGCAGCGGCCTGCTGAACGCCGCCACTGGTACGGGCAAGACCTACGCCATCTGGGGCGGTGTGGTGAACGCGGTGTTGCGAAACCCCGCTAAGGCTACCGGCCTCAAAGCCATCTGGATCACCCCGCTGCGCTCGCTGGCCGGGGAGATCGCCGACAGCGCCCGGCGCATGTGCGAAGGGGTGGGACTGGATTGGCGCGTGGGCCTCCGCACGGGCGACACCTCCACCAAGGAGCGCGCCGCCCAGAAGAAGGCCATGCCCCAGCTGCTGGTAACCACGCCCGAGAGCCTGCACGTGCTGCTGGCCGGCAAGGGCGCCGACAAGCTGTTCGCCCAGCTGGACTGGTTCGTGGCCGATGAGTGGCACGAGCTGCTGGGCAGCAAACGCGGTGTGCAGGTGGAACTGGCCCTGAGCCGGCTGAAGGCCATGCGCCCCAGCCTGGGCATCTGGGGCGTGAGCGCCACCATCGGCAACCTCGAAGAGGCGATGGCCGTGTTACTGGGTACAGATCCAGGTCCGTCCACCCGTAGCGCCTGCCTGCCGGACAGGCAGGTCGACCCACTGGGTCGACCAGGAAAGGTGGCGCGACCTGGACCAGTCATGGTCCGCAGTTCCTTCAAGAAGACCCTCGAGGTCCGCAGCATCATTCCCGAGGAGGTGGAGCACTATCCGTGGGCGGGACACCTGGGGTTGCGGCTGGCGCACCGGCTGCTGCCCATCATCGCGGAGAGCACCAGCACGCTGGTCTTCACCAACACGCGGGCCATGGCGGAACTATGGTACCACAAACTGCTGGACCTGGACCCCGGGCTGGCCGGCACCATCGCGCTGCACCACGGCTCGCTGGACCGCCACGTGCGCGAATGGGTGGAAGAGGCCCTGGACGACGGCCGCCTGAAGGCCGTGGTCTGCACCAGCAGCCTGGACCTGGGCGTGGACTTCCGCCCCGTGGAGACCGTCGTGCAGGTGGGCAGTCCCAAGGGCGTGGCGCGCTTCGTGCAACGCGCCGGGCGCAGCGGTCACCGGCCGGACGCCGTCAGCCGCATCTGGTTCCTGCCCACGCACGCGCTGGAGCTGGTGGAGGCCGCCGCCCTGCGCGAGGCCGCCGAGCAGGGCAGCATCGAGGCCCGACAACCGCTGATGCGCTGCTTCGATGTGCTGGCCCAATACCTCGTGACGCTGGCCGTGGGCGATGGCTTCGACCCCGCCACCACCTACCGCGAAGTGCGCGGCACCCACTGCTACCAGGACCTCACGCCCGAGGAATGGGACTGGCTGCTCACCTTCATCACCACCGGGGGCAGGAGCCTGCAGGCCTATGAGGAATTCCAGAAGGCCGTGCGGGACGAGGATGGCCTGATCCGCGTGCACGACCGGCGCACCGCCATGCGCCACCGCCTCAGCATCGGCACCATCGTCTCGGACGCCAGTTTCGCGGTGAAGTACGTCGGCGGCGGGCGCATCGGCACCGTGGAGGAATGGTTCATCAACCAGCTGCGGCCGGGGGATGTGTTCTGGTTCGCCGGGCGGCCGCTGGAGTTCGTGCGGGTGAAGGAGCTCACCGCCTTCGTGCGCCGCAGCCGCGAGCAGAAGGGCAAGATCCCCAGCTGGCAGGGAGGCCGCATGCCGCTGAGCAGCTACATGGCCAAGGTGCTGCGGGCGCAGTTCACCTCCGCCGGGGGTGCCGTGGAGATGGTGGCCGTACAGCCCATCCTGGAGCGGCAGCGGGAAACGAGCATCGTACCCACCGAGGACGAATTGCTGATCGAGCGCTTCACCAGCCGGGAGGGGCACCACCTGGTCGTGTACCCCTTCGAGGGGCGCTTCGTGCACGAGGCGCTCGCCTCCCTCCTCGCCTTCCGCATGAGCCTGCTGAAGCCCATCACCTTCAGCATCGCCATGAACGACTACGGCTTCGAGCTGCTCAGCGACCAGCCCGTGCCCATCGAGGAGGCGCTGGACAACGACCTCTTCACCCCGCAGGACCTGCTGGCCGACCTGCAGCGCAGCCTGAACGCCACCGAGATGGCCCGCCGCAAGTTCCGCGACATCGCCAGCATCGCCGGGCTCGTGTTCAAGGGCATGCCCGGCCGGCCGCTCAAGGAGAAGCACATGCGCGCCAACAGCAGCCTCTTCTTCGACGTGTTCCGCGACCACGAGCCGGACCACCTGCTGTTCCGCCAGGCCTACGACGAGGCCTTCGACGCCCAGCTGGAACTGCCCCGCCTGCGCGAGGCCCTGGAGCGCATCCAACGCCAGCGCATCGTGCTCAAGGACCCCGGCCGCTTCACCCCCTTCGCCTTCCCCATCATCGTGGACCGCCTGCGCGAGAAGCTCACCAGCGAACAGCTGGAGGACCGGATCAGGAAGATGACCGGGCGGGTGGAATAGGGATGAACACCTTGTGTGGACTGCCGATATTCGTCCAGATACGTAAGCGCCGATGCCCCGCAAGAACCATTCGATCTCCTGGAGCAATCACCTGCTCAACTTCCTTTCGGTGATCCTAGGAGTGTACCTGGCCTTCTTCCTCAACGACCGGGCAGATCGGAACAGGGACCGGAACGAAGGTCAGGTGCTGATGGAGTCGCTGGCCGGCGACCTGGCCAAGGACATCGAGCAGTACGGCGACTACCAGATCCCCGTGAACCGCCAGCACGTGGCGCGGCTGGAGGGCCTGTTGGACATGCTGGAACGGGACAGTGTGGCGGGCATCGAGGCACACCTGGGGGCCATCTTCGAAGTGGAGAACTACGCGGCCACCACCGCCACCTATGCGGCCATGCGGTCTTCCGGCAAACTGGGCCTGATCGGCGACCCGGAGCTCCGGAAAGAACTGGCCGACCACTACGAGGGTCTGGCCGTGGAGAGCATCCGGAAAGGGGAATACCAGGTGGACTACTTCACCAACGAACTGCTGCCCTGGCTTACCCTGAACATGGACCTGGCCACCATGCAACTGGTGAAGGAGGACGAGCTGACCGTGCTGAAGAACAAACTGATCATCTACGGGTCGTTGGTCGAGCAGAAGGTCGGTTCCTACGAAGCCATGGCCGAAAGCTCAAAGGCGCTCCGGGAGCGGATATCAGCCGCCATGGAGGCACGATGATAGCGACGTGAGCATGACGTGCCATGGCTGGAGAAAAGGATCGGCCTGCAACGACCATGAGCCGAAGCTGGACCACGGCCTGCAGGAACGAAGAATGTCCCGATCGGCGAGAACCATCGGAGCCTCGTCATTGTAAAAGATCGTAGTAGCCACCGAGCAGTCGAACGAATGACGATCCGAGCATGGAACAACGGCACATCAAGGGCCGCCGCAAGTTCAACTGGGACCGCATCGGCCATGCCTTCCTGATCGGCTTCCTCGTGGGCATCGCGATCTTCGCGGCCGCGAGCAAGAACTTCGGGTTTGCGCTGCTGTTGCCGCTTTATCTGGCGTGGTTGTTCCTGCGGAAGGGGAAGCGCGGGAAGGACGTTGATCAGGAGGGCGATACGCAGACCGGCGGTGCCTCCTGAGGGGTTATCGAGGGCGCTTCAATTCTCCACCCCGCATTTCCTCCTCAGCCTCCCAAGTATCCAAGGCCATCGGGACCGTCTGGGTCCGCTGTCCTTCATGAACTTGGGGTCGAACCTGCCGCCATGCATCGCCTTTCCTTCACCCTCGTCATTGCCATCCTTGGCCTTCACATCGTCCACGCCCAGGGCCCCGACCTGATCGGGTACTGGCACAACTGGAACGACGGCAACGCGCCCTACCTGGAACTCTCGCAGGTGGATCCGCGCTACACGGTGGTGGAGGTGAGCTTCGCCGTGCCGGCGGTGGGCAGTACCTACGACATGGTCTTCGCGCCGGCCGAGACCGCGCCCGCCACCTTCCTGGCCGATGTGGCCGCGTTGCAGGCGCAGGGACGGAAGGTCCTGATCAGCATCGGCGGGGCCAACGCCACGGTGCACCTGGACAGCGACGCCGAGCGCGACCAGTTCGTGAGCAGCATGCTGGCCATCCTCGACACCTACGGTTTCGACGGCCTGGACATCGACCTGGAGGGGGCTTCGGTGGCCATCAGCGGCGGCACCATCGCCAACCCGGTGGATGCCCGCATCATCCGGCTGATCGACGCGGTGAACACCATCGCCGACACCTTCGAGAACACGCACGGGATCCCCATGATGCTGACCATGGCGCCCGAGACGGCCTACGCGCAGGGCGGCATGAGCAGCTTCGGCGGCATCTGGGGCGCCTACCTGCCGCTGATCGACGCGCTGCGGAACCGGCTGGACATCCTGCAGGTGCAGCTGTACAACAGCGGCAGCATGTACGGCATCGACGGCGCCACCTACACCCAGGGCACGGCCGATTTCATCGTGAGCCAGACCGAGGCGCTGCTGCAGGGCTTCAGCACCGCCGGCGGCTACTTCGCCCCGCTGCCTCCGGAGAAGGTGGCCATCGGCCTGCCCGCCTGCCCCCTCGCGGCCGGTGGGGGCTACGTGCCGCCCGCCGTGCTGGAACAGGCGGTGGACTACCTGCACGGCTTCGGTCCGCAGCCGGGCAGCTACCAGCGCGTGGGCACCTACCCCACCCTGCGCGGGCTCATGACCTGGAGCATCAACTGGGACGCCACCGCCAACTGCTCGGTGCCCGACGAGTTCGCCCAGGCCTATCAGGACCTCTTCGGCATCAGCACCACCGTCGCGGAAGCACCGGATTCGGACCTCCTGCTCTGGCCCAACCCCGTGGAAGCCGGGGTGCTTCACCTGCAAGGCCTCCAAGGCGATGAACGCCTGCTGCTGCTGGACGCCCTGGGCCGCACCGTGCACACGGAACGCGCCACCGGGGAACGCACCACCCTGACCGTGGACCTGCCCGCCGGCACATACCTGCTGCGGGTGGAACGTGACGGGGTGTTGTTGGCCAGCCGACGGGTCGCCGTGGTGAGGTAGGTCGTTGGGGAGGTCCCAGGCCAGCGTGCGAATGCCAGTATTCGGTCCATGTCCATGGACCTCTTCGAAATACCGATCGGGTGAGGTGGTCGTTCGAGGACATCCCCTTGACCGCGTTCGACCACAGCCTAGCGGACTTCTTCATCCACTTGATGGCATGCGTCTTCGGCGCTGATACCGAGGGGATGGACGGCCTGTCACTCCTTCACCGCCTGCACGAAAAAGGCCCCGGCATCGGGCTCCTGCAGCAGCTGGCCGCTGCGGTGGGTGTAGCCCACGTGCAACAGGCGTTCCACCCGGAAGCCGCATTCGGCCAGCAGGGCGCGTAGCTCGGGTTCCTCGAAGTAGTGCAGGAAGGCGGTCTCCTTGCCGCCCGTGCGCTGGTAGAACACGTCACCGCGCTCGTAGCCCTGGTCGCCCAGGCTCAGGCGCTCGTAGGCCTTCAGGGCGCTGGGGCCCCACTCGTGCCGGTCGTTCAGGTTGAAGACGTCGAACAGCAACAGGCCGCCGGGCTTCAGGCTCCGGTGCACCTTGCGCAGCCACTGCTTCCGCAGACCGCTATGGGGCACGTGCCCGAAGGCGTACAGGATGGTGCAGGCGTCGTAGGCCTCCTCGGGCACTTCGGCCTCCAGGAAGGGCGCGTTGATGGCATCGATGCCGCGCTCGTTGGCGATGTCAGCCATGGCCCCGCTGATGTCCACCCCCGTGATGCCGTATTGGCGCCCAAGCCCCTTGCGGATGCTCCAGGCGCGGCGGCCGGTGCCGCAGGCCAGGGCCAGCACGCGCTCCAGCTCGGGCCGGGCGGCGTAGGCTTCGGCCACCAGCTCGTTGATCTTCTCGGTGTAAGGCTTGCGGGTGGGGTGCTCCAGGTCGAAGCGGTCGTACACGTGCGCCTGCTCGTCGTAGTAGCCCATGATCAGCTCCAGGATCCGCTCCGGCGAGGGCTTGGGCACGATCGGGTGGATGTGGTGCGAGGGCGCGCCGGGCTTCTTCTCGAAGGGCAGGTAGCGGAACACACCTTCCTGCACCTCGCTGAAGTGCTCGCGGGGCTCCTTGAAGGAGGCGCTCTTGGCCTTCTCGTTCAGCACGGCGATGGTGCCGGTGGCGGGGTCCAGGATCTTGAGGCCGGTGAGGTCCGAGATGGGCGGCGAGTAGAAGTGCACGGTGATCAGTGTGCGGTCAGGGTCGGCGTTGCGGATCAGGTGGTGCATGCCGTCGGGCTCGTAGGCCACCCCGCCGGGCCCGAACACCGCATGCAGGGTGTCGGTGAGCACGCCATCCTTCAACCGGAACTCCACGTTCTCCAGCAAGCCCTCCACCACGAGCACATGGCCGAAGAAGCCCTGGTGGTGATGGATGGCGCTGGCCCCGCCCGGCGGCCACACGAGCACCACCACCTCCAGCGGGTCGGTGGTGAGCACATCGCGCACGTAGCCACCCTTGGGGGCCTCCATGCCGCGCCAGCGGTCCAGGTCCAGGGTGGAAACATCCAGGCCGCGCACAAAGCGGCCGAGGGCATCGGGGGAAAGCAGGCTGCTGCCCGCTGCATGGACCGCGTCCAGCAAGGCGTTCATGGGCTGTCGATAAATGTGGGGGAGCGCCAAAGATGGGCAACTGCTGGTGGGCTGGCAAGGTCGGGGGGCTAGCATGGGTGCAATGGACATCGATGGACTTGAATGGACGCGTAAGGTGCCTTGGCGCTCTTGACGCCTTGGCGGTGAACCCTTCCTCTGCGCCCTCCGCGCCTCTGCGTGAGACCTCTCCCTTTGCGCTCTTTGCGCCTTTGCGGTGCCCTCGCGCTCCTTCCTTCGGAGAACACTCTCTTCCGCCCCATCTTTGGAACACCCCCATGCTCACGGTTTCCCACAAGCTGCTCGGCGAGGACCTGGTGCTGCACCCGCACCGGGCGCTGTACTGGCCGCGGCTACAGTGGCTGCTGGTGAGCGATCTGCACCTGGGCAAGGCCGCGCACTTCCGCCGGGCGGGCGCCGCGTTGCCGGAAGGCCACGACGACCGTGTGCTGCAGCGGCTGGAGGGGCTGGTGGGCGTCTTCCGTCCCGAGCGGCTGGTGGTGCTGGGCGACCTCTTCCACAGCGTACACAACCACCGCTGGGCGCCCTTCGCCACCTGGGTGAAGCAGCTGGGCATCCCCGTGGAGCTGGTGCCCGGCAACCACGACATCCTGGCCCACCGCCACTACCGCGAGGCGGGCCTCACCCTGCACGACGACACCGTGGAGGCCGGTCCCTTCGTGTTCACCCACGAGCCCGCGGAACGGCCGGGCTGCTACGTGATCGCGGGGCATGTGCACCCCGGCGTGCGGCTCAGCGGGCTGGGCGGGCAGAGCATGCGCCTCCCCTGCTTCCGCTTCGGTCCACAGCAGGCGCTACTCCCGGCCTTCGGCATGGCCACGGGGCTGCACCTGCAACGCCCCACTGTCGAGGACCGCACCTACGCGGTGACCGAGCGCGCCGTGCTGGACGTGAGCGGGCTGCTGAAGCCCCAGGGAAGGGCCCAACGCTGAGCGTGCGTTAACAGATTTTTACACGGTGGTGCCCGAGCCCCCCGGGGCGGTCCCGATATCTTCGGGCCCGTTGCTGCCATGGAGGTCCGCATTGAACACCTGACGAAACGCTACGGCGAACAGGCCGCGGTGGACGACATCAGCTTCGAGGTGAAGGCTGGCGAGGTGCTGGGCTTCCTGGGCCCCAATGGCGCGGGCAAGACCACCACCATGAAGATGCTCTGCGGGCTGGTGGCGCCGGATTCCGGCAGCATGCTGGTGGCGGGTCGCTCGGTGCTGAAGGAGCCCGAGGCCGTGCGGCAGCGGATCGGCTATCTGCCGGAGAACAACCCCCTGTACCTGGAGATGCCGGTGATCGACTTCCTGGTCTTCGCCGCGCGGGTGCAGGGCATGCCGGAGGGCCGCATCGGCGAGCGCGTGGCCGAGATGGTGCGCGTGTGCGGGCTGGACCCCGAGAAGCACAAGCGCATCGGCGAGCTGAGCAAGGGCTACCGGCAGCGCGTGGGCCTGGCGCAGGCCCTGGTGCACGACCCCGACGTGCTGATCCTGGACGAGCCCACCACCGGGCTGGACCCCAACCAGATCGTGGAGATCCGCGAGCTGATCCGC
Source organism: Flavobacteriales bacterium (assembly GCA_020635695.1). Taxonomy (GTDB): domain Bacteria; phylum Bacteroidota; class Bacteroidia; order Flavobacteriales_F; family PHOS-HE28; genus PHOS-HE28. The sequence goes on along the minus strand of JACJZH010000009.1, from coordinate 65,889 downwards.
GAGGTGGGGCGCAGCAAGACCGTGATCTTCAGCACGCACATCCTGCCGGAGGTGGAGGCCACCTGCGACCGGATCCTGATCATCAACAAGGGCCGCATCGTGGCCGACGGCGATGCCGCCACCCTGCGCCGCCAGGCCCAGGGGCGCGACATCCTGCGGGTGAAGCTGGAGCCTGCGCCCGAGGGTGCTGCCGAAGCCCTGCGCGGTGTGCCCGGTGTGGAGGAGGTGCGGGCGCTGTCCGGAGGCACCACCTTCGAGCTGGCCTGCGCCATGGGTGCCCGCCCCGCCGGGGACGTGTTCCGCCTCTGTGCCCAGCGCAACTGGACCCTGACCGAACTGACGCCCGTGGAGACGCGCCTGGAGGACGTGTTCCGCGGCCTGACGCTGAACTGAGATGAGCAGGACCTGGACCATCGCCCGGCGGGAACTGGCCTCGTTCTTCGACAGCCTGATCGCCTACATCCTGCTGGTGGTGTTCCTGGGCGTCTCCGGCATCTTCACCTGGATGCTGGGATCCGACGTGTTCCTGCGCGGGCAGGCGGACCTGCAGGCCTTCTTCGGCATCGCCTACTGGGCGCTCTACCTCTTCGTGCCGGCGCTCACCATGCGCACGCTGGCCGAGGAACGGCGCTCCGGCACCCTGGACCTGCTGCTGAGCCGCTCGGTGAGCGACTGGCAGGTGGTGCTCGGGAAGTTCTGGGCCAGCCTGCTGCTGATCGCCATCGCATTGGCCTGCACCCTGCCCTACTACCTGACGGTGGCCTGGCTGGGCGACCTGGACCACGGTGCGGCATGGAGCGGCTACCTGGCGCTCTTCCTGCTGGGTGCGGCGTACGTGAGCATCGGTGTCTATGCCAGCAGCATCACCGACAACCAGATCGTCGCCTTCCTGGTGGCGCTCACCATCAACACCTGCCTGCACCTGTTGCTGCCCTTCATCGCCGGCAACTTCACAGGGGTGGCGGGCAGCGTGCTGGAGTTCCTGGGCACCCCGCAGCACTTCCAGAGCATGGGGCGCGGCGTGGTGGACAGCCGGGACCTGCTCTACTTCCTGAGCGTGGTGGTGTTGGGGCTCACGGCGGCCGAGATCAACCTGGCGAAACGCGGTCTGAAGGGCTCATGAGGACGCGCGGCTCCATCTACCGGTTCCTTGTCCTGCTGCTGGCCGTGGTCGTGCTGGTGAACCTCGTGGGCCAGAAGCTGGGCTTCCGTTGGGACCTGACCGACGACGACCGCTACACCCTGGGCAACGCCACCCAGCGCATTCTGGACGACCTGCCGACGGCGGTGACCGTGACGGCCTACTTCACCGAGGACCTGCCGCCCGACCTGGAACGCACCAAAAGCGCCTTCCATGACCTGTTGGTGGAGTACAATCAGCGGTCCGACGGCCGGGTGAACTTCGAGTTCGTGGACCCGTCCGGGGACGAGGCCCTGGAGAACGAGGCCGTGCGCGAGGGGGTGCGTCCGGTGCTGGTGAGCGTGCGCGAGAAGGACAAGGCCGAGCAACTGAGGGCCTTCATGGGCGCCGTGGTGAAACACGAAGAGGACAAGGCCGTGATCCCCGTGGTGCAGGACCTGGAAGGGATGGAATGGATGCTGTCACGCAGCATCAAGCAGGTGAGCACCACCCGGAAACCGACGATCGGTTTCGTGCAGGGGCACGGCGAGCCTTCCATGAACGCGATGCCGCAGGCCCTTCAGGAACTGAACGCGCTCTACCACGTGGAGCACTTCACCTTCCTGGACACCCTGCCCGTCTACGACCGGTTCGACATGCTGGTGATGCTGGACCCGAAGGACTCGATCCCCCCGGCGCACCTGCATTGGATGGATGACGCTCTGGCGCGTGGAAAGGGCCTGGTGGTCGCCTACGGCCCCGTGGCCAGCGACCTGGCGAACGAACCGGTGCTGCGCACCCGGGACGTGGGCCTGAACACCTGGCTGCGGAGGCACGGCGTGGAGGTGGGCAACACCGTGATGGCGGACGCGAGCTGCGGTACGGTGAGCATCATGCAGCAACGGGGCCAGTTCAGTCTGCAGACACCCGTCTCCTTCCCCTACTTCCCGCTGTTCGCGCAGCCCGAGGGCCACCCCGCGGTGGATGGCCTGGACGCGGTGCTGTTGCAGTTCTGCACGCCCTTGCATCCGTCGGGTGAAGGCACCGGCACCTACCGGCCGATGCTGACCACCTCCCCGCGTTCCACCGAACTGGAGCTGCCTCACGTGATCGACCTGCAGAAGCCATGGACGGACGCGGACCTGGCAGGTCCCGCCCAGGTGGTGGCCGCCACCGTGGAACCGGAGAACGGAGCAGGTGGGCGGCTCGCGGTGTTCACCAACGGCACCTTCGCGGTGAACGGCAGCGGACAGCGCATGCAGCAATTGAACCCGGACAACGTGAACCTGCTGGTGAACACCATCGACTGGGTGAGCGACCGCACGGGGTTGATCGAACTGCGTACGAAAGGCACGGCCTACCGCCCGCTCCGTGAACTGGGCGACGGGCGGCGCCTCACCATCAAGCTCATGAACCTGTTGCTGCCCATACTGCTGGTGCTGGGCTACGGTCTGCTGCGCTGGCAGTGGCGACGGCGGCAACGCAGGCGGCGAAGCGTACCGGGCCATGTTCAATAAGGTCGGCACCAAAGCGCTGTTGCTGGTGGTGGTGGTGCTCGCCGGCCTGTACCTGCTGGCGGACCGGTATAGTCTGCGTGCCAAGGACCGCACGTTCCGGGAGTACGTGGTGCAGGTGGACACCACCGCAGTGGTCTCCTTCAGCCTGCATCCCCGACGTGCAGGCGGTGACGAGCTGCGTTTCGAGCGCACGCCGGCCGGATGGACCGTGCAGCACGGAGACACCCTGCGGCCCGCCGATGATGAGCTGGTGCGCACGTTCCTGGGTCCGTTCACCGGGCTGCGTGCCAAGCGCATGGTAGGCGGCATCAAGCTCGTGGGCGAACGGCATGAGCTCACAGACAGCCTGCGCAACCGGGCCGAGTTCCGGCTGGTGAACGGCGATCCCGTTCAGCTGGACATCGGCCGGAGCACCTTCGCTCCCGGCGAGGAGGGTGCATGGACCTTCGTGCACGTGCCCGGGGAGAAGGACGTGTTCGCCACGCCGGGCACCCTGCAGATGTTGGCGGACAGGATCCTGAACGAATGGCGGCCGCACCACCTGGTCCGTGGCGACACGGTCGGCTTCCGGCGCCTCACCTACACCTTCCCATCGGACACCGGATACGTGATGGAACTCGGTCCGGAAGGATGGACCATTGATGGGAAGGCCGCAGACCAGTACCGGTTGGGGCGCTACCTCGAGAGCCTCAGTGGCGCGCAGGCCATGCATTTCGCCGACGATGCCGACATCACCGGCCTGTCGCCTGCCTACAGGCTGGAGATCGATGATGTGGACCGGACGGACCCGATCGTGGTGGAGGTGTTCCCCTGGCGCGACGGTTTCGTGGTGACCAGCAGCCTGAACCCCGGCAGCGTGATGGCCTTCGATGCGGAGCGTGAAGTGCCCCGGCTGTTCCGGCCCCGGAGCGCGTTCCAGCACTGAATAGTTTTCGACAGCGCGATCACGGATCGTGCCGCTCCTCACCTTTGCAGCCGGAAGGCCTCCGGGCCTCCCCGAACAGGTGGGTGAATTCCACATCCTCCCCCAGCCGGACGACAGCTCGTGCGGCCCCACCGCGCTGCATGCGGTGTACCGGCATTTCGGCTTCGACCTGCCCCTGGAGCGCATCCTGAAGGAGGTGACCTCCCTGCAGGAAGGCGGCACCCTGGCGGTGCTGCTGGGCATCCACGCGCTGCAACACGGCCTGAACGCCCGCATCCACAGCTACAACCTGCGGGTGCTGGACCCCACCTGGGACCAGCTGCCCAGGCAGGAGGTGCGCCGCCGCATCGTGGAACAGCTGCGCCACAAGCGCGGCAAGAAGCTGCGGGTGGCCTGCGAGGCCTACGCGAAGTTCCTGGACCTGGGCGGCGAACTGGACTTCCAGGACCTGGACCGGAGGCTGCTGAAGCGTTACCTGGACCGCGACCTGCCCGTCCTCACCGGCCTCAGCGCCACCTACCTGTACCGCAGCATGCGCGAGCGGGAGGACTCCCAGGGGCGGCTGGTGCACGATGACCTGCGGGGCACGCCCACGGGGCACTTCGTGGTGCTGCACGGCATGAAGGGCGACCTGGTGCAGGTGGCCGACCCCTTCCAGGACAACCCCCTGGGCGTGGCGCACCACTACGAGGAGCCCGTGGACCGCGTGATCCGCGCCATCCTGCTGGGCGTGATGACCTACGATGCGAACCTGCTGATCCTTTCCAAGGAACCCCTATGAGAAAACTGATCGTGGTCGGCGACCCGCGCCGCTGGGACCTGCACGTACCGGGCGTGGAACTGGTCGCCTCGCGCGACTACCTGACCGATCCGGCCTACAGCAGGCTGAAGAACGTGCGGATCTTCAACCTGTCGCGGTCGTACAGCTACCAGTCGCGCGGCTACTACGTGAGCCTGCTGGCCGAGGCCCGCGGGCAGAAGGTGATCCCCAGCGTGCGGTCCATCCTGGACATGCGCTCGCCCAGCCTGGTGAAGGTGCTCTCCCGCGACCTGGACGGGCTGGTGCAGAGCACCCTGGCCGATGTGGAGGAGGACCAGTTCACCCTGAGCGTGTACTTCGGCCGCAACGTGGACCCGAAGTACGACCGGCTGGCGCACGAACTGTACCTGGTCTTCCAGGCGCCGTTGCTGCGGGCCCGTTTCGTGCGCGGGGAGAAGTGGGAACTGCGCACCATGCGCACCATCCCCTACCAGGAGATCCCCGAGGAGCACCACGAGGACCTGGAGGTGTTCGCCGAACGGTACTTCAGCAAGAAGCGCTACGACAGCACCCGGGCGGACACCAGCAAGTACGACCTGGCCATCCTGGTGAACCCGGACGACAAGGCCAAGCCCAGCAACCAGCGGGCCATCGTCAAGTTCCGGCAGGCCGCCACGGCCCTGGGCTTCGCCGTGGAGGTGATCGGACCGGGCGACCTGGACCGGGTGGGCGAGTACGACGCCCTGCTGATCCGCGAGAACACGCACGTGGACCACCACACCTACCGCTTCGCGAGCCGGGCCCGGGCCGAAGGCATCGCCGTGATCGATGCACCCGAGGCCATCCTGAAGTGCAACAACAAGGTGTACCTGGCCGAAGTGCTGGCCGCGGCCGGCATCCCCACCCCGGGCACCCTGATCGTGCACGCCGACAACCGCGACCAGGTGGTGGATCGGCTCGGCCTGCCGGTGGTGCTGAAGCTGCCGGACAGCACCTTCAGCGTGGGCGTCACCAAGGCGTCCACCGCGCGCGAGCTGAACGAGAAGCTGGACGCCATCCTGGAGGAGAGCGACCTGGCCATCGCGCAGGAGTACATCCCCACCGACTACGACTGGCGCATCGGCGTGCTGGACGGAAAGCCGCTCTACGCCTGCAAGTACTTCATGGCGCGGGGCCACTGGCAGATCTACAACTGGGGCAGCAGCTCCGTGGGCGACCAGACCGGCGACTTCGAGACCCTGCCCGTGGAGCAGGCCCCGCCGCAGGTGGTGGACGCCGCCCTGAAGGCCGTGAAGGCCATCGGCGCGCCCGGCCTTTTCGGCGTGGACCTGAAGGACGTGGACGGCCGCACCTGCGTGATCGAGGTGAACGAATGCCCCAACATCGACCACGGCGTGGAGGACGTGGTGCTGGGCGACGAGCTCTACCGCCACATCATCGGCTACCTGCTCCGCCAGGTGGAACAACGCATCGGCAAGCACGCATGAAGCCCCCCTACTCGCTTTTTCAGGTCACCGGCATCGAGCTGGAGTACATGGTGGTGGACCGGACCACGCTCCAGGTCCGCCCCATCGTGGACCGGCTCTTCGAACGCGTCACCGGCGCCATCACCTCCGACGTGGAGCGCGGCGAGGTGGAATGGAGCAACGAGCTGGTGGCCCACGTCGTGGAACTGAAGACCGCGCGGCCCACGCCGGACATCCCGCGTTTCCGGGGGCTGTTCCACGAGGAGGTGAAGGCCATCAACCGGGAGCTCGCCGCCCTGGACGCCATGCTGCTGCCCACGGCCGCGCATCCCTTCATGGACCCCTTCACGGAGACCGTGATCTGGCCCCACGAGCACAACGAGGTGTACGCCCTGTACAACCGCATCTTCGACTGCCGGGGCCACGGCTGGAGCAACCTCCAGAGCATGCACCTGAACCTGCCGTTCCAGGACGACGCGGAGTTCGGGCGCCTGCATGCGGCCCTGCGGGTGCTGCTGCCGCTGATCCCGGCCATTTCCGCCAGCTCCCCCCTGCTGGACGGCCAGCCCACCGGCTGGCTGGACGGCCGTATGCAGGCCTACCTGCACCACCAGGAGCGCCTGCCCCAGCTGATGGGCCGGTTGATCCCCGAGCGCGCCTACACCCGTGCCGACTACACCCGCGTCGTGTTCGAACCCATCCTGGCGGCGCTGAAGCCCTTCGATACGGAGGGCGTCATGGACCGGCACTTCGCCAACTCGCGCGGCGCCATCGCCCGTTTCGACCGCGGCGCCATCGAGGTGCGCGTGATCGACCTGCAGGAATGCCCGATGATGGACCTGGCCGTGGCCGAAGTGCTGGTGGCCGTGGCCAAGGCCCTGGTGGAAGGCCGGCTCGGCGACCCGGAGGCCTTCAAGGACCTGCCGGAAGAGGAACTGCTCGCGGTGTTCACTGAGGTGATCCGCACGGGACGGGCCACCCCGATCGCGCACCCGGGCCTGCTGGCTGCGATGGGCCTGGATGGCACCACCACCGCGGGCGCCATGTGGGAGTACCTGGCCACCACCGTGCAACAGGACCTGAGCGCGGACGCACGGAAGGGCATCGCGCTGATCCTGGAGCACGGCAGCCTGGCCGAACGGATCCTGGCCTGCACCGGGAACACGCCCGACCGCGACCGCATCGTGGCCGTGTACCGGGAACTGGCGGACCACTTGGAGGCCGACACCTTCTTCGCATGAAGCTGGTGCTGACCTGCGAGCACGGCGGGAACCAGGTGCCTCAGGCCTACCGGCACCTGTTCCGGGGCGCGCAGGACATGCTGAACAGCCACCGCGGCTGGGACCCAGGCGCACTGGACCTGTACGAGGCCTTGCTGCCCCAAGCGGATGCCGGCTGGTCGGCTACCGTGACGCGGCTGTTGGTGGAACTGAACCGATCACCCGGGCATCCGAAGCTGTTCTCCGAATACTCCCGCGTGCTTGGCCCTGCCGAAAGGGAGCAGGTGCTGGCCACGTATTACCGACCCTTCCGCGAAGCTGTGGCCAGGAGGATCGCGCGCTTCCTGAAAGCTGGCCATCCCGTATTGCACATCTCCGTGCACACCTTCACTCCGGTGCTGGACGGCAAGCCCCGCGACCTGGAGGTGGGCCTGCTCTACGACCCCGCGCATGGCCGGGAGCGGGTCATCGCAAAGGCCTGGAAGGACCGGATGCAGGAGCTGGCCAAGGGCTGGCGGATCCGGATGAACCAACCTTACAAGGGCACCTCGGATGGGCATACCAAGGCGCTCCGGGAGCGCTTCGGGGCGGGTTACGCAGGCATCGAGCTCGAAGTGCGCAACGACCTGCTGCTGCATCCTCAGGCATCCGTGATCGTGCGGTCGGCCATGGCCATCTCCCTGCAGGAACTAAGGCAGGCGAAGGACCTCTTCCCCGGAGGCCGCTGAGCCGCCTTCATCGACAGCCAGCCAGCGTCGGACGAAAGAACGGATCGTCCTGGGCCGTGCCGCGTAACCACCTCCAAGGCCACCCATACGGCCTTCCGGTCATGCTTCGCGCGTTGCTCCCTCTCCTTATGCTGCCTGTCCTGGTGCAGGCCCAGGCTCCCGCACACCATTGGCCGTTGGACGAGAGCAGCGGCACGGTGGCACTCGACATCCAGGGCGGTTCACACGGTCAGGTCCAGGGCAACACCTTCTGGGAACCGCTGGGCGGTCACTTCGGAGGCAGTCTGCGCTTCAACGGCAACACCGCCCGCGCCTTGGTGGGGCCCTGCGACCTGACCACCGGTCCGGGTGACGAGCTTACCCTGAGCTGTTGGGTGAAACCGGACGTGGTGAGCCAGTCGGAACGCACGCTGATGGTGAAGACCGCCGGCAACTCACCTTCGGACCACATCTGGTCGCTCGGCATCGTGAACGCCACCGCCGTGGTGTTCCGGGTGAAGGCCGCCGGTTCCTCCGTGGAACTGCAGGCACCTCCGGCCAGCTTGTTCTCCGGCACCTGGTACCACCTGGCCGGGGTGTACGACGGGGCCGAGATGCGCATCTACATCAACGGGGCGCTGGTGGCCTTCGCGCCGCAGTCGGGCGTCATCGGCTTCCACCCGCAGGCACCGGCCTGCCTGGCCAACCTTCCCAACGCCAGCGTGCCCTACTACGGCTGGATGGACGATGTGCGCATCTACGACCGGGGACTGGACCAACTGGAGATCCTGGACCTGGTGATCGGCAACGTTCCCACGGCCTTGCAGGAAACACCGACCATGCCCGGCACGCTCGGCCTTCCCGGTGCGCCGGACCACCCTTGGAAGGAATTGCTCGTTCTTGATGTCCAGGGACGATCGATCATGAGGCATCCCCTCACCACGGGGGATGTACGGCCCGTCCTGAGCCAACTGCCCGCAGGGTGCTACCTGGTCTGCCTGCAGGACGGAGCCGCACGGTGGACCACCCGGTACGCTGTGCCGTAGGAAGAGCGAAGGTCCCGTCCGCCGAGGCGGTCCGGGACCTTCGTTCCACGGTGATCGTTAGGCTTACCGCACCACCTGGAAGCGGGCCTCGCTGCGACCGCCCTCCCAGAGGAGCTGCAGCACGTAACTGCCGTTGGCCAGTCCCCCGACGTTCAAGGTTCGCATCTGTTCGCCGGACAGGTTGCCCCAGGCCTTGCGCAGCACCTCACGCCCACCGAGATCGGTAACGCGCACCGTGATGTTGCGCGCCTGCGGCAGGTCCATCCGCACGTTCAGCAGCTGGTCGGCGGGGTCCGGGAACACGGCCGCGATGGCCTGCTCCTGTTCATCGATCCCCACATCGCCCACGTTGTCCCAAAGCTGCACATCGTCCAGAGCGGCCTCCACCAGGCTGCCACCATCCAGGTTCTGGCCGGGGCGAAGGCTGTCCGAGGCATGGAACTTCATCTGCACCACCCCTCCGGTGGACACGTAGTCCTGCACGCGGAAGGCCTTGCGGCGCCAGCTGCGGTCGCTGGTGCGGGTGTCCTCCACCGGCACCCAGGTCTGGCCATTGTCATCGCTCAGGTACACCTGCCACCAGTCGGCATTCGGATTGGCGCCACTGGGCGGATTGTTCACGTACCAACGCCAGTAGGTGATGGTGGGGTTGACGTAGCCCGCGAGGTCGATCTCCTCGAAGAGCAACGTGGTGGTGCCGGCGTCCACGTCGTTCTCTCCCAGCGCCGCACTGGAGTTGCTCGCGTTCCCGGTCACGAAACAGAGCTCACCACCCGGGGTGTGTTGCTCGTCCGTCTGCACGATCGTGCTGGGGTCACCCGGTGTTCCGAAGGAGCCGATCGGGATCGTGAGGGTCCACTCCCCGGTGCTCGCATTGTCCGTGGGCAGGCCCAGCAGGAAGTTGCCAAGCTCGCTGTTGTCGTCCCCATCCTCGGTGGCCTGCAGCGCATACCCGACCAGGGTGTAGAACGGCAGGTTGGGATCTTCCTCCGCCGCACCGATCGGCAGCACTCCGCTCAGTTGCTGGAAGATGTCCTCCACACCCATCCAGTACGCCACCACGGTACCCTGAGGCTGTCCGGGAATGGTGGCCTCCCAGGTGTTCCCGCCCGTGTTGGTCATGGGCACGGTGGTCCAGGTGGCATCATCGTTGATCGCGTAGCCCATCACCACATCGCTCACGTAGGTGGTGAAGGGGAACGTGAGTTGGAGGTCGGCGCTGATGACCAGGCCCTGGTTCTCCACCGTGGCCTCGATGGGCGTGTGGTCCAGTTCGGCATTGCTGATCAGGGTGATCCCGTGGATGGCGAAGGCCTCCACGATCTCGTTCCCGTTCGGGGTGCCGTTGGTGATGTCGCCATCGTTGTCGTCCGCCTGCAACGCGTCGATCAGCACGTCACGGTAGGCCTGCCCCTCGGTGCCGTTGGGCGTGTTCGCCTGCAGTCCGGCGAAGGCCTCGGTGAACAGGGTCATCATGGCGTTCATGTCGTTGCCCATCAGCACGTAGTAGTCCCACCAGGCCCCACAGATGATCTCCCCGTCCGCGTGGACCTGCCCCACCAGGTCCTGCGGATACACCTTGGGATCCTGATCATAACGCCGGATGTAATCGTCCGGATCGCTGAGCGAGCTGCCTTCCGCCAGCACCGGATCCTCGGTGATGGAAAGCGCCCAGATGTCCGCATAGCCCTCGTTCATGGCACCGTTCACGAAGAAGGAACCGTTGTCCTGGTAGTAGTTGTCGTTGATGCCGTGACCGTACTCATGGTAGACCACTTCCGCGATCTGGGCATAGCTCTGACAGTCGTTCCCTTCCGCATAGAAGTTGATGGAGCTGCCGTCGTAGAACGCATTGCAGTTGCCGCCCACGTCCACGTTGGTGGGAAGACTGAAGTCCATGCCCGTGAAGGAGGGCAGCCAGGTGTTCACATGGTCGTGCACGATGTTCACGTGGAAGAAGGCACTTCGCTCCCGGATGTTGGCGTCGTTGTCGAACGACACGCTGTTGGCCCCGTCCTGCAGGGTCAGGGAGAACGAGGGCGTCAGGTTGCTGGTGAACACGGTGGACCAGGGCCCCTCCAGGCTGAAGGTGGCGGTGACCGGTCCGGTGATGCCGGTGTTCACCGAACCCAGCTCATCCGTGAGGAAGGTCTGTCCGTTGATGCTGACCTCCGCATGGGCCATCGGCCTGTTCACCGCAGCCACGTAGGGGTTGTCCTCGTACACGTTGCCGGTCAGGGTCAGGTCGGTGCTCACCGGCGGAGGAGCATGGTTCACGACCAGGTCCTGCCGGTACAGGAGTTCCCCGTCGTGGGCGTCCACCCAGCAGAGATACCGGCCCGGCTGTTCCGCCTCCTGGGTGCGCACGATCACCTGATAGACCAGATGATGCTCCGCCCCGCGGAACACAGGCACGGGCAGGATGCGCAGCTCGGGATCCACCTCGGTGTCGATCACCTGGGTGAGACCTGCCCTGGCCACGCTGGCCGCATCCCCGGCACCGATGGCCGGCGTCATGCCCACCTGGACATCGGCATAGAGGTCGCTTCCAAAGGAGACCACGCGGCCCTGCTGGTCCAATTTCACCATGTACTGGGCGAAGAGCAGCTCGGTGCCCGCATGGCGTTGACGGTAGCGTACGTAGGTGTACTTCTCCGTGGCATGCACGGCGCTCAGTTCAAGTTCCTGCACGGGCAGACGGAATCCGGCCAGTTCATGCTGAAGAAAATGCTGGGCACGCTCCTCGGGGCCGTTCCCGGCAACGGCAACGGGTCTGCCATACGCCCGGTGCGGTGTCCGGCTGGCCTCGTTGTACTCCACGTACCAGGCCCCGTTGCGGGCCTTGAAGGCCTGCCATGCAGGGCTTTCCCGCAGTTCCTGCTGCCAGAGCAGGTCAGGGGCACGATGGGAGGCATCAATGAAGGTGACCTCCTTGGCGGGAGGCCGGTCGCCGGACGTGGCGTTCACGGCAGGGATCGCACAGAAAGCGGCGACCAACAGGCCGAGTGTCTTGTTCATCTGCATGGCGCAACGGGTTGATAGGAACAGGAAAGTTCGTTGTTCCTGACGATCGGACCAATTCCTATCGCCGCCTTTCCTTGGGCGCCTGTCAGGGCTCGGGCAATTCCAGCACCAGACCATCATGGGCCAGGGAAACCCCCTCCGGGAGTTCCGCCTCCAGTTCAGCATGGGTGCCCAGCAGATGACTGATGTGGGTGAAATAGGCCCGCACCGGCCGCAGTTCACGGACCAGGGCAAGCGCCTCGCTCAGGTTCAGGTGGCTGATGTGCTCCTCCCTGCGCAGGGCGTTCAGCACCAGGACCTCCGCTCCCCGCAACTTGTCCAGTTCCGCCTCCGGAATGGTCTTGGCATCGGTGACATAGGCGAACCCACCGATGCGGAACCCGAGCACGGGCAGGAAGTGATGCATGACCGTGATCGGCAGCACCGGAACGTCATGCACCCGGAAGAGGCCGTCGGGAACCTCCTTCAGTTCGAGCTGGGGCACGCCCGGGTAGCGCTTTTCCGCGAACGCATAGTGGTACATGGTACGCACCGCGGAGCGGGTGGCCTCGTTGGCATGGATGTCCATGGCCCGGCCTTGGAGGAAGTTGAAGGAGCGGAGCTCGTCGATGCCGCCTACATGGTCCATGTGCTCATGGGTAAGCAGGACCGCGTCCAACCGCTGCACTCCACTGCGCAGCATCTGCTGTCGCAGGTCGGGGCCCGCGTCGATCAGCAGGGTCCGTCCGCAGGCCTGGACCAGCACGGAACTCCGCAGGCGATCATCGCGCGGGTCCTGGCTGGAACAGACCGGACAGGAACATCCGATCACGGGAATGCCCTGACTGGTCCCGGTACCGAGGAATTCCACCCGCATGGAGCGCTAAGATCGGACAATGGGGCGCGGACCGCACCGTTCACCCCCAGTGCTCCCGGTACCAGGGCACGGCGCGGTCAAGCCCGGAGGCCAGGTCGTGCGAAGGCGCGTACCCCAGCACTTCCCGGGTGCGCGTGATGTCGGCCAGTGAATCGCGCACGTCACCGGGGCGCTCCGCCACATGCTCGACACCGATGGCCGCAATGGCCGGGTCGTCCTGGGCCAGGCGATCGCGCAGGGCACCGATCAGGGTCAGGAGGTCGGTGCTCTCCCCCACGGCCACGTTGAACACCCCGCCCGGGGCCCGATCATCGCGGGTGACCATGGCGGCGATCACGGCCTGCACGGCATTGCCCACGTAGGTGAAGTCGCGCGTCTGCAGGCCGTCGCCATGCACCTGGGGCGGCTGGTGGGCCAGCAGGCGGCGCAGGAAGCGCGGGATGGCGGCCGCATAGGGTCCCTCGGGATCCTGCCGTTCGCCGAACACGTTGAAGAAGCGCAGCCCGATCACCTCCAACCCGAACAGGTGGCGGTACATGCCGGCGTAGGCCTCGTCCATGGCCTTGGTGACGGCGTAGGGCGAGAGCGGCCTTCCCTCCTGCCCCACCTGCTTGGGCGAGGCGGTGCTGTCGCCGTACACACTGGAACTGGACGCGTAGACCAGCCGCTCCACGCCGCCATGCCGGCAGGCCTCCAGGATGTTCAGGAAACCGCCGAGGTTGGCCGCTTCGGTGTCCAGCGGATGGGCGATGCTCCGCGGCACCGATCCCAGGGCGGCCAGGTGAAGCACCACCGTGCAGCCTTCCACCGCCTGCCGGCAGGTCTCCGGGTCGGTGATCGATCCTTCGATGAAGGTGAAGGCCGCATGCCCCTCCAGCTGGGCCAGGTTGGCCTTGTTGCCGGTGGCCAGGTCGTCCAGGCAGCGTACGGCATGTCCCTGCGCCACAAGGGCATCGCAGAGATGGGACCCGATGAATCCGGCCCCGCCGGTGACGAGCACGTTGGCCATGGGGCCGCGAAGTTAGCCGGAGGTGCCTTCCACACCTTCGCGGATCCCCTCATCCGCCTTGTGGGCCGCTCCGTAAAGCACGGTGTGCCAGGAGGATGGTACGAGCGGGCACCAGAAGGCGTCCAGCCGTGCCAACAGATCTCGCTGGCCTTCGCTGCGGCCCAGGTTGGCCCAGAGGCCGGTGGTCCGGGCATCCAGGCGATCGAAGGGTGCGAACAGGTCCCGATCACCAGGCCAGTCCAGGTAGCGCCAGTAATGGTCCCAGGCCACGAAGCGTTTCCGCAGGAAGCGATGCAGGCCCGTCCCGGAGAGGTTCTCGGCGAAGAGCAGCACCCCGCCCGGCCGCAGCACCCGGTGGATCTCCCGCAGCGCCTGGGCCTGCCGGTCGCGCTCGCCCAGGGCGCCGAGCACGCTCTTGAACACCACCACCTCGAAGGAGCCGTCCGCGAAGGGGAGCTTGGTGGCATCGGCCTGCGCGTAGGTGATGCGGTCCTGCACCCCATGCCGGGCATGCAGCTCGCGCGTGTCCGGCGGGAACTCCCGCAGGTCGCTGCAGACCACCTGGAAGCCTTGCGCGGCCAGCCACAGGCTCAGCCCTCCCTCCCGTTCACCAATGCCCAGGGCCCGGGCCGGCGGCCTGATCTCCGCCAGGTGCTCCCGCCAAAGCGGCAGCGCCCGCGACCAGGTACGCACCTCCCACTGGAAGATGTCGCGGAGCGAAGGGGTGGCGGGCATGGGGCAAAGAAAGGGGGTGGCAGGTGTGGGTGAGTGTTGGTCGCAGGTTTCTGATAGGCAGGTGGGTCTCACGTAATAGGCAGCACGTTGGAGGTCCCGGATAGGTGGGGCCCCGCCGCAGTGCGGCGCCCACCTTCCGGGACTGGACTCTATGTTACCTGGATACTCATGAAATACCCCGGCGGTGTCCCCGGAGAGCGGGCCGGGCACCGCCCGGGGGACCCGCTCATCCGGGGCCTCGCCGGGGGCTCGGAGAACGGTCACGGGCGCGAACGAAGAAGCCCCACCTCTCGGCGGGGCTTCCTGCTGTGCTTCAGTTGAGCGGTCGTGACCGTTGCCTTTCGGGTCAGTCGTGACCGACCCCTATTTCGCCACGGCCACCGCGCGCCGTTCGCGGATCACGGTGATCTTCACCTGGCCGGGGTAGGTCATCTCGTTCTCGATCTGGTGGGCGATCTGCAGGCTCAGTTCGTCGGCGGTCTGGTCGCTCACCTTCTCGCTCTCGACCATGACGCGCAGCTCGCGGCCGGCCTGGATGGCGAAGGCCTTGGTGACGCCGTCGTAGCTCATGGCCAGGCTTTCCAGGTCCTTGAGGCGCTGGATGTAGGCCTCCACCGCTTCGCGCCGGGCGCCGGGGCGTGCGCCGCTGATGGCGTCGCAGGCCTGCACGATGGGGCTGAGCAGGGTGGTCATCTCGATCTCGTCGTGGTGCGCGCCGATGGCGTTGCAGATGTCGGGCTTCTCGCCGTACTTCTCGGCCAGCTTCATGCCCAGGATGGCGTGCGGCAGTTCGGGCTCCTCGTCGGGCACCTTGCCGATGTCGTGCAGCAGGCCGGCGCGCTTGGCGGCCTTGGGGTTCAGGCCCAGTTCGCTGGCCATGATGGCGCTGAGGTTGGCCACCTCGCGGCTGTGCTGCAGCAGGTTCTGCCCGTAGGAGCTGCGGTACTTCATGCGGCCCACCATGCGGATGAGCTCGCCGTGCAGGCCGTGGATGCCCAGGTCGATGCAGGTGCGCTTGCCCACCTCCATGATCTCCTCCTCCAGGTGCTTGCGGGTCTTGCCCACGATCTCCTCGATGCGGGCCGGGTGGATGCGGCCGTCCTTCACCAGCTGGTGCATGGACAGGCGGGCGATCTCGCGCCGCACGGGGTCGAAGCAGCTGAGGATGATGGCGCCGGGGGTATCGTCCACGATGATCTCGACGCCGGTGGCCTCCTCCAGGGTGCGGATGTTGCGGCCCTCGCGCCCGATGATGCGGCCCTTGATGTCGTCGTTGTCGATGTTGAACACGCTGACCGAGTTCTCGATGGCGTGCTCGGTGGCCACGCGCTGGATGGTCTGCACCACGATGCGCTTGGCCTCCTTGTTGGCGGTGAGCTTGGCCTCCTCCTGCACCTCCTTGATGTGGGCCATGGCGGCGGTGCGGGCCTCGTCCTTCAGGCTCTCCACCAGGTGCTTGCGGGCGTCGTCGGCGTTCATGCCGCTCACCTTCTCCAAGAGGTCCACCTGCTTCTGGTGCATCTTCTCCACCTCCTCGCGGCGGCGGTCCAGGCCCTCCATCTTCTGCTGCAGGTCGGCCTTCAGGCCGTCCATGTCCTTCTCCTTGTGGGACAGGCTCTTCTGCTGGTCGCCGAGCTGCTTCTCGCGCTGCTTGGCCTTGTCATGCAGCTGCTGGATCTTCCGCTCGCGGTTGCGCACCTCGTTCTCGTGCTGGTCCTTGAGCTGGAGGAACTTCTCCTTGGCCTGTACGATCTTCTCCTTCTTGATGGCCTCCCCTTCGGCCTCGGCCTCCTTGAGCACCTCTTCCCGGCGCTTCTTGAGCAGGCCGTTGAGCACGGCGAAGACCACGGCCCCGCCGGCCACGAGGCCCACCAGGGCCCCGATCAACAATGACACGATGTCGATATCCATGTTCGCTTGTGTTTAAGCGGACCACGGAGACCTCCGGGGTGTCGGGGAAGCGCGGCAGCGGGTCTAGCCGGTGGCACTGGTGAGCAGCCCTTCGAGCCTGCCCAGTTCGACCAACGCCTGTTCCCGGGCTTCGCCCCCCGCGCTGTTCAAGGCGCGGGTGGCCACCTCGAGGGCGGCCATGGCCAGCAGGTCCTGCCTGTCGGTGAGCGGATAGTGCTCCTTGAGGCGTGTGACGCTGTCGTTGATCTCCGTGACCACTTGTCGGATGTGGGCCTCCTCCTCGCCACCGATGGTGAGGGGGTATGCCCTTCCGGCTATTTCGACCCTGATCGATCGTTCTTCCATGAGCAAGGGTGCCGCTGTTTCAGCCGTTGAGGAGGGCCAGGCAGCGGTCGATCTCGTTCACCAGTTCATCGATCTGTTGCTTCGCTTCCCGTTGCCGATCGCCACGCTGCGTGACGGCCGACGTCCGGAGGACCTCGTTCTCCCGTTCCAGCTCGGTGATGCGTGCCTGGAGCACACCCGCCTCGTGCTGGTGTTCGCGCGCTGCGGTCTGGAGGCTGGTGACCTTCCCCCGAAGGTCGTCCCGCTCCTTCACCAAGCGCTCCACCCGTTCGTGGATGGCGCGCAGCCGGGCTGCCAGGTCGCTCATCGTCCGGACGGGAGTTCGTTCATGGTCCGATGCCAAAGATAACCCCGGCCGGCCTTCCGGGCACCGGAAAAGATGAACGCCGCGTTGTGGATGTGAAGCCCCTCACGCACCCCGATGGCCCCGACCCGGCATCTAGCTTGCATGCCCTCTCAGGAAGGACCGACCGGCGCCAGCGCATGACCTCGAACAAACTCCAACTATCAGCATCCATCCTGCTGATATTCAGCATTTCATCGCACTCCAACGGACCGCGCTCCGGGCAGTCCTCCGTGCCGGACTTCCGTCCCCCGCTGGACATTCCCCTGGTGCTTTCGGGCAACTTCATGGAGCCCCGGAACAACCACTTCCACAGCGGGCTGGACATCAAGACCCAGGGGCGCGAAGGGCTGGCGGTGCGGGCGGTGGCCGACGGCTGGGTGAGCCGGATCAAGGTGAGCCCCTGGGGCTATGGCAAGGCCCTGTACGTCGACCACGGCAACGGCTACACCTCGGTGTACGGGCACCTGTCGCAGTTCGAGGGCGACATCGCCAGCTACACCCTGGACGCCCAGTACAAGGCCAGGAGCTTCGACCTGGACCAGTACCCCGACCGGGGACGCCTGCCCGTGAAGCGCGGGGAATTGATCGCCCTGAGCGGGAACTCGGGGGGCTCGGGCGGTCCCCACCTGCACTTCGAGCTGCGGCGCAACAGCGACCAGGCCGCGCTGGACCCGGAGAGCCTGGGCATGCAGGTGCCCGACCACAAGGCCCCCACCATCCGCGGGGTGCGCATCTACCCACTGAACGACAGCACCCGCACCGCGCCCTACCCCGGCCGGGCCGTGGGCTTCGCCACCCAGGGCGGCGACGGGCGCTACGGGCTGCGTCCCGGGAACACGCCCGAGGCTTATGGACCCATCGGCTTCGCCCTGCATACCCAGGACTTCTACGACGGCAGCAGCAACGAATGCGGGGTGCGCCGCATCCGGGTCTGGGTGGACAGCGTGCCCCTCTTCAGCAGCCACCTGGACCATGTGGACTGGGACCGGCAGCGGCAGTGCAACGCGCACATGGACTACGCCCTGTTCCGCGAGAACGACATGGAGTACCACCGCTGCTACCGCCTGCCGGGCAACGACCTGAAGCTGTACGGCGACGAGCCCGCCCAGGGACGGTTCACCCCGGTGCCGGGCCGCACCCACCGCGTGCGCTTCGAGGTGAGCGACCCCAGCGGCAACACCAGCACCCTGACCTTCGACCTGAAGGGCGCCACCCGGGCCGAGGCCGCGGCCTGGTCCGGACCGGAGACCCCGGCCAGCAGCATCCCCTGGGACCGCTCCTTCACCGTGGAGCAGCCGGGCTTCCGCTTCAGCCTGCCGGAGCGGGCCGTGTACGAGGTGGTGCCCCTGCGCTACGCCAAACGCCCGGCCGGCCGGGGCATGCTGGCACCCGTGCATGTGCTGCTGGACGAACTGACCCCCCTGAACAGGAACTGCGAGGTGAGCGTGGCGGTGGACAGCGTGCCCCCCGGCGCCGCGGACAAGCTGGTGCTGGTGCGCCTGGACCGCAAGGGCGGGGTGAGCGCCGAGGGCGGGAAGTACGCCAACGGGCGCGTCACCGCCAGCGTGCGCAGCTTCGGGGGCTTCAGCGTGAAGGCCGACACCACCGCCCCCACCGTGCTGCCGGTGGACCTGGTCTACCGGATGGCCGGGCGTTCGGGCTTCAGCGTGAAGGTGACCGACGACCTGAGCGGCGTGGACCACTGGAAGGCCGAGCTGGACGGGCAGTGGATCCTGCTGGACTACGACCCCAAGCGGGCGCTGCTGACCCACACCTTCGACACACACACCGACACCCCCGGCGAGCACGAGTTCCTGCTGGAGGTCTTCGATGAACGCGGCAACCGCAGCGTGTTCGCCCGGAAATTCGTGCGGTGAGGCCCTCGCCCACACCCCTGCTGACCGACGACGGACGCCTGACCCCGATGGCCGTGGACCTGCTGGCGGCCCTGGCGGCCGTGGACCGGGACCTGCTCTTACGGGCCCGGGTGAAGCGGACCGGCGGTGAGGTGCTCTGGTTCCCCTGGTACCGGCGCAGGCGGGGAGGCGGGGCCTTCGTGGTGGGCCGCACCATCCGTTTCACACCGAATTGGTACGCGGCCTCCGGCTACGGCCGCAGCAGCTTCGGGGACCGTTCCCGCCGCAGCACCCTGCGCTGGCTGATGCACCTGGCGCACGAGGTGGGCCACCTGCCCCAGGCCGAGCGCTTCGGACACCACGCCCTGGGGCGCCTGCGCTACCTGCTGGCCTTTGCCGGGCAGTACGGCTCACGGGCGTTGCTGGGCCGGTGGCCGGTGCATGATGGCGCCCCACTGGAACGGGAGGCCGACCGGGGCCGTTGGGTGCTGCGGGAACTGCTTGTTCAGGACCGTCGGAAAGGCCTGCTGCTGGTGAAGGCCGTGCAGGCCGGTGACAGGGACGCGGTACTTGGCTGGCTCCGGCAGTCCACACCGTTGATCGGACAGCTGCAGACCCGCTACGACCGGGAGCTGGCCATGGCCCGGTAAGCCCCTACTCCACCACCAGCCGGCCGTTCCAGCGGCCACCGTTGCCGTCGATGCGCAGGTCGTAGACCCCGCCAGGCAGGCCGCCGAGGTCCACCGCCACCACGGCCTTGGCACGGATGTGAGGGACTCGCCGTACTTCCCGGCCAGCGGCATCGGTGAGGACCAGATCGCCGCTCACACCCTCAGGCATGCGCACGTGCACGATGTCCGAAGCGGGGTTCGGGAACGGGTCGAGGTCTCCGACGGCTGCTTCGGGCAGGGAGGTCGGGATGTTCTCCATATCGTAGCGGAAGCGGGTGAGCACGGGCAGCCCGGCCAGGGTGTTCACCTGAAGCACGGGATACCCTTCCCCGACCGCCAGCCACTTGTACTCCACGGTCTGCGGCTCCGGAATGGCGAAACCGATGCCGAACTGGTCGATGTAGATGCTGTCCGTGCGCTGCAGCACCGACCGCACCCGGAGCACGGTGAAGGTGTCGGTGGGCAGGTACAACACGCCCCAGCCGTCCACTTCATTGTACCGCCACTGTTCCTGCTCAAAGTGGAAGATCGTGGGCACGTCCACCTCCCAGGTGCTGAAGGAGCTGTCCACATCCCCGTAGGTCATGGGGAATCGGTACACGTAGTCCACCGGCAGCCGCCGGATGGAACTGGGCAGCCCGTTGATGTTGGCCCCGAAGCCCACGTTGCGGAAGCCGCTGGAGCCCTTCTTGAAGTAGTCGTACACGTCGCTGACCTGCAGCTGCTGGAACCCGAACTCCTGTCCCTTCACGGCGTAATCGGCATCGTGGTCGGGGTACAGGAAGGGGTTGTTGAAGAAGAACTGATAGAGAAAGGGCGTGGACCCGACCGTGACGGCGGTGTCGGCGCCTTCAGTGAGCGGGCCCAGGCCGGAGAAGTCCCACACGTGGTTCGGGCCGGTATCGGCGGCATCGAAGCTGGTGAGCAGGCCGTTCCAGTAGCGCATGGTGTCTCCTGCGGAGGGCATGTCCGCCTGGTCCAGCGTGATCTGGGCGGAAAGCAGAACGGGGAACAGGAGAAGGGCGAGGGTAAAGGTCCTGATCATGTGCGGAGGTTGACGGGCAAGGTAGCCTGATCGCCCGGCCAAGGCAATGCCCTGGACCTGTTCCGGCGGGGAGAACGCCGCGCTCAGCTCGCGTTGTCCGCGACCACTCGGCCACCCACGGCGTCGTGGATCACTTCCTGGATCCGCGTGCGGATGTCGAGCTCGAGCAGTTTGCGGTTCGCGGCCACGGGATAGACCCGGTTGCTCAGGAACACATACACCACCTGCTGTTCAGGGTCCGCCCACATCATGGTACCGGTGAACCCGGTGTGCCCGAAACTGGCGTAGCTCACGCAGTCGCATGTGGGGCCTCCTTCCCCGTCGCGCACGGGCTTGTCGAATCCGAGCCCCCGGCGGTTCTCGTCCTTCCCCTGTTCCGCTCTGCGGCCTTGGGCACGGCGTGCCTTCTCGGCATCCGTGGCATCGGAGCCCGCATCCTCCATCTTGCAATACTGACAGCGGGTGAACTCCTTCACCACGGCCTCGCTGAGGTAACGTCTGCCGCCGTAGGTCCCCTTGTTCAACAGGAGTTGCATGAGCGCCCCCACGTCCTGTGCATCACCGAACAGGCCCGCGTGACCGGCCACCCCGCCCAGCATGGCCGCGCCGGGGTCATGCACATCCCCCCACACCTGCTGCCTGCGGAACTCCACGTCATACTCCGTGGGCATGATCCGCTCCTTGGGGAACCGCCAATAGGGCATGTAGGTGAGCGTGTGCAGGCCCATGGGCCCGTAGAACGTGCGCTCCACATACACGTTCAACGGCAGGCCGCTCACCCGCTCGATCAGCCGCTGCAGGAGGTAGTAGCCCATGTCGCTGTACACGTATTCCCCGTGCCTGCCCACCGGCGTGTTCAGCAACCACACGTACAGGCTGTCGCGGTACTCCGTGCGCATGTACACCCGTTGCGCCACGCGCACGGTGTGCGCCTCATCCTCCTTGTCCGTGAACATCCCCGGCCTCCATTCCCCCTTGTCCAGCAAGCGCTTGTAGAAGGGCACCCAGGCCTTCAGGCCCGCCTGGTGGGTCAGGATGTCGCGCAGCTTCATCCGCGCATGCAGCTCGTGCTTTCCGTTCAACTCATCGAGGTAGGTGCCCAGGTCGGCGTCCAGGTCCACCTTTCCTTCATCCACGAGCCGCATCAGGGAGAAGGTGGTGGCGGCCACCTTGGTCAGTGAGGCCAGGTCGTACAGGTCGTCCGTACGCACCGGCCGGTCGTCCTTGTAGGTGGGGTGCCCGTATGCCTTGTCCCAGATCACCGTGCCGTTCACTGCCACCAGCACCTGGCAACCGGGATAGGCCTTGGCCTCCAGACCTTCCTGCACGATCGTATCGATGTGGGCCAATTCGCTGGCGGACACCCCGACGGCCTCGGGCAGGTCGTAGGTGAAGGTGCCCAGGGCCGCCGTGCGAAGTCCATCGCCACCGCTGAAGAACAGGCTCGCGGTCACCGGAAGCACACCGTCCGTGGCACGAGCCCCGAACAAGGCCTGAGCAGCCATGGCCTGGGCGTCGGGTTCGTCCTCGTAGGCCACCACCAGCCCGTCCAGTCGGTGCACCGCGTCCGTGTTCGCCAGCCGGTAGGGATTGGCGAAGTGCACGTGGACCATGCGCCGGCCGCGTTGCAGGGTGCGCAGCAATTCGAAGGTGGCGTCCGGAATGCCGAAGTCGCGCGAGGCCCGGTAGCTCGTCTGGTGCACCGAGGTGATGAGCACGTCCACCCCTTCCAACTCCTTCTCCAGCGCCTGCACCTCGGCCCGGGTGGGCGTCTTGCCGATCGCCAGTTGCTTCACCGGCGCATAGTGGGCGAGCTCCTGCTGGAACGGGTTGCCCGGTACATCACCGATCACCACGGAGGCGTAGCGCACGGAGTCCAGCTCACGCAACGGAAGCAGGCCGTCCCGGTTGCGGAGGGTCGTGAGCGCTCCGGCGTAGAGCCTTCTGCGCAACACCTGACTGGTCGCCCTGTTGAGGTCGCTGGCGATGCCCTTCACCCCCACGCTGTCCAACCGGTCCAGGCCCGCCCATTCCTTGGCACGAAGCACCTTCAGGCACTTGCCGTCGATCACCTCGCGCTGCAGTTCGCCCTCGTCCACCGCACGCCGGATGCGGGCGATGGCCTTCTCGGGATCGATCGGGAACAGCAGCACGTCGTTGCCGGCCTTCAGGGCACGCAGCTCCACTTCGCCCGGCTGGTCGGCATCGGCCACGCCGCGCATGTTCAGGGCATCCGTGAACACGAGCCCGCGGAAGCCCAGTTCCTGCTCCAGCAGGTCGCTCACCACCGGGCGGCTCAGGGTGCTCGGCAGACCGGGGGTGCTGTCCAAGGCGGGCACCTCCAGGTGCGCCACCATCATGGCGTTGAGGCCCTCCTTCACCATGCGCCGGAAGGGGTACAGCTCCAAGGAATCGAGCCTATCCCGGCCATGGGCGATCAGCGGCAGGGCCTGGTGCGAATCGGTGTCCGTGTCGCCATGCCCGGGGAAGTGCTTCGCGGTGGCGATGACCCCGCCCTGCTGCAATCCGCGCATGTAGGCGATGGACTTGCGGGCCACGTTCTCGCGGTCCTCACCGAAGCTCCGGTCATTGATCACCGGGTTCGCGGGATTGTTGTTCACATCGGCCACCGGGCTGAAGCTCACGTGCACCCCCAGCCGCCGCATCTGCCGGGCGATGTCGCGTCCCATCTCCACGATCAGGTCGTCCTCCCGCAGGGCTCCCAGGGTCATCTGCTTGGGGTAGCGGAACGTGCTGTCCAGCCGCATGGCCAGCCCCCACTCCAGGTCCATGCCGATGAGCAATGGTGTACGGGCGGCACCCTGGTAGCGGTCGGTGAGCCGGGCCTGCCGGGCGGGACCGCCCTGGAAGAAGATCAGGCCGCCGATGTTCCGTTCGCGGACCAGCCGTTCGATGTCGGCCTCGTGGGCGGCGTCCTTGTTGCTATAGGCGGCAACCATGAGCAGCTGCGCGATGCGCTGGTCCAGGTCCAGGCTCCGGAACACCGAATCGGCCCAGGGCGTGGGAGCGGCGAGGAACTCCGGGGTGGACGAGGATCCCGAACGGTCGGGGGCCTGTCCTCCAAGGGACAGCGCACCGATGCTCAACAGGGCCAGCAGGCTGCTACGCGATCGCTTCATGAACGGCCTCAAAACTACCGGGGCGTGCAGGCGACATCCGGCGGATCGGCCGGCCGTTATCCACAGTCCCCCGCTGATGCAACGCACGATCCGTGCCCCGTGGTGCGGTGGTTACCTTTGCCGGCCACGCATGAAGGACAACGGGATCATCGGCATGCTGAGCCTCTTCCGCGGACGCGGAGGGCGGGAGTTCAGCTACACGCCCCGCTACTACGACCCCGCCAAGGAACGGCTGAAGGAGCGGGAGAAGCAGTTGGCCGGTGAGCTTTCCGGGGAGCTGAGCGCCGACCAGCGCAGGGAACTGATGCGTGAGCGGATGCGTCATTCGTGGCACCGCCAGGGCACGGACAAGGCCCGGCTGGTGCGGCTGCTGGCGGTGACGGTCGGCGTGGGCGTCATCCTGTACTTCCTCTCGCGCGCCTTCGACCTGCTGCCCTTCTGATGAGCGACGTGATCAGGCTCCTGCCGGACCACGTGGCCGACCAGATCGCGGCCGGCGAGGTGGTGCAACGCCCCGCCTCGGTGGTGAAGGAACTGCTGGAGAACGCGGTTGACGCCGGTGCCGGGCGCATCACGCTGGTGGTGAAGGACGCCGGCCGCACCTTGGTGCAGGTCACCGACGATGGCACGGGGATGTCGCCCAACGACGCCCGGGCCTGCTTCGAGCGCCATGCCACCAGCAAGATCCGCGCCGCCGAGGACCTTGGCACCATCCGCACGAAGGGCTTCCGGGGCGAGGCGCTGGCCAGCATCGCGGCCGTGGCCCAGGTGGAACTGCGGACCCGCGAGCACGACCAGGAGATCGGTACCCGCGTGACGATCGAAGGCAGCCGCCTGCGCGGCAATGAGCCCTGCGCCACCGCGCCCGGCACCTCGCTCGCGGTCAAGAGCCTCTTCTTCAACATCCCGGCGCGGCGCCAGTTCCTGAAGAGCGATGGCGTGGAGCTGAAGCACGTGATCGAGGAGTTCACCCGGGTGGCGCTGGCCCACCCCGAGGTGGCCATGGACCTGGTGCACAACGGACAGGAGGTGCACCGGCTCCCTGCGGCGGCTGATGACCTGAAACCGGGCGCCGCGCTCCGCCAGCGCATCGTACACCTCTACGGCCGGAAGTACGACGAGCGGCTGGTGCCCGTGGAGGAGACCACCGACTTCGTGCAGGTGCTGGGCTTCGTGGGCAAGCCCGAGTTCGCCAAGCGTTCCCGCGGCGAGCAGTATTTCCTGGTGAACCGGCGGTTCATCCGCAGCAGCTACCTGGAGCATGCCGTGCGGAAGGCCTACGACGACCTGGTGGCGCAGGGGCAGCATCCTTCCTGGTTCCTGCACATCGAGATCGATCCCGCGCAGATCGATATCAACATCCATCCCACGAAGACGGAGATCAAGTTCCGCGACGACCGGGCGGTCTACGCCATCGTGCATGCCGCGGTGCGCCGTGCCCTGGGGCGTTTCAACATCGCGCCCAGCCTGGACTTCGAGCCGGAGCCCGCGCTGATCGCCGCCTTCTCCGGGGACCTGCCGCGGCCCGCTACCACCGCCCCCCTGCCCGATGCCGCCAGGGGTTGGCGTCCGCAGGACCTCCCAGGGCGGCCCGACCCCACCGGCTGGCAGCAGCTCTTCGACCTGGGGTCCGGACAGGCAGCACCTTCGGACACGGAGGCCACGCAGGTGCTGCCCAGTCAGCTCGGCGATGAAAGCCCGGGCGAACGTCCCGTGTTCCAACTGCACGGGCGGTACATCCTGGCGCAATTGCGCAACGGCCTGGTGGTCGTCGATCAGCAGCGGGCCCATGAACGGATCCTGTTCGAGGAACTGCTGCGCATGCTGGAGCGTGGCGCCGGCCCCAGCCAGACCCAGCTGTTCCCGCGCAGCGTGGAACTGGGTGCCGCAGACCATGCGCTGCTCAGCGGCGTGCTCCCCGACCTTCGGGCGCTGGGCTTCGACCTGGAACCGTTGAGCGGCCGCACGCTGGTGGTGAACGGTCTGCCCGCCGAGGCCGCCGACCAGGATCCCGAGGCCCTGCTCCAAGGGTTGGTGGAACAGCTGCGCAACGAGCAGGCCGTGCTGAAGAACGAGCGCCACAAAGTGCTGGCGCGCGGTATGGCAAGGAGCATGGCGCTGAGACCGGGACGCACCCTTTCCACCAAGGAGATGCACGACCTGATCGACCGGTTGTTCGCCTGCGGCATGCCCTACGCCACCCCCGGCGGAAAACCCACCCTGGTCACCTTCGGGCTCGACGAGCTCGACGAACGCTTCGAACGCTAGTTCGTTCCGAGGCGATGCAGGTCCGGGTCGGCTGGCTTCCCCTGGTGTTCCTCCTCCATCCGTCGCTTGGCCAGGAGTTGGTCGTGAACGGTGGGTTCGAGGACCATCGACGCTGCCCGGGAAAGTTCGACCAACGTCCCGTTCGTGGTGTGAAGGCCGTTCGACCGATCGGCGGCATGCCGGGCTATTTCCATGGCTGCGGCCAAGGAATGGGGGTTCCGGAGAACTGGGCCGGGGTCCAGGAGGCCTTCGAGGGGGAGGCCTATGTGGGGCTCGTACTCACCGCGCATGGCGGAGGCGAATGCACCGTTCGTGAGTTCGTACAGCTCGAATTGAAGGAGCCCTTGGTGAACGGCGGGAAATACAGGTTGTCATTCATGGTGGGCCTGGCGGACCGTTCGGGCTACATGACCGACCGGATAGGGGCTTGCTTCAGTGTGGAGGACCGGAGCAGGAAGAATGGTCTGGCCGGCGATCTCGGCCGACCCGATGTGGACAATCCTCCGGACCGCTTCATCGCGGATACATCGGGTTGGATGATGGTGCAGGGCATCTACAACGCCCGCGGCGGGGAACGGTACGTCCAGATCGGCAATTTCCAGCTCTGCGACCGTACCAGCCGCAAGGCCGTCACGGCCAACAGAGGCGATGGCACCCTCAGGAACATGAAGCGAAAGGGCGATGCCGACCTTGACCCGGACCGGGCCCGGGGACTGCGACGGCGTCTGCTGGCCACGCAGGCGTACGTATACCTGGATGCGGTCTCCCTGGAACCGATCGGAGCGCAGGATGCTGTCCGGACCTTGTCGCAAGAGGACGCCTGTGCCAAGGACCCGGGGCGACCT
Organism: Flavobacteriales bacterium; assembly: GCA_020635695.1. Lineage (GTDB taxonomy): Bacteria > Bacteroidota > Bacteroidia > Flavobacteriales_F > PHOS-HE28 > PHOS-HE28. The sequence continues at coordinate 39,077 of JACJZH010000009.1, read as the reverse complement.
CAGGAGACCGATGACCTCGTACCGGACCCCGGATTCGACCGGACCATCCCGGCACACAGTTCCAGCTGGAAGAACGCGACCGGAGGCACACCGGACTTCGAGGAGGGAAGAACGGGCATCTACCTGTACTCCGCCGTGAACGCCGATCATCGCGAGTACATCGAGACCCCCTTGAAGGAGCGCCTGGACCCATGCGGCAGGTACGCGGTGCGGTTACGCATCCTGCGCAAGGAGAGCTACGCCTTTGCGGTGGACCGGATCGGCGTGGCGCTCGCGGAGGGCTTCGAGAACGATCGGCGACGCGGGCTCCTCTCCCAACCACTGCGCTGGGAACTGATGGATGCGGGCGTGATGGACGATACCGAGGAATGGACCACGCTCTGTGGCAGTTTCGAGGGTGGTGGATGCGCGGACCGACTGTTGGTGGGCAACTTCAGCAGCGATGCGAGCACCACCATCATCCAACACGATCCGTCCGACGGGCCCTTCGCCTACTACTTCGTGGATGATGTCTCTCTCTGGCGGACCGGTACCATCCAGGGATGCACCACGACCTGTCCCGAGGAGCGGCCGGGATCGGCTCTTCCGGCGGACACGGTCGCCACATGGCCTCCTCGGCCGATCGACCTGTACTTCGCGGTGAACGACCATGTTCCCGGAGATGACCTGCTGCAGGCCGCAGAAGACCTGTTGCGCTACTTCGTGGACCGTCCGAACGCGCAGGTCAGGATAGAAGGCCATACGGACGACTCCGGAACGGCCTCTGCGAACCACAGGCTCTCGGAGCGCCGGGCGCAGTCGGTGCGGGAAGAACTCGTGCGGCTGGGTCTGCCTCGCAGGCAGCTTCACGTGGTGGCGCTCGGAGACCGTGGACCGATCGCCACCAATGCCACGGAGGAGGGACGTGCGATGAACCGCCGCGTGCGCATCGTGATCGATGAGCCCTAGGTACGATGGACCGTACTTTCGCCGACCGATGCGCCCTTCTCAGCTCCCCCCCGTCGTCAAGAACCTGTTGATCATCAACGGGATCATGTTCCTGCTGAAGATGACCTTCGGCACCGACGACCTGGGGCGGAACATCCTGGACAACACGCTGGGCCTGCATGCCCTGGACAGTCCGCTGTTCAAGCCGTGGCAGGTGGTCAGCCACATGTTCATGCACGGCGACATCGGGCACATCTTCCTGAACATGTTCGCCCTGTTCATGTTCGGCGGTCCGATCGAGCGGCTCTGGGGGTCCAAGCGCTTCCTGATCTACTACCTGATCACCGGGCTCGGTGCGGCCGCACTGCATCAGGGTGTGGCCTGGTGGGAGGCCCAGCAGCATCTGGCCGTGCTGTCGCAGTATGGCGTGGACCTCGATGAAGTGAAGTACGCAGCCTCCATCGTGGGAGGTGACATGCAGGGAGCGAACGACGTGCTCGACGGCATCATGCGCAACACGGGTGTCCCGGAGCAGGCCCTGGTGAACGTGTTCTACGATCAGATCGGCGTCATCATCGGTGCTTCCGGTGCGGTCTTCGGCATCCTGCTGGCCTTCGGCATGATGTTCCCGAACGTGCAACTGATGCTGCTCTTTCCGCCGATACCGATCAAGGCCAAGTACTTCGTGATCGGCTACGGCCTGCTGGAATTGTACATGGGGCTGAGCCAGCGGATGGGCGACAACGTGGCGCACTTCGCCCACGTGGGGGGCATGCTGTTCGGCTGGCTGCTGATCAGGCATTGGAAGCTGCGCAGGCCATTGATGTAGGCACCGTGTCCGATCGTGCACCTTTGCAGGGCGCAGGCGCGAAGGGCGCGATGCCCTGCGTTCTGCCAACAAGCGAGCGATGAGCATCCGCGACGACCTCCGCACCCAATGGCGCACCGGTGGCATGCTGGTGCGGCTGATCCTGATCAACGCGGCCGTGTTCCTGGCCCTGCTGCTGGTGGACCTGGTCGTGCTGCTGAGCTTCCAGAACAAGGCCTCGGCCGATGTCTTCTTCCACGACCAGGTGCTGGGCTGGCTGGCGAGCAGCTACGCGTGGAAGCACCTGCTGTTCCGGCCGTGGACGGTGATCACCTACATGTTCACCCACGCCGGGTTCTGGCACCTGTTCTGGAACATGATGGTGCTGTGGTTCAGCGGACGCATGTTCCAGGACCTGCTCGGTGAGAAGCGCCTGCTGGGCACCTACCTGCTGGGGGGGCTGGCCGGTCTCGTGCTCTACGCGCTGGCCTACAACTTCGCGCCCTTCCTGCATGGATACACTTCCGGAGGCACCATCATCGGCGCCTCGGCCGCGGTGATGGGCGTGCTGTTCGGCATCGCCGTGTACCGGCCCACCCTGCAGGTGTCGCTGATCTTCATCGGTCCGGTGAAGCTGATCTACGTGGCGCTGGTGCTGCTGGTGCTGGACCTGATCGGCATCCGGCAGGGCGTGAACAGCGGAGGGCACATCGCCCACCTGGGTGGTGCGTTCTACGGCTACCTCTACGCCAAGCAATTGGCCCAGGGGCGGGACTGGTCGTTGGCCTTCGGCACCTGGGTGGAAGGTCTACTTGGCCTGTTACAGCGCCGACGGGGTCCGAAGTTGAAGGTGGCCAAGGGAGCCGGCCGGCGCCGCCCCCCGCGCGACGATGTGGACTACAACGCCAGGAAACAGGAGGAACAGGCGCAGATCGATGCCATTCTGGACAAGATCGGGAAGAGTGGTTACGAAAGCCTGAGCAAGGAGGAAAAGGACCTCTTGTTCCGTGCCAGTCATGAGCGCTGACGAACAACGGCCTCCACGCAGACGGCCCTCCGCATGGCACAGGCCGCTCTGGTTCCTGAACGGCCTCCTGGCCCTGCTCACCCTGCTCACCTATGTCAGCGTGCACGTGCGTCCCAGCACCTTCTGGCCGGCCGCGTTGCTGGGCATGGGTTATCCCTACCTCCTGGTGGGTCACCTACTGCTGATCGTCTGGTGGCTGCTCTTCCGCCCGGGGCGGTCCCTGCTTTCCATGCTCGTGCTGGTGGTCGGTTGGGGCCACTGGGGAACGTACTTCCAGCTGCTGGGCGATCGCAGTGGCGAGGCCGAGCGAGCACGTGGCATGAAGGTGATGAGCTACAACGTCCGGTTGTTCGACCTGTACAACTGGAGCCACAACACCGCCACCCGCAACGAGATCCTCGACCTGATCCGGGTGGAGGACCCCGACATCCTGTGCCTGCAGGAGTTCGTCCATGCCGATGATCCGAATCGGTTCATCACCCGGGACACCCTGCTGGCCGACCTGCGGTTCACCCAGGTGCATGATGTGTACACCCAGCACACCAAGCGCGGGCTGCACTTCGGCATCGCCACCTTCAGCACCCGGCCCATCGTAGACAAAGGCGCCATCGAGTTCCCCGACGAACTGAACAACCTGTGCATCTGGACCGACGTGGTCCTGCAGGAGGACACGTTCCGCGTGTACAATGCACATCTTGCCAGCATTCGTTTCGGGGACGCGGACTACCGCTTCGTGAAGGACCTGGACACCGATACCCGTGGCGACAGCCTGAGGTCCGGCGGCCTGAGGATCCTGAAGCGGCTGCGCGATGCCTTCATCCGTCGTGCCGATGAGGTGGACCGCATCGTGGCGCACATGGCGGAAAGCCCCCACCCCATCATCTTCTGCGGCGACCTGAACGACACCCCGATGAGCTACAGCTACCACACGTTGCGCGATGCCGGGCTCATGGACGCCTTCGTGGAAAGCGGCCGGGGCGTGGGGCACACCTACATCGGCGACTTCCCCAGCTTCCGGATCGATCACCTGCTGCACGGGCCCGAACTGGAGGCCTACGACTTCCGCACGCTACCCGAGGAACTGAGCGACCACCGCGCCATCAACGCGCTGTTGGTGCCGGTCCGCGAGGGTCAGTGAGCCTTCCTCACCCGGCGGAGGTCCAGCTGGTTCATGGGATCGGCCTGCAGGCCCTCCACGCCGCTGCGCACGAAACGCACCACCTCCGGGTGCAGGAGGAAGACCGCCGGTGTGCGCACCTGCAGGGTGGAGTCCAACTGTTCGTAGAGGGCCAGCCTCAGGCCATCGTCCGTGCTGCGCAGGGCCTGGTCGTAGATCGCATCATACTCCGGATCGCTGAAGCGGGTGTAGTTGGGCCCGGCAGGTGCCGAGTTCGCCGTGGCGAAGAGCAGCAGGAAGTTCTCCGCATCCGGGTAGTCCGCGATCCAGTTCTTGCGGAAGAAGAGGAAGTCGCCGCCGGCCACGCCCTGTTTGTGGGTGCTCAGCGGCACCACGTCCACTTGCACCGTGATGCCGAATGCTGCCAGCTCGTGTTGGATGAACTCGCAGATGTCCAGGTAGCTGGCGGTGGTGGTGAGCACCAGCGGCGGAAGCCCCTCCCCCCCCGGATGACCCGCCTCCGCCAGCAGGGCGCGTGCCCGATCGGGATCATGGAGCGGGGTGTTCCCTACATCCCATCCCCCCGGCAGCCCGGGCGGCAGGATGCTGCGCGCCGGACGCCCGATGCCATGGAGCAGGTGCGTCACGATCCGCTCCCGGTCGATGGCCAACGACACGGCCTTCCGCAGCCGGACATCGCGCCAGGGGCTCTCGCGCACCGCGGCCAAGGAGGTATCCAGCAGGAAACCCAGGTAATCCGTGGCCAGCGCCGGTGCCCGCAGCACCCGGATATGCTCCGCATGCTTTTCACGCACCCGGCCGAGCGGGTCCAGCAGTTCGTTCAGGAAGCCGCCCTCGGTACCACTGATCAGGTCCAGTTCGCCCTTCACCAGGGCCAGGTACTCGGCGTTGGGGTCCTTCACGAAACCCACCGTCAGCGCGTCCAGGTAAGGCAGCCGCACACCTTCCTCATCGTGCTGATGGTAGTGCGGATGCCGCTGCAGGGCCAGCTTCACCCCTTCGCGCCAGTGGAAGAAGCGGAAGGGTCCGCAGCCCACCGGGTGCCGCCGCCATTCGGCCCCGTAGTGTGCCACTGCCTCCTGAGGCACCACGCCACAGTACGCCATGGCCAGCATGCTGAGGAAGGGTGCGAAAGGCCGTTCCAGCCGGATGATGAGGGTCGTGTCGTCCGTGACCTCGATGCCTTGCGGCCCCGGCCTCACCGCGTCCAGCACCCAGCGGCCGGGACTGGCCGTGGCGGGATCCCTCAAACGCTCCAGGCTGTAGGCCGCATCATGGGCGGTGACCACCCTTCCTGCTCCATCCGGGAACACCGGGTCGTCGTGGAAGCGGGCGTCCGGTCGCAGGTGGAAGGTGTAGGTGGTGCCGGAGTCGGAAACGGTCCAATGCTCCGCTACGCCGGGCCGCACCCGCAGGTCGGGCCCCATTTCCACCAGCCCGTCGAAGAGCTGGTCCACCACCCAGATGTGTTCCAGGTTGCGTGCGAAGGCCGGATCGAGGCTGGTGATGCCCTCGGCCTCGTTGTAGCGGAAGACCTGCCGCTGGTCGGCGCCTCCTCCTCCGCCGCAGGCAACGAGCAGCAGGACCAGAACGGCGGCCGGGGTGCGCATGGCGCCAAAGCTAGGGGCGCCGGAAAAAGCGATCAGGCGTAGGCGAACGTGAGTGCCAGCACGCACAGGATCGCCGACAGCACGGCGCTGGTGATGATCAGGTTGGTCCGGTCGAGGCTGCGCAGCAAACGTTCCATGGTCGGTGAAGAGTAACCCATAGACGGGCGAAGCGGCGGGGGGTTGCCAGCAAACCTCGCCTGCCGGGCCCGCCGTACCTTCGCGGCCCGCATGCGCCACGCCCGCACCGCCGCCTTCCACACCCTCGGCTGCAAGCTGAACTTCGCCGAGACCAGCACCCTCGCCCGGTCGCTGGAGGAGGCCGGTTGTGCCCGGGTGCGCGTGGAGGACCGCCCGGACGTGTTCGTGCTGAACACCTGCAGCGTGACGGAGAACGCCGACCGGGAATGCCGGCGGCATGTGCGGCGCTTCCGGGGCATCAACCCGGAGGCCTTCATCGTGGTGGTGGGCTGCTACGCCCAGCTGAAACCGCAGGAGATCGCCGCCATCCCGGGCGTGGACCTGGTGCTGGGCGCCAACGAGAAGTTCGACCTGGCCGCCCACCTGGACGGGCTGGACGGCAGGCAGGACCACGGCAAGGCGGTGTTCGGCCCCATCAAGGAGGTCGCCCGTTTCATCCCCAGCTACAATGCCGGCGAGCCGGGTGCCGTGGGTGAACGCACCCGCACCTTCCTGAAGGTGCAGGACGGCTGTGACTACTTCTGCAGCTTCTGCACCATTCCCCTGGCACGTGGGCGCAGCCGCAGCGGCACCGTGGCGGAGACCGTGGCCCTGGCCCGGGAGATCGCGGCCTCCGGCGTGCGCGAGATCGTGCTCACCGGGGTGAACATCGGCGACTTCGGCCGGGACGGCGAGACCTTCCTGGACCTGATCGCCGCGCTGGACCGGGTGGAGGGCATCGCCCGCTTCCGCATCAGCAGCATCGAACCCAACCTCTGCAGCGACGCCATCATCGACCTCGTGGCCGCCAGCGAGCGCTTCGCTCCGCACTTCCACATGCCCCTGCAGAGCGGCAGCGATACCATCCTGCAACGCATGCGGCGGCGCTACGACACCGCGCTGTACGCTGAACGGGTGGCCCGCATCCGGCAGCGCATGCCGGACGCCTGCATCGGCGTGGACGTGATCACCGGCACCCCGGGCGAGACGGAGGAGGAGTTCCTGCGCTCACAGGCCTTCCTCACCTCCCTGCCCGTGGACTACCTGCACGTGTTCACCTACAGCGAGCGGGCCAACACCACGGCGGTGCGCATGCCGGACACGGTGCCCATGGCCGAACGGCGCGAACGGACGAAGCAACTTCGCATGCTCAGCCACAAGCTGCAGCGCGCCCATTACGAACGCCATGCCGGTGAGGTGCGGCCGGTGCTCTTCGAGGCCGAGGCCCACGAGGACCGCATGCTGGGCTTCACGGACAACTACCTGCGCGTGTCGTTGCCCTACGACCCCGCACTGGTGAACGAGGTGGTACCCGTGTCGCTGGAGCGCATCGACGGCGATGGGCACTACACCGGCCAGGTGCATGAACTGGCGCCATCCGATCACCTGATCCTCTGATCCGCACATCCACCGATCGGCATGTACCCCACCCTCTACCACGCGCTGCTGGACCTCACGGGGCTCGACCTGCCCTTCCTGAAGTTCATCAACAGCTTCGGTTTCTTCGTGGCGCTCGCCTTCGTGGCGGCCAGCTGGACGCTGGGCCTGGAGCTGCGGCGGAAGGCGGCACAGGGCCTGCTGAAGACCACCACCCGGACGGTCACCATCGGAGCGCCGGCCACGGCCGGGGAACTGATCGGCCAGGGGCTGCTGGGCTTCGTGCTCGGCTGGAAGGGGCTGTACCTGCTGCTGCATTTCAGCGAGGCCACCGCCGATCCGCAGGGCTTCCTGCTGAGCGGCACGGGCAGTTTCCTGGGCGGACTGGCCGGAGCGGCGCTGCTGGCGGGACTGGCCTGGCGCTCCAAACAGAAGCAGCGGCTTGCAGAACCGAAGACCGAACAGGTGGTCGTGCAGCCGCACGAGCACGCCGGCAACCTCACGCTCACCGCGGCGCTCTGGGGCCTCATCGGCGCCAAGCTCTTCCACTGGCTGGAGAACCCCGATGAGCTGGCGGCCTTCGTGAACGACCCCGGGGGAAGCAGCCTGTTCAGCGGGCTCACCATGTACGGCGGGTTGATCGTGGGCGGCGGCATGGTGCTGCGCTACATGGCGCGGAACGGGATCCCCGTGTGGGAGGGCGCCGACGCCACCGCGCCGGGCGTCATGCTGGCCTATGCCGTGGGCCGCATCGGCTGTCAGGTGAGCGGCGATGGCGACTGGGGCATCGTGAACACCACGCCGGCACCGGCCTGGATGCCCGACTGGCTGTGGGCGTACTCCTACCCGAACAACGTGAACGCCGTGGGCGTACCCTACCTGGGCGACCCCTGCTTCCCCGGCTACTGCACCGTGCTGCCGGAACCGGTCTTCCCCACCCCGCTCTACGAGACCCTGGTCTGCGGGCTGTTCTTCGCCGTGCTGTGGGCGCTGCGGAAGCGGCTGCGTCCGGCGGGCATGGTCTTCTTCCTCTACCTGGCCCTGAACGGGCTGGAGCGCTTCTGGATCGAGAAGATCCGCGTGAACACCAAGGTCTGGGGCGACATCACCCAGGCCGAGATCATCAGTACCGGGCTCTTCGTGGCAGGCATCGCCGGCATGCTCTGGCTGCGCCGCAGGGGCCGAAACAACCCATCCGATGGACCTGCAACAGCTCACTGAACGCACCGGCGCCATCTGCCAGGAGGTGGCCGCCTTCATCCGCGAGGAGGCCCCCAGGCTCACCGAGGCCGGGGTCAGCAGCAAGAGCGCCAACAACCTGGTGACGCACGTGGACCACACCGCCGAGGACCGGCTGGTGGAGGAGCTCGAAAAGCTGCTGCCCGAGGCCGGGTTCATCGCCGAGGAAGGCTCTGGGGAACAGGGCCAGGGCCTCAACTGGGTGATCGATCCGCTGGACGGCACCACCAACTTCGTGCATGGCGTGCCCTGCTACTGCATCAGCGTGGCGCTGATGGACGGGGCCGACCCGCTGATCGGCGTGGTGCTGGAGGTGACCCGCGATGAGCTGTTCACCGCGTGGAAAGGCGGCGGCGCCCGGATGAACGGCACGCCGATCCGCGTGAGCGACCGGAAGGACCTGCGCGACAGCCTGCTGGCCACGGGATTCCCCTACGACGACTTCCAGCACGAGAAGGAGTACATGGACCTGCTGCGCGAACTGATGCACCGCACCCGCGGCATCCGGCGGCTGGGCAGCGCGGCGGCCGACCTGGCCTACGTGGCCTGCGGGCGCTTCGAGGCCTTCTACGAGTACGGGCTCAACGCCTGGGACGTGGCCGCGGGCGTGCTGCTGGTGCGCGAGGCCGGCGGACGGGTCAGCGGCTTCGGCACGGAGAAGGACCCCGTGTTCGACGAGGAGATCGTGGCCAGCAACAGCGCCATCCACGACCAGCTGCTGGAGTGCATCGACCACTACTGGTCGCGCCAGGACTGAACCCTTCGCGTTCTTAAGTGTGGGCGGTGTTCCCGCCTGTTCCTCTCGGGGTGCGCAGCAGCATCAACCCGAGGAAGGTCAGCGCGCCATTCAGCAGCAGCAGCTCGAAGCCGAAGCGATAGCCGTTGAACCAGGTCACGCTGTTCGCGTCGAACACCCACGTGAGCACCGGTGCCAGCAGGGCCACGACCGGAACACCGGCGTCCCGCACCTGCCAGCGGGTGAGCAGGCCGAACGCGTACAGACCCAGCAAGGGTCCGTAGGTGTAGCCCGCGATGGTGAACACCGCGCTGATCACGCTGGCATCGTTCCATTCGCGGAAGATCAGGATGATGACCGCCAGCGCCACGCTCATGCCCACGTGCACCCTCCGGCGCAGCCCTTCCCGCGTGGCCTCGGGCCGCTTGGCGATGTCCAGGATGTCCACGCAGAAGCTGGTGGTGAGGGCGGTGAGGGCGCTATCCGCGCTGGAGTACGCCGCCGCGATCAGGCCCAGCAGGAACATGACCCCGACGACAGCAGGCAGATGGCCGCCCGTGGCGATCAGCGGGAACAGCTCGTCCGACCGCTCCGGCAGGGCGATGCCTTTCTCCTCGGCGAAAAGGAACAGCAGCGCGCCCAGCGCCAGGAACAGCAGGTTCACCACCACCAATACCGCGCTGAAGCTGAACATGTTCTTCTGTGCCTCGCGGATGTTGCGGCAGCTCAGGTTCTTCTGCATCATGTCCTGGTCCAGTCCGGTCATGGCGATGGCGATGAACATGCCCGCCAGGAACTGCTTCCAGAAGAAGCGCGGATGGTCCGGATCGGCCGTGAAGAGGACCTTGGCGTAGCCGCTCTCCCCCACCCGCTCCCAGATGCCTGCCGGACCCAATCCAAGCTCCCGTCCGATGAGCAGGGCGGTCAACACCGCGGCCGCGATCATGAAGGCCGTCTGCAGCGTGTCCGTCCAGATGATGGTCTTGATGCCGCCTTTGTGCGTGTAGGTCCAGATGAAGGCGATGGTGACCGCCACGGTGGCGGCGAAGGGCACGCCCCAGGCATCGAAGAGGGTCACCTGCAGCACCAGTGCCACCAGGTATAGTCGTGCGGCCGAGCCGATGCTGCGGGAGAGCAGGAAGAAGCCCGCGCCGGTGCGGTAGCTCGCCGGCCCGAAGCGCTGCCCCAGGTAACCGTAGATGCTGGTGAGCTGCAGGCGGTAGTAGAGCGGCATCAACACCAGGGCGATGACGGCGTAGCCGGGCAGGTAGCCCAGCACCATCTGGAAGTAGCTGAACTGGCTCTCGCCCACCCAGCCCGGCACACTGATGAACGTGACCCCGCTGAGCGAGGCCCCGATCATGCCGAAGGCCACCACGTACCAGGGCGAACGCCGCTCGCCGATGAAGAAGGCCTCGTTGCCCGCGCCCCGCGAGGTGAGCCTCGCGATGAACGTGAGCAGAAGGAAGTAGGAGGCCAGAACGGCCACGACGAGCCCTGGGGACATGGGCGCAAGTTGGCACAGGGTCACCCGGTCCCGACCCGCGGCTCCCCAGCCTCCACGCACGATCGGCTGTGAATGGACCTGCCTGCCTTCCTGCCGCAACGGCTGGCCTATGACTACGCCACACACCTGGCCGCGTCCTTGGCCGCTGGTCACGATCTTTGCCCGCCCCAGCCACCCAGCGACCATGGAAAAGCCAGACTGGAAGACCGCCATCGAGTTCACCGACATCACCTACCGCAAGAGCGGCGGGGTGGCCCGCATCGCCTTCAACAGGCCCGAGGTGCGTAACGCCTTCCGCCCGCATACGGTGAGCGAGTTGTTGCGGGCCTTTCACGATGCGCACCAGGACACGAACATCGGGGTGGTGCTGTTCTCGGCGGAGGGTCCGAGCCCGAAGGACGGCATCTGGAGCTTCTGCAGCGGCGGCGACCAGCGGGCACGCGGGCACCAGGGGTACGTGGACGATTCCGGCATGCCGCGCCTCAACATCCTGGAGGTGCAGCGCCTGATCCGCTTCATGCCCAAAGTGGTGATCGCCGTGGTGCCGGGCTGGGCCGTGGGCGGCGGGCACAGCCTGCACGTGGTCTGCGACCTGACCCTGGCCAGCCGCGAGCATGCCATCTTCAAGCAGACGGACGCGGACGTGACCAGCTTCGACGGGGGCTATGGCAGTGCCTACCTGGCCAAGATGGTGGGGCAGAAACGCGCCCGCGAGATCTTCTTCCTGGGCCGCAACTACAGCGCCCAGGAGGCCTTCGACATGGGCATGGTGAACGCCGTGGTGCCGCACGACGAACTGGAGGCCACGGCCTGGCAGTGGGCGCAGGAGGTGCTGGGCAAGTCGCCCACCAGCATCAAGATGCTCAAGTTCGCCTTCAACCTGACCGACGACGGCATGGTGGGCCAGCAGGTCTTCGCTGGCGAGGCCACCCGCCTGGCCTACATGACCGAGGAGGCCAAGGAGGGCCGCGACGCCTTCCTGGAAAAACGCCGGCCCGATTTCTCCAAGATCAAGTGGATCCCTTGATGGGACGGCGCCTCGGACCAACGTACGGAAGCAAGCGCTCGCCCGAAAGCCCCCAGCGACCCACGAACTGGTCGCTGGCAACGCTCATCCTGATCGGACTTGTCTGCATCGGACCGTCCCATGGACAGTGGATCAGCGGAGGCTATTTCCGCATGCGGCTATCGGCGGTCGGCACCAGCCCCACGCGTGGCCAGAACCTGGTGGCGCAACTGGTGCCCGAGCATCCGGGAACGGCCGACACACTCCTCGTGCACTTCCCCGCACACAGCTTCACCCGGAAGGAGGCGGAGCTGGTCGGGTTGTTCCGGGGCAGTGTGAAGCGATCGGCGAGAAGTACACCGTTGGACCCGGACCCCACGCGCATGCATCTGTATCCTGCGGACAGCCTGGACATCGTCCTGAAGGTGCCGCGCCGCAACATGTCGTTCAGGCTTGACGAATGGCAGGTGGTGCGGGTGACCACGAAGTGACCCCTGCCGTTCGCACCTTTGCCGGGATGAGCCTTTCCTCCAAGCTGCTCGAGAACGCGGTGGACCAGCTGGCCACCCTGCCCGGCATCGGGCGCCGCACCGCCATGCGCATGGCGCTGGACCTGCTCCGGCGCGATGTGCCCGAAGTGCAGCGGTTCGCCGAGGCGGTGCGGAAGCTGCGTGAGGAAGTGGGCCACTGCGAGGTGTGCTGCAACATCAGCGACACCCCACGTTGCGCGATCTGCTCCGATCCGGGGCGGGACGCATCCCTGGTCTGTGTGGTGGAGGACATCCGCGACGTGGTGGCCATCGAGAACACCCACCAGTACAAGGGACTCTACCACGTGCTCGGCGGGGTGATCAGCCCCATGGACGGCATCGGTCCCGACGAACTGAACGTGGGCGAGCTGCTCGCCCGGGTGGACCAGGGCGGTGTGCGCGAGGTGGTGCTGGCACTGGGCGCCACCCTGGAGGGCGATACCACCAGCTTCTTCCTGGACCGCAAACTGAAGGAACGCGGCGTGGACGTGACCATGATCGCCCGCGGCATCAGCGTGGGTGGGGAACTGGAACAGGTGGACGAGGTGACCCTCGGCCGAAGCATCCTGGACCGCAAACCCTACGCCCAGAGCGTACGCCGCTGAGCCCATGAAGCTCACCGTCATCATCGTCAACTACAACGTCCGGGCCTACCTGGAACAATGCCTCCGCACCGTGCGTGCGGCCATGGAGGGCGTGGATGGTGAAGTGTACGTCGTGGACAACCAGAGCACCGATGGCAGCGTGCAGCTGGTCCGTCAGGAATTCCCCGAGGTGAAGCTCATCGCCAACAGCGTGAACGTGGGCTTCAGCCGGGCGAACAACCAGGCCATCCTGGAGAGCACGGGAGAGTATGTCCTGCTCCTGAACCCGGACACGGTGGTCGGCGAGGACGTGTTCCGCAAGGTGTTGACCTATCTGGACGCCCATGACCGCGTGGGGGGGCTCGGGGTGAAGATGATCGATGGCACGGGCCGGTTCCTACCCGAAAGCAAGCGGGGACTTCCCACCCCTGAAGTGGCCTTCTACAAGATCATCGGCCTCACCCGCCTGTTCCCCAGGAGCAAGGTGTTCGGCCGGTACCAGCTCGGCCACCTGCCCGAGAACGAGACCAACCCGATCGAGATCCTTTCCGGGGCCTGCATGTTCCTGCGTCGAAGGACCTTGGACGAAGTGGGCCTCCTGGACGAGAGCTTCTTCATGTACGGGGAGGACATCGACCTGAGCTACCGGATCACCCTGGGCGGTTTCGAGAACCATTACTTCCCGGAGGCGCGCATCATCCACTACAAAGGGGAGAGCACGAAGAAGAGCAGTGTGAACTACGTCTTCGTGTTCTACAACGCCATGGCCATCTTCGCCCGGAAGTACTTCACCGGGCGCGGCGGCAACCTGTTCAGCTTCCTGATCAACGGGGCCATCTACCTGAGCGCTGCGGCGGCCATCGTGGCGCGCTTCCTGCGAAGGGCACTGCTTCCGCTGCTGGACCTGGCCCTCCTTGTCGGGACCGGCCTGGTGCTCGCCGGTGATGCCTGGGCGCCGGTCCGGTCGCTTACCTGGGGGGGCGTCATGCTGGCCAGTTTCGGACTGATGGGAGGATACGACCAGCCCATCCATCTGCGGAACGCCGTGAAGGGGGGGCTGCTCTTCTTCCTGGTGCGTACCGCCTGGTCGGTGACCCCGGACGCGGTCGGGATCCACGGAACAGGGATGCTGGTGCCTCCGCTGCTGGAGACGGGTGTGGTGCTTGCCGTGGCGTTCCTGACACGCGGATTGCTGCACCTGCTCCGGGTGAAGGGCTATGGGCTGCGCGACAGGGGGAAACGCCGGGTGCTCGCGGTGGGGTCCGAGGAACAGGCGCGCAAGGCGCTGGCCCTGCTCTGGCAGACACACTATGGCCTTGGTCGCCAGACGATCGTAGGGCCCGAGGACGTATCGCTGGACGCGTCGAACCTGCGCGCACGTGCCAGGCGCGAACGGATCGATGAACTGGTCTTCTGTGCGGCGGACCTTTCGGCGGCACGCATCATCCAATGGATGGAGCGCTTGAAGCGTTCGCGCGCCCAGATCAAGATCGCCCAGCCGGGCGGCACCATCATCGGACCCAACAGTGCGGAAAGCCTGGGCGACCTGCTCGTCCTGGAGCGCCACGGGATCCACAGCGCCGCCGCGCGACGGATGAAGCGCACCACGGACCTGGCCGTGGCCGTGCTGCTCCTGATCTCGGCCCCCTTGACCATCTGGCTGGTGAAGGACCGGGCGGGGCTGATCAGGAACGCCGTGGGGGTGCTGCTGGGCAGGTACACCTGGGTCGGGTATGCTGGAAACCCGGTGCAGCGGCGATTGCCCGTGCTGGCACCAGCCGTGCTGGGCAACCTCGCTGCCTGGCCGGCAACATCCACGCGGGTCTCGGCCGACCGCATGGACCTGCTCTATGCCAAGGACTATCGTCCGTCGTTCGATGTCCGATGCGTCGTCCGGTCGTTCCGATCACTCGGCGACCCGGCACGGGGTCGTGCTTGATCGGGCGGCCTTACCTTTGCCGCTCATCTTTCGACCGAGCATGTCGCAGACCGAGATCCTGTTGCCGAAGATGGGCGAGAGCGTGGCCGAGGCCACGATCATCAAGTGGTTGAAGAACGAGGGCGACCGTGTTGAAGCGGACGAGCCGATCGTGGAGATCGCCACCGACAAGGTGGACAGTGAAGTGCCAGCTCCCGAGGATGGCATCCTGATCAAGCAATTGGTGGGCGAAGGCGATGTGGTCCAGGTGGGCCAGGCGATCGCCCAGTTCGGTACGGATGGCGGCTCGGACGAGGCACCCGCACCCGCCGCCCCAGCAAAGGCACCTGCGGCCAAGCCAGCCGCCCAATCCCCTGCGCCGGCCACCAATGGCCATGTGGCCACGGCGGCCCCGGTCCCTTCCGGTGGCCCCGTGCAACGGACCGGGCCCTCCGGCAAGTTCTACAGCCCGCTCGTGCGCACCATCGCCGAACAGGAAGGGGTCTCCATGGAGGAATTGGAGGCCATCACCGGCAGCGGCAGCGGAGGCCGAGTCACGAAGAAGGACCTGCTGGACTACCTGCCGAACCGTGGTTCCGGCACCGCCCCCACCACCACCAAGGCACCAGTCGCCGAACAGCCCCAGCCGGCCCCTTCGGCACCCGCTCCGAGAACGGCCGCCCCCGGCGTGAAGCCCGAGCAGGGCGACGAGGTGATCGAAATGGACCGCATGCGCCGCCTCATCGCCGACCACATGGTGATGAGCAAGCACACCAGCCCCCACGTGACCAGTTTCGTGGAGGCCGATGTGACCAACCTGGTGCTCTGGCGGGACAAGGTGAAGAAGGCCTTCGAACAGCGCGAGGGCGAGAAGCTCACCTTCACCCCCCTCTTCATCCAGGCCATCGTGCAGGCCATCAAGGAAATGCCGATGGTGAACGTCCAGGTGGACGGCTACTCCATCATCCGCAAGAAGGACATCAACATCGGCATGGCCGCCGCGCTGCCCAGCGGGAACCTGATCGTGCCGGTGATCCGGCGTGCCGATCAATTGAACCTGGTGGGCCTGGCCCGGCAGGTGAACGACCTGGCCGCGCGTGCACGGGCCGGTAAGCTGCAACCGGACGAGATCCAGGGAGGCACCTATACCGTGACCAACGTGGGGACCTTTGGCAACGTGCTGGGCACGCCCGTGATCAACCAGCCCCAGGTGGCCATCATGGCCACGGGCGCCATCCGGAAGAAACCCGCGGTGATCGAGACCCCGCAGGGGGACGTGATCGGCGTCAGGCACATGATGTTCCTGAGCCACAGCTACGACCACCGTGTGGTGGACGGGGCCCTTGGAGGGAGCTTTGTCCGCAGGGTCGCCGACCTTCTGGAACAGTGGCCGCTCGATGCACCCTACTGATCCGGAGCAGGGAACGAAAGATCCCTACATTTAACCGCTCTCAGAACGACCCACTGGAACGATCGCCGATATGATCAACGGTCACGCTGCACTGTTCACCACCTGCCTCCTGCTCCTGCCCACGCTCGTCGGGGCCCAAGGGGACGACACCTCCTTCAACTGGAAGTTCGAAGAGGGGAACAAGCTCATGGAGGAGAAGTTCTACAACCAGGCCGCCGAGGTCTGGAAGGAACTGGTGGACACCAACCCGGAGAACGCCAACCTGAACTACAAGCTGGGGTATTCCTACTTCAACAGCTACAACCAACAGGCCAAGGCCCTTCCCTACCTGGAGAAGGCCGCCCAGCTCCGTGCCTCGGCGTCCTACGGCGGGTTCAATACCGCCGGGTACGACCCCTTCGACCCCAAGGAGACCAACGCCCCCGTGGAGGTGGACTATTACCTGGGCCGGGCCTACCACCTGTCCGGTGACTTCAATAAGGCCGACTCCCAGTACCAGAAGTTCATCGACGAGACCGACGACAAGCACAACCTGTACGACCAGGCCCAACTCGGTCTCTCCCAGACGGCCAATGCGCGGGAGTTGATGAAGGACCCGAAGGACTATCAGGTGTCCAACATCGGTCCGGTGATCAATTCGGAATACCCGGACTTCGGTCCGGTGATCTCCGTGGACGGCAACGCCCTTTTCTACACCACCCGCAGGGTGCACAACGACAGCTCCAACTTCGGGATCTTCGACGAGGTGGCCGGTCTTCCCCACGAGAGCATCTACGTGAGCTACAAGGACCGCGAGGGGAACTGGCAGACGCCGGAACTGCTCAACATCAACGAGGTGGGCAACCACCTGGCCACCATCAACGTGAGCGCCGACGGACAGACGCTGTTCATCTACCGGAACGACAACGGCGACGGCAACATCTACGAGAGCAAGCTGGTCGGTGAGATCTGGAGCGACCCCGTGCTGATGGGCTCGGACATCAATACCAAGGCCTGGGAGACCCACGGGGCCCTTTCCGCCGATGGGAACACCTTCTACTTCGTGAGCGACCGGAAGGGCGGATACGGGGGACGTGACCTCTATCGGGTGGTGCGGCTTCCCGACGGGGAGTGGAGCAAGGCCCAGAACCTGGGCCCCAACGTCAACACCAAGTATGATGAGGACGGGGCGTTCATCCACCCCAACGGCCGCACCCTGTACTTCAGCTCCCTCGGCCATACCAGCATGGGTGGTTTCGATGTCTTCCAGACGGAAATGCTGGAGGACGGCACCTGGGCACCTCCCGTCAACATCGGCTACCCGCTCAACACGCCGGATGACGAGGTCTTCTTCGTGACCACCGCCGATGGCCGCCGGGGCTATTTCAGCTCCGACCAGATGGGCGGCTACGGGGAAAAGGACATCTACTTCGTGGACCTGCCCATGGAGATGGAGGCCGCTGGCCTCACCGTGCTGAAGGGCTTCATCATCCCCCCTCCGGGTCAGACCCTTCCTCCCAGCACCATCCTCTATGTCACCGACAAGGAGACCGGGGAGGTGAAGAGCTACAAGCCCCGTCAGCGGGACGGTGTCTATGTGGCCATCCTGCCCCCGTGCAAGGAGTACAACCTGGATTACCGAGTGGACGACAAGACCATCCACACCGAGGATGTGTTCGTGGAGTGTGAGAGCGCCTATCAGGAGATCAACAAGGAGATCTACCTGAACCCGGTGTCGCTCGCCGGACCTGCCAGCATCGTGGACCTGCCCGAGGGAGCGCCCCCGGGCAGCAAGGAGAAAGGTCTCACCCCCGAGGAAGTGGCGGCCGGTGGTGTGGTCGGCGCCGGAGTCGTGGCGGCCGGAGGCAAGGAGAAGTCCGACATGACCGACAAGGAGGTGAAGGAGTCGGGCACGGGCCACGTGACCCCGGACGCCTCCTATGCCAAGGAGTACGCCCGTTACTACGCCTACAACGAGAAGGACATCGACCAGCAGGAAGGCGACTGGCAGGCCTTCGTGGACAAGGTGGTGGAGCTGATCGACACCAAGGGAAAGGCCAACATCGTGATCGAGGCCAGCGCCTCCAAGGTGCCGACCCGCACCTATGGGTCCAACGACAACCTGTCCAAGTTGCGGATGGAGGATGCCCGGAAGCGGTTGATCGAGGCCGTGAGCGTCAAAGGCAAGGATCCGAACGCCTTGTTGCTCGAAGCCGTGAACTCGCTGGTCCAAGGCCCCGCCTACAAGGGCGACTACAAGGCCACGGACAAGTACGGCAAGTTCCAGTACGTGAAATTGAAGGTGCGCTGAGGCACGCGATCGTGGAAAACACCAGAAGCCCCGGCGACCCGCCGGGGCTTCTTCGTGGATACCTTCCCACCATGGAACTGAAGCTGGAACGGCCGCTGGCCGTCTTCGACCTGGAGACCACCGGTGTGCGGATCGGAAGCGACCGGATCGTGCAGATCGGCGTGGTGAAGTTGATGCCGGACGGGCGCCGCCTTCCCTGGCAGACCCTGGTGCGACCCGGTATTCCCATCCCTCCCGAGGCCACGGCCGTGCATGGGATCTCCGATGCCGATGTGGCCGATGCCCCTCCCCTGGAGTCCATCGCCGGCGAACTGCTCGAACTGCTGGCCGGATGCGACCTGTCCGGTTTCAACGTGCTTCGGTTCGACCTGCCCTTCCTGGCGGAGGAACTGCACCGTGTGGGCGTGCACTGGGACACCACCCGCCTCCGCGTCGTGGACGTCCAACGCATCTTCCACAAGATGGAACCACGCGACCTCTCCGCCGCCCTGAGGTTCTACTGCGGCAAGGAGCACGGCGGAGCGCACGATGCCCTGGCCGACGTGGAGGCCACGGCCGATGTGCTGCTGGCCCAGGTCCAACGCTATGCCGACCTGCCGGGCGACGTGGACGGGCTGGGCGAGTTCAGTGGTGACCGGCTTCGCGCACCGGATGCCGCGGGCAAGCTGCAATACGACGAGCAGGGTCAGGTATGCCTGGCCTTCGGCAAGTACCGCGGCTGGAGCCTGGAACAGATCGGGCGAAACGACCCCGGTTACCTGCAATGGCTCATGACCAAGGCCGAGCTCCCCGGCAGCACCCTGAGCGTGATGCGCAACGCCCTGGCCGATATCGAGGCATGAAGCTGCTGTGCATCGGTCGCAACTACGGCGATCACGCCCGTGAACTTGGCAACGCCGTTCCCGCGGAGCCGGTCTTCTTCCTGAAACCGGCCACGGCGCTGCTGCAGCACGGGAACGCCATTCGGCTGCCCCGGTTCAGCAGCGACGTTCACCACGAGCTGGAGGTCGTGTTCCGCGTGGGCCGGACGGCCTCACACATCTCATCCGAACGCGCCTGGGAGCATCTCGATGCCTACACCCTGGGCCTGGACCTTACCGCCCGCGATGTGCAGCAGGAGCAGAAGGAGAAGGGCCTGCCCTGGGAGAAGGCCAAGGCCTGGGACGGCTCCGCGCCCATGTCGGACACATGGACCGCCATCGACCCGGGCACACCGCCCGGCTCCATGGCCTTCTCGCTGGAACGCAACGGCCGGGTCGTGCAGCGCGGCACCACGGACGACATGTTGTTCCCCGTGCCAGCCTTGGTGGCGTACCTGAGCCGGTTCATCACCCTTGAACCTGGCGACCTGGTGTTCACCGGAACTCCTGCGGGCGTCGGCCCGCTGGCCCCCGGCGATGTGCTGGAAGGAAAGCTCGACGGCCGCACCATCCTCACCTTCAACGTGGAGGCCGAAGGGGAACGCTAACTTTGCCGGCCCGTGCCAACAGGCCGGAACGATCGCCCATGACCCGCATCGTCCACGTCGGAGACATTGCCTGCGGCAGCGAACAGCTGTTCCTGATCAGCGGCCCCTGCGTGATCGAGACGGAGGACGTGATGCTGCGCACCGCCGAGAAGCTGAAGGAGGTGAGCGAACGCCTGCAGGTGCCCGTCATCTACAAGAGCAGCTTCACCAAGGACAACCGCAGCAGCGTGGACTTCTACCAGGGCCCCGGACTGGATGAGGGGCTGAAGGTGCTGGCCCGCATCAAGGAGGAATTCGGCTTCCCGCTGCTCACCGACATCCACTACCCCAGCCAGGCGAAGCCTGCGGCGGAGGTGGTGGACGTGCTGCAGATCCCGGCCTACCTGTGCATGCAGACCACGCTGGTGACGGAGGCCGCGAAGACCGGCGCCGTCATCAACCTGAAGCACGGGCAGTTCCTGGCGCCGGAGAACATGGCCAAGCCCGCGCAGAAGTGCGAGAGCGTGGGCAACTCGAAGATCATCCTCACCGAGCGGGGCTACACCTTCGGCTACAACGACCTGGTGGTGGACCCGCGCAGCTTCTTCCACCTGCGGAACACGGGCTACCCGGTGGTGTTCGACATCACCCACAGCATCAGGAAGTATGGCATTCCGAGCGCCGACCCCCGTGGTGGCAACCGGGAGGTGATGCCCACCATTGCCCGGGCCGGGGTGGCCGCCGGGGTGGACGGCGTGTTCATCGAGACCCACCCGGACCCCTCCAAGGCCCTCTGCGATGCGGCCAGCCAGCTGTGCGTCACCGACCTGGAGGAATTCCTGAAGCCCCTCCTCGACCTGCACGCCGTGGAGGTGAAGCACCGCCACACATCCGTAACCGCATAGGCCCGCGCGTCAGGCCTTTCCTATTTCCACGTTCACCTTTCAGCTTTCCCCATGGAGCTCTACCTCGACAGCGCAGACCTGAAGGAGATCGACGAGGCCTTCAAGCTCGGCTTCCTCACAGGCCTCACCACCACCCCCACCTTCATGCATCGCGGAGGAGTGAAGGACATCGACAAGATGATCCTGCAGCTCGCCAAGAAGGTGCCCATCCTGCAGGTGGAGGCCCTGGGCGAGACCGCCGAGGAGATCGTGAAGGAGGCCGACCGGCAGTTGAAGATGGGCCTCAAGAAGGAGACCACCGTCTTCAAGATCCCGGTGAGCCTGGAGGGCCTGCGCGCCTGCCGCATGCTCCGCAACAAGGGCATCCTGGTGAACATCCACCTGGTGTACACCATCCAGCAGGCCTACATGGCCATGCAGGCCGGGGCCAGCTACGTATGCCCGCTCGTGGGGCGCCTCCAGGACCAGGGGCATGATGCCCTCGCCCTCGTGGAGCAGTGCGTGCGCGCCGTGAACTACTACGGCTACGACACCAAGATCATGTTCAGCAGCGTGCGCACCGTGGAGCATGTGCGGAACGCCGTGGACATCGGCGTGCACACCATCACCGTGCCCTGGAAGCTGATGCGGCTGCTCACCGACAACCACTTCACCGCCATCGGCACGCAGCAGTTCTATGTGGACACGCGCCTGATCACCATGAAGGTGAAGGACGTGCTCACGCGGAGAAACCCGATCGTGAAGGACAGCGCCACCGTGAGCCAGGCCCTGGTGGAGATGACCAAACACGGCTTTGGCGCGGTGATGGTGGTGGACAGCAAGGGCAAGAACAAGGGTGTGTTCACCGACGGCGGACTGCGCCGGGGCATCGAGAAGGAAGGCAACAAGTTCCTCTCCAAGAAGCTGAGCGGCCTGAAGTTCAACGCCCCCTTCACCATCAGCCCCGAGGCCCTGCTGGACGAGGCCCAGAAGGCCTTCAAGGAGCACCAGGTGGACACCCTGAGCGTGAGCGAGAACGGCAAGCAGCTGGGCATGCTCGACATCCAGGACCTGATGAAGGCCATCTCGGGCTAGTACGAAGCCACCCGGCCGGGGTGGCTATGCGTATGTTCACGCCATGGAATCCCTGCGCCATTTCAAGGAACGCGGAGCCAGTTTCCTGAAACAGCCGGACGTGCTGCAGCGGCAGCTCTTCAACGTGAAGGCCCTGCTGTTCGATTGGGACGGCGTGTTCAATGAAGGCTTCAAGGACGAGCAGGGCGGCAGTCCGTTCAGCGAGGTGGACAGCATGGGCGTGAACATGCTGCGCTTCGGGCTGTGGCGCACGTTGGGCAAGCTCCCCCCCACCGCCATCATCACCGGCCAGCACAACCACCTGGCCCAGGCCTTTGCCGAACGCGAGCACCTGGACCGGGTGTACATGGGCTTCGCCAACAAGCCCGCGGCCTTCGATGCCTTTCTGGGCGACCACGGTCTGCAGGACCGCGACGTGGCCTTCTTCTTCGATGACATCCTTGACCTGCCCGTGGCGCGTCGTTGCAGCCTGCGCATCCTGATCGGCCATCAGGCCTCGCCCATGATGGAGCTCTATGCCCGCGACCACAACGACGCGGACTACGTGACCGCCAGCAGCGGAGGCGACCACGGGGTGCGTGAAGGCTGCGAGCTGATGCTCGCCTTGATGGGCCGTTGGGATGAGGTGGTGGACAATCGGCTGGCCTGGTCGGACACCTACCAGCGCTACCTGGCCGAGCGCAATGCGGTCGTCACCGAGGTGGTCCGCCAGCCTCGCTGATCAGCCCCGGGTGCGGATGCGGACCTGTTGCCGTCCCGGCCCGACCACCACCTTCGCCTGATCGAAGCCCGGCGGCCCGAACGTGCCCATGGCATCATTGCCGAAGGCATAGGGCTCCCTGGGGATGCCCATCCAATTGGTGTCCAACTCCCCGTTCGCGTTCACATCATGGAAGGCCTTGATGGCATACTCGCCCTCGGGCACACCGTGGAAGACCACGTTGACCATGGGACCGTTCGCCTCCACTTCCCGCAGGATGCAGCCCTCGTCGCTCTCGAACGACGCTGCGTCACACAGGGCCACGCGAACCACGCCTCCGGCCTCCGGTCGGTGCAGTTCCACCTCGACCGTGAGCGTTCCCTGGCCGTACAGGACAGGCACCAGGAACAGGGATGGCAGCAGCAAGGGCAGGCGGAGGAGGTTCGGCATCACGGGCAAAGGTCGGATGGGCGCATCAGAACCGGCATTCCCGTTGCAAGGCCGATGCCAATTCCAACCTGAACGCGCCCCTCGGTATCTCCACGGCCCCCAACAGGGCGGTATGTGCGTTCAGGTATTGGCTGTCGAAGAGGTGGAATCCCCGGTGCTGGAGGTGTTCCAAGAGGGTCAGGAAGGCGATCCGCGAGGCGTTGCTCTCCCGGCCGAACATGCTCTCCCCGAAAAAGGCCGAGCCCAGGTGCACGCCATAGATGCCCCCGACCAGCGCACCCTCCTTCCACACCTCCACGCTATGCGCGTGCCCCAGCTCATGCAGGGCGGTGTAGGCGATGATCATCTCCTCCGTGATCCAGGTCTCCGGACGATCGGCACAGCCGCGCATCACTTCGGTGAACGCCTGGTCGCGCGTGGTCCTGAACGGGCTTCGCTGAAGGATCCGTCGGCTGGTGCGTCCCGGGCTCAGGTCCTCCAAGGGAAAGATGGCGCGCGGATCGGGATCGTGCCAATACAGGGCCCCATCCTCATGGCCCATGGGGAACCATCCCCGTGCATAGGCGGCGAGCAGCATGTCGCAGGAAAGTACCGGGGCCTGTGCCGGCCCGCTCATCGGCCTGCCTTCACGACCTGACGGGCCAGGGTGGTGCCGCCCAGTTCGACCTGAAGCACGTAGACCCCGGCTCCCAGGCGCTGAAGCGGCTCATCCTGCACACGCAACTGCAGATAGGCCTCCGTATCGACCACCTGCTCAGCCTGCCAGGCGATCCGTCCGGCGGCATCCGTGAGCTGCAGCTTCACGCGGTCGGCCGCACCGGTGAACAGTTCCACCACGAAGAAGTCATCGAATGGTACGGGCTGCACCTGCAGCACCTTGGAACCGGCGAGCCCGGTGAGGTCAGAACCTCCGAGCAGCAGGTGCGCCCGCCAGAGATCGGGAATGCCGAACCCCTGCTCCGCATCCGGGGCATCCCACTGGGAAGCGCTCCGTCGGATGGCGTCCATGATCTCCACGTTGCTCCGATCCGGATGCAGCTGCCAGAGGCAGGCGGCCGCACCCGCCACCAACGGCGAGCTGAAGCTGGTGCCGTTCACTCCGATGATGGCCGCATCCCAGGGGCTCAATGCTGCACATTGCACCCCCACAGCGGCCACATCGGGCTTCACCCGGCCATCCGCGCTCGGTCCGCGGCTGCTGAACGAGGCCGTTCTTCGGTCATGGTCCACGGCACCCACGGCCAGGATCCCGAACGCATCAGCAGGGGCACCGATGTGGAACCAACCGTTGTTGCCGCTGTTCCCCGCGCTGTTCACCACCACCATGCCCTTCTCCACGGCGATGCCGGCCGCGATGCTGATGCGCGTGGTCTGTCCATCAAGTTCGGAATAGGTGTGGTCGGTCAGGCTGTCCTCGAAGGTGGTGTAGCCCAGTGAGGTGTTCAGCACGTCGCAGCCCAGGCTGTCGGCCACTTCCGCACCGGCGATCCAGTTATCCTCCTCCCAGATGAACTCACTGGCCTCGAACTCGGTGCGCAGGAGCGCATAGTCCGCCTTGGGGGCGGTGCCCATGAGGGAACCCGGTGCATCGGCGGCCATCACGCTCAGCACGCTTCGTCCATGCCAATGCCGTTGGAACACATCGCCGCCAGGTTCGGCCAGGTCCTGGGTCCAGCGGATCCCGGCACGTTGTCGCAGGGGCGTGAAGAGGTCGGCGCTGTCCACGCCGTCGAACCCACTGTCGAGCACCCCGATCAGCATGCCCTCCCCGCGCCCTCCGGCCAGTTGGTGGAGCAGGTGCAGGTTCATCATGCTCACCTGGCGGTATGAGGCGCCATAGATCTCCTGGTAGTGTGTCCCGATCTCGGACTTGGAGACACCGGGGAACTTGTCGGGGATCCGCTCAGGGACACGGACGCCGTCATCCACCCGCCGGACCTCCGCCACGAAGGGTGCCTGGGGCAGGCTGTCCAAGGCCAGGGTGTCCGTGGTCCGGATGGTCACCGCGTTCATCCAGCGGCTTCGGTTCACCAGCTCGATCTCACCCCATTGGAGAAGGGCATCGATGTAGGCCGGGTCCACGGGCAGGTCCAGACTGTCCACGGCGATCCCCTGCCGCTGACGCCGTTCCAGTGCACGGGGGGACAGATAGGCCTCGGGTTGTTCCAGGCTGAACGGGGTGTTCCCCTTGTCCGTGAAGCGCACCCGGTACCGTTGTGGTCCGGTCTGGGCCACCAGGAGCGCCTGTACGAACAGGCCGAAGAGGATCGCGATGGACCGGGACATCATCATAGGTCGCCCCAGGCCGTGGCGGTCATGGTCAGGTAGGTCCCTTCGATCTCCACTTGCGGGGGCAGTGGCGGGTTGAAGATGGTCTGCGTGTTGCTCACCACGCGCCGCTGGTACACAAGCCCCACACCCTTCGCGTAGCGCTCGGTATGGATCACCGTGTCCACCAGGTTGTTGAAGAAGGTGGTCTCCACCAGCGCGGTGCTGTCGAACGCCATGCCGTTCACGCTCCAAGGGACGTCCCAGGTGCTGTAGGTCATCTCCAGCTCATCCTCGGTATTCCGTGCGTTCAGGTCCCAGAACTGACCTCCGCGCACGGGGAACACCAATTTCACCAGCCTCAGGTTCTCCTCGGTCCGCTCGGCACTGGTGGCGTTGCGTGTCTGGGTCCAGACATCCCGGATCACCCAATCGCCCAGGCTGTCCAGCACATAGCGACGGATGCGCTGTGCGGGCCGTCCCTCGTTGTCGATGTGGTCCTCCTCGATCACCTCCCGCAGGGAATAGGTCAGCTGGCCTGAACTGTTGATGGCATCATCCCGCCAGGCGCTGTCCACCTGGTACTCCACCCAGTGGCCCAGGCGCGTGGGGAAGTATCCCTGGCCCAGGTCGAGCGGAGCGGCCGGGTCGTCCTCCCTGCAGCCTGCGTGCAGCAGGGCAAGGGTGGCCAGGATGGCGGGTATGGCTGTGCGCGTGTTCATGCGTCGGGACGTTCGCGGTCGATGAATCCACCGCCGATCACATCATCTCCATCATAGAAGACGGCCGACTGCCCGGGTGCGATGCCTGACACGGCCGCATGGAAATCCACCAGCACACGTTCACCGTCCATGACGATGGTGGCCGGCGTGCCCCTGTCCTTGTACCGGATCTTGACCACGGCCTCGAGTTCACCCTCCAACCGGTCGAAGCGCTGGAAGTTCGGCCGGCGCACGTACATCCTGGTGCGCTCCAATTCCTCCTTGGCGCCCAGGGTCACGGTGTTCGTGGCGGGATCGATGTCCGTCACGTACAGCGGCTCACCGGTGGCGATGCCAAGCCCCTTCCGCTGTCCCACGGTGAAGAACGGGTAGCCATCGTGCTCGCCCAGGACCTCCCCGCTGGTGCTCACCAGCCTTCCATGGGCCAGTTCCGCGGTGGCCTCGGGTTCCCGCCGTTTCAGGAAGCCCCGGTAGTCGTTGTCCGGGATGAAGCAGATCTCGTAGCTCTCGCTCTTGTTGGCCAGCGCCTCGAAACCGCTCTTCCGCGCCAGCTCGCGGATCTCCGTCTTGTGGAAGCCTCCGATCGGGAGCATGGTGCGCGACAGGCTCTCCTGCCCCACCCCCCACAGCACGTAGCTCTGGTCCTTGGCGGGGTCCAGCCCCTTGCTCACGATGTGGCGCCCATCCTGCTCGCGGACCCGTGCGTAATGGCCGGTGGCGATCAGGGGACAGTCCAGCATGTCGGCCCGCTTCAGCAGCGCCTCCCACTTGATGAAGGTGTTGCAGAGCACGCATGGATTGGGCGTACGGCCGGCCAGGTATTCGTCCACGAAGTTGCCGATGATGGCCTCGCCGAACTCCTCCCGGATGTCCAGGATCAGGTGGTGGAATCCACGGCTCACGGCCAGCTCACGCGCATCGTTGATGCTGTCCAGGTCGCAGCACCCGGTCACCCGCTTGCCACCACCGCTCTGGGCATAGTCCCAGGTCTTCATGGTGACGCCGATGACCTCGTAGCCCTCGTCGTGCAGCAACATCGCGGTCACGGAGCTGTCCACTCCGCCGCTCATGGCCACCAACACCTTGCCGTGCCTGCTCATCGCACCTTCTTCACCAGTTCACCTTCGATGTACTCCTCCTGCCGCACCAAGCGGCCTTCCGCGTCGTATTCCTTCAACGTTCCGTGCAGCCGATCGTTCCGGTAGGTGCACTCCAGTTTCAGGGTCTGTCCCTCCAGCACCATCTCCTCGTCGGCCGGGGTGCCACGTACGGGATCCTCGGGTACAGGCCGCCGCACCCATTCACCGTCCGGGTGATATTCCGAGTGCGGTCCTTCCCTCAGGCCACGCTTGTAGGTGGTCTCGCTCTTCAGCCGCTCGTCGTCGTAATGCTCCTTGAACGTGCCGTTCTCCTTCTTGTCCTTCACGTACTCTCCCTGCTGATAGAGCACCTGTATTTGAATGGTGCCGTCGGGATTGTAGTAGATCCAGGCCCCTTCCCGTTGTCCGTTCACCATGTCGCCCTGGATCTCCTTCTTCCCATCGGGATAGTACCAGGTCATGGTGCCTTCGGGCTCGCCGTTCTCGTACCGGGCCTCCATCTGCAGCTGCCCGTTCGGGTGGAACTGCTCGAAGCGACCCTCCAGGCGGCCGTTCTCGTAGTGCTTCCGTTCCACCACCGCGCCATCCGGATAGTAGGCCGTCCAATCACCGTGTTCCGTGCCCAGGTGGAAGTTCTCCACCCGCCTGAGCCGGCCCTCCGGGTCGAAGTAGTTCCAGGTGCTGTCCTTCCGCTGACCGTCGTAACGCCCTTCGGCCATCAGCCGGCCGTTCGGGTGGAAATGGCGGGCATGCGCGGCATCGCTGTCGGCATAGTGGTCCACGACGCTCTCCAGCTTCCCATCGGTGGCATAGTGGTTGAAACGCCCGACCGGCCTGTCGTCCTTGAACTGTCCGGTGTAGCGCACCTTGTCGCTTTGGTACCACAGGCGCACCCACGGACCCTGTTTGCGGCCCTGATCGTCCACCACGTTCGGGGCGCTGGCATCGGGGCCCGGTTGGCCCATGGCCATGGGCCCGCACAGGGCAGTGCATAGGAGAATGACGGTGAATTTCCTCACGGCCACAAAGGTACGGCCGGGCCAGGGCCGGTATTGCGTGGGGATGGGCACCGATCAACACCGCCGTGTACGGATCGCGATCGGTCCGGCGTTCAACTGGCATTCACCGGAACCCGGATCCATGCGTGCCTTCCTGCTGTCCACCTCGCTGCTTCTTGGGACCCTGTTGCCTGCCTCACATGAGGCCTTGTTGCTCCTGCTGGAGGCCGGGGCGGTGGACGTGGAGGCCCGCGGTCTCGGCGGCCACCAGGGCGAATGCCTGCAGGTGACCGTGGCGAACCGTACCGCTCGACCCATCACCACCAGCATTCCCGTGGGTTGGGTCTTTCCCAGTTCGGAAGCTCCGGTGCAGGACCTGATCGTGGTGCGCGAGGAAATGGTGGCCCTCACGCCCGGAGGAAGCCGGCTGGTCACCTGCCGGGCCTTTTGCTGCGAAGCTCCGAACCACTCTCCGGACCCCGGGGCCACCTACCGGACCGGAGCACCCGGCACCGATGAACTGCAACGGGTGGCCCGCGCCATTGCCGCCGGTCGATATCCGGACCACCTGGCCCAGCATGCCATCTGGGTGGTCAGCGACGGGCACGACCTGGCCGGCATGGGCGCCTTGGACGGCACTGTGGACGACACGCTCCGCCATGCCCTGGCCCGCATCACCGGGTTGCCGCCGCCCACGTATACGGTACGCTTCGCCGACGACCCGCACCGTGCCTGTTCCGGGCGTCCCGAGGCCATTCAGCGCGACCTGCGCGTGGATCTACCCTCGGGGGGACTGGTGACCCTGGTGGTGGTGGACCGGGAGGGGCGCATCGTGCGTACGCTGCTGGCCCGCGAGGTGTTCGCACCCGGGGATCACCGCATCCCGGTGGAACTGGACGTGCTGGACTGGCCACCCGGGCGCTACGCCCTGCACCTGCACACCAGCGCGGAACCTGGCGTGCACCGGATGCCGTTCGCGCTCTGAACGACCTTTGGGGCATGTCCGACCTGGGAGAATTCCCGGACCGCCTGCTGCTCTTCGACGGGATCTGCAGCCTCTGCAACGCCTCCGTGCGTTTCGTGCTCAGGCATGATCCCCGGGAACGCATCCATTTCGCGCCGCTCCAGTCGGATCTGGCGAAGGACCTGCTGACCCGGTATGAACAGGACCACCAAACGCTGACCTCCTTGGTCTACCTGAGGAAGGGTCGGTTGTTCACCCGTTCGCGCGGGGCGCTGGAACTGGCAAGGGACCTGGGTTTCCCTTGGGCGCTCACCTACCTCTTCGTGGTCGTGCCCGGCCCGCTACGCGACCTGGTCTATGATCTCGCGGCCCGGAACCGGTACCGCTGGTTCGGCGTGAAGGACGCCTGCATGCTGCCTCCGGCAGGTGTTGCGGACCGCTTCCACGGCGAGGTCGACGGCTGAGACCGGACGTCCCATCTTTGCAGCGCATGGCAACACACCTTGTTACAGGCGGCTGCGGCTTCGTGGGCCGCAACATGGTCCAGCGGCTCTTCAATACCACCGCCGATCGCATCCTGCTCGTCGACGACCTCAGCGTGGGCACCCACCCGGACACCTGGGCACCCTGGAAGTGCGACGGCGAGGACCGCGGGATCACGGTGTATGGTGACGGCAGGGTGCTCTTCCTGCAGGCCGACCTGCGCGACGTGCTGCGCGAATTGAACCGGGACCCGGAATATTTCGTGAATCAGCATGGCCTTGACGTCACGCGGTTCAAGGACATCTTCCATTTCGCGGCCATCGTGGGCGGGCGCAGCAAGATCGATGGCGACCCCATGTTGGTGGCGCAGGACCTGAGCATCGATGCGGAGATGTTCCTCTATGTCTGCCGCAACAAGCCCGACCGGTTCCTGTACCCCAGCAGCAGCGCCGCCTACCCCATCGACCTGCAGACCGAGAGCAACACGCTACAGCTGAAGGAGAGCGATATCGACTTCAAGAAGATGGGCGAGCCGGACATGACCTACGGCTGGAGCAAGCTCACGGGCGAGTTCCTGGCCAAGATCGCGGCCAGCCACTACGGCGTGCACGTCACCTGCATCAGGCCCTTCAGCGGCTATGGCGAGGACCAGGACCTCTCCTATCCCATTCCCGCCATTGCGGCAAGGGCGGCCCGGAAGGAAGACCCCTTCGAGGTGTGGGGCACCGGGAAGCAGGGCCGGGACTTCGTGCACATCGACGACGTGCTGGACCTGACGCTGCTGGCCATGGACAAGATCTCCGACGGCACCGCGATCAACATCGGCATGGGCAAGCTCACCAGCTTCCTGGAGATCATCGAACTGTTCACCTCCTTCGCCGGCTACACCCCCACCATCAAGCCCCTGCTGGACAAGCCCGTGGGCGTGCACAGCCGCTACTGCGACATGAGCTGGGTGGAGGAGCACCTCGGATGGAAGGCGAGGATCAGCACCGAGGAGGGCATGCGGAGGGTGTACGACGCCGCGGTGGCACGCGTGAAGGCAGGCGAATGACCCGCGTCGTCTGCTTCGGCCCAGGCCCCCGGTTCAAGGGCGGCATCGCCCAGTACAACACCGCGCTGGCCCGTGCGCTGAAGGACGAAGGCGCCGAGGTCACGATCGTCAGCTGGACGCAGCAGTACCCGGCCATCATCCCGCGCGAGTTCGTGGACAAGGCCAGCCGCAGCGACTTCCTCGAAGGCTACGACATCCCCGTCCACTACCTGACCAACTGGAACGCACCCGGTACCTGGAAGAAGACCGCGAAGGCCATCGCCGCGCTGAAGCCGGACAAGGTGATCATCCAGTGGTACAACCCCACTCAGGGCATTCCGCTGAACACCATCGCGAAGTACCTGCGGAAGCACACGAAGGCCGAGGTCCTCTTCGACCTGCACTTCGTGGCAGCGAAAGAGCAGAGCAGCCTGGACACGCGGCTCACCCGCATGGCGCTACGGCACGGGCACAGCTTCATCGTGCATGCTTACAAGACGGCGGACGAATTGAAGGCCTTGATGCCGGATGGATCCTTCGAGGTCACGTTGGATGGGCACTCGGAAGCGAGGTCTTTGGTCGTTGGTCGTAGGTCCATGGCCGCTCACACCTCAGGACTAGGACCTAAGACCAACGACCAACGACCAAAGACCATCCTCAAGCTCTACCACCCGATCTACAGCCTCTTCAAGCCCGATCCGGCGTTCGACAAGGAAGCCTGGAAGGCGCGACACGGACTGAAGGGACATGTGTTCCTCTTCTTCGGGTTCATCCGCAAGTACAAGGGGCTGCACCACTGCCTGCGGGCCTTCGCGGAGCTGGCGAAGCAGCGCGACGATGTGAGCCTGATGGTGGTGGGCGAGCGCTTCTGGCAGACGGTGGACCAGCGCAAGCTGAGCACCAAGCTGAAGAACGCGGTCTTCGGCACCTTGAAGAAGCTCTTCCTGAAGAAGGCCGATGACGAGCAGGGCTACGATCCCCTGGCCCTGGTGGACGAGCTGGGCATCCGCGACCGGGTGCTGGTGGTGGACCGTTTCGTGCCGAACGAGGAAGTGCCCCCGTACTTCCAGGCAGCGGACAGCATCGTGCTCTTCTACGAGACCGCCACACCGAGCGGGGTCGAGAGCCTCAGCTACAACTTCAAGCTGCCTGCCGTGGCTACGCGCGTGGGGCACTTTCCGGAGACCATCACCGACGGCTACAACGGCTACCTGGCGACGCCCAACGACCTGGCCGACATGGTGCGTGTGATGAACAAGGCCGTGGACCAGCCCATCCCGCGGGAACACGTGGTGGAGGCGACGAAGACCATGAGCTGGGCGAACTACGCCAAGGCCGTGCTGGCGGGCTGATGGATCGGGACCTGCGAGGAGGCCGATGAAGGAATGCGCTGTAGCGTGCACCCGTCATCCAACCTCCACCGCCCAACATCCAACCCTACTGCACCATCACCGTCCCCCGCGCCTCCACCTCCACCACGCGGCGGCCGCCGGCGCTGCCATCGGCCTGCTGCAGGGGCAGGGTGCGGGTGCGGCTGAAGTACAGGTCGGCCGTGCCGGGGCTCAGGTCCTCGACATCATCGGCGGCGAAGACCACGGAACCGGCGCCGGTGGTGTTCACGCTCACGCGGCCGCCATTGGTGCCACTCTGCCGAAGCCAGGCCTCCACCACCTCGCCAGCCTCCAGGTCCCGGCCGGTCCAGAACACCTGCCCCCCGTTCACCCGGGAGAGCACCACCCCGTTCGGTACTGCGATGTCATGCGTGTCCGCCCGCGCAATGCTGTTCAGGAATAGGGATCGGCCGGCCTTCGTGTACTCGAACGACACGTCCACCATGCCGTTCTCCGTCCACCGGTAGAAGTAGTTGTCCAGCTCGGTATACACCTCATGGGACTGTCCGTTGAAGCGGATGGACGAGCCTCCGGTGAGCTGCAGGCGCGTGCCCAGGCTGCTGGTACGCCGGAAGGTGGCGAAGGCACGGGTGCGGTTCTCGGGCTTGTCGAACAGCACCTTGTAGTCCTGGTAAATGGGCACATCGGGTGCCAGGTCGGAGGAATCCTCCTTGGCGCAGGCGGCCAGCAGCAGCAGGCTGAAAAGGGCGATGGTGTGACGCATGGCTGATCGGCTTGGGTCCTGAACGGACCGTGGATGCCGAAGGTTCTGCCAACAGCGTGCCGATCTTCCATTCAGCATTCAGCGTTCAGCATTCAGCGTTTCGCGTTCAGCGTTCGGCGTTGGTCGGCAACCCGAAGGCCTTCGTCGACGTACACAAGACCGTATCGTTCAGGCCGTTATCTTCACGCCGCCGCGTTCCACAGGAAGACCGCCCAGCGGGTGGGGCGCCCGGCACACTGCAAGGAAACCGATGCTCGTCATCCCTTCGTTGATCACCACGCTGTTCGCGGCCTCGCCCGCGTTGCCCGCCCCTGCACCTGCGGAGCCGGAGGAGGTGGTGATGGACGCCGGTTCCAAGCTGTACCTGGAGCTGGGTCTGGAGGGCAGTCTGCCGGCCGAGGCCTTTCTCGAAGCCCTGGAGCGCCGCGAAGCAAGAAGGGAGAGCGGCCACATCCTGGCCATTGCCGACTTCAGCAGGCCTAGCACCGAGAAACGGCTCTACATCATCGATCTGGAGGCCCGGCAGTTGGTGCTGCGCACCTACGTGGCCCATGGAGCGAACACCGGCGAACTGTACGCCGAGCACTTCAGCAACCGCGAAGGCAGCCACCAGAGCAGCCTGGGGCTGTACCGCGTAGGGGCCGAGATCGTGAGCCCCAAGCACGGTGCCGCCCTCCTGCTTCATGGCCTGGACCGCGGCGTGAACGACAAGGCGCTTGAGCGCGAGATCATCATGCACGGCGCCGACTATGTGAGCGAGGCCTTCATCGCCGAGCACGGCCGCCTGGGCCGCAGCTGGGGCTGCCCCGCTGTGCCGCGAGAGCACATGCAGCGCCTGGTGACGCTTCTGGCCGACGGTGGCCTCCTCTTTGTGTACGGGGGCTGATCCCCGTCGCCTGCCATGCACCGCTTCCCTGCCTACATCCTGCTGTGCACCTGCGTCCTGGCCGCATGCACCAGCACCCCGCCCGCACAACCCGGTCCGGAGGAACAGGCCCAGGCCGTGAACGAGGTGTTCGAGACCCCCGAGGTC
Source organism: Flavobacteriales bacterium (assembly GCA_020635695.1). Lineage (GTDB taxonomy): Bacteria > Bacteroidota > Bacteroidia > Flavobacteriales_F > PHOS-HE28 > PHOS-HE28. The sequence continues at coordinate 5,500 of JACJZH010000009.1, read as the reverse complement.
TACAGTCCGCGCACCCTGGACAGCCTCGACGTCAGCGCCTTCCTGGACCGTCATCCGGAGTACCAGGCCGACTCGCTCGGGATCCGGGGCTTCTATGAGCGGCGTGGCATGCAGTTCGCCTGGTTCATCGGCGACACCCTGAGCCAGGCCGCCCTCAACTTCCTGAACCTGGTCGATGGCGCCGACAGCACGCTGGGCACCCTGGGCACCGAACACTCCGCGCTGCACGACCTGGTGCGCCGCATCGCCGACGAAACGGACACCGTGCCCCTCACCGACCGATTCTTCGTGCAGCTGGAACTCTCCCTCACCGCCCAGTTCTTCCGCTTCGCCGACCGCAAATACGGCGGCGTGGTGCGCAAGGACCTGCGCGAGCTGGACTGGTTCATCCCCCGGAGGAAGAAGGACTACCGCCAACTGATCGACTCACTGGCGGCCGGCCGCATGGACCTGAGCCCCATCGAACCCGTGCACCCGCAGTACCAGCTGCTGAAGCGTGAACTGCAGCGGCTGTACGGTGAGACCTGGATCGACACCCTGCCCCTGGTGGACCTCGGCGACCGCCGCAAGCTGGAGCCCGGCGACCGCGACAGCACCGTACTGGCCCTGCGCCGACGCCTGATCGCCTTCGGCGACCTGGAGGCCACCGCCGACAGCGGCCTGGTGATGGACAGCACCCTGGTGGCCGGCCTGCAGCGGTTCCAGGAGCGGCACGGCCTGCTGCCCGATGGCGTGGCCGGCAAGGGCGTGGTGAAGCAGATCAACACCCCCGTGGCCGATCGCATCCGCACCATCCTGGTGAACATGGAACGGCTGCGCTGGGTCCCCGAGGTGCAGCCGCCCAACGTGATCCTGGTGAACATCCCCGAGTATCGGATGCACATCTACGAGGCCGACACCCTGGCCTGGAGCATGAACGTGGTGGTGGGCGCCACCGCCACACGCACGGTGGTCTTCAGCGACGAGCTCACCACCATCGTGTTCAACCCCTACTGGAACATCCCGCGCAGCATCATCCGCAACGAGATCCTGCCTGCCGTCAAGCGTAACAGCAGCTACCTGGCCCAGAAGAACATGGAGGTGGTGCGTGGCGGCCAGGTGGTTCCTGCGAGCACCATCGACTGGAGCCAGTACACCGGCAGCGTGCCCTTCGAGATCCGCCAGAAGCCCGGCACCAGCAACAGCCTGGGACTGGTGAAGTTCCTCTTCCCCAACGAGTTCAGCATCTATTTCCACGATACGCCGAGCAAGAGCCTGTTCGGGCGGGAAAGCCGCGCCTTCAGCCATGGCTGCATCCGCCTGGGGCAGCCCATGGACCTGGCCGAATACCTGCTGAAGCCGGACACCAACTGGACGGCCGACAGCATCCGCACGGTGATGGCCAGGAAGAAGGAGAAGTACGTGGATCTCCCGGAGCCGCGGCCCGTCATCATTGGCTACTTCACCGCCTGGGTCGACACACAGGGTCGCCTGAACTTCCGGGATGATGTGTATGAGCACGATGCCCGCCTGGCCCAGGAGCTCTTCGCATTGCCCGAGGAGGAAGAGGAAGCCGTCGCGAGCGTCAAGTGACCCGTGCCTCCTCCGTGGGGTGAGCGACCGGACCGCCGGTGCTGGGATCAGCCGGAACGGGCGCCGTACGTTCCGCCAAACCCAGGCCGGAAGGACCGGTCCATGCTGAAGCACAGAGCGGGCAGGCCGTTGAGCCCATTGGCCCTTGCGATGGGACGAACCGTGGTATTCCGCCGTTCCGCAGCGCGATTACGGTCCATCCCGTAGTCCTTCCCGGTCCTTTACGGAGGAACCACCCTCGTTCCACGGGGAAGCTTTGCCGAAACGCTTCGCCGTGGGACCTCAGCACCCTTCCGGAACGCGCCGATCGCCCGCCCTACTCTGGCTCCTGCTGGCCTTCTTCAGCCTGGTCACCCTGGTGTGCACCGCGCAGGACGATGGCCAGGTCTTCAAGACCATCCGCATCGGCGGGCAAAGGACGCTGAGCGGCTACCTGATCAGCTGGGTGGACGTTTCGCCCGACGGCGGCACCGTGGCCGCCAGCGCCACGCAGGGCTTCCCCTTCCGCTTCTACCCGATGGACGACCCCGAGGCCGCCACCGGCATCGATGTGGGCAACTGGTACGCCGGCAGCCGGGCGCGCTACAGCCGCAGCGGGAAGTACATGCTGCTGCAGCAGCTCTTCTACCTGGACTTCGCCCCCAACAAGGACAGGCCCATCAAGTACGAAGTGCTGGACGTGGCCGCGGGCAAGGCCGTGCGCACGTTCGAGGACCTCTACGCCGCCGACCTGACGCCCGACGAGGCCACCGTGCTGACCCTGGACAAGGCCGGGGTTCACTTCGTGGACCTGGCCAGCGGCAGGCGGGATGATGCGAAGCACATCGACCGCACGGGCAATGCGATCGCCGTGAGCCCGGACGGCAGCCGCTTCGCCGTGGCGCACCGCCCCACCAAGGACGAGGTATCCGCCATCCCAGCCGTGCGGAACGACAAGGACGCCATCAAGGCCGGTGTGAAGCAGGGGCAGATCGTGGTGGTGTACGACCTGGCCACCCTGAAGCCGCTCTTCACCCTGCCCGAGCTCTTCGACAAGGTGTTCAGGCTGGAGTACAGTCCAGATGGCAGGGACCTGTGGGTGCACGCCAAGCCGCACACCCGCAAGGGCGGCAACCCGAACGTGAACCAGAGCTACGTGGAGGTGAGCGACGCCGCCACCGGCGAGATGCGGAGGACCTCCTTCCCCAGCCTGGCGCTCTACGAACCCGACTTCCGCACCAGCCCGGACGGCAGCCTCTTCGCCATTGGCAGTGCCGGCGGCAAGTTCCAGGAGGTGCACCTGTACGACCGCGCCACTGGCCGCATGGTGGACCGCTTCGTGGTGAGCTGGCGGCTGTGGGAGAATCTGGACAAGGGCGAGTTCGCCAGCGGCGACGGGCGCCTGAGCTTCTGCTTCCTGCCGGACAACAAGCGCATGCTGCTCACCAGCGGCAACCGGCTCATCGAATGGACCTACGCCCCATGAAACACGCCTTCCTCCTTCTCTTCCTGGCCCTGGGTTTCCAGGTGGCCGCCCAGAAACGCGAACTGATCCAGGACAAGGACGCCATCCTGGCCCGCGCCGGTGAAGAACTGGATGCCGCCATGGCGCCCGGTGGTGCGCTCTACGAGGCCATCAACGAAGAAGGGCTCACCGGCGTGATGACGGCCCGCATCAGCTTCCGCGACAAGGGCGACGTGACCAGCGTGTTCGTGGTGGACTACACCGGCGGCGACATCCGCAGCCAGAACCGCTTCAAGGACCTGCTGCACGGAATCCGCTTCGGCTTCAAGACCCCGAAAGGCAAGCAGTACCGGCTGGAGAAGGAGTTCGTGCTCTCTCTGGAACGCTGAACGATAAAGGCTAAAGGCTGAACGCTGAACGCGAAACGCTGAACTGGGAGCCAACATCCAATCTGCAACTCACAACCCCCAACCGGCAACATCCAACACTCAACCCGCAACATCCAACCTCCAACACTCAACCCCAAACACCATGAAACGCGCAGTAACGACCTCAGCCCTCTGCCTGGCGTTCTCCCTGGCCTTTGCGCAGGAGGACATGTCCGTGATCTGGGAGACCAAGCTCGGCCACAAGATCGAGCACACCGGCACCGGCCTCGAGGAACGCGGCTACAGCTATGCCGCCGATGACAAGGAGATCACCGTGTTCAACAACAAGACCGGCGCCGTGCGGTGGACCGGCAAGTACAAGGACCTGGCGCCCAAGCTGCGCAAGGTGGACGAGCTGATCCCCTTCTGGGAGAGCGACTGCATCTTCCTCTTCGACCGGAAGATGGGCAAGGACCAGATCGCCGTGCTGGAGATGAGCACCGGCAAGCTGCTCTGGAACACGGACCAGTACCAGAACCTGGTGGACGAGAGCATCGTGTACGTGCCCGAGCTGGACGGCTTCGCCATTGCGCTGAAGGACAAGCTCGTGTGGGTGCTGGCCAAGACCGGCGAGGAGCGCTGGAGCACCGACAAGTTCAAGGGCTCCGTGGGCCGCTACGTGATCACCGGCGACAGCAAGATCGTCATGGTCAACTTCGTGCCCAGCGGGCTCGGTGCCCTCTTCACCGGCTTCAAGAACCAGATCGCCAAGGTGGACCTGGTGACCGGTGAGATCCTCTGGGAGAACACCTACATCGGCCGCGCCGAACGCAAGGTGATCAGCCGGGAGTTCGTGTACGACCTGGAGGTGGACGCCGACAAGGTGTTCCTGCGCATGAACGGCATGCAGGTGTACGACCTGAACACCGGTGCCAACGTGTACAGCGCTGCCTTCGACTACACTCCGGACAAGGTGGTGGGCGCGCCCGCGGGGGCCAAGAAGTTCGGCATCTACGGCGCCGTGGCCGACCCCGTGTTCGTGGGCGACGACATGTACGTGCTGGACATGAGCAACAAGAAGAACCAGTACGTGAAGAAGTACGACCGCATGAGCGGCAAGCTGCTCTGGACCAGTCCGGAGATCGCCGGCGCACGCGCCATCCCCGGTATGTACGTGGTGGGCGACCAGGTGCTGCTGCAGATCGGCGGTGCGGTGGAGGCGCAGGCCTACATCTACAAGCGCGAAAGCGACGGACAGGGCGGGTGGACCATCACCGAGGAGTGGCGCATCTGGCACCCGGAGGTGAAGCCCTTCGGCATCCAGGCCTTCAACACCAGCGACGGCAGCCTGGCCTGGGAGAGCGAGAAGTTCAAGAAGGGCATCACCAACGCCATCGTGGTGAACGGCAAGTTCATCGTGTGCAGCGGCAAGGAGCTCTACAACATGGACCCGGCCACCGGCGCCGAGAAGTACGTGGTGCCCGTGGCCAAGGGTGGTGTGGGCCAGGCCAGCATGATCATGCCCTACAAGGACATGGTGGTGGTGGTGGGCGACAAGGGCGTGAGCACCTTCAGCACCGAGACCGGCGAACCCGTCGCCAGCAACAAGTACAAGAAGAGCGAGGTGGAGGGACAGAATGGCGACTTCCTGCTGATGAAGACCGCGGGCTCCGACATCGCCTGCTTCGACCTGAACACCTGCCAGTACAAGGAATTCAAGGCCAAGAAGGGGGCCGTCACCTCCCTTACCGAGAACGGCGGTGAATTCGTCTACGTGTACGAGAAGAAGGATGTGACCAAGGTGGCCACGCGCTGAGGTCGGCACGCGCACGCAGGCCGATCGCGAACGGGCCGTCCCTCCGGGGGTGGCCCGTTCCAATTCCCGGCCCTGCAATTCATAGTAAGGCCCCACGAAGCCTATCATCGAATTGACCACCTTCCACGTCCAGGAACCACCGATCATGGTGCTACTGATCTGGCCTCCATTAGGCAGTCCTGGAATCAGTTGAAGAACCATACCTGGATATGTCCAAGACCAAGATCGATACCACGCGGATGAGGATCGGCTTGGCGATCGATCCCCTTTTCCAAGCGACGGACCGCCGATCCATCTGCT
>JACJZH010000008.1 GCA_020635695.1 Flavobacteriales bacterium | reverse complement strand
AGATGGGAAGAAAGAGGACGGTGCCTGCGATCAAGTTCGGCGAGGGCTGCGCTGTTCGGCTTTCTTCACCGAGGCCGCCAGGATCGCGACCAGTTCATCCGCTTCCGAAAGAAGATCGCTCAAGTCGGTGTTCCCTGGATGAATGCCAGCTCCCTGGATGATCCGGACGGCAAGCCGGGCCTCGCGAAGTTCGCGGAAGACCAGCTTGAGCTTGTTGGTGAAGTCGCGATGTGTGGACCCTCCCTGGCTTTCCGCGTAGTTCAACGCAGCCGAACCCGCAGCGCGCAACAGCTGGTCGGCATAGTATCGGCCTGCGCAGGTATTGGGCAGGCTTTCCGCAAGACGAACCGCAGTGATGGCGAACCGCTCCAACCTCGGCTCCAGAGGCTGCTTCCCGCGGCCGGTGAGCCCAGCGCCAACATCTTCGTGGACGGCATCCATCTCTTCAATTCTTGGTTCCTTTCTCTTCTTGCCTTGTTCCTTCCAACACCGCAGCGATGTCCGGCCTGAAATACCCGGGGCCCTTCAACACCTTGCCATCCTCGCGGTAGATCGGCCTGCCGTCCTCACCGAGCTTGCTCATGTTGCTCCGTTGGATCTCGCGGAACACGGCGTCGATCTTGTGGCCAAGACCGTGCTTGAGCAGGGTTCCGCAAAGGATGTAGAGGATGTCGCCCAAGGCATCGGCCACCTCCACGAGGTCGCCCCGCAATGCCGCGTCCAGGTACTCCTCGTTCTCCTCCCGGATCAATTTGTAGCGGAGCAGGGCCTCCCGGTCCCCGATATCGGCCACGGGCCCGTCGGCGTTGGCAATGCCGAAGGCATCGTGGAAGGTGCGCACATGGCCGATGGCCTCGTTCATGGTCAGGGGGGCGTCTTGCTGGTCCATGCAGGCAAGGTAGCTGGCGCGGAACAACGGACGGTGACGGATGGTTAACAGACTTTAACGCGGCCCTGCCTTTACCGGGCGGCGTTGGAAGGGCAACTTTGTCGGAGCACACAGACCGCATGGACATGGAGCATACCCCGGAACCATCCCCCACCCCGGCAGCAACGCCGGCCGGCACCGTCACCGCCGACAGCATCCGGCAGCTGAACGAACGCATCCAGCACGCCAGCGCCTTCGTGGACCTGATCGATCGCGAGATGGAGAAGGTGATCGTGGGCCAGAAGGACATGGTGCAAAAGCTGCTCGTGGCCCTGCTGGCCGACGGGCACATCCTGCTGGAAGGCGTACCCGGTCTGGCCAAGACGCTCGCGATCAAGGCCCTGGCAAAGACCATCCACGTGGATTTCAGCCGGATCCAGTTCACGCCCGACCTCCTGCCGGCCGACCTGATCGGCACGCTGATCTACAGCCAGAAGAACGAGGAGTTCAGCGTGAAGAAGGGTCCGCTCTTCAGCAACTTCATCCTGGCCGACGAGATCAACCGGGCGCCCGCCAAGGTGCAGAGCGCGCTGCTGGAGGCCATGCAGGAACGCCAGGTCACCATCGGTCAGGAGACCTTCCACCTGCCGGAGCCCTTCCTGGTGCTGGCCACCATGAACCCGATCGAACAGGAGGGCACCTATCCCCTGCCCGAGGCTCAGACCGACCGCTTCATGTTGAAGGTGGTGCTGGACTACCCCAAGCCGGATGAGGAGAAGCTCATCATCCGCCAGAACGTGCGGCCCGGTGGAATGGCCCAACCCCAGGTGGTGGTGAAGCCGGAGGAAGTGCTGGCCGCCCGCCAGCTGGTGCGCGAGGTGTACATGGACGAGAAGATCGAGCAGTACATCGTGGACATCGTGCATGCCACCCGGAAGCCCGAACAACACAAGCTGGCCGACCTGGCGTCGCTGATCGCGTTCGGTGGCAGTCCGCGTGCCAGCATCAACATGGCGCTGGCCGCCAAGGCCCTGGCCTTCACCAAGCGCCGCGGCTACGTGATCCCCGAGGATGTACGCGCCGTGTGCCCCGATGTGCTGCGCCACCGGTTGGGACTGACCTACGAGGCCGAGGCCGAGGACATCCAGGTGGGCGAGATCATCGACCGGGTGCTCAATACGGTGGAGGTGCCTTGAGGGAATGTGTGAATGTGGAGATGTGGGAATGTGAAGATGTGGGTATGAGCCCGGGATGAACCGATGGCGACGGCCGAGCATACCAAGGAACTGCTGAAGCGGGTCAGGCTCGTGGAGCTGAAGACGCGGGGGCTCTCCGACCACGTGTTCGGTGGCGAGTACCATTCGGCGTTCAAGGGGCGTGGCATGACCTTCAGCGAAGTGCGCGAATACCAGCCGGGCGACGAAGTGCGTACGATCGACTGGAACGTGACGGCCCGGTTCGACAGGCCCTTCGTGAAGGTGTTCGAGGAGGAGCGGGAACTGACCGTGATGTTGGTGGCCGACCTGAGCGGTTCGGGCGAGTTCGGCACGGTGCATCAGCTGAAGCGCAGCCTGATCACCGAGGTCTGTGCCACGCTCGCCTTCAGCGCCATCAAGAACAACGACAAGGTGGGGCTGGTCCTCTTCACCGACCGCGTTGAGAAGTTCATCCCACCCAAGAAGGGCCGCAGCCATATCCTGCGGATCATCCGCGAACTGATCGAGTTCCGGCCGGCAAATACCGGTACCAACGTGGGGGCCGCGCTCCGCTACCTGGACCAGGTGATCAAGAAGCGCAGCATCGCCTTCCTGATCAGCGACCTGATGGACAGTGGTTACGAGGACGCCCTGAAGCTCACCAACCGCCGGCACGACCTGGTGGTGCTGCGCACGCAGGACCCCGCCGAGACCGAACTTCCCAAGGTGGGCCTCATGCAGTTCACCGACCCGGAGACCGGTGCGGTGCGCTGGGTGGACACCAGCAACCCGCGGGTACGCCGCCACTACCGGACCGAGGCGCTCAAGCATCATGCGCGCACCCGCGAACTGCTGCGGCGCTCCGGCGTGGACCACGCGGTGATCGGTACGCGGGAAGGCTATGTGCGCCCGCTCATGCAGCTCTTCCGCAAACGGGAACTGATGCGATGAGGACCGCTGCCATCATCCTGCTCCTCGTCTCCCTGCATGGCCAGGCTCAGGTGCTTGGGCCGCAGGCCACGCTGGACACGTCCCGGATACGCATCGGTGAACAGACCATGCTGATGTTGGAGGTCCCCTACCGGGCCGATGCCGGACAAGGGGCGATCGGATGGCCGATGATCGGCGACACGCTCACCGCGCATGTCCGGGTGGTCACCGATGCCGGCATCGACTCGGTGATCCCGGACCCGGAGGACGATCCGTTCGCCATGGTCCTGCGTCGCAGGCTCACGATCACCTCCTTCGACAGCGGTTTCTGGGCGATACCGCCGTTCGCGTTCGTGCAGGACGGGGACACCGTGGGCACGGAACCGCTCCTGCTCACCGTGGAGACCGTGCCGGTGGACACGGCCGCCGGCTTCCGGGACATCAAGGACATTGCCGAACTGCCCTTCAGCTGGCGCTACTGGTGGAAGCAGAACTGGCCGTACGTGGCCGGTGCCGCCGGTCTGATCGCCGTGCTGGCCTTCGTGGTGTGGCGCCTGCGGAACCGACCGGTACGCGCCGATGTCCCCGCGCCCGAAACACCACCCCTCCCCCTGCACGAGCGGGTGCTGCAGGCCCTGGACGACCTGGAACGCCGCAGGCTCTGGCAGGATGGGCAGGTGAAGGAGCACCATTCCGAGCTCACCGACATCCTGCGAGGCTACATCGAGGAACGCTACGGTGTGCCGGCCCTGGAGCGCACCACCGATGAGCTGCTCGGTGAACTCCGCGTTTCGCCCATGACCCGCGACGCCCAGGAAAGCCTGGGCAACCTGCTCCGGCTGGCCGACCTCGTGAAGTTCGCCAAGTACACCGCCCTGCCGGCCGAGAATGAACAGGCCCTGCGCACCGCCCGCGAGCTGGTGATGCGCACCAGACCCGAACCGAGCCATGCGCCGCGACCCTGACCGGAACACCGCCCTGGTGCTGCTGCTCCTGGCCCATCTGCTGGTGGCCGCCGGAGCGGTCTGGGCGATGCGCCGCTTCGAACTGGAGCGCCCCGGACTGCTCTGGGTCCTGGCCATCCTGCCGCTCCTTTCCGCCTGGTACCTACGGCGCAGGCACCGGCGGCATGCCACGGTGGTGCTCCCCACGCTCGGTGTACTTGCGCGCGGTCCGCTGGATTGGCGGGCACGACTGGTGCACCTGCCCTTTGCCGGCATGCTCGCCGGGCTCGGCCTTCTCTGCGTGGCCATGACGCGTCCGCAGAGCCGCGATGCCTGGCAGGACGTGACCCGCGAGGGCATCGACATCGCGATCGCCATGGACGTGAGCGCCAGCATGCTGGCCCGCGACTTCAGCCCGGACCGCCTGGAGGCCGCCAAGGCCGTGGCCATGCAGTTCATCGATGGGCGGCCCAACGACCGCATCGGATTGGTGGTGTATGAAGGTGAAGCCTTCACGCAGTGTCCGCTCACCACCGATCACGATGTGCTGAAGGACCTCTTCGCCCAGGTGCGGTCCGGACTCATCGAAGGCGGGACCGCGGTGGGCATGGGCCTGGCCACGGCCGTGAACCGGTTGCGCGAGAGCGAAGCCAAGAGCCGGGTCATCATCCTGCTTACCGACGGTGTGAACAATGCGGGCAATGTGCAGCCGGTGGACGCCGCCCAGATAGCCGCCCAGTTCGGCATCCGTGTCTACACCATCGGTGTGGGCACCCGCGGCAAGGCGCTCTCACCGGTGGCCCGCTACCCGAACGGCAAGTACCGCTACGACCACGTGGACGTGGAGATCGACGAGGAGATGCTGCAGGAGGTGGCCGCCCGCACGGATGGCAGGTACTTCCGGGCCACCGACGAGGCCAAGCTCCGCGCCATCTACGCCGAGATCGACCAGTTGGAGAAGACCCGCATCAAGGTCACCGAGCACAGCCGCCGCAACGAGGAGTACTTCCCGCTGGCCCTGGCCGGAAGCGGCCTGCTCCTGCTCGGCCTCCTGCTGGACCGTTCCTTGTTCCGCACCACTCCATGACCCTCAGGACCGCATACCGTACAGGGACGGCGGCACTCCTGCTGGTCTTGATCGAGGCGGTGGCCTGGGCCACCGGGATCGCGCTGTGGTGGTCGCTGGAACGCTTCGTGCCCGCCTTCCGGTTCGCGCGCCCCTGGGTCTTGTGGGGGCTCCTTGCCGGAGCCGTGTTGGTCCTGCTCTACCTGCTGGACCTGTGGCGGCGGAACCGGGCCTTGCGGCGATTCAGCGAACCGCTGCTGCTCACCAGCACGCTGGGCGGGCTCTCCACCACACGTTCCCTGCTGCGCTTCCTCACGCTTCGTCATGCGTTCTCCTTTGCCGTGTTGGCGCTTGCCGGACCTCAATTGGGCACCCGGGTGGAGGAGGTGAAGGCCCAGGGGGTGGATGTGATCGTGGCCCTGGACGTGAGCAACAGCATGCTGGCACAGGACCTTCCGCCGAGCCGCATGGAAATGGCCAGGCGCGCCTTGGCCCAGCTGGTGGACCGGATGAAGGGCGACCGGTTGGGCATCGTGGTGTTCGCCGGCGAGGCCTACACCCAACTGCCGCTCACGGCCGACCGAAGTGCCGCCAGGCTCTTCCTCAGCAACCTGGGCCCCGAACTGGTGCCCACGCAGGGAACGGCCATCGGAGCCGCCATCGACCTGGCCCGGGAGGGCTTCCCCGAGGAAGCCGGTGGAAGCCGCGCGATCATCGTGATCACCGACGGAGAGAACCACGAGGACGACGCCCTGGGTGCCGCAGAACGTGCCCGGGAGGCCGGCATCCTCGTTCACACCATCGGCATGGGCACCCCGCAGGGAGGTCCCATTCCCGAATTGCAGCGGGGGCGTGTGGCCGGCTACAAGAAGGACCGGGAGGGCCGCACCGTGGTCAGCCGCCTGAACGAAGCCATGTTGGAGGACATCGCGGCGGCCGGCGGTGGTGCCTATGTCAGGGCCACCGTTCAAGGCACCGGGATCGACGCGCTCGTGGCCGAACTGCGGGGCATGGACCAGACCGAGACCGGCACCTATCGGTTCGCGGGGCACGAGGACCAGTTCCAGAGCTTCCTCGCCATCGCCATCCTGCTCATCTTCGCGGGGCTGTTGCTGGGTGAAGGCAGCGGGACCCGTAAACGCACCATCGCCACATGATCGCACCGAAGCATTTCCTTCCGCTGCTGGCCCTGTGCGTCGCTGAAGGCGCGTTCGCGCAGGATCCCGAAACCTTCCTGAGGGAGGGCAACAAGCTCTATCGCAAGGGCGAACACGCCGCCGCTGCGGACCGCTACACCCAGGCAGGTGATGACCCGCGTGCCTTGTTCAACAAGGGGAATGCCCTTTACCGACAGGAGCAGGCCGCAGAAGCCAGAGCGGATTACGAGGCCGCAGCTGCTCGCGCCAATGATCCCCGTGAACAGGCCAGGGCCTTCCACAACCTGGGGAACACCCTGCTCCAGGAACAGCAGTTCGACAAGGCCGTGAACGCGTTCGAGCAGGCCCTGCTCCGGGCACCGGACGACGAGGACACCCGCTACAACCTGGCCTACGCCCAGCGCATGCTGCAACAACAGCAGCAGCAGCAACAGCAGCAAGACCAGGAACAGGAGGAACAACAGGACCAGCAGGAGCAACAGCAGCAACAGGACCAGCCCGGCCAGCAGGACCAGCAAAAAGACGAGGGGCAGGGCGAACAGGAGCAGCAACGACCGGGCGAGCCCAAGGACCAGCCCCAGCAGGGTGATGCGCAGGAGCAACAGCAGCGGCAGGCCAGGCCCGATCAGATCAGCAAGCAGGACGCGGAACGCATGCTGGACGCCCTGCAGCGCGAGGAAGAGGACGTTCAGGAGAAGGTGCGTCGCGAGTTGCGACCGGCCCGCCGAGTACCGATCGAAAAGGACTGGTGATGCGCGGACCGATCTTCCACCTGCTGTGGGCAATGCTCCTCCTGATCGGCGGGACCTCCACCGTGCGAGCCCAGGAGATCTCGTTCCAGGCCTCGGTGGACCGCAACGCCTTCGCGGTCGGTGGGTCGATCCGCCTCACGCTCACCCTGACCAATGGCCGGGGCAGCCTCACCCCTCCCGACCTCGGTGGACTGGTGATCGTGCAGGGTCCCTTCGAGTCCACCAACATGCAGTTCGTCAACGGGCGGATGAGCAGTTCGATGAGCCGCACGTACGTGCTCACGGCCACCCGGCCGGGCAGCTACACGATCGGCTCCGCGGTGGCCCGCATTGGACAGGGTGAGATCCGAACGGACCCGATCACCGTGGAGGTCGTGGCGGGAACCTCGGAAAGCGGCGACCGGGCCCAGCAGCAGGCCCAGCAACGGAACGCGGACCTGTTCGTGACCCTGGACCTGAGCCGGCGGAGTGCGGTGGTGGGCCAGCAGGTGCTGGCCACGTACACGCTCTACTCCCGGTACCCCAACCTGGAGCTGTCCAAAGTGGACATTCCCGCCGTAGCGGGTGCCTGGACCGAGAACGTGGACCTGGGGGACATGCGCTGGGAGGATCGACTGGCCACGGTGAACGGCCTTCAGTACCGGGTGGCCATCCTGCGCAAACAGCTGCTGTTCCCACAAAAACCGGGGCGCCTCACCATCGGTCCCGCCACCGTGGAATGCCTGGTGAACCGGACCTTCTTCAACCGGGGATCGAGGCTGGAGGCGACCAGTGGTACGTCCGTGCTCGATGTGGCCGCGCTGCCCTCCGGTGCCCCCGCCGATCAGAGCGGATTCGCCGGCAGGTTGGAAATGGACGTGTCCGTTGACAGGACACAGGTGAAGGCGAACGAAGCCATTGAGCTCACCATCAAGTTCACCGGAAGCGGGAACCTCAAGCTCCTGGACGCTCCTGACCTGGACCTTCCACAGGATTTCGAAGTGTACGATCCGGAGACCACCGACCGGATCACCGTGAACGCGGCAGGAATGACCGGTGGCCGGACCTTCCGGTACCTGATCATCCCCAGGCATGAAGGCACCTACGAGCTGCCGGCGATCGAGCTCTCCTATTTCGATGTGGAGAAAGGAGCGTACCGATCGCTGAGCGCCGACCCCATCACCGTGGAGGTCGCACCGGGCGATGGCACCTCCGAGGGCCCCTCCGTCCGCAGACCCGACCAACGCCGCTTGGAAGTACTGGACAGCGACATCCGCTATATCCGGACCGGCGACTTGGAACTGAACCCTCATGGAGATCGGTTCCTGGGATCCGCGGCTTTCTGGGCGGGCATCGGGTCTCCGGTCCTGGTCCTCCTCGCCTTCCTCGCCTGGAGAAGGAGGCATCAACGCCGATCGGCGGATGCTTCCGGAATGCGGAGGAGGAAGGCAGAAAAAGTGGCCCGACAACGGCTGAAGGAAGCCTCAGGCGCCTTGGACCGCAATGACCGGTCCGCGTTCTACGAGGCCTTGCACAGGGCCATGACCACCTACCTCGCAGGCAAGCTCGATATTCCGGAAGCCCGGGTGGAACGCGCGACCGTGCAGGAACGGCTCGGCGACCGACCGGACGCGGAGGCTTTGACCGATCGTGCCATGACCCTCATCGAGGCCTGCGAGCTGGCGCGCTTCGCGCCGGTCGAGGACCGTCCCAGAAAGGAACTATACGAACAGGCCCTGCACCTGGTGCGGGACCTGGAGGAGACCCCCTTGGCATGAGGACCCTGGCACTGTTACTACTGGCCCAAGCCTCATCGGCCATGGCACTTTCACCTGCCGAGGCGGACACCCTGGTCCAACGGGCACACCGGGCCTTTGCCATCGGCGATGTGCCAGGGGCCTTGGCACTGTACGACTCCGTGGCCGTGCAGTACACCTCCGCAGGCTTGGAATACGACCGTGCCAATTGCCACTTCCACTTGGGAGACCTGGCCAAGGCGGTGCTGCATTACGAACGCGCCCTGCGCATGGACCCGACGGCGGAGGACGCGAGAAGCAACCTGGAACTGACCCGCTCCCAGCTGGTGGACCGGGTGGAGGCGCTTCCGGGAATGGACCTCACCACGATCTGGGATCGCATGGGAGGCATGGACCGATGGGCACGGCGCGCGATCCTGTTCACCTGGGCGTGTGTCCTGTTGCTGATCGTCGCGCTGGTCCCCGGTCGCCCACGTGGCTGGGAACGGTCGTGGGGTGCCGCTGCAGGGGTGGCGGGCATGCTCGCCATCATCGCCATCACCCTCTCGGCGGTACAGTGGCGCCGGTATACGGACCGTTCCGAGGCCATCCTCATGGAGCCCAGGATCCAGGTGAAAAGCGCCCCGACCGAACAGGCCAAGGTGCTGTTCGTGCTCCACGAAGGCGCCAAGCTGAAGGTGCTCCAGGTCCGGAATGGATCGTCCGAGGTGGAACTCCCGAACGGACTCGTTGGCTGGGTGCCCTCGGGCGCGTTGGAGCGGATCTGAACGCTTTACGGCGCGTAGCTCACCCGGGTGGTCGTGGGTACCGTTCCACCGATGGTCGAGAGGATCACGTCCCGGTCATTGCCCTGTCCGCTGTACTTGACCACGCCGTCCATGTTCACGTCCTGCGGGTGATACCCCTGCAGGGTGTTGGTCGGCACCACGCCACCGATGGCCACCAGCAGGGGGTCGCGATCGTTCTGCACCCCCACGTAGCTCACCACACCGTTCGCACCCACATCACCTGGCCAGAGCGCACGAAGGCTCCCGTTGACCCAGGCAGCGCTCGAGCCACCGAACAATCCGACCGATGGCAAGGCCAGGTCCAGCACCTGTCCGTTCACCAGCACGCTGTTGTTCACCATGGCTGGCAGGTGGTTCCGATGAAGCACCACCAGTTTCTTCCCGACCGTGGTCACCGGGAACCCGACCGTTCCTCCTGTTACAGGGTCCACCGCATGCCCGTCCGCTTTCAGGATCGCTGCGCAGGCGGCCGAGAAGGAATACCCGGCATCGTTGTTGCGCAGTTCCAGGACCACCCAATCCACCGGCCGGTCAGGCCCGGTGGCGTTCCATACGGCCGAGGAGGCCACGACCCCGGCGTTGTACAGGTCATGTCCCAGGGCCGTGTAGGGTTCCGATTGAGGAAGTACTCCGGAATCCCTGAGGTCCGTTCTCATCTGTCCCGTACCCCAGTTCATGGGACCACCCAGGAAGACCCGCGCACTGGCGGTGCCAACGACCCCACCACCACCACCCGGATTGCCCGTGGAGGCCACCCGATAGATGCAGGCCGAGGCATGCGGGGCCAGGGTCACGGAGCCGTTCACCGGGTTGCCGTTCACGTCCTCCCAGCTCCCGACCACCGGAAAGGACTGTGAGGTCTCGGCCTCGTTGTACAGCAGGACATGGTCCTCGTTGGGGTCCAGGTCCTCCACGGTCACCCGGTGTACCTCCACATTGTCCAGGTAGTAGAGCGGCTCCGTCCAATTGTTCACGAACTGGACCACGGCTTGGTCGGAGAGCCCGCTCTGGAAGTAGAACTCGATCTCCCTGCGCTCGTCCGAGAACGGGATCATCCGTTCATAGACCTCTTCAGGCCCCATGAACTGGCTGAGCCCCTTCAGTCCGGCCAGCACGAAACCGTGGTCGTTGGAATGCAGGCTGAAGCGCATCCTGTACCAGCTCCCGTTCTGGATCGGGAAATCATCAGGACTGCGGAGCGAGTAGGTGTCATACACCGAGTTGTTCGGCAGGTTGGCGCGCAGGCAGCCATTGTCCAGGTAGTTCGTGTTGTGCGTCGCGGTCGCATTGGTCGGCCACCCTCCCCAGCCGTCCACGTTCGTGTCGAAGGTCCCGTTCACCACCAGGTTCCCGGTAAGCTCGCTCAAGGTGGCGTGCGCGTTCCGTCGCTCCGGGAACCTTGTGGATCCGGCATCCTGGCCCATTTCATCCTGCCACTTCTCCAGCGTGTAGTACCGCCGTATCCCTGCATCGGTGTTGAACTGCTCGATACTGACCTCGTTGTAGGGATTGAAGTAACGGTTGTTCGAGAACGTGCCGTAATCCACCCAGTTGGGACTGTTCACGTGCAACTGCCGCATGCACAGCTGTTCCTTGGTCAGGCAATAGAACACATTGCCGGAGTACACGGTATTGAAGCTCGGCACGTAATACGGGGGCGCAGCTCCGGGACCATTGTAATTGGAGAAGTCCGAGATGCTCAGTTGGACCCCGTTGTTGAACAGCACATTGTCCTTCACCTGGTTGCCGGAGGCGACCATCGTGTGGTCCACATGGATGCCGCTGCTCACGCAGTTCTTCACCGTGTTCCTGCGCACGATGGTGTTCCGGATCGTCGTATTGCCGAAGTAGATCCCGTGTCCCATGCGGAAGAAGGAGGTGTGCGTCGGTGCGACGCTCGACAGATCGCAGATCAGGTCATCCACGATGTTGTCCTCCACCACCAATCCGTCCGCGTTGTCAAAGGCGATCGCACCACCGTCATTGAGGATCGACAGGCAGTCGTGCAACGTGTTCCTCCGCACGGCACAATCGCCTTCGGTCACGATACCGATGTACCCGATGTGGTCGAAGAAGTTGTCCGCGGCCTCGCAACCGAACCCGGAGATCCGCAGACCGAAATACCCCCAGTTGCTCTCGCCCAGGCCAGGGACCAGGGCGATGTCCGTGAAGGTGGAATGGGTCAGGGTGCTGTTGTTGTCCAGCAGGTGCACCGCCGTGCCATAGGTCCCTGAGATGTCGAGGTAGCTGAACGCCTGATCATTTCCCGTGCTGCGTATCGCCTGCTGGCATTCCGTGAACGTGCAGTGCGAGAAGTCGGTGTTATAGGACCCGCTCAGGCGCAACGCGGCATCGGTCGTATGGCGGAAGGACAGATAGGACACGTTCAGGTCGTGTCGCTGCCAGGCCACGTACAGGCCGTTGTCCCTCACCGCGGCTTCGATGGTCTGTCCGTTGGGGTTGGCGTTGCCCGGGCACCACACGTACAATTGTCCGGAGCCCGCATCATAGTACCATTCACCGGGCGCGTCCAGCAGGGCCAGTTTGTTCCGCAGGAAATAGCCCCACTCCTCGTTCCCCATCGAATTGCCGGTACTGGTGTGGGTGAGCACCCCCCCATTGAAGCCGGTGACGCGTGCGGTATCATAGCTCCAATTGGTGGTCCTGATCACCAGGGTGGCTCCGTTCCAGAATCCGGAGGATTGGTTCAGGGTCGCATCCGTGGTCGTCGTGCTCGTCGCGTGGTCCGTGCGCGCCCAACCGCTGTTCGGGAAACGGGCCAGCTGCAAGCGTTCTCCGTTGTAGTAGACATGACGAACGGAAGCCCCGACCGGCGCTCTCCAGATGTTCCCACTGTAGACCGTCCATCCCGTTACCAGGTCACTTCCGGAGATCACGGGATCATTTCCCTGCCCGTAAGCCCCCACCACGATCGGCGAACCCGTTGTCCCGGACGAGGAGATGCTGAGCTTTCCGCGATAGACCCCGTTCCGTTGGAACAGCACCACATCCCCGGCACCCAGTGCCCCACCGAGTTGGTTGACACGGCCGATCGTGCGCCAGGGGGAAGAGGGAGAGGTCCCGTTGTTGCTGTCACTGCCTGTGGGCGACACGTAATAGGTGGTGGCCTGGAGCAGGCCGGTCGACACCCACAGAAGAAGTCCTGGCAGGATCCTGGTCAGAGGCATGAGGCAGGTCATTGGATGCGCGAAAATGCATCGTTATCAGTGCCTTAACGCCTCGAAAGCACGGAAGGGATCAACAATTCGACCAATCGCCGAAGGAGGTCGATGGGGAGGCCTGACGGCCCAATGATCCGGCGGATCGGAACATCCGCTTCGTTGGCGACCCCGACAGGATTCGAACCTGTGACCGTCTGCTTAGAAGGCAGATGCTCTATCCAACTGAGCTACGGGGTCGTCCCGCAAAGGTCGGATTTTCCGGTCCGGCGGGGCCGGGAACACGAAAGCCGATCTCACGATCGGCTTCCTGTCGGGGTGGTGTGATTCGAACACACGACCCCCTGCTCCCAAAGCAGGTGCGCTAACCGGGCTGCGCTACACCCCGAGATGTCCGGCCAAAGGTAGCCGGGATCCAACACGAAAGCCGCCCTGTTCCTGGGACGGCTTTCCGATCGCGGAGAGGGGGGGATTCGAACCCCCGGTACCCCTTGACGGAGTACGTCAGTTTAGCAAACTGATGGTTTCAGCCACTCACCCACCTCTCCGAAGCGCCGCCTCCCGGCGACGATGGGCGGCAAAGATAGCCGATCGCTCGATCCGGCCATGCTACCTTTGCGGCCCTTCTTCGAGAACCCCGAAAACATCCCTTCCATGTCCCGCGAAGTCGTCATCGTATCCGCCGTCCGCACCCCCATCGGCAGCTTCCTCGGCTCCCTGTCCTCCATGCCCGCCCCGCGCCTTGGGGCCACGGCCATCCAGGGCGCCCTGCAGAAGGCCGGCCTCGACCCCAAGGAGGTCGATGAGGTGTTCATGGGTTGCGTGCTGCAGGCCGACCTTGGCCAGGCTCCCGCCCGGCAGGCGGCCATCTTCGCAGGCATCGGCAACAACGTGCCCTGCACCACGGTGAACAAGGTCTGCGCCTCGGGCATGAAGGCCATCCAGCTCGGCGCTCAGACCATCCTGGCCGGCGACAACGACGTGGTGGTGGCCGGCGGCATGGAGAACATGAGCCAGGTGCCCCACTACATGAGCGGTGGCCGCACCGGCCAGAAGCTCGGGGACATGAAGTTGGTGGACGGCATGGTGAAGGACGGCCTCACCGACGTGTACAACCGCTACCACATGGGCAACGCCGCCGAGCTCTGCGCGCGGGAGTGCAACATCACCCGCGAGGACCAGGACGGCTTCGCCATCGAGAGCTACACCCGCAGCGCCGCGGCCTGGAAGGAAGGCCGCTTCGCTGACGAGGTGGTGCCGGTGGAAGTGCCCCAGCGCAAGGGAGATCCCGTGCCGTTCACGGAGGATGAGGAATTCAAGAACGTCAACTTCGACAAGATCCCCACGCTGCGCCCGGTGTTCGACAAGGAGGGCACCGTGACCGCCGCCAACGCGAGCACCCTGAACGACGGGGCCGCCGCCGTCATCCTGATGAGCGCGGAAAAGGCGAAGGCCCTCGGCCTCACCCCCATCGCGAAGGTCCTGGCACACGCCGATGCGGCCCAGGCTCCTGAATGGTTCACCACCGCACCCAGCAAGGCATTGCCCCGGGCCCTGAAGAAGGCCGGGCTCGCCAACGACCAAGTGGACCTCTGGGAACTGAACGAGGCCTTCTCGGTGGTGGGCATCGCCAACAACCGGGAGATGGGTCTCGACCCCTCGAAGGTGAACGTGAACGGTGGCGCGGTGAGCCTCGGCCATCCGCTGGGTTGCAGCGGCGCCCGCATCGTGGTCACCTTGGTGCATGCCCTGCGCCAGCGCGGGTTGAAGAACGGTGCTGCCGGCATTTGCAACGGCGGTGGTGGCGCCAGTGCCATCGTGGTGGAAGCGCTCTGAGCCGTGGCCACGCCAGTCATCTGTCCCCTCAGCATCGTTCCCGTGCGGAGCGAGCCCAGCGACCGTGCCGAGCAGGTGACGCAGTGGCTTTTCGGGGAGACAGGCGAGCTGCTTGAACGGCAGGAGAAGTGGTCGCGGGTGAAGTTCGACCACGACGGCTACGAGGGCTGGGTGGACAACAAGCAGCTGGCCCCCTGCCCCACCCCCAACTACGACCCGGACCTGCGCGTGATCGGTCCCGACAGCCTGGTGGACCTGGGCGACCGTCCGGTGATGCTCCCCTACGGCGCCGTGCTGCCGTTCTACGAGGAGGGTGCCATCCTCTGGCAGGACCGGCGCATTCCCGTGCAGGCCGTCACCAACCAACGCCCGGACCTCGAACGTGCCGACCTGATCGAGTTCTACCTGCATCCCTTCCTGGGCGCACCCTACCTCTGGGGTGGCCGGACCCCATGGGGTGTGGACTGCAGCGGCCTCACCCAGATGCTGTTCATCCTCATGGGCATCTACCTGCCGCGCGATGCGGACCAGCAGGTGCTGGAGGGTGAGGCGGTGGAATTGCTCGATGTGTGCGAGCCCGGGGACCTGGCCTTCTTCACCAACCAGGCCGGCAAGGTGGTCCATGTGGGCATCATCCTGACGCGCGACACCGAGGACAGGCTGCGCATCGCGCACGCCAGTGGCCGGGTGCGCATCGATGTGTTGGACCGGCAGGGCATCTTCAACGAGGAGGAGCAGGCCCACACGCATCGGCTGCATGCCGTCCGCCGGGTGCTGTAAGGCGGATCCCTGCCGATCCGGCCGACAAACGCTCCCCTTCCTGCCGAAAAGTCGTTGACCCTCAACGGATTCCTGCCATTCCAGCAGGATCGTTCCAGCGGTGCATGCTTTGATGGAGCGGGGTGTCGTTGTAGATCGGCAACGCACAACATCCAACACCCAACCGTCCAACGCACATGGACCTCAACAAATTCACCATCCGCTCCCAGCAGGCCATCCAGCAGGCGCAGACCATTGCCAGCGGCCATGGCCACCAGATCTTGGAGAACGGACACCTGCTGAAGGGCATCCTGGAAGTGGACCAGGACGTGGCGCCCTTCCTCTTGAAGAAGCTGAACGTGAACCTGCCTGTGATGCAACAGGCGCTCGACCGCATCGTGGAGGGATACCCCAAGGTGCAGGGCGGGCAGATCAGCCTGTCGCGCACCGCGCACGACGCGCTCACCAAGGCGCTCGCCTCGCTGAAGGAGTTCGGCGACGAGTTCGCCAGCGTGGAGCACCTGCTGATCGGCATCCTCGAGAGCGGCGACACCGTGGGCCAGTTGCTGAAGGACAACGGCGTCACCAGGAAGGACCTGATCGCGGCCATCAAGGAACTGCGCAAGGGCGAGCGCGTCACCAGCCAGAGTCAGGAGGAGACCTACAACGCGCTGAACAAGTACGCCAAGGACCTGAACCAGCTGGCCAAGGAGAACAAGCTGGACCCCGTGATCGGGCGCGACGAGGAGATCCGCCGCGTGCTGCAGATCCTGAGCCGACGCACCAAGAACAACCCCATCCTGATCGGGGAACCAGGCGTGGGCAAGACCGCCATCGCCGAAGGCATCGCCCAACGCATCGTGAGCGGCGACGTGCCCGAGGACCTCAAGCGGAAGCGCGTGTTCAGCCTGGACATGGGCGCGCTGGTGGCCGGTGCCAAGTACAAGGGCGAGTTCGAGGAGCGCCTCAAGTCGGTCGTGAAGGAGGTGATCTCCGCCGAAGGCGACATCGTGCTCTTCATCGACGAGATCCACACCCTGGTGGGCGCCGGCGGTGGCGAGGGTGCCATGGACGCCGCCAACATCCTGAAGCCCGCCCTGGCCCGCGGCGAACTGCGCGCCATCGGGGCCACCACGCTGAACGAATACCAGAAGTACTTCGAGAAGGACAAGGCCCTGGAACGCCGCTTCCAGAAGGTGATGGTGGACGAGCCCTCACGGGAGGACGCCATCAGCATCCTGCGCGGCATCAAGGAGAAGTACGAGAACCACCACAAGGTGCTGATCAAGGACGCGGCCATCATCGCCGCCGTGGAACTGAGCACCCGCTACATCACCGACCGCTTCCTGCCGGACAAGGCCATCGACCTGATCGACGAGGCCGCCAGCAAGCTGCGCATGGAGATCAACTCCAAGCCCGAGGAGCTGGACGAGGTGGACCGCCGCGTGATGCAGCTCGAGATCGAGCGCGAGGCCATCAAGCGCGAGAAGGACGAGGCCAAGCTCGCGGAGATCAACCGGGAGCTCGCCGAGCTCGGTGAGCGGCGCGACGCCCTGCAGGCCCGTTGGGAGAGCGAGCGCGGCCTGGTGGAGCAGATCAACAGCGCCAAGGAGGAGATCGATCAGCTGAAGTTCGACGCCGCCCAGGCCGAGCGCGAGGGCGACTTCGGCAAGGTGGCCGAGATCCGCTACGGCCGCATCAAGGAGACCGAGGACAAGCTGGCCAAGGCCAAGGAGCAGCTCACCGAACTGCAGGCCAGCAGCAAGCTGATCAAGGAGGAGGTGGACGTGGAGGAGATCGCCGAGGTGGTGGGGCGCTGGACCGGCATCCCGGTGAGCAGGATGCTCGAGAGCGAACGGACGAAGCTGCTCCACCTGGAGGACGAACTGCACAAACGCGTGATCGGCCAGGACGAGGCCGTGCGTGCCGTGGCCGACGCCGTGCGCCGCAGCCGCGCGGGCATGGGCGATGAACGCCGGCCCATCGGCAGCTTCATCTTCCTGGGCACCACCGGCGTGGGCAAGACCGAACTGGCCAAGGCGCTCAGCGAAGTGCTGTTCAACGACGAGAACGCCATGACGCGCATCGACATGAGCGAGTACCAGGAGCGCCACACCGTGAGCCGCCTGGTGGGCGCGCCTCCGGGCTACGTGGGCTACGACGAGGGCGGCCAGCTGACCGAGGCCGTGCGCCGCAAGCCTTACAGCGTGGTGCTGCTGGACGAGATCGAGAAGGCGCACCCCGACGTGTGGAACGTGCTGCTGCAGGTGCTCGATGACGGCCGCCTCACCGACAACAAGGGGCGGGTGGTGAACTTCAAGAACACCATCATCATCATGACCTCCAACATCGGGTCGCAGATCATCCAGGAGAACTTCGAGCATCTGGAGAAGAAGGACCTGGAGGAGGTGGTCGAGAAGACCCGCAACGAGGTGATGGAGCTGCTGCGCAAGACCGTGCGCCCCGAGTTCCTGAACCGCGTGGACGAGCTGATCATGTTCCGTCCGCTGGGCCGCAAGGACGTGCAGGCCATCGTGGAACTGCAGCTGCACCAGCTGGTGGAGCACCTCGCGGAGAAGGGCTACCAGCTGATCCCCAGCGACGAACTGGTCGCGCACATCAGCGCCACGGGCTTCGACCCGCAGTTCGGCGCGCGACCGATCAAGCGCATGATCCAGAAGGAACTGCTCAACGAGCTGAGCCGCCAGATCATCGCCGGTACGCTGGAACCGGACAAGCCCCAGGTCATCGATGTGTTCGATGGGAAGATCGTCTTCCGCGCCCCGGTGGACGACAAGGAGGAGCAGCAGATCAACGGGAACGGGAAGGCCAGGACGAACAAGGCGGAAGCCTGAAGCCTGGAACGGTCATCGTACGAAGCCCCCGATCCGGGGGCTTCGTGTTTCCCCTGTGCATCGATCGTGGATAAGTGTTCGCGCGCACGCGGGCGTGGCATGGTCGAACGGGGTAACATCGCGATCGGGAACAAGACCTGTGTGGATGACCTTTACTGAACAGATCCATGATGTGGCAGCGATCCTGCGCCACACCCGTTCACGCCTGCTGGCCCCCCTGGCCGCCGAACAGCCCCCCCTGCCCCGCGACCCGGAGCTCTTCATCGAGCATGTGCTGCTCTACGTGATGGACGAATGGTCGGACGACCTGCGCAGCGGCGGGCATGTGCTCGAAGAACGCCTTGCCGATGCCGGCTCCTCCTACCCGGCCTACCGGCTGCGGCTTTCAGGAGGCACCTCGCTGGACCTCTCCTTCACCGGGGAATACCCCGAACGATTGGACCTGCAGATCGCCCGCGTGCTGCGCGATGGCCAGTCGGTGAGCGATGCCCGCACGGTGACCCTGGCACTGCCCCTGACGATGGACGCCAACGCACTGCTCCATACGTTGGTGGACGGCATGAAGGACCTCACGCTCTGAGCGCATCATGCGCACCCTGTACCTGGTCCGGCATGGCAAGAGCAGCTGGGCCGATCCGCGGCAAAGCGACTTCGACCGCCCCCTGAACGCACGCGGGGAACGCGATGTGCCCTTCATGGCGAAGCTCTTCGCCGCCAAGGGTGGGCCGGTGCAGCTGATCGTGACCAGTCCGGCGGTGCGGGCCCTCACCACCGCACACCTGTTCGCCGACGCACTGGACCTTTCCAACGGAGACCTCCTCCAGGAGCAGGCGCTCTACCTGGCCGACGTGCCCACGCTCCTGCGCGTGGTGAACGCCCTGCCTGACGACCGTCCCGAGGTGATGCTCTTCGGACACAACCCCGGTCTCACGGAGTTCGTGCACTACCTCACGGGCGGTGGTCCCGACAACCTGCCCACCACGGGCATGGCGCGCATCGACCTGCCCTTCGACAGCTGGGCCCTGGCCTCACGGGGTACCGGAGAGCTCGTGTGGCTCGACTTTCCCAAGCGGCATCCCGAACGTTGAGGCCGGCAGCCGCTCGCGGTAGAGCGCGCGGTGTTCCAACGAGCCCTTCGGCCGGTACACGTAGTACACGTGCCCGCCATGTACCTGCACACGTTCGGGCCATGGATGCGTGAGGCGGAAGGCCTGGCCGACGCGACCGGTGAGCGGGTCCACTTCGGCGAGCAACACATGATCGCGGTAGCGGTAGACCGCGTGGATGCGCCCGGTGGCACGGTCCTGCAGCAGCCGTTCCGCCCAGCGCCGGTCCTGCTGATGCCGCATGGGCACACCCTCCTGTTCCTTCAGTCCCGCACCGAACGACCGGATCCGTTCCGCGGCATGATCGAACACGAACACGCCATCGTCCCGCACGAACACCGGTGCATAAGGGGCCTTGAAGCGCATGTCGCCCGCGATCCCCGACAGGGCGCCCGCCACCAGCTCCTTGTCCACGCCCAGGTCGTTGGCGATGTTCATCACGTCCACCTTGTCGCGGTTGCTCAGGTACTTGTACTGGCTGCGGTAGATGGCCAGGTAATGCGCGTCCTCCACCGAGCAGAACACGTCCGTGCTTTCACGCTCGGGATCGAACGCGAAATGTGAGAATGCAGGCAGCGCCGGATGATGATCGTTGCCCAGCAACCGTTGTGGGATGCTGTCCGTCCACGGCAGCAGGCGTTCATGCAGGAAGCGCTTCGGCAGGGACACCAAGGCGATCCCTCCCTCTTCGAACATCGCGACATACGCCCGGGCGCGGGTCTCCAACACGACCTCGTTCCGGTAGCTGCGGTGCATGGCCACCACCTCGTCGTCCAAGGAGGCCGAAGCGATCCTGCGCTGCAACGTGTCCAGCAACACCACTTCGGCTCCCTTGAGCCCGCCTGCCCCGGCCACCTCCTGTCGGGTCAGCATCCTTCGCTTCGCGTAGGCCAGCACCCAGGTCCCCTCGTCGTTCACCAGGTGGTCGGCCACATGGAGGTCCTCGTCCCGGAACACGACCTCTGGCGCGGGCAGGCCGACCTCCACCGGCCTGAGTTCCTGCACACGTGGCCGCAGGCTGAACGTGAACGGTCCGGCGTCCTTCACCGGCACACGCAATTCGTGGTAGGCCACATGGGTGATCAGCAGGGAGTCCGGCACTTCGACCGGGAGACCGAAGGCACCGTCAGGACCGGATACGGCGCCCGTTCCCGACCGCATGGCCTGCACATGCGCTCCTTCGATCGGCGCACCGGACGAGCTGTCCCGCAGCGTGCCGTCCAGCACTTGCGCCTGGAGAATGACCGGCAGCAGCAGGCTGATCAGGGACCATGAACGGATCGGCATGGGGCGACGTTCTACCTTTAAGATACGCGGCACGCCCTGATCGCACACGAAGATCCCGATCGGATGGCCATCACGATATACAGGTCCGGACCATGGGTGGGTTGAAGAGCGACCCCTACCGCCTGCTTGGACTTGAGCCCTGGGCCACGGAGAACGAGATCAAGCGGGCCTATCGCGCCCTCGCCCTGCGCTCGCATCCCGATCGTGACCCGAGCCCGGAAGCGGCTGAGCGTTTCCGCACGGTGCATGCCGCCTACCGCGTGCTCATGGACCCGGTGGCCAGGGCCTGGTGCGATGAACTCCTGCAGGCAGGCACCAGGAACGGTGTGGGTGACCGGCCGCAGCGGTCTCCTCGATCCAACGTACCGGCACCTTCACCTCCGACGCGCGCTCAGCGACGCCTGTTCAGGAGCCTGCATGCCACGGGATTCGTGTTCGGCTGGGCGTTGGTGATCGGCGTCCCCCTGGGCATGGCCTTCTCCGAATGGCCGCCCTCGACCTTGGTGATGGTGATCCCCGGCCTTGCGGTGATCCCGGACAGCTACATGGGCATGCGCGCCCGTTGATCAGGGCAGATGCAGGTTCCAGCCGAAGGGGTCCTCGGACCTTCCCCGCCGGATGTCATCGAGCAGTTGGGCCAGGCGGTTCGCGAAGGCGAACTGCTCGGGAGCCGGCAACTGGTACTCACCTCCATCGTAAGCGATGCTGCTCATGTGGGCAATGGTGGCCGCCGTGCCTGCGCCGAAGGCCTCCTTCAGGGTACCGCCGGCAATGGCATCCAGCACCTCCCGCACTTCCACCTTCCTGACCTCGGTGGCGATGCCTTCCCGCCGCGCAAGGTCGATGATGCTGTCCCGTGTGATGCCTTCCAGGATGGTGCCACCCGTCTCCGGCGTGACGAGCGTGTCGCCGATGCGGAAGAACACGTTCATGGTCCCGGATTCCTCGATGTAGCGATGCTCCAGACCATCCGTCCATACCAGTTGATGGAAGCCATCCTGCTGGGCCAGCTTGGCCGGATAGAGGGCAGCGGCATAGTTGCCGCCGCACTTGGCCGCTCCGGTGCCTCCGGGGAAGGCCCGGCTGTAATAGGTCTCGATCTTCACCCGAACGGCCTCCTTGTAATAGGCCTGCACCGGACAGGTGAAGATGATGAAGCGATAGGTGTCCGAAGGCCGCACACCGATGTACTCGTCCGTGGCGAACATGAACGGCCGGATGTACAGGGAAGCCTCGCCTCCCTTGGGGATCCAGTCCCGATCCAGGTCCACCAGCTCACGCAGGCCGTCCAGTACGAGCTCCTCGGGGATCGGCGGCATGCACATGCGTTCCGCGCTCCGGGTCATCCGTGCCAGGTTGGCCTGGGGCCTGAAGATGTTGACCCCGCCCTTCTCCGAGCGGTACGCCTTCAAACCCTCGAAGATGGTCTGGCCATAATGCAACACCAGCGTGGCCGGGCTCAGCTCCAGGTCGCCAAAGGGCACGATGCCGGGCGCACCCCATTCACCATTGGCGTAGTCCATCACGAACATGTGGTCGCTGAAGACCCTGCCGAACTTGATGTTCTCCAGGTCGGTCTCCGAAAGACGCGACCGATCGGTGCGCTGGATGGCTAACTTTTGGCCGGTGGTGAGCATGAGCAGATGGGGTTCGGAAGCGTCCAAAAGTAAACAATAGGCAGGGGCGCCTTTGTTCCCGGCCAGCCCGCCACGCACCACGCCATGAAGGACCTACACGACGTCCTGTCCCGCATCTGGGGCTTCCAGGACCTGCGTCCGATGCAGGAACAGGTGGTGCGCAGCGTGCTCCAGGGCCGTGACACCCTCGCCCTGCTGCCCACGGGGGGAGGAAAGAGCCTCTGCTTCCAGCTGCCCGCGCTGATGCAGGGCGGTTGCTGCCTCGTGGTGTCCCCGCTCATCGCCCTCATGAAGGACCAGGTGCAGCGTTTGCGCGAGCGGGGAGTGAGGGCCGTGGCGCTCACTGCGGGCATGCGTCGGGAGGAGCTCGACGTGGCCCTGGAGAACTGTGCATTGGGCCATTGTGACTTCCTGTACGTGTCGCCGGAACGACTTGGGTCGGACCTGTTCCGGGCACGCGTGGATCGTCTCCCCATCACCCTCATCGCCATCGATGAAGCGCATTGCATCTCGCAATGGGGGTATGACTTCCGGCCGGCCTACCTGGCCATCGGCGACCTGCGGGAGCACTTCCCGGAGGTGCCGGTGATCGCGCTCACGGCCACGGCCACCGAACGGGTGGTGACCGACATCCAGGAACGGCTGCGCTTCCGGGAACCACATGTGCTGCGTGGCGACTTCCGAAGGCCCGAGCTCACCTTCTGGGTTTCGCGCGGCGAGGACAAGCTCGGCAGGCTGCTTCGCATCGCGGAGCGCACGACGGGTGGAGCGATCGTCTACGTGCGCCAGCGCCGGGAAGCGCTTCGGATCGCGAACAGGCTCACGGACGCCGGCTTCAGCGCCGCACCCTATCACGCCGGCCTCCCCTTGGAGGAACGCGATCGCACGCAGCGGGCCTGGACGCAGGGGTCGGTCCGCTTCGTCATCGCCACGAACGCCTTCGGCATGGGCATCGACAAAGGCGATGTACGGACCGTGGTCCATTGGGGTCCGCCGGACGATCTGGAGAGCTACTATCAGGAAGCCGGGCGCGCCGGACGTGATGGGGAGGCATCTCATGCCATCCTGCTCGTGGACCAGGGTGATGGCCGGCGGCTGGAGGAACGGGTGCGAGGCTCCTTTCCGGCATTGCAGCAGGTGCGTGCCTGCCTGCAGGCCTTCGCGGACATGCATCGCATCCCCCTGAGCGGGGGCATGGACGAGACCTTCGCGCTCGACCTCAGGGGCATCGCCGAGCGCATGGGCACCAATGTGCGTACCGCGGCCCAGGCGCTCAAGGTGCTCGAACTGAACGGTGACCTGGCCCTGAGCGACGGGTTCCGCGATCCCTCGCGCGTCCACTTCGTCGGTTCTCCCCGTGAGGTCCATCAGCTGCAAGGGCAACGGCATCCATCCGCTCCGCTCCTGGAAGCGGTCCTGAGGACCTACGGTGGCGTGTTCGAACAACCGACCGTGATCGAGGAGGAACGTCTTGCCCGCATGATCGGATGGTCCACGGAGGCGGTCCGCCAGACCTTGAAGGCGTCGCAGGAAGCGGGCATCCTGGAATACCGACCGCGCAATACCGGTCCCGCCGCCACCCTGCTCACGCCCAGGCGCGATGCCGCCACCTTGATGCCGGACCCGGCGGTGATGCGTGATCGGGAAGGACGAGCCCTGGAACGGATGGATCGGATGCGATCCTATTTCGAGCGCGGGGATGTCTGCAGGGAGACGACGCTCCTCGCCTACTTCGGCGCGCAGCCTCCGGAGGCCTGTGGTCACTGTGATGTGTGCGTGGCCCGTGCCAAGGGACCGGCCATCGCGTCCGAACCCGTCGTCGACCTCGAGCGCCTGAGGTGGGAACGCGATCAGGAGGACAGCCGATGAAGCCCCGTCGCATTCCCCGTTCCTTCTTCATGCGTTCATCCGTCACGACGATCGCACGCGAGCTGCTGGGCAAGGTGATCGTGAGCGGGATCGATGACGTACGCACGGCCGGCATCATCACGGAGACCGAGGCCTATGCCGGGGTCGGCGACCGTGCCAGCCATGCCCATGGCGGACGGCGCACCGAACGGACGGAAGTGATGTACGCGCGGGGAGGGACCGTGTACGTGTACCTCTGCTACGGCATCCATCACCTCTTCAATGTGGTCACCAACAAGGAAGATGTTCCCCACGCCGTACTGGTCCGTGGGATCGTTCCGATCGCGGGCCTCGATCGGATGAAGGAGCGACGTGGCGGCCGCATGACCACCGACGGACCGGGCACGGCAGCACAGGCCCTGGGCATCCATGTGCGGCATAGTGGCTCCGACCTGATCGATGGGCCGATACGCATCGAGGACCATGGCCATCAGGTGCCCGATGCCGATATCAAGGTGGGCCCGCGGATCGGTGTGGACTATGCCGGGGATGACGCGGCACTCCCCTACCGCTTTTGGGTGGGGCGCCCGGATGCGCTTCTTTCGCGGTGATGGAAAAGCGCATCGTCTTCATGGGCACACCGGGGTTCGCGGTGGCCTCGCTGGACGCACTGCATGCGGCAGGCATCCCGATCGCCGCGGTGGTCACCGCACCGGACCGGCCGGCAGGGCGTGGGCGCAAGCTCAGGTTGTCGGACGTGAAGGAGCGTGCGCTCGAGCTCGGGCTCCCCGTGCTCCAACCCGAGCGTTTGCGCGACCCTGGATTCCTTGCGGAACTGACCCGGCTCGGGGCCGACCTGTTCGTGGTGGTCGCCTTCCGGATGCTTCCCGAGATGGTCTGGAACATGCCCCCATTGGGCACCATGAACCTGCACGCCTCCCTGCTGCCGGACTACCGTGGTGCGGCACCGATCAATTGGGCGGTGATCAATGGCGAGCAGCGGACCGGCGTCACCACCTTCTTCATTGCCGCCACCATCGATACCGGGGACATCATCGCTCGTGAGGAATGCGCCATCGGTCCGGACGAAACGGCCGGTGAACTGCACGATCGCTTGAAGGAACAGGGCGCCGACCTGCTGGTGCGCTCCGTTCGTGCAGTGCTGGATGGACGCGCGGACCGGACGCCACAGAACGCCATGGCCGGGACCGGCGAGGTCCATCATGCACCGAAGCTCACGCCGGAGAACACCCGCATCGATTGGGAACTGCCGGCGGTCCGGGTGCACGACCTCGTACGCGGACTGTCACCAGCACCCGGCGCATGGACCACTTGGACGCGGGGCGGTTCCACGCATACGTTCAAGGTCCATCGCTCCGGCCTCGTTGAACGGAACGAACCCGGCACTCCCGGGGAGCTCCGCGCAGATGGGCGAGGACTGTTCGTGCGTTGTGGGGATGGCTGGTTGGAACTGCTCGAGGTCCAGCTCGAGGGTCGACGCAGAATGCGTGCGGCCGACCTGCTGAACGGCATCACGATCACGACGGGGGAACGGCTGGGCTGAGGGATCACCCGTTGGCCCAACGGAACGGCGCACTCTTTCAGAACCCTTGACACACGGGCGATAGCGGACACACTTATGAACAAACCCCTGTATTTATCAACATCCGGCCCCATAGCCGCCCGGAAACCCTTGACAGCACTGGGTCCGCGAATACATTTGCTTCCGAGTTCATTCAACAACCAACCCAAAAACCCTAACTCAACATGGGCATGAACAAAGCTGAACTGATCGAAGCGATGGCCGCCGAGGCCAAGATCTCCAAGGCTGACGCCAAGCGCGCGCTGGACGCCTTCGTGAACAACACCACCAAGGCCCTGAAGAAGGGTGACCGCGTGGCCCTCGTGGGCTTCGGCACCTTCAGCGTGAGCAAGCGCGCCGCCCGCAAAGGCCGCAACCCGCAGACCGGCAAGGAGATCAAGATCGCGGCCAAGAAGGTCGTGAAGTTCAAGGCCGGCGCCGACCTGTCGAAGAAGGTGAAGTAAGTCCCTTCAAGGACCTTCACGGAAAGTCCCTCCCACCGGAGGGACTTTCCCATTTTTGGGACCAGCACCATGGACGACCGCACGCTGTACGAACGACTATCGGCCTTCGTCTCCGATCACAAACGCGAACTGTTCGAGCAGCTGGCGCCCATGCGCACGCGCCACATCACCGTGGCGTTGGAGGACATCTACCAACCGCACAACGCGAGTGCGGTACTGCGCACCTGCGACCTGCTCGGCATCCAGGACGTGCACGTGATCGAGAACAGGAACCGCTACACGGTGAACCCGGACGTGGCGCTCGGCGCTTCCAAGTGGATCGACCTGCACCGTCACCGGGACGGAACCGACAACACGCGGGCATGCATGTCCGCCCTGCGCGAACACGGTTACCGCATCGTGGCCACCAGTCCTCATGGCGATGCGTTCACCCCGGAAAGCATTCCCCTGGAGCGACCGATCGCGATCTTCCTCGGCACCGAACAGCATGGGTTGAGCGACGCGGTGATCGACGGAGCGGACATGCATCTGCGCATACCGATGCATGGCTTCACCGAGAGCTACAACATCTCGGTGAGCGCGGCGATCATCCTCTACACGCTCATCATGCGAACGCATGCGAGCGACATCGCCTGGACACTTTCCGAAGAGGAACGGTTGCGTGTGATGATCGGCTGGGCACGTCGCGTGGTGAAGCATGCGGACGCGATCGAGGACCGCCTGCGCAACGCTCCGTAACCCCTGCCAGCACAGGGCTTTCAGGAGACCCTGACCGCTGCGAACGCAGCGCACCGATCGCCTGGTCACGCCCGTGCGGCATGCATGAAGCGCGCATGCTCTTAACACGTTCCCGTTGACAATTGCAACTTGTGCATGAAGGGTCGCGTAGACGCCTCCCGATACTTTTGACCAAACCCAAAACAGTCCAAGACAATGGGAAAAGGCG
Source organism: Flavobacteriales bacterium (assembly GCA_020635695.1). GTDB lineage: Bacteria > Bacteroidota > Bacteroidia > Flavobacteriales_F > PHOS-HE28 > PHOS-HE28. The sequence goes on along the minus strand of JACJZH010000008.1, from coordinate 164,119 downwards.
ATAAGAAGACCAAAAAGGGCAAGCGCGCCGCCGGCAGCACGGGCAAGACCCGTCCCGCCAAGCGTGCTTCCGCCAAGAAGGCCGCCGCCAAGAAGGCCGTGAAGAAGGCTGCCAAGAAGACCACGGCGAAGAAGGCCGTGAAGAAGGCCGCCAAGAAGACCACGGCGAAGAAGACGACGGCGAAGAAGACCACCGCCAAGAAGGCCGCCAAGAAGTCGACGGCGAAGAAGGCCACTGCCAAGAAGGCCGCCAAGAAGTCGACCGCGAAGAAGGCTTCCGCCAAGCGTGCCACCGCTCGTCGTGTGACCGCGAAGAAGGCTTCGGCGAAGAAAGCCTCGGCCAAGAAGGCCACGGCGAAGAAGGCCGCCAAGAAGACCACGGCAAAGAAGGCCGTGAAGAAGGCCGCCAAGAAGACCACGGCGAAGAAGGCCGTGAAGAAGGCCGCCAAGAAGGCTCCGGCGAAGAAGGCCGCCAAGAAGACCACGGCGAAGAAGGCCGTGAAGAAGGCTGCCAAGAAGGCCCCTGCCCGCAAGGCGACCGCCAGGAAGACGGCCCGCAAGGGACGCAAGTGATCGGCGGACGACCACAGAAGCAAAGACCCCGGCCTGGCCGGGGTCTTCTGCTTTGGTACCTGTTCACGGTTGCAACCTGGAGCGCGTCCAACCGCCGTCGTCCTTCCGTCGGAACAGCAGGCGATCGTGCATCCGGTCCGGTCTACCCTGCCAGAACTCGATGCTCACGGGTACCACGCGGAACCCACCCCAATGCCCTGGTCGCGGCACCTCGCTGTCGTGCAGGCGCTCGTTCCAGCGAGCCACCTTCTCCTCCAATGCGGCACGGTCCCCGATCTCCATGCTCTGATCGGATGCCCATGCTCCCACCCTGCTCGCTCTGGGACGCGAACGGAAATAGGCGTCCGACTCCGCTGCGGAGATCCTTTCCGCATGTCCCTGGATGCGGACCTGGCGTTCGAGCCCAGGCCAGAAGAAGGTCAGTGCGGCCCGGGGATCGGCCTCCAGTTCCATGGCCTTCCGGCTGTTGTAGTTGGTGAAGAACGTGAACCCGCTGGCGTCGGCCTCGCGCAACAACACCACGCGGCAACTCACATGGTCCGGACCGCAGGTCGAGAGCATCATCGCGTTGTGATCGGGCTCACCGGCGTCCTCCGCCTCCACCAGCCATTCTCGGAAGAACCCGTGAGGGTCCATCCCCGCACGCTCCTCTGTCAGAACGCTCCGGTCATATTCCCTCCGTACATCCAATCCGGTCTTCATCATCTTCCTGGGTTTAGTTGCCGGCCCGACGAAATTACCTCAACCAGGGGGCCTGCCTATCTTGGCGCTGCACTGTCATGAGCAAGGACCTGTTGGACCTCCGACCTGAGAACGTCCTGGAACCGGCACAAGGTCGATTGCTCGTATCCGAACCCTTTCTGAGCGACCCCTATTTCCGCAGAACGGTGATCCTGCTCTGCACCCACGATGAACAAGGAGCGTTCGGTCTGGTGTTGAACCGGAGCATCGAGGTGGACCTGGATGACCTGTTGCCGGGGCATTCCCTTGCAGGTGCTCGTGTCGGTATCGGAGGGCCCGTACAGACCGACGTACTGTACTTCCTGCATACCATCGGGAAGCACCTGGCCGGCAGTGTCCCCGTGTTCGACGATGTTCATCTCGGAGGGGACATGGACCAATTGCAGGACCTGGTGAAGGCGGACCCGGGTCTCCTGCGTCATGTCAGGTTCTTCATCGGCTACTCGGGATGGAGCGCGGGGCAACTGGAACGGGAACTCGGGGAGCGATCCTGGCTCGTTGCACATGCCACCACCCGTCAGGTGATGGCCCGCGATGATGAGGACGTCTGGCGGGAGACCCTGCGCGGCATGGGAGGCCGGTTCGCACCGCTGGCGAATTTCCCGGAGGACCCCCGGTCGAACTAGGTGGCAGCCTGGGCCACGAGCAATTCCACCAGTTCCTGTGACTGTCGGTGGGCGTATCGTTTGGTCCGATAGGCCGCCGCCCATTGGATGCCCCGGATGGCGTTCGTGAAGAAGAGCTCGTCGGCAGCCAGCAGGTTCTGCGGATTCAACGAGCACTCGTAGACCTTCATGCCATGGGCGATCGCCAGGTTGATCACCTGCATGCGCATGACCCCCGCCACGCATCCATCGCTCAGCGCCGGCGTGTACAGCACACCGTTGCTCACGATGAAGAGGTTCCCGCTGCTGCTCTCGATGATGTTGCCCCGTTCGTTCTGGAGGAGGCATTCGTCCAGACCGCGCTCCTTGGACCAAAGCGCGGACATGATGGAATACTGGCAGTTGAGCGTCTTGTGTATGGACAAGGCGTTCACGGGCTTCCTCATGTCCGGATAGATGTCCACTTGGAACCCGTGATCGTTGAGCACGAAGGTGTCGTGCGGCCACGGGCTCACCTCGATCACGAAGCCACCGCGATCGCTGTCCGGACGGTAATGGCCATGTGATTCCCTGAACACGGTCAGCCGCAACCGCCCACTGGAGATCCCCGTCCGCGTCAGGAGTTCCTTGATATGGACCTCCAACAGCTCGCGGTCCAGGCGCTCCGGGCGCTCGATCTGCAGAACACGCAGTCCAGCCTGCAAGCGGGCCCAATGTGCGTCCAGGAAAAGCGGCTTCCCACCGATGGCACGGATGCTCTCGAACAGACCGTCACCATAGTGAAAGGCCCTGTTGTCGAGATGGAGAACGGGGCCGTCCCCGTCCAGCACTTCACCGTTCACGACCACGAGCGTTGGCATCACACGATCTTTTCCTGGCGCAGCACATCCCAAAGCGGGCCGTTCGCGCGTATCAACGACCCTCGCACCCCCACCGCCGCTGCAGCTTCCACATCACGGTCCCTGTCGCCCACCAGGATCGAACGGGCCGGATCGATCCCGTGCCGGGCGATGGCCTTCTCGAGCAGCAGGGACCCAGGCTTGCGACAGAGGCAGCGCCCCTTGCTGGGGTGATGAGGGCAATAGAACACATCGTCCAACACGATCCCTTGCTCGGCAAGTCGATCCCGAAGATAGGCATGCACCTGCGCGACATCGTCATGTCCATAGAGCCCCAGGCCGATGCCGCTCTGATTGGTGATCACGACCAGCACATAGCCCGCCTCCTGAAGTGCACGTAATGACCTCGGCACATCAGGAAGGACCTCGAAGTCCTGGATGCGCCAGGTGTGCTCACCTCGCTCCCGGTTCAACACGCCGTCCCTGTCCAGGAAGACGGCCTTGCGACCTTGACCTTCGCTCATAGCCCTCCTTGCAGATACCCCAGTTCGAGAACGAGACGCGGCTCAACGATGGCCGTGTACACCACGCCGAAAAGGGCCCCGTGGAAATGCGCATCGTGCGCGACGTTGTCCCCGCCCCGCTTGTCCATGTAGCGTTCGTAGGCCAGGTACAGGATCCCGAAGACGAAGGATGGGATCGGGATCGGGATGAACATCAGGTAGATCGACTGAGTGGGCAGCATCAGGATATGGGCGAACAGCACTGCGGCCACGGCACCTGAGGCACCCACCGCCCGATAGCCGGGGTCGTGGATGTGCCTCCGATAGCCTACCAGGGAGCTGAACAGGATGCCGCCCAGGTACAGACCACTGAACGCCAAGGCACCCGAACCGTCGGTGAGCCCCTGGTACAGGCGTTCCACATTGGCCCCGAACATGTACAGGACGAACATGTTGACGAACAGATGGTAGCCATCCGCATGAATGAAGGCGTGCGTCACGAACCGATGCCATTCACCGCGAGCGCGGATCACGAAGGGCTCGAAAAGCAAGGCCAGGAACACGCGACGATCCTGCCAGGCGCCAATGGATACCAGCGCGGTCACGATGATGATCAGGAGCGTGATGCTGAACCCCATGGAGCGGCCAAGTTAGTCGCCGGCCAGGCGTTCAATGGGTGTGGTCCCTGATGATCCGCCAGGCATCCCCTTGCCGCTGCCAGAGCAGTGAAAATCCTCCGGAAAGGGTGTCCGACTCCCGATGGAGCTTCCATCCTCCCGTGCACCAGGCATGGTCTCCACCTGCCGCGATCACTTCCCCCACGGAGAACTCCAGGTCGCCCATGGCGGCCTTGTCCGGATAGCGTCTCTGGTAGTTCGCCGTCACCTGCTCCCTGCCGCAGGTGGTGCCGCGGTCGCTCACGAAGCACACGTCCGGTGCGTACCCTTCCATGAAGCCGGGGATATCACCCCTGTCCCAGGCCGTCTCCTGGTCCGCCATCACCTGGCGGATCGCCTCTTCATCCCCAGGTCCGAACACGTGACCACCACAGGCCGTGAGGACTGCCAACAGAAGGAACACCGGCCAGTGGATCCGCATGGGAACGAAAAAGGCCACCCTGAAGTGGCCTTCGTAGCGCGGGAGAGACTTGAACTCTCGACCTCAGGATTATGAATCCTGCGCTCTAACCAGCTGAGCTACCGCGCCTTGCTACGGGCCCTGGCCCGAAGGGCGGCAAATATAGGAAAGGGCTTGTTCGGTGCTGACGTGGGGGCTTGCCTCCGGCAGGGATCTGCCTATCTTGGACCGCAGCCAACACCGGCGCTGCGTGAAGCCATGGCCAGGAAGTCCACCCCGCCCTCCAAGAGAACGACCGCTGGAAAGAAAGGTCCAAAGGCCGCCAAGGCCGTGAAGAAGGCCGCCAGGAAGACCTCGGCGAAGAAGGCCGCCAAGAAGGCATCCAAGAAGGCTCCGGCGAAGAAGGCCGCACCGAGGAAGGCCATGAAGAAGGCCGCCCCAAAGAAAGCTTCGAAGAAGGCCCCGGCGAAAAAGGCCGCCCCCAGGAAAGCAGCCTCTTCCAGCGCCAAAGCTCCGGTGGGCAAGGGTGGGAAGGCCCAGGTGAAGAAGGCAGGCGCGGGCAAGGTGACCCCTTCCGCCGCCAAGGCTGCTGCCGGCAAAGGCAAAAAGGCCCCGGTGAAGAAGGCTTCCGTAAAGAAGACCGCCAGCAAGCCGGCCGCTACGAAGGCGGCAAAAAAGGCATCCGGTCCGACCCGCAAGGTGAACTCGGGAACGGTCAGGTCCAGCAAGTCGACCAAGCCCGGCAGGGCGGACAAGGGAAAGAAGGCCGGCACGGTCAGGAAGGCCGCCCCGCCCGTCGCACCCGCCGTTGGTCCTCCTGAAGGCCCCGCGGCAAGACCCAGAAAGGAAAAGACCACGCTGAAGCAGCGGTACCAGATGGAGTTCATGGTCCGTTCGGCGCCCAACGTCCTGTACGAACTGATCTCCACCCCCAGTGGATTCTCCGAATGGTACTGTGATGATGTGAACGTGAAGGGGGCCCGCTACACGTTCATCTGGGACGGGGAGGAAGAGACCGCACAGCTGATCGGCCAGAAGCGTGGTGAACTGGTGCGGTTCCAATGGGAGGATGATGAGGACCCGAACGCCTTCTTCGAGCTTCGGATCCGGATCGACGCCATGACCAACGATGTGGCCCTGATCCTGACCGACCACGCCTGGCCCCATGAACTGGAAACGGCACGGGCCTTGTGGGACTCCCAGATCCACAACCTGCTGCGGGTGATCGGCGCCTGACCGCCGTTGAGCCCGGCCGACGAATGAAGCGGCTCCATCTCATGATCATCCGGGTCTATCTGGGCCCGCTGGCGATCACGTTCCTGCTCGTGCTCTTCATCCTGAGCATGCAGTTCCTGTGGAAGTACGTGGACGACCTCATGGGCAAGGGTCTGGAGTGGTACGTGCTGGCGGAACTGCTCTTCTATGCCACGGCCAGTTTCGTGCCCCTGGCCCTGCCTCTTGGCATACTGCTCTCGTCCATCATGACCCTGGGCGGACTGGGCGAGAACAGCGAACTGACCCCGATGCGATCGGCAGGACTGCATCTGTTCAGGATCCTGCAGCCGCTGATCGTCCTGGTCCTGGTGCTGGCCGCCGGCTCCTTCTATTTCAGCAACAACGTCCTGCCCATTGCCAACCTCAAGTTCAAGTCGTTGCTGTGGGACGTGACCCAGAAGAAGCCCACCTTGAACCTGACCCCCAATGTGTTCTACAACGGGATCGATGGGTTCAGCATCCGCGTAAGGGACAAGGAGCCAGGGACGGGCCGGCTCTCGGACGTGCTCATCTACGACCATCGTCAGGCGTTCCAGGGCAACCGGACCGTGGTACGGGCAAGGACAGGCACCATGAACCGGTCCACGAACGGGCACTACCTGTTGCTGACCCTGCAGGACGGCCATATCTATGATGAGCATTCCCCGGCCGGAGGGTCCGAGGCCGACCTGCCCCTGTTGCGTGGCAGCTTTGAGGAGGACATGATCCGATTCGACCTGAGCGGGCTTGGTCTTGACCGGACGGACGAGGACCTCTTCCGGGACCACTATCAGATGCTGACCATGGGCCAGCTCCGCACCGCCGAGGACAGTCTGCGCCTGCATGCCGAGGAGCGCGGCGCCGAGGAATCCGAACACCTGTTGAACGCCCTGTGGCCGACCCGCAGGAAGGACGCGGAGCGCCCCCAGGGAACGCACGAACCCTTCGCGGACAAGCTGCGTGGGATGACGCCTCCGGTGAAGGCGAATCTTTATGAGGTGGCCATGAACATGGCGCGGAACAACATCAACTACCTGGAGCACACCACGGAGGCAAGGAGGTCACGGAACGAACACCTGAGCAAGTTCCAGGTGGAATGGCACCGCAAACCGATGCTGGCCCTGGCCTGTCTGATCTTCTTCTTCATCGGAGCACCGCTGGGGGCCATCATCCGCAAGGGCGGCATGGGGCTTCCCGCCGTGTTCGCCATCGCGTTCTTCCTGGTGTTCCACATCATCTCGTTCAGTACGGAACGTCTGGTGATCGCCGGCAAGCTCACTGCCTGGCCGGGCATGTGGATGAGCACGCTCGTCCTGCTCCCCGTGGGCCTGTTCCTCACCTGGAAGGCGGCGTCGGACAGTCCGCTGCTGGACCGCGATGCGTATTATCGCGGCTGGGAGAAGCTGCGCTCGCGCTTCAGCCGACATGCGGGTCCTTCAACTCTGTCATAAACCGCCCTGCCCGCCCGTGGACGGGGGCAGCAAGGCGATGCACAACCTGACCACCGGTCTGTTGAAGGCCGGGCACGAGGTGGTGGTGAGGTGCATCTCCACCCCGAAGCATCCCATGCGCACCGGGGAGATCCCCGAGGCGTACCGGCGCAGTACCGACGTGCGCGCCGTGTTCGTGGACACCTCCCTGAACATCGTGGACGCGTTCACGGACCTGATCACCGCGGACAACTACAACCTGAGCCGCTTCTTCTCGCCGGACATGGACATCGAACTGATCCGCACGCTGAGTGGATCGCGTTTCGACATCATCCTGCTCGAGAGCCTGTTCATGACGCCCTACATCGCCACCGTGAGGCGATACACCCAGGCGCCCATCGTGCTGCGTTCGCACAACCTGGAGCATGTCGTACAGGAACGTATCGCCCAGGGCGAGCGCAACCCGCTGAAACGGCCCTACCGCCGTTTCCTGGCCAAGCAGCTCAGGGACCATGAACTGGCGGTGCTGGAGCGGATCGACGGGGTGGCGGCCATCAGCTCGTCGGACCTTGCCCATTTCCGCGCGCAGCATGCCGAACTGCCGATGTGCACCATCCCGTTCGGTGTGGACATCGAGGCCTATCCCCTTCAGCCCTGGCCCGATGGTGCACCCACATGCTTCCACCTGGGAAGCATGGACTGGTTGCCCAATGAGGATGGCATCCGGTGGCTGCTGGACGAGGTGTGGCCCAGGGCCATCGCTGAACGCCCCGGACTCAGGCTCGAGCTGGCCGGGAACCAGATGCCACAGGACCTGCTGGAAGCCGAGATCCCCGGTGTGAGGATCCGGGGCCGGGTCCCCGATGCCCGGCAGTTCATGGAAGAGGGCCAGATCATGGTGGTGCCCCTGTTGAGCGCTGGCGGCATGCGGGTGAAGATCGTCGAAGGCATGGCGCTCGGCAAGGCCGTCCTCAGCACCACGATCGGCGCGGAAGGCATCGAGGCAGAGGACGGACGCCAAATGATCCTTGCCGATGGCCCGGAGGCCTTTGCCAAGGCGCTTGTCAGGACACACGACGACCCCGCAGGGACCCGGGCCATCGGTGAGGCCGCAAGGCAGTTGATCGCCGAGCGCTATGACGATCGCCGGATCGTGGCGGACCTGATCGCGTTCTTCGAGCAGTTGATGGGGAAATGAGGTTGATGGTCGTGCTATCGCGGGTCCCCTGGCCCTTGGAGAAGGGGGATAAGCTTCGGGCCTATCACCTGGTGGAACGGCTGGCCGAAAGGCATGAGATCCTGCTCTTCTGCCTGCACGAGGGGCGTCCGCATCCACAAGCACTGGAACACCTCCGAGGGATCTGCCAGCACATCGAGGTCGTGTCCATCCCGAAATGGCGGATCGCCTTGAAGCTGATCACCGCGCCCTTCAGTCGACTGCCCTTCCAGGTCGCCTACTTCCACCACCGGAAGGCCCAACGAAGCATGGACCGGGCCTTCGAACGCTTCCGGCCGGACCATGTGCTCTGCCAGCTGGTACGAACGACGGAATACGTCCGGTACCGTACGGATGCGCCCCGCACCCTGGACTACATGGACACCCTGAGCAAGGGCATGGAGCGGCGCACGGAGACCGCCCCTTTCTACCTGCGGCCCGTGTTCCGCATGGAGACGCGCCGGCTGATCCACTACGAGAACCTGATGTTCGACCTGTTCGACAACCGCGTGATCATCTCCGTGCAGGACCGTGACTACATCTACCATCCGGACCGCGACCGGATGGCCGTGGTGCCCAATGGGGTGGACACGGACTTCTTCAGACCGCTGGCGTCTGAACCGCGGTACGACCTGGTGTTCACGGGCAACATGAACTACCCGCCCAACATCGACAGCGTGGTGTACCTGGCCGAGCGTGTGCTTCCATTGGTGCGGAAGGAACGCCCGGGCACCACCCTGCTGATCTCGGGAGTGGACCCGGCCCCGGCCGTACGGGACCTCGCGCGGAGCGACCCGGGCATCACCGTGACGGGTTGGGTGAAGGACATCCGCGATTCCTACTCCAGCGCGAGGGTCTTCGTAGCGCCCATGCAGATCGGTACCGGGCTGCAGAACAAGTTGTTGGAGGCGATGGCCATGCGCATGCCCTGCATCACCTCCGAACTGGCCAACAATGCCGTGGGCGCGCCACCGGGAAAGGCCATTCTGATCGGGCGGGAACCCGAGGACTACGCGGACCACATCGTTCGCCTTCTGGAGCATCCGGAGGAACGCGAGCACCTGGCCGCCAATGGTCAGGATTTCGTCCGATCCCGGTTCTCCTGGGAACGATCGGCGGATGCCATCGATGCCTTGATCGACCCCGAGGGTGCATCCGCCGTTCCCACTTCCGGATGAAGGGGGCCGTACCTTTGCGGACCGATGCAGAACGTTCAGGGACGATTGGACAAGGTCGAGGAGGCCATCGCCGAGATCAGGCGGGGGCGCGTGGTGATCGTGGTGGATGACGAGGACCGCGAGAACGAAGGTGACTTCGTGACCGCTGCCCGGAACGCCACTCCGGAGCTGATCAACTTCATGGCCAAGCACGGTCGTGGGCTCATCTGCACCCCGCTCACGGAGGCACGCTGCGAGGAACTGGGCCTGGAACTGATGGTGAGGGACAACACGGCCCTGCACCATACCCCGTTCACCGTGTCCGTTGACCTGATCGGTCATGGCACGACCACCGGCATCTCGGCCAGCGACCGATCGAAGACCATCCAGGCCCTCATCGATCCCGGGACGAGATCCGCTGACCTGGCGCGGCCGGGACACATCTTCCCCCTCAAGGCGAAGGAGGGCGGTGTGCTGCGGCGCACCGGACATACCGAGGCAGCGGTGGACCTGGCGCGGCTTGCCGGATTCGAACCCGCCGGTGTGATCGTGGAGATCATGAACGACGACGGCACCATGGCGCGGCTACCGGAGCTTCGCCGGATGGCCGACGAATTCGGCCTGAAGCTCATCTCCATCGAGGACCTCGTCGCCTATCGGATGCGTCACGAGAGCCTGGTGGAACGACAGGTGGAGGTCCAATTACCGACGGAGCATGGCGACTTCCGGCTGATCGCCTACCGGCAAACGACCACCGGCGAGGAGCACCTGGCGCTGATCAAGGGGTCCTGGGACAAGGACGACCCGGTCCTGGTGAGGGTGCATTCCAGCTGCGTGACCGGAGACATCTTCGGATCGCACCGGTGTGACTGCGGCCCCCAACTGCATGCCGCCATGGAGGCCGTGGAACGCGAGGGCCGCGGAGTGGTGCTGTACATGCAACAGGAAGGTCGCGGGATCGGCCTGGTGAACAAGTTGAAGGCCTACAAGCTCCAGGAGGAGGGCGCGGACACCGTGGAGGCCAACCTCAGGCTCGGCTTCGACATGGACTCCAGGGACTATGGTGTGGGTGCCCAGATCCTGCATGACCTGGGGGTGAGGAAAATGCGCCTGCTCACGAACAACCCCCGCAAGCGGACCGGGTTGATCGGTTACGGCCTGGAGATCGTGGAGAACGTCCCGATCAAGGTGGATCCGAACGAGCACAACCGTCGCTACCTGCTCACGAAGCAGCGGAAGCTCGGTCACGACCTGGGCCTGATGGACGATCAGGGCACCGCCTGATCCCCTTTCCTGCCGGACCGCCTCCTGAACAGGTCGAAGAAGCGGTCGAACTCCCTGCGGTAGCCGACCCCCACCCCCTGGGTGTACTGCGCCTGGTCGGCCCGGTTCAGGTTCTGGTCATTGCTCAGGTTGTAGGCCTTCAGGCGGAGCTTGCCGTCCGGGGAGAGCAGGTACTCCGCCTGCACATCACCGATCAACTGGCTCTGGGTGGAGCTCGTGGCCTGCCCGTACTGCACACCCACGGTGGTGTTCAGGAGCAGTCTTTCGTTGAACAACTGGGTGCTCACCGCCAACTCCACCTCCTCCTGCGAAATGGCGTCGCCCGGGCGGTAGTTCAGGCCCAGGTCCACGTCCTTGCTCAGACCGGACAGCCAGTTGCTCACCTGATTGCTCAACAACTCGCTCGCGGTGGTGCTGGCATAATTGCCTCCGGCAAGCCCATCGCCCTGGGAGCTCGCGTCCGGCGGTGGGGTGAAGTTGTTGAGCACGATGAGCGAGAACACCTGGCGGTTGAGGTCCTGCGGCGTGCTCATGACGGCGTTCACGCGGGAACGCACGTCCTCGTCCACGGTGGGCAGGCGCACCTCGTAGGAGATGCCCGGGTTCTGCAGCTTGTCCGTCAGATGCATGGTCACCTCCACGGGGACCCGTTTCCGATAGGCGTCGTTCTGTTCCACCATCACGTTGTACAAGGGCGCCCGGAGGCGGTAGATGGCACTCAGGTCCAGCTGGGCGTCCAGGGGGTCCCCGTACCACACGATCCTTCCGCCAGGCGCCATCTCGAACCGCTTGTTCAGGATGTTCCGCAGGGTGAACAGGTATTCCCCTTCGGTCACCTCCAGGTCACCTCGCATGGAGAACTCGCCTGCCGGCGTCACGGTCATGTCCAGTTCACCGGCTCCCCTGCCGGACATGATGTCGCCCACAGTGGGGTCGAAGATGAGCTGGAACCTGGCGTCCGGTGTCACGCTCACGTGCATGTCCAGCTCCACCCCGCTCAGGTCCACCTCCTCCTGGGCCAGCAGGCTGTCCACCCCTTGGCTCACGAAACGCACGAAGTCGATGTTGGAGACCTCGGTGCTGGCCCCGAGCGGGAACGAGATGTCGGTGCCACGTTCACTCACGGCATCGAGCGTCACCTCCAGTTTGTCGGCATAGCCGCTCACCTCCACGGTGCCCCTGGCGTAGGCCTTCCCGAAATAGAGCTCGTTGTCGTCCGGCCCGGTCTCCATGCACAGGAACCGGTCCATTTCCAAGGAGACGTTGTAGTTCCAGTTCCGGAGCCCGTCATGCAGAATGGTGGCGATCGCGGTCGCCGAGTTCCCCTCCTCATCATGGAGCTCCACCAGGTCAAGGGCGAACATGTCGGGAGCGATGTTCACGTCGTGCGAAAAGCTGTAGGAAGTGCCGAGGTAGTCGATATGGATGCCCGCGTCCACCAGGCTTGCCGTTCCGCGCACGGCCGGGTGGGCAAGCGTTCCGTTCAGGGACAGGTCGCCGGTCAAGGCGCCTTGGATCCCGCTCAGCCCTTCCGGCATGTAAGGTTCCAGGAACGCCAGGTCGAAGCGATCGAACAAGAGCCGGATGTCCAGTTCCTGCTCCGACCCTGGATTCACGGCTCCCTCGAAGTCCATCGCCTTCACCCCTCCCCGCTCCAGGGACCCGTTCACGTCGATGGCCCGTTGACCTTCGTTCCAGGTCGCGGCGAAAGCAAGGTCCCCGACCGGCTTGGTACCCACCGACAGGCTGTCCACCCGCAGCTCGCTGAGCACGTAGGGAGCACCATAGGGATCGAACGCGCGACCCTGGCCGCTCACACTGCCATGCAGGCCGGGCCCGTCCAACCAGGGTCGCAGGTTCTCAAGGCGCAGTCCCTGAAGCTCGAAGGCCAGGGGTATCGTGGGATCCTCGTTGATCTCCCCTTCCACACGCACCTGTTGCGCGCCGTTGGCCAGATGGAGACCCTTGATGCGGACCGAGCTCGAATCCACCAGGAAACTGGCCGTGCGCTCGTTCCGCCAGTTCCCCCGGCCGAGGAAGAGGTCCGACGGCAGGAGATCGACCTCGAACCGCTCAGGGCCATGCACGACCCCGTTCATGCGAAGATCGCCGGACGTGCCATGCGACGACCCCGTCCAGCCCAACCGTAGGTCCACCTCATCCTGATAGGCCTTTCCGGAAAGGAAAACGCCGTTCACGAAGGTTCCCGGGGAGAGGCTTCCGCGATGACCCTCCACCGCAAAGGCCAGCACGTCCATGGTCTTGTCCAACGAGAACCGCAACGAGTCCACGGAGACCCCGTCCCATTCCACGAACGGGGCGATGCCGGAGAGCGCGATATCGAACGTCCGGCTGTCGAACCGGCCATTGAACACCGTGTTCTCGGACAGGGTCAGACCCGGTGCGAACAGGTCGAACAGGGCGCGCGTGTCCTTCGTGCGCACCTCGAGGTCGAACGCCTGTTCGGCCTGTTCATAGTCGACCTCGTCCCTGAGGGCGGGGAATACACTGAAGACCACGCTTTGCAGCGCCGGCCAGATACGCGTTGGAAGCAGGTCACCGTCCACGTCGATGTCCGCGAGGTCGCTTCGAACCCGCGTGCGATCCCTCCCCATGGACCGTTCCCGCGAAAGGAGCAGGTCGCCGAGTTCATGATCGGCGAAGGCATCGCAATACGAAATGCCCTGCAGGTCGATGGTCCCCCGGCCACTGTCAGGGTCCAGGATCGCGTTCGCGATCACGCGCACGTTCAAGCTGCTGTAGCCGGCACTGTCGATCAGGTTCAACGCCACCAGGTCGGCGTGTTGGAGGTCAGCCTCGAAATCGACGACGGGAGCATGGCCCCTCAGGTCTGCCTTACCCTGGAAATCCAGCACCAGGTTCCGGTCCCGGCTGTGCAGCTCCCCGATGAACAGGTCCTCCTCCAACAAGGCGTTCAGGGAGATCCCGGTGGCTTCGTACCCATTGATGGTGATCATGGGCAGATCTCCCTGGATCTCCGCCTTCATGTCGGCGAGGCCCGTGCCTGAGGCGTTCACGCGGATGTCGGAGGTGACCGGACCCAGCGGCCCTTCCTCGATGACCCGGCCCACATCGAACCGATCGCTGGCAAGACGTCCCGAAAGGACGAGCATTCCGCCAAGCGTATCCCGCTCGAAGGAGAGGTCGGTGCGCAGGTCCCCCACTTGTGTGCGCGTGCTCCCGTAGGCCGTGAAGGCGTTCGGAAAACCGGTGAAGTTCCCCGCGAAGCGGATGGTACCCAGCCGGGCCACCTCCTGCGGCACGCTCAACCGCCCCCCTTCCGTGAACGGTGGTACGGGGATCGTGGCCAGGTCCACGTGATCGGTCACGACTTCATCGGCGTCCACCAGGAGAAAGGTGCTGGCCAGTGCCGGAAGACCGATCAAGTCGGCGTTGCCCCTGAAACGCGAACGAGCACCGTAGCGCAGGTCCAACCCCCGGGCCTTGAGGTCGGAGACCGTTCCCCGGAACCGCCCGGATACCCGGACCGGGAGATCGATGCCTTCCAGCTCGGTGGCGAACAGGGCGATGTCCCCGAAGGAGACCCGGGACGTGTCCAGGTCCACCCGCATGTCCACCCTGCCCATGAACTCGTTGTAGTCGGACCAGCCCGCGGTGGAGAACTGGAGCCTCCCAACGAGTTCCGTTCCCGAGGTCAGCAGATGAAGCTCATCGACGCTGATCCGCCTGGGCGACACATGTACCTGCCCCTGGAACCGTTCCAATCGAAGCCCACTGCGTTCATGCAGGGTCAACTGTTCAAGGTCCGCGATGATGGAGTCACCCCGCACCGCCAGGCCTTTTCCCCGCACCCGGGCATCGGGAATGTCGATGTGGGAGAAATCGACGCCGAACCTCGCCTGTTCCACATGGGGGTCATGAAAGGAGAAGTGCAGCCCGTCCAATTCAAAGGATCCGCAAAGCACGGACGCATCGGATCCGGAGGAGGTCGTGTCCGTCCCCAACACGTGGTCGAGCAGCTCGGTCAGGTTGCTGCGCGTCCCACCGGGCACGGTCCTCAGAGCGAACCTGCCATTGCTCAGGCTGAGGGCCCCGACACGGAGGGTCCTGGACCGCGAGGAATACCGGACATCCGTAAGGTCCAGGCGCTGCACATGGACCAGCGTATCGCCCTGGAGGTCGGCCACGAACAGTCCGTGCAGGCGCAACGGGCCGAACGGACGGAGCTCCACCCGCTCCACGCGCAGGTCGATACCGAGGTCCTTGGACAAGCGCACGGACGCCCACTGTGCGATGCCTGTCTGCACCACGGGATACAGCAGGAGCACGGAGAGAAAGGCCACCACGATCAACAGAACGACCGCACCCAGGCCCAGGTAACGTATCGCACGCCTCAACGGTCCATATGCCTTGATCGCGCTCAGGTCGCTCGTAGCTTTGCCCGTGTAACGCAAGGATCGGGCCGGATCATCAAAAGTAACGGGAGTAGTGACGACCCAGACGAGGAACGGGGCCACGGTGCTCGGGATCGAAAGCTCCTGCGATGAGACCGCGGCGGCCGTGATCACGGGAGGGATGCTTCGCTCGAACGTGGTGGCAGGTCAGGATGTGCATGAGCGCTGGGGGGGCGTGGTCCCGGAACTGGCCTCGCGGGCCCATCAGGAGGCGATCGTGCCGGTGGTCGATGCCGCCCTCCGGGAAGCTGGCGTCACCCCCGGCGATGTGGACGTGGTAGCCTTCACGCAAGGCCCGGGATTGATGGGCGCCCTGCTGGTCGGCACCTGCTTTGCCCGGTCCTTCGCACAAGCGCGCGCCATCCCTCTGGTGGCCGTGGACCACCTGGAGGCCCATGTGCTGGCGCATTTCATTCCTGACGGCAGTGATCGACCGGTCCCCCGCTTCCCGTTCCTCAACCTCACGGTGAGCGGTGGGCACACCCTGCTGATCCGGGTGAACGGCCCGTTGGACATGGTGGTGCTGGGAAGCACCCGGGACGATGCCGCCGGTGAAGCGTTCGACAAGGGGGCCAAGATGCTCGGCCTGCCCTACCCCGGCGGTCCCTTGATCGATGAACTGGCCGAGGATGGCGACCCCACGGCCTTCGAGCTGCCCAGGCCCAGGATGCCCGGCCTCGACATGAGCTTCAGCGGGATGAAGACCTCGTTCCAGGACCTGCTCCGGCGTTTGGAGCGAGAGCAGGCCGGGACCGTATCGGAAAGAAGGAATGATCTGGCGGCCAGTCTCCGGTCGGCCATTGTGGAGGTGCTCGTTGAACGATGCCGCGAAGCGGCGGCGGAGTTCCCCTTCCAAGGCCTTGCGATCTCCGGCGGTGTAAGCGCGAACCGCCTGCTTCGGAGAAGGATCGCGGAACTGGGCAAGGAGATCGGCCTTCCCGTCCTCGTTCCACCGCTGGCCTACTGCACGGACAATGCCGCGATGGTGGCCACGGCAGGCGCGTTCCTGCACGCAGCCGGTCGGCATGCCACCCTGGACTCGGTGCCGGTCCCGCGTCATCACTGACCGGCAAGGGCACCGTCCTACCTTTGCATCATGCGGTGGTGCCTGTCTGCCCTTCTTCTGTTGTCCTCGCTGGCGTCGTCGGGCCAGGAGTCCGACGGGTGGGTGGCGAAGGGCGATTCGCTCCTGCAGCAAGGACGCGCCCAACGGGCGGTCCAGGCGTTCGACCAGGCGATCGAGGAAGCTCCATCCGCCAGGACCTACTCCGCCAGGGCCAGGGCCTGGTATGTCCTCGATCGGATGGACCGGTACATCGTGGACGTGGAGACGGCCCTTCACAAGGACAGCACCTGGCCCGAAGCGAACTACCAGCGTGCGCTCTACGCGATGCGCGCAGGAGACCCCCACCTGGCCGAAAGGCATGCCACCACGGCCATCGAGCATGGAAGCGACGGTCCTCTCAAGTCGCTTTCCCTGGTCCTGCGTGGTACGGCCCGGAGTGAACTGCTTCAACGGGAAGGGGCGATCGAGGACCTGACCGCAGGGCTGAAAGGCCGCCCCGACGACACCGAGGCCATGACCGTACTGGCCCGTCTGCTGGACCAAAGCGGCCGGCATGACGAGGCACTGCAAGTGCTCACCGACCTCTGTGAGCGCGAACCGGAGGAGTTGGGCCATTGGTCGAACCGGGGGTATGAACTGGCCGCGCTGGGACGGCACGAGGATGCACTGGCCATGTACGCCAAGGCACTTGCCATCGATCCGGACGAACCCGTTGCGCTGAGCAATCAGGCGGCCTCGCTGCTCGCGCTCGGCAGGAAGGAGGAAGCCATGAAAGCGGTGACCCGCAGCCTGAAAGGCTATCCATCGAACGCCGAGGCCCTCAAGACGCGCGCCCTGCTCCTGTTGGACCTGGGTGAGCGCAGCAAGGCGTGTGACGACCTGACCCTGGCCAAGGCTTTGGGTGAGGATCCGGAAGTGGATCGCCTGCACCTGGAGTTCTGTTCCAAGCCGGGCGATCGATGAGCGCGATCACCTGATGATCAGGCGGATCGTCCGGACCGGAGCCGGTTCGCCCGACCTTCCCACCAGCACGTAGGATCCCGGCGCCAGGTCCACGTTCAATTCCGTTGACCCGGGAGCAAGCAGGAGGCGGTCGGACACCGCTCGACCCTGCATGTCGAACACCGTTGCCTGAAGCGGTCCGGGACCCGACCAGTCGACCCGGAAGGTGCCGGAAGAAGGATTCGGAAAGACGCCGAGGTCCCGCGCATCGTAGCCCTCTGGCACGCGTACCGTCCCCAGGTCCACCACCGAGAAACGGTCCAGGCCGCACTCCAACAGGTGACCGGAACCATCGTCGCTGGTCCACACCGAGAAGTGCATGTCAGCGGTCAGGGACAGATGGTCGAGCACCCGGACGGACGAAGCGACCCAACTGCCGTTCCCGACCGAACCGGGACCGACCGTCTCCACCAGCACGGAATCGACGCCATTGCTCAGGTAGGCCCTCAGTTCATCATCCGGCGATCCATTGCCACCGGAATTGAAGAACCAGCGCCGATAGCGCACATAGGGGTCCAGCGTTCCGGTGAGGTCGAACACCGGCGACCTCAGGATGGCAGGACCACCGTCCACATCATCCGCCCCGGCGCTTCCACCGCCGTTCCCGGTCACATAGGCCTGCTCTCCACAATCGTCGGGAACGTCCGCATCAGGATTGGAGGTCGCTCCGAAATAGGTGGTCCCTACGGGAACGCCGCGTTCCCAGGCTCCTGAAACGGCCTGTCCGTATGAACTCCAACCGAGGTCCAGCGAAAAATGGTCCGACCAGCCTGGAGCCAGTTCAATGGCCAGGGGTGGCGTGGCATCATCAATGGCCTGCGTGAAGCACTTCTCATGATGGCCCCAGTGCGCCGCCACCACCTCATAGGTTCCGGCGTACATCACCGGGATCGTGAAGTTCCCTTGTGCATCGGTCGTGACCAGGTGGTCGAAGTCCGGGCCGACGAGGGAGACCTGGACACCCTCGATGCCGGCCAGCGTTACCGAATCGGTGACCTGTCCCGAAAAGGCGAACGGCACCAAGGGCTGCAGCTGCACATCCAGGAGGGTCAGCTGGCCGTTCGCCAGGGTCACCCCGGAGACCAGTTGGTCCTCATAGCCGGGAGCCGTGAAGAGCACGTCATATACCCCCGCCTGTTGGTGGCCTGTCGCATAGGAGCCATCGATGCCCGTGACGTCCGTCGCGGAAAGACCCAGCACCTCCACCTGAGCGTTGTTCACAGGCAGCGTGGTGACGGCGTCCGTCACCGTTCCTTCCAGCCAGCAGGCGCGTTGGTAGGTCACGTCCAGGACGAACAGCCCTTCCTCGATGTCGGTGCTGATGATCCGGCCACTGGGCAACCAGGGGTAGGTGCCCCAACCACCGTTGAACCCATCCCCGGTCAGTGGACAGTGGTCATAGTTGGCCACCTCGACCACATTGTGCGGTCGGCTCACATCGTGCACCGTGGTCCCCAGCCGATAATAGCTGGTGACCACATAGTCATTGATGAAGTGGGTGTTGTGGGGAATGGTGTTGGAGCCGGGTTGGCTACGGAAGAGCTGCAACTCCTGGATGTCGGTGGGATCGCTGATGTCATAGCTGCCCATCCAACCGCCGGTCACTTCGTCGGTGGTGAACACGTGATCGCCATCGTCGGACACCCAGATGTTGTGTGCGAACACGTTGCCGGTGGTCTGCGACCCGAGCACCAGGGGATTCTGCTTGTCGGATACGTCCACGACCGTGAAGAACCCATCGGAGATGTGCGCCACATAGAGCGTATCCCCCCGGGCCATTCCGTCATGGGCATACCAGTCATCGAACTCCCCGATCTCCAGCGGATCCATGGGGTTCAGGTTCAGGTCCAGGAAGATGGTCCCTCCGTTGCCCCGATCGGCACCGAAGATGTAGCAGATCCCGTTCTCGTCGATGTAGAGGTTGTGCGCAGACGACCACCCGTTCCCCTGCCAGAACGTGGCGTTGAGCGAGGTGTTCTGAGGAAGTGGGGTGAGGTCGATGATGGCCAGCCCACCCCCACCTTCCGTGGTCACGTAAGCATGATCGTTCCAGACCTTCAGGTCGCGCCAGATGGAGCTGGGCCCGGCAAAGAAGAAGATCTCCTCGGGTTGGGAAGGGTCGCTCAGGTCCACGACCGAGACCCCACCATCGTTCACCCCCACAAGGGCGTACTCATTGCCCAGTTCATCGACATATCCCCAGACATCACTGATGTCGCTCCCATGGAGCGTTTGGTAATCCAGCTGTCCGACCAGGGACATGTTCACCTGCGAGCACAAGGGGGCTGCCATCGCGAATAGGATGGCGGGTAGGAGAAGTCGTTGCATCACCGCCGCAAGCTACGGTAAGGGCGGGCCATGGAAGCTGCCGGACCTCACCCCGGGGCCGCCATTCCTCCATGCATCCATGGGATCCCCAGCACCTACCTTCGCCGTGTGGAACACGATCTACCGAGGACATCCTCACTGCTCTGCCTGTTGTTCGCCGCAGGCCTGACCTCAGGCCAAGAAGGCATTTCAGATGCCGGACCGTTCTGCGAGAACAGCGGCCTCCAACAGCTTGTGGCACAACCATCCGGTGGCGTCTGGAGCGGACCGGTGGACACTGCGGGCGTGTTCGACCCCTCCGTGGGGTCGGCCGGAAGCCCGTATACGGTCACCTATGCCTGGAACGACACCCTGGGCAACCCGCTCGTGGACAGCGTCCAGATCGTGGTGCTTGCCGCGCCGATCGTGCAGATCGATAGTGCCGGTCCGCTTTGTGAGAACGTGGGCGCGCAACAATTGTCGGCCTCTCCCACCGGCGGCATCTGGGACGGCGACCTTGGCGCCGTGGACCCGTCCGGTCTCTTCAACCCCATCTTCGGTCCGCAATTCTCACCCTACGCCGTCTGGTACAGCATCACGGACACCAACGGGTGTTCGGCGAGCGATACGCTCCTGATCGAGGTGCTCACCTCCCCGTTGCCCGATGTGATCGAACCCCTGGTCCTCTGTCCGTACGACAGCATCGTTCAAGTGATGGCCACCCCTCCCGGCGGCAGTTGGAGCGGGGATGTGGACGGCCAGGGCAATTTCGACCCCTCCATGGGCAGCGGGGCCTACTGGGGCTTGTACACGGTGACCGATACCAACGGCTGCAGCGGCAGTTCCCCGGCGACCATCACCGTGCTTGATGCGATCCAGGCGCAATTGAGCCCGGCTGGCCCCTTTTGCGCCGATGCGGCGGACGCCTTCCTTTGGGCGACCCCGTTCTTCGGGACCTATGGCGGGGCTGCCGACAGCCTTGGCTACTTCTCTCCCCAGTCGGCAGGACCCGGCCAGCACCTGGTCACCTATACCTACACCTGTCCGGGCTGCTGCCCCACCACCGACAGCCTGCTGCTCACGGTGAACCCCCTCCCTGAACTCCAGTTGATCGACAGTGTGCTCTGCGCCGATCTGGACACGGCCTATTTGTCAGCGACGCCGGCAGGCGGGAGCTGGGGCGGGTCGGCCCAATCCGGAGGACTCGTGCTCCCGACACAACTCGGTCCCGGGCTTCATCCAGTGAGCTATTCCTACACGGACAGCTCCGGGTGCGCCAATGTGCTGTTGGACAGCATCGCGGTCCGGCCGAGGCCATCCATCGGGTTCACGTCCGGCGTTCCGTTCTGTGCCTTCGGCCCCGCCGACACGCTCATTGCCACTCCCGCCGGGGGCATTTGGAGCGGTGGTGTGACCCCGGAGGGTGTGCTGACGCCTGGTGCCGACACCACCTTGATCATCACCTATACCTACGGGGACAGCATCAGCTGCACGGCAAGCCGTGACACCGTGGTCCAGGTGCACCCCCTGCCTGCACCGCTGCTCGTTCCGGCAGGGCCGTTCTGCAGCAGCGATACGCTGGTGCAGTTGGTGGCGGTCCCGAGCGGAGGAACCTGGAACGGGGCCATCGGGCCCGGTGGCATCTTCGACCCGATGAACGCCGCGGTCGGTGGGAACACGGTCGCCTACAGCCTGACCGACACCCTGGGCTGTACGGGAGTGGACAGCATCCTGGTGGTCGTCGTGGATGCCACGCCGGTGGTGTTCGGGATGAACGGACCGTATTGTGCCAATGATGGCCAGGTGGTGCTCACGGCCTTTCCGCCGGGTGGTGTCTGGGGAGGAGCAGCGGGGCCGGATGGAGGTTTCGACACCGATGTCACCCCCGGTGAATTCCTGGTGACCTATTTCTACTCCAATGGGGTTTGTGCCTCGGAGGCGACGGACACGATCACGGTGGACGACTGCACGTTCATCCGGGAACGCGTGGCGGAGGAACTCCTTGCGTTCCCACTGCCGGCCGACCAGTTGCTCACGGTGACCTTGCGGGAGGCCGCCCCCATCAGCCTGCTTACCTGGACCGCGGCATCCGGCCGCTCGATGGAGATCCCCTTCGTTCAACAGCAGGACCGGCTCCAACTGGATGTCTCCGGCATTCCTTCAGGAACGTACTGGGTCCTGGTGGAACAGGCCGGTCGCCGGTACCGGGCCCGGGTCCTGGTAGCGCATTGACGGCCCTGCCATACCTTGCTGCGAACCGATATCGCCATGTTGGACATTCTCTGTGCCACCGATCTGAGCCCCACGGCAGCCGCAGGTGTTCTTTTCGCCGATGACCTGGCCTCGCGGATGGCAGGCAACGTGACGCTGCTGCATGTGCTGGGAAAGAACGAGCGTACCGGTGAAGGCAGGGACAAGGCGCAGGTGTTCATGGACCGGCATGCTTCCCTGGTGGAACACACGACGGTCACCGAGCTCATGCTGGAAGGCGATGCCCTGGCCACGATCGCCGAGGAAGCCTCCAGGCACGCGATGATGGTGTGCGCCACGCACGGCCCCCAAGGGCTCAGGCAACAGCTGTTCGGCGCCGACATCCTGAAACTGGTCCGGAAACTACCGGTCCCCTGCCTGGTGGTGCAGGATCAGAGCACGGTCCCCGCCCGGCCGGGACCCGTCGTGCTGCCGGTGGCCGGTCACGAGAACATCACCGGTCTGCTGGATGCGGTCGTCATGCTGGCCAGGGCCTACCAGGCTCCCGTGCACATCTTCCAGCTCCTGCGCCCCGGGGAAAGCCCCTCGGACCAACTGCTCGAGAACAAGAAGCGCATGATGCTCCACCTGGAGGAGCATGGCGTGTCGCACGAGGAGATCGACGTACCCGGAACGACGTTCAGCATCGGGTTCGCGGCAGGCACCATCGCTCATGCCCGGAAGGCCGAGGCCAGTTGCATCGCCATCATGGCCGATGCCTCGGACGAATACCGCTACATGGCGGATGCGGAGAAGGAACGGATGCTCACCAATGAGCACGGCATCCCGGTCCTCTGCGCACCTTGATCCAAGTACCCCCAAGTGGGTATTGCCCGCGCTTCAGGGACCTGCTTCCTTGCAGGTCATGGGAACACGCACCCAACTCAGGCCCAAGGCCGCATCATCGAACACCCGCGAACTGACCTGGTGGGCCGCCATGCTCGTGCTGGCAGCGGCGACCCTGGTGCTGGGGCTGGTGGCCTGACCGGACGTATCACTCCATCTCGAGGGTGATCTGCTTTCCGGGCTTGAAGCCGATGATGGGCTGATCGGGATCGTCGCCGTCCTCCTCCCTTCGTGCGCGGAGGTACTGCTTGACCGGGGACTCCTCCAGGCCCTCCTCCTCGGGTGCCTCCAGGTTGCCGATCTCGTCCTCGCTGATCAACAAGCCCTGCATCTCCTCCTGTTCCGGGGTGATCGGTGTGAAGACGGGGTCCAGGAGCTCGATGTCCTTCACCTTGGCCGGGGTCAGGCGGTTGCCCAGGGCCTTCACCCCCTTCACGGCGATGAAGGAACCGAGCGCCACCTCCTCATCGTCCCGGTCCGTGCTGCGCTTGTCATAGCTGACACGGATGCGCGGATCGGCCTCCAGGCTGTGGACCACCATCCGGCTGTCCGGGTGCTCGGTGATGAACCGGACCGGGTCCTTCGCGGCGTCCACCGTGAAGCGTTTCACCTGGTATTGCTGCTTCTCCCCCTCCCAGTACACCACGTTCATCACGGTCTCGGGATCCCACTTCACCACCGTCACCGCCTCGTCCGGAAAATGGGTGCTGAGCGCGAAGGGCAGCAGCAGGTACTCACCAGAGGTCAGGACCGCAAGGACCTTGTCATCCCCGGAGAACCGGCCCAGGTAGCGGCCATGGCCGGAGTCGTTCAACCGCCTCACGGTCTCATCGAACCAGATGGGGATGGCACCCAGCGTGCTGGCACCGCGCTCCTTCAGCACGATCTTGCTCACCAGGTGGCGGGTCAGCAGGTTGCCCTTGCTCCCGCGTCCCTTCACCGCGAGCTTGGCGAAGTCCACGTCGAACTTGGTCTTGCGCAGGTTGGGCCGCGGACGCAGCAGCACCTGAACCAGCTCGGCGGCCCCGTCGGGATTGGCGCTGAAGTGCAGCACCTTCGAGCCCTTGCTGCCTCCCGTGAGGTGGTACTCCTTGTCCCGCGTGATCGCCGTCACGGCGAAACGCTTCATGTAGCTCGGGCCCGAGGTGCCGTCCTGGTAGATCAGGTGGTAGATGGTGCGGTCATCGCCCTTCTTCCACACCCCGGCATGCAGGATGCCCTTGCCCACGAACTTCTTGTCGGCCACCTTGGTCACCTGCATGGTGCCGTCCTGCCGGAACACGATGATGTCGTCGATGTCCGAACACTCGCCCACCTGCTCATTGCCACGCAGGCTCCAACCGATGAAGCCCTCTTCGCGGTCCACATAGAGCTTCCGGTTGGCGACCGCCACCTTGGTGGCCACGATGGTATCGAAGGTCCGCAGCTCCGTCCTCCGTTCACGGCCCGCCCCGTACTTCTTCTTCAGTTCCTTGAAGTAGTCCACGGCGTGGTCCACCAGGTGGTCCAGCTTGTCCTTCACCTCGGCCAGCTGGTCCTCCAGGCCCTTGATGTGCTCGTCGGCCTTGAAGCTGTCGTACTTGGAGATCCGCTTGATCTTGATCTCCGTGAGCCGCACGATGTCCTCGTCGGTCACCGGCCGCCGCAGGTCCTTGATGTGCGGTTTCAGGCCCTTCCGGATGAACTCCAACACCTGCTCCCAGGTCTCGGCATCCTCGATCTTGCGGTAGACCTTCTTCTCGATGAAGATGCGCTCGAGCGAACTGAAGTGCCACTGGCGTTCCAGTTCCTCCCTGCGGATCTCCAGCTCCAGCTGCAGCAGCCGCAGGGTGTTCTCCGTGCTGATGCGCAGGAGCTCGTCCACGCTCACGAAGCGCGGCTTGTCGTCCTCGATCACCACCGCGTTGGGCGCGATGCTGAGCTCGCAATCGCTGAAGGCGTAGAGCGCATCGATGGTGGTGTCCGGTGAGACCCCGGCGGGCAGATGGACGATGATCTCCGCGTGCTCGGCGGTGTTGTCCTCGATGCGCTTGACCTTGAGCTTGCCCTTGTCGTTGGCCTTGATGATGCTCTCGATCAGGCTGGTGGTGGTGGTGCCGAAGGGCACTTCGGTGATCACCAGGGTACGGTTGTCCTCCTTGCGGATGCGTGCACGGACCCGGACGCGGCCTCCGCGCTCCCCGGCGTTGTAGTTCTCCACATCGGCCAGGCCACCCGTGGGGAAATCGGGCAGCAGCTGGAAACGCTTGCCCCGGAGCACCGCGATGCTGGCATCGATGAGCTCGTTGAAATTGTGGGGCAGCATCTTGCAGCTCAGGCCCACGGCGATGCCTTCACCACCCTGCGCCAGGAGCAGCGGGAACTTCACCGGCAGGAACACCGGCTCCTTGTTGCGGCCGTCGTAGCTCAGCTGCCATTCCGTGGTCTTCGGGTTGAAGACGACATCGGTCGCGAACTTGCTCAACCGGGCCTCGATGTACCGCGGGGCCGCCGCACTGTCGCCGGTCAGGATGTTCCCCCAGTTGCCCTGGGTATCGATCAGCAGGTCCTTCTGGCCCAACTGGACGAGCGCATCTCCGATGCTGGCATCCCCGTGCGGGTGGTACTGCATCGTGTGCCCGATGATGTTGGCCACCTTGTTGTACCGGCCGTCATCCAGGTCCTTCATGGCGTGCAGGATGCGCCGCTGCACGGGTTTCAGGCCATCGTACAGGGCGGGCACGGCACGCTCCAGGATCACGTAGCTGGCATAGTCCAGGAACCATTCCCGGTACATGCCGCTCACCGAGAAGACACCCTGCTCCGAACCCGTCGACCGCACGCCTTCGGTGCCGAGTTCCTCGTTGTTGTCCATGTCGTCGCTCATGCCTCAGGTCGGTCGGTTCAGGGGGTGGCGCAGTAGGTCTCGCTGCGGGTGGTGCTGAACTGCACCTCCACCGCGATGGCGTAACAGGTCTCCACGCCCGGGGTCACATTGAAATGGATGAACTCGAACGTATCGGAACCCGGTGCCTGCTGGGGGACCGGGTCGAACGCAATGCCCGTGGCCTGGTCCACCACACGCAGCGTGATCGCGGAACTGACCGGCAGTACGCTCAGGTCCACCTTGATGGTGAGCTCCTGGTTGAAGACCCCTCCGGGAAAAGGCCCTGCCGTCCGTTCGTCCACCACTTCGATGAAAGCCGGGCCCGTATAGTCGGGATCCCAGGGGTTCGTGTTCAACGCCGCCACGTCCACCTCGTCCTTGTAGCAACCGTTCAGGACGAGCAGTCCCAGGCATACCCCGATGGTGGTGATCGTCCTCATCGAATGGGTACGGTGATGCCTGCGGCCCAGGTGCCGCCTTGCGCGCCAGGCAGCCAGACCAGACCATCGAATCGGACCTTCTCCTTGTCCTCGAACACGGGCACCGGTTCACGGGCGGTCTTCCGGAAGGCATACCACGTTCCCGCAGCGGCCGCCACGAACAGGCCCGTGGACACGAGGAAGGTGGTGCGGGTCCGGGCCAGTTCGTCCTGTGCCGCCGGGATCCGTTCCTCCTTCAGGCTGGTGATCTCGCGAGGGACGCCGAGGGACGAATAGCTGTCCTCCAGGTCGTTCAGTTCGTTGTATGCGTTGCGGTGGTCCACAAAGGCCGTACCCGCCCAGATACCCAGCCCCAGGGTGGCAAGCGCCGGCAAGGAACGGGTCAGGAACCGTTTGCCGCGGTGGCGCTTCAATTCCTGCGTGTGTGCCACCCAGCCGGCGGACCAGGGAAGTTGGAGCATGAAGGTGGAAAGCGAATCGGCCACGACCTGCACGGCGGTGTCCACGATCGCCCTGCGAGGCGCCCAGAACGTGAGCGTGTGCCTGCCGGGTGTCAGGGAAAGCTCGCGCTCCTGCATCCGATACTTACCGTCCAGGATGAAGGCGTAGTTGTCGCCCGGATCGATGAACAGGCGCACCCGCCCCTGCTGCTGCCCGCTCGCGGGGAGGGCCAGGACCACGCTCATCAGGGCCAGCAGCCCCGCCACCGAAAGCATCCTGGCAGGTCCGGTCCGGAACGAAGAGCAGGCGATCTTGATCATCAGGCTTCGGTGGTCTCCTCCACCGCTTCGGGAAGTTCCTCCAGCAGGTCCTTCTCCACTTTCAGGTTGCTGATGATGAACTCCTGCCGCTCGGGCGTGTTCTTGCCCATGTAGAAACTGAGCAGGTCCTGCACGGCGGCGTCCTTGGTCACCATCACCGGCTCCAGGCGCATGTCGTCGCCGATGAAGTGCTTGAACTCGTCGGGACTGATCTCGCCCAGTCCCTTGAAGCGGGTGATCTCCGGGTTCCGGCCCAGCTTGGCCAGGGCCCGCTGCCGCTCCTCCTCGCTGTAGCAGTAGATCGTCTCCTTCTTGTTCCGCACGCGGAAGAGCGGGGTCTGCAGGATGTAGAGGTGGTCGTTCTTCACCAGGTCCGGGAAGAACTGCAGGAAGAAGGTGAGCAGCAGCAGCCGGATGTGCATGCCGTCCACGTCGGCATCGGTGGCGATCACGATCCGGTTGTAGCGCAGCCCGTCCAGTCCGTCCTCGATGTTCAGGGCCGCCTGCACCAGGTTGAACTCCTCGTTCTCGTACACCACCTTCTTGGTGAGCCCGTAGCAGTTCAGGGGTTTGCCCTTCAGGCTGAAGACGGCCTGGGTGTTCACGTTGCGGCTCTTGGTGATGGAACCGCTGGCGCTGTCACCCTCGGTGATGAACAGCGTGGTCTGTTCGCGGCGCTCGTCCTGCTTGGGGTCGTTCAGGTGGACGCGGCAGTCGCGCAGTTTGCGGTTGTGCAGGCTGGCCTTCTTGGCGCGCTCCCGGGCCAGCTTGCGGATGCCGCTGAGCTCCTTCCGCTCCCGCTCGCTCTGCAGGATGCGTTGCTGCAGCACCTCGGCCACGGCCGGATGCTTGTGCAGGAAATTGTCCAGTTCGCGCCCGATGAAGTCGCCCACGAAGGAGCGCATGCTCTGACCGCCGGGCTCCACCTCGGTGCTGCCCAGCTTGGTCTTGGTCTGGCTCTCGAACACCGGCTCGATGATCTTCACGCTCACCGCGGCCACGATGCCCGTACGGATGTCGGTCGACTCCCAGTCCTTCTTGAAGAAATCGCGGATGGTCTTGGCCACGGCCTCGCGGAAGGCTCCCTGGTGGGTGCCGCCCTGCGTGGTGTGCTGGCCGTTCACGAAGCTGTAATACTCCTCCCCATAGTGGTTGGCATGGGTGAGCGCCACCTCGATGTCATCGCCCTTCAGGTGGATGATGGGGTACAGCGGTTCGCCGTCGATCTTGGTCTCCAGCAGGTCCAGCAGCCCGTTCTTGCTTTGGAACCGCTGCCCGTTGAAGACGATGGTGAGCCCCGTGTTCAGGTAGCAGTAGTTCCACAGCAGCCGCTCGATGTGCTGGTCGCGGTACTGGTACTTCTTGAACATGGCCTCGTCCGGCTCGAACTCGACCAGGGTGCCGTTGGCGGCATCGGTCTTCTTCACCTTCTCGTCCTGCACGAGCTCGCCGAACTCGAAGCCGGCCACCTTCACCTGTCCGTCGCGCACGCTCTCCACGCGGAAATTGCGGCTGAGCGCGTTCACGGCCTTGGTACCCACCCCGTTCAGGCCCACGCTCTTCTTGAAGGCCTTGCTGTCGTACTTGGCGCCGGTGTTGATCTTGCTGACCACGTCGACCACCTTGCCCAGGGGGATGCCGCGGCCATAGTCGCGGATGCGCACCCGGCCGTCCTTGATCTCGACCTCCACCTTGCGGCCGTGGCCCATCACGTACTCGTCGATGCAGTTGTCCAGCACCTCCTTCAGCAGGATGTAGATGCCGTCGTCGAAGCTGGATCCGTCGCCCAGCTTGCCGATGTACATGCCCGGACGGAGGCGGATGTGCTCCTTCCAGTCCAGGGTGCGGATATGCTCCTCGCTGTAGTTGACCTCGCTCATGGAAAGGGGCGGAAGCGCGCGGCTGACGGGGCTTCCGGCAGGTTGGCACGAAGATACCGCACCCCACGGGGGCTCCGCAGCGGCGAAAAGCCCCGGTTTTCCACGATCCCGGGGAGTTTTTAACGATCGGAGGCCTACTCCAGCCCCCGCTTCATGAGCAAGGGCTCCACGCGGGGATCGCGACCGGTGAGGTCGCGGTAGAGCTCCTCCTCCGGCCGGCTGCCGCCCTGGCTGAGCACGGTGGCCCGGAAATGGTCGCCGTTGGCGCGGGTCATGCCGCCGTGCTCGTTGAACCAGGCGAAGGCGTCGGCGTCCATCACTTCGCTCCAGATGTAGGCGTAGTAGTTGGCCGCGTAGCCGGTGCCCCAGATGTGGCTGAAGTAGCAGCTGCGGTAGCGGGGCGGCACCTGCGGCAGGTCCAGGCCGTACTTGGCCAGCGCGGCCCGCTCGAAGGCCTCCACGTCCTCCACCAGCGGGTCGTCCGCGGTGCGCGAGTGCCACTCCAGGTCCAGCAGGGCGGCGGCCAGGTACTCGGTGGTGGCGTAGCCCTGGTTGAAGCGGCTGGCCTTGCGCAGCTTTTCCGCCAGTTCGGCCGGCATGGCCTCGCCCGTGGCGTGGTGCCGGGCGAAATTGCCGAAGACCTCCGGTACCAGGGCCCAGTTCTCGTTCACCTGGCTGGGGAACTCCACGAAGTCGGTGCTGGTGGCCGTACCGCTGAAGGTGGGGTACTTCTGCGCACTGAGCATGCCGTGCAGGGCGTGCCCGAACTCGTGGAAGAGCGTGGTCACGTCGTCCCAGCTTAGCAGGCACGGCTGTCCCTCCGCCGGCCTCACGAAATTGCAGACCTGGGTGATCACGGGCTGCTGGCCGAGCAGGGTGTTCTGGTCCACGAAGCTGCTCATCCAGGCCCCGCCGTTCTTGTTGTCGCGGGCGTAGTAGTCGCCGTAGAAGAGGCCGATCACCTCGCCGGTGGTGTCGATGATGTCGAACACCCGCACGTCAGGGTGGTACACGGGCAGGTCGGTGCGCTCCTGGAAGGTGAGTCCGAACAGCTTGGTGGTGGCGAAGAACACACCGTTCTGGAGCACGCTCTCGAACTCGAGGTAGGGTTTCACGGCGGCCTCGTCCAGGTCGTACTCGGCCTTGCGCACCTGCTCGGCGTAGAAGTCCCAGTCCCAGGCCTCCACGGTGAAGCCTCCCTCCTGTTGGTCCACCAATTCCTGCAGCCTGGCGGCCTCCTTCCGGGCGTTGGCGGCGGCGGCCGGGGCCAGCCGACCGAGCAGTTCCATGGCGCGGTCGGGGCTCTTGGCCATCTGATCGTCCATCACATAGTGCGCCCAGGTGGGGAAGCCGAGCAGCTTCGCCTTCTCCGCACGCAGCTGGGCGAGGCGGGCCAGGGTGGCGCGGGTGTCGTAGGCGTTGCCCCGGCTGTTGCGCGACAGGGAGGCCCGCATGATCCGCTCACGCAGGGCGCGGTCCTTCAGCTCGGCGAGCGCGGGCTGGGTGGTGGTGTTGCGCAGGTCGATGAGCCATTTGCCGTCGTGCCCCTTGGCGGTGGCCGCGGCGGCGGCGGCATCGATGGCGGCGGATCCGAGGCCTTCCAGCTGTGCTGCGTCGTCGACCAGGATCGCCAGATCGGCCCGCTCCTTCAGGATGTGGTCGGCGAAGCGGGTGGTGAGCTCGGCCTCCTCGGCATTGAGCGCCATCATGCGCTCCTTGTGGGCCCCTTCGAGCAGGGCGCCGGCCCGTACGAACCGGGTGTGGTACTTCTCCAGGAGCCGCGCGTCCACCGGGTCCAGGCCCAGCTGGTCCCTCCGGCCGTACAGGTCCTTGATCCGGGCGAAGAGCCCGTCGTTCAGGTTGATGGCGTCCCGGTGCGCGGCGAGCTTCGGGGCCAGGTCGGCCTTGATGGCCTGCAGGCTGTCGGTAGTGGCGCTGCCGGTGAGGTTGTAGAAGACGCTGCTGGCCCGGGCGAGGTCCTGCCCGCTGCGCTCCAGGGCCACGATGGTGTTCTCAAAAGTGGGTGCTGCGGGGTCCGCCACGATGGCCTCCACCTCGGCCAGTTGCCTGCGCATGCCCTCCTCCATGGCGGGCCGGAAGTCGGCCTCGGTGATGCGGTCGAAGCGGGGCGCCCCGAACGGCAGGTCGCTGGGTTCCAACAGGGGGTTCACAAGGGTGGTCTCCATGGCATCAGGTGTGCTTCCTTCACAGGCTGCCAACAGCAGGGCGGTGACCAGCACGGGAAGGGCTTGCTTGGGGTTCATCGCGGCTCGATCGGGGCCGCAAAATTAACCCGGTGGCAAGCGCCTTGACCTACACGTTGAACAGGAAGTGCATGACATCCCCGTCCTGCACCACGTAGTCCTTGCCCTCCACACGCAGCTTGCCGGCGGCGCGGCAGGCGGACTCGCTGCCCAGCGTCACGAAGTCGTTGTAGGCGATCACTTCGGCGCGGATGAAGCCCTTCTCGAAGTCGGTGTGGATGACGCCCGCGGCCTGGGGACCCGTGTCGCCGACATGGATGGTCCAGGCCCGCACTTCCTTCACGCCGGCGGTGAAGTAGGTCTGGAGCTTCAGCAGCTGGTAGGCGGCGCGGATCAGCTTGTTCACGCCCGGCTCCTTCAGCCCCATGTCGGCCAGGAACTCGGCCCGCTCCTCGGGGGTGTCCAGTCCGGCGATCTCGGCCTCGATGGCGGCGGTGACCATGATCACCTCGGCGTGCTCGTCCTTCACGGCCTCCTTCACCTTCTCCACGTGGGCATTGCCGGTCGTGGCGCTGGCCTCGTCCACGTTGCACACATAGAGAACGGGCTTGGTGGTGAGCAGCTGGAACTCGTTCACGAGCGCCGGGTCGTCGTTGGTCTCCACCGCGGTGCGGGCGCTCTTCCCCTGCAGCAGGGCGGCATGCACGCGCTCCAGGAAGGCGTAACGGCGCTTGGCCTCCTTCTCCCCGGTGGTGGCCTGGGTCTTGAGCTTCTTCATGCGCTGCTCCACGGTCTCCAGGTCCTTCAACTGCAGCTCGGTGTCGATCACCTCCTTGTCGCGCACGGGGTCCACGCTGCCGTCCACGTGCACCACGTTGGGGTCGTCGAAGCAGCGCAGCACGTGCAGGATGGCGTCGCACTCGCGGATGTTGGCCAGGAACTGGTTGCCCAGCCCTTCGCCCTTGCTGGCGCCCTTCACCAGGCCGGCGATGTCCACGATCTCCACGGTGGTCGGCACCACGTTCTGGGGCTTCACCAGCTCGGCCAGCTTGTTCAGCCGCTCATCCGGCACGGTGATGGTGCCCAGGTTCGGCTCGATGGTGCAGAACGGGAAGTTGGCCGACTGCGCCTTGGCGTTGCTCAGGCAGTTGAACAGGGTGCTCTTGCCCACGTTGGGCAGGCCTACGATGCCGCATTTCAGTCCCATGGCGCGTAAAGTGGGCCGCGAAGGTAGGGGGAACGTGGAACGCTGAAGGCTGAAGGCTGAAGGCTGAACGCGAAACGCTGAAGCAGGAACTACGGATACCGGCCGCGTTGACACTTGACACTTGTCCCCTGGCTCTCCCGACCTTCGCGGCATGGACCAACTTCCCCAGTTGATCGGCGCGGGGCTGCTGCTGATCGGTTACGCCCTTTCCCAGACCGGCCGCATCCGGGGCGATTCGCTGGGCTATCTGGTGCTGAACGCCCTGGGTTCCCTGCTGCTGCTGATCGACGCCGTGCGGGCCATGCAGTGGGGCTTCATCATCCTGGAGGCCGCCTGGTTCCTGTTCTCGTTGCCGGGCATCTATCGGGCGCTGACCAGCAGGGCCGGTTAGGGCTTCCGGAACACCAGCAGGTGCTGCCAGGGAAGTCCGCGCCACTGGCGGTCGTACACGAGCCCTGCGGCGGCCATCTCCTTCAGGCACTGCTCACGCGACATCCGGTGCAGGGGCTTGATGGGCACCCAATCGTCCTCGCCGCGGAACTCGACCAGGAACACTTCGCCCCCAGGCCGAAGGGCACGCACGATGGCGGCCATCATCTCCCGGGGGAACTCCAGTTCGTGGTACACATCGACCAGCAGCACCTTGTCCACGGCACCTTCCGGCAGACCGGGGTCGCGCAGGGTTCCCTGGACGGGACGCACGTTCGTCAGTCCTTCACGGGCGGCACGTTCGCGCACGCTGTCGAGCATGGCGGGCTGGATGTCCACGGCGTAGACCAGTCCCTCGGGGGCCTGTTCCGCCATGCGCAGGGCGTGGAAGCCGGTGCCACAGCCGATGTCGGCGAGGGTGTCGCCCGGTCCGATCCGCAGCCTGGCCAGCATGCGTTCGGGGCGTTCCTCTCGCCCCCGCTCCGGCCGGTCCAGCCAGTCGGCGGCCGCGGCGCTCATGGTGTGGGCGATCTCCCGGCCCAGGTACCATTTGCCGATGCCATCGGGACTGCCTGTCCGATGCACGTAGGCGGTGTCCGGCTGGGCATTGCAGGAAGCCGCGACCAGGATCAGGATGGGCCAGGCACGCATGGTCAGAGGAACGGTCGGCAGGTGTTCCCTGTTCAACGGCTGAGGCCTTCAGGGTTATGAAAAGATATCCACAAGACCCGGCCCCGCCGAAGGCCTCCGGTTACTTTCGCGAACGCATCACCCCGCCCCGAATGCTCATGACGAAACCCGCACCGGCCAAGGCTTCCAGCGCTTCGACCGAGGACCTCCAGCGCATCTGCAGCCAGGTGCGGCGCGACATCATCCGCATGACCCATGGCGCCGCCAGCGGGCACCCCGGCGGATCGCTCGGCTGCACCGAGTATCTGGTCGCCCTGTACTTCAAGGTCATGGCGCACGACCCCTCCGCCTGGGACATGGACGGCCGGGACCAGGACCTGTTCTTCCTGAGCAACGGCCACATCAGCCCGGTGTGGTACAGCGTGCTGGCGCGCAGCGGCTACTTCCCGGTGAAGGAGCTCGCCACCTTCCGCAAGCTCGATTCCCGGCTGCAGGGCCACCCCACCACGCATGAGGGGCTTCCCGGCGTGCGCATGGCCAGCGGGTCGCTCGGTCAGGGCCTCAGCGTGGGCATCGGAGCCGCACTGGCCAAACGGCTGAACGGTGACGACCGCCTCGTGTACACCCTGCACGGCGACGGTGAGCTGCAGGAGGGCCAGGTCTGGGAGGCCGCCATGAGCGCCGCCGCGCACCGCGTGGACAACCTGATCGCCACCGTGGACTGGAATGGCAGGCAAATTGATGGGGACGTCGATGACGTGATGCCCTTGGGCGACCTGCCCGCGAAATGGAAGGCCTTCGGCTGGGACGTACTGGTCGAGGACCACGGGAATGACATGGACCGGGTGCTGGCGGCGCTTGCAGAAGCGAAGTCGCGCACGGGCAAGGGTCGGCCGGTCGTGATCCTGCTCCGCACCGAGATGGGCCAGGGGGTCGACTTCATGATGGGCACCCACAAGTGGCATGGCGTCGCACCGAACGATGAACAGGCCGCACGCGCACTGGAACAGCTCGAGGAGACGTTGGGCGACTATTGAGCCCCGCGTCATGCTCCCGCGTTCCTTCCGCACGTTCTTCGCGATCATCGCCCTGCTGCTGGGCAGCGGACTGGCCGCCCAGGACCGGCAGGTCACCCGCATGCTGTTCGTGATGGACGCCAGCAACAGCATGAACGCCTTCTGGGGCAACCAGCCGAAGATCAACACCGCCCGGGAGCTCCTGCTGGAAAGCCTGGAGCAGCTGGAAGGCACGCCGGACCTGGAACTGGCGCTTCGTTTGTACGGGCACCAGACCGCGATCGAACCCGGCAAACAGGACTGCGACGACACCCGGCTGGAAGTGCCGTTCAGCGAGCGCAGCGTGCCGGAGATGCGCCGGGTGCTGGAGGCCGTGCGCTGCGTGGGCACCACCCCCATCGCCCGGTCGCTGGAGAAGGCCGCCGGTGATTTTCCCGACGACCCCAAGGCCCGCAACATCATCATCCTGATCACCGACGGCATCGAGGCCTGCGACGAGGACCCCTGCGCGGTGAGCCGGGCCTTGCAGGCCAGGGGCATCATCCTGAAGCCCTTCGTGATCGGCGTGGGGCTGGACGACGGGCAGAAGTACAGCCTGCAGTGCGTGGGCAACTACTACGATGCCAGCACGCCCGAGCTCTTCGACCAGGTGCTGCAGGTCGTCATCACCCAGGCGCTCAACAGCACCACCGCGGAGATCGACCTGCTGACCGTGGACGGGAAGCCCACCGAGACCGACGTGCCGGTGACCCTGTACGACCAGCGGACCGGCGAGGTGCGCTACCACTTCGTGCACACGCTGAACGCCCGCGGCCGGCCGGACACGCTCAGCATCGACCCGGTGTACACCTACCGACTGGTGGCGCACACCATCCCGCCCGTCTCCCGCGAGGACGTGACCGTGAAGCCGGGCACGCACACCATCATCACCCTCAGCGCCGGCCAGGGACAGCTGGAACTGAAGATGGGCAGCGGCCTTCCGGAGCAGCGTCCCACCCCCTGCATCGTCCGTCGCCAGGGCGATGGGACCACCCTGAACGTCCAGGACATCAACACCACGGACAAGTACCTGGTGGGGCGCTACGACCTCGAGTTCCTCACCCTGCCCCGGCTGAAGGTGGAGGACGTGACCATCGAGCAGGGGAAGACCGCCACCGTGCAGGTGCCCCAGACCGGTGTGCTCAACATCCTGCCCGGAACGCCCGGCTACGGCGCCGTGTTCCTCAGGGAGGGCGACCGCCTGGTGCACGTGGTGGACCTGGACCCCTCCGCCCTGCGCCACCAGTACCGTCTGCTGCCCGGCACCTACCAGGTGGTCTACCGCAGCCGCAGCGCCAACCGCACCGAATACTCCACCACCAAGGACGCCGTGATCGAAAGCGGGCGCTCCGTCACCATCAACTTCTGATCCATGACCTCCTACCCCGTGCTCGACAAGAAGGACACCCGTTCCGGATTCGGTGAAGGCCTGCTGGAACTGGGCCGCAGCAACCCCGACGTGGTGGGTCTCTGTGCCGACCTCACCGGGTCGCTCAAGATGGACGCCTTCGAGAAGGAGTTCCCGGACCGCTTCATCCAGTGCGGGGTGGCCGAGGCGAACATGATGGGCGTGGCCGCAGGGCTCACCATCGGAGGCAAGGTCCCGTTCACCGGCACCTTCGCCAACTTCAGCACCGGCAGGGTGTACGACCAGGTCCGCCAGAGCATCGCCTACGCGGGCAAGAACGTGAAGATCTGTGCGAGCCATGCGGGCCTTACGCTGGGCGAGGACGGCGCCACGCACCAGATCCTGGAGGACATCGGCCTGATGCGCATGCTGCCCGGCATGGCCGTGGTGGTGCCCGCGGACTTCAACCAGACGCGCCAGGCCACCCTGGCCATCGCCGCCCACGAAGGGCCGGTCTACCTGCGCTTCGGCCGTCCGAAATGGCCCGTGTTCATCCCTGCGGACATGCCCTTCACCATCGGCAAGGCCCAGGTGCTGAGCGAAGGCGCCGATGTGAGCCTCTTCGCCTGCGGCCACCTGGTGTGGAACGCCCTGCAGGCCGCCGAAGCCCTGGAGAAGGATGGGATCTCCGCCGAGGTGATCAACGTGCACACGATCAAACCCCTGGACGAGGAGGCGGTCCTAACCTCGGCCCGGAAGACGCGATGCGTGGTCACCTGCGAGGAGCACAACCGTTACGGCGGCCTGGGGGATGCCATTGCCCAGGTCCTGTCGTTGCATGCACCCACCCCGCAGGAATACGTGGCCGTGAACGATTCCTTCGGCGAGAGCGGCACCCCGGACCAACTGTTGGAGAAGTACGGCCTGGGACCCTCCGCCATCGTGGACGCCGCGCGCCGGGCCATCGCCCGCAAATGACCTTCAGCACCGACGCCGCATGAGCGAGCTGTCGGACACCGAGCTGCTGGCGCTCTTCCGCAGGGAGGAGAGCCGCAACTACGCCTTCAACCTGATCGTGCGCACCCACCAGCGGAGGCTTTACGCCTTCGTGCGCAGGATGGTCACCGACCACGACGAGGCCCAG
This sequence comes from Flavobacteriales bacterium, assembly GCA_020635695.1. Classification (GTDB taxonomy): domain Bacteria; phylum Bacteroidota; class Bacteroidia; order Flavobacteriales_F; family PHOS-HE28; genus PHOS-HE28. Next base: position 127,570 of record JACJZH010000008.1, on the reverse strand, counting down.
GACGTGCTGCAGGAGGTCTTCATCAAGGCCTGGAAGGGACTGGACGGCTTTCGTGAGGACGCACAACTCTACAGCTGGCTGCACCGCATCGCCTACAACCAGAGCATCAACCACCTGAAGCGCCTGCGGCGCGGGCTGTTCGTGAACAACGACCAAGTGGTGGAACGGCTCACGGCCGACATGGACCGCAGCGAACATTTCACCGGCGATGCCATCGAAAAGAAGCTGCAGCGGGCCGTGATGCGCCTGCCGGACAAGCAGCGGGCCGTCTTCACCATGAAGTACTTCCAGGAGATGAAGTACACCGAGATCAGTGACGCCACCGGCACCTCGGTGGGCGCCCTCAAGGCCAGCTACCACATCGCCGTGAAGAAGATCGAAGCCTGGCTCACCAGCGATCAAACCTGAAGCGCCTTTCGTTGTCCTACACCCGACACGCCATGGAAGACCACCACGAACAGGAGGAACTCGAACGCCTGGCGCCCACGTTGATGGGCCTGCCGAAGCGGGACCCGTTCGCGGTGCCCGATGGGTTCTTCGATCGGTTCCCGCATGCCGTGCAGGCCCGCGTGACCTCCCGGCCGGCGCCGGTCGTGCGATGGCTGCGCCGTTCAGCGATCGCCCTGCCCGTGCTGGCCCTGCTCGCCTTGGGGGCCTGGTGGTTGACCCGTCCGGAACCCGGGACCGCGGACCTGGCGGTGGAGGTGCCCGCCCCGGCTTCGGAGGAGGACCTCTACCTGCTGGCCGGCGACGACCTCTATGCTGAACTGGCGCTTTCCGACGACCTGGAGGCGCCGGCTCCGGACCTGGAGCTTTCCGCCGAGGAGTTGGCCCTCTACTACGAACTGAACGGCACCGACGTGGGTGCCCTGATCGACGAACTATGAACGCGCTGCACTCCCTTCGCCACCTGCTGATCGCCGGCCTGCTGGCCCTACCCTTCGCGGCCATCGCCCAAGGCGACGACCTGCCCGAGATCCCGGCTGAACGCCTACAGGAGATCAAGGCCCAGAAAAGCGCCTACCTGACGCAGAAGATGGGGCTCACCCCCGAGGAGGCCCAGCAGTTCTGGCCGCTGTACAACGAATACGACGGCAAGCTCGAGGCCCTTCGGCGCGAAATGCGCGAGGTCCGACAGGCGGCGCGGCGCCATGCCGGCGAGCTATCGGAGGAGGAGGCCCGTGACTTGATAACCGTCGAGTTGGACCAACGCCAACGCGAACTCGACATCCGCCGTGCGTACGCCGAGAAGTTCCAGCGGCAGATCGGTTCGCGGAAGACCGCGGTGCTGTACAAGGCCGAACACGACTTCAACCGGGAGCTGCTCCGGCGCTTCCGGGAACGGATGGAAGGACGCCCCGGACCGCCCCCCGGCCGCCGTTGATCGCGCCTGCACGAACTTCGCGTCCGTGACGGACGCCCTGCACCAGGCCTTTCTGCGCCACCTGGCCGCCACCAGCCCGCACCCGCTGGCGCTGGACATCATCGCGGCCGAAGGCTGTCACCTGCACACCCGCGATGGACGCCGGGTGCTGGACCTGGTCGCCGGCCTTGCGGTGAACAATACCGGCCACCGGCATCCGCGTGTGGTCCAGGCCATCCGCGACCAGCTGGACCGCCACCTGCACGTGATCCCCTACGGCGAGTTCGTCCAGGAACCGCAGGTGCGCTTCGCGGAACGCCTGACCGGCGTGCTGCCGGAGGGACTGGATCGTGTGTACTTCGTGAACAGTGGAACCGAGGCCATCGAGGGTGCCCTGAAGCTGGCCAAGCGTGCCACGGAACGTACCCGCCTGCTGGGCTGCCGGAAGAGCTACCACGGCAGCACCCACGGTTCCCTGAGCCTGACGGACAACACCGCCAAACGCTTCCGCAACCTGCCGCTGCTGCCCGATACCGGGCACATCCCCTTCAACGATCCGGCCGGGTTGGAGGCGATCACGGAACAGGTGGCTGCGGTCGTGGTCGAACCCGTCCAGGGCGATGCGGGCGTGCGCGAGCCCGACCCCGCCTGGCTGCAGGCCCTGCGCGAGCGCTGCACCGCCACTGGGGCACTGCTGGTCTTCGACGAAGTGCAGACCGGCTTCGGACGCACCGGGCGGCTCTTCGCCTTCGAACACAGCGGTGTGGTGCCCGATATCCTCGTGCTGGGCAAGGCGCTCGGCGGCGGGCTCCCGATGGGCGCCTTCGTGAGCTCGACCGAACGGATGGACCTCCTGAGCCACGATCCCGTGCTCGGGCATATCACCACCTTCGGGGGGCACCCGCTGGTGTGCGCCGCCGGGCTGGCCGCGCTGGAAGTGGTGCTGGACGAGGACCTGCCGGAACATGCCGGACGCATGGGCGCGCTCTTCCGGGAGCTGCTGGTGCATCGGGCCATCCGCGAAGTGCGGGGCACCGGCCTGATGCTGGCCGTGGACCTGGGCGATGCCGATCGGGTACAGCGCGTGGTGCACGGCTGCCTGGAGGAGGACGTGCTCGGCTTCTGGTTCCTCTCCTGCCCCACCGCTTTCCGGATCGCGCCGCCGCTCACGATCACGGAGGACCTCGTGCGCACGGCCTGTGCCACGATCCTGCGGGTGCTGGACCGCGAGGCTCAGTAAAGGCCGCTGGCCAGCATCACCAGCGTGCAGCCGTTCACCACCTCGATGCCCGCCTTCCGGGCCAGCTCCGCCAAGTGGTGGTTCTCCGCACCCGGGTTGAAGATGAAGCGTTTCGGCTTCAGCGCCAGCAGCCGGTCCTCCCAGTCGCGCTGGTTGTTGGCGTTCAGGTAGAAGGTCACCGTGTCCACGCTCACACCCTCGGGGATCTCCGTCACGATGGGCAGGTCGCCGATGTGCGAGGCCCGATAGGCCACGGCGATCACCGGGTGCCCGCCCGCCTGCAGCCGGCGCACGGCCATGTGGCTGTACCGATCGGGCTTGGGACTGGCGCCCAGGACCAGGGTGGTCTTCGCAGGCATGGCGCGAAGATCGGGCGGATCGAACACCGGCCTGTGAAAGACGCGGTGGAATTAACGTGGGGCCAATGATCCGGCCATGCGGCCGCGTCAGCTTTGCCTGCCAAGATGAAACGACCGATCGACATCCTGGTGATCAGCGACCTGCACCTGGGCACCTACGGGTGCCGGGCCAAGGAGCTGCTCGCGTACCTGCGTTCCGTGAAGCCCGCCATGGTGGTGCTCAACGGCGACATCATCGACATCTGGCAGTTCAAGAAGCGCTTCTTCCCCAGCTCCCACATGGAGGTGGTGAAGACCATCCTGAAGCTCGCCTCCAAGGTGCCGGTGTACTACCTGACCGGGAACCACGACGAGGCCCTGCGCCGCTACAGCCCGGCGCGGCTGGGCAACCTGCGGCTGGCCGACAAGCTGGTGACCGTGATCGACGGGAGGACGTACTGGTTCTTCCACGGCGACCTGTTCGACGCCACCATGAAGCACGCCAAATGGCTGGCCATGCTGGGCGGGTTCGGCTACGACCTGCTGATCCGCATCAACACCGTGGTGAACTGGACCCTGGAGCGCTTCGGCCGGCCGCGCATGAGCTTCAGCCGGAAGATCAAGAACAGCGTGAAGCGGGCGGTGAAGTACATCGGCGACTTCGAGGAGACCGCGGCCAGCATCGCCGTGCACGAGGGCTACGACGTGGTGGTATGCGGCCACATCCACCAGCCCCAGCTGCGCACCATCACCACCCCGAAGGGCAGCGTGCGCTACATGAACTCGGGCGATTGGATCGAGCACTGCAGCGCGCTCGAATACGCCAACGGGGAATGGTCCCTGTACATGCACGAGGAAGGGCTCGTTCCCGTGGAACGCGAAGAGGAGGTGGAACTGAACGTCCACGACCTGCTGCCCGTCTAGGCTGGCGGGGCCTCCATGCCCTTCTGCAGGTCCTCGATCACCTTCGGGGGCACCTTGGTCAGGTCCAGCACCATGAGCCCGTCCAGCGCATCGTTGAAGCGCGGGTCGCGGTTGAAGCCGATGATCCTGGCGTTGAGCAGCAGGTACTTCTTCAACAGCACCGGCACGGTCATGCCCTTCGGCTCCACGTCGGCGATCAGCTGGTCCAGCTTCCGAAGGTCGGCGGCCACCTCCAGCAGGGCCTCGCTGTCGGCCTTGTCCACCTTCACCTTGAAGCGGTTGCGGGGCCGCACCAGCGCGGCGAGCTCTTCATCGTAGTAGTGCTGCAGCACGAAGCCCAGGATCAGCCCCCGCGAAAGGCGGCTGTAGCTCCCGCTGATGCTCACCGGACCGATCAGGTAGCGGTGGTCGGGGTTGCGCAGGATGTGCAGCAGCAGCCCCCGCCAGAGCAGGAACAGCGGCAAGCGGTGCTTCTGGTACTCCTGCACCACGAAGGAGCGCCCCAGTTCGAAGGCCTGTCCCAGCACCTTCTCCATGCCCCGGTCCATGCGGAACAGCGTGTGCGTGTAGAACCCGCGCTTGCCGTAGCGCCGCACGATGCGCCGCCCGTCGCCGATGCGGTAGGCCCCGGCCAGGCGCTTCTTCTCCCGGTCCCACAGGAAGAGGTGGTCGTAGTACAGGTCGTACTCGTCCAGGTCGATGGCCTTGTTGGTGCCCTCGCCCACGGCCCGGAAGGTCTCTTCACGGGCCCGGCCGATGGCGCGCAACATCGCAGGGATGCGCTCGCTGGGCGCCAGGTACAGGTCGAACTCGCCCTGGGTGCTCACCTTCAGGTCCTCGATGCCGGCCACCTCCTGTTCCAGCAGTTCCTGTGCTGGTGGGTCCACGATGGGCTTGGGCTCCTTCGGGAAGCGCAGCGGGCGGAACTGTTCCCGGCGGACCTGCACCCCGGAGCCCAGGGCATAGGTCTTGGCGCGCAGGAAGCGGCCGAGGCGTTCGGTATCGGTGAAAGCTCCGACCTCCGCCGCAGGAATGGGCCGCCCGATGCGGATCCGGACCTTTCTCCCCTTCATCCGCAGCATCTCCTTGGGCAGGGCCAGCGTGCGCAGGTCGGGATGGATCATGCCCAGCACATGGAAGAGGAAGCTGTTGCTGCCATCGAACCAGACCGGCACCACCGGCACCCCGGCCTGCCGGATGAGCTTGATGACCGGGGCCTTCCAACGGGGATCGGCAACGGCCTTGAGCTCCGTGCGGTAGCTGCTCACCTCGCCGGCCGGGAACACGCCCAATGCCCCGCCGTCCCCCAAGTGCTGCAGCGCGGCCCGCATGCCCTGGAAGCTGGAGCGCGCCTTCAGTTGTTCGAAGGGATTGACGCCGATGAAGCTGTCGGCGAGCGGCTCCAACTGCTGCAGGAGGAAGTTGGCCATCACCTTCAGGTCCGGCCTTACACCGCTGAGCACATGCAACAGGGCAAGCCCGTCCACGGCCCCGTAAGGATGATTGGCCACGAATGCCACACCACCCTCCTTCGGAACGCGGGCCAGGTCGTCCGGATCCACCTCCAAGTGCACGCCCAGCTGCTCGAGCAGCACCCGCACGAAATCGTCGCCGTGCCGGTCGCCCACCTCGTTGTACACCCGTTCCAGCTTCCGCAGCCCGCTGACCTCGGTCAGCAGGGTGATCCGGGGGTCGCCGGGGCGCATGTGGCTGGCCTTGGCCAGCTCAGCAGGCCGCACGATCCTGCGTTGTTGGTCCACCTTCCAAAGTTACCTGTTCCACCCCATGGACCTCTGGCGCAGGATGGCTATCTTCACGGTCCTTCCGAACCACGGGACCACTTCCTCGGGCCCGTCAATGCTTCAGATCCATGATGAATCTTCGCAATCTCTTCAGCACGTTGCTCCTGACCTCCGCCATGTTGCTCATGGGTCAACAGACCTATTATGGGACGACGGCATCAGGTGGAAGCTTCGACCTGGGGACCATCTACTCGATCGATGACAACGGGAACCATGTCGTGGGGCATGAAATGGTCCGGCTGGAAGGAAGCCTGCCCAAGAGCGACCTGGAACAGGCCCCCAACGGGAAGTTCTACGGTGTCACGCAGTTCGGTGGCGAGTTCGGCCAGGGCGTGCTGTTCGAGTACGACCCCGTCACCGATACGTACACGGTCCGGTATTCCTTCAACGGCGCCAGCGATGGCGGGCAGCCCGTTCGTGGAGTGACCCGTGCCCGGAACGGCCGGTTATATGGTCTTTGCAGCACGGGCGGGGCCAACAATGCCGGCACCTTGTTCGAATTCATCATCGGGACCGGAGCGTACAGCGTACGAGTCGATTTTGGCGGCAATGGTCCGGGCACCATCGGAGGGCGGCCCATCGCCAAGCTGGAGCCGAACTCCACTGCGAGCATTCTCTATGGCACCACGCAATTCGGTGGAGCCAATGGGCGGGGGACCGTGTTCAGCTATGGGACGATCCCCACTTCGGGGCCGGGTCCCACGGTCAGTGGCCACACCGTGATGCACGACTTCGTCGGGCCGGGAGCCACCAGCACCGGCATCAACCCGGTGACCGGTGTGACCAGGTCGGGAGGAACCCTGTACGGTGTCACTCCGTCCGGTGGGCCCAATGGTTCCGGCGCCTTCTACTCGGTGAGCACCTCGAGCCCCTTCACGCAGACGGTGATCCGCAGCTTCACCAGCACGGACGCGGACGGGCGCACGCCCCAGGGTGAACCGGTGGTGGCCGGTGGTGTCATCTATGGAACGACCAGCGTGGGCGGGACCACCGGGGGCGGCAAGATCTTCAGCTACGACCCCAACACCACCACGTTCACGGCCGTGCATGGGTTCTCGAACCCGGATGGCGTGCAGTCATTGTCAGGCATGCGCACGGGAGCCGATGGAAAGCTCTATGGGGCCTGTCGCTCGGGAGGCACGACCAATGGTGGTACCCTGTTCAGGTTCGATCCGGTTGGCGCGGTGTTCGAGAAGCTGGCGGACATGGCAGGATCCGGCCTGAGCGCTCCGGAGGCCAGGCTCACGGAAAGCCCTTCCGGAACGTTCTACGGAACCTGTTCCACCGGTGGAAGTGGTCTGGTTGGTGCCTTGTACCGCTTGGAGACAAGCGGACCGTCATTGACCTCAATGGTACCTTTCGGTTTCAGCCCGGCCTCCATACCTACCGGGCGCATGGCCCATGGGCCTGGAGGAGTTCTTATTGGATTCGCCACCAATGGGGGTACCAATGCCAGTGGCGTGATCTACTCCTTCGATCCCGGGACCTCTCAATTCTCCGTGCTCCATGATCTTTCCTTTGCCGATGGCCGATTTCCTCAAGGCGAACCTCTCGTCATCGGCAATACCGTCTATGGGCTCGCATCAACGGGCGGTGCATTGTCTGGAGGAACCCTTTTCAGCTTTGACCTGATCTCCTCAACCCTCACTGTCCTGGAGGACCTTGGTGGTTTGCTGGGCTCCGGCCCGGTGGCCGGTCTTGTCGTAGGCCCAGATGGAGCCCTTTATGGAACTTGTTCCGACGGAGGGAGTAATGGACTGGGCGTGATCTTCAGATATGATCTGTCGGGCTCCTCCTATTCCGTGGTACATTCCTTCAGTGGCAATGAAGGAAATGACCCGACCTGTACACCTGTGTTGTCCGGAGGGCAATTGTATGGAACATGCGCGGCTGGCGGCAACGCGAACGGTGACGGGACCCTTTGGCGATACGATGCAGGTGGCGGAGGATTCCAACTGACGCAGCAATTCAACGACCTGGTGAGCGGAAGCGGACCCGGCGGAGATCTACTGCTGGCGAGCGATGGGATCCTATATGGGACTGCGGCCTCGGGTGGCTTTCAATTGGACGGGGCCATTTACGGGTACGACCCGGTCCAGGACACACTGGGACTTGTCTACAGCTTCACCGCCGCTTCGCAAGGCAGTGCCCCGCGAGGTGCCCTGATCGAGGATGCCTCCGGAAGGCTGCTCGGAACGTGTGCGGAAGGCGGCACCACGGGCGATGGCTCCGTGTTCCGGCTCACCATTGGTTCCGGCACCTTGAACGTGTTGCACGACATGGACGGTGCGACGGGCAGCCTTCCCTTGGATGGGCTCGTGGCCCCAGCGGTCCCGGTCGCCGGGGTGCAGCTCGGTCTTAAGGCGTTCCTCGATGGGCCCTATGACAGCGGGTCGCAGCTGATGTCCGACGACCTGAGGAGCCTTGGCGGATTCCCGATCGCCGAACCCTACACGAGCGCCGGCTTCACCCATGTGGGCGGTGGTGGAGAGACCATCGTGCCTGCGGTCCTTGCCGTCTCCGGGAACAATGCCATCGTGGATTGGGTCTTCGTTGAGCTGCGTTCGGGGTCCGATATCTCCGCGGTCGTGGCCACCCGCTCGGCCCTGATCCAGAGGGACGGTGATGTGGTGGACGTGGACGGCACATCACCGGTGTCGTTCTCCGGTGTGGCATCGGGCAGCTACCATGTGGCCCTTCGCCACCGGAACCACCTGGGGGTGGCCACCCTGTCTCCGCTGAGCTTCGGTACGGGCACCACGACGGTGGACCTGAGCCTGCCCGCCACAGGGACCTTTGGTACGGAGGCCCAACGGAACAACTCCGGGGTCATGGCCCTGTGGTCCGGGAACGTGATCGGCGATGCCCTGGTGAAGTACACCGGTGGCGGCAATGATCGCGACCCGATCCTGACGGTGATCGGAGGCACCGTGCCCACCGCCACCACGTCCGGCTACCTGGATACCGATGTGAACATGGACGGTGTGGTGAAGTACACCGGCGGCAGCAACGATAGGGACCGCATCCTGCAGACCATCGGCGGCGTGGTGCCGACCGCTACGCGGGTGGAGCAACTGCCCTGACCTCCTGACATCCACAAGGAAGGCCCGGTCTCAGGATCGGGCCTTCGCCTTTCCGAGGACAAGGATCCCGAGGATCCGTTCGTCCATGAGCTCCCCGCCAGGGTGGTCCCTGGTGTAGTCCAGGTTCAACCAATGGGCCCCGTCGGCATCGGTGTGGTGGTAGAGGGGCTTGTCCCCCACTTCGTCCCGGAACAGGACCCGCCGGACCAGGAACGCCGCACGTTCCAGTTCCTTGTCCCCGCCCACGTACAGCTCCGGATAGATGTGCCCCGTGGTCCGGACCAGGCGCACCCGGCCACCCACGGCCTCGATGCAGGCGGCCATCAGCACCGCGTGATCGTCACAATCCCCTGCCATCAACTCCGCGCTCTCCATGGCGGGGGCGATGTACTCCCTGCCTTCCGGGTCGGCCACGTAGCGCCAGTTCGAATTGATCGATCGGAACACGGAAAAGGCACGAACGAGGCCAAGGTCTTCCTGGCCGACCGGGACCTCGGTGAAGTGCTCGGTGGCCAGCCTCACCGCAAAGGCGCGCAGACCGGGCTGTTCAGGATCGGCGGCCCGGCGAAGTCCTTCCGCGTCCCGCACCGGCCCTGCATTCCTTCCTGCCAGGGGCACGTGTACCGTGGTGTTGCGCAATGAATGGAGGAACATCGCATAGTCGCCGTACAGGTCCCTGAACCCATACCCGCCCCCAAGCCCCGTGATGGTGATCGCCACGGCGCCCACCACCAGGAGCACATAGACCATCATCTGGAATCGGCGGACCAGGATGATGAGCGCGATCAGCAGGACCGCGAAGGTGAGCAGGTGGTCCACCCGGAAGCCGGGCGGAACGCGCAGCTCGGGAACGTACGGATACAGGATGATGAACAAAGGCAGGGTCACGAGCAGGGCCACCAGGTAGATGATGACCGCATGTGCCATCTCCTGCCCGGGAAGTTCCCTGTCGGCACCACGCCTCTCCATGTCCTCCTCCCGATCCATTACCGTGCCGATCGCGCCGGATCAGGGCCGGAGAACGGCCATACCCTGCTCGAAGACGACATCGACCGGGATGTCCTGAGCAGAAAGCCGCTCAAGGTCCTCCGCGAGCCCGGGGCCCACTCCGCCTTTCTCCTCCATCAAGCGGATGACCCCGTCCCGATCACCCTCTCCCTGCAGGGTGAGGATCAACGTGCTCAGTGACCGAACGGCCTCGGCCATCCGGTCGGGGACCACCCGGTAGGTACCGGTGGTGGCGTTCCGTTCGAACGCGCCAAGCTCCATGAAATAGTTGAACCTGAGCATGTTCGCCTTGCCGTGCGCGCTGGACGCTCCGAACCGCACCGAGCGGAAGATGCCGGCCATGAAGGTCACGTAGTTGTCCATCAATTCCCCTTCGTCGATCTCACCCAGTTCACGGAGCCTGGTGACCATGTACAATCCGAGGACGTCCGCCTTGCCTTCCTCCAACGCGCTGTACTGTTCCATCAGTGCTTCGCGCACGGTGCCTTTTCCGTTCACGGTGTGCTTGATCCCCAGGCCATGGGCCACCTCATGGAACATCGTGTTCTCGAAGAACGCATTGAACGTGACGTGGGAACGTTGCTCCTCTTCCACCAACACCCCGGCGATGGGCACCATGATGCGATCGAACTTGGCACGCATGGCGTTCTTGAACTGCAGCCGTCGTGTTCCCTTGGCCAGCTGCACCTCCTCATCGTTGGGCAGGTTCACTGCGATGGTCTTGGAGCCCGCATTGCAATCACCGGCGTAGTAGATCACGTCATAGGCCCCCAGCTGTGCGTCCGTGCCGGGCTCCTCCCGACGGTACATCTCGGGGACCGGCAGGCCGCGCTGCAGATCGGGAAGAAGACCGGCGAAGTGTTCGAGCTTCTTCGACCATTCCTTGTCCTTGACGGCGATGTAGCTCTCGTGGGCCGTTTTGATCCCGAACAGCTTGTCCTCATAGTTCTCGATGGGACCGATGATGACATCGATCGTGTTCTGCTGCATGTCCAGCCAGGCCATGTCGCTCTCGCGATACTCATCGGTCAACAACGCCTGGGCGCGGGCGGTCAGGTAGTTGCGCAACCCCTCATCCTCGGCCAGGTCCGCTGCCTCCTGCAAGGACCTGGCGGCCTCCCGCACCTCCGCCGCAAATGCGACGTGATAGGGCGCCACGATCAGCTCACCTTCCGTGCCGCGCTGCAGCAGGGTATAGGGCGAAAGCTTGCGGGGGTCACTGAACGCCTCGAACTCCTCCGTGCTCATGTCGGCCGGATAGAACCGCGCCCCCAATGGTTTGGCCCCGATGCCATCGATGAACGGCGCATCACCGGCCAACCGGTCCCAGGGACCGTAGTTGATCGTGAAGAAGCGGAGCTGATCGGCGTCCAATCCGTTGCCCGGGAGCACGTCAGGCGGCCCCCAGGACTCCAGCCAGAAAAGCCGGTCCATCTGCTGTGCGGCCTGGATCAACAGCGGGATCATCCGACGTTCGTTCTCAGAGAGCGCATCCAGGTCCGTGCTCAAGGTCACCGTGTCGTAGATCGCATTCCGCACCCGGGGATCGAAGCGCGTGGAGGCCTCCTCGGGCAGTTCCGAAGGACCGCTTCCGCAGGCGGCCAACAGGAGGATCGTGGTAGCGGCAGGAAGGTATTTCATGGCGTGCATCGATGAACTGGTCCAAAGATCGCCCGATCCCCCATCAAAAGGACCCTGTGGATAGCCTACCGGATGCCCAGAGGGCCGTCGGTCCCTTCAAGGTATCTTCGCCGCCGATCGAATGGAACGCCTCTTCGCTCTCCTGTTGTTGTCAGCCGCCGTGGCGGGGCTCCGCGCCCAGGCGGACAGCTCCTCGATCGGAGGCGGTGATGATGATGCCGTGTTCGAGAGTGGCGGGCTGGAGGAGGGCACGGCTTCATGGACCGAGGTCGACTCCCTGTTCCACCTTCCCAGCCATGCGCTGTACAGGTCCTGGACCACGGACAGGATCTTCCAGCATCAACTCCGCGCCAACGACCTTCGGGACACGGTGAGCCTGCCGCTGGCCCATGCACCCTGCGACCATGATTTCCCCGTTTGTGGCCGGATCACATCCGGCTTCGGGCCCAGGCATGGCCGCATGCATCAAGGGGTGGACATCAAGCTCTGGACCGGGGACACGGTGGTCAGCGCGTTCGCCGGCAGGGTCCGCATCTCCCAGTACGATCGCGGCTACGGGAACGTCGTCGTCGTTCGGCATCACAACGGCCTGGAGACCTTGTACGCCCACCTGAGCAAGCGTTCGGTCTCGGCCGGGGACGATGTGGAGGCCGGCGAATTGCTCGGGCTCGGAGGCAATACCGGGCGCTCCACGGGAAGCCATCTGCACTTCGAGGTCCGCTACCTGGGGGAAGCGCTGGACCCGGCCCATGTGTTCAACATCGTTGAAGGGGACCTGATCGGAGACACCCTGCTCCTGCATCGGGGCATCTTCCGGGGCCTGAACGGTCCGGGGGGCGTCACCTCCCACCGCGTGCGTTCCGGGGATACGCTCTCGGCGATCGCCAGGCGGTATGGCACCACCGTGGGGACCTTGTGCCGGTTGAACGGGATCAGGAGCAGCGCCACGCTGCGGGTGGACCAACGACTCCGGGTCCGCTGATCACTCCGGATCGGCATGCCTGAGCATGCGACCAACCCCGTCGGCCATGTCCTGACTGTGGGCCGGTGAAAGCAGGTAGGCCTGCCCATTGAACAGCCGCAGCAGCACGAGGTCGTACCTGGACTTGGGCATCCGGTCGATCATCCGGCGCCCGATCCCCATGCTCAGGGAACGCATCCCGATGTCCACGGAGCAGTACCTCAGGTATTCGTCCACGCGGGCCGAGGCCGCCTTCCTGTCCGGGATGGTGTTCACGTGCTGCAGGATGTAGTCCCTGCCGGCCCGACGGTCCAGCGGGCTCACATCCATGATCTCCCTGGCCTCGACCTGGCGCTGATCCCGCCCATTGTCCAGATGGAGCGTGGGGCCGTCGATCCGGTAGGTGCACCGCCGACCCAGGTCGCGGATGAAGGCGATCACTCCACCAATGCTGCCGATCGCAAGCGCGGCCCACAAGGGCCAGAAGATCTCCGTGCGGAGGGCGAGCACCAGGGTGGCCAGCACCACGAGCGGCACGGACCACGCCCAGGCCACCAGATTGGACCAGATCCTGCGCGTACGGTACACGTGTACTCGGGTCATGCGGTTCAGGGAGTATCTCCCAGAATGCTCAGAAGGCGACCCTGACGGATCGCCTTGCTGTGCCGAAGGTGGGACTCGAACCCACACGAACTTTCGCTCACACGCCCCTGAAACGTGCGCGTCTACCAATTCCGCCACTTCGGCTGCGGGGGTGCAAATATAGCTGTTCGACCGATCCATGCATGCAACCGGACGAGCGCTTCCGTTGGGCTTACCTTGGATGGAGCACAACGGCCCATGGAAGGCTTCAGGAGGATGCAGGACGGTGCCCAAGTGCACTTGCTGGAACACGTACGCTCCATGATGGCGGGGCGCGCGGACGTGGAGGTGGTCGTGGGCAGCGACAGTCACAATAGGGGCCGGCATACGATCTACGCCACCACGGTGGTCCTGCGCTTCGCCAGGAACGGAGCCCAGGTCCTCTATCGAAAGGAACGGCAGGTGCGCTCGGAGGACCGATGGACCCGGCTTTGGGGTGAGGTCGAACGGAGCCTGGAAGTGGCCAGGACGCTCAGTTCGGAAGGACACATTCCGGTGAGCCGGATCGATATGGACCTGAACAGCGATCCCCAGTACGGCTCACACCGGCTCCATGCGGCCGCCGTCGGGTATGTGCGTGCGCATGGCTACGAGGCCCGCACCAAGCCGGAACTGCTCATCGCCTCATGGGCCGCGAACATCCTGTGCGTCTGAAGGGTCAGGAAGCACGAAACCCCCGCCGGTACATGACCAGCAGGGGCTCGTGACTCTTCAGATCGACCTTTGAACGATAAGGTCTGGGTTTTTAACGGGGGCGGCGATCCCGGGGTTACACGGCCCCTTCCATTTTTTTCACCACCTCCCGGAAGAGCGCCACCAGCAAGGGTTCCGCTCGACCGGCGGTGGCGATGATGTCCGCGATGTCCACCGGCTCCAAGTGGTCCGGGTCGCAGGCATCGGTGAGGACGGACACGGCGGCGCAGGGCAGGCCCAGGTGGGCGCAGGCGATCACTTCGGGCACGGTGCTCATGCCCACGGCGTTCGCTCCCAAGGTGCGGAGCATGCGGTACTCGGCCGGGGTCTCCAGGTTGGGGCCCTTCACCGCGGCGTAGACACCCTCTTGGAGCACGATGCCCAGGTCCGTTGCCGCCTGCCGGAACAGCGCGTTAAGCCCGGGGTCGTAAGCCCGTCCCATGTCCGGAAAGCGCCGGCCCAGCTCGGGATCGTTCGGGCCGATCAGCGGGGTGCCCGGAAGCAGATCGACGTGATCGGTCAACAGCATCAGGCTTCCCTTGGGGAACCCCGGCTGGATGGCTCCCGCCGCGTTGCTCAGCAGCAGCCTTCGGACACCCAGGGCATGCAGCACCTGAACAGGGAACACCACCTCCTGCAGGGACCAGCCCTCGTAGTGGTGGAAGCGCCCCTGCATCACCACCACCCGATGGCCATCGAGCATGCCCTGCAGCAGCCTGCCCTCATGGAACTCGACCGTGGCCTCGGGGAAGTGCGGGATCTCCGTGTAGGCCATCTCCCGTTCCACCTCGAGGTGCTGCACCAGACCACCAAGTCCCGTGCCCAGCACGATCCCGGTGGACGCCTCACCAAAGCCCGCGGCACGAAGCACCGAGGCCGCGATCCCGATCCGCTTTCGTGCCCCCTTCACCGGTGTTCCGCTTCCCATGCTGCAAGATCGTCCCCATCGTCCACATCGCGCAGCGCCTCCAATTCCCCCCAGGTGGAACCGGCGGCCTGCAACCGTTCCCGGGTGAGGGCCAGGACCTGGTCCGTACTCCAAGGCATGTCGCTGAACAGGAGCGGATGGGGCCGCTTCAGCCCCAGCAGGTAGTAGCCACCGTCCAGCGCCGGGCCCAGTACGGCATCTCGTTCGGCCAGTACCCCGAACGCCCGTTCGAGCAATTCCGGAGACATGTGCGGCAGGTCGGAACCGATCAACAGCACGCGATCGTGACCGGCGGCGAAGGCCTCCTGAAAGGCCCGGTGCATGCGCTCACCGAGGTCATTCCCCTGCTGGTGGTGCCAGGTGGCATCGGGCAGCCCGACCTCGGGAATGACGGACCCATCGGCCAGGAAGCACAACGACCGGGCACCCGCGCCCGCCATGGCCTTCGTGGTGATGTCCAGCAACTCGCGATACACGGCCAAGGCACGCTCCTCCCCCACGTCGGCGGCCAGGCGGGTCTTCACCCGGCCCATGACCGGAGCCCGCAGGAAGAGCACCACGGCGCGGTTCATGCCACCTCGCCCTGGCAGCTGCTGCCCGCTCCGGCCGTGCAGCCATAGCAGTGCTGCGAAACCCGGATGGCCCTGCGTTCCAAGGCCTCCCGGTCGAAGTCCCGGACATGCTGCGGTGCCTGCCTGGCGAGCGGCAGGTCCAGCATCTGGTTGAAGTCGCAGTCGAAGAGCTTCCCGTCCCAGCCCACGCTGATGGTGTCCCGGCACATCACCCCGTCCACCGTGGCCGGATTGAAGGCGTTCACCAGCCGGGCCAGGTAGTCGTCGTAGTTCCCGCTGGCGAGCAGGAACTCCAGGAAGCGGCTGATGGGCATGTTCGTGATGGTGAACAGGCTGTTGAACACGATGCCGTGATCACGCTCCAGGCTGCGCTTGTACTGCGCCTCCAGGTCCTTCTGGCCACCTGGCAGGAAGGCGCCCACCGGATTGTAGACGAGGTCGAGCACCAGGTCATTGTCCGGCATTCCGTAATCCACCTCATTGAGCCGCCGGAGCGCCGCAATGCTCCGCTCGAACACGCCCTCCCCGCGCTGCCGGTCGGTGCGGTCGGCGGTGTAGAAGGGCAGCGAGCTCACCACGCGCACGCCATGGTCACGGAAGAACTCCGGCAGATCGTGGTACTTCGGGTTGGCGCTGAAGATGGTGAGGTTGCTGCGCACGATCACCTCCCGTGCCCCGGCCTCCTTCAAGGCGCCCACGAACCAGCGGAAATGAGGGTTCATCTCGGGCGCACCGCCGGTGATGTCGACCGTGGGGATGCCGTTCTCACGCACGGCCTGCAGGCATTGCTCCAGGGTCTCGCGGTCCATCACCTCCTTCCGGTCCGGCCCAGCGTCCACGTGGCAGTGGCGGCAGGTCTGGTTGCACTGGTAGCCGACGTTCACCTGGAAGATGCGGATGGATCCCGGCAGAAGGGGCCAGCGCCCCAGTTCGCGCAGCTTGTCGGCGAAGGTGGGCAGCGTGCCATCGGCAAAGGCACCACCATCCAACACCCGGAGTTGTTCCTCGGTGTGGCTCAGGGCGTGGTCCCGGCGGTGAAGGGTCCTGGTGGCCGTCGCCATGTCACATCATCATCTTCTTCGCCCGGCCCATCATCTGGGTGCCATGCACCAGCGAGGCGCCGCTCCGGATCGCGGCCGCCACGTGCACGGCCTCCATCATCTCCTCCTCGCCCACCCCGCGCTGCAGGCCGTCCTGCGTGTAGGCATCAATGCAGTAGGGACATTGGATGGCGTGCGAAACGGCCAGGGCGATGAGCGATTTCTCCCGTTCGGTGAGGGCGCCCTCCTTGAAGACCTCGCCATACCAGTCAAAGAACTTGCGGGCCAGTTCGCGGTCCCATTCGGCGATGTCCCCGAAGCGGCCCAGGTCGGCGGGATCGTAGTAGGTCTCTTGGCTCATGCCTGGTGGTGTTGCAGGTTGAAGGTTGGAGGTTGGAGGTTGGAGGTTGGGGCATCAACGACCGTTGAGGCGCCAGTCGTAGTCGAGGAAGAGCACCTCCGCGTCGGGCCTTACGTCCACATCGGTGTGGCGGGCCACGAACTGCTGAAGGGTCTCACCATCGGTGAAGTCGCGCCGATACCAGTCGAAGATCATGGAAAGCTCCAGGCGATCGGACGCGATGCGGTTACGGACGGGGTCGGCCAGAAAGCGGTGTCCTGCGGCCTCCAGCTGCTCGTTCAGGCGGTCGGCCGTGAACGCTTCCCTGGGCAATGCAGGACAGGAGCGCGAGGCACAGACCAGGGCGAAGTGCACCCGCGGATCGCCGAAGCCCTTCATCAGGGCCTCCCGCTCGATCCGGTCCAGCGACCAGGCCTCGCCCCGGACCCGGACCACCTCCCGCTTGAACGGCTCCTCCAGATCGGTGATGCGCTCCACGGGCAGGTCGTCCGACACCAGCCGGATGGTGAAGGCGTTGTAGGCGTTGATCCACCACGCCATACGCTCCTCCCTGCTCCATTCCGGCAGCGGGGTGAAGCGCTCCAGCATGGCGATGTAGCGCTGGAACCTCGTGTCCTTCCCGATGGCCGAATAGTCCACCAGACCATCATCGGAGACATGGTCCTGCAGCACGAGCGTGAACGTGCCATGGTCCGGTGCCGTGTAGTGGGCCTGCCCCACCCCGGTAGCGGGGGAAAGAAGCAGGGCGGCAAGGGTCGGGAGCGCGAACAGGGTGGAACGCGGCATGTCCAAAGATACCCTCCACGATGGCGCTGGACCGGGGACCTGGGTCACGGGAAAAGGAAAAGGCGGCCCGCAAGGACCGCCTTCCCGTGTTCAGGATCTCGGTCAGTTGTCGTCCGGCAGGGTGGAGTAGCGCTCGCCGTAGCTCAACATCTGCTCCACGAAGTCGGCCGGGTACTCCACCTTCACGTCGGTGATCGTACCGTTCGCGTCGGTGACGGGCACCAGGTCCGGCTGGATGAACCCGGCATAGGGGGCGGAAGTGATGCTTTCGGCACGCTTCAGCACCTGGGCGTGCAGTTCGGGGTCCACCTTCACCCCATAGCCTTCCACGAGGGCCTTGCCGGCCTCGAAGTCGCCCTGGCTCTTGATGCGTTGCACCTCGCGGAGCAGGTCGCCGAACAGGACCCGGAGCTTGTCGTAGTCGCGGATGTCGTAGTAGGTGTTGCCGTCCCGCTCCACCTTCACGATCACGCTGTCGGCCATGCCTTGTTCGTAGACCCAGCGGCTCACCCAGGCGCGGTTGCGCATGTGGGCCTCCTCGATCTCGTCACCGAGCTTCAGGCGGCGCAGCTGCACCAGCATGCCGTTGCGGATGTAGCCGTCGTACTCGGCCTTGCCGGTCTCCAGCGAGGGCATCACGCCCAGTTCCACGAGCTTGGGGTCCAGGATGAAGTAGAGGGCCACCAGGTCGGCGCGCCCCTCCTCCAGGGTGCTGGCGTAGTTCTTCAAGGTCTGGTCGGGCTGGCCGATGCCGGGCTCGAGCCTGCCGCTGGCGTGGCCCACCACCTCGTGCAGGGCGGTGTGCAGCTTGCCGGCCAGGGTGCTGTGCTCCTTCGCGCGCGCGATCTCCTCCTCATCGTGGCAGAACACTTCCAGGGTGCTGGAGCCACGGCTGTTGTCGTAGGCATCCACGATGTTGCCCAGGCTCACGCTCTTGCTGCCATGCTCGGCACGGATCCAGTTGGCGTTGGGCAGGTTCACCCCGATGGGGGTGCTCGGTGAGGCATCGCCCGACTCACCCACGGTGTTGATGAAGCGGTAGGTGATGCCCACCACGTTCTCCTTCTTGTGCGCGTCCATCAACGGGGAGTGGTCCTCGAACCACTGGGCGTTCTTCTGGATCACCTGCATGTTGCGGGTGGCCTCCGGGTCGGTGACCTCCACGATGCTCTCGTAGCTTCCCTTCTTGCCCAGCGGGTCGTTGTACACCTCCACGAACCCGTGGATGAAGTCGACCGTGCTGGTGGTGTCCTCCACCCAGGCCACGTTGAAGTCGTCCCAGGTCTTCAGGTCGCCGGTGTTGTAGTACGCGATCAGGAGCCCGATGGCCTTGGCCTGCTGCGGGTTCTCCGCCACGCCCTGGGCCTTCTCCAGCCACTTCACCACTTCACGAAGGGCGGCGTCGTACATGCCACCCACCTTCCAGACCTTCTCCAGGACCTGGCCGTCCTGCTTCACCACCTGGCTGTTGATGCCGTAGGAGAGCGGCTTCGGATCGTCGGGGCGCTCGATGGCGCTGTAGTAGGCCTCCACCTCGGCCTGGGTCAGACCCGGACCGTAGAAGTTCACGGCGCTGGCCTGCACCAGGTCGGCATCGGCGGCCAGGCTCACCTTCTTGGCGTCCAGCTCCGGGTCGAAGAGCAGGTCCACGACCTCGGCGGGAAGCGAAGCACCGCTCGCGGCCATCACGTCCTCCAGGTACGCACGCGGGAACTCCGGGGTGAACTTCTGGTTGCCATAGTGGTGGTGGATGCCGTTGGCGAAGAAGACCTCCTTCGCGTAGGTCATGAAGTGCTCCCAGTCCGCACCGCTGCGCTCACCAGGGTAGTCCTTGATCACCTTCTCCAGCATGCGCCGCACCTTCAGGTTGTGGCGGTGGTTCTGGTCCCACATGATGTCGCGACCGGCGAGGCCGGCCTGGGTCAGGTAGTAGGCCAGCTCCTTCTGCTGCAGGGAAAGCTGATCCCATCCGGGGATCCGGTACCGGAGCACCTGCACATCGGCGAAACGGTCGGCCTCCCACTGGAAGGCCTCGGTGGCGGTGGTGTCGGCGGTCACCTCCGGGCTGTCGGTGCCTCCGTTCCCGCCGCAGGCGATCAGCAGGGGCAGGGCGAAAAGAGCAAGGTTGGAACGTAGCATGGTCTTGGAAATGAGGGCCAAAGGTAGCCTTCCAGGACCATCGGGAGCGGCTCAGCCCCCGCGGCGGACGCGTGCCGCCTTCACCGTCATGTTGGCCCGCAGCTCCTCCACCAACTGCCGCAGCCTGTGGTAGGCCGCCAACTGCCGGTTGTAGCGCTTCAGGTCGGCGGGCGTGAGCTCGCGCACCTGCTGCAGGTCCATCTTGTCGGCGAGGTCGTGCAGCTTCACCCGGCTGGCCAGCGGATCCTGCATCACCCGGTCGATGTAGGCCTCATAGGTCTCGCCTTCACGCTTGGTGATGTGGTCCAGGGCGTTCACGATGCGCGGTGCGAAGCCCTTCCTGGCGATCTCGTCGATCGTCATGTCCGAGCGCTCAAGCACGTCATGCAGGGCCCCCAGGATCTGCTCCTCGTGGTCGTGCCCGCGCATGCACACCCGCATCACGTGCAGGATGTAGGGTCTGCCCAATCGGTCCACCTGGCCCTTGTGCACCTTGGCGGCCAGCCGGATGGCGCGTTCCAACAGATCGTCCATGGTCGCTTACCGGTCCAGGCTGATGCGGAGATCGAGCGCGTCGGGATCCTCGGTGATCACCGACCAGTCCGTGGCCAGGGCCACCTTGCGGGTGCCGTCGTCGGTACGCTGCACCCCGTTGGCCACGGCCACGTCCGAGATGTCGTTCCGAAAGGCGAAGGAGTACCGGTACTTCATGCTCTCCAGCAAGCCCTTCATGTCCGCCTCGTCCTCGGCGTTCTCATCGGCACCCATCTCCTCGCCCAGTTCCAGGGCGTGCCGGTTGTTCGTACGCACCAGGGTGTTGCCTTCCCAGCGGAAGAAGGTGTGCGGCGTCCCGGTGGAATCGGGCATCAGCACGTTCAGGGCCTTGTTCAGGGCGTCCAGGTCCTTGAACTTGAACTTGATCTTGCGCACCCAGTCCTCCTTGTCGTCGACCTTGACGCCCGAGATGCCGGAGATCCCCTTCAGGGCGTCCACGTTCTCGGTCAGGTCCATGTCCAGGTCCTCCCCGCCGGATCCTTCCTTGCCATCCTCCCCTTCCTCACCGAACGCACCCTCCATCGAGTCCATGAGCTCCTTCATGACGCTCATGTCGATGACGTACTCCATGCTCCCGGAGCCGTTCTTCTTGAAGGTGTAGTGCTCCTCGATGGTGATGCACCCGGATAGGGTGATGACCAGGAGCAAGAGGGCGGCAAGGCGGGATCGCATCAACGTGTCCGGTGTCAGCGCGCAAGGTAAACGATAACGCACCTGAACGACGAAGGCCCCCTGCCGGGCAGGAGGCCTTCGGTCCGTTCGTTCCAAGTGCGGTTCAGCGCACCACCGGCAGGCGCACCGTGCGCACGCGATCGGCTCCCAGCAGGCGCAGCACGTACACCCCGTCCGGGTGACCGCCCAGCTCCAGGGTGGCCTGGCCCGAGGCCTCCGACAACCGCAGCGCCTTCACCTCCCGGCCGCGCGGGTCGAACAGCTTCACCTCATGCACCCCGGAGCCCGCAAAGGACCACCGCAGGCGGATCGCATCACCTTCCGTCCAGGCCGAGAAGGCCTCCCCTTCCAGGTCCTCCAGGCCCGTGCTGATGCCCACTTCGATCACCTCGGTCAGCACCAGGTCGCAGGGGGCCGAGCCCACCGTCAACGTCACCGGGTAGCTGCCCGGGAGCGTGTAGGCATGCACAGGAGCCTCCTCGGTGCTCGTGGTCCCGTCACCGAAGTCCCAGGTCACCAACGCGCCGGGCTGCGTGCCGCTGCCGAAGGTCACCGCCTCACCCACCAGCACCTCGGTGGCCGAGGCCGTCAAGATTGCATCGGGCAGCTGCGACACGTGCAGCAGGAAACGCGCCGGGTCGGCCGGGGCCGAGGCGTCCAGCGTGAAGGTGTAGGTGGCGCCCAGCACCACCTCGGTCAGGGTGCCCGTCTCCAGGTCCTCCAGCACCAGGCAGTACCCCTCCATCGGCTGGGTCAGCTGCATCACCTCCAGGGTATGGTCCCCCGTCACCGCCGTGTTCACGTGCACCGGGATGGCCGCCGTACCGGGAACGGTGCCCCAGGCGTTCAGGGCGAGCACGTCGCCATCCTGCGAGGCCGACCAGAGTTGCGGAGCCTCCGGGTGGGAGAAGGTGAACTTCACGATATCGATGGCATCAGCACCGGGGCCTCCGACCCCGAAATGGAGCAGGGCCTCGTCGCTGAACTGGTTCAACTGGCTGTGCAGGCCAAGCCGCAGCAGGGGCGTGTTCTGCAGCTGCATCCCGCCGAAGGGCGAGCCGCCGTTCGGGTCCAGGGTCTTGGCGCTCTCGTCCACGGTCACCGAGTTGGCCGCGCCGTTGGCCTTCGCCCAGAATCCCTGGCTGCTCTGGATGGTGGAGCTGGTGGCCATCGGGCCACTGCCCACGTCCAGGTCGGTGTCGCGGAAGTAGTTGTTGCCCGACACCGGGTCGAACACCCAGAAGGTCCCGTCCACATCGGCCCCGAGCACCAGGGCGTCCAGGTCGATCGGCGAGGCCAGCGGGTTGCCCACCAGGTTCCAGCCGTCCACCAGGGGCGTGCCCGTGTCGGTCCAGCTCATGGGCAGGCTCACCGGCGTGTTCGCGATGGTGGGGTTCTTGAACACATCGATGATGAAGGCGGTGGTCGTGAACAGGTTGTCCCCGCACCAGGCCGCATAGCCCCGGCCCACCTGGATCTGATCGCTGATGTCGGTGGGACCCACCAGGCCATCGGTCAGGGCCGTGCCCGTGTTGGTCTCATCATAGGTGCGGATGCTCGGCCACAGGATGTTGCTACCCACCGGCTGGTCGAAGGTGGGCCAGTGCGAACCCGGGAAACCCGCGGTGTAGAAATCCTCACGCCACTGGTACAGCTGCAGCGGGGACACCGGGCTGCTCAGCAGGCGCCAGTTGGTGACCCCGGCCGGGATGTAGCGCTGCTGGCGCAGGAAACCCGTGTAGGAAGCGGCCGCATTGACGGGGGCCAGACGTGCCGTGCCGGCGGCATCGCTCACCAGCACGACCTCCTTGCCGTTGGCGTCGAAGTCACCCGCGTTCAGGATCAGTTCGCTGCGGACCTTGAGCGTGTCCGCGGTCACTTGTGCGCCGGTCAGGTCGTCCACCTGCAGGCTCCCGAGGTCCAGGTCGCCGGTGCCTGCGAGCGCCACCAGTTCATCGCGGTTCAGCACCACGGTGGCGTCCAGCGCGTCCAAGGTCCCGTTGTTGGTGAGTGCATTGCCGAACAGGTCCAGTTGCATGGGACCGGCCAGGTCCAACGAGCCTCCGTTGTCCACGGTCAGGTTCCGCAGTTCCAGATCGGCGCCGGTGGTCACCACGGCGTTCCCATTCTGCACCACCATGCTGGCACCGGTGCCCCAGGTCGCCGGGCCGGCGGTGCCACCCGGTGTCAGGGACCAGATGTTGTCCGCCTCGCTGCCATTACCCCGGCTGTACCAGGTCTGGCGGCACTCGCTGGCCAGCAACACGATGTCGTCGATGTTCCAACGTTCGTTCGAAGCACTGGCATTGGCATCCACGCGCAAGCCCACCGTACTGGTCCCACTTGGAATGATGATCTCCACCAACGCATAGCCATCCGTGATGCTCCCGCTTCCCAGGTTCGTCACGGAGATCGGAGTGCCTGCCGTGGTGGACGCGACCCCAGTGGCATTGTAGTCGTACCTGATCTGACTATTATCCGCCGTTCCACCGATCAGGTTCACGTCCGGGGTCCCCGGAAATCCCCCTCCGTCAATGTTCACGAAAAAGTCAAGGAAGTCGCTGTCATCCATCCCATTGAATGTGTTGGCGGAGGTCGAGGAGACCCTTACCTGCAGGACCACGTCCGAGAATCCGCTCACATCGAAGTCGGCCAATTGCATGTCAATGACCACATTGCCCTGACCAGGGTATTGCCAGGAGGCATTACCTGTGCGGATCCGGGAATTGGCGGGGGTGTCACCCGCTCCCGGATCCACGCTGATCCTGCTTGCCCCGATCTGCAGCGTCCAATTGTCCGCCCCAGACCCCTCGAAGCCCTGCCGGGCGATCACCACCCCGTTAGCGAATTCGTTGTCCGTGATGGTCACGTTGCGCTGGGAAGGGCTTCCGATGAAGGGCGTACCCTGGCCACCGGTCAGGTTCTGGATCTCGAACACCAGATCCTCCTGCCCCAGGCAATCGAGGTCGTCGGTGATCGTGAGGGTCAGGGTCTTGTCCGTGCCATCACCAGCCACCCAGCTCACGGTCTGGGTGGTGTAGTTGTTGATGCGGGCGGGATCTCCGCTGATCAGCACCACGTCCACGCTGGTGGCCTGGCTGCCGCTGGGATCGGTGATGGACAGGGTGAGGTCGGCGGTACCGGCGGTCTCGATCACGGTCAGGTCCGTGCCGGCGAACTGCACGCCGGTGCACAGGTCGTTGTCCTGCACGGTGAGCGTGAACTGGTCCTCGGCACCCACCGTGGCGCTGTTCCCTCCGCTGACGTTCTGCAGTTCGAAGACCAGCACCTCATCCCCATCGCAAGTGGAATTGTCCGTGACCGTGATGGTCAGGGTCTTGTCGGTGCCGTCGCCGGCAGCCCAGTTGATGGTCTGGGTGGTGTAGTTGTTGATGCGGGCGGCGGCTCCACTGAGCAGCACCACGTCCACACTGGAGGCATTGCTGCCGTCCGGGTTGGCGATGGTGAGCGTCAGGTCCGTAGTGCCGACGTTCTCGGCCACCGTGGCGGAGACGGGTGTGTCGAATTCGAGAGCAGTACCCGAGGGAACAGGAGTTCCGCTCAGCACCACGTTCTTCAGGCGCTTCTGAGAAGGACTGCCTGTTCTGATGAACCGGAACCGAACGTTCGAGCCTGACGCCGTGATGCTCGTTGGCCCGGAGGTCAGGTACGTGGACGAGGTTGGCGTTGGAGAATTGAACGTTTGCGCGGTCCAAGTCGTACCTCCATCTGTAGAGAACTCAACGGTCAGGGGACCATTACCGCCGGATCCGAACTTGGCCACTTCAAAGGTCAACGTAACAGCCGTATACCCCGTCAGGTCGATCACCGGGCTCGTAAGTACTGAACCCGAAGCCGTAAAGTTGGCGTAACCTCCTGCTGTGGTGGCGAATGTCACGCTCACCTGAGACCACCCTGTAGGAAGTGACCCTGAGATAAGGGCTTCGTTGATGATATCAACCCCGTAGGATGCGCTCGAAAGCACAACAGCTGCTATGCCAGAAAGAAATCTTCGTTTCAGGAACATGGTCGGTCGGAATTGCCGGTGTAGGAGCTCAGGAAAAGGGCTCGAAGATAGCTGTCCTTCGCGTTCCCTATCCTGAACGACGAAGGCCCCCTGCCGGGCAGGAGGCCTTCGGTCCGTTCGTTCCAAGTGCGGTTCAGCGCACCACCGGCAGGCGCACCGTGCGCACGCGATCGGCTCCCAGCAGGCGCAGCACGTACACCCCGTCCGGGTGACCGCCCAGCTCCAGGGTGGCCTGGCCCGAGGCCTCCGACAACCGCAGCGCCTTCACCTCCCGGCCGCGCGGGTCGAACAGCTTCACCTCATGCACCCCGGAGCCCGCAAAGGACCACCGCAGGCGGATCGCATCACCTTCCGTCCAGGCCGAGAAGGCCTCCCCTTCCAGGTCCTCCAGGCCCGTGCTGATGCCCACTTCGATCACCTCGGTCAGCACCAGGTCGCAGGGGGCCGAGCCCACCGTCAACGTCACCGGGTAGCTGCCCGGGAGCGTGTAGGCATGCACAGGAGCCTCCTCGGTGCTCGTGGTCCCGTCACCGAAGTCCCAGGTCACCAACGCGCCGGGCTGCGTGCCGCTGCCGAAGGTCACCGCCTCACCCACCAGCACCTCGGTGGCCGAGGCCGTCAAGATTGCATCGGGCAGCTGCGACACGTGCAGCAGGAAACGCGCCGGGTCGGCCGGGGCCGAGGCGTCCAGCGTGAAGGTGTAGGTGGCGCCCAGCACCACCTCGGTCAGGGTGCCCGTCTCCAGGTCCTCCAGCACCAGGCAGTACCCCTCCATCGGCTGGGTCAGCTGCATCACCTCCAGGGTATGGTCCCCCGTCACCGCCGTGTTCACGTGCACCGGGATGGCCGCCGTACCGGGAACGGTGCCCCAGGCGTTCAGGGCGAGCACGTCGCCATCCTGCGAGGCCGACCAGAGTTGCGGAGCCTCCGGGTGGGAGAAGGTGAACTTCACGATATCGATGGCATCAGCACCGGGGCCTCCGACCCCGAAATGGAGCAGGGCCTCGTCGCTGAACTGGTTCAACTGGCTGTGCAGGCCAAGCCGCAGCAGGGGCGTGTTCTGCAGCTGCATCCCGCCGAAGGGCGAGCCGCCGTTCGGGTCCAGGGTCTTGGCGCTCTCGTCCACGGTCACCGAGTTGGCCGCGCCGTTGGCCTTCGCCCAGAATCCCTGGCTGCTCTGGATGGTGGAGCTGGTGGCCATCGGGCCACTGCCCACGTCCAGGTCGGTGTCGCGGAAGTAGTTGTTGCCCGACACCGGGTCGAACACCCAGAAGGTCCCGTCCACATCGGCCCCGAGCACCAGGGCGTCCAGGTCGATCGGCGAGGCCAGCGGGTTGCCCACCAGGTTCCAGCCGTCCACCAGGGGCGTGCCCGTGTCGGTCCAGCTCATGGGCAGGCTCACCGGCGTGTTCGCGATGGTGGGGTTCTTGAACACATCGATGATGAAGGCGGTGGTCGTGAACAGGTTGTCCCCGCACCAGGCCGCATAGCCCCGGCCCACCTGGATCTGATCGCTGATGTCGGTGGGACCCACCAGGCCATCGGTCAGGGCCGTGCCCGTGTTGGTCTCATCATAGGTGCGGATGCTCGGCCACAGGATGTTGCTACCCACCGGCTGGTCGAAGGTGGGCCAGTGCGAACCCGGGAAACCCGCGGTGTAGAAATCCTCACGCCACTGGTACAGCTGCAGCGGGGACACCGGGCTGCTCAGCAGGCGCCAGTTGGTGACCCCGGCCGGGATGTAGCGCTGCTGGCGCAGGAAACCCGTGTAGGAAGCGGATGGGTCCACGGGACCAAGTCGAGCCGTGCCTGAAGCATCGGACATCAACACCACCTCGTTGCTGTTGGCGTCGAAGTCACCCGAAAGCAGGTCCAAGGTCCGGTACACATGGACGGAATCGGCCAGGACCACCGCTCCGGCAGCATTGTCCAACTCCAGATCGTACACATCCACGGTGGCGGCCCCCGCGATGTTCTGCAGGGAGGATCCGTTCAGCCGAACGATCCCCGATGAGGGGTCGAACGTGCCGTCGACGGTCAGATCACCCTCCAACTCCAACGCATTGGCGCCGTTCATGTCATAGCTCCCCCCCGACTCCACGGTGAAGGAGTTGGCTTCCACGGTCGCCAGATCCTGTGTGATGACGTGGCCGTTCTGAATGACCAGGCTGGTGTACCGGCTGAACGCCTCTGCGCCAGGCGTACCCACCGGAACCCGGTCCCAGATCGGATCGCCGGAATCGCCCGACGCCTGTGAGTAGAGCACGGCCGGGTAACAGGTGATGCTGACATTTCCGGAGCCGGTCGTACCTCCGGTACCCGACACCCTGATCAGGAGCACATCGTTCACCGCGGCGCTCAGGGTGACCTCGCTGGTGGACCCGGAGCAACCCGCTGCATCGTCGTTGCAGGCAAGCTCCGTGCCTCCACAGGCATCGTACACACCCAGGGAGGTGTTGAAATCGGCATCATCGCAGGTGGAGATCACCAAGGTGCCCGTGCAGGTGGCCGTGTAGGTGAACCAGGTGTCGAAGACATCCCCGGTGGCACAGGACGTCACGTCCGAGGCCGCAGGGGTGCCGACCGTGGTGAACGCGTTCGCACCGTCGTTGGCAGTGACCGCCGTGGTGCACTCATCTCCTGCCAGGTGGTAGACACAAATGTCAAAGCCCGTGGTGGCCGGGACAGCTGTGTAATAGTGATAGACCCTGACAAAATAGGTATTCCCCACGGTAAGCCCGGTGGCCACGATCTGCTCGGTACCGCCTTCAAGTGTTGCGTCAGCACAGGCGATATTGTTCCCCGTGCATCCATCCCGCAGGTCCACGACGGCGTCGAAGTCCACACTACCGGTCACCTCGACGGTCTCGGACGTGGCGGCGGCCACGAAGCTGTACCACACATCGTCGTTGGCATCTCCTGTGAACGTGTTGCAGGTGATGGCCGGAATGCTCTGTGTGGCGAGCGCCACATTACCAGTGACCGGTACACAGGAGGTGCCCGGGATCAGGTTGACCGCCGATGCACAATCATCATTGACGGGAGGCGTGGGTGGAAGCTCCAGACAGATCTCATGGTCCCCTTCATTCCCTGCGTCGGACCACACAACGATGAAGTACTGGGCACTGGGGGTGAGACCGGTCACGGACTCACTGTTCGGCGTATTGTCACAGAACACTTCGGTACCTCCACAAGCGTCGAAGATCGCGGCTTCGTGATTACCTGAGACCTCGTTGATCAGCAGGTTCACCGCGCCACCTGCTGGAGCCGTAAAACTGTACCATACTCCATTGTTGGTACCAGCACCATCGCAACTGAACGAACCATCCGCGGTGGAGTTCAGCGTGCTGCCGCTTGTTGCTCCGGACGGGCAGCTGCCGGATGCACCGATACTGAGCGATGTGGCAGATGAGCAAACATCGTTCATTGGAGGAGGTATCACATAGGTGATGGACACTTGCCCATCGGCCCCAGCCCCCCCGAACACTGTACTGCACCAAAAATTAGACGTGCGTTCAGATCCCCCGCCACCACCACCTGGCCCGGACCCGGCATCACCTTCTGAACAAGGCGTAAAGAATCCAGCATTTGCTCCATCACCGCCATCCGCTCCTCCTGCAGGAGCCGATCCGCCGTTCTGGCCGGAGCCATTCGCACCATTCGCAGCCGTACCCGCGGACGATCCACCACCTCCACCAGTGCCGCCCGAATTGGCCCCATTGCCGCCAGAGTAGGTAACATCCCCAATGCTCGCGGCCCCACTTCCACCTGCCGCACCATTCGAGATGTTGTTTCCCACGCTGGCGCCACCTTTTGCGAGGATGGCCGTGTTGTTGATGAACCAGGAATCGGCACCATTCAAGGTGGCCGAGCCTCCGGTACCGACCCGCACGTCATAGGTACTGCCAGGCACCACACTAATTACACTCCGGGCATAGGCACCACCTCCGCCTCCTCCCGTGGTCCCGTTTGAGGTCCGATTCCCTCCGTTTCCTCCACCACCCCAACACTCCACCGTAACCGAAGTAACACCGGCGGGCACGGTGAACGTGTAGGAGCCACTGGTGCTATAGGTCGTTGTGACCTGACCCATGACCAACCCGGCCATGCCTAAAAGAAGCACCGCCAGTGCATGCTTCGGGATAGAGAAATGTCTACTGGGGTGTGGAGATGCCTTCATGACGTAGGTCTTGGATAGCTCGAAATTAGCGATCCACCATCACGCGGGTCAATGCCTCCCCCCTCATTACTAACAATTCGAGGAGGGCTCATAAAAAGCTATTCCGGCAAGTACGTCCTCAGCGCACCACCGGCAGGCGCACCGTGCGCACGCGATCGGCTCCCAGCAGGCGCAGCACGTACACCCCGTCCGGATGACCGCCCAGCTCCAGGGTGGCCTGGCCCGAGGCCTCCGACAACCGCAGCGCCTTCACCTCCCGGCCGCGCGGGTCGAACAGCTTCACCTCATGCACCCCGGAGCCCGCGAAGGACCACCGCAGGCGGATCGCATCACCTTCCGTCCAGGCCGAGAAGGCCTCCCCTTCCAGGTCCTCCAGGCCCGTGCTGATGCCCACTTCGATCACCTCGGTCAGCACCAGGTCGCAGGGGGCCGAGCCCACCGTCAACGTCACCGGGTAGCTGCCCGGGAGCGTGTAGGCATGCACAGGAGCCTCCTCGGTGCTCGTGGTCCCGTCACCGAAGTCCCAGGTCACCAACGCGCCGGGCTGCGTGCCGCTGCCGAAGGTCACCGCCTCACCCACCAGCACCTCGGTGGCCGAGGCCGTCAAGATTGCATCGGGCAGCTGCGACACGTGCAGCAGGAAACGCGCCGGGTCGGCCGGGGCCGAGGCGTCCAGCGTGAAGGTGTAGGTGGCGCCCAGCACCACCTCGGTCAGGGTGCCCGTCTCCAGGTCCTCCAGCACCAGGCAGTACCCCTCCATCGGCTGGGTCAGCTGCATCACCTCCAGGGTATGGTCCCCCGTCACCGCCGTGTTCACGTGCACCGGGATGGCCGCCGAGGAGGACACCTCACCCCAGGCGTTCAACGCGAGCCGATCACCATCCGCAGAGGCGGTCCACAGCCTGGGGGCGTCCTGGTGGGCGAAGTCGAGCATCTCCATGTCCGGCCCGTCGAGCCCCGGTGCTCCGGCGCCGAAATGGACCAGCACCTCGTCCCGGAACGCGTTCATGCCGCAGGAAAGCCCCATGCGCAGGTAGGGTGCCTGATCCAGCTGCATGCCACCGAAGGGTGCCCCGCCGTCCGGGTCCAGCGTCTTCGCGGATTCGCTGACGGTGGTCGTCACGGAAGGGCCGGTGGCATGGACCCAGAAGGCCTGGCTGCTCTGGATGTTGCCGTTCATCACGGAACTGCCCATGCCCAGCGTCTCGTTCCAGAAGGCGTTGGTACCGGCCACCGGGTCAAAGACCCAGAACTCGCTCTCCACGTCGGCCCCCAGGGCGATCTGGCCGAAGTCGATCGGCGACGGAAGCGGATTCCCAAGCAGGTTCCAGCCGTCCACGGCAGGATCCCCCGTGTCCGTCCAACCGACCGGCAGGGCCAGCGGGGTCTGGGCCACCACCGGCGTGCCGCGCACATCGATCACGAATTCGTTGGTGGTCAGCAGCGCATCCCCGCACCAGGCCATGTAGCCGCGGCCCACCACGAACGGATCGGTGATGTGACCGGGGCCTTCGAGCCCATCGGCCATGTCCGGTCCGGGATCGGATTCATCGTAGGTCCGGATGCTCGGCCACAGGATGCCGCTCCCCGGCGGGCTGTCGAAGCTGGGGGCATGGGACCCGGGGAAGCCGGCCGTGAAGAAATCCTGCTTCCACTGCGCCAGCGTACCCGTGGAGATCGGTGCCGACAAGCCGCGCCAGTTGGTCGCTCCGGCAGGCACGAACCGCTGCACGCGCAGGGCTCCGGCATACGAGGCTCCGGGGGCCACCGGCCCCAGCCGGGCGGTGCCGGAGGCGTCGGAGACCAGCACCACCTGCCGTCCATTGGCATCGAAACTTCCCTGGGCAAGCTGCAGCGTACCATCCAGGAGCAGGCTGTCCGCGTCCACGCGGGCTCCCGCCGGGTTGTCCAGCTCCAGGTCGTGGAACCGCAGGGTGGACAAGCCGTCGAGCACTTGCAACGAGCTGCCCGTGAGCCTCACTCCGCCATCCGATGTGATGAACTCGCCGTCCTGCGACCAATTGCCGCCAACGTTGAGCGTGTTGCCACTGCCAAGGTCGTAGGACGCGCCCGCCTGTACGGAGAACACCAGGGCATCGACCACGGGCTGGTCCTGGACCACGGTGTGACCCGCTTGCACCACGATGTTGGCCGCCGGGTCGAACACGGCAGGGACCGGGGTACCCGATGGCGCCAGCGCCCAGATGGGATCCGACGTGTTGCCGCTCGCCTGCGAATACCAGGTCACGTCCGTGCAGGTGATGCTGACCGCCCCGTTCCCTTCATCCCCCTGGAAGCCGGCGATGCGCACCCAGTATGTGGTCCCGGCAAAGGCCACGAATTCCACGGTGCTCTCGAAGAAAATGCAGCCCGGACCGTCGTCGTTGCAGGCCAGTTCACTGCCTCCACAGGCATCGTAGATCCCGATGGTGGAATCGAAGAAGGCGTTCCCGCAGGTGCTTACTTCCACGAGGCCCGAGCAGCTCGCCGTGTAAGCGAACCACACGTCGTTGGTGTCGTTCAGGGAGCAGCTGGTGCTGAGCGTGCCCGTGGCGTTCACCGTGGTGAAGGGATGAAGCCCTTCGGCCACGGCCGTGGCATTGGCACAATCATCGTTCGGCGCCGGCGGGGGTGGTGGCGCGCAGCTGATGGTCAGGTTGCCGGACCCTGCCGCCCCCTGGAAGCCGGCCAACCGGACGAGGTAGGTCTGTCCGGCAAGGACGGGGATGGTCACCTGGCTGGTGAATCCCGTGCAACCGAAGTAGTCGTCGTTGCAGGCCAGCTCGTTGCCACCACAGGCATCGAACACGGAGATCACGCTGTCGAAGTCGGCATCATCGCAGACGCTGAACGTGGCCTCGTCACTGCAGGTGGCGGTGTACGCGAACCAGACGCTGTTCGTGTCATTGAAGGCACAACTGGTCGCGAAGGAGCCGGTGGCATCGATGGTGGTGAAGGGGAACGTGCCATCGCCGACCGGGGTGGCGTTCGAGCACAGGTCGTTGGCGGGAGCGTTGGAGATGGCGGTGATGCAGAGCTCACCCGACAAGTCCTGGTTGCTGAAGGTCCGCTGGACCCGCACGAAGTAGGTCTGGCCCGGTGTCGTCGGGATGGTGACCGTGGCGTCGTTGCCGATCCCCAGGCCGCTGATGTTGCAACCCAGCGCCACGGGCGCACCGCAGTTGCCTTCGAACACATGCAGGATGGCCGTCACGAACAAGCCGCACAGGAACCCCTGGCATCCGGTGATCTCGTACTGGACCTGGGTCTGGCTGGTGATGGCCGTGAAGTAGGCCCAGGCATCATCGTTGTTGCCCGCCAGGCAGCCACCCGGGTTGTAGTCCGGTGTGAAGCCATTGGTGTTCATGGCCACGGGTGTGCAGGACAAGGTCACCGGGTACTCGTTGGCAGCGGTGAACGCCGAGCAGCTGTTGGAAGGGACCTGTGCCTGGACCGCTGTGGAAGCGGTCAGGATCAAGGAAAAGGCCCATATGCACCATGGGGCCAGCAGGCCCCTCGTTCCGGATCGTACCATGACGGTGGTGTTTTCGCTGAGGAACTCTTACGGGAGCCAGCGGAAATGGTTCTTCGCACCGGGATGTCGACCCAGGCCAGCGGTACCGTACGAACGACCTCCCGCATCATGCTTTGAAGATAGGGAACCCGCCCCGCGCAGGGTACACAGCGGGTGCCGCCCCACTGGCCCGATACCGCTGCAACGAAGTCCAGGCTGGCCAAGGGCCGGGATGAACTCCGCTTCCGTTCGTTCTCCAGAACGAACAAGGCGCCTCGCGGCGCCTTCTCCGTGTCCTGCGGACCCGTAGGGATTCGAACCCCAAACCTTCTGATCCGTAGTCAGATGCTCTATCCAGTTGAGCTACGGGTCCCGAAAAGTGCGTGCAAAGCTAAGGAAATGTCGAAAGCGGACTACCTGGGGGCGTAGTACTTCAACGCCTCTGGCATGAAGGCCTCCAGATCGGCCACGCGTCGTTCATCGCTGGGGTGTGTGCTCAGCAGTTCCGGCGCACCGCCGCCGCCCATGGCGCTCATCCGTTCCCAGAACGAGGGGGCGGCCTGCGGGTCGTAGCCGGCCAGGGCCATGAACACCAGGCCCATCTTGTCCGCCTCCGACTCGTGTTTCCTGGAGAACGCGAGCGTTCCCAGTTGCGAGCCGATGCCATAGGATTGAAGGAACAGGTCGTTGGTGAGGGAGGGCTCCTGGGAAAGCGCCACACTGAGCGCGGCGCCACCCAACTGGACGGCCATGCCCTGGCTCATCCGTTCGTTCCCGTGCCGGGCGATGGCATGAGCGATCTCGTGACCCATGACCACGGCCAGCCCGGCATCGTCCTGGGTCACCGGCAGGATCCCGGTGTACACGACCACACGGCCTCCCGGCATGCACCAGGCGTTCACGGTGGGATCGTCCACCACGTTGAACGTCCATTGGAACCCTTCGACCCGATCGGCGGCATGATGCTCGGTGAGGTACTCGGTGGCGGCCCTGGCCAACCGCTCGCCGATCGTGCGCACCTGCCGCACCCGGGGATCCCCATCGGGAAGGGGTGGGTTCTCCTGAATGAAGGCCTGGTACTGGGAAAGGCTCATTCCCATCATCTCGGTCTCGCTCAGCAGGTTCACCTGCTTCCGTCCCGTGATGGGCACCCGATGGCAGCCCACGACCAGGGCAGGCAGCATCAGCACGAGGAGCGTCCGCTTCATAGGATGTCGGCGGAGATGCCCCGGTCGTGCAGGGCGGTGCACATGGGCTCCAGCTTGTCGAAGGGCCCGCGCTTCACCCCGCACTTGCCCCGGTAGTGGATGATGAGCGTGCATTGCTCGGCCTGGATGGGATCATGGTCACAGATCTCGACCAGCGACCGGATCACGTGCTCGAAGGTGTTCACGTCATCGTTGAACACCGTGAGTTCCTTGGTGGGACCGACCTCGGCACCGATCTCCTCCAGCAGGGCCTCCTCCTGGATGGTCCCCGCTTGTCCGAAAGGCATGGTAGACACCATGCACAAAGCTAATAAAGCATGGACCGGGGATCAGGGGTTGGCCATCGCCGGATCGACCAGGACGGCACTGCCAAGGCGGTCGATCAGTTCCCGTGCCCTGCTCACCGGTATCCGTTCCCCGTTCAGGTAGGCGGTGATGAAGGCATCGGTGACGCCCTTCTCGATGGTCGTCGCCCGGCGCACCCGTGCCTCGTCCAGGCTTCGGTAGATCCCCGTGGTGTACCGGATGCGCTCCCCATCAATGAGCTCGGTGTTGAGCGGACTGATGTTGAAGATGCGGTCCAGCGCCACTGGTTTGCTGTAGACGCCGACCTGCACGGTGAAGAACAGTCCGCGGACGGCCTCCACCTGACGCGCAGGTGCTGCGCTGGGATCGGTGTAGTAATCGCTGCGCTTCGGCGTACGGTCGAATGCCTCGAGCACTTCCCGGGCCTCCGCCGTCACCCCTTCGCCGGCACCGCCGGCCTCGGTCGTCGGCGGAACCTGCGTTGCTCCCGCGATCTCCGAAGGTCTGGCCAGGGTGGTCGCCGGGGCCGTCGGGCGCTCCTCGGACCGTGCGAGGGCTTCACCGCCGGCCGGCCGGCCCAAGGTCCGGGCTTCCGCCAGGCTGATCCGCCGTCCGTCCAGGTAGGCCACCACGAAGGCGTCGCGATAGCCGCGGCCCCGCACCTGTTCCTTGGCCTGGTCCGCACTACCGAACCCGGTGAAAAGACCCGCCGTGTAGCGCACCAATCCATTGCCGGCCGACTCGCCCATCACCGGGCTCATGTCCGAGAACAGTTCCTGTGGCACCGGGTTCCGGAAGGCACCGATCTGCACCTTGTACACCAGTCCATCGGGCATCTTCACGTCCATGGGAATGACCGCCTCACGCCCCTGTCCCTGCGGGCCCAGTTCAAAGAGGTCCTCCACGAGTTCCTCCGGCATGGGGAAATCCCAGCCTTCGACGATCCGCGATCCGGCCGTGGTGGCCGGACGAGCGTCATCGGGTCCGTCGGACGCCACGGGAGCCGTGGCACCTGCCTCGGCACTGGTACCAACGGTCGCCGCCACCGGGGAATCCCCGGCCTGTGGAGCAGCATCATTGCCGGATGCGGTGGGTTCCGGGGCCGTGGCCAGGGATCGGGCCTCCGCCAGCATCGGCTCCGTTCGGCGTGTGCGCATCTCCAATGCCTGGACCTCCTCCGCACGGGAAGGTTCCATGGTCTGCAGCATGGCGGACGCCTGACCATCGTTCAGGTCCGCTGCACCTTGCAGCCTGGCCGCCCTTCGCTCGAGGCTGTCCGCTCGCTCCTGCAAACGCACGGCCTGCTCGTTGAACGCAGCGGCTTGGTCCAGTTCCTCCGCATTGGGCTGTCTGCCGGTGCCATCGGTGGCCATCACTTCGTTGGCACGCTGGAGCATCAGGTCCGACAGCTCCCTGCTGGCCTTGGCCGAACGTTCCGCCTCGGCCAGCTGATCCAGTTGTTCGAGGGACCGCGACCGGGCCTTGAAGTAGTTGCTGAGGTCAGGATTCTCCATGACCAGGGCCTGTTCCTCGCTGCCGAGGTAGTAATACTTCATCAGGCGCTCCTTCAGCGCGCGCTGCTCGTCGGCATCGCGGCCTTGCTGCTCGAAATACCTGGCGCTGTCCGCGAAGGCCAGGGATAACGCATGGAGCGAATCGGAGCGTAGCTGGCTGCGCCTGGCCAATGCCTCCACGGACTCCCGGTCCTTCCTGCGCACGGTGGAAGCGCTGTCCTGCAGGGCGATCGCCCGATCGGAGAGCTGGATCGACACGCGCTCCAGTTCCTGCGACCGCTGGAGCGCACTGGTCATCCGGCGGTCGAACACGCTCGGATCCTCCAGGTCCATGGGTGCCAGTGAATGCTCCGGGCTGCCCTCCTCCGCAGCGAGGTACGTGTCGAACCGGGGGCGGTGATCACCCTCCTGGGGTTGGTCGGAGCCCGTCCCCAACACCCCGGGCTCATCCTCCACGTCCGGAGTGGTCGCTTCCACGCCGCCTTCCTGACCGCCCTCCTCTTCCGTTCCGGCCAGTGCCACGGCGTCGGTGGGAGCGCCGAACATCAGCGAAGCCACCTCGGAATAGGCGTAGGTACGTCCGGCCTCGTAGTCATCGGACAGCACGAAGTTGTGCAGGGTGATCGCCTGGTCCACGTCCTTGAGCGCCTGCAGTTCAAGGGTATAGGCCTGACGGAACAGGCTGTCACGAAGCAGGATGTCCTCGCTGCGGTCCGCCTTCTTGCGCATGTCGCGGGCCGCGTCCACGCGGGCATCCGCATCGCCTTTGGCACGCGCGGCCATGACCAGCAGGGGCTCGTCCGGAGGCAGTCCGGAACCGGCGACCATGGCCTGGGTACGCTTCAGGCTGTCGGCCGCCAACTTGTATTCCTGCCTGGTGATGTACTCCAGGCGCTGGCCGAGCTCCGTGCTCAGGATCAATCGATCGTCGATCATCCGGTCGGTGCGCTTCCGCAGCCGATCGTACTCACGCCCCGCAGGCACGGTGTCAAGGACATGCTCCAGGGAGTCGATGGTCTCCGACAGGCCCGCGATGGTCTCCATGTCCCGTTGCTGGAGCGCCACGGCCTCGGCCACCTCCGGGGAACGGTGGACCAGCGTGCTTTCATAGACCACCTCCGGGGCGTCCTGCAAGGCCACGAAGCGGTCCAGGTGCCCTCCCGGGGAGGCTTCCTGACCGGCGATACCGGTCCGCTCAGGCCGACCGGCCGTACTTTCCATGGCGACCGTGGACGGTGGTGCGGCTTCCCCGCGGGAAACGAGCAGAAGCCGCTCCGCCTCCATCAGGTGCCGTTGCTTCAATTGACGCAGGCGGTCGACGCGAG
Source organism: Flavobacteriales bacterium (assembly GCA_020635695.1). Classification (GTDB taxonomy): domain Bacteria; phylum Bacteroidota; class Bacteroidia; order Flavobacteriales_F; family PHOS-HE28; genus PHOS-HE28. Next base: position 90,748 of record JACJZH010000008.1, on the reverse strand, counting down.
GCAGCACCTCCGCGGCACGGTCCGGAGCGTTCTCCAGCAGGGCGAGCTGACGCGTGGTCTCCGCCTGCACACTATCCACCAGGATCAGTTCCAGGCCATGCGCACCCTCGGCACGAAGACGGTCGTCCTCCAGCGATGCCAGACGGGCCTTGTCCCTGGCGTAGTTGGGTGCGAGCAGGTCGATCAGCGCTCCTTCGTTCAGGTCCATGGAGAAGTCCAGGGCCTCGCCTCCCTCGGGAGCCGTTTGTGCAAGGGCCTCGGCAGCAATGGCCTCGATCGCCTCGCGGGACCCTGCTTCCTGTTCGGCCTGGAGCCGGTCCAGCTCATCCAGGCGTTCCTGCGTCTCCGCCATGCGCGACTCCACCCGGGCGCGTTCGTCCTCGTCCCGGGTCGCTGAGCGCAGCTGCTCCAGTTCCGCCAACTCGTTCTCGAGCAGGAAGCGCTGGTCGGACATGGCCTCCACCGAGGTCGTTCCTTCCGGTCCGTCGCTGGTGGTGGTCGTGGCCATGGCCTCTTGCCGGACCTGATCCGAGCCGGCCTGGTCCATGGGATCCACGGGGCTCTCCACAGCGTCCACGGCCTCCAAGGCCAGCGCGTTCTCTTCGGTTCGGCCGGCGGGCTCATCCTCGCCTCCCTCCTCCTGACCGGATACCGGGATCGGCACCGCCACACCTGCCGACACCACGTCCTCTGCACTGCTGGGATCGGCCCCGGCGGCGTTCGCTTCCATGGCGGTACCGGCTGGTTCCCCATTGGAACGGCCCTGCGCGGTCTCCTGTCCAGCGGCAGGTTCCCGGGCCAGGTCCGTATCGCCCTGGGGCACGGCAGGGGCGGTCTCCCCGGTGGAAGCGCGGGTGGCCATGGCGGAAGCTTCTCCGCTCCGATCGCGCGGCAGGGTGAGGGTCGCCGTGGCAGGGACACCCATGCTCAGGGCATCGGCGGCACCCAATTGCCAATCGAACGTGGCGGGCTCCCTTCCGGCCAACTCCTGATCGAGCGCCGCGTCGAAGCGTTGATCGATGGCCAGGTCGTCGAGCTTGCCGGAGGTACGCTGCAACCGGCTCTGCAGGGCTGCGAGTTGATCGTCCCCGAGTTCGGAGGAAACGATGCCATCACCCCGGTCGGCGAGATGCTCCAGGAGACCGGCCTCGCCCTTCGCCACCCGGGAGGTCTGCTCCATGGTGGTGGCCCGGGCCTTGGCTTCCCCGAGCTCATCACGGAGCACCGCCAGGGTGGCCTTGCTCTCGGCGATCTCGCGGTCCAGTTCCTCCGCCCTCCCCCGCTTCGCATCAGTGCGCTCGCGCTCCAGCCGTGCGATCCGTCCGGCCAGTTCACTTTCCTCACTGCTCTTGGCGGTCACCGAGGCCATGGCACGCGAGGCCTGCGTGGCCGTCTCCGTGGCATTGCGCCGGTACCGCTCCTGAAGGGTGATGGTGCCCTGTGCGGACGCCTGGCGTTCCTGCTGTTCGCGCAGCTCGCGCAGCAGCGGAAGTGCCTCCTGTTCCTTGCCGGCCGTGACCAGTGCCGCCAGCTGATCGCTGGACGCGCGCTGCTGAATGGCACGCTGCGTGGTGGCCATGCGTTCCGTGTCCAGGTCGGTGGCCGCCGCCAGGGCGGCTTTGGCGCGCAGGGTGGCCTCGCGGGCCTGGCGCCGCTCCCAGGCTGCCTGCATCAGCAGGTCCTCGGAAGTACCTGATCCGGCAGCTGCTCCGGCCTGTTCCACCAGTTCAGCTGCCCGTCGGCCGGCCGCTTCGGCCTCCGCAACGGCCTCCAACGCCAGGGTCATGGCCTGCCCTGAACGCTCGGCCAGTTCAAAGGCTTCCCGGTCCGATGCCGCAGCCTGTTCCTCGGCCATCCGCACGGCATCCCCCAGGGTCTTGTCACCCGTGAAACCGGCCTCGGTCATCACGTCCACGATGGGCTCCTCCTCCACAGGAGGTGCTTCCTGCCCACCGGCCGTGTTCACGTCCAGCCGCGCACGTCTGCGGATCTCGTCCATGGCCATGGCCAGGATGTCGCCGTCCAGCGGAGAGTCGAAGTAGTTCCGGATGACGAGTTGTTCGCGTCCGTCCTTCTGCACCAACTGCAGTTCCTGCCGGTACGCCCGTGGCACGTCGCTGCGCGGCACGTCCACCATGCCGGCATGGGTCTTGCCGGAGGGCCCGGCCTTCACCAGGAACCTGAACTTCCCCGTGCGGGGAAGGGCGATCAGGTAGTTTCCGTCCAGGTCCGTATCGACCTCCGCCAGCCGTTCGCGCGTCAGACCGTCCTCCACCACGATGTGCGCTTCACGGTCATCGGGGTCGAAGGCGGAGGAGAAGGTGCCCTGCAGGACCGTGATGGTCACCGGCACCTGGGTGGTGCTCACCCGATAGACGTGGAGCATGTCCTGCCGGCTGTCGCGGCCGGAGGCGAAACAGGCCGTGGTGCCCTCGCCATCCACCAGGTACAGGACCTCGTCGTCCGGCGTGTTCACCGCGAAGTCCAGGTTCTCCGGCGGACCGAAGACGTCCAGGCCGGGGTCGTGCGTGCAGCGGAACACATCGTACCCGCCCATGCTGTTGTGCCCCTTCGAACTGAAGAAGAAGCGCTTCCCATCAGGGTGCATGAACGGATAGTTCTCATCCTGATCCGTGTTCACGTAGCCGGCCAGCTTCACCGGGGTGGAGAACGACCCGTCCGGCAGCAGTTCGGTGCGGTAGATGTCGCGACCGGTGCGGCCGTCCTTGCCGTAGCTGCTGAAGTAGATGGGACCGGGTTCGTCCGGCAAATAGACGAGCCCGCGCTCCTCGCTCTTCTTGTCCAGGTTGCTCTTCAGTTCCTCGGGGAGCACCACGATCTTCCCCCCTATTCCCTGCAGGTCGTAGAACCGGAAGAACTCGGAGGAGGCGACCTCGAGCTTGTCGTGCACGGCCACGTCCTTGATGTTGCTCAGCAGCCCTTGTCCGTTGCGGCACTGCTGCTCCAGGTGGTCCACCGGCCGTTGGGCCAGCAATTTCCTGTCGGCCACCCCACGGTAGTGCTGGTAGGCCTCCAGGGCCTTGTCGAACCGGTAGGTCAGGTGGTAGGCCCGGCCAAGCTGGTACCAGGCCAGCGCAGGCACCGAGGGGTCCTCCACGGCGTACTTCAGGAAGCCGACGGCCTTGTCCTTGTCCTCGCCCCCATGGATGATGCAGGTGCCCAGGCGGTAGTTGAGGTCCCGGTCGTTGGGCTCCAGGCTCACCAGCTGGGCGTAATGCGGCATGGCCTCGGCGTAGCGGCCCTGATCGAACAGGGCATCGGCCTTGGCGCGCAGCTGCACATCACCACCCTGTGCCAGCAGGGCGAGGGAATGGAACAGCAGGAAGAGTATGCCCGTGCAACGGGTCATGATCCGAGAGTGGCCCCTTGTACCTGCGATATGTGCACAAGGTTTCATGAACGATCGTCGCGCCCCGCCAGCCGCATGCGGCTCTCCTCCCCACGCAACAGGCGCCCGATGTTCTCCCGGTGGGTGTAGAAGACGAGCAGGCACATTCCGATGGAGAACCCGAGCAGCACGTGCGATGACTCCCTGAAGATGAGGGCGACGGCCAGGGGAAAGCAGATGGCCGCGATCAGCGAACCCAGGGAAACATATCGGGTGGAGAGGAAGACCACCGCGAAGGCCCCCAGGCAAACGGCGGCCGCACCGGGGTGGATGGCGAGCACCGCACCCAGCGAGGTGGCAATGCCCTTGCCACCGCGGAACCGCGCGAACACCGGGTACAGGTGTCCGATCACCGCGGCCAGGGCCAGCATCAGGCGGAACGCCGTCCAGGCGTCGGAATGCGGCTCCAGCCCGCTCCAGATCGGGAGCACCCGGACGGGCAGGAAGCCCTTCAGCACGTCCAGCAGGAGCACGGGTACACCGGCCCTGGGACCCAGCACCCGGAAGGTGTTGGTGGCCCCGGCGTTGCGGCTTCCATGTTCGCGCACGTCGACGCCGTGGAAGGCCCTGCCCCACCACACCGCACTGGGAATGCTTCCGCACAGGTAGGCGGCCATCATCGCTGTCGCGCTGTACACCAGGGGCAGGTCCATGGTTCAGAGGCCGTAGCGGTCCCGGAATTCCTCCACCTTGCGCTTGTTGGTGAGGATGAAGCGATAGGCCGGAAGGTCCTTCTTACCCTCCAGCACGGTCCTGTCCTCCTTCAGTTCGCTCAGCATCGTGTTGAACTCCGTGTCGCTGCTGTAGGCATAAAGGTAGTTGCGCGTGTATTGGAAGAAGTAGTAGGTCTGGTCGTCCAGCATGAGCATGATGGTCATGCTGTCGCCACTGCGCTTGCGCTGCAGCTCCACCTTGCCCTTCACCTCCCGGAACAGCGGGTCCTTCAACACGGTGCCGATGCCGATCGGACCCTCGCTCACCCAGGCCTCCTCGGCCTTGTCCCAGACCAGCTGCACGTTGCACAACACCAGGGCCTTGGCCAGTTCATCGGGCAGCCGTTTGATCTCGCCCTTGATGCTGAGCTCGCTGATCAGCTTGTCCGATCGTTCCAGGCCCAGCAGTTCACGCATGGCCTTCTCGTAATGCGTCTTGGAGATGTCCACGGCCTTCTGATCGGGATAGGCCTTGATCTCCGCCACCATCCGTTCCAGGGCCTTGTCGTGGAAATGGAAGTCGGCCAGCATCACCACCTTGGCGGCGGTGCGCCCTGCCGCCGCGTCGTAGGTGAGGGTGCCGATGTCCTGTAGCTCCACCCGGCCGAGGTCCATCCCGGTGCGGATGCGGCCATCGCCGCTGATCGTGCAGTCGTCCACGTTCACCGACACCAGGTCGCCCGGCAGGTCCCGTTGGCGGATCTTGTCCTTGTTGGAGATGACGTAGGCGCGCGACCCCTTGTCATAGTGCAGCAGTCCGGTGCCTGCGATCACGGGATCGTCCTTCTTCTCCCGCTTCCGGCTCAGGAAGGTGCCGTAGGTGGTGAAGGGGTCGTCCGCGGTGAGGAACACGCCGGCCGCGATGGCACTGCCCGAGGCATCGGCCAGGCTGTCACCGACCGGGATGAAGATCTCCTGGGGATCGATCCGCGCGGTGAAGGGCATCCAGTTGCGCTCCAGGCCGGAACAACCGTGCTGGATCCGCGTGCTGCCGGTGAAGGCGAGTTCCTTGGAGCTGGCCTCCAGCAGCACTTCGCCGAAGAAGTCGAAGGCCGGGCTCAGTTGGAACTGCTCGTCCTCCAGGATCCTGCCGCGGGCATAGGTCTGGTAGGCGGTGTCCACGTTCACGTTCTGCAACCGGATGCGGAAGGCCTTCTTGTTCTCGTCCACATAGTCGATCTCGCCGGTACCACTGTACTGCCTGCGTGCGGCGATGTTCACCGTCGCGTTCACGATGGTGTGGTACTTGGTCACGTAGTTGGCCGTGATGGTGGCGTTGGTGAGCGGGTCCATGTTGGCGTTCCTGCGGATCCGCACGCGCATGCTGTCCGGCGTCACCAGGGCATCGGCCACCTGGATGTACTGCACCTCGTTGGCGGTGATCAGGTGGCGTTTCAGGTCGTAGCGGGCCTTGGGGGCCATGAAGCGCAGCGAGTCCTGATCGGCCCGCACGCTGATGAAGTTGGAGCCGCTGAGCTGCAGGTCCTCGCTTCCTGCCGCCGCGGTCCGATCGCTCTCGAGTTCGATGTCACCCTGGTCCATGTACCACTTGAAGCGGTCCATGTAGCAGATGTACTGGTTCACGGGGAACTCCACGATCGTTTCGTCGCCGTTGCTCACGAACTCGCCCACCCGCTCGTCCAGCTTCACCGTCGCGTTCACGTTGTCCGTCTTGAAGGCGATGCTGGCGGTGTCCCCGGCGGTGAGGCGGAAATCGGACGTATCCGCGTGCAGCTGCATGGTCTTGAAGTCGAACAGCTCGGAGGCGAGGGTGGCGTTGGTGAAGTCCACGAGCCCGCCACCGGTCATGCCCGCAGGCCGCAGTTCGGTATGCCCATGGAGGTAGGCCTGGCCATCGTACATCTCCAGGGGCCTGTCGATCTTCTCGGCGAAGAGCACATCGTTGGCGGGCTCCAGCCGGATGAAGACGTTGCCCGCGTGCACGTTGGGCACATTGAGGGTGGCGCTCTGGGCGGCCCCGTTGTACAGCGTGTCCGCCGTCCCGAAGGTGCTGTCCGGGCAGAACACCAGGTCGCGGCTCTGGACCTGCGTGGTCAGGTAGCTGAAGTCGCCATCGCCTTGTAGGCCATCGTAGTTCAGGGTGATGATGTTGCCGAACTTGGCCTTGCGGCCGTAGAGCGGCAGGCCTCCATCGCCGGTGGCCCGGATGAAGCCCAGGGCGTAGTCGGTCTGCAGGGTGAGCGGCTCCCGGATGTCCGGGAAGATGCCTGCGGAGACCAGGGTGCCGCTGAAGGTGAGTCCCTCGTTGGTGAAGTTGTCCAGGCTGTCGATCTGGAAGGGATCGGACCGATAGAAGAACCGGTCGCGGTCGTAGACCCCCTGCTGGATGTCCTTCTTGTCGTAGTACACGAAGGATTCCTTGGTGCTGTTGAACTTCGGGAACTGGGGATACTTCTCCTGAAGCAGCCCGCCCTTGTTGCTGGGCTCATCGATCTCCAGGCTGCCGGTCACGCTTTCCAGCACGTTGCGCACCTCCACCAGGTAGGTCCTCCCCTGCTCGTCGGGCTCGAAGCTGTCGGCCAGGAAGCCCACCGAGTCCACGTTCAGCAGGTCGATGGTGAAGGGGTCGTAGTGGAAGTAGTATTCCTTGCCGTAGAAGCGCAGCTTGCCGGCCTGGATGGCGCCGCCGAAGGTGAAGTCGCGACCCTTCTTGATGGTGACCTGCCGTTCGGCCGGGAAGATCCGCACGTCCTGCGAATCGCTCACGATGATGCGGGCCACCCCGTTGAGCGTCAGGTCGTTGTTCAACAGGTTCAGGGTGGCGTTCACCCCGTCGTCCGCATTGCTGTTGAACTGCAGCACGTCGTAGTCCACCTTGCCGGCGCTGGCCAGGATGTGCTGCCGCAACCGGGGCTTCACGCGCACGAGCTCCTCCTGCTCGTCGTACTCCAGGTAGCCCTTGTTGGCCATGTCGATGAGCATGGGGATCACCTGTTGCTTCTGCAATCGGGTGAACACCGCGAAGTCCTGGGCGGTGAACACTTCACCGCTCTGCTTCATGTAGTCGTTGATGCGCACCAGCGGATGCACGGCGTCGATGCCGAGCATGGCCATGTAGCGCCGCTCCTTGAAGTAGTCGAAGCTCTCGAAACTGGCGCGGGTCTGGGTGCTGCCCTGCAGGCTGCCGAGCTTCACCACCGGATCGCCCTGCTTCCAGGTGAGCTGCTCGAAGTACATGTCCAGCTGGTGGAAGGTGTCGTAGAACGGCCCCTTGGACACGCCCTCGTCGGTCTTGATCAGGCTCAGCAGCCGCTGGTCGCGCAGGAAGCGCAGGTTCACGCTGGGGTGGAAGATGCTGTCGCCATCCAGCCGGATGCGCACGGCCACGCGCTCGGCGCTCACCCGCTCCGGCTCGATGGTGTAGAACAGGCCGCTGGTCTCGATGAAGGGGCGCTTGTCGCGATAGAAGGTGAGCAGGGCCGGTTCATCGGGCGTGCCATAGCCCTGCAGCCGCGCACCCCGCATGCTGAATCCGCCCTCGAAGTCCACCCCCTCCACGATGTCGCGGATCAGCAGGCGCCGGTCGTAGCTCTCGAAGCGCGGGTAACTCGCGTTGTCCTCGTCCACGTTGGCCAGCACCTTGTCGCTGACCTTCCCCATGAGCGAACGCTCGAAGTAGGGGTCGTTGAACACCACGCTATCCACCTCGAAGGAGCTGCCCTTCAGCTTGATGGCGTATGGGCCGCGCCATTCGGCGAAGGTGGCCGTGGGTTTCAGGCCGGCGCGCTCCCAGGTCACCTTGCCACCGCGCCCCTCCCAGGTCTCGCGCATGGGGTAGTAGATGCCCGAGGTGCCCAGGATCACGGCGCTGTCGCGCTTGGCCAGCACCACCAGGTCCATGGGCTGGAACACCACCTTGGGCACCGAGTCGTGCGCGAAGGTGAAGTCGCCGCCACGGCCCCGCCAATGGGTGCTGGCGCTTTGGTACAGGGTCATGTCCCGGAAGAGCCCGGTGCTCATGTCCAGGAAGTCCTCGGTGTTCTTCTTACGGCCGGTCTCCTCCAGCGCCTCAAGGCTGGTGAGCCAGGTGTCCAGCTCCGCCGACGCTCTGCCCCGTTGGGCGAAGGCCATCACGCAGACCAGGTAGTCGCGGAACTGGGGGAAGGCGGTGAAGCGCTTCTTCAGCAGGTAGTTGGCCTGCTCGGCGATGCGCACCCGCTGCGGGTCGCTGTAGTAGCCACCGTTCCACACGGGCGTGAACTGCAGTTCCATGAACTCCTTGCCGTCCTTCTTGTCGGCCTCCACCAGGAAGTCGGTCATGGCGGCCAGGAAGCCGGCCTGGTCGGTCGGGAAGGACCGCGTCTGGGCATGCAGGACGCCTGCGCAGGCAAGAAGGATCAGGGCGGCCAGCGGCCGCAGGGACTTGGAAAGGGTCAGTGGGGTCTTCGGCATCCGAGCAGGGCCCATTCGCCCTCGTTCATGCGTTCGGCCATGGTGAGGCCCGCCTCGCGCGCGCTTTGCACCACCATGTGTCGGTCGTTCACCACGAAGCCGCCCAGCAGCAGCGCTCCGCCCGGTATCAGGGCGTCGTGCATGGCCTGCATGTCGCGCATCAGGGTGTTCCGCTCGATGTTGGCCAAAATAGTGCCGTACTTCCGCCCCTTCAGGTTCTCCACGGTGCCCTTTTCCACATGCACCCGCTCAGAACCGTTGGCCACCAGGTTGTCCCGCGTGTTCTCCACGGCCCGCTCGTCGATGTCCACCGCGTGCACGTCCACCGCGCCCAGCCGTTCGGCCAGGATGGCCAGCACGCCGGTGCCGCAGCCCAGGTCGCAGACGGCACCACCCTTCAGGTCCAGGTCCAGCATGGCCCGCACCATCATGCGCGTGGTGGCGTGGTGGCCCGTGCCGAAGGCCATGCGCGGGGTGATGATCAGTTCGTGCTCGAAGCCCGGCTCGGGGGCGTGGAACTCGGCGCGGATGCGCACCCGCCCGTCGATCTCCACCGGCTGAAAGCTCCGCTCCCACTCCGCGTTCCAGTCCTTGGGCTCCACGGCCCGCACCTGGTAGTGGGCCTGAACACCTGGACTGGTGATCACCAGCAGGTCCTTGAGCAGGTCGTGCTCGAAGCGCTCGGTCAGGATGTAGGCCCGCAACCCGTCGGGGGTGTCCTCGAAGCTGTCGTAGCCCAGCTCGCCCAGTTCGGCCACCAGCACGTCCCGCCAGGGATCCAGCGGCGCCAGGTGGAATTCCAGCTCTGTATAATTCAATGTGGAAATGTGAGGATGTGGGAATGTGAAAATTCGGCTCAGGCCTTGACGCGGGCGGCGATGGCGATGAGCTGGAGGAAGGATCCGGCTTCCAGGCTGGCCCCGCCGATCAGGCCGCCGTTCACGTCGGGGCCTTGGAACAGGTCCTCCGCGTTGGAGGGCTTGCAGCTACCGCCATAGAGGATGGGCACGTCCTGTGCGGAATCGCCGATCAGCCTGCCCAGTTCCTTCCGGATGAAGGCGTGCATCTCCTGGGCCTGCTCCGCGGTGGCGTTCAGGCCGGTTCCTATGGCCCAGACCGGCTCGTAGGCCACCACCAGCCCTCGCACCACGGCGCGATCGAGCTTTCCGAGGGCCTCCTTCAGTTGTGCTCCCACCACGTCGAAGTGCCGGCCGGTCTCGCGCTCAGCCTGCCCTTCACCACAGCAGTAGATGGGCTGCAGGCCGGCCCCGTGGAGGGCTTCCAGCTTGGCGGCCACGGCCGCATCGGTCTCGTTGAAGTACTGACGCCGTTCGCTGTGGCCCACGATGCAAGCGCCCACGCCCAGGTCCTTCAGCATGGGCACGCTCACCTCTCCGGTGTAGGCGCCTTGCGGCTCGGCATGGCAGTTCTGGGCAGCCACCACCACTCCGCTCCCTTCGCAGGCCGCCACCACGGCTTCCAGATAGGGAAAGGGTGGCGCCACGATCACCTCCACCCCGGCAGCACGCTCGCCCCGGGCCACGCCCTGGGCCAGGGCGACGGCGTCCGCGCGGTCGGTATGCATCTTCCAGTTGCCGGCCAGGATCGTTCGCATGCGGAAGGCGGGTTGGTCAGGGCCGCAAAGATGGGCAGGGCTCGGAAACACCCCTTGGGAGCACTGCTAACTTGCCGGCATGCAGCAAACGCTGGGACGCCTCCGGCAAAGGCCGGTCCTCGGTGGCCGGAACTTGGTCCACCTGGGCATCATCCTGATGGGCGCGTTCCTCCTGCATCCGCCGGAGTTGTCGGCGCAGGACAGCACCATCACCGATCCCAGGGACGGCCACACCTATCCCGTGATCAAGATCGGCGACACCTGGTGGTTCGCCCGGAACCTGGACCACGACCAGGAGGGTTCCGTGGCCGCCAATGGCCCCGAGGACGGCTGCAGCGACTGGGGACGGCTCTACGGCGAGGAAGCGTCGCGGAACGCCTGCCCCACCGGCTGGAGGCTGCCAGCCCCCGACGACTGGGAAGCCCTTTCCACACTGGACGTCTACGCCCTCATGGACACGGTGTGCTGGGAAAGCCGGGCGAACAACACCAATGCCAGCGGGCTCACCCTGCAACCCTCCGGCTACACGCACCGTGACGAGCACTGGAACCGCCGGCTGAGCAGCGCGATCTGGTTCCACGACCCCACCGACCGGCGCAGCCATTGGCACCTGCACGTGCACGGGGACAACGGGGATACCACCCACGTCTTCCACACCCACAAGCAGGACGTCCGGGTGAGGCGCTTTGCCGTGCGTTGCGTCCGGCCGGCCCAGGGTCGCTGACCACCGTTACCTTTCCGTCATGGAGCAGCTACAGGAAGGATGGACCAAACTGATGAACGGCCCCGGCGGGCGCTTCATCGAGCTGGGCATCGCCCTCCTTGCCGTGTGGCTGCTGGTGCGGCTGGTGCGCGGCCTGCTGGTGTCCCGGGTGCAGGACAACAACGCGCGCTACCACGCCCGCAAGGTCACCACCCTGATCGGCTACGTGCTGATCGTGCTGCTGGCCGTGGGCATCTTCAGCGACCGCCTCAGCAGCCTCACGGTGGCGCTGGGCGTGGCCGGTGCGGGCATCGCCTTCGCCCTGCAGGAGGTGATCGCCAGCGTGGCCGGCTGGCTGGCCATCCTCTTCGGCAGCTTCTACCGCACCGGCGACCGGGTGCAGCTCGGCGGCATCAAGGGCGATGTGATCGACATCGGCGTGCTGCGCACCACCCTCATGGAACTGGGCGAGTGGGTGGATGGCGACCTGTACAACGGGCGCATGGTGCTGGTGGCCAACAGCTTCGTCTTCAAGGAGCCCGTCTTCAACTACTCCGCCGACTTTCCCTTCCTCTGGGATGAGCTGAAGGTACCCGTGCAGTACGGGGCCGACCCCGCCGAGGTGCGCGGCATCCTGCTGGCCGCCGCCAACGACCTGGTGGGCGACTACACCCGGGAGGCCACGGCCAAGTGGAAGGAGGTGGTGCAGCGCTACCTGATCGAGGATGCCCGCACCGAGCCCATGGTGAGCCTGGTGTGCAACGACAACTGGATGCAGTTCACCCTGCGCTTCGTGGTGGACCACAAGCGCCGTCGCGGCACCAAGAGCGACCTCTTCGAACGCATCCTTTCCGACTTCGCCAGGACCGACGGCCGCGTGAAGTGGGCCTCCGCCACCTTCGAGCTGGTGGAGGGCAGCACGATCCGAGTGACGGGCGAACGGTGACGCTGCTTATCTTGGAAGTGGGTGAAGCCGCTTGAAGACCTGGTCCTGTGCAGAACAGTTGGGCTACCCATTCGACTTATGGCAGAAATGCATACGCGACCATAGCAGAACTAATCCCCACGTAGGACCTATCCACTAGACACCTGAACCCGTTGGAGCAGGACGGACCAACTCCACAGTGCATAAAAAGAAACACAATGAAGTATGAAGTTCATCTGGTGATATTATCTTTCACTATCGCATTGTCACCAGTGAATTTGTTTTCTCAAAACTATCTTTCCTTGTTTGGAGATTCTTCAACAACATGGGACATCATTCTTCACGGATATTGTGATGCAGTTTGCAGCCAAACAGTTGTTGCTGGTAGCGACACAGTAATTAATGCGAACACCTATAGAATAGTTCCGGGGCTTCCAGGTTTTCTCAGAGAGAACACTACCCAGGGCAAGGCATGGTTCTATGACACTAACCACAACACCGAATACTTGATCATGGACTTATCATTAAATTCGGGAGACACTTTTAATATCTATAGCTGGAATAATACTTCAAATCCATTCACTGTTGACAGCGTGTATTTTATTGGAGGAAAGAAGCATGTGCGGATCAATGCATGGACATCAATTTGTGGACTGAATGAGAAAATAACCTTCATCGAAGGTACCGGCACAAGCGCAAGCTTCAACTACCAAAGAGACATGAGTGGAAATTCAGTATCATCTTACATGCTTTGCCAGCACAAGAACGGAGTGAAGATCGAAGGAAATGTCTTGTTCATGGACTCTTGTAATATATGTTCTGTCGGAATGATGGATAACTATTCTGATATCGAATCATTCCGAGTTTTTCCAAATCCAACATCAGGCGAACTAAAAATAGAAACAATTGCAACATCGTATCAAGATTCAAGAGTTACAATCTACAATGCACTTGGAGAACAGATGCTTTCACATCCTTTGAATTCAGCGCTCCAGAGCATTGATGTTTCAACATTAGAAAACGGTACTTATATAGCCGTCATTACAAACATAAGTTCAAATAAACATCGCATATTCATAAAGCAGTAGTATTCTTTGTAGACAGTTGGGTACAGGAACAAAAACTTGCCACAAGTTGCGCAAACGTGGATAATTGAACTTCCATTCTCTCTATTCTCGTTTGTGCTTGCCGATAAGTTCGTACTTGTAGGCTCCACCGGACTGCAAGCCCTCAGCTGTTGAGCGCCAGCCTCCACAGACTCCGGCCAGCGCTCAACCATTACCAAGCTTTCAGTGTGCACCGCGCCACCGCACAGGTAGCAGCCGCTACAGGCCACCGGCTTAATTCCTCGCTACGCTGACCGGCCCTACAGATCGTGCGTGGTCTCCTCCACGTTGGTGTTCTCCACCACCAGTTCCCTGGTCCGGTTGGGGATGTCCTCCGGGCTGAAGGGCACCTGCTCGTCATGCTCCTTGAGCTTGAGGACGAGCTCCAGGGCATCGGGCACCACGTCGCTGCAGAGCACCACGAAGGCGCCCTTGGGGGCGGTGCCGATGGCGTGGCGGATGGCCTCCTCCTCCTTCTTCATCACGGTCACCTTCATGTCCGGCGCCACCTCACGGATGCCTGAGATGAGCAGGGCGATGATGTCGTCGTCGCTGCGGCCGCGCAGGTTGCGGTCCTGCCGGATGATGACCTCGTCGAACATGCGCGCGCTGAGGCGGCCCAGGTTCATGGTGTCCTCGTCGCGGCGGTCGCCCACCCCGGCGATGACGCCGATCTTGGGTGTGTCGGGCACCTTGTCCAGGAATCTTCCCAGGGCCTCGAAGCCGTGCGGGTTATGGGCGTAGTCCACCACCACCTGGAAGTGCTTGAACTGGAACAGGTTCATGCGGCCGGGGGTCTGGGCCGGTGAGGGCACGAAGGTGGCCAGGGCCTGGCGCAGCTCCTCCACCTTCACCCCGCGCACGTAGGCGGCCAGCACCGCGGGCAGGATGTTCTGGATGTTGAACACGGCCTTGCCGCCGTAGGTCAGCGGCACGTTCACGGCCTTCTCGATCCGCAGCTTCCATTCGCCCTTGGCGATGGTGATGAAGCCGTTCTCGTAGATGGCGGCCAGCCCGCCCAGCTTGCAGTGCTGCCGGATCAGGCGGTTGTTCTCGTCCAGGCTGAAGAGGGCGATGCGGCAGTCGCACTGCTTGCGCATGGCCATCACCAGCTCGTCGTCGGCGTTCAGGATGGCGGTGCCTTCGCGCCGCACGCTGCGGGGCACCACGCTCTTCACGTGGGCCAGTTCCTCCAGCGTGTTGATGTCCTTCAACCCCAGGTGGTCGGCGGCGATGTTGGTGACCACGGCCACGTCGCAATGCTCGAAGCCGAGGCCGGCGCGGATCATGCCGCCACGGGCCGTTTCCAGCACGGCCATGTCCACCAGCGGGTCCTTCAGCACGAACTGGGCGCTTGCGGGACCGGTGCAATCGCCCTTCTGCAGCAGGCGGTTCATGATGTACACGCCGTCGCTGCAGGTCATGCCCACCTTGTGGCCCACGTTGCGCATGATGTGCGCGGTGAGGCGGGTGGTGGTGGTCTTGCCGTTGGTGCCGGTGACGGCGATGATGGGGATGCGGCTGGGCGCACCGGGCGGGAAGAGCATGTCCACCACCGGTTCGGCCACGTTGCGGCCCAGGCCCTCGGTGGGTTCCAGGTGCATGCGGAAGCCGGGCGCAGCGTTCACCTCCAGCACGGCACCGCCGGTCTCGGGCAGCGGCTGGGTGATGTCGTCGGTCATGACGTCGATGCCGCAGATATCCAGGTCGATGATGCGGCTGATGCGCTCGGCGAGGAAGACGTTGTAGGGGTGCACCAGCTCGGTGACGTCCGTGGCGGTGCCGCCCGTGCTCAGGTTGGCGGTGGCCTTCAGGTACACGGTCTCCCCTGCTGCGGGCACGCTGTCGGGCGTCATGCCGGTGCGGGCCAGGAGCTTGGTGGTGTGGTCGTCGATGTCGATCTGGGTCAGCACCTTCTCGTGCCCGTAGCCTCGGCGCGGGTCCTGGTTCACCACGTCGACCAGTTCGCGGATGGTGTGCTTCCCGTCGCCCACCACGCAGGCGGGGGTGCGTTTGGCGGCGGCCACGAACTTGTGGTCGATCACCAGCAGGCGGTGGTCCAGCCCGGTGATGAAGCGCTCCACGACGGCCCGGCGGCTCACCTCCTTGGCCTTTTCCAGGGCCGCCACGGCCTCGTCCCAGGTCTTGATGCCGATGGTGGCCCCACGACCGTGGTTGCCCCCGATGGGCTTGATCACGCAGGGGTAGCCGATCCGGTCGAGGGCCTCGGCCAGTCCCTCCTCGGTGCGCACCACCCGGCCGCGCGGCACGGGGATCTCGTAGCTCTCGAGCAGCTCCTTGGTCTCCTCCTTGTCGCAGGCGATCTCCACCCCGATGTTGCTCGTGCGGCTGGTGATGGTGGCGCGGATGCGCTTCTGGTGAACGCCGTGGCCCAGCTGCACCAGGCTCTGTGAGTTCAGCCGCAGGTACGGGATGCCGCGCTTCACGGCCTCGGCCACGATGCTGCCGGTGCTGGGTCCCAGCCGGTGCTCCTCGCGGATCTCGCGCATGCGCTGGATGTCGCTCTCCAGGTCGTAGGGTTCCCCGGCGATGAGCGCCTCGGCGATGGCCACGGAGGCCTTGGCGGCGAAGCGACCCACCTCCTCCTCGATGTAGCTGAACACCACGTTGTACACGCCGTGCTCGCCGGTGCTGCGGGTGCGTCCGAAACCGGTGTCCATGCCGGCCAGCGTCTGGATCTCCAGCGCGATGTGCTCGATCACGTGGCCCATCCAGGTGCCACGCTGCACCCGCTCGAAGAAGCCACCCTTGTGGCCTTCGCTGCAGCGGTGATCGTAGAGCGAGGGGATCAGCTCCTTCATGCGCTCGAAGAACCCGGGGATCTTGTCGGTGGGCCGTTCCTCCAGCTCCCCGATGTCCAGGCGCATGATGATGAGCTTGTGCCTGCGCACAGACCAGTAGTTGGGGCCGCGCATGGCCCGTATCTCGAGGATCCGCATGAGGGTTCGGCTTTCGGTCGGGAAAAGATAGGCCGGGCCGGGTGTTCGTCAAAACTTCCCGGTCACTTCCCCTGAGCGGGGGGTTGGGCTATTTTCGCCTGGCGGAAGGTTGAACGCTGAACGCTGAACGCTGAACGCTGAACGCTGAACGCTGAGGGCTGAACGCTGAAGCTTGGACGTTGGGGGGCGGGGGCCAAACACGACACATGGTACCGAAGGGGAAGCTGATCGCCGTTGGCGGCAACGAGGACAAGGGCAACGGGGAGGGCGTGGACCGCACGGTGAAGCACGACTTCATCGAGGACGGGATCCTGAGGCGGGTGGTGAACGAGGTCGGTGGACCGAAGGCGCGCATCGCGCTGATCACCTCGGCCAGCAGCATTCCGGACGAGGTCGCCGAGAACTACGTGGAGGCCTTCGGCAAGCTGGGGGCCACGAACCTGGACCACCTGCGGGTGCGCGACCGGAAGGAAGTGACCGCCGACCTGGTGAAGCGGTTGGAGCAGGCGGACGGCGTGATGATCAGCGGCGGCAACCAGCTGCGCCTCACCACCATCTTCGGCGGCACCGAGTTCGCCGAGCTGCTGAAGCGCCGCTACCGCGAGGAGGAGGGCTTCACCATCGCCGGCACCAGCGCGGGCGCCATGTGCATGAGCACCACCATGATCTACCAGGGGCACAGCAGCAGCGGCCTCTTCAAGGGTGAAGTGAAGATGACCACGGGGCTGGGCCTGGTCCCGAACGTGATCATCGATTCGCACTTCGTGGCGCGTGGCCGGTTCAGCCGCCTCACCCAGGCCATCGCGGCCAACCCGGACGCCATCGGCGTGGGGCTGGGCGAGGACACGGGTGTGGTGATCACCGGCGGCGACCACCTGGAGACCATCGGCAGCGGTCAGGTCATCATCTTCGACGGACACGAGCTGCAGCACACGAACATCGCAGAGGTGAGCGAGGGCGAGGCCCTGAGCATCGAGCACATGGTCGTGCACATCATTGCCCGCGGCTACCACTACAACGTGGCCAAGCGCACCTTCTTCGCACCCGAGCGGGTGGAGCACTGAGCCGATGGAGCAGGGCCTGCAACGTCCGGAGCGCACGCACTGCCTCAATTGCGACGGCCCGCTGAACGGTCCCTACTGTCCGGATTGCGGTCAGAAACGCGACCTGCCGGACTTCACCTGGCACTTCCTGCTGCAGGAACTTCCGGCCAGCCTGTTCCAGGTGGACCGCGGCATCTGGTACACCATCCGGCAACTGTTCACCCGGCCCGGCCATGCCATCCGGGACTACCTCGCCGGCAAACGCGTCCGGTATTTCCGGCCCATCTCCCTGCTGGTGCTTTCCGCCGGTCTGTACGGTTTCCTGGGCCTGTTCCTGGACATGGAGTTGCCGGGATTGAAGATGGATGATGCCCAGATGAAGGTCATCGAGGTCATCAACCGGCACTATGCGCTGGTGGAACTGGTGCTCCTCCCCTTCATCGCCTTCGGTACCTGGCTCTTCTTCCGCCGGTCGGGCTACAACTTCGTGGAGCACCTGGTGTTGAACGCCTTCCTGGGTGCCCAGCGCGTGATCGTGACGCTGGCCCTGCTGCCGGCCATGTTCGCCATGAACGGGTCCCCCTTGCTCTTCGGCATCGCGACCGCCGGGAACGTCATCAGCATGGGGCTGTTCGTCTGGGCGCTGGTGCAGCTGTTCCAGGAGCGCTCGGCGGTCTCCGTCCTGTTCCGTTCCCTGGGTGCCTTCGCGCTCAGCTACTTCCTGTTGGGCGTGGCCGTGGTGTTGGGCGTCGTAGCCTTGATCATCGCGCAGAACGAGTTCGGCCTATTCTGATCATGGAGACCATCATCCCCCGCTTCCGCCGCATCGCCATTGCCGAGGGCTGGAGCTTCCTCGTGCTGCTGTTCATCGCCATGCCCTTGAAGTACGTCTGGGACCTGCCCCAGGCGGTGAAAGTGGTGGGCTGGCTGCACGGCATCCTGTTCATCGCCTACTGGGTGTACGCCGTGCCGCTGTTCACCAAGCTGAAGTGGCCGGCGGACCGGGTGATCGGCCTCGGACTGGCATCGGTGCTGCCCTTTGGTACCTTCGTGATGGAGCGCAAGTGGCTGCGTTGATGCGGCCACCTCCAAAACGATAGGACCATGAGCGACGAACGAGGATCCACTTTTCTGCCATTTCTTGCTGGAATAGCCACCGGAGCGCTGCTCGGGGTGCTCTTCGCCCCGCAGAGCGGCAAGGAGACCCGGGAGGCCATCACGGGGCAGGGCACTGCCGCGAAGGAGAAGCTCGAGGACCTGGTGGCCGAGGGCAAGCGCCGCTGGAGCGAGGCCAAGGGCCATGCGAAGGAAAAGGCCGAGCTCACCGCCGAAGAGGTGGATGACCTGCTCACCTTCCTCATGAAGGAAGGCCGTGATCTCTTCGAACGGCTGGAGAAGGAGAAGGCGAAGCACGCATGAGCAACGACCGGAGGAACGAGCTGGAGCAGCTGGCCGACCAGGTGATGGCGGAGGCGAAGGGGCTGATCGAGTCCCAGCGCCGCCTGCTGCTGCTTTCCACCGCCGACCGGGTGGGCAAGGCCTCCGCACGCACCGTCACCGTGGTGGTGATGATCGTGGGCGTGGCCCTGGTGCTGCTGTTCGCGAGCATTGCCGGCGCCCTCTACATCGGGCGGCGCCTTGGCGACATGGCCCTCGGCTTCCTGATCATGGCCGGGGTGTTCGTGGTGCTGTCCGGCATCTTCCTGCTGATCTGGCGCGGTGGCCTGCGCGACCGCCTGCACGTGGCCGTGATCAATGAATTCCAGAGCGACGATGAGGACGAAGCGCTTTCCTGACCTGGCCGCCGTGCAGGCCGAGAAGGAGCGCCTGCGCCGGGTGCGCGATGTGCATCGCCAGGCGCTGGAAGGCCACTGGCAGCGCGTTTCGCATGACAAGGACTACCGCCTGCGCCTGACCGGCGATGCCGTGAAAAGCGCGCTGGGCATCCGGCCCGGATCCTGGGGCAGCGTGGCCACCGGACTCCTGAAGGAGAAACGCATCCTGATGCCGCTGGCCAGCATGGCCCTGGGCAAGGGCATGAAGTTCGTGGGCAAGCGCTGGTTCTGGGTGGCCCTCGGGTCCGTGGTGCCCATGCTGCTGCGCGACCGCAACGTGGAGGACGTGTTCCGCGAGGTGGGCGTGACCATGGCCCGCGTGCGCGACCGGATCCTGCACCGCAACGGGGACGAGGCTCCCGATCAGGAAGCGGAGGACTAGTTCCCGAATATCGCGGTCACCGGCTCGCCGTCCGGTCCGATGTGGCCGCGGTACATGCCGGAGCAGTTGAAGTCCAACACCACGTTGCCTTCGCGGTCCACCGCGATCAGGCCGCCATCACCGTCCAGGGGAGGCAGCTTCTCGTGCACCACTTCCCGCACGGCCTCGGCCAGCGAAAGCCCCTTGTAGGCCATGAGCGCGTGCACGTCGAACGCGGCCACCGCCCGGATGAAGCTCTCGCCATGCCCGGTGCAGCTCACCGCACAGGTGGCGTTGTTCGCATAGGTGCCCGCGCCGATGATGGGGCTGTCGCCAATCCGCTGCCAGCGCTTGTTGGTCATGCCGCCGGTGCTGGTGGCGGCCGCCAGCCTTCCTTCCGCGTCCAGGGCCACGGCACCCACCGTGCCGAACTTCCGGTCGTCGGTGCCCCCGCTGTGGTCCAGCTGATACACGTCGGTGCCACGCGTCTGCTGCCATTGCTGGTAGCGGAACTCGTCGAAGAAGTACTGGTCGTCCTCCAGTTCCACCTTCTGTTTGTGGGCGAACTCGAAGGCGCCCAGGCCGCTGATCAGGACATGCTGGCCGGTGTCCAGCACCCGGCGGGCCAGCGAAACGGGGTTCTTCACGTTCTGCACGCTGGCCACGGCGCCGGCCTTCAGCGTGGAGCCGCACATCAGGCTGGCATCCATCTCGTGCTGTCCGTCGGCGTTGAAGACGGACCCGCGCCCGGCATTGAAGTGGGGCGAGTCCTCCAGGGCACGGACGGCGGCCTCGACCGCATCGAGGGCGGCCCCTCCCTCCTGCAGCACGGCATGCCCGCGTTGCAGGGCCAGGGCGAGGGCCTCGCGGTAGGCCTTCTCGCGGGCAGGGGTCATCAGCGAGCGGGAGATGGTTCCCGCGCCGCCATGTACGGCCAGGGCTGTGGGCATCAGTCGCGGATCAGCACACCCTCGGCGATGAAGCCGATGCTGGTCTCGGGCTCGGTGATGGCCTCGATCTCCTCCTTGCTCTTGCCGGCGTCCTCGGCGTAGTGGCGCAGCGTGGCCACGTCCACCGTCTCGCGGGTGGCGGTGCCCTGCAGGATGGCCACCTTGCCCTCCATGCCCTGTTTGGGCACGAAGAAGCCATAGTCCTTGAAGCGCACCTTCATGGTGCTGCCGTCGGCCAGGCGCATGTCCATCCAGCAGCCCTTCACGGCGCAGGTGGCATTGATCTCGCCTTCCACCTTGGCGTCCATGGTCTCGGTGCCGGTCATCGCTTTGGTGAACTCGGCCATGCTCATGGCCCCCTCCGGCGTGATCTCCGCACCATAGCTGGTCATACCCAGCGGCTTGCCCGAGGCCTCACGGGCCTGTTCCTGAGCGGTGGCATCGTGGCTGGCGGTGTTGCAGGCAAGCACGAGCAGGGCGCTGCAACCGAGGGCAAAGAGCTTCTTCATGGTCGGTGTGTTCTGGGCGCAAAGATCGGTATTCGAGCGTTGCAGGTTGAACGTTGGAGGTTGGGTGGAACCCTGCCGCCTTCCCTAACTTCCCGGCGATGCCCCGGAAGAAGACCACCATCGGACGGCTGGAGCACATCGCCCTGCCGGAGCTGGGGGTGCAGCGCGTGGAGGCCAAGATCGACACCGGCGCCTACCGCAGTGCCCTGCACTACCAGCGTGTGCGGGTGGTGGCCGATGACGAGGGCCCCTTGCTCGAGGTCTCCTTCCACATGGGCCGCCGCCGGGTGAAGCGCCACTTCCGGGAGTTCAAGCTGGTGGAGGTGAAGAGCAGCAACGGCCAGGTGAGCGAGCGCTACCTGATCCGCACCGCGGTGGTGCTGAACGGCCGCCGGGTGCGCACCCAGTTCACGCTGTTCGACCGCAGCGACATGAAGTTCCAGGTGCTGCTGGGCCGCAAGTTCCTGCGCGGCCGCTTCGTGGTGGACGTGGACCGGGTGAACGTGCTGGGCTGATGCCCCTTACACGTGCCGCTCGATGTACTTGATGATCTCGCCGGCGATGTCGTGGCCGGTGGCGCCCTCGATGCCTTCGAGCCCGGGGCTGGAGTTCACTTCGATGACCAGGGGGCCGCGGTCGCTCTGGAGCATGTCCACACCCGCCACGTGCAGGCCCAGGGCCTTGGCGGCCTTGATGGCCACCACCTCCTCGTCACGGCTCAGGTCCACCAGCTCGGCGGTGCCGCCGCGGTGCAGGTTGCTGCGGAACTCCCCCTCCTTGCCGGTGCGGCGCATGGCGCCCACGATGCGGCCGTCCACCACGAAGGCCCGGATGTCCACCCCCCGGCTCTCCTTTATGAACTCCTGCACGATCACGCGGGCCTTGAGGCTGTTGAAGGCCTCCACCACGGCGATGGCCGCCTTCTTGCTCTCGGCCAGCACCACGCCCAGCCCCTGGGTGCCCTCCAGCAGCTTGATGATGCAGGGCGTGCCCACCCGGTCGATCACCGAGGCCACGTCCTTGGAGTAGTTGGTGAAGACGGTCTTGGGCAGCCCCACCCCCGCGCGGGCCAGGATCTGCATGCTGCGCAGTTTGTCGCGGCTGCGGACCAGCGCCTGGCTCTCGGTGGTGGTGAACACCTTCATCATCTCGAACTGCCGCACCACGGCGGTGCCGTAGAAGGTGACCGAGGCCCCGATGCGTGGGATCACGGCGTCCAGTTCGGTGATCGGCTCCCCGTCATAGATGACCTGGGGATGCTTCTTCTCGATCACGATGTCGCACTTCACGTGGTTCACCACGCGCACGTCGTGGCCACGCAGCTGGGCGGCCTCCACCAGGCGGCGGGTCGAGTAGAGCTTGGGGTCCCGGGAGAGGATGGCGATGTTCATGGAAGGCACGGGGCGCTAAGCTAGGTCCCTTTGGGAATGTGGAAATGAGGGGATGTGGGAATGTGGGAATGTGTGGATGTGGGGACGTGGGGATGTGGGAATGCGCCTTAGTCGGGGCGCTTCCAGCGGATGCTCCAGAGACCGCGCAGGTCGCCGAGGGCGTAGCCGGTGGCCTCGTCGTCCGGATAGTTCGTCCGGATGGCGGCGTGGGCGGTGCTGTCCAGGGTCTCTCCTGCAACACCATGGCACGTGAGGCAGAGCGGTGCCTGGATGAAGATGGGCGCGTAGAAGGCGACGCTGTCCACACCATGGGCCACGGCCTTGGGCTTCAGGGGCTCACCGCCTTCGGACCACGAACGTGCGTAGGCTTCCAGTTGCTCCCGTTCCGCAGGGTCGGGCGCATCATGCGGGGCGCGGAGCTTGAGGCTGGTGCGTTTGATGCGTGCACCGTGGACCTGCGAGAGCGAGTCCACCAACGAAAGCGCCGCCGCATTGCAGTACGCCACCGCATGGGCCGGGCCGCCCTCGGCCATGGCCTGCTTCAATCGGCCGCTCAGTGCCTGGAACGAGGCCTGCGCCAGGGCCTGTCCACGTTCCACGGCAGCGGCCTCGTCGATGGGCTTCACGGACGGGGCGCAGGCAGATAGCAGCAGCGCAGTGATCACGGTGCACCCAGCGATGGCATGTGAATGCTTGCGCATGGAGCGAAGGTATGGGGCGGTCGCATGCCCCGAACTGATGTACGCATGTATGGCCATACATAGGATGATGTTCCGGCCAAAGCCAGCAAGAGGGCCGTGACCAAGCCGATCAGGCCCGATGCCAATTGCCAAGGGGACGAAGTCCTTGTAGAGAACAGTTCGGCAGTGCTCATGCCTTCCCGGTGTACGGCGATCAGACTTGGAGATCCATGTATGGCCATACATATGTGGATCTCAAGTGGCCAAGGTCCTCCCCTCCGCTCCCGTAGCTTCGCCGCATGGCCTCCACCTGGCGGAACCTGCTGCCGCGCGACCCGCTGACCGCGCTCACCTTGCTGGCCCTTGTGCCCCGGGTGCTGGCGGCCTTCTTCTCGGGCGGCTACTTCGCGCACGACGACCACTTCCTGGTGATCGAGGCGGCTGGCAGCTGGGCGGACGGTTCCGACTACAACAACTGGCTGCCCTGGCACCAGGAGGGCGAGCCGCGCCCCAGCGGGCACAGCTTCTTCTACGTGGGCTTCCACTACCTGCTGCTGGTGCTGCTGAAGGGCATCGGCATCACCCACCCGAAGGTCATGATGGTGTTCGTGCGCCTGGTGCACGCGGTTTGGAGCCTGATCGTGGTGCGCACGGGCTACCGGATCGCACTGAAGCTCTCCGGGGATGAAGGCATCGCCTGGCGGACGGGGCTGCTGCTCGCCCTCTTCTACTTCATGCCCTTCCTGGCGGTGCGGAACCTGGTGGAGGTGGCCTGCATCCCCTTCCTGATGCTGGGTGCCTGGCGGCTGGTGCGCGATGGCGACAAGCCCGCATTGGGCGCCGTGCTGGTGGCGGGCATCTGGTTCGGACTCGCGATCAACGTGCGCTTCCAGACACTGTTCATGTCGGCCGGTGCCGGGCTGGGGCTGCTCCTGCTGCGCGATGTGCGCAGGGCCTTGGTTTTCGGAGCCGGGGTGCTGCTGCCCTTGGTGGTGTTCCAAGGCGGCATCGACCTGTTCATCTGGGACCGGCCCTTCGCCGAGCTCACCGAGTACGTGATGTACAACATGGCACACTCCACCACGTACGGGGTGCTGCCGTGGTACAACTTCCTGTTGCTGCTGGCCGGGGTGTTCATTCCTCCGCTGAGCCTGGGCGTCCTGTTCGGGTTCTTCCGCCGGTGGAAGCCACTTCCGGTATGGCTGGCCCTGTTCGCCTTCCTGGCCTTCCACAGCTGGCACCCCAACAAGCAGGAGCGCTTCATCTTTCCCCTGCTTCCGCTGTACTTCGTGCTGGGCTATACCGCGTTGGAACAGTGGCGGCTGGCCTCGGCCTGGTGGCAGGGGCGGCCGGGTCTGCAACGCGGGCTGCGCATCTGGACCTGGAGCCTGAACCTCCTGCTGCTGGTCGTGCTCACCTTCAGCTACAGCAAGCGCAGCCGCGTAGAGGCCATGACCCTGCTCCACGGCCGCACCGATGTGCAGGGGCTGGTGGTGGAGGACACCGCCGAGGGCGAAGCCCCGATGACGCCCCTCTTCTACCTGGGCAACTGGAACGTGACCGTGGTGCCCTGGACCGATCCGCAGGCCGACCTGGCCGGGGAATTGGACCGGTACCCGGACCTGCAGCGTCCGAACTACGTGGTCTTCATTGGCGAGGAGGACCTGGATGCCCGCGTGGCGCGGACCGAGGCCGCCATGGGACCGCTGGAACTGGTGGGCAAGGCCCAACCGGGGCTGGTGGACCAGGTGGTGCATTGGCTGAACCCCGTGAACCGCAACGAGGTGCTGCAGGTGATGCGCACCACCCGATGAGCTGGAGCTGCCCGGACTGCGTACGCACCTTCGCCCAACGGCCCACGCTTCACAGCTGCGTGCCTTCCGATGTGCAGGCCGCGCTCCGGGAAGTTCAGCCCTTGTTGCTTCCGGTCGTTCTCAAGCTGATGGAGCTGGTGGACGACTGGCCGGGCGTGCGTTGGGAGTTCGCCTCGGGCTCGTTCATGGCCAAGGTGCCCACCACCTTCCTGCGGGTCCGCCCACGTTCCCGGGACGTGCAGGTCACCTTCATGCTGGATCGCGTGGTGGACGAGTTCCCGGTGACCAGGCACTTCCGGCAGAGCGCCCGTCGGGTGGCCCATGCCGTGCATGTGGACGACCCCGCTCAGGTGGACGGCCAGCTGCTGAACTGGCTTCGTGAGGCGCATGCGCTCTGCCGCAGGTGAGGCTGACCGGCCTCAGGCGCCCCGTCGGCGGAACCCGGTAGTTTCGCGGCCCGATCACCCTTCTCATGGCAAGCAGCGACCACCCCTTCCGACCGGAGAGCCTGATGATGAGCCACGGCTACAAGCCGGAACTCTCCGAAGGCGCCATCAAGTGCCCGATCTTCCAGACCAGCACCTTCGTGTTCCGCACGGCGGAAGAGGGCAAGGCCTTCTTCGAGGTGGCCTACGGCATCCGGGAGAAGGGCGAGAAGGAGGAACTGGGCCTGATCTACAGCCGGCTGAACAACCCCGACCTGCAGATCCTGGAGGAGCGCCTGTGCCTGTGGGACGGAGCGGAGGAGTGCGCCGTGTTCGAGAGCGGCATGAGCGCCATCAGCACCACGCTGCTGGAGTTCCTTTCGCCCGGCGATGTGCTGCTGTTCAGCAATCCGGTGTACGGAGGCACGGACCACTTCATCAAGGGCGTGCTCACACGGTTCGGCATCGAGGTCATGGGCTTCTACCCCTGGGAACAGGAGGAGCTGGCGGAACGGGTGAAGGCGAGCGGCAAGGCGGAACGGGTGAAGATGATCTACATCGAGACGCCTGCGAACCCCACCAACACACTGATCGACATCCGTGCCTGCGCCGCGCTCGCCCAGGCGCTGAGCACCGACGAGCGCAGGGTGCTGCTGGCGGTGGACAACACCTACATGGGTCCGCTCTGGCAGCACCCCTTGAAGCTGGGCGCCGACCTGGTCCTGTACAGCGCCACCAAGTACATCGGGGGGCACAGCGACGTGATCGCAGGTGCCTGCCTGGGCAGCCGGGAGCTGATCGCCCGCGTGAAGGAGCTGCGGACCTTCCTGGGCTGCATGGCCGGACCGTGGACCGGATGGCTGCTGCTGCGCAGCCTCGAGACCCTGAAGCCCAGGATGGAGACCCAGGCCCGCAACGCCGCGCTGGTGGCTCAGTTCCTGGAGGCCCACCCGAAGGTGACCAAGCTGTACTACCAGGGTCTGATCGACGATCCCGCGCAGGAGCGCATCTTCCAGGCGCAATGCGAGAGCCCGGGAGCCATGCTGAGCTTCCGCGTGCAGGGCGGTGAGGCCGGCGCCTTCCGCTTCCTCAACGAACTGGACCTGGTGAAGCTGGCCGTGAGCCTGGGCAGCACCGAGAGCCTGGCCGAACACCCGGCCACCATGACGCATGCCGGTGTGGACCCCGTGGAACGGGAGAAGCTGGGCATTTCCGAGGACCTGGTGCGTCTGTCCGTGGGCGTGGAGCACCCGGACGACCTGATCTGGGACCTGGAACAGGCCCTCAAGGCCGTCTAGGGAAGCAGGTCGCTGCGCGTGGCCGTGGGCACCGTGCCTCCAACGGTCTGCAGGAGGAGGTCCCGGTCGTTGTTGGTGCCTGCATAGCGCACCGTCCCGTCCAGGTTGGCATCCGCCGCGTAGTAGCCTTGAACGACCTGAGTAGGCACCACGCCACCGATGGCGGAAAGGATGGCATCCCGGTCGTTCCCTCCGCCGGAATAGGCGACCACACCGTTCCCGGTGACGTCACCCGGCCACAGGCACTTCTGCCCATCGATCACCACGGCGGCCTGACCTCCTCCGAAGAGGGGCATGCTCCGCAGGTCCTTCAGCGACGGGGTCGTGGAAAGCATCTGTGGGTTCTGCGTCATGAGCCCCAGGTGGTTCCGATGCCGGACCGCGATGTAGTGATCGCCAGGAGGCACGGCAAAGGCCACGGCCGAGGAGCCGTCCACGTCCACCACGTTCCCGTTGCGCAGCAACAACGCCGAACGGGTGGCCACGACCGCCGTGGGATCGTTCGCGTCACGCAGCTCCAACACCACCCAGTCGGTCACGGCCAGGGGTCCCGTGGTGGCCAACACCCCGGCGCTGGTGCTCTCGTTCCCACCGCCACCCACATGGGAGAAACCGGCTGCGGTGTATGGCTCGGTGAGCGGTACCATCCCGGCGGCGCGCAAGGCGTCCGTATGCAGGCCGGTGTTCGGGTCATAGCACCCGCCCAGCAGCGTACGTACCTGGACCAGCACGGGTGGAGAAGGCTGACCATTGGGATCGAAACCGTCCAGGGCCGTGGTGCTGTTCGAGGGATCCAACCAATCACGCAGCCGGTTGGCTGGCGAGCTTCCGTTCCAGCTCCGGTCGAACTTCGCGAAGCCGGTGTAGACCGTGGCCGAGTTGCTGCACGTCTGCGCCCCTTCCCACATGTGGCCCACCATGCGCTTGTTCTGGTCCAGCGCCGGACTGCCACTGCTCACCGCCTGCACGATGCCGTCGTCCCAATAGGTGCGCCAGAGGTAGGTGTCCTGTGGTGCACCCTGGTAGGGCGTCACCTGATAGCTGGTGGCCGGGTCGTCGTCGAAACTGATCTTCTTGACGTCGTAGAGCGGGTGATGGATCACCGTGGTGCTCTGGGGGGTGTTCCCACTGCGGTCCCAACCCAGGTAGTACACATCGTACGAGGGTGGCGGCGTGTTGAACAGTTCCAACAGCACGAAGTCGTCGAAGTAATCGCTTGCACGGACCGTGGCACCGGTGAGCACATCGGTCGTCGGTCCCGTACTGC
Source organism: Flavobacteriales bacterium (assembly GCA_020635695.1). GTDB lineage: Bacteria > Bacteroidota > Bacteroidia > Flavobacteriales_F > PHOS-HE28 > PHOS-HE28. The sequence continues at coordinate 63,331 of JACJZH010000008.1, read as the reverse complement.
CCACACAGGTCGGGCTTTCATAGTTGAAGTAGAACACCCACTGGGATTCCGTGGCGGTGTAGCAGTGGTTCGCCACATGGAAATAGGGCGTGCCGTCCTCGGCCGTGTTGTTGAGCAAGGCCCCGGTGCAGCCGTTGCCGTCGGGACGCAGGAACATGGCCACGGCACTGGCCTGGTCCTCCCAACCGTTCCCCTCGGGACAAATGATGTTGTTGTGGCAGGCAGCGCTCTGGTAACCCGGATCGTAGTCGCGCGAGGCGCCCTGCGGTCCAAAGGCGAAGATGTCCCGATAACCGTGGGTAAGCCCTGAGACCACGAGCCTGGAAACCCCGAGGGCGGGTACCGGTTCCACGTACTCGATCACCAAGGCATCCCCTGGTACGACGGCGGTGGGCAGGTCGCCGGTCGGTTGCTCGTTGGCCTCCGTGAAGCCACCGAGGAAGTGCGTCCGGTCCTCGTCGTAGAGGAACAGCCTGGACTCCGGTGCCATGTCGAACACCCCGAACTGCAGGCTGAGCATCACCGCCCCGGGGCTTCGCAGCACGAGCCTGCACATGCGTCGATCATCGGGCAGGTCGGTCCAGCTCCCTCCCGCGAGCACGTCCACGTTCAGTTGACGGGGAACTCCGTAGCGGAACTGCCCCAGCACGTCCAGTGCATCGGACCCAACGAGCGCGGCGCGGTCCAACGGCGAAAGGGCCACCTCGGCAGCAGGCGCCGCGATCGCCTCGTCCTGCCCCCACCCGTAAGGTGAACCACCATGGGACACCTGGGCAAGCAGCGCAGCAGGGGCAAGCAGGGCGAACAGGCTGTGTAGCGGCCTCATGACTGCAAAGTTATCAACATAAATTTCTCGAATTGTTAATAACTCCTCGAGCAGCTCTTCAACGGGACACGATGACGAACTCGGTCCTCCGGTTGCGGGCCCTTCCCTCCGGCGAGTCGTTGGAGGCCACCGGACGATTGGGACCGAACCCTTCGAAGCTCAAACGCCCGGCATCGATCCCGTGTTCCTGAAGGTACGACATCACGTTGAAGGCCCGTTCCGTGCTCAGGGTCATGTTGTCGGCCAGGTTGCCCACGTTGTCCGTATGCCCGTGGATGGCGATGCGCACGGACGGGTTCTCGGTGAGGAACACGACCAGCTGGTCCAGGATGTGCAGGGAAGGCCCGGTGATCTCCGCCGAATTGGTGGCGTAGTTGATGTCGTTGACCCGATAGCTCTTGCCCACCTCGATGGGGGCCACGGTCATGTCGGCTTCGGCCACGCCCTTGCGCACCGTGTCGGCAAGGGTGTATACGCGGGAATCGAAGACGTGGTCGGGCTTCTTCACGGTGACCACCACATCGGCGTCGGCACGCAGGTTCAACACGGCGGCGTAGGTCCCGTCGGCCTGGTCCACCTCCAGCAGTTCGCTCTTCCGGGTGTCCATGTAGGTGATCTCCACCACGGCGTCCTTCACCGGACGGCCCTGTTCGTCGGTCACATCGCCCTTCACGATCAGGATCTCCTCGGGGCGCACGTCCTTGGGAAGCGCGAACCCGTAAATGTCCAATCCGCCCACGCCCCGGAAGCGGCTGCTGGCGAAGTAGGCGGTGCGCCCATCGGCGCTCACGACCAGCCCGTGCTCATCCTGCGGGGTGTTGATCGGGTGGCCGATGTTCTTCGGCAGGGTCCAGGTACCGTCCTCGTTCAGCTTGCTGAAGAAGATGTCATACCCGCCGATGCCTTGGTGTCCCTTGCTGGCGAAGTAGAGCGTACGGCTGTCGCTGTGCATGAACGGGGCCTTGTCGTCGCCGTCCGTGTTGATCGGTGCGGGCAGCGGCTTCGCGGTGCTCCAGACGCCCTTGTCGTCGCGGGTGCTGCTGTAGATGTCCGTGCCCCGGCTGCCTTCGCGCACGGTGGCGAAGTAGAGCGTGCGGCCGTCGGCGCTCAGGGAGGGCTGGCTCTCCCAGCCGTCCGGCGTGTTGATGGCCGGCCCCAGGTCCTCCAGGCCGGTCCACTCCCACACCTCCATGCCGCTTCCGAAGTCCATGTGGTTGTCGTAGTGCGTGCGGAAGATGTCGCAGTTGCGGTACCCCTCGCCCACCGGCTTGCACACGGTGACGAAGAGCTCCTTGTTGTTCACGCTGATGGTGACCCCTCCGTAGCTGTCGCCCTGGTTGAAAGGCTCCGGCAGGGCCTGGCCCCGGTCGAAGTCCAACTCCAGCGATGCACGCCTGCTCTCGGTGAGCTCCTCCACGTCCTTGGCCACCAGGTCGCCCTTGGCCTGATACTTGCCCACGCGGGTGAAGAACAGGATGCTGTTGTCCGGCGAGAACATGGGCAGGTACTCGTCCGACGGGGTGCTGACACCACGGAGCACCTGGGGATCGAAGGGCAGTTCGTTGCGGTAGAACTCGGTGTAGAAGGCCAGTTCGGGCATCACCTCCTCGACATCGGCGCTCTTCTTGTCCACGTCCTTGCCCAGCTTCGAGGGGTCGTCCGAAGGGAACCGCTGGAACGCCTGGAAGGCCTTGGCGGCCTCGGCGTACTCCCCCTGGGAGTAGTGCATCAGTCCCGTGTAGTAGTACACGTCGATGTGGTGGCCCGGACATGTTTCCTCCAGCTTGTCGAAGTACTTCAATGCAGGGGCGAAGCTGGCCCTGGGGCTGTCCCGCAGCTGGCGGTAGGCGGAGACACCGAGCTTGAACAGGATCTCGGCCCGGTCGGGATCCTCCTCCAGCGCCTCCTTCAGTTTCTGGTGGTGCTCGGGGGCGGTCCTGGCCTTCTCCGCATCGGCCAGCAGCTTCACCACCTTCTTGTCGGTGGGCGGCTCGCAGGGGTCGTCCTGCGCACTGCCTGCCAGGGGCTGCAAGAGCCCCACCATCAGCACGAGGAGCCCTGTCGCGTTACGCGTGGTCGGTCGCTTCACCTTCCTCACTTCAACTTGGTGTCCGTGGCCTCGGCCTTGCGGATCAGGTCATCCCCCTTGGCACGTGCGGAGGCCACGATCCCATCTGCGCGCTTGTCGGCCTCGGCGATGAACTGTTGTTCCTTCTTGTCGGCCTCCTCCTTCAACTTCTGTGCCGCCACCTGGGCGGCCGCCTTGGCGAAGGGGTTGCTGGCATCGGCCACCAGCTTGTCCGCGGCGGCATAGGCCTCCCCCTTCACACGCGCGGCCTCCTTGCGGGCATCGGCCTTGATCTGGTCGGCCTGCTTCTGCGCTTCGGCCACCAGGCGGTCGGCTTCCTCCCGGGCCCTGGCGATGGCCTCCTCCTTGGCCTTGTCGATCTCCTCGTTCACCACTTCCTTCACCTGTTCCTCCATGGCCTCCTTCACGCTGCTGGTGCCACCAGCGAACACGGGCTTCACGATGGGCTTGTCGATCGTGCCCGTCATCTTCACGGTGAGGTCGATGACCTCCGGCACCTGCAGGTTGCCGCCCACGGCCTGGTTCGCCTGGCCCAGCAGACCGGCCACGAACTGGTTGGCGGCCGCACCGAACACCTCGCTGGGCACCTTGGCGGTCATGTCGTAGTCGATGGCCTGGTCCTCGAAGGCCGTGCTGCCACCCACACGGGCCTGCACCTTGTCGATCTTCACGTCGAAGGGGTCGGTGATCATCTTCCCGTCCTGGAAGCGGTAGGTGAAGTCGACGTCCTCGATCGTGGTGCTGCTCACCTCGGCGATCTTCAGTGCCTTGGCCAGGTCCACCAAGGGCTGGAAGCCTTTGATGTCCACGTCCTGGGTGGTCAAACGGCCCTTTCCGACCAGGGAGTTCAGGTCCGGCATCATGTCCCCTCCCAGCACACCCGACATGGTCAGGTCCGTGCTGAAGCGGCCCGTGCACGTCTTGGCGATGGGCGCCACCTGCTGCACGGTCTCCACGTACTTGACGGTCTCGGCGATGTCCAGACCGTTCACGTCGTAGCCCAGGTCGAAGCGCGGCACCGACGGGTCCTGCGTGTCGTAGTCGCCGTTCATGGTCACTGTGCCACCGAACAGGCGGAAGAAGAGGTCGCGCAGTTCCACCCGCTGGTCGTGCACGTGCAGGTCGCCCTTGCAATCGGCCAGGGTCATGTCGTCGTAGATCACCTGCTGCACTTCGGCGGTCATGCGGAAGTCGATGTTCTTCGGCACTTCGATCACGCTCATGCTGCTGCTGTCCGCAACGGTCTCCCCGCCTTCCGCAGTGGTCTCCTCCTCCGGTCCCATCAGCTCGTTCAGGTCGAACTCGTTGCTGCGGACGTTGAAGCTGCCGGCCAGGGTGCTGTCCTGCAACCACCACTGCAGGTAGTTATCGAAACGCCCGTTGGCCTGCAGGTCGCTGCGCCCGATGGTGCCCTCGTAGCGGTCCAGCTTCAGGTATTGCGGAGTGAAGCCGAAGTACATGCTTTCGATCCCGACCGGGTAGGGCAGGGAATCGCTGCGGTACACCATGTCCAGCAGGATCAGCTCCCCTTCCGCGGTGAAGTCCTTGTAGCGCTGCTGTTCGATCGCGCTCATGCGGCCTTTCAGCGCCACGTTGGCGGTGATGCTCCCGCTCAGCTCGTCACCGGCCTCCATGGGCACCACCCGCTTCAGGCTGCCCAGGTCCACCGAGGCACGCAACGAGGCGTCCAGATCGGGATCGGTGGTGGGGTGCGTGAGGTGCAGCCGCGCCTCCACGGGGTTCTGCGCCAGCTGCATGGCGAAACGCCGGAGGTCCACCACCATGCCGTCCATGTCCGCTCCGCCGGGGCTGTTGATGGTGCAGTCCACGAAGATGTCCTCCACGCTCTCCGGCAGGTCGGGGTACTTGAACCGCCCGTTGTCCACACCGATGGTGAGTCCGAAGCCCGGCATGCTGGTCTCGTTGTAGGTGCCTTTCACGTAGCCGTTGAAGGCGACGTTGCCGCTCATGTCCACGCCGTCCAGGTCGGTGGCGAACTCGGCGGGAACCAGGCTCAGGATGGTGGCCAGGTCGTTGCGCTTCAGGTCCCAGGTCAGGTCCATGTCGATGTCGTCCGCCGGCATGGCCAGCCAGCCATCGAAGCCCAGGGCCAGCTGGTTCACCACGGCCTCGTTCTCCTGGAAGGTGAACTTCATGTTCGGCAGGTCCATCTCCAGGTCGGCCTTCAGGTCCACGTTCGCGCGGCGCAGGTACTTCACGCCGTCATACACCACCGTGGTGCTGTCCGCATGCGTGGTGGTGCTAAGGGTGAAGAGGTCCTGGGTGAAGTCGCCTTCGCCGCGATGGTCGAGCCCGGCCAGGTCCATGCGCATCGGCAGCGTGGCGTCATCATACACCAGATGACCATCCTCGATCCAGTATTCCTTCAGACCGACGTTGAACGCGGAAGCGGTATCGGCACTGGCGGAGGTCTCCTCCACGGCCGAGGTGTCGGCCAGGGCGATGTCCCAGTTGGCGCGGCCGTCCTCCAGCACCTTCACATGGATGTTGGGCCGGACGAGCCCCACACGCAGCACTTCCACCTGGTCGCGCCACAGGCTCTTGATGTCGATGGTGGCGGTGAACGTACCGATGCGTGCCAGGCAGATGCCTTCGAAGGGAGCGCGGTTGCACACGGCCACGTCCGTAACCTCCACGGTCAGGTCCGGGAAGCTCTTCAACAGGGTGATGTCCCAGTCGCCCCAGTCCACCTGCGCGTTCAGGTGGGCGTTCACCTCGTCCTTCACGGCCTGCTCGATGCGGTCCTTGAACAGGATGGGCACCAGGATGGCCGCGGCCAGCACCAGCACCACGAGGGCGATCACTGCGATGAGGAGCCACTTGAGGAGTTTGCGCATGGAATTGAGCGTTGTGCGTTCAGCGTTCAGCGTTCAAAAAGAGCTTCTCGCCCTGGGTGTGGGCCACGATGCTGCTCACGGTGGCATCACCGGTCACGTTCACGACGGTCCGGCACATGTCCAGCGGCCGGTCGATCGCATAAACGATGCCGATCCAGGCGGGATCGAGGCCCAGCGAGCTGAGCACGACGATGAGCATGATGAGCCCCGCGCTGGGCACGGCGGCCGCCCCGATGCTGGCCAGGGTGGCGGTGAGCACGATGGTGATCTGCTGGGCGAAGGTGAGGTCCACCAGGTGGAACTGCGCCAGGAAGATCACGGCCACGGCCTGGTAGAGGCTGGTGCCGTCCATGTTCACCGTGGCGCCGATGGGCAGCACGAAGCTGGCGGTGGTCTTGCTCACGCCGATGTTCTCCTCCACGCAGTCCATGGTCACCGGCAGGGTGGCCGCGCTGCTGCTGGTGCTGAAGGCGAGCAGCTGTGCGGGGCTGATGGCCCGCAGGAAGCGCCCGTACACGTTGCGGCGCAGCACCAGGCTCAGCAGCACCGGGTAGATCAGGAACAGCAGGATGGCCAGGCCCACGACCACGGTGGCGCCGTAGCCCGCGAGCCCCTTGAACAGTTCCACCACCGCACCCGGATCGTCGCCGGCCATGCGGGCCACCACCCCGGCCATGAGTGCGAACACGAAGAAGGGCGCGGCCTCCATCACCAGGTCCACCATCTTCATGAACACCTCGTTGCAGCCGTTCATGAAGGCGGTGACCGGCCCGGCGCGGTCGCCGGGGATCATGAGCAGGGTGATGCCGAAGAAGATCGCGAAGAAGATCACCTGCAGCATCAACGTGTTGTTGAAGCTGAGGAAGATGTTGCTGGGCACCATGTCCACGAGGAACTGCAGCGGACCGGCGTCCTTGGTGGCCCTGGCCTGCTGCACCTTCTCCCCGATCCAGTCGTCTGCCCCACCCGCCTGACGGGCGGCCATCACCTGCTCCACCACGGCGCGGTTGGCCTCCTCACAACTGAAGCACTGCCCGTCCAGCGGGCGTTCCACGCCGGTGGTCTCGCGCACCCACAGCTCGTAGTCGATCCGGTTGCGCAGGCGCTGGTCGTCATCCGCCAGGGCACCGGGCTTCGCGATGTTCACGATGGCCAGGCCGATGAGCACGGCGGTCATGGTGGTGGCCAGGTAGATCAGCAGGGTGCGGATGCCGAGCCTGCCCAGCTTGGTCACATCGCTCATGCCGGCCACCCCACTGATGATGCTGAAGAGCACCAGCGGCACGGCGATCAGCTTCAACAGGTTGATGAAGATGTCGCCAAAGGGCGCGATCCAATCCATGGTGAAGCGGCTCCACCCCAGCGTGCTGGAAAGGAGCGCCCACCCCACGCCGAGCACCAGGGCGATCAGGATGCGGATGTGCAACGGGAGGCGTTGGCGGGTCTTGGTCATAGGCGGGCACTGCGTTGGCGGAGCAGGTGGTCGGCGAGCACCAGGCAGGTCATGGCCTCCACCACGGGCACGGCGCGGGGCACCACGCAAGGGTCATGACGCCCCTTCCCTTCCAGGGTCACGGCACGGCCTTCGCGGTCCACGGTGGACTGGTCGCGCATCAGGGTGCTTACGGGTTTGAAGGCCACATCGAACAGGATGTCCTCTCCGTTGCTGATGCCGCCCTGGACCCCACCGCTGCGGTTGGTCAAGGTGCGTACTTCTCCCGCAGGACCTGTGCGATAGTCATCGTTGTGGACGGAACCGCGCATGGAGGCGGCCGCAAAGCCGCTTCCCACCTGGAAGCCCTTCACGGCATTGATCGAAAGCATGGCCTTTCCGAGATCGGCGTGCAGCTTGTCGAAGACCGGTTCGCCCAGACCAGCCTGCATACCGGAGACACGGGCGCCGATCACGCCGCCCAGTGTGTCGCCCTCGGCACGCGCGGCTTCGATCGCAGCGGCCATCCGGGAGGCGGTCTCCGGGTCAGGACAACGCACATCGCTCGCATAGGTCGAAGCTGGATCAAGTTCCTGGACGGGGATCTCGAGGGCCACCTCCCCCACCCGGCTCACCCAGGCCTGCACTTGGACACCCTGATGGGCCAGCACCTGCCGGGCCACGGCCCCGCCCACCACGCGACAGGCGGTCTCCCGGGCGCTGGCCCGGCCTCCTCCGCGGTGGTCCCGGATGCCGTACTTGTCCTCCCAGGTCCGATCGGCATGACCCGGACGATACACGTCCTTCAGGTGGTCGTAGTCCCCGCTGCGCGCATCGGTGTTCCGCATCAGGAAGCCGATGGGCGACCCGAGGGTGACCCCATCGAGGATGCCACTGAGCCATTCCACCCGATCGCTCTCCTTGCGGGAAGTCCCCAGTGGTGTGCTGCCAGGGCGACGGCGGTCCAGCTCCTGCTGAACGGCCTCCAGGTCCAGCTTCAACCCCGAGGGACAGCCATCGATCACACCACCGATGGCCGGTCCGTGGCTCTCACCGAACGTGGTGAGCCGGAAGAGCAGGCCGAAGGTGTTCCCGGGCATGCCGCGAAGGTACTCGGGTGCGAGGGCGCGCCCGCGTGGGTGCGGGCAAGTCGTTCACGATCGGCGGTCGACAGCCTTCAAAGCCGGTAGCCCAGGTTGAACCAGCCCAGCACCTGGTCGTTGCTCAGGTTGGTGCTGACCCCCACCTGGACGAGCCCCCACATGCCGCGCAAGCCCAAGGTGCTGCCCAGACCGACCACCTGACGGTCGCCGAGCACCTCCGAGAGATCCCCATCCCGGAATCCGGTCCACAGCACATTGGTGGCGCCTTGCCAGAACAGGTTCTTCCCGAAGCGCAACTGCAATCCCCCTCTCAGCACCAGCAGGTCGTTCACTCCACCATCGTATTCGTTCAACCCCCAGAACGGAATGCTGGTCCTGTCCGGACGGCGCATACCACCGATGTTGAGGACGTCCGCCCCCGACAGGTCGGTCCGGTCGGCCATGGAAGCGGCACCGTCGAACATGAGGGAAACGCGCCGGTGCAGGGGGACCCGCCCCTGCCATTCCACCGTGGCACGCAGGTAGTCGTCATATTCGGTGATGTCGCTTGCCAGCTCGCGCAGGATGCCGGCCAGCTCAGGGTCCAGGGTGCCGAGGTAGTCCTCCGAATAGCGCAGCTCGGTCACGGCGTTCATGTAGGTGGCCCCGGAGGCAAGCACCTCCCAACCGCGCTCGGGGTACACGAACTGGTCCAGGTCGTTGTACTGAAGGAAAACGCCCGCGCGGTTCCAGGAGTAGCGGATCCGGTCGATGTCGCGGAGGTCCAGCTCAAAGCCATCGTTCAGCGAGATGGTGGCGAACACCCGTGGCTTCAGGACGGCTCGCCTGGGCTGGAACTCGATGCCGGCACTGAAGGTGCGCGAGGCCGTGGTCCGGATCCGGGCATACCCACCGGTGATGTCCTGTCGGAACTCGGCCTGTGCCGTGCCCTGCTCGTCCCTGATGAAGGCTGGTCCGGACTCGTAGTAGCCGCCCAGTTCCAAGCCCATGCGCAGGCGCGGGCCGAAATACTTCAGGTAGTTGACATCCACCTCCGGATAGCGCCCGAGGTAGGCTTCCATGGCCAGGCGCGATCCTTTGAAGAGCTTGTCCCGAAGAAGCAACAGCACGCCGAGGCTCACTTCGTGATAGGTGTCGTAGTTCAACGAAACACCCAGGCGGCCGGGAGCGGCGGGCTCGGCCTCGATCACCAGCACGCTGTCCCCTTCCTGTTGTTCCAACCGGTACTGCACCAGGTCGAAATGCCGGGTGCCATAGAGCAGGTCCACGCGCTCCTCCAGATCGGCCACGGCGATCGCACCATGGTCAAGTTTGAAGCGCGAGGAGGCCAGTTCGCGACCGCGATCGGCACGCACCTCCACGCGGTCCACTTGCAGGGTGTCCGGCACCAAAGGACCATCCACCCGCAAAGGTCCGGGTCCCATGCCGGCCTTTCGCGCCAGTTCACGCAGCTGTGGACGCAGGCTGTCGGCCGCCTGGTATCCCTTGTGCACCAACCAGGGCACGGCCTCCTCCAGAAAGCTCCCCGTGGAATAAGGCGCGTAGTCGGGCAGGATCAGCACATCGCACAGGTCCCGCTGGCGCTCGGTGTCCTTCAGCGAGGTGAACATGGCGCTCTGCGTCAGGATGTCCACCGGGCTGTCCAGCTGATCGGGTGGCAGCAGACCGTCGCCCACATCGACCCCGATCACCAGGTCGGCTCCCATGGTGCGTGCGTCGCTCACTGGGAAGTTCCGGATCTCCCCACCGTCCACCAGCAGCAGGCTGTCGGAGAACATGGGCGCGAAGAAGGTGGGGATGGACATGCTCGAGCGCATGGCGTCCGGCAGGAACCCCCGGTCCTGGACCAAGGCCTCTCCCGCCCCCACGTCCGTGGCGATGCAGGCGAAGGGGATGGGGAGTTCACGGAAATCGTCGGTCCCGTGAAAGGGCAACGTATGCAGACGGATCAGCTCCATGATCTTCTGCCCGCGAATGAGCCCGGAAGGCAACTTCGGACCATGGTCCCAGGGCAGCTCCGCCAGCCAGCGGCCGTAGTAGCGCTTCTCCTCGATGGCGATCTTGTCCAGCCCGACCTTGTTGGTCATGAGCTCGTCCCAGCGGATCCCGAGCACGATGCGTTCGATGTCGTCGGCGCTGTACCCGCAGGCATAGAGCCCGCCCACCAGGCTGCCCATGCTGGTGCCGGTGATCAGGTCCGGGCGGATGCCTTCCTCCTCCAGCACCTTCAGCACCCCGATGTGACAGATGCCCTTGGCGCCACCGCCGCTGAGCACGAGCCCCACCTTCGGACGTGCATCCTCCTGCGCCGATGTGTTCAGCAGCAGGAGCAGGGCCAGCAGGGACCAGACGCTTCGCACGGCGTGAAGATCGTTCACGCGAGCCTCCCGGCGATCCATCCGGTGGTCCAGGCTGCCTGGAAGTTGAAGCCACCCGTGATCCCGTCGATGTCCAGCACCTCCCCGGCGAAGTACAGTCCAGGCGCTCTCCGGCTGGCCAGGGTGTCGGGGTCCACCTCGGAAAGGGCCACGCCTCCGGCGGTCACGAACTCCTCCTTGAAGGTGGTCTTGCCCCGCGCCTCGTGCAGATCGTTCACGAGCACGTCCACCAGGCGGTCCAGGTCCTTCCGGGGCAGCTCCGCACAGACGGTCGCCTCGTCCACTCCGGCCCGCTCCAGGAGGAATGCCCATAACCGGGCAGGAAGTCCGAAGGGATCGGCGTTGCGCAGGAGCTTGCGCGCCTGGGTGTCACGAAGGTCCCTGAGCCGCTCGCGTACGGGCAGTTCGCCCAGCCCCCCCGTCCAATCGATGCGCACGGTGTAGCGGTAGCCGCGCTCCTGCAGCTCGCGGGCTCCCCATGCGCTGAGCCGCAGCACGGCCGGTCCGCTGAGCCCCCAATGGGTGACCAGCAACGGGCCCGTGGAGGACAGCTTCGTGCCGGCGACATGGACCGTGACGGGATCGGCCACCACGCCCATGAGCTTCGTGATCGGATCGCCCGGCAGGTTGAAGGTGAAGAGCGAGGGCACGGGATCCACGACGGCGTGGCCCAGGTCGGCCAGCCACTGAAGGCCTTCGCGCTTCGGACTGCCACCGGAGGCCACGATCACCCGGTCGGCCTGCAGTTCACCCTCGGGCGTACGCACCACCCAGCGCGACCCTTGCGGCTCGAGCGCGGTGACCGGACAACGCAGCCGCACCTCCACCCCTGCCCGGTCCGCCGCGCTGGTCAACGCATCCACGATGGTACCCGAATCGTCGGTGGTGGGGAACATGCGGCCGTCGGGTTCGGTCTTGAGTTCCACTCCGCGGTCTCGGAACCAGGCGATGGTATCCGCCACGGCAAAATGCCGGAAGGCCTTGCGCAGGAAGCGCTCCCCGCGCGGGTAGTGGGCGGCCAGGCGGCGCAGGTCGCGACAGTCGTGGGTCACGTTGCAGCGCCCGCCCCCGCTGATGCGCACCTTGTCCAATGGACGTGCACCTTTCTCCAGCAGCACCACCCGCACGTGGGGATGATGCTCCCTGACACTGAGCGCGGCAAAAAAGCCGGCCGCTCCCCCACCGATCACTATGACCTGGCTCACCGCACCGGATCTGCTGCTCTCTTTCCCCATGGATGCCGGAGGCCAAGTTCGGCACGATCCCCGACCACCTGCATCAACAGCTCCAAGACCGCTCTGCAAATGCAGGTCTCCGCCTGAGCAGTATCAGCTGAAGGATACTCGTCATTGCATACCTTCAAGCCCATGCGCAACACCCTGCTCCTGCTGCTTACCATGGTCCCGATCTTGGCCATTGGCCAGACCCAGATCAATCCCCAGGCCGGCATCACGTTCCAGAGCCTGACCGATTCTCCCGAAGGCACCGAGTTCAAGGCGAACATCGGCTTCATCGTAGGGGGTGACATCCGCTTCGGGGATGTGTTCTACCTGCAGCCGGGTGCGTTCTACGGACGGAACGTGACGGCGACGACGTTCCAAGCGACCGACCCGGACGGCAATGTCATTGCCGAGGTGGAGGACGACCTGATCCGCACCACGTTGAAGCTCAGGGGCATGCTCGGCTACAAACTGATCAACGGGGATGGCTTCAAACTGCGGGTGGCCACCGGCGTGAGCTACGACCTCCTGCTCGGGATCGACAACTCCGAAGGCAACATCGCCTGGGAGATGGACGACTTCAAGGACGGCTCCTTCAACCTGGACCTGGCCGTGGGGCTGGACATCGCGTTCCTCACCGTGGAGCCGGGCCTTTCCTATGGGCTGACCAACGTGTTCGAGGACGATCCGCTGCTGAGTGAGAACGACGCGAAATACGTGACCACCTCGCTGACCGTGGGGATCGTGCTTGGCGGGGGCAGTCGCTGACACCGCTGCCATCGGGTGGGCCCGCATTGGTACCTTGCTCCAGAAATCCCTGAACCATGCGACCTCGCGTGATCCTTTCCGCCCTTGCGCTGGCCCCTGTGCTGCTGATGGCCCAGCTCCAGATCAATCCGCAACTGGGGCTGACGTTCCAGAACCTGACCGAGGAGCCGCAAGGCACCACCTACCGGGCGAACACCGGCTGGATGGCGGGGATCGACTTCCGGATCGGCTCGGCCTTCTACCTGCAGCCAGGACTGTTCTTCGGACAGAACGCCACCACCGTGGCCACAGTGGTCGGAGATACCTCGGTGACCACGGAGATCGAGGACGACCTGGTCCGCAACCTGCTGAAAGGCCGGGTGATGGTGGGCTACAAGCTCATCAACGCGGAAGGGTTCAAGCTCCGCGTGGCCGTCGGGCCCAGCTATGACTTCCTGCTCAGCGTACAGAGCCGCGACGACGTGTTCGACGTGGAGAAGGCGAACTTCAACGACGGCGTGTGGAACCTGGAGGCCGGTCTGGGCCTTGACCTGGCCATGTTCACCATTGAGCCCGGAGTGGCCTTCGGGCTCAGCAACGTGTACTCGGACGATCCGGCCGTGAGCGACATCAACAGCAAATACTTCACCTGGTACCTGACCATGGGCCTGGTGTTCGGCGAAGGCCGTTGACATGCGCTCCTCCACGACCCTTGTGCTCTTGTTCGCGGCCAGTGCAGCGCTGGGCCAGCCCCCAGCGGGCTACTACGACACGGCCGCAGGCCTTTCCGGCGAACCCCTCCGGCAGGCGCTGCACGACATCATCGACGGGCACAATTCACTGTCCTACGCTCAGCTTTGGTCCGCCTTCCAGACCACCGATGTGCGGCCCGATGGCAAGGTCTGGGACATCTACAGCGATGTACCCGGAGGTACGGCCCCCTACTCGTACACCTTCGTGAACGACCAATGCGGCACGTACAACAGTGAGGGCGACTGCTACAACCGGGAGCACACCTTCCCGAGCGACTGGTTCAACGACGCCTTCCCGATGTACACCGACCTGTTCCAGGTGATGCCCACGGACGGATTCGTGAACAACAAGCGGGGCAACCTGCCATACGGGCTGGTGGGCGCGGTGGACTGGACGTCGCAGAACGGCACGCGGACGGGCATGGCGAACGTGCAGGGCTACAGCGGAACGGTCTGCGAACCGATCGATGCCTTCAAGGGCGATGTGGCGCGCAACTACTTCTACATGCTCACCCGCTACAAGGACGAGGCCGTGAGCTGGAACAGCGACATGCTGGCGAACGGGGACCTGAGCAACTGGGCGGAATACCTGCTGCTGCAATGGCACCAGAACGACCCGGTGGACACCAAGGAACAGGCCCGCAACAACGCGGTGTTCGCGCTGCAGGGGAACCGGAATCCGTACATCGACCATCCCGAGTGGGTGGCTTCCGTGTGGGGAGCAACGGCCTCGATCCCCGACCACCAGCCCGGGGGAGGGCCCGTCCTGCGCGGTGACGTGTTGAGCTATCCGCTCGGAGGGATCCCGTCAGGGCCGGTCCGGGTGTTGGACATGCTCGGACGCCCGGTCTGGGCATCCCCGTGGTCCGGTGCGGAATTGCGGATGCCGGACCTCCCCGGTGGCACCTATCTGGTCTGGCACGGCCCGTACACCCTCCGGTTCACCCGGTAAGGGAAGCCTCCGATCCGACCGCCCTGCACTACCTTCGCCGGTGATGACCGAGCTGTTCCCGACCGTGCGCACACTGGTCCTGATGGGCGCATTCCTCCTTTCGCTGACAGGCCTTGCCCAGACCGACTCGGTGGCGACGACCACATGCCATCAGGCCGATGGGCGGACCTATCGCGGCCGCGTCACGCACAACGGCATCATGGAGGGCAATACCGAGCTCAGCTTCCGGGATGGTGCATGCCACCTCCGCGTAGGTCGCGGCTGGGGGTTCTCCCCGGGCCAGTACGCCTGCGAGCAGGAGTCCGGGGGCATGCGGGTGACCAGCAGGCTGGAGAGCCGAAGCCAGGGCCATCTGAACGTGGACGTGCTGCTGCTGGATGGTACCGTGGACGGCCATTTCGACTGGGAGAAGCCCGGCCAGCATGCCTTGCGCTTCGACCTGTCGGGCAGGATCCAGGAGGACCCGACGGTGCCTTAGTCGGCTACCACTCGCTTTGCAGCGCGGCGTTCAAGCTGCCCAGGACCCGTTCCAGGATCTCGTCGATCTCGCGCAGGTCGCTCTTCTTGTCCGTGGCCATCTTATCCTCGAGCGGGTAGGTCCCGGTGGCCGTGTACATCAGGTTCGTCAGCTTGTACCGGTACCTGCCGTCCTTCAGATCGACGGTGAGGTCGTAGGCCACGAACTTCCTGGCCCGTTGTGGGAGCGCCTCGCGGTCATGGATCGTCCACGTGTCGCCGTCCTGGGCCACGGTGGTGTGCTCCTCATCGGTGTTGTAGTTCTGCTTGATCCACTTCTCGAGCTTCTCCTGGAGCGCGGCCTTGTCCGCGTTCGCGTTCTCCCCCACGTCGGTGTAGCAGAACTTGTCGGTGATGCTGTCCCTGGGGAGGATCCCCTTGCCTTTGTTCTTCTGGGCGGCCGCAGGCATCACGAACAGGGCGGCCAGGAGCGGGAGCAGATACTTGATCATGAGGTCCGGTGTTGGTCTGCTCAAGTTACGGATCTCAGTTGGCCATGGGCGAAAGCGACCAGAAGAACGACCGGGCCAGGAAGTGCTCGGCATCGCTGGCGCGATCCACCCTCCGGACCACCGGGCGGGCGGCGAACTCGGCCACGTAGCGTTCCTCCTGCCGCCAGACGTTCTGCAGGCCCAGCATCCAGGCCAGGACCAACGGACGCATGCCCCGTGAAAGGCGTTCGGTCATGCGATACAAGGTACGCCGCATGGCCGGGCCGGGGATGCGCCTGGAGGTTTGGCACGGGGCTTGCCAGATAGCGCCCGGAACCAATTCCCATGACCATGAACAAGCCGATCATGCTGCTGGCCGCCATCCTGCTCACCGCAGGGGCCGCCACCTCCCAGGTCCTGATCAACCCCCAGATCGGGATCACCTATCAGAACCTGACCGATCCCGCCGAGTTCTACGACTACAAGGCCGCCACGGGCTTCCAGGCCGGTGCCGACCTCCGCTTCGGCGACCGGTTCTTCTTTCAGCCCGGGGCCTTCTTCGGACGCAACGTCACGGTGGTGAGCGTGGACAACGGAGAGACCGCCGTCGTGGAGGACGGGCTGGTGCGCACCAACCTGAAGTTCAGGGCCCAGGCGGGGTACAAGATCATCGACAACTACCAGTTCGACCTGCGCGTGATGCTTGGCCCCAGCTACGACGTGCTGTTGAGCGTGGACAACAAGGACGACAAGATCGAATGGAACAAGGGCGACTTCAACGGTGGCTCGTGGGGCATGGATGCCGGCATCGGATTCGACATGGGCTACTTCACCGTGTCCCCCACCGTGAGCTTCGGCCTGAGCCGCGTCTTTGATGACGATGTGATCGAGCTGAAGGACATCGACTCGAAGTACCTGACCTACGGCCTCACCCTGGGCTGGAACTTCGGCAACGACGACTGACGCCGACCTCCGCTGCGGCGCCCTCCTTGCCTGGCAAGGGGGGCGTCGCTATTCAGGACCTTCCTGGAGCCATCCCCGGGCATCCTCCTCCGACCGGAACACCCGCACGGGGAACCGCTGTGGGAAGTACGTGTAGAACATCTCCACCAACCGCTCCCCCAGCTCCGACCCGGCATCCCATGCCACGGCATAGGTGCATTGCTCCAGGCCCCTGTCCTGATAATGGTCGTGCGAGATCGCATCCACCTCGAAGTCGAAATCCTTGGGCAGCACCACCAACACGGGATACCGGCCACTCCCGCACAAGCTCTCCCGCGCGTCCAGGATCTGGGCGATCTTCTCCTTGTCCAAGGTCACGTTGGGCTTGAAGCGGACCTCCAAGGCCCCGTCCGGGGCCTTTCGGAGGATCGCCGCATCGGTCTCCAGTTGTTCGTTCATGGCGTTGGTCAGTGGTGACAGCAAGGTAAGGACCACCACCCTCGCGGGGCTAACTTTCCGGAATGGCCCATTGGCTTAGCAAGAGCAGCTACCTGCGCGGCTGGCAGTGCCCCAAAGCGCTTTGGATGTGGAAGCACCGGCCAGACCTGCGACGACCACCCTCGCCGCAGCAGCTGGCCATCTTCGAACAAGGTACCCAGGTGGGCCTCCTGGCGCAGCAGCTGTTCCCTGGTGGGGTGGACTGTTCCCCCCGCCATCACCATGCGCAGGAGCCTGCTCTGGCGGCCACGCAGGAGGCGGTGCAGCGGGGTGTGCCAGCGATCTACGAGGCCACCTTCATGCACGAGGGCGTGCTGGCCGCCGTGGACATCCTGGCCCGCGATGGGGACGGCTGGACCCTGGTGGAGGTGAAGAGCAGCACGAGCGCGAAGGACCAGTTCCTGGAGGACTGTGCCCTGCAGTACCACGTCGTGCAAGGTGCCGGAACGAACGTGACGGGAGTGCGGCTCCTACTGATCGACAACCACTACGTGCGCCAGGGAGAACTGGAAGTGGACCGGCTCCTCACCGCGCTCGATGTGACCGATGAGGTGCTGGCGCGGCAGCCCGCGGTACGTGATCGGATCGCCTCGTTGAAAGGCACCTTGAACGATGCCATGCCCGACGTACCGATCGGCCCCCAGTGCGAGAGCCCGTATCCCTGTGAGTTCAAACCGACCTGCTGGAAGGAGGTGCCGGCGCGCTCCGTGTTCCTGCTGAGCCACATCGGGAAGAAGGCCTTCGAACTCCATCATAGCGGCATCCGGGAGCTCAAGGACGTGCCTGAGGAGGCAGGTCTGTCCCCGGCACAACGGCTCCAGGTCTCCGTGGAACGGAGTGGCAGGCCCCATGTGGAGGCCGGGCCCATCCGTGACTTCGTGGCCGGACTTCGCTACCCGCTGCATCACCTGGACTTCGAGACCTTCGCCCTGGCCGTGCCACCCTTCGATGGAGTGCGCCCCTATCAGGCCATCCCCTTTCAGTTCAGTCTGCACGTGGAGGACGGCCCCGGCAAGGCCCCCGGGCACCTCTCCTTTCTCGCAGAGGCGGGCGGCGACCCTCGCGAGGAATTCAGCAACACCCTGCTGCGCTCCATCCGACCGGAAGGCGATATCCTCGTGTACAACCGGAGCTTCGAAGCGCGCATCATCAAGGAGCTTGCCCGCGACCTCCCGCACCACGCTTCCGCACTGCGCGGGTTGCTGCCCCGGTTGAAGGACCTGGCGCTACCCTTTGCCCGGCATTGGTACCTGGACCCGGCCATGAACGGCCGGCATTCGATCAAGAGCGTGCTGCCCGTCCTGGTCCCTGAGCTGCGCTACACCGACCTGGAGATCGGCAGTGGCGACCTGGCCAGCCTCAGCTTTGCCCAGCTCATGGCTGGCCGATACACGGGGGACATCCAGCAACTCCGGAACGCGTTGGAGGCCTACTGCACCTTGGACACACTGGCCATGGTCCGGGTGCTCCGGGTGCTCCGGGACATCTGAACCTGCCGTGCGGCTTTCCCCGGGAAGGCCTGGACCGCACCGATCATCTCCCCATTTCCCGGGCCTCCCGGATCCGGGCGGCCTGCATCAAGGCCCGTTCCAGGATCGGGTCCTTCGCACCGGGCTCCGCCATGAGTCGCAAGTGGGCCCGGGCGTTCCTTGGGTCGGAAGGCTTCGACGTGCGATCAAAGGCGATCGTGACCAGGGTGTCACCTTGGTGGAACCGGACCGGGCGGCCCTCGACCAGATCGAGGCGCCCCACCTTCACGGAGCCGGTCCTGTCCCGCACGGTGATGGACGCCCTCTGCGCCTCACCGGCCAGATGGGCCAGTCCGACCGTCAGGTCGTTGAAGACGACCGCCTCCCCCATCGCGAGTTCCGTCTTCGCGCTGGGACCGGACAAGGGCTTCCGCCCGGGGACCAACAGCGGCGCGGCCGGCCGAAGGTCCGGAAGTGCATCGTTCGCCACATAGGCTTCCGTCGCGTGGCAGCTGAACACCCCGTAGCGGAGCCGGCAGAACCCACCGTCCCCCCAGGTGGTGCCCCAGGAGTTCATGACCAGGAAGGTGCTGTCCGCATCATCATAACCGACCAGGAGCATGGCATGGCTTCCAGGCATGGGTTGCTCACAGGCCGGGCGCCAGTCCATGGGTGCGCCCTGGTCAGCCGCAGGATCACCGTACCTGAACGCGCTGTCGATCCCCATGGCGAAGGCCACCGGTTCGTTGATGGCCAGATGATAGCGCAGCATCGTGATGTCCTCCGTGGAGACCCTTAGCGGCGTCGCCATCACATGGGAACGGGCGACCGGCATGAGTGGATCGGGGACCGGCCTGGAACAGCCCCATCGGGCCGTGTCGTAGGGGAAACGGTCCCAGGTACAGCATCCCCGTTCCACCAGGATGGAGAAGATCTCCTCGAAATAGCTCCCCGAACACAGGGAGTCGGCGGTATCGGTCCCGTTCCTGGTGAGGTTGTAGGCGAATGCAGGACTGAAGACGTTCCGCGGATCGCGAAGGCCGACGCTGTCCAGGGGGCCCGCCTCCCGCTGGAGGTTCTCCTGGAAGGACTTCAATCCATAGGCGAGCGCCCAGGCGATGCTGGAATGCTGCCTTCCCTGATCGCCGGGAGGAGGCAGGAAGGGCCGAAGGTCCACCCGTTCGGGGAGGTGGAAGTTCCCCGGAGGTTCCGTCACGGCCTCGCTCGCGATGGAAAGCAGCCGGTCCCTGGTGGCGAGCCTGGCATCCTCCGCCCATGGCGCATGTTGTGGAAGGACGGTCGTGCCGGGCAACAGCATGAACATCAGATGGACCGGACGCAGCATAGGTCCGAAGCTACACGGAAGGCCCGGAACGGCGATGCCCGTGCTCAGGGTCTTGCCACGAGGGTGACCCTGCGGTTCTTCTGACGACCGGCCTCGCTGTGGTTCCCGGCCAGCGGTGCAAGTGGACCGCAGCCATGCGGATCGAGCCTGCCGGGATCGATGTCATGCTCCTCCACCAACGACCGGACCACTTCCGCCGCCCGGCGACGGCTCAGCCCGAGGTTGTGCTCAAGTCCTCCCGTCATGTCCGTATGGCCGACGACGAAGAGCTTGATGTCCGGCATGTTCACGAGCAGCGTGGCGACCTCCTTCAACAGCGGCAGCGAGGCCTCCTGGAGCCGGTCACTGTCGGTATCGAACAAGAGGTCCTGAAGGTCCACCCGACCTTCAGCCTCCAACCTTGCCCTCATCCAGTCGGCATCGATCCGGATCCGGTCGGTGGCCAACTGTTCCTCGACGATGATGTCGACCAGCACCACCTGCAGGTCCGCGGAGTAACGCGTGCCCCCCACCACCAGATGGGCGGGAGCACCTTGTCGTTCCATGCTTCCCGCGAGGTAGAAACCACCACCCGAGGTGCTGGAGCCCTGGAGCAGGCGGATCCCCTCACTGCTGGGGAACAGGTTGCGGCCGTAATGGACACCAAGGAACTTCCGGCTTCCGATCTCCGGGGACGTGGTGCGTTCCTCCCTTCCCTCGGCGAGCACCGTACCGCCGGCCCGTTCCAAGGCCTCCCGGTAGTTCTGCTGGATCGTGAGCAGGGAAACATCGCCCTGGATGGTGTAGTACAGGCGGGTCCGGCGACCGACGACCTCCTTCCAGTCATCGATCTGCTTGTACCCGGTCACCGGTCCCAGGGCGATGGCGTAGGGCTCCTGGTCCTTCTCCTCGCAGTACTCAAGGGTGGAACCCGGAAAGCGCGACACCATCGGATGGTCCTCGCATCCTGCGCGGTCCTGGCCAAGCACCCCTGCGGGGATCAGTGCGCCAGCGATCAGCGGGACCGCCCACCAGCAACAAGGCCTCATTGCACGACGATCCTGCTCGTGCTCCGCCGGGTTCCACGGGCATCCAGCACGGTGAGCATGTAACTGCCGGCAACGAGCCCTTCGAGCGAGAACTGCGTGCCGGGACCGGACCAGGTCCGCACGACCCTTCCGGTGGCGTCGGCGAGCAGGAGCCGTGCCCGATCGGGGACGCCCGTGCCGGCCAGCCGAAGGCTTCCACCTGCCGGAACCGGGTTCGGCCACACGGTCAGCGTTTCCATCGACCGGTCCGCAAGGCCTGTTCCGGAGACGAGCGGCGGCACTTTGCTGTACCACACCAACTCGATGGGGTTGAATCCATTGAAGTCCACCTCCATGAGCAACAGCCAGTACCGGTGGTCCTCGGAGACCCACCCCCATTGCACCTTGGACGTGGAGGTGGTGGTGCCAAGCACCGTGTTGTTCTGCACGCGATCGAACCGGTACCGGAGCACATTGCTGAAGGTGCCGTTGGGAAGCACGAGGGTTCCATGTCCATCCGCCACGAGGTCGATCGTGCCATCCACGGCGCCGATGAAGCCGCCCGCTTCGAACGTGCCGCTGAACACATCCGAATGGGTGTCACCAAAGGCCAGGGGCAACGACATCAGGGATTCGCTGTCGGTGGTCAGCAGGACCTTCGCGGTGTCCTCCGGTGGCGGGCCCGGAACGATCGTGCAGAGACCATCCTGCTCGAGCATGCCCGAGGTGGTGGTGTAGTACGCATGGGAGCCGTCCCAGGAGATGCCGCACAGGGACGATGTGGGGAAGTCGTTCTCCCACAGGCTGCCGACGGGATCGACGAACAGGAATTGTTCCTCGGTCTGTTCGGTCAGCCCGCTGAAGTCCCAGGTCATCATGGCACCTGCAGAGGCGTTCAAGGCCACCGTATCGATGGGGTCCGAGCAGATCCCAATGGGAACGACATCCCCAAGGATGGGCATGTTGTCCGTCGTGATGATGGGTTGTGCCGACAGGCCGCCAGGGACGAGCAGCCAGAGAAGTGTACGGTTACGGGTCATGTTCGCAGGATTCTCCCGGCAAAACAAGCCCGCTCGAGGAGGGGTGTCCAGTACCCAAATGGGTGGATCGGTCAGGCCAGCCCCTCCCTCAGCGCGGACCGGACCGCCTGGGCCCGGGTATGCACGTGGAGCTTGCCATAGATCCGCTTGATGTGGGCCTTCACCGTGTTGGGGCTGATGGAGAGGCGCTCCGCGATCCCGCGATGGTTCTCCCCATCGCACAGGCGTTGCAGCACTTCCCTCTCCCGGTCCGTGAGCCCATGGTCCTGTCGTGGCCGGAACGAATCCACCACCATGCGCGCGATCCCTGGCGTGATGGCCGACCCGCCCGACACACAGTCCCGGATCCCTTTGATCACCTCTTCAGGGGCACTGTCCTTCAGCAGGTAACCGGAGGCACCCGCGCACAGGCTCTGGAACACGCTCTGGTCGTCATCGTGAACGGTGAGCATCAGGAAATCACAACCCTCCAGGACAGGGCGCGCACGACGCACCGCTTCGATGCCGGACATGCCCGGAAGCTGGATGTCCATGAGCACGACGTCCGGTTCATGGTCCGCCAACAGGTCCAAGGCCTCCTCCGCACTTGCGCAGGCCAGTGCGCAGCGCATGCCGGGTGTATCGTTCAGGAGTTCGACCCAGGCCGTACGGACCAGGTCATCGTCCTCCACCACGGCCACGGCGATCATTTCCGGGGTTGCCGTCATACCGTGTCCAAGTTAGGCCTTGTCCCCACGCCGCACCACGGGCATATGTAGGAGCACCTGGGTGCCATGCCCGACCGGGGCGCGAACGACCAACCTGCCCCCTGCCTTGGCGGCCCTGTGCCGCATGTTCCGCAGCCCGTGTCCGTCCCCCTCCTCCTTTCCAGGGTCGAAGCCGGCGCCATCATCGAACAGGCCGATCAGCAAAGCTCCGTCCTCCAGGGATGCCTTCAACACGCATTCGGATGCCCCGGCGTGTTTGGCGCAGTTGTTCAGGGCCTCCTTGAACAACAGGGTCACGTTCCTGCGTTCGTTCATACCCAGGACCACCTCGTCGAGCGCGGGGTCCCCGGCATCCACACGGAAGGACGTCCGGGAGGCGGCGAACAGGGTCTCCGCGAAGGCCGCCAACCGGTCCAGGGTGTCGCGTAGTCCATCTCGTCCCGGGTCCATGCTCCAGATCAGGTCCCGCATCCCTGCGGACAATTCGCGTTGGGCCTGTTCCGCCCGTTCCAGGTGCGAGTCCACCTCGCTTCCTGGAGGGACCTTCCTTCGTGCGGAGGCCAGATGCAGGCTGATCCTGGTCAGCCGCCCCCCGGCCTCGTCATGGAAATCGGCAGCGCTGCGGCTCCGGAACGCGTCCCGCTCCTGGGCACGGGCCTCCGCCAGTTGGGCGGCCGATCGCCATTCACGCGTGGCGGCCCTTACCCGTGCACGCACCCCGAACGCTCCGGCACCGATGGCCAGCAGGACATACCCGGCATAGGCCCAGCCGGTCCGCCAGGGAGGTGGGGCCACACGCAGGGTCAGGTGGGTGCCTTCCGGATCGAACACACCATCACTGTTGGTTCCCTGGACATGGAACACATAGGTGCCCGGATCCAGGTTCGTGAAGCTGGTGGTGATGGAGGATGACCAAGCCGACCAGTCGTCCTGAAAACCTTCCAGGCGATACCTGTACCGCCCTTCGGAAGGAGCCACGAAGTTGAGCGCCGCGTAGGTGAAGCCGATCACCTTCGTTCGCCAATCGACGTCCAGGTCCGTGGTGAGATGAGCCGCCTGGTCCATTCCAGGTCCGTCGCCACCGCCAACGGTAAGCGGCCGACCATCCAACTGGATCTCCGTGATGTGCACGGGCGGTGCATGGGGGTCCGGTACGATGTCCTCGGGATGGAAGGACACCAGACCGTCCACGCTTCCGAAGCACAACAGGCCGCTGGTCGTGAGCATGCCTCCGTTCTGGTTGAACTCCTCGTTGACGAGTCCGTCCGCCCGGGTGATCACATGGTCCACTAGCCCTTTCCAAGGCAGGAAACGAGCTATGCCCTGGTTGGTGCTGATCCAGAACCTGCCCGTTGGATCCTCGGCGATCCGGTAGATCACCTCGTTCGGGAATCCCTGGCTGCGTCCGTACCGCTGGAACCGCGCCGTGCTGGTCCCGGACAACAGGTCCCGGCAGTCGTTCTCGGACAAGTTCAGCGACGCCAACCCGTTCGCCGTACCGACCCACAGGGTATCACCTCGTTGATGGAGGCTCAGGACCATGTCGTTGCACAGGGAGGCCGGGTCCTCCGGGAGATGGGTGAACGCCTTGAACCTTCCGGTCGGGGGATCGAACAGATCGAGACCTCCGGTGGGTGTGCCGAGCCAGACATGCCCATGCGCGTCCGTATGGATCACGTACACGTAGGGATGGCTTGGTCCACGATCGTCGCCAGTGGCCGGAAAGGCCTCCCAACGGTCCTCCTTAGGCACATACCGGAGCAGACCCTGCCCTGCTGTCCCGACCCACAGGGAACCGGATGGCCCGTCGGCCAGCCCATGGACCGTCCTCGGCAGCCATTCCTTGTCGGTCCCGAACCGCCTGCATCGGAGCCGGCCCTGCTCCAGTTCGGCCAAGGCAAGTCCTCCACTGCGTGTACCCACCCACATGTTGCCCTGTCGGTCACGATGCAGGGCGAGTAGGTGATCGGAGGGCAGCGAGACGGGATCGTTCGGATCGTGGTGGAAGCTCAACAGGGTGTCGCCAGCCTTGATGTTGAGGCCCGCGTGCGTGCCGATCCACAGGCGTCCTTGTGGATCCTCGGCGAGCGGCCCCACACTTCGGTCGTTGAGGGTGGCGGCCGAGCCGGCCCCGCCGCGAAGCACGTTCACCGGTGGACGCACATGGTCCAGCCGGTCCAATCCCTTGTCCGTGCCTATCCAGAGTTCCCCACCCACACCCGGCAACAGGCATCGCACCTGATCATGGGCCAGGCTGTAGGGATCGTTGGGATCATGCCGGTACAGGTAAGGTGGTGCGCCTCCCGGAGGAAGGTGGACGAGTCCCTGGTCCGTGCCGAGCCATCCATGGCCGTCCACCTGGCAGAACGCTCTGGGCCGGATGCCCGCCACGGCACCGGGGATGGCATCCGAACGGAGGATCATGGAGTCCCGCTCCGCGCGCGGATCGATCCGGATGAGCCCGGCACCACAGCCCACGAACAGCATCCCATCCGATACGGAGATCCCTGTCACTTCCCCAAGCTCAGGCACCGAACCGAAGGGGGAAGCGCGATGATGGGTGACCTGGAGGTCGTGGGTCGTGATGCGCGTGAGCCCGCTGTCCGTGCGCACCCAGATGGAACCATCCAGGTGCACCAGATGGTCCGTGAAATGCTCGCCACCGGAACGTTCCGCACCTGCGGCCTCCAGGATCCGGACCACCTCTCCCCCTGTTGGGTCCACGACGGCCACCCCGTTGTTCGTGGCCACCCAGATCCTGCCGTGATCGTCATGATCGACCTGGAAGACACGGCCCGATGGCAGTTCCTGCGGACCGGGACCGGCGGTGGACCGGGACCAGGTCTCCAGGACCGGATCGAACCTGTCCAACCCACCTCCGAAGGACCCCACCCAGATGCCTCCCGCCGGGCCTTCGTGAACGTCCCAGATGAAGTTGTTGGAAGGCCCGGCATCGTGCTGGCCGCCCTGCCGATGACCAACGAACCGGGTCCCGTCATACCGGTCCAGACCATCCTGCGTGGCCACCCAGAGGAATCCCGAGCGGTCCTGGAGCAGGTCGTTCACGGAATGCTGCGAGAGACCATCAGCAGTGGTCAGATGTTGAAAATGGAGCACCGTGCGCTGGGCCACGGCCGGAATTGCGAAGAGCGGCCACGACACGGCCCAGAGCGGGAGCCGAAGCAGGAGGTGGTGCATGGGTCCGGTGGGCTTTCAAGATAGGGTGCGGCAGGCAGTATCTTGCCGGGATGCGGACGCTGTTCCCTTTGCTGTTCGTGCTGGGACTCGTGATGAAAGTGCTTCATCTGCCGTTCCACACGGTGTTCCTCTTGGTGGTCCTGGCGGTCTGGTTGGTGTGGTCCGTCGTACGCATGGTCCGGCGACAGGGGAAGCCCGCCTCGTGGGCCGGTCTCGCCATCTGGGCCTGGTGCCTGCACCTGGTGGCCCTGCTCAAGCTCTTCCCCTTCCGTACGGTCACCCTGGCCCTGGCCCTGCTGCTCACCTTCCTTGCCCTGGTGCTGCGGATCCGCCGCAAGCCCTTCTGGTCACCCACGTTGCAGAAGCTGGCCGGGGTCTTCATCCTGGTGATGCTGGTCATGGCACAGCCCACCTCCGAACGCTTCTGGACCACCAACCTCTGGCTGAGCGTGGAACGCGGGACGGATGCACGCAGCTGGGACAAGTACAGCTACTTCCTGACCCGTGAAGGGCACATGGACCAGGCCCTGGAAGCGAACGAACATGCCCTGGCCGCGGCCCGTGCCGCCGGGGAGGACGACCTCCTGCCCCTGCTCGAACTCCGGCGCGAGGCGATCGCCTCAGGCGACTGGCCCGGGTACGGCCCGCTGCCCCATCCGTGATCGGACGGCGTCCGCCCGCACGGGGTGGGCATGCCGCTTACTTGCCGCCCATGAAGGGCAACCCCTTCGTAAGGCCCTTCAACTGGGCGAACTCCGAGCCGATCTTGCCCAGGTCGCCGTTCAAGCCCTTGAAGGCCTCCTCGGTGAGCGAAGCCGGATCGGCGGAGAACTTGGCCATGGACCCGTTGAACCCGTCCACCAACTTGTTGAAGTCGTCATAGCGCGGCTTGATGTCCGCGGGGATCAACGACTCGTTCTGCTTCATCAGGTCGTTCCACGGCTTGACCTTGTCCAGCAGCTTGCCGCTCTTGCTCTGCAGCTTGGTGAACGCCTTGATCGCGTTGAACGCACCATCATCGGCCAGGGCGTGGGCCTGGACAGGTGCCGGGGCGATCAAGCCCACAAGGAACAGGGAAAGGGAGAGCATCAGGGTCTTCATGGCAGTTCGGGTTCGGAGTCGTTCGCAGAATTCGTAGCGCGTCGAAATTCCGAATAGTTCCCGGAACGACCGGCAGGATGCGGACCGCGTGCCGAAAATGCATGATGGTGCGACTGCACGGGCTCGGTAAATTCGCCCTCCCACCTCGCTTCCATGAAGTTCCTGCTGCGCATCTGGAACGTGCTCCGTTGGGGCCTGCTGGCCATCCTCGTGATGCTGGCGCTCCTCTGGGCCTTCCACCCGCCGCTGGTACGCTGGGCCGTAAGGACCTACAGCCCGGAACACACGGGACGTCGGATCACCCTGGAACATTTCCGCTTCCACCCGCTCACCACCAGCGTGGACATCCGCGGCCTGCAGGTGCTGGAGGCCGATGGCGACAGCGTGTTCCTGAGCGTGCGCAGCCTGTACGTGAACAGTTCGCTGGTGAAGGCGCTCGGCGGGTTCTACGAGGTGAGCGCCCTGCATGTGTCCCATCCCTATGTGCGCATCGTGCAGAGCGGGACCCGGTTCAACTTCAGCGACCTGATCGACCGGTTCGCGGGCGACAGCACGCAGGTGGAGGACGAAGAGACGACAGGCCCCGTGCGGTATGCGGTCCATGACGTGCGGGTGGACAGTCTCGCGATCGATTACTCAAGCCCCCTGTTGCCCACTCCCCTGTCCGTCGCCCATGCAGATCTGACATGCCCGCAGGTCAAGTGGGACGTTGCCCTGATCGAGGCCCTGGTGACCGCCACCATGACCAGCGGTGCGGGCATCGAGGCCGATGTACAGGTGGACCAGGAGCGGCTCACCTACGCCGCCCACGTGCAGGCAGGTGGCATCCACTGGCGCCTGCTGGAACCGTACATCGAACCCTACATGCATCTGGCGGGCATGACCGGCACCATCGACATGGACCTGGCCCTGCGCGGCGATGCCGAGGACGACATGGACTTCGCCCTCAAGGGCGTGATCGGCACCAGCGGCTTCGGCATGCTGGACCCCGACTCGGTGAAGATCCTCGGGCTCGAACGCTTCGACCTGGTGATCGACACCGCCGACGTGAAGGCGGAGCTCTACCGGGTGCGGCGCATGGTGCTGGACGAACCGTACGTGTTCGCCGAGCTGTACGACAGTACGGACAACTTCACCCGGCTGCTCGTGGAGACGGACAGCGCCGGGTACACCGAGGCGGAGGAGGAACTGGGGTACGACCCCGAGAACCCCTTCAGCATCCTGGCCCATTACGTGAAGCTGGTGGCCGAGAACTACGCCACCATGAACTACAAGGTGGACTCGGTCGGGGTGTACGATGGCACCGTGATCTTCAATGACTTCACCCTGGAGCAGCCCTTCCACTACGAGCTGACCGACCTGACCCTGACCGCGGACGACATCAACTCGGGTGCCGAGGAACTGGTGCTGCGCACGCACGCCGTGCTGAACAAGGACGGGACCCTCGAAGCGGAGCTCGGTCTCGACCCCCATTCGCTCCGGAACATGCGCCTGGCCTACACCGTGGAGCAGGTGGGCATGCCGGACTTCGGGCCCTACACCGTGCACTACGTGGCGCACCCCATCCTGAGCGGGCGCACGCGCTACGTATGCAACACCACCATCATCGACAACCAGTTGCAGAGCGAGAACCACATCCTGGTGGAGGACTTCCAGTTCGGAAAGAAGATGGACATCACGGACGCCTACAACCTGCCGGTGCGGCTGGCGGTGGGCCTCATGAAGGACAAGGACGGGAACATCGATCTGAAGGTGCCTGTGGAAGGTGACCTGGACGACCCCGAGTACAAGGTGTGGCCCATCGTCTGGCAGGTGTTGAAGAACCTGGTGGTGAAGGCCGTGACCGCACCGGCGGCCTTGATCGGACGGGCGCTCGGCGCCGACGAGGACGACCTGAAGGCCGTGCGGTTCCTGGCCTTGCAGGAAACGATCGGCCCCAAGCAGGAGAAGCCGCTCAACACCCTGACCCGGGTGGTGACCGAAAAGCCCGACCTCGCGATCGAACTGGTGCAGACCGGCGACCGCCAGGCCGAGGCCGAGGCCTATGCCATCCGCACCGCGAAGGCCGCCTACTACGTGGACAGCACGGGCCATCCGATCGACACGGCCGTGGCCGATCTGGACGAACTGCTCGAAGGCCTCGACATCCGTTCACCCGCCTTCCTGGCCTGGATGGACGCGCAGGCCGGGCCTTCGGACGCACCGATCCAGCGCCGCTGCATGCAGCTGATCGGCGAAACGAACGCGGCCACCGAGGTGGAACGGCTGTGGGCGGTCAGGCGGGACCTCGTGACCAACTACCTGTCCGTGGAAAAGGAGCTACCCGCCGGTTCCTTCCTCGTGCGCGACCGGCTGGATACCGACACCATTCCCACCATGGGACAGCCAAGCTTCCATGTGCTGTATGGCGTGCGTGACGAGATCGCCACGCGGTCACCGTAGTCCCGCCCGATCGCCGAGCAGTGCGTGCATGACGGCTTCCGCCGCCAGGCGCGCCTTCCGGTCCAGTTCCTCCTCCGGCGTGTCATCCCCCACCTCGTACACCACCGCCGGGATGCCATGCGCCTGGGCCCAGTGCAGGGAGGTGATCGGCGCGAAGAAGGGCACCTGACGACGCGGCGTGGGCGTTCCCAGCAACGCATCGAAGCGGTCCAGCCAGCCGGGGGTGATGGTGTCGTTCGCCGTGCTGTCCTGCGGGTACAGGATGTCCTTCCACGTGCTGTGGAAATCGATCAGGTAGTTGCGTCCTCCGAGGTTCCTTTCCAGGATCGTCGAAGCGGCACGCGTCTCGGGCTGCTGCATGAGCCACCAGTCCCGGTTGATGTCCACACCGCCTCCGTTGTGCCGCCAATGCCCGCCGTCCACCCCCGTCGGGTTCATCAGCGGGATCACGGTGACGCGCCAGCGGGTCCGGAACCGCGTGGCCAGCTCGTCGTCCTCCAGGAGCCGGAGCATGAACTGACGCAGGGCCAGCGCACCGGTGACCTCCGGCGGATGCTGACGACCGAGCAGGAGAAGGCCGTTGGGACCCTCCCCGGCATGCCAGGCCCACAGTTCGTAGGGGGTCCCCTCCACCGGAGCGGCTTCACGGCCGGTCAGACCGCCCGCCTCCAACCGCATCCACCAACGTTGATCCCGCGCCACGTCGATCACCTGTTGGGCCGCCACGGTCAGGGACAGGGTATCGACCCACAGGTCCATCCGTACCCATTCGTGCAGCAGGATGGTATCCCCCGTCTGCCCGGGATGCGCGTGTGGCAAGGTGTCCGGCCCATGGAGCAGACTGTCGGGCAGGTCATGCCACTCCCCTTCAAAAAGGGAGATCTTCGGGTGGTAGCGGTGGAAGAAGTCGGTGTAACGAAGCGTCACGGAGATCCACCGGGGCTCGTCGGCGCGCACGGCGAAGGCGTACCAGGGGCTTCCGTTCACGGGCCTGTTCTCCGGGGCGATCGTGCACACGAAGGCGGTGTCGTTCACCCGCTCCACCTCGTTCAGCCGGGCACCGGCAAAACGGTTGCTGAAATGGACGCCGCCGAAGTCCCAGGTCCGCTTCAGCTGATGGGCCACCGGTCGTGAAGCGGTCATTCGCAGCACGCTGTCCCGCCTGGTGGCATCGTCCAATTGAGCGGTCGCGCCGAAGGCATGGACCAGCAGAGGCAGAAGGAACAGCGCGCGCATGGAGCAAAGATGGGCCCTGGCCCGTGTAGCTTCGCACGGATGGCGAACTGCCTGAACTGCGGTCTGGCGTACACCGGCAACTACTGCCCCGACTGCGGGCAGGCCGCCGCCACGCGCCGGATCGACGGGAAGCTGGTGGCCGAGAACATGGCCTACCTCCTGTTCCGCTTCGACCGCGGGTTCTGGCTCACCTGGTGGCACATGACGCTCCGGCCCGGGCGATTCGTGCGCGAGTTCATCGCCGGCAAACGCGCGGGTGCCTTCAAGCCCACCCAGTACCTCCTGCTCTTCTACACGTTCACCCTGATCCTGGTCGGGATCAACCACCTGGTGCACGACCTGCCCGCCGGCAGCGTGGCGGCCCCTTCACCGGACATCTACGAAAGCATCCGGAACAGCCAGCTGCTCCAACTCCTTTACTGGGTTCCCTTCCTCACCCTGTCCGCGTTCGTTGTCTTCTTCCGCTCCGGCTACAACCTGTGGGAACACCTGGTGGTGACCGGCTACGGCATCGCGCACCTGAACACGCTGTTGCTGATCACCCAGGTGTACCGGCTCTTCACCGGGCACGGGCATATCCTGCCTTCCGGGTATCGCTGGATCGTGCTGGTGCTGGCCGGCGCCTATCTCGTGACCGTGTATGCCAGCACCTATCAACGCACCTATCGGCGCATCGGGGTACGCGTGCTGGCCGGAACGCTGGCGGTGGCCCTGGCCATGACCGTGAGCCACTACCTGAGCGACGCCTTGTTCGGCGTGTGACGGGTCAGCCCCGGACCGCGCGGAGGCCCCGGCGGATCAGCCATACGAGGAGGAGCACCCACGGTGTTCCATGCATCACCAGATCGAACCAGGCGATGGGCGGCATGCCGACGGCCCCACCGGCCACCCAGCGGAGCTTGTCCCACACGTGCGGCTCCGGCACGTAGGGCGCCAGGCCCAGGGTGAGGCAGAGGAGCACGATGAACCGGATGTCGTCGAACAGGCGCGGCATGCCGCAAAGTTGATCGGAAGGTGGGTCCGGACACGGTGACCTGCCTCACGCGAACGGATGATGCCTCCTCGTTCCTTCGCTGGTCGGCACCATCGAACAGGACTTTGGTCATGTGGCGGGCTGGATCGCCCGCGTATCATGCGACAGCAACAGAACCTCCTCCATGGACATGCGCTCGGAACACAAGAAGGGGCGGGCCTTCTCCCTCTTCGCGGCCATCGTGATGCCGCTCTCCCTGGTGATCGCCTGGCTGATCTACGCCTACGTGCTGGGCGACCCCGGCAACTTCGTGGGCGGTGACCCGGAGAAGGAGCCCCTGCAGGGGAACTACCTCGGCACCATCCACAAGGGCGGGCCGCTGGTGGTCCTGCTGATCGCCTTCCAGGTGGTGCTGGTGGCCTACATCGTGGAACGTTTCCTGAGCATCCGGCGGGCCGGAGGGCGTGGAGGCAACCACGATTTCGTGCTGGGGGTGCGGGACCTCATCGCGGAGGGACGCACCGAGGACGCCGTGAAGGCTTGCGACGAGCAGCAGGGCAGCGTGGCCAACGTGGTGCGCAGCGGCATCGCCTCCCTGCAGCACGTGGAACGGCTGGAACACCTGGACCGGGAACGGAAGACGCTCCTCCTGCAGAAGGACATCGAGGAGGCCACGCAGCTGGAGCTTCCGCAGCTGAACCGCAACATGATCGTGATCGCCACCTTGGCCAGCATCGCCACGCTGATCGGCCTGCTGGGCACGGTCACCGGCATGATCAAGGCCTTCGCGGCACTGGCCCGGGTGGGCGCTCCGGACGCCGTGGGCCTGGCCTCCGGCATCTCGCAGGCACTGGTCACCACCGCCCTCGGCATCAGCACCTCGGCGGTGGCCATCGTGGCCTACAACTACTTCACCGACAAGATCGACAAGCTGGTGTACGCCATCGATGAGAGCACCTTCAGCATCGTGAACACCTTCAAGTCGCGCAGCTGACCATGCCCGCGGTACGCCCCAGGCGGCCTTCGCCCAAGCTGGACATGAACCCCATGGTGGACCTGGCGTTCCTGCTGGTCACCTTCTTCATGCTCACCACCACCTTCCGCACCGAGGAACCCGTGTTGGTGGACGTGCCCGCCTCGCATTCCGAGATCAAACTGCCCGATGTGGACATGCTCCTGATCACCGTCTCCGAGGACGGCAGGGCCTTCGTCACCATCGAGGGACAGGACACGCGGCGGAGGGTGCTGGGCATGATGGCCGGGCACTACGGCATCGGATTCTCCGCGGAACAGCTGGACGCCTTCGGCCTGGTGGCCGGGTTCGGCGTGCCCTTGGAACGCCTGGGCGCTTGGCTGGAACTTCCGCC
This sequence comes from Flavobacteriales bacterium, assembly GCA_020635695.1. Taxonomy (GTDB): domain Bacteria; phylum Bacteroidota; class Bacteroidia; order Flavobacteriales_F; family PHOS-HE28; genus PHOS-HE28. The sequence continues at coordinate 30,702 of JACJZH010000008.1, read as the reverse complement.
CTCCGAGCGCATGCGGCTGCCACAGCCCGGCATTCCCAGCGACTCCCTGAACAACGAACTGCGCGACTGGACCGTGTTCACCCGGATCGCCAACCCGCGTGTGCGCGTGGCCGTGAAGGGTGCCCGACGCGCCCCCTTCCCGCTGGTGAAGGAGGTGATGGACATGCTCGTGGAGAACAACATCAACCGCTTCAACCTGATCACGGAACTGGAGCGCAGCGTGCCCGTGGAACCATGAGCGAGGAGTTCACCCCACGCGCCCGGCGCCCCCTGCACAAGGAGGTCAGCATCGACATGAACCCGATGGTGGACCTCGCGTTCCTGCTGCTCACCTTCTTCATGCTCACCACCACCTTCAGCAAGCCGCAGGCCATGGAACTGGTGATGCCGGCCAAGCCCAAGGCGGACGAGGTGGTGGAGGAGAAGCCCATCAAGGCCAGCCGCGTGGTCACCCTGCTGATCGGACCGGACGACCGGCTGTTCTGGTACCGCGGCGTGGAGGACGTACAGGTGAACGAGACCGGTTATGGAAAGGACGGCCTCCGCGACCTGCTGTTCCGCCTGGACGGCGAGATCGAGGACCTGGTGCTGCTGATCAAGCCCATGCGGGAATGCGTGTACGAGAACATGGTGGACATGCTGGACGAGCTCCAGATCACCGGCATGCAACGCTACGCCATGGTGCCCGAGGAACCCGCCGACCGCGAGCTGCTCGTGCAGCAGGGACTGCTCCAGGAATGACCCCATGGCACGCCACGACGACCTGACCCCGCTCCTGTACGCCGGCCGCCACACCGGTTACGGGAGCTACGTGCTGCGTGCCCGGCACGACCGGCACCTGACCTGGGGCATCCTCGTGTCCGCCGTGGTCGTGGGCGCGGTGTTCGTGGGTCCCTACCTGCACCAGCTGTGGACCCGTTCCCAGGACGAGGCCCCGATCCCGGTGCTGTACGACCGCGTGATCAACTACTCCGAGCTTTCCGCACCGCCGCCCATCGAGGCCACCACCCCCGTGGTGGAGCAGCAGCTGCCCAAGAAGCAGGTGAAGTACACCAAACCCGTGGTGAAGCCTGACGAGGAGGTGGAGGACGAGGAGCTGATGCCCACCATGGAGGAGATCCGGAACACGGCGGTCGGCGCGACCAACGTCGAAGGCGTGGGCGACAGCATCGCCTACGACACCCCGCCCGTGGTGGAGGAGCCACCTCCCCCGCCCCCCCGTTCGGAACCCTTCACCGTGGTGGAGACCATGCCCGCCTTCCCCGGTGGCGACCGTGGCCTGATCGACTACCTCGGAAAAGAGCTGCGGTACCCGTCCATGGCCGTTCAGGCGGAGATCCAGGGCGTGGTGTACGTGCAGTTCACCATCGGGACAGACGGCCGTGTGACGGATGAAAAGGTGCTGCGTGGCATCGGCGGCGGATGCGACGAGGAGGCGCTGCGTGTGATCAAGGCCATGCCGGACTGGTCGCCCGGGGAACAGCGGGGCAACCGCGTGCCCGTGCGCATGGTGCTGCCCATCAAGTTCACGCTGAAATGAACACCTGGCGCGTGGTCGCCGAAGGCTTCAAGGTGCTCGTGTTCCTTGGCCTTGGCCTGTACCTCCTCACCTTTGCCGGGCGCTACCATGACATCCCCGACACCCTTCGCAACCTGTTCGGAGCGGCCCTTGTGGCTTACGCGGGCTTCAAGGTGGTGCGCCTGGTGGGGCTGCTGCGTGCTGGCAGCGATGGGCGGATGCGGTCCCGCGACCGATGAGCGCCCCCGCGAAGTGGGAATGCCGCCCGGCATCCATGCATTGGGTTCGGAGCTCGTCGAGGTGTTCAACACCCGCTATCCGGACGCCGCCGTGGTCCTGGTGCAAGCCCCGGACCGCGAGTTGGCCCGGCGCTTCGAGGAAGGAAAGCTGGACCTGGTCCTCTTGCGGGCACCCGCTGAAGGGCTCCTGCCTGAAGGCGCGGACCGCACCGTGAACACGCTTGCGTGGAGCGCCCTGGTCCTTGTTCCGCAGGACAGCATCCAAGCGGAGGATGATGGAATGAACGTGCACACCACCGACAGCGCGCTGTTCCACCTCTGGCGGACCTTCGATGGGTTGCAATGGAGCTCTGACCCTGGGACAGGCCCGCATGAGGCCATGGACCTGGCGGCTGCCATCGGGCGGGAAAGGTCGGGCCTGCCCGTGGCGGACAGCCTGCGCGTCCGACCCTCCGCCTCCACGATCGCCGACCGGAGCTACCCCGCTGTGCACCGCATCGTGGCGCTGCACCGCCCCCGAGAAAAGGACGCCCTGCACGCCTTCCACACCTGGTCGATGAGCGAGGATGGCCAACGGGTGGTCCTGCGGGCCGGTCTTGTGCCGGGCATCGGCCCCGAACGCCGGATCGAGGTGCTCACCGACTTTCCGGAGTGATGGGTGCAGGACCATTCATCCGGGACCGGGACCGCTCGTTCAGGACGTGTTGGTAACCCCTTCGAACGGTCCTAGCTTGGTGGAAACGCTCCGGACATGGACCCACAACGCCGTCTCGATCTCCTTGCCACCCTGCACTACGTGTATGGCGCGCTCACCTGTGTGCTCGGCCTGTTCGCCCTGGTCCTGCTGGGCATGGGCGTGTTCCTGAACAGCGACCTCCTGGCTGCAGAGGCGCAGCAGCCTCCGCCGGAATGGCTCGGTTCCTTCTTCGGCATCATCGGGGTGGCCGTCTTTGTGCTGGTCGAGGGCATCGGGTTGCTGAACATCCTCAGCGGCCGGTGGATCAAGCACCGGCGGAACCGGACCGGATCCATCGTCGTGGCCGCCATCGACTGCCTGAACATGCCCCTGGGCATTGCCCTCGGGATCTTCACCATCGTGAGCCTGAGCAACGACAGGGTGAGCGACCTCTACGCCGCCAACAGCACCGGAAGCTAGTTCGGTCCGCTCGCCGTTCCCGAACGATCGGCCTAACTTGATGGTCGATCGAGATCGCCTCGGACACCCCGATCAATGGCACCTCCAGACAGGCAAGGTGGGTCCTCCACGGCTGCACCATGGAAAGTCCCGGCGTTGGAGTTGTGCTTCGCCTCCACGTATGACCCCCTTGACGTGCGTGCGTGGAGCGGTACCGTGCACTTCATGGCCAAGGCCTTCCGGGACCAGGGGGTCGGGTTGGACGTCGTCGCCCCCCTGCTCAGGAACCGACTGTTGTTCAGGAAGGCGTTGAACCGCATGCGCTCCATGGCCATGCCCGGCACCTTTCTTCCGGCCGAACGCACCCTGTCCATGGCCCGGCGGTTCGCCGAACAGATCGGTGACCGTTTCCGGCGCGGGAACGGCACCGTGGTGTTCAGCCCCGGCAGCATACCGGTGGCGCTGCTCGACCCGTCCATCCCGCATGCCTTCTTCGCCGACGCCACCTTTGCCGGGTTGCTGGACGAATACCCCGAGCTGGAAGGGTATGATGAGGCGGCCATCGCCGAAGGGCACGAACTGGAGGAGCAGGCGCTCAAGGGAAGCTCCAGGGTCTTCTACACATCGCAGTGGGCGGCCCGGTCGGCCGTGGAACGGTATGGTGCCGATCCCTCGCGCATCCGGGTGCTGCCCTTCGGCCCCAACCTGGGCCGGCTGCCCGATCGGGACGAAGTGATGCGTGCCGTGGAACGCCGTGGCATGGACCGCTGCGAGCTGCTCTTCGTGGGGGTGACGTGGGAGCGCAAGGGCGGACCTTTCGCGGCGGAGGTCGCCGGCCTGCTCAATGACCGGGGGATCCCCACGCGCCTCACCGTGGTGGGCTGCACGCCTCCTGCTCCATGGTCCGAACACGTGCAGGTGGTGCCGTTCATCGCCAAGGACACGGTGGAAGGACAGCAGCGCCTCATCCGGATGATGCTGGATGCCCACTTCCTGATCATGCCCTCGCGGGCCGAGTGCTTCGGGATCGTGTACGCCGAGGCCAGCGCCATGGGCCTCCCCTCCCTGGCCCGCGATACGGGCGGTGTGGCTGAAGCCGTGCACGATGGGGCCAACGGCCGGTTGTTCTCCGCTGAGGCCACACCGGTGCAATATGCCGATGCCGTGGAGGAACTCCTGCGGGACCGCGAAGCCTATCGGGCGCTCGCCGAGCGCAGCAGGCTGGAGCACGAGACCCGGTTGAACTGGCCCGCTACCGTCCGAGCGATGCGGGAAGAGCTCATGGCCCTCCACTGATCGCTTCCGGCCGCAGCTTCCTTTCTTTGCCCCATGCGCCTGCTGATCAAGAACGCCCGGGCCTTGGTGGGCACCCATCCGGCGGAACTGCGAAGGATCACCGGTCGCTCCATGGCCGGACTCCCGATGTTGGAGGACGCCTGGCTCACCGCGGATGACGGCCGCATCACCGGCTTCGGCCCCATGGCGGAATGGCCGGGCATCGACGACTGGAACGACCTCACCGTGGTGGACGCCGAAGGCCGCTACGTCCTGCCTGGATGGTGCGACCCGCACACGCACACCGTGTTCGCCGCCCCGCGGGACGGGGAGTTCGTGGACCGGATACGTGGGCTGAGCTACCAGGAGATCGCTGCGCGCGGCGGTGGCATCCTGAACAGTGCCCGCATGCTGCGGGACATGAACGAGGACGATCTCTTCGAGCAGGCGAAGGCCAGGTTGGAGGTGATGATGGCCCAGGGCACCGTGGCCGCCGAGATCAAGAGCGGCTACGGGTTGAGCCTGGACAGCGAACTGAAGATGCTGCGCGTGGTGAAGCGGCTCAAGGAGGCCCTTCCGCTTCAGCTGAAGGCCACGCTGCTGGCAGCCCATGCACTTCCCCCCGAGTTCAAGGACGACCGCGCCGGATACCTGGACCTGATCGTGAACGAGCTGCTCCCCCGGGTGGCGGAGGAAGGGCTCGCCGACTTCGTGGACGTGTTCTGCGAGACCAACTACTTCACCGTGGCCGAACTGGAGCGGGTGCTTGAGGCCGGTGCGGCACATGGCCTTCCGGGAAAGGTGCACGTGAACCAGTTCACCAGCATCGGCGGCATCCAGGCGGCCGTGGCCCACGGGGCCCTGAGCGTGGACCACCTGGAGGTGATGGAGCCTGCCGACCTGGACGCATTGGCCGGATCGGAGACCATCCCCACCCTGCTGCCCTCCTGCTCCTTCTTCCTGGGGATCCCCTACGGACCGGCCCGCGAACTGATGGAACGCGACCTGCCGCTGGCCCTGGCCACGGACCACAACCCGGGCAGCACGCCCAGCGGCAACATGAACTTCCTGCTGAGCCTGGCCTGCATCCGCCTGCGCATGCTTCCGGAAGAGGCCGTGAACGCCATGACCCTCAACGCCGCCGCGGCCATGAGGCTCGAAGAAGAGCTCGGGAGCATCGCCGTGGGCAAACGCGCCAGCCTGATCGTCACCGGGCGGGTACCTTCGCTCGCCTACCTGCCCTATGCCTTCGGGCAGGACCACCTGGACACCGTGATCATCGATGGAAGACCCGTCCGTGCAGGAGCAGCCCTCGCCTGAGCACCGCCCCACCTACGTGCGCCCGCCCGGCCTCGAGTTCGCCATGGGCATGGGCATATTCGGCCTGGTGTTCATGGTCTTCTTCGTGGCCCAGACCGCCGTGCTCATGCGCGAGTTGGTGCGTCGCATGCCGGAGCACTTCAGCTCAGGGTTCGACCTGGGTGCCCTGTCGGACCCGCTCGTGCTTCCGGAGGTCCAGAAGCTGTCCATGAACGGCGACGTGGTCGCCAGCACGGCCTTCTGGTCGGGGTTGGTGGCCTCCGTGCTCCTCTTGTTCCTGGTGTTCCTCTGGCGGGGCAAGGCGGGTGCCCGCTCGCTGATCGGGATCCGCAGCGCACCGCCCCGCCTCTACCTGATCTGGATCGGGGTGTTCGCACTGCTGGTACTGGGCCTGGAAGCGCTGGCCTGGGCCTTCCCGCAGTTCCGTACCGAGTTCATGGAGGAGGTGCTGGGAAGCACGACCAACACGGCCATGCTCGTGCTCGGCGTCGGGATCCTGGCGCCGGTCTTCGAGGAACTGCTGCTGCGCGGTCTGCTGCTGGGCTCCCTGCGTTTCCTGGTGGACCGCCATGTGGCCGTGGCCATCAGCGCGGGGGCCTTCACCCTGATGCACCTGCAGTACGAACCGCTGGTGATGTTGATGATCCTGCCCATGGGGGTGGTGCTCGGCTACGCCCGTGTGAACTCGGGAAGCATCTTCGTGCCCATCCTGCTGCACCTGCTGAACAACGTCATCAGCATCGCACTCCCCACGACCTACTGAGCCGGCTACCAGGTCCGGTGCAGGTACAGCCCGGGCCAGCCGAGGCCGAAACGCACCGCATCACCCCAGTCATCGGGCAGGAACGGTGCACCCGTCCCCTCACCTTCCAGGGTCAGGTATGCCCGTACCTGTAACGGGAAACGGAACTCGACCATCCAGTGGCGGCCCATGCGCCCGGTGATGCCCACGGTGCCGGCCAGCCCGGCGAACAACTCACTGTCGTACCGGCTTCCCGCATAGTCGGCCACCTGCACCAGACAGCCACCACAGGCACTGTCCGGCACCAGGATGCGTCCGGTCTCGTCCCAGGAACGCTCCGTCCAGCCCGTCTGGAACGAGGCCCCGATGCGCGTGGCGATGCGCTTTTCATGATCCTGCACCACCAACCCGATGCCGAGCGAAATCGTTGTTGAACGCTCGTCCACGAGCGGGGCCAGGTAAGTGCCCTGCACGAAGAGCAGGTCGTCGGCGCGTTCGACGTCGGACTCTTCGTCGTACGCCAGGTCCACCCGCCAGGCACGCCTCTTCCCGGTCCAGCGTTCGCCCGCCACGGCCAGATGAACACGTTCCGGTGCGGTGTTCAACAGGGACACGGCCGGCCCGAAAAGGTCGAACCCGAAGGACCGCTTGGGCGGAGGCTCCACGTACTCGGGCTCCGGAGCGGGGATCACGTAGTCGTCCTGTGCCTGGACCACAAGCGCCGTGCACAGGGTGAACAGCAGGACGAAGCAGCGCCGCACGGCGCAAGATAGACCGGTGCCCTTCCGCGCACCCCTTAGCTTTGCCCGCCCACGAAAGGGACCTGCCATGCAACGCCGACTGATCGAATGTGTGCCCAACATCAGCGAGGGCCGCGACCGTGCCAAGATCGATGCCATCGCCAACGTCGTCACCACCGTCGAGGGGGTGCGCCTGCTGGACGTGGATCCCGGGAAGGCCACCAACCGGACCGTGATCACCTTCGTGGGTGAGCCGGAACCCGTGCTCGAGGCCGCGTACCGCCTGATCGCCAAGGCCCAGGAATTGATCGACATGCGGGGCCACAGCGGCGAGCATCCCCGCTTCGGCGCCACCGACGTGTGCCCCCTGGTGCCCGTGAGCGGGGTGTCCATGGAGGAGTGCGCGGAATACGCCCGCCAGCTCGGCGAACGCGTGGGCGGTGAGCTCGGCATTCCGGTGTACCTGTACGAAGCCGCCGCCAGCGAAGAGAAGCGCCGCAACCTGGCCAACAACCGCAGCGGGGAGTACGAGGGGCTGAAGAAGAAGCTCGCCGACCCGGCCTGGAAGCCCGACTTCGGCCCGGCGGAGTTCACCGACGGCGTGGCCCGCAGCGGAGCCATCGCCATCGGTGCGCGCAACTTCCTGGTGGCCTACAACGTGAACCTGAACACCACCAGCACGCGCCGGGCCAACGCCATCGCCTTCGACATCCGGGAGGGGGGGCGTGTGAAGCGCGAGGGCGATCCCCTTACCGGCAAGGTGGTGACCGACGCCAACGGCGAACCGGTGAAGATCCCCGGACGGCTCAAGGCCGTGAAGGGCATCGGGTGGTACATCGAGGAATACGGCATCGCCCAGCTCTCGCTGAACCTCACCGACATCACGGTGACTCCCGTGCACGTGGCCTTCGACGAGGCCTGCAAGGCCGCGGCCGAACGCGGCATCCGTGTCACCGGCAGCGAGCTCGTGGGCCTGGTGCCCAAGCAGGCCCTGCTGGACGCGGCCGACTTCTACCTGCGCCGGCAGGAGCGCTCCCTGGGCATACCCGAGCGGGAGAAGATCAAGATCGCGGTGAAGTCGCTCGGGCTCGATGACCTGGCCCCTTTCGACCCGGACAAGAAGGTGATCGAGTACCAGCTCGAGGACCCCTCCACCGAACGGCTCGTCCGCATGGACCTGCGCCGGTTCAGCGAGGAGACCGCCGGTGAAAGCCCCGCCCCCGGTGGAGGCTCCGTGGCCGCCTACGTGGGCGCCCTGGGCGCTTCGCTGGGCACCATGGTAGCCAACCTGAGCGCCCACAAGCGCGGCTGGGACGAGCGTTGGGAGGAGTTCAGCCGCCACGCCGAGGAGGGCGAATCGATCCGCAGGGAACTGCTGCGCCTGGTGGACGAGGACACCCGTGCCTTCGATCGGATCATGGCCGCCTTCGGTCTGCCCAAGGGCACGGAGGAGGAGCAGGCCGCGCGCAAGGAGGCCATCGCCGAGGCCACCCGCGGGGCCATACGGGCACCGTTGGAGACCCTGCGCACCTGCGTACGCAGCATGGACCTGATGAAGGCGATGGCCGAGAAGGGCCTGCCCGCCTCGGTGAGCGATGCGGGCGTGGGCGCGCTGTGCGCACGTGCCGGCGCCCTCGGGGCCTACCTGAACGTACGGATCAACTGTGCGGGCCTCGACGACGCGGAATTCAACGATGCTGCCCTGAAGGAGGCCGAGGAGCTCAAGCGCCAGGCGGAGGAGCGCGAGGCGGAGGTCATGGCCCTGACCCTGGCCAAGATCTGACCGCGCGCACAACGCCGGGGGCCGCGTGCGCGTATACTTGATGTGATGCTGCACTTCCCCCGCTTCCGGCCGCATGCGGTCTACCGTAATTGGTGGGAGCGGGTGTGGCTCTTCTTTCCCGTGCGGCTCTTCGTGCTGCACCTGAAGAAGGACCTGCTGCTGTTGGGGGCCTGGGCCATGCTCTTCGCCTACATCACCGGCCTGCTCGGTGAGAAGTACGGCATCCCGACCACCTTCCTCTTTCCCGAGTACTTCGGCCGGACGAGCTTCTGGAGCTACCTGCTGGTGGGCTTCTCCGTGGGTGGGTTCTACACGGGCTTCAACCTGTACACGTACACCATCCATGCGGACCGCTTCCCCTTCCTGGCCACGCTATCCCGCCCCTTCCTGAAGTTCAGCCTCAACAACGCGTTGATCCCACTGGCCTTCACCCTCACCTACCTGTTCTGTTCGGCCCGGTTCCAGCTCACGAAGGAGCTGATCTCCCCCGGCGATGTCGCACTGCACCTCTTCGGCTTCCTGATCGGCATCGCAGGGTTCCAGTTGGTGGCGGTGGGCTACTTCATGCGCACGAACACGGACATCACCCGCCTGCAGGGGTCGCAGCCGGACCCCCGGGCGGACCAGCGCGGACCTGAACGCCAGGTGAGCCGGGCCGAACAACGCCAACAGCAGCGGCTGGCCACCCGGTGGATGCGGCAGGAAAGGCGCACCCCGAAATGGCGCGTGGTCACCTATCTCGTCCCACCCTTCCGCATCGCGTTGGCGCGGGGCATCGACCACTACGACCGGCAGCTGTTGCGGCAGGTGATCTGGCAGAACCACATCAACGGCTCCATTTTCGAGGTGGTGATGGTGCTGAGCTTCCTGGCGCTGGGCGCACTGGGCGACCTCGACCTCTTCGCCATTCCCACGGCTGCCAGCGCTTTCCTGCTGGCCACCATGATCATCATGCTGCTCAGTGCCTTCACCAGCTGGTTCAAGGGCTGGACGGTGACGGTGATCGTGGGCGTGGTCCTGCTGCTGGACGGCTTCAGCCTGCACACCGATCGCTTCCTGGCGGACAACCGCGCCTACGGCATGGACTACGGCGGGAAGCCCGCCGCCTACGCGATCGGCCCGGTCACCGAGCACGCCTTCAACGACAGCGCCACCGCCAGCAGCCTGCGTCAGGCACGTGCCACCCTGGACCGTTGGGCGGAGCGCAACCGCCCACTGTACGCCGAGGGGCACAAACCGCCCCTGGTCATCGTGTCCTCCAGCGGGGGTGGGTTGCGTGCGATGCTGTGGACCTACCGATGCCTGCAGCTCGCCGACAGCCTGGTGGGCGGTGACCTGATGGACCGCACCGCGCTGATCAGCGGGTCCTCGGGCGGACTGATCGGGGCGGCCTACTACCGGCAGGTGGATTGGCTGGCCGGCAGGACGGACACGGTGGATGTTCGGGACCGTCACCACCTGGACGCCATGAGCGAGGACATCCTGAACCCGGTGGCCTTCAGCTTCGTGACCAACGACCTGTTCCTGCGCTACCGGCGCGTGAAGGACGGCACCCACACGTACACCCGGGATCGCGGCTACGCCTTCGAGCGCAGGCTGAACGAACTGACCGGCAACGTCCTGCACCATCGGTTGGCCGATCTGCGCCAGGCCGAGGAACGTGCCGAGATGCCCCTGCTGGTGATGAGCCCCACGACCATCAACGACGGACGCCGGCTGCTGATCGCCTCCAGCCCCGTCGGGTTCCTGACGGACACCCGTACCAGCCCCTTCGTCACGGTGGATGCCAGCCCGGAGAGCGTGGAGCTGTCACGCTTCTTCCGCGCGCAGGAAGCCGATTCGCTGCGCCTGACCTCCGCGCTTCGCATGGGGGCCACCTTCCCCTACATCACCCCGGTGGTGACCCTGCCGAGCGAGCCCCCCATGCGGGTGATGGACGCCGGCATCCGCGACAACTACGGCTACCGGGTGACGCTCCAGTACCTGTACATGCTGCGGGACTGGGTCCGGGAGAACACCTCGGGCGTGGTGCTGCTGCAACTGCGCGACAAACAGAAGGTGCTGGACATCCGGCCGGTGAGCGGCTCGCTGCTGGGGCGCCTGCTGGATCCCGCGCGCAACGTGTACCGGAACGTGGTGCGCGTGCAGGACCAGGACTACGACCTGATGCTGCAGCAGGCGAGCGGGTGGATGGACTTCCCCGTGGAAGTGATCGACGTGGAACTGCAGCACGACGAGGACGACGCGATCTCCCTGAGCTGGCACCTCACCGCGGTGGAGAAGCAGCACGTCCTGCGGGCGGTGTCCTCCCCGCACAACGGCCGGGCCTTCGCCCGGTTGCGCGAGTTGCTGCGCCCGGAACGGGCCGAGCTCACCGGACGGCCCGGCGATGATGCGCCACCAGTCCCTCCAACGGGTCCGGTGCGGTCCGCAGCAGCTGCATCCCCTTCCGCGCCAGGCGCTCGCTGAGCAGGTCCGCAAGGCCGTGGGCCACCGAGCCCGTGGCCACCACCTGGGCACGTTGCTCCGGCGTGAAGCTGTGTGCGATCACCTCCACCAGGGCATCGAAGCGGTCCACCACCAGCTGGCGGGCCGCCGGATGATGCAGCTGTTCCGCGAGCGCCGCCGTGCGCCTGGCCAGCACGGGAGCAGGCATCACCGCGCCATAGACCTCGCCGATCACGTGCTGTACGTCCGGGCCGTTCTCGCCGAAGAGCGCCTGCAACAGGTCGCCGGGCAACCTGCGGTACAGTGCCTCCCGCAGCAGATGACGACCGATGTCCGCTCCGCTACCCTCATCTCCCAGGAGATATCCCAGGGAAGGCATCGGGGTGCGCAGGTCCTTCCCGTCGAAGTATCCGGCGTTCATGCCCGTCCCCAGGATCAGGACCAGACCGGCATCCTCACCCAGCAGCCCTCTGGCAGCCCCGAGCAGGTCGCTCGCCACATGGACCTCGGCTCGTGGGAAGAGGGGCGAGATCACGTCCACCAACCGGGACTCGCGGGCAGGATCACCGCAACCGGCACCGTACACGTACACCTGACCGGCCTTCAGCATGTCTCCTGCGGTCGAGAGCCGCTGGTGAAGCTGTTCTCCGAAGCTCCTGCCCTCCCCCTTCAACGGATTGAAGCCCGGAAGTCCCGCCTCTCCTTCGGCCGGCAGGCGATGTACCTCCCCATCCCCCTTCCACCAGGCCCAGCGCGACGAGCTGGCTCCGATGTCGGCGACCACGATCGGACGTTCCATGTCCGAAAGGTAGTCCGGCCGTCAGCCGTTGAAGAGGAACTTGTTCGGGGAGTTGAGCCCGTGCTTCACCGCGTACATCACCACCGCGGCGGTGTTGTTCACCCCCAGCTTCTGCATGATGTTCCGGCGATGCGTGGTCACGGTGTGGGCGCTCAGGTCGAGCAGTTCGGCGATCCGGGTATAGGACAGCCCGTCCGCGATCAACCGGACCACCTCCACTTCGCGCTCCGTCAGGGAGACCGGGTCACAGGTCAGCGGCTGGTGCTCGAAGCGGTCCAACCGGATGTCGGCGCGTTCCAGGGCCTCCACGATCTTCCCGCAGAAGAACCGATCACCGTCCGCGGTCTGCAGCACCGCATCCACGATCTCGTCCCTCCCGCAGTCCTTCTTGATGTACCCGGAGACCCCGCTGCGCAGGGCGTTCATGATGGCCACCGGCGAGGGATCCGCGGTGATGGCCACGAAGCGGGTGCGCTTCCAGTGCGTCAGACCGTCGCGTACGCTCTCCGCACCGAAGCCTTCGGCCGTATGGTCGATCAGCACCACGTCCGGCCGCACCTCCGGCAGCCGGGCGAACAGCTCCTCCTTGTCGCGCACCACGCCGGCCACCTGCACCCGCGGAATGCCGGCGAAGATGGTCTCCAGGCCGATGATCGCCAGGTCACTGGTGTCCGCGAGCAGGAGTTGGATGGCCATGCTTGTTTAGACTGATCCTAAACAGTGGACGAAGGTAGTCCCTGGAGCGATCGGCGGTGGCATGAGTTCTACACCATCGATCGTGGGCCCACCGGGAACAGCGCGCCCTCACTGGCGGCCAGCGTGTTGGGAAAGACCTCGCGCGCTTCCCGGAGCAGGGGCTCCTCCGACTTGTAGCGGGAGCTGAAATGCCCCAGGAGCAGGGTACCGACACCGGCCTCCCGGGCGATGAGACCCGCCTGCCGTCCGGTGGCATGCATCGTTTCCCGCGCCCTGGCGGACAGTTGTTCCGTGAAGGTGGCCTCGTGGTAGAGCAGGTCCACACCCCGCAGGTACGGGACCAGCCCGGGGTCGTACGCCGTGTCCGAGCAGTAGGCATAGGCCCGCTGCGCCGGTGGATCCTGCGTGAGCTCCGCGTTCGGGACCACCGTGCCATCCTCCAGATGGAGGTCCTCCCCGGCCTTCACTGCGTTGCGCTGGAAATGAGGGATCCGATGCACTTGATCACGAAGCAATGGCCTGGGTCGGGGATGCTCACGGAACACGAATCCCGTGCAGGGGATCCGATGCTTCAACGCGAGGGCGGTGACCTGCACACGATCGTCGGTGAACACCTCTGCCCCGCTCTCCGGACGCGTATGGTGCAGGTGCAGGGGGTACCGAAGCCAGGTACCGGAGGCCTTCAGCTGCATGTGGACGATGTCGCCCAGTTCGGGAGGTCCGTACACGTGCAGTTCCGTCCTCCGGCCCATCAGGTGCATGGAGCTGATCAGGCCCATGAGCCCCAGGTAATGGTCGCCATGGAGGTGGCTGATCAGCACCCGCGAGATCCGGTTGAAATTGGCGCCCACCGTTCGCAGCCGCTCCTGGGTGCCCTCGCCACAATCGATCAGGTACAGCCGCTCCCCCACGTTCAGCAATTGCGCCGTGGGATAACGGCCCCGTGCGGGCAACGCGGCCCCGGTGCCAAGGGTGGTGAGCTCGAAACGCAAAACGAAAGGCCCCGGTGTCCGGGGCCCTCGCAAATTACGTTCGGTCCGCGCTCAGCGATGCAGCACCATGCGCCCGGTGAAGGAACTGGCGCCGCTGGTGAGGCGATAGAGGTAGATGCCGTCGCCCAGGGTGCCGGCCTCGAAGGGTACCCGGTTCAGGCCGGTCTTGCCCGCGATACGGACCTCGTACTGCTCGGCACCCACGAGATCATAGACCGTGAAGGCCACTTCCGCGGGGCGGTCCAGGGTGAACTCCACCGTGGTGCGCTGGGCGAACGGGTTCGGCACGTTCCGCACTCCGGAGATGCCCGCCCTCGTGCGTTCCGCGATACCCACGGCCGGAGCAATGGTGATCGAGTAGCCCGTGAAGGTCTGGTTGAACGGGATCGGAAAACCGCCGATGTTGGAATAGCCGATCACGGCCAGATCGATCGGAAAGAAGCCGTCCTGGGTGGGCGTGCCCTCGATGAGCCCGCAACCGAGCACCGTGGGCAGGAAGGTGCAGGGGGCCGCGGTCTGCGAATTGCAGGACACGCTGAGCCCCGGAGGCAGGCCGATCACCTGGTCCAGCTTCACCGAATCGATGGCGACCGCCGGCAGGTTCGGGCTGATGTCGGCGGCGTTGGTGGGAACGATGAGGTTCAGCGTATCGCTGTAGAACATGCCCACCTGGCCGGACACGAAATCGGTGAGCGTATCGGGCCAGACGCCGAAGACGCTGTCCTGGTACAAGGGGTTGGGCGTGCATTGGGCCGCGGCCTCCAGACCGGCGACCGCCATGACGGCCAGGAACAGGTAGCGCTTCATGATGTACGGGGACTTATTGGTCCTTCTTCACGTCCTTCTCGATCTCCTCCATGAAGAGCAGATCGATCGCCTCCTGCAGGGTGGGCGTGATGGAGATGACGCTTTCGAGCTGGGAGATCTGGACCAGTTTCTTCACCGGCTCCTGCAGGCCGCAGACCACCAGGGAACCGTCCACGCTCTTGCAGAGCCGGTTGGCCACCAACAGCGCGCTCAACCCGCTGGAATCGCAGTAGCGCGTGGCGGAAAGGTCCATGATGATGTTGCGCACGCCGGTCTTGTTGAGGTACACCAGCTCGCTCTTCAACTCCGGAGCACAGGTCGTGTCCAGCTTGTCCACACTGGAGGTCACCAGCGTGTACTTCCCCTTGTCCTCGATGGTGAAATTCATGGCGTTCGCTTGTGCCGGCCCACTGGACCGGTCGAGGTCAAATATAGCATGCTATTGTTCCCGTGGTATGCGGGAAGCGAGCAGGTACAGGACCGCCATCCGGACCGCCACGCCGTTCTCCACCTGGTGCAGGATGATGCTGGCCCCGCTGTCGGCCACGTCGCTGGTGATCTCCACACCGCGGTTGATGGGCCCGGGGTGCATGATGGTGATGTCCTTCCCGATCCGCTCGTACCGCTCGCGGTCCAGGCCGAACAGCATGGCGTACTCGCGCAGGCTGGGGAAGTTGGCGATGCCATCGCCGCCCTGCCGTTCCAGCTGGATGCGCAGCATGTTCGCCACATCGCACCAGGCCAGGGCCTTGTCCAGGTCGTGTTCCACCTTCACCCCGAGCGTGTCCACGTACCGGGGCATCAGGGTCGTGGGGCCGCAAAGCATCACCTGGGCGCCCAGCTTGCGCAGGCAGAGGATGTTGCTCAGCGCCACGCGGCTGTGCAGGATGTCCCCCACGATCAGGACCTTCCTTCCCTTCACGGACCCCAGCTTCTCGCGGATGCTGTAGGCGTCCAGCAGCGCCTGGGTGGGGTGCTCGTGGGTTCCGTCGCCCGCGTTCACGATGCGGGCGGGCACATGGCGGCTCAGGAACACGGCGGCCCCGGGGTCGGGGTGGCGCATCACCACCATGTCCACCTTCATCGCCAGGATGTTGTTCACCGTGTCGATGAGGGTCTCCCCCTTCTTCACGCTGCTGCTGGAGCTGGAGAAGTTCACCACGTCGGCGCTGAGGCGCTTCTCGGCGAGCTCGAAGCTGATGCGGGTGCGGGTGCTGTTCTCGAAGAAGAGGTTGGCGATGGTGATGTCGCGCAGCGAGGGCACCTTCTTGATCGGGCGGTTCAGCACTTCCTTGAAGCCGTCCGCGGTGCGGAAGATGAGCTCGATGTCCTCGGCGGAAAGGTCACCGATGCCCAGGAGGTGATCGGTGCTCAGCTGGCCGGACGGGTTGTCAGTGCTCATGGGATATCGGATCGGCGGCCGGGGCACCGCGTCGGTCACTGCCGGTCTCGAGCACCACCTGGTCGGCTCCGTCGGTCTCCTTCCATTCCACGCTCACCCGCTGGCCGTCCAGGCTGTCCACCCAGCGCCCCACATAGTCGGGCTGGATGGGCAGCTCCCGTTGGAAGCGCCGGTCGATGAGCGTGAGGAGCTGCACCTGTTCCGGACGGCCGAAGGCGAGCAGCGCGTCGAGGCCGGCCCGGATGCTGCGACCGGTGTAGAGCACATCGTCGATCAGCACCACCCGCCTGCCGTCCAGGGTCAGGTCCAGCAGGGTGCTGCTCGGGGCCAGCGGCATGTCGCGCCGGCGGAAATCGTCGCGGTGGAAGGTGATGTCCAGCTCTCCGTAGAGGAAGTCGTCGTGCCCGAGTATGCGTCCCAAGGCGGCCTTCAGCCTCCTTGCCAGCAACACCCCCCGGGGCTGAAGCCCGATGAGCACGGTGCCCTTCAGGTCGCCATGGTCCTCGATCAACTGGTAGCAGAGGCGCGTAAGCGTGAGGGCGAAGGCCCGGGAGCCCAGGATGACCGAGGTGCGCATGCCTGGGCGAAGATAGCGGGGCGCCCCGGAACGCAAGCGGCCCGCCGGATGGGGCGGGCCGCTCGTTCAGGTCGCTTGGGAGCGCTTATTCCTCCTCGGAGTCGTCGGCGTCCTTCTTCTTCTTGCCGGCCTTCTCCTGGTCCTCCATCTGGCTCTTCAGGTCGCTCAGCACGCCCAGGTCGCCCAGGGTGCTCTTCTCGACCTTCTCGTTGATGGAGCGGACGGCGGCGCCGGAACCCTCACCGCCACCCGTGCGGCGGCCACCGCGCTTGGCGGGTGCCTCCACCACGTCGTCACCCTCCTCGAAGGTGCGGGTGTGGCTCAGGGTGATGCGGCGGGCATCGCCATTGAACTCGAGCACCACGAAGGGCAGCTTCTCGTCCATGGCGGCCTTGGAACCGTCCTCCTTCTTCAGGTGCTTGGCGGCCACCGTGCCTTCCATGCCATAGGGCAGGGCCACGGTGAAGTTGTTGCCGCTCTTGCCCACGATGGTGCCCTCGTGCACGCTGCCCGGGGTGAAGGTGGAACCGAACACGTCCCAGGGATTCTCCTCGGCCTGCTTGTGGCCCAGGCTCAGGCGGCGGTTCTCCTTGTCCACCTCCAGCACCACCACATCGATGTCGTCACCCACGTTGCAGAACTCGCTGGGGTGCTTGATGCGCTTGGTCCAGCTGAGGTCGCTGATGTGGATGAGACCGTCGACGCCCTCCTCCAGCTCGGCGAAGATGCCGAAGTGGGTGAAGTTGCGCACCTTGGCGGTGTGCTTGCTGCGGACGGGGTACTTGAACTCGATGTCCGCCCAGGGATCCGGAGCGAGCTGCTTCATGCCCAGGCTCATCTTCCGCTCCTCGCGGTCGATGTTCAGGATCACGCACTCGATCTCCTGACCCTCCTTCAGGAAGTCCTTGGGGCTGCGCAGGTGCTGGCTCCAGCTCATCTCGCTCACGTGCAGCAGGCCTTCCACACCGGGGGCCACCTCCACGAACGCGCCGTAGTCGGTGATCACCATCACCTTGCCGGTCACCTTGTCGCCGGCGTTCATCTCGGCGCTCAGGGCGTCCCACGGGTGCGGGCTCAGCTGCTTGATGCCCAGGGCGATCCGCTTCTTCTCGTCGTCGAAGTCCAGGATCACCACGTTGATCTTCTCGTCCAGGGTCACCACCTCCTCGGGGTGGCTCACGCGGCCCCAGCTCAGGTCGGTGATGTGCACCAGGCCGTCCACACCGCCCAGGTCCACGAACACGCCGTAGCTGGTGATGTTCTTGACCGTGCCCTCGAGCACCTGGCCCTTCTCCAGCCCGCTGATGATCTGCTTCTTCTGCGCCTCGAGCTCCTCCTCGATCAGCGCCTTGTGCGAGACCACCACGTTCTTGAACTCCTGGTTGATCTTCACGACCTTGAACTCCATGGTCTTGCCCACGTACTGGTCGTAGTCACGGATCGGCTTCACGTCGATCTGCGAACCGGGCAGGAAGGCCTCGATGCCGAAGACGTCCACGATCAGACCGCCCTTCGTGCGGCACTTCACCAGGCCGGTGATCACCTCATCGTTGGCCATGGCGTGGTTCACCTTGATCCAGGCGTTGTGGACGCGGGCCGTCTTGTGGCTGATGATCATCTGCCCGCCCTTGTCCTCCTGCTTCTCGATGTAGACCTCCACCTTGTCGCCCACCGCGAGGTCGGGCTTGTAGCGGAACTCGCTCAGGGGCACGACACCCTCGGACTTGTAGCCGATGTTGATGACGACCTCCTTCTTGTTCATGCCCACCACGGTGCCGTCGACCACCTCCTTCTCGGCGATGCTCGTCAGCGTGTCCTCGTAGGCCTTCTCAAGCTGGGTGCGCTGGGCGTTCCCGGCCTCCTGCTGACCGTCCTCGAGGGCTTCCCAGTCGAAATCGGCGGGGGGCTCGGCGAAGGTCACGGTGCCTGTGTTGCCCGAACCCTCCACGGGGGTGGGGGGCTGGCTCTTGGCCGCGGCGCGCGCCGGAGCCTGCTGTGCGGCCTCCGGTGCGGCGGCCTGCTGTTCGGCGCCCTCGGAGGGGGCCTGTTGTTGTTCTTCAGCCATGTCGGCTGTTCGTACTTGTATCCCGGGCCAGGGGAGCGCGACCCGGAAGGGGTTGTTGGATCAATAAGCCCGTGGCGCTCCTGCACGGGCTTTCCCGAAAGGGGCCGCGAAGATAGCCATTTTTCGTTGGTCGTGAGCGGGTTAGGCAGCTTTCCCGGGCGAACGCCCCGAACCGGGCGCCTACCTTTGGCGTTCCTCCGCCGACCGGCACCGGACCCATGCGCAGTTTTGAGATCCCCGACCACTACCGTTCCGGCCTCATCGGCCGGGTGAAGGCCCACCGCAAGGCGCAGGACCCGCGCAAGAAGGACCTGAGCCCCACCCTGCTGGACCTGGGGCCGGTGCGCTTCGTGCTCGCGCGCCATTTCGGCTTCTGCTACGGCGTGGAGAACGCCATCGAGATCAGCTACAAGGCCCTGGAGGAGAACCCGGGCAAGCGGATCTTCCTGCTGAGCCAGATGATCCACAACCCCGCCGTGAACGACGACCTGGTGGCCCGCGGCATGCGCTTCGTGCAGGACACCGAGGGCAACCTGCTCATGGACTGGGACGAGCTCACGGCCGACGACATCGTGATCATCCCCGCCTTCGGCACCACCCTCGAGACCGAGGCGCGGCTGAAGGAGAAAGGCATCGACCCGCTGCGCTACAACACCACCTGCCCTTTCGTGGAGAAGGTCTGGAAGCGCAGCGACCAGCTCGGCGACCAACGGTACACCGTCATCATCCACGGCAAGGCCGTGCACGAGGAGACCCGCGCCACCTTCAGCCACACCGTGCGCAAGGCGCCGGCGGTGGTGCTTCGCGACATGGCCGAGGCCGAACTGCTCGGGCGCATCATCCTGGGCGAGGAACCGCTCGAGACCTTCGAACGCGTGTTCCGCGACCGGGCCAGCGAGGGCTTCGACCCCGCCAGGGACTTCGACCGCGTGGGCGTGGTGAACCAGACCACCATGCTGGCCACCGAGACCCAGGCCATTGCCGACCACTTCAAGCAGGTGATGCTGCGGAAGCATGGCGAGGCCGACCTCAAGGCCCACTTCGCCGACACGCGCGACACGCTCTGCTACGCCACCAACGACAACCAGGACGCCACGAACGAACTGCTGAAGGCCGAGGCCGACCTGGCCCTGGTGGTGGGCGGCTACAACAGCAGCAACACCAGCCACCTGGTGGAACTGCTGGAGCAGCGGTTCCCGACCTACTTCATCAAGGACGAAGCGGAGATCCTGAGCGCGGAAACGATCCGGCACTTCAACTACCCCGCGCACAAGCTGGAGACCACCAAGGACTGGCTGCCGGTCGCACGCCCGCTAACGGTGATCCTGACCAGTGGTGCCAGTTGCCCGGACACCCTGCTGGACCGCGTCATGCTGCGCGTGCTGGACCTGGTGGAAGGCGCCAAGGACCCGGTGGCCGCAGTGGAGGAATTGGTCGGCTGAGGTCGCCAACCCCGCCGACTCCCGACCCACGACTCCCGACTAACGACTGGCAACCTCCTTCCCCAACACGCGCTCCACCACGGCCAGCGCCAGGCGGAACTGCTCTTCCTGGGAGATGTCGCTGTTGTCGATCTCCACGGCGGTGGGTGCCTTGATCAGGGGGTCGGCGGCGCGCTTGGTGTCGTCCTCGTCGCGGCGCTCGATGTTGTCCAGCACGCTGGCGTAGTCCACCTCCACGCCCTTGCTCTTCAGCTCATCGTAGCGGCGGCGCGCACGTACCTCGGGGCGGGCGGTCATGTACAGCTTCACGGCGGCCTGCGGGAACACCACGGTACCGATGTCGCGTCCGTCCATCACCACGCCCTTCTCCTCCCCCAGCGCCTGCTGCAGCTTCACCAGCTTGGCGCGCACCTCGGGCACGGGGCTCACGAGCGTCACGTGGCGGCTCACGTCCATGCCGCGGATCTCCTTCTCCACGTTGCGGCCGTTCAGCAGGGTCACGCTGCGGCCGGTGTCCGGGTCGTGCGCAAAGCGGATGTGGATGTCGTCCAGCCGGTCCAGCAGGGCGTCCTTCATCAGCTTTCCATCCTTGACCAGGCCTTCCTGCAGCACGTAAAGGGCCACCGCGCGGTACATGGCACCGCTGTCGATGTAAGTGTAGCCGAGGTGGCGGGCCAGCTGCTTGGCGAGGGTGCTCTTCCCGCAGGAGGAGAAGCCGTCGATGGCGATGTTGATGCGGGCGGACACGGGGCGCGAAAGGCCGCGCAAGTTACGCCCCTGCCCGCTTCAGGTCCGCGAAGCGCAGCCCCAGCGTGAAGGTGTTGGAGATGCCCGCCAGGTGGTACTGCGCGAAGCCGTAGCTGATGTGCACCTTGCTCACCTTGAAGCCGGCCCCGAACGACAGGCCCACCAGCCCGGGCTTGGCCGCCAGGTTCAGCTCCTGCCGGCGGCGAAAATCGTAGCCCAGCCGCAGCATGAAGTTGGGACCGAAGATGATCTCCGCGCTCGGCACCAGGTGCAGCACGGCCTTGTCCAGGAAAGTGACCTTGTCCACGATCTCCTCGCCCGTGGTGGGGTCGATCTGCACGGGTTCGTTCGGGTCCTCATAGGTCAGGTCCCACTGCTGCAGGTCGGTGAAGGTCATGCCCAGGCGAAAGGGCGCATGGCGGAACTTGTAGGTGATGCCGAGCTGGGCCTCGAAGGGCAGCTTCTCCTCCTGGTCGGTGAAGGGCGAGCTCTGGACACCGATGTTGCGCAGCAGCGCGCTCACCGTAAGGCCAAGTGCCTCCTTGTGGAACACCCCGCCGAGGTCCACCGCCCAGGCCGTGCTGTTGTAGGTGTCGTACTGCGCCGTGATGAACTTGAGGTTGGCCCCCACCTGGAACAGACTGTCGATGGCGCGTGCCGCGCCCACCTGGAACACGTACTCACCGGCCGAGAACGTGCCGAGCTCCTGCCCGGTCTCGTCGGTGCGCTGGAAGGTGCCGTAGTCCACGAACTGCATGGTGCCGCTGAACGTGGTGGCGATGCTGTCGAAGTGGTGCGCGTAGCTGCCGTAGCCGATGTTGATGTCCTCGAAATAGGGCAGGTAGCTCAACGCCAGCTGCCGGCCCATCGTGGGGTTCAGCAACGCCGGGTTGTAGAGCGCCAGGTTCAGGTCGTTGTCCAGCACGGCGATGGAGTGCCCGCCCAACGCCGCCAGCCGGGCCGAGCTCGGGATGTCCAGCACGCGGAAGGCTGACCCGCCACCCAGTTGGGCGCGCAGGCCGGTGAACGCGAAGAGGACGAGCAGGACGGCAGGGACGCGGTGCATGCGGAACACGGCTTCGGAACGCAAGATAGCGGCCGGTAGTATGCCTCAGCTGCTCCGGAACAGCAGCGAGCTGTCCCCGTAGCTCAGGAAGCGGTAGTCGTTGGCCAGCGCATGGTCGTAGATCCGGCGCCAATCCCCGCCGATGAAAGCGGCGACCAGCAGCAGCAAGGTGCTGGCCGGCTGGTGGAAGTTGGTGATGAGCGCGTCGGCCACCCGGATGGTGTAGCCAGGGGCGATGATCAGTCCGGTGCTGCCCGTGAGCACTTCGCGATCGGCCTGCTCCATGGTTCGAAGCACGGCTTCGAGGGCCTCCTTCGCCGACGGCGGATCACCTGTACGGTCGTAGGGCTCCCATTGCTCCACGGAAAGATCGTTCCCTCCCCGCCCCTCCAGCAGTGCCACGCCATGCCAGTACAGGCTTTCCAGGGTGCGCAGCGAGGTGGTGCCCACGGCGACCACGGGGCGCGTGCCCACGGCGTCCACCAGATCGGCGATGGCCTGGCGGGAGACCACGATGCGTTCACGGTGCATCTCATGGTCCGCCATCACCTCGGCCTGGACCGGACGGAAGGTGCCGGCACCCACGTGCAGGGTCACCTGCATACGTGCGATGCCCCGTTCGTCGAGGGCTTCGAGCACCTGCGGGGTGAAGTGCAGGCCGGCAGTGGGCGCGGCCACGGAGCCCTCCTCCCGGGCGTACACGGTCTGGTAGCTGGCCTCGTCGGACGGTTCGGCGTCGCGGTGCAGGTAGGGCGGCAGCGGCACCACCCCCGCACGATGCAGGATCTCCGCCAGCGACAACTCCGCCGGTTCCCAGCTGAACTCGACCAGGTTCTCCAGACCGCGCCGTTCCAGCAGCGTGGCGAAGAGCTGCACATCGCCGTCCGGATGCGGGAACAACTGTCCGAGTGGTCCATCCTTCCAGCGTTTCACGTTGCCCACGGTGCACCACCAGCGACTGCTTCCCCGCTGGCGGAAGGCCTCCTCCACCGGACCGCCATCGGCGGGTTCGAGGCAGAACACCTCGATGCGGGCGCCGGTGTCCTTCACGAAGCGCAGCCGCGCGTTCACCACCCGGGTGTCGTTCACCACGAGCAGGGCGCCTTCGGGCAGCACCTCCGGCAGCTCGCGGAAGACCCGGTCGCTGATGCTTCCGTCGCGGTACACGAGCAGCCTGCTCGCATCCCGTTCGGCCAGCGGACGCAGGGCGATGCGCTCCGGCGGCAGCACGTAGGTATGGTCGGCGATGCGGAGGTCGCGGGGCGAGCTCATGGGCACCGGCGATGGATCAGGCCACCTTCAGGGCGTTGGCCACCTTCTCCTTCAGCAGGGCGTGCTGCACCACCTCGATCATCTCCTTCACGTAGGTGAAGCGGAGACCGGTGAGGTAGCGCTTGTCGATCTGCTCGATGTCCTTGCGGTTGTCCTCGCTCAGGATGATCTCCTTGATGCCGGCGCGCTTGGCGGCAAGGATCTTCTCCTTGATGCCGCCCACGGGCAGCACGCGCCCACGCAGGGTGATCTCGCCGGTCATGGCCACGAACTTGCGCACCTTCTTCTGGGTGAAGGCACTGGCCATGCTGGTGAGCATGGCAACGCCCGCGCTGGGACCGTCCTTCGGCGTGGCGCCCTCGGGCACGTGCAGGTGAACGTTCCACCGCTTGAACACGTCCTGGTCCAGGCCGATGATCTCGCTGTGCGCCTTGAGGTATTCCAGGGCGATCATGGCGCTCTCCTTCATCACATCGCCCAGGTTGCCGGTGAGCGTGAGCTTGCCCTCGCCCTTGGTGATGCTGGTCTCGATGAAGAGGATGTCGCCGCCCGTGGGCGTCCAGGCCAGGCCGGTGACCACCCCGGCCACGTCGTTGCCCTGGTACTTGTCGCGGGCATGGCTGGGCCCGTAGATGGTGATCAGCTGGTCGGCGGTGATGGTGGGCGTGTGCTTCTGCCGCAGGGCGATCTGCTTGGCGCGGTACCGGACCAGCTTGGCGATGCGCTTCTCCAGCGTGCGCACCCCGCTCTCGTCGGTGTAGTCGGCGATGATCACCTCCAGCAGGCCCGGTGCCAGCTTCAACTGCCGCTTCTTGATGCCGTTCTCCTCCAGCTGCTTGGGTAGCAGGTGACGCTCGGCGATCTGCACCTTCTCCTCCACGGTGTAGCCGTTCACCTCGATGATCTCCATGCGGTCGCGCAGGGCGGGATGGATGGTGCTGAGGCTGTTGGCCGTGGCGATGAACATGACCCGGCTGAGGTCGAAGTCCACCTCCACGTAGTTGTCGTAGAAATGGCTGTTCTGTTCGGGGTCCAGCACCTCCAGCAGGGCGCTGGCGGGATCGCCCTGGTGGCTCTGCCCCACCTTGTCGATCTCGTCGAGCACGAACAGCGGGTTGCTGGTGCCGGCCTTCTTCAGGCTTTGGATGATGCGGCCGGGCATGGCGCCGATGTAGGTCTTCCGGTGCCCGCGGACCTCGGCCTCGTCGTGCAGGCCGCCCAGGCTCATGCGCACGTACTTGCGCCCGAGCGCCTCGGCCATGCTCTTGCCCAGGCTGGTCTTGCCCACGCCCGGCGGACCGTACAGGCAGATGATCGGGGCCTTCATGTCGCCCTTCAGCTTCAGCACGGCCAGGTGCTCGATGATGCGCTCCTTCACCTTCTCCAGCCCGAAGTGGTCGCGGTCCAGGATCTTCTGGGCGTGCTTCAGGTCGAAGCTGTCCTTGGTGTACTCGCCCCAGGGCAGCTCCAGCAGCAGCTGCACGTAGTTGTGCTGCACGCTGAACTCGGCGCCGGCGGGGTTCATGCGCTGGAGCTTCTGCAGCTCGCGCTCGAAGGTCTCGCCCACCTCCTTGGTCCACCGCTTCTTCGCGGCCTTCGCGCGCATCTCCTCGATCTCCTGCTCGATGGGGTTGCCGCCCAGCTCGTCCTGGATGGTCTTCATCTGCTGGTGCAGGAAGTACTCGCGCTGCTGGCGGTCCACCTCGGTGCGCACCTTGCTCTGGATCTCGTTCTTCATCTCCAGCAGCTGCAGCTCCTTGGTCAGGTGCGCCAGCAGCAGGTTGGCCCGCTCGCGGAGGTCGGCCACCTCCAGCATGCGCTGCTTCTCGGCCACCTCGGCGTTCATGTTGCTGCTGATGAAGTTGATCAGGAACGAGGGCGAGTCGATGTTCTTGATCGCGAACTGGGCCTCGGTGGGGATGTGCGGGCTCTGCTTGATGATCTCCAGCGCGAGGTCCTTCAGCGAGCTCACCAGCGCGTCGAACTCCTTGTCGTTCTTGTCCGGGCGCAGTTCGTTGAACTCCTGGATGCGGGCGGTGAAATAGGGCTGCTCCCGCACCATCTCGGTGATCTCGAAGCGCTTCCTGCCCTGGATGATGGCCGTGGTGCTGCCGTCCGGCATGCGCAGCATGCGGATGATGGTGGCCAGCGTGCCCACCCGGTTCAGGTCCTCCGGACGCGGCTCCTCGATGTCGCTGTCCTTCTGGCTCACCACGCCCAAGGTCTTGTCGCCCCGGTACACCTCCTGGATCAGGCGGATGCTGCGGTCGCGACCCACGGTGATGGGGATGACCACCCCCGGGAAGAGCACGGTGTTGCGCAGCGGCAGGATGGGCAGTTCCGGCGGCGTCGACTCCGCGTTCATCTGCTCCTCGTCCTCCGCCGTGATCAGCGGGATGAGCTCCGTCTCGTTCTCCAATGCCTCCGAGCTGAAGAAGGCGTCGCGTTCAAAAAGGTCGTTCATCAAGGGAACGTCAGGTTGTCAGTTCACAAAGGTATCCGAGGGGCCATCCGCGTCCGGGATGGCTTTTCCACAACAGGAACGCCACAAGCCCAAGGACCGTGCCGTGCCCACGAGGCTGACACATGGGCAGCCGGACCGGTCAAAGCGGCCCGGCCCCGCCCCCGTGGATGGTGCGCAGAATGGCCTCGTCGGCGGCGGTGAGCGCCACGTTCCGGCGGGCCATCACCCGGCGGGCGGTCTCCAGGGCCTTGTCCAGGTCGTGGTCGGCCAGGCCGTGCGCCCCGCCCCAGCTGAAACCCGGCACGTGCTTGGGCGGGAAGTCGCCGCCGAAGACGTTGGCGCAGACCCCCACCACCGTGCCGGTGTTGAACATGGTGTTGATGCCCGCCTTGGCGTGGTCGCCCATGATCATGCCGCAGAAGGTGAGCCCGCTGTCCGCCAGCCCCACCTCGGCGTAGCTCCAGACCTTCACCGGACCGTAGGTGTTCTTCAGGTTGCTGGTGTTGGTGTCGGCGCCCAGGTTGCACCATTCGCCCAGCACGCTGTTGCCCAGGAAGCCGTCGTGGCCCTTGTTGCTGTAGCCCAGCAGCACACTGTTGTTCACCTCCCCGCCTACCCGGCACTCCGGGCCAAAGCTGCACGGGCCGTAGATCTTGGCACCGAGCTTCAGCTGTGCGCCTTCGCCCAGGGCCAGCGGACCGCGCACCAGGCAGCCCTCCATCACCTCCGAGCCCTTCCCCAGGTAGATCGGTCCGTTGGTGGTGTTGAACACGGCGGCCTCGGCCTTCGCACCCTCCTCCAGGAAGACCAGCGTCGGGTCGCCCACTACGGTGTTGGTGGCGCTGAGCGGCTGTGAGCGTCGCGCCTCGGTAAGCAGGGCGAAGTCGTTGGCGATGGCCGTGCCGCAATGCTGGAACAGGTGCCAGGGCCGCGCCAAGGCCGTGACCTCCCCGGTGAAGTCGACCGCCTCCAGGAACACCGGCGGGGCGCCCCAGTCCAGGGTGGAGGGCTCGGCGCCGGGCGGTTCGCAGAAGGCCAGCACCCGGCCGTCCTTCACCAGCATGCGCCCGGGTTCCAGGTCCAGCACGGCGTCCACCAGCCCGGGCGTGGGCAGCAGGGCGGCGTCCACCTCGCGCACCACGTTGGCCGCCACCCCGGGAAAGCGTTCGGCCAGGTAGGCCTCCGTGCGGTAGCCCACCGGCATCCCCGTGCGCCGCGCCCAACCCTCGGCCTGCGTCAGGATGCCCGCCCGCAGCGCCCCCACCGGGCGGGTGAAGGTGAGCGGCAGCAGGTGGCGGTGACGCCCGGCGTCGGAGAGCAGGATGGCCATGGGCGGAAAGTTAGCGGGTCGGGGAGAAGGCTGAAGGCTGAAGGCTGAAGGCTAAGGGCTGAAGGTTGAACGCTGAACGCTGAAGGCTGAACGCTAAACGTTGAAGGTTGGATGTTGAATGTTGGAGATCGGCCCGGTTGTCACTTGACACTAGTTACTTGACACTTCGTTCAGCCCTTCGCGTTCAGCGTTCGACATTTCCGCCAACTATCTTCCCCCCATGATCTACGCCTTCAATGGCCACATCCCCGTGGTGCACCCCACGGCCTTCGTACACCCGCAGGCGGCGGTGACGGGCCATGTGACCATCGGGCGCGACGTGTACATCGGGCCGGGCGCGGCGGTGCGGGGCGACTGGGGGGCGATCGAGATCGCGGACGGCTGCAACGTGCAGGAGAACTGCACCATCCACATGTTCCCGGGCGTCACCGTGCGGCTGGAGGAGGGGGCGCACATCGGGCACGGCGCCATCGTGCACGGCGCCCATGTGGGCCGTAACTGCCTGGTGGGCATGAACGCGGTGCTGATGGACGACGTGGAACTGGGCGAGGGCTGCATCGTGGGTGCACTGGCCTTCCTGCCCGAGGGCAGCCGCTGGGAGCCCAGGAAGGTGATCGTGGGCAACCCCGCCCGGGTGGTGAAGGAGGTCTCCGACGAGATGCTCGCTTGGAAGACCAAGGGCACCGCACTGTACCAGGCCCTGCCCGCCGAACTGCACGCCACGCTGAAGGAGGTGGAGCCCCTGCGCGAGGTGCCCGCCGACCGGCCGGCGATCACAGGTGAGTACCTGAGCTGGAAGCGCGAGCGCAAGGGCTGAGAACGTGATCCTTTATGGATACCTTCAACCCATGATGGGCAGGAAAAGCATTCTTATTTGTGCCGGTTTGTTCATCGCGGTCGGTGCAGCCGGCCAGGTGGGCGCGACCCGCTATTTTGATACCTGGCATTTCAATGACTCGCTGACGATCTATTTCAATGGCACTGCTACTCCGACCTTGGACCCCCACACCACGCCACCTCACTCGGGGTATTCCAACCTCTCCATCAGTGACCCCTTCACCGGGTCCTTGATCTTTTACGTGAACGGCGGTGAGGTGTTGGACGGCACTGGGTCCGTGGTCCCGCATGGTTCACTGGGCTCGCTTGGAGCATTCGCCTGCCTCCCACACCCAGGGGATCCGGACCGGTTCTATCTGTTCCTGGGCGGGGACTCGATCTATTACTCGGTCTTCGACCGAACACTGAACGGCGGTCTGGGGGACATCGACCCGGGTGAGCACCGGATCGCACTTTGGGACCGACTGGACGGCACCACGGCCTTCACCAATTCGGCAGGCACGAGGCACACCTTGGTATGCCATGCGCTCTTCACGAATGATTTCTACCTGTTCCATGTGACCGCCAACAACGGGCTCGAACCGACCCCTGAGGTCATCACGACAGGCCCGATACTGGCAGGCTCGCTGCCGCCGGGAGGCATCAAGGTCGCTCCTGGAACGGACCGACTTGCCCTGGTCGATCCGCTACATGAGGAACAGCTCTGCATGTTCTCCCTGGATCGGAACACCGCGCAGATCGAGCATCTTTTCACCTATCACTGGAGGGATAGTCTGAGCTCGTTCGAGTTCGCGCCTGCATCGGACCTGTTCTATATCGGTGACAACGATGGGGTGGACGGTAGTCTGTACCAATTGAACATGGGATCCACCGACACGGCACAGATATCCGCATCCGCGGAGCGCCTGGATGTCGGCCAGCTCGGCAACCTGGGCTGGCGGCCCATCCTTCAACTGGCCCCGAACGGAGTGGTCTACTACTTCTATGACATCCCGGTCGAGGATGTCGCGACCAACCATTTACAAGGCATTCTGCAACCCGACGTTCCCGGTGCCGGCTGTCAAGTGGACCTCGAGGCCTTGGACATGCAACAACCCTGGGCCTGGTGGCGCTGGTGGCCGTGGGTCTACTGGCCGGTGCACAACGCGGTCGGCATCGCGGAGGAGAGTTCCGGACCGCGGATCTCGGTCCATCCGATGCCCATGCGCGATGCTGGCTGGCTGAGCTTGGAAACCGGGGATCCCGACCGGATCGAATGGCTAGACATGACCGGACGCATCGTTCGCGTTCAGCAAGGCATGCCCCATCGGGACGGCTGGCGACTGGATGCCAGCGGCCTTGCCTCAGGCACGTATCTCGTCCGACCGATGGAAGGTGACCAGGTGATCGGCACGGTGCCGGTCATGGTCGAGCGATAGGTCTTTCACGGCAGATCTACGCCGGAGCGCCCGGCCGAATGCCCGGCAGGCAGAAACGATCACGGAGGCCCGGACCGGATACCTTCGCCCCATGCAGATCCCCCTGCTGAAGGAGGTGGTGCTGATCCTGGGCCTGGCCGTGGGGCTGTCCCTGCTGCTCCGGCGCTTCAAGCTGCCCACGCTGCTGGGCTTCCTGGCCACCGGCGCCATCTTCGGTCCGCACGGGCTGGGGCTGGTTCCGCAGAGCCACGAGGTGGAGCTGCTGGCCGAGGTGGGCGTCATCTTCCTGCTGTTCGTGATCGGCATCGAGTTCAGCCTGCGCACGCTGGCCACGCTGGGAACGGTGGTGTTCATTGGCGGCGGCGCACAGGTGCTGGGCACCATCGGGATCACGGCGCTGTTCGCCCGGCTATGGGACATCCCCTGGCCCTCGGCCGTGTTCCTCGGCTTCCTCTTCGCCCTCTCCAGCACCGCCATCGTGCTGAAGCTGCTGCAGGAGAAGGCCACCGTGGGCGCCCCGCACGGGCGGGCCATCTCGGCCATGCTCATCTTCCAGGACGTGATCGTGGTGCCCATGATCCTGCTCACCCCCATGCTGGCGGGCAAGTCGCAGGACCTGGCCGGCGACCTGTTCGGGCTGGCGGGCAAGATGCTGATCCTGCTGGTGCTGGTCTACGTGCTGGCGCGTTTCGTGGTACCGCGGCTGCTGGACGCCGTGGTGCGCACGCGCAGCCGCGAGCTCTTCATCGCCAGCATCGTCTCCATCTGCTTCGCCACCGCCTGGCTCACCAGCAGCATCGGCCTCAGCCTGGCCCTGGGCGCCTTCTTCGCGGGCCTCATCATCAGCGAGAGCGAGCACCGCATCCAGGCCACCGGCAACGTGCTGCCCTTCCACGAGGTGTTCATCAGCTTCTTCTTCGTGAGCATCGGCATGCTGCTGGACATCGGCTACCTGTGGAAGCACCTCTTCGCGATCGTCCTGCTCACCCTCGGAACCGTGCTGGTGAAGGCCCTGGTGGCCTCGATCGCCGCACTGCTCCTGCGGTATCCGTTGCGCACCGCGCTGCTCACGGGTTTCGCCATCGCGCAGGTGGGCGAGTTCGCCTTCATCCTCAGCGCCACCGGCATCGAGTACGGCCTGCTGACGCCCGACCTCTACCAGCTGTTCCTGGCGGTGAGCATCATGACGATGGGCCTTACCCCTTTCATCGTGAACGGCTCGGAGCGCGCGGTGATGTGGTTGATCCGCTCCTTCATCCCGGGTCCGGTGCGGCATCGCCTGGACGCGCTCAGCCGGGTCCGGGAGGCCACCCGCGCCGGTCTGCAGGACCTGAAAGGCCACCTGGTGATCGTGGGCTTCGGGCTGAACGGCAAGAACGTGGCCCATACCGCCTCGCTGGCCGGCATCCCGCACGTGGTCGTGGAGCTGGACCAGGGACAGGCCACCGAGGCGCGCCGTCTGGGTCATATCGTGGTGACCGGCGATGCGTGCAACGAACATGTGCTGGCCGAGGCGGGTGTGACGCGAGCCCGGGTGGTGGTGGTGGCCATCAGCGACCCGCGTGCCACCATGGACGTGGTGACCCA
>JACJZH010000007.1 GCA_020635695.1 Flavobacteriales bacterium | reverse complement strand
GCCACTATCCTCCACATGACCGGAGACGTAGACGAGCTCCTTGTCCAGCAACGCCTTCATGGCCTGCACCACCGCGGCGGACGAGGAGAGCCCATGCTTCCGCATGAAGGCTCCGGCGGTAGGCGTGTCCACCGGACCCTCCCGGGCGATGGCCGCATACAGGTCCCATTGGTTGCCGGGGAGCGTGCTTCGGAGCGTGGCCATCATGGCGTCCTGTTCCCGCACGATGCCCAGCATCACCTGCACGATCGTGTCGCGCGACAGGGGTCGGGCATCGCCGAAGAGCCGGTTGAACAACACCTGCACATGGTAGGTGTGACCGTTGCACCAATCGTAGCAGAACCGCGCATCATCGAGGGCCAGGTCACGTCCATGGCGCTTCATGAGCCGCACCGCGAACCGGGAGTAGGTGTCCCGCTCGATCCGGCCCAGGGAAAGCTGGTCCGCACTATGGTACAGCGGGCTGGAGACATCCGTGAACATCTCGAGCAGGAGGTGACGCTGGCTTCCGGAGAAGATGCAGTGCACCCGGGGGCTACGCTGCAGTTCGGAGCGCAGGAGTGCATCCATGCGCACGTTGGCGAACTGCGCCACCTGCTGGAACTCGTCGATGGCCAGGTAGATGGTGCGATCCTGCTCGTTGAGTATCCGGAAGATCTCCGTGGTGGTGGCCGCTTCACGGGAGATCTCCGCACGCTCCAAGCCGATCCGGGGCTTGCCCGAAAGCTCATCAAAGCTCACCGTGGGACGGAGGGCGCCGAACCACTCCCCGGCATTTCTCAGGAACTGCTTCACCGTGGGGTTCAATGCCGCATGTACCGCATTGACCAGGATCGTATTGAAGTCGTGGACATCACGAGCCGCATAGATGTCCGCGAACACCGTGCGCGTCCCCCGGTCCTTGGCCAGGGTGTTGAACGTGTGGTGGATCAGGCCGGTCTTGCCGAAGCGTCGCGGGCTGTACAGCAGGATGTGCCTGCCGTTGCGCAGGGCACTTGTCAGGATGGCCAGCTCCTGCTCCCGGTCGCAGAAGAGCGAGGGAGAGGTGTAGCGAGTGACAGGAAAGGGATTGTCGATGAGCACATCACAAAAGTAAGCCTATATTACTAAAGTTTCATTAGTAAATCTTTCTTAGCCAAATCATCCGGCCCAGCCATCGCGGTCCAGGCTGCGGTACTGGATGGCCTCGGCGAGGTGCTCCGTTCGGATGTCCGCACTGCCGGCCAGATCGGCAATGGTCCGGGCCACCTTCAAAATGCGGTCGTAGGCACGGGCGCTCAACCCCAACCGGTCCATCGCCTTCCCCAGCAACGCCTTCCCCGCGGCATCGATCCGGCAGATGCTCCTCAACTGGCGGCTGCCCATCTGGGCGTTGCTGTGGATCGGGTGATCGCTGAAGCGAAGTTCCTGCAGACGCCGCGCGGCGACCACCCGCTCCCGCACCTCCTCGCTCCGCTCTCCGGGTCGCTCATCGCTCAGCGCATCGAAGGGCACCGGCGTCACCTCGATGTGGATGTCGATGCGGTCCAGCAGGGGCCCGCTGATCTTGTTCAGGTACTTCTGCACCGTGCCCGGCGGACAGACGCACTCCCGGTCCGGATGGTTGTGGTAGCCGCAGGGACAGGGATTCATGCTGGCCACGAGCATGAAGCTGGCCGGGTACTCCACGGAGAACTTCGCCCGGCTGATGGTGATCACCCGGTCCTCCAAGGGCTGCCGCAGCACCTCCAGGACCGTCCGCTTGAACTCCGGCAGTTCGTCCAGGAAGAGCACGCCGTTGTGTGCCAGGCTGATCTCGCCCGGCTGGGGGTACGAACCGCCCCCGACCAGGGCCACATCGCTGATGGTGTGGTGCGGGGAGCGGAATGGACGCACGCTCAGGATGCTGTCATCCTTGCGGAGCTTGCCTGCCACGCTGTGGATCTTGGTGGTCTCCAGCGCTTCATCGATGTGCAGGGGCGGCAGAATGGTGGGCAGCCGCTTCGCCAACATGGTCTTTCCCGCACCGGGCGGTCCCACCAGCAGGATGTTGTGCCCTCCTGCCGCCGCGATCTCGAAGGCCCGCTTGATGTTCTCCTGTCCCTTTACATCGCTCAGGTCCACCGGGTACTGCCGGCTGCTCTGGGCGAATTCCGCCTCGATGTCCACCTGTGTCGGCGGTGGACCGTCCTCTCCCCGCAGGAGTGCCACCACCTCGCGCAGGTGTTCCACCCCATGCACCTGCAATCCGGAGACGATCGCCGCCTCCCTGGCATTGGCGGCTGGGAGAATGAAGCCCTTGAAACCCTGCTGCCTGGCCGCGAGCGCTATGGACAAGGCGCCCTTGACCGGCCGCACACCGCCGTCCAGCGCGAGTTCGCCCATCACCAAGTGCGTGGCCAACCGGTCGGGAGGCACCTCCCCGGTACCCGCGAGCAGGCCCACGGCCATCATCAGGTCGTAGCCCGTCCCTTCCTTGGGCAGGTCGGCGGGGGCCAGGTTGATGGTGACCCGCTTGCCGTGCGGGAAGTACAGGTCGTTGTTCCGGAAGGCTGCGAACAGGCGCTGATAGCTCTCATGCACCGCCTTGTCCCCGAGCCCGACGATGTTGAACGCCGCGAACCCCGGCACCACGTTCACCTCGGCGGTGACCAACGTGGCCTCGATGCCCTGTACCGCGCTACCGTGGACCTTGACCAGCATCACTCCTCCCCGCTTGCTCCAACTCCACCTCGATGTGATCGATCAACGCGTGCACCACCTTGATGTGCACCTCCTGGATGCGGTCCGCGTAGCCCGCGTGCGGCACCCGTACCTCCACGTCGCAGAGGGGCGCCAGCTTTCCGCCATCCTTACCGGTAAGGCCCACCACCACCATGCCCAGTTCCCGGGCCGTCTCGGCGGCACGCAACACGTTGGGGCTGTTGCCGCTGGTGCTGAAGGCCACCAGCACATCCCCCTCCCGGCCATGTGCACGTACGTAACGGGCGAAGACCTGCTCGAAACCATGATCGTTCCCCACGCAGGTCAGGTGCGAGGGGTCGCTGATGCTCATGGCGGCGATCGGGGCCCGGTCGTCCCGGTACCGTCCTGTCAGCTCCTCGGCGAAGTGCATGGCATCGCACATACTTCCGCCGTTCCCGCAGCTGATGATACGGCCACCGCCGCGCAGGCTGTCCACCATCCGGCGGCCGGCCTCGGCCACGGCCACCAGGTTGGCAGGGGCGGCCAGGAACCGCTGCAGCACATCGGCGGCCTCGGTGAAATGGGTGCGGATGCGGTCAGTGCTCATCGCTCCAAAGATGCGTCAGTAACCAATTCCTCACGACGATACCCGATCCGCCGTCGCTCGGGCACCGGTGGGTCCATCATGCGCCGGACCACCTCAAAGATCTCGCCCAGGGCGTCATCGCTGCGGTCCTGCCGTCCTTCCAGCCGCTCCACCCGAAGCTTCAGCTCCAGGTCGTTCTGCAACAGGCGCTGGAGCCGAACGAACACGCGCATGATGCGAATGCTGACCGCGATGGCACGCTCGCTGTTGAGCACGCCGGATAGCATCAGCACGCCAGGTTCGCTGAAGGCAAAGGGCGTCGTCCGTCTACCTCCCCAGGAACTTGAGGTCGCGTTCTGCGACCTCAAGTCCGCCCACTCCTCCGCGGTCAATTGGAACATGAAGTCCACCGGAAAGCGCTCGATGTTGCGCTTCACCTGCTCGTTCAACCGCTTGGTCGGCACACCGTAGAGGTCGGCCAGATCATGGGACAGCATCACCTGCCGGCCACGGACCAGGAATATCCGGGACGCGATCGCCCCTTCGGGCAGCACATCGTTCTCCACCATCACACGGCACTTGTTCGTGACAAATATACTGTCACGAACCTGACATGCAAACCGTCAGGAGGTCAGCGGCTGGCCTGCTGGTCCAGCACCTTCATCCCCTCGATGCCGCGCTCCAGGAACGCTTGGTATTCGGAGGCATCCGGCGTGTAGGCCACCGGGTCGGTCAGGAGCTTGCCTTCGGGGCTCAGCAACGCGTAGTAGGGTTGGCTGCTGATCACGAAGGTCTCGGACTGCAGCGTGCTCCACTTGTTCCCCTTGGTCTCGATCAGCTTCTTCTTGCCGGTGCTGGTCTCGTACACGTGCTGCTCCTCCTCGGGCAGTTCCTCCTTGTCGTCCACGTAGAGGGAGACCAGGATGTACTCGTTCTGGATGAGGTCGAACACGCCGGGCTCGGGCCACACATGCTCCTCCATCTTGCGGCAGTTCACACAGGCGTAGCCGGTGAAATCCAGGAGCAGGGGCTTGTTGGTCCGTTCCGCCTCGGCCATGGCGTCGTCCAGGTCGTGGAAGCAGGGCAGGTCGTGGGGGCAGTGCTTGGGGAAGATCCAGCTGTAGCCCACAGGCGGTGCCAGCCCGCTCATCAGCTTCAGCGTGGTGAAGGTCTCGGTGGCCTTGTTGTAGCGGAAGCCCATGAGCATGTAGCCGGTGGCCAGGGCGAACAGCGCGGTGAAGGCCCAGCGAGCACCGGAGAGCTTCTTCACCGGGCTGTCGTGTGGGAAGCGGATCTTCCCCAGGAGGTACAGCACGATGCCGATGCCGCAGATCACCCAGATGGCCATGAACAGCTCGTAGGGCACCAGGTTCCAATGCTTCACCAGGTCGGCGTTGCTCAGGAACTTGAAGGCCAGCGCCACTTCGGCGAAGCCCAGCACCACCTTCACGCTGTTCAGCCAGCTGCCCGAGCGGGGCAGGCTGTTGAGCCACTGCGGGAACAGGGCGAAGAGCCCGAAGGGCAGCGCCAGCGCCAGCCCGAAGCCGCCCATGCCGGCGGTGAGCTGCCAGGCCCCGCCGTCCGCCGTGAGCGCCCCGGCCAACAAGGAACCCAGAATGGGACCCGTGCAGCTGAAGGACACCAGCGCCAGGGTGAGCGCCATGAAGAAGATGCCGATCAGCCCGCCCGCCTGGCTTGCGTTCTGGTCCATCCGGTTCACCCAGCTGGCCGGCAGCGTGATCTCGAAGTAGCCGAAGAACGAGATGGCGAAGACGATGAAGATGACGAAGAAGAAGATGTTGAGCCAGGGGTTGGTGCTGATCTCGTTGAATATCTCCGGGTTCACACTGCCCAGCAGGTGGAAGGGCACGCTGAACAGCAGGTAGATGACCAGGATGAACGCACCATAGGTGATGGCACTGCGCAGCCCC
The DNA here is from genome assembly GCA_020635695.1 of Flavobacteriales bacterium. GTDB lineage: Bacteria > Bacteroidota > Bacteroidia > Flavobacteriales_F > PHOS-HE28 > PHOS-HE28. The sequence goes on along the minus strand of JACJZH010000007.1, from coordinate 187,689 downwards.
TTCGCCTTGTCCTCGCTGCCCTTGGTGAAGAAGCTCACCGTGAGCGGGATCATCGGGAACACGCAGGGCGTGAGCAGGGCCAGCAGCCCGCCGATGAAGCCCAGGAAGAAGATACGCCACATGGAGCTGCCCTTCTTGACACCGGAATTGGACGTGCCGGCCCCACCCTTCACCACGGGGTCCTCCAGGTCCACATGGGGAAGCTTGTAGTCGATGCCGGCAACGGATGGCCCGTCGATCAGCTCGTCGCCCAGGCGGATGGAACCCGAGGCAAGCCCAACGGCGAAAGGCAGCGGGTCCGGGAAGATGCAGGCCTCGTCATTACAGGTCATGAAGTTGATGACGCCGGTGACATCCACGGAGGGATCGCTCACCTCCAGTTCCCTCGAGAAGGTCGCCGCGTGGCCGAACTTCTTCACCGTCATCTCGAAGATGGGGTCGTGCCCCTCCTTCACATGGTCGCCGGACTCGGTGGCATCGCCCCGGAGCAGCACATGGTCCAGCGTGTCGAAGGCGATCTGCGTGGGCATCGGGCCCATGTCGCCGTAGTCGTTCTGCGAGTACACATACCAGCCGTCCTGCACCGTGGCCACGAAGTCCAGACGCCACCGTCCGCCCCCCAGGTCGTTGGGTACGATGGTCCAGGAGACCGGGTCGTCGCCTATGGCATTCCCTCCGGGGCCGCCTTCCGAAGTGAACGGGAGCCCATCGAAGGCATGGCGGTCCTCGGCCGGTACCACCTGGAAATACACCGGGTCGGGGAAGATGCACCGGCTGTCATCACAGCTCATGTAGTCCAACCGCCCGGTGATGGGCAGTGTGGGGTCACTGAGACGGACCCGTTGGGTGAAGAGGGCATGTCCCTTGAACTTCTTCACCTCCATGTCGAACATCTCGTCATGGCCCTTGATCTCCTTGGCGCCGGTCTCGGTCGCCGCACCGATCAATTCCACGTGTCCAAGCGTGTCAAAAGCGAGCGTGGTGGGTATGGGCCCCATGTCGCCGGTGAGCTGCTGGGAATAGACGTACCAACCATCGTCGATATCAGCTCGGAAGATCAGGTCCCACTCGCCATCCCCATGGTCGAGCATGCTGATGGACCAGGACACGGGTTCCAAGGACCCCTCGCCCATGCCGGGCAACTGGGCATGGGTGACCGTGGCCAGGATCAGGAATGGGAGCAGGAACGCACTACGCATGGGACATTGGTTCAAAGTGCGGGCACGGCCACCCGGAATGGAACGGTGGTCGGCGGCAGGCACATTTCCTCGTTGCAGACCATGAACTCCACGACCCCGGCCACGGTGAACGCGCCGCCACCCTCATGGTCCACAGGTATCCGGAAGACCACCTCACCGGAGTGGTAGCTCACCGGCATGCCGAAATTGGGATCGTACACATCCTCGGGATCCGGTTCCAGCACGGTGCCGTTCCATAACACCGAGTCCTCCGGCTCCACTTGGAAGATCGTGGGCAATGGCCCTCCATCCTGCGGCAATTCGGTGGCATAGATATGCCACCCGGCATCCACCAAGGCCCGGGCCGTCACCAGGGCTCCAGCTTCATTGCCAACGGCGGAGAACGTCCATTGCACCGGTCGCTGGGCGGTCGCCTGCAGAACACCGAGCCCGATCATGAGGACGGTGGCGATGAATGGTGCACAGCACTTCACGACCGCAAAAATAGCCGGTCCTGAAGGGCTCGCCCGACCCCGCCAAAAAGAAGCTTGCATTCCCACCGCACCAAGCGCACGGCCTGGATCCCACCCTCTTCAAGGGAACAGGATGTCGATCACACGTTGGAAGGGGATGGTGGTGCCGTACTTCAGCACGATCCGGTCCCTGTCGAACGTCCAGACCGTGGTCTCCACGTACTTGATGCCTTCGTCATCGCGGAACAGGATGCGGCATTTCACATGCTCGTTGTTCCCCAGACGCATGGCCTGGTCCAGTTTCTTCCTGAGCTTGTCCCGGTGGTCGTCGGAAAGATGCACGGCCTCACGGGGGAAACGAAGGGATGGGATATCCTCCTTGGCGATCGCAACGGCACTGCTGGGGATCATGATGGTCTGGATTGGGCAGCCCTGAAGATACGAACGTCCATGGATGACGGAACGACACTACCGAAGAACGATACGGACCACGCTCCGCGAGCCTGCGTCGGCCTGGAACCCCTCGGCCAGGCGGTATCCACACACCCATACCAATGTTCCTCGGCTCTCCAGCACCCTCACCGATGCTTTCACGTCAAGGGGCACCTTCGCATCGGTCAGCACATCGCTCACCAGCCTGCTTCCGGTCATTCCCAAGGGCCTGATCCGGTCTCCTGAACGCCAGGGTCGCAGCACAAGCGGGAATGCCAGCCGGTCCTCGTCCAGCCAGACGTCATCGGGCCCGAAGTGAGCAGGAAGGTCGCCGGAGGTCATACGCCGGGCCTCAACGGGAGCTTCCGGGGAAAGTTCGAGGTCCTTCCCTAGCTCGATGGTGGCGACCGGTCGCCGTTCCGGCATCCAACGCAGATGCTCCCTGTCCAACAACCATGCTCCACCCTCCACCGGAAAGCACCTTCCGGAGCCGCCGGCCTCCAAGGAATCCAGTACCTGCTCCACGCGGTCCGGGTGCAAAGGATGGTCCTGCATGAAAGCCGCCAGGAGTGCATGCGGATGATCGCTCTCCCGGATATCGGACAACGGCAGGCCCAACGGCTTGACACGGAGTTCCAATTCCCTGGTCAAGGCCCTGTCCGTAAGACCGCCCAGCTCACGGAGCATCACGGTGGCCCTCCCAAGGCTTTGGCGGGCACCTGGATGGAGCGCCTCCAACAGGGGAAGCAGCTCGTGCCGCACACGGTTCCGCAGGTACGCGGGGTCCCGGTTGCTCGGGTCATCGCGGAACGCGATGCCCTGTTCCCGGGCGAAGGCCTCGATATCCTGCCTGGACACCTCGATCAAGGGTCGCACGATCCCGTTGCGTGTGGGTGGCAGCCCCATGAACCCCTGACGACCGGCACCCCGGAGCATGTTCAGCAGCAGGGTCTCGATCGCATCATCACGATGATGGGCCGTTGCCAGCACCGGGACCCCGAGGGCGTTCATGCGTTCCCGGAACCAGGCATAGCGGAGCTCCCTGGCCGCCATCTGGATGGACACCCCGGGCTTCGCTGCCTCGGCACGAACATCCAGCCGGACGCTCTGGCAAGGCCACCCGCATCTTCGCGCCTGCTCTTCCACAAAGCTCCGGTCCGCATCGCTCTCCGCACCTCGCAGACCATGGTCCACATGCAGCACCGTGATCGGATGCCCAAGGCGCTGGAGGACATGCAGGAGCACCATGCTGTCCACACCCCCGCTGACCGCGACAAGGACAGGCTGCCCCGGTTCCAGCATCCGGTGGCGGAGGAGGGTCCGATGAACGCGCTCTGCGATCATGCTTCCAGGGCATCGATGACGGACCGTGCCTTCAGCTGGCATTCCTCCCATTCCTTCTCAGGGTCGCAGAGCGCCGTCAATGCACTGCCGGTGCTCAGGCTACAGGTCCCGGTCACCGCATCATGGAGCAGGGTCCTGATCACCACATTGAGGTCACCCGTGCCATCCGGAGCGAACCAGCCGATACTGCCGCTGAACAGGCCTCTGCGACCGTCCTCGGCCTTGTCGATCAACTGCATGGCACGCAGCTTGGGGGCTCCGGTCATGCTCGCCATGGGCCAGGCGGCCTGGACCACATCCACCGGCCCGAACCCGGCACCCATGGTCGCGGAGACCTTGCTCACCAGTTGGTGGACGCCGGGGTGGGTCCGGACCGCGAACAGCTCATCCACCCTGACGGAGCCCGGTCGTGCAACGCGGGAAAGGTCGTTCCGCATCACATCCACGGTCATGACGTTCTCGCTGCGCTCCTTCTCATCGGTGCGGAGCTCGTAGGCCAATCGTGCATCGAGCTCGTGTTCCTGATGTCGGGGACGGGTGCCCTTCATCGGTTCTGCCGACACCTGGTCTCCATCGAAGCGCAGGAAACTCTCCGGACTGGCGCACAACACGAAGTGGTCGGCGATCCGCAGGAATGCTCCGTGGGGTGCCTGCGCCAGGCTACGAAGACGCTCCCAACCCAGGAACGGGTCCCACCCGATGGCCTTCGCTCTCCGCTCAACGCAATAATTCACCTCATAGATATCCCCGCGCTGGATGTGAGCGAGCAGGTCCCTGGCCCGCGCCAGATAGGCCTCCCTGCTGGTACACAGGGTCCACTCCAGGGAAGACTGCCTCCCCGGAGGCGAGGTCTCCCCAAGCAGCGACCTGGCCTCCTCCAACAGAGCGGCCGGACCGCCATCCGGAAGGTGCACGAAAGCGTCCTGCCCCTTTCGCTCGAGCACGAGCCTGGGAACCGCCCAAAAGAGCCCCGGAACACCTTCAGGGGCGGAATGCCGACTGCTGACGTCATTGAGCCCGTTCTTCAGGTCGAAGGCAAGGATCCCATAGGACCAGCCTGCCACATCCCCCAGAAAGCCCCGCCAGACCTCGAAGGGCGAAGTCCCATCCTCCTCGATCGACAGAAGCTCGGTGGCACCAAGAAAAAGGAGGTCCCTGTCCTCGGCGGGGAAATGGCGTTCCAGGAAGAACCGTTCGTCCTTCAAGCGCTCGCGACGAAGGCCCGACCAGGGCCCGAGATGGAAGGACGCCCAGGGATCCATGCAGGCGGGTGAAGATACCTGTCAGGCAACCGAACACCCCCACGATCGTCCAAAGGGCGAAGGGGACCACCCATACCGGAAGGCAGGATCCCGAGCATGGGGAACGATCGGCCCCACGGATTGTTGACATATGGGCGTTCTGGATTAAATTTGAGGTTGCCATGACACGATTTCTGACCACGGGTATCGCGACCCTACTGATGCTTCCCTTGGTGGGCCAAGGGCGGCTGGTCATCAACGATGATGCCTGGGTGCGCATCGACAATGGGGCCTGGGTGGTCGTTGACCACGGAAACCCCAATGGCATCCAGACCCTTGGTACCGGGGGGAACATCCGTTCCGAAGGTGAACTGAACCGGGTCCGTTGGAGGATCGGTGCCACGAACAACACCTACGTGGTTCCGTTCACCACGGCCAGCGGGGTGAAGATGCCGCTCACCTATCAGAAGACCTCCGCCGGATCGGCGGCCGGTTCCGTCGTGTTCTCGACCTTCAACCACAGCAGTGTGGCCCCCGCCAACGCGTGGAACAACAACCTGTATCGCCCGACGGATGTGACCCACATGTTGGACTGGGCCACCGGTTCCGTGAACAACTCGGCCAACGCGGTGGACCGGTTCTGGATCATCGATACCGAAGATCCCAACTATGGCTACACGACCCGGCCCAATGCCACGCTCACGTTCGTGGTGGACCGTGCCGATGTGACCGGCGGGAACATCATCAACGCCAACAGCCCGGTCGGTGCCCAGCGCTTCAATAACTCCTTGGGCCTTTGGGGCGATTTCCTGCCGATCGGTGTGTTCACGGCGAGCGCACCCACTGCGGCGACCAACACGGTCAGTGGGGTCATCGTTCCAGGTGCGGAGTTCTACCGGTCCTGGACCTTGTCGGATTTCAACAACCCCCTGCCGATCGAACTCCTGGATTTCTCCGGCACCTGTGAAGGTCATGTGGTCCGCTTGAAGTGGACGACGGCCAGTGAGGAGAACAACGACCACTTCACGGTGGAACGCAGCCGGGATGCCCAGACCTGGGAACCGATCGGGGTGGTGGATGGTGCCGGAACGAGCGTCGGGCTCCTGGAGTATTCCTTCATGGACGAGTCGCCACTGGCCCAGGGCTATTACCGCCTGGCCCAGACCGATTTCGATGGCACGACGCATTACCACCCCACGATCTCTGCCGGATGTCAGGAGAACGGTGGCCAGGAGATCGTGAACGCATGGGATGATGGCACGAACCTGAACATCCTGGTCAGCTCGAGCTTCGAGGACGTCCATGACCTCGTGCTGATGGACGCACATGGCAAGGTGCTCATCACCCGCCCCAGGACAGCCGTCAATGAGGGGATGACCCAGATCTCCATTCCGAAGGGAACGTTGGCCACGGGCATGTACGTGGTGCAGCTGCGCGGCTCGGACAAGAGCCATTCCCGGCGCGTCCTGTTGAACTGAGCTGATCGAACCGTACGGTCAAAGGGGTGCTTCGGCGCCCCTTTTCCGTTCAGGGGACGGTCCTTCCTGCCACGAAGGCCGCGACCAGCAGGATGGGCAGCAACAGGAGGGCAAGACGCCCGATGAGGTCGCCGTAGCGGACAAAGACGGTAAGCTCGTGGGACGTGTGAAGTTCACTGCGAAAGGCAGCCTCATGCCACCATTCCGTGGACTGCCACACCGTTCCACGTTGGTCGATGACACAGGAGATCCCCGTGTTGGCCGACCGGGCGATCGCCCTGCGTGTCTCCACGGCCCTCAGCCGGCCATAGGCCAGGTGCTGGCGATAGCCCGGACTTTGTCCCCACCAGCCATCATTGGTCATGATCGCGATCATGGTCGCACCATTGCGTACATGAGGCGCCACGTGGTCGCCGAAGACGGACTCGTAGCAGATCACGGGGGCCACGGCCACCCTGCCATCCGCTGACCGGAGCACCGATCGCTCCTGCTGCACGCCCAGGCTGCCGGTGGTGCCGCCCATGTCTATGCTCAAGTACTCCAACGAGCCCAACAGCGACTCGAAGGGCAACTTCTCCACCCCGGCCACCAGCTTGGATTTGTGGTAGACCTGAACGGGCCGGTCGCGCTCAACGAACAGGGCGGCATTGTAGGCCTCATAATGACGATCGGATCCACCAAGGCGCCGTGCGGTGGAGGTCAGCGGCTCACCCGGTGCGAACAGATAGGCCGAGGACATGCCCGCAAGCAACGACGCACGGGGATGCCGGTCCAGGAACTCCCTGATACGCCGTACGCTGCGAGAGGCCTCCAGGTCGTTCTCCCACAATCCCCGCAGCCTCAGCTGGCCGTCCTGAGCACCGGAGACGGTGGCGTTCTCCTGCAGGGCGGTCTCGGGGAGGACGATCAACCTGGTGCTGTCGGACATCACCGCCTCGGCCTGGGCGAGCATGCCCTCCAATTGCTCAAGCGGTTCCACACCGCCGAACTTCTCCTGATAGGGGTCGATATTGGGCTGGACGACCACCACCTCGAGCTGCTGGCCCTGATCATCCCAGGCGGCATACAGGACCAAGGAAAGGAGGGAAGGAACGCCGAGGATGGCCACCGCGGAATACCGGCGTGAAGACCTCGTGCTGATCGATCCGCCTGGTCCGGGCAGGCTCCAGGCACGGTCGATCAGCAAGGCCGTGGCCCATATCCACAACGACCCACCAAGGACACCTGTCCATTCATACCACTGGATCCAACCGGGATGTTCGGCGAACACATTCCCCAACGTGAGCCATGGCCATTGAAGGTCCCAATCGTGATGCAGGCGCTCGAACGCGAGCCAGGCCAGCACGAGGGTCACGTCCGACCAGGCCCTGCCGAGCCGTCGTACCACCCAACGCCTCAGGATCCAAGGCAGGGACATCAGGAGCGTGTTCCCCACCATGGGAAAACCACCTGACAGCAGCCTCGTTGCCCAGGGCTCGTCCACGGCACCGAGCCACCAGGTCGTGCTGGCGTTCCAGATGAACAGGCCCAGGAGCAGGTACGGCGTGAACGAACGTCGGCGGCCGCTGGTGCGTGCGTCATGCGCCCGCTCCGCCTGGAGCATGGGCCACCAGGCGATGAACGCAAGGGGGAACACCCCCCCGGTGCCCGGCCAGGCCAGGACCCAAAGCACACCGCTCATCGCGGACCAGAACAGGACCTGTGCTCGCGTTGGGCGCGTCATGGATGACGTGGAGGATCGTCGCGTTCCAGGGTGAAGCGTTCGCGTTCAGCGCAACAGGTACATCTTGCCATATCCCTGTTCGAAGAAGCCCCCTGCAGCGGTGGACCGCACTTCGATGTCCTCGCCATGCAGCTTGGCGATCACCCGGTACAGATAGACGCCGCGGGCAAGGCGGTCTCCGAACTCGTCCGTTCCGTCCCACGCGAACTCGGAGATGTTGCGACCGACCCTTACGGTACCGATCTCCTGCATCGTAACCTCCCGCACCACACGACCCGTCACGGTCATGATCTGCACCTTCATGTAGGTCGGAGGCTCCCTTCCCGTGATGGTGAAGACGAACCGGGTGCTCGTGGTGAACGGGTTCGGATAGTTCAGCACCTCCGTGATCGTCGGGCGATTGATCACTTCGAACGAGACCCGGTAGTCATTGTCACCCGACAGGTTGTTGCTCACATCACGCGCTTGCACCAGTAGGGCATAGCGTCCGTCGATCTCGAACGTCGGGCGATAGTGGATGCGCGACTCGTTCTCGGGTCCATCGGCCGGAATGAACTGCATCTGCTCCTGGCCCGTTCCGTCGCGGAAGTAGATCCGTTCCAACTGACCGTCCGGCGACTGCAGGAACACCTTGAAATACGCCGTATCGGAAGGTGAGTCCAAGAGGAGCACCGGATTCTCATCATCCAGCGAGACCTCGATCTCCGGCCTGGCGCTCACGATGTCCCCATCCAGGATGTGGATCCCATCGAACGTGACATCGAGCAGCGGATTCTCACGATCCACGTCCACCTCGAACCGCAGCTGTGCGATGTTGTTGAAGTGGGCCATCTCCGGTTGGTCATAGCGCATGGTCGCACTGTCGATGCCGTTCGCTTCGATGACCAGGGTGTTCCATCCGCCGAGTCCTTGCGTGGGGAATGAGATCGTATCCAGGAGGATGCCACCGGCGGGAAGGGGCGATGACCGGCCATGGCGCAAGGGTATCCTTTCGTTCTGCTGGTCCACTATCCAGGCCGTGATCAGGAGGCTGTCCATGTCGTACTCCGAGATGTTCCTGACCGCGACGGCCACGGACGCGGTCTGGCCCTCATACCAGCCTTCCAGGCCGTTGAAATAGCCTGACGGTGGATCGATCGCGCACTCCGGGGCCGGACCACACAGCAGCTGCCAGCGCTGGAGCTGAGCGGGACGCGGATCGACCACGGAGTCGTTCCAGAGCCTTGTCTCCAACCGGATCCATGGGAACTGTGCGGCATCGACCTGGAACGCAGGGAAGGTGAGCGCCGTCAACGAATCCTCGGGGGCGTTCCGGTCGAACAGCAGTTGCTCCGTGCCGAACGGTGTCCGGCCATAGAGCAGGACCCTCGCGCTATCCTGAGGGTCGTCCGGCACTTCGTTCCAATACAGGGCCTCCCAGGACAATGCCGGCCCCGCCAGCGGTGAGGTGATGCCGCCGGTATTGCCTTGCGAGGTCACATCGACCTCCAGCTGGATCAGGTCGCCGATCGAGGTCCCCCACGCCTCCGACGAACCGATGGGATCGCCCTTCCGCGTGAAGAAGATGTAGGGCACACTGTCCGTAACGGCCCGGATCGAATCCGCCCCCATGGCGATCAATTCATCGAAGAGGTCCGGATTGCTTTGATCGGCCAGGTTCCTGTTCAAGTACTTCCACGTGTACACGAGCACGTAGTGCCCATCAGGAACGGCGTTCTGCAGCATGTCCAGCATCCCGTCCAGCTGGGCGGGGTCGTTCTGACGGAAGATGAAATAGTACTCCACCCGTGACCGGCAGGCTCCCTGATCGTTCACGTTGCCGAAGAAATGGTCGGGGTTCGCGCCATTGTAACGTGTGCCCCACGCCGTGAACGTGGCCGGGTCGATCACGGCCACATGGAACGCCGGCGTCGACCCGCAACCGTTCCCGTCCTGCCAGGTCAGGTCGATGTACCATTGGGTCAGATCATTGCCTGACCCGGAGCTGTTGCCTTGCACCGTGGTCCGGACCGACCGCTGACCGGTGAAGAAGTCGAACTCCCTGCCGGGTCGGTCGAAAACGACCTGGTCGAACCCGTTCCCCTTGAACTGGAAGAAATGCGCCTGCCCCCACCCCGTGCGGTCCGGGATCACCTGGAAGGAGCTTTCGTACCAGTTGTAGCCACCATTGCCCGTGCTGTCCGGGCTGCAACGCCAATAGTAGACCACGCTGTCCTGCTGCAGCCCCACATCGTAGATCGACCCGGGCTGCCAGGGAACGACACCACCCGGTGCGTCCACCGTGTACTGTTCCATCACCGGACTGTCGTAGGTGTCCGTGGTATCGATCTGGAACACATAGGTCCGCAACGGAGCGAACGGATCGCCGGTGCTGGCCTCCAACAGAGGTTCCGGACCGGGAACGATGGCGAACGGATAGGGATCGACCGGCCGGATGTCACCGCTGGTGATGAGGAGCTGGCTCAGCACCCGGTTGTTGATGACGTCCTCCATCTCGGGCACCTCATCCGGATCCAGGTCCACCGTGATGTCGAGCAGGTTGGCACCGACCGAACCTTCGAGGCCTTGGATGGGCAGTTGGAACCTCGCGGTGTCCTGGAACGCCGAACCATCGATATCCACCGAGAGAGGCGGCTGCACATCCCCTCCCTGGAGGGTCCGGACGACGCGTACCGCCGGCCGGTCACCCGTGGCCTTGCCGAGGTTCCTCACCACCACCTGTAGGCCGACCGAATCCAGGTCGGAGGTCACCGGTTCAGGCAGGTACCTGACCTGGTCCAGGGAGACGGAGTAGTCCGGTTCCGGCCAGGAATGCAGCACCAGCATGGGGTCGCCCTCCAGGGTGAACGTCTGCACGTTGTTCCGCCGCAGCACATCAGACCCTTGGGACAACTGCTCGAACGACGCATGGGCCGCGTGTTGCCCGATGGTCCCGCCATAATTGACCGCGGAGAAGCTCCGGTAGAACTCCGTGGTGTAGGCGCCGAGCAGGGTGGTCAGACCGATGTCCACGGACGCCAGGAACGCGATCGCGCCCTTTCCCGGCAGGAGCACGAACTCCTCACTGGCGCTGTTCGCCTGCAGCAGGTGGATGTTGCCTGCATAACAGGAGTTGCCGATGATCATCGGGTGTTTCCCGTTCCAGGCGTAGTTGGCCGGGTTGTCGATGTTGATGTCGAACCCGCCACCGGCCGCATGGGCGAAGAAGGTCATGAGCGTGACGCCTTCCTCATCGATCAGCTGCGCCACCGAATCGGCGGGCGCCTGTTGGTAGATGGCCGAGCTGTTCTTGACGAAATCCACCACACGGCCGCCAAAGCAGGTGTCCTGGGCGATCTGCTTGAACTGGTCCAGATAGAAGCCCAACTGCGCCCATTCCCCAGGGGTGAACCCACCCCGGAAGTGGATGATGTTCTTCATCCAGGCCTCGGGAACGGTGAAGCCCTCGAAGGACTGCACCTTGCCGAGATAGGCCGTGACATCGGACCCGGTACGTGCGCTCAACCGGCCGACGGGAATGGACACTTCACGCGGATCGTTCCCCAGCCCCAGCGTGAAGCTCACATCACTGGGCGGATACCCGAACGTCGGCACCAGGTTCGCCTTGTACCCGGCACTATCGGCCGGTATCCGGCTACCCGTCACACTGCCCACGCGGGGGGTCACGACGGACTTGCCCACGAGGAACAGCGCCTGCGGCCTGGTGTTCCACTCGTCCAGGAGACGTTCACACACCCTGCGGATGGCCAGGGCATGTTTCGGTATGCCACCTCCATACTGGTCATACAGCTCATCGACGTCCAGGAGCACCACCGGGGCCGGCCTCCTCGGACTGTTCTCACGGTAGGCCGCATACTGCAGCGCCTCGTTCATGAGCGAACCATGCGTGATGAGGAGCACGGCGGAATCCTGTTCCAACTGGGCGTGATCGACGAAGTATCCGGTGCCGTTCACGGGGCTCAGGACGCTCACGGTGTCGATCAGGTCGGCATTGAACAGGAAGTTCTCCGAGCCGTCCGGATCAAGATCGGGCACCAGCATGTTCCAGCGGTTGCCGTTGGGCGTGGGCATGATCCTCCGCACCATTCCTTCCGACACCGAGTAGCACAAGGGGGTGCCTGGGAACACGTTGAAGTCGAGGAAGGCGTGATCGTCGTTGGGATCATCATCCAGGTCCACATGCACCGCCGGCTCGTTGTTCATGTGGGTCTCGTGCGGGTACCTGATCAGCACATGCGAGCACACCTGCCGGTCCGGATAATCCGGATCGATGAGCCCCACCTGGCCAGGCCCGAACAGGTCGTGCACCGCGGTGGTGACGATCACGGTGTTCACCACCGACAGCGAGGCCGCAGGCATGGGAAAGGTCGACCGGATCAGCCGGTAGCCCCGGTACACGGTATCCACGGCCACGATGCCGGGACTTCCCCCGTAGGTCACGCGCAAATGGTGGTCCTCGTAGCTGCCACCGCCCGGGTTGTTCGTACCGGCGACGACCACGGTCACACTGGCATCCGGGGCATCCGCGCCCTGGTAGGGTCTTCGGGTGAACACGCCCTGGTTGTGGGAGATGTCCACCGAGGTGGCCACCATCTCGGCGCTGTTGAACCATCCTTCACCTTCCACCATGCGCGCATCCGAGGCTCCGGAGTTGTCCCGTTCGCCCACTTGGTATCGCCCGGTGAGGGAACGCAAGGCCTCGTACCAGAACCAGTCTCGAGGCACATGGCTAGCGAAGTCGGTGTTCGAATAGTTCGTGACACGCTCCTTCGGTCCCGTCGTGCTCCACGAGAGGTAGTACCGGATGGTGTCGTTGTAAAGGCTGTAGTAGGGGTTGTTCTGGTGTTGGGGCAGGTCCCACAGGCCAGCATCCAGCCAACCGTCATTCCCCTGCCCATGGAACTCGATGAAATCCCCATCATTGAAGACCCCGTCATCCTCACCCTCCACATAGATCGGTACCTGCTGCTCCCTGGCGAACAACTGGATGTCACGGGGATCCACCGATCCGACCGGGAATCCTGCGTTCGCCAAGGCCGTGGAATCGATGCGATGGATGCCCTCCTCGTGGACGGTGAAGCGCCAGTACTGCGCTCCGTAGTCGATCCACTCGTTCCCGTACGGCTGACCGATGGCCATCCCGCCGAGCAGGACCAGCACACCCGATAGCCACCGACGGTCCATCAACTTCGCTTGAAGATATCGAACCGGAGGGAGAAGATGTTCGAATACAGCGCCACGGAGTTGTCCCCGATGTCGGTGAGCGCATAGTCGAGCATCACGCTCTTGATCCGCAGACCAAGACCGATGTTCGGCTGCATGGTCAGCTGTTTCTCATCCTGCAGGTCCGTGACGTACTGGATGTTGCCCACGCCGGCGCGTACGTAGACGATCTCGGAGAACCCGACCTCGATGCCCACCCGCGGGTCCATGCTCCAGGTGCTGCTGGCCACCAGGGTGTTCCGCTGGCCGTCGAAGGTGTTCTCCAGGTCCACTTCGGCCAGCAGCGAGAACTTCTCGCCGAACTGGAACTCCCGGGCGGCACCCAGCACCAACCGGGGCAGGGTCACCTCCACGCCGTTGGCCGGCAGTTCGTTGCCGGTCTGCTGGAACACCTCGATGGTCCGCTGGTCCAGCGAGTAGCTCCAGGCGTTGAAGGTGCTGGTGATGTCCCGTCCCATGGCGGCGAAGCGCCAGCGGTCGCGGTCGTACTGCAGCCCGGCGTCCAGACCGAAGCCCCAGGCATTCGCGAACTCCCCCACCCGGCGGTAGATGATCTTGGCGTTGCCGCCCAGCCGCAGCCCCGGCACGCCCAACTTGCGGGCGTAACTGATCAGGAAGGCCTGGTCGGCCGCGCTGAAGCTGGTGATCCGGTCGTAGTCGATGTTGCCGTTCTGGTCGATCAGGTCGGTGGTGTTGGGGATGTCGTCCACCCCGAAGCGGATGAAGGAGACGCCCAACGTGCTCACCGAATCGATGGGCTTGGCGATGGCCACGTAGTCGTACTTGGCGATGCCGGCGAAGTACTCGGCGTGCATGGCCCCCACCTGCAGATCGCCGCGCACGTTCAGCAGGCCGGCCGGGTTCCAGTAGCCCGAGGTCACGTCGCTCACGGCCGCGATGTGCGCCCCGCCCATGCCCAGGGAGCGGGCACCCACGCCGATGGCCAGGAATTCGTTGCTGTACTTGGGCGCGTCCTGCGCCAGCAGGGTACCGGGGCTTCCTGCCAGGATGGCGGAGGCACAGAGGAAGAGCAGACCAGCACGGGACCGGAGGGTGGACATGGGCAAGGGTATGACGCTGCTCTTAACTGCGGGTGGCCTCGGATATTGCCCCGAATTTATCCCAACTTCGGCCCATCATGCGAGGGCTGCCGCGCATTCCGGACCTGCTCACGACCGCGAACCTAGTCTGTGGAACGGCTTCCATCCTGCTGGCCTCCCAGGGACAGCTAACGATGGCCTGTTGGCTGGTGTTCGCCGGGGCGGCCTTCGATGTGCTGGACGGGTTGGCCGCCCGGGCCCTGGGCGGGGGCACCGAACTGGGCAAACAATTGGACAGCCTGGCGGACCTGGTGACCTTCGGGGTGGCGCCGGCATTCGCCTTGTTCATGGCCGCCTCGCCCGTGACGACAGGACTTCCGGAATGGCCGGTCGGGGCCTCAGCCATGGCACTTGTCGTGGCATCCACTTGGCGGCTGGCGCGGTTCAACATCGACGACCGGCAATTCTCCGGGTTCTTGGGAATGCCCACTCCGGCCAACGGGCTGACCTGGATCTCAGTGGTACTCGTGATCACCGGGGAAGGTCTGCATGGTGGACCAGGGACCCACCAACTGCGGTCGGTCTGCGTGGAAATGGCGAACTCGCCCTCTGCGTTGCTGGCCGCGTGCGTTGGCATGGCCGTGCTCATGCTCTCCTCCATCCCCCTCCCCTCCCTGAAGTTCAAGCACTTCGGCTGGCGGGGGAACGAGGTGATCTACCTCCTGCTGGGCATCGGGGCGGTGCTGGTGATGCTGTACGGGGTGCTGGCGGTGCCGCTCATCCTGGTGCTGTACCTGCTCAGTCCGCTTTGGGGCCGGGTGTTCCTGAAGGTTGGGTGATGACGGCGTCGAGGGTCGACCCGCTGGGTCGACGCTACGGGTGCCAGGCCAAACGACCGGACCGGCGGGACCGATACGGGTGCCCTGACAGCGTTCCTGTGCTCATCTTTGCAGCATGAAGACCTTCCGCGCCGCCATCGATGTGATGCCCCACGACAACCTGCTGGACCCGCAGGGAAAGGCCGTTTCCGGCAGCATGAAGAACCTGGGGCTGCCCGAGATCACGGGCGTGCGCATCGGCAAGCACATCACGCTGGAGGTGCAGGCCGCCGATCAGGCCGCCGCGGAGGCCAAGGTGGAGGAGGCCTGCAGGAAGCTGCTG
Source organism: Flavobacteriales bacterium (assembly GCA_020635695.1). Taxonomy (GTDB): domain Bacteria; phylum Bacteroidota; class Bacteroidia; order Flavobacteriales_F; family PHOS-HE28; genus PHOS-HE28. The sequence goes on along the minus strand of JACJZH010000007.1, from coordinate 172,396 downwards.
GCCAACCAGGTGATGGAGAAGTACAGTTTTGCTGTTGCCGAGGTTGGAAGTTGAATGTTGAACGTTGGATGTTGGAACTAAACGCCAACATGCAACCTCCAACCCCCAACGATCAGTTGGATCGACGCCTCAACTCGAAGTTCTTCCCGAGGTAGACCTTCCGGACGGTCTCGTCGGCCGCCAGGTCCTCGGCGCTGCCCTGCTTCAGGATCCGCCCCTCGAACAGCAGGTAGGCGCGGTCGGTGATGCTGAGCGTTTCCTGCACGTTGTGGTCGGTGATCAGCACGCCGATGTTCCGTTCCTTCAGCTGGGTCACGATGCCCTGGATGTCCTCCACGGCGATCGGGTCCACCCCGGCGAAGGGCTCGTCCAGCAGGATGAAGCGCGGGTCGGTGGCCAGCGCCCGGGCGATCTCGGTGCGGCGTCGTTCCCCACCGCTCAGCACGTCGCCGCGGTTGGTGCGCACGTGCCCCAGCCCGAACTCGGCGATCAGTGATTCCAACTTCGCTTCGCGTTCCTGCTTGGAGAGCTTCGTCATCTCCAGGATCGCCAGGATGTTGTCCTCCACGCTCAGCTTGCGGAACACGCTGGCCTCCTGCGGCAGGTAGCCGATGCCTTTCTGCGCCCTGCGGTACATGGCCAGCTCGGTGATGTCCTCGTTGTCCAGGTAGATGTTCCCCTCGTTGGGCTTGATCAGCCCCACGATCATGTAGAAGCTGGTGGTCTTGCCGGCGCCGTTGGGGCCGAGCAGGCCCACGATCTCGCCCTGCCCCACCTCCACGCTCACGCCGTTCACCACGGGGCGGCCCTTGTAGCGTTTGATGATGTTCTCGGCGCGCAGCATCAGAAGTTGAAGTAGAGCTTGGCCCGGATGGTCCAGAGGGGCACGTTGGGGTGGTCGCGGTAGGTCAGGCGCCAGAGGGCGTCCACCCGCAGGATCTTCAGGATGTTCTCGATGCCCACGGCGGCCTCGGCAAAGGGTCCGTTGTAAAGGTCGTACATGCCCGGCAGCAGCAGCATCTCCTCGCGGTTCTTCGGGTCCAGGGACCCCATCACCGCCTTGAACCCGACCACCTCGCGCCACTTCAGCCGGCGGAACAGCGGGATGCGGTTGAAGAAGAACCCGTCGAAATGCTGCTCCAGGAAGAGGCTGGCGAACTGGTCGCTGATGAACTCGAAGAAGTTGGCCGTGTTGAAGGCCATGTCGTCGTAGTAGAAGGTCTCGTTGCCCGGATGGATGATGAGCAACGGGTAGGGCAGCGTACCCCAGATCCGGCCGGTGGTGGCCGTGTACCGGAAGTTGCCCAGCACCCCCGTGGGCACCCGCTGGTGGATGCGGAAGATCAGCCGGCGGTAGCGGTAGTCGCTGTTCAGGACGTCCGGTATCCCGAAGCCCAGGTGCATCTCCAACACCGGGTACCTGGTGCCCAGGGACACCCGCGAGAACTCCCCGCTCACGTACTTCTCCTGGTAGGCGAAGCGCGTGTTCAGGGCCACCTCGAAGGTGGTGATGCTGTTGACCACCTGCGGCTCGAGCGCGTCCGTGAGCCGGATGTAGCTCAGCGAACCACGCGGGAACAGGTTGCGGTGCCGGACGGTGAGCACGTTGCTGAAGCCCGAGAACCACTCCCGTTCATAATACCCCCGGTACTCGTCCACCAGGGTGAGCTTGGTGTTCGGGTTCCGGCGCAGGAAGGAGCCCAGGATGTTGTCCTCGCGGAACGCGTCCTGGCTCTGCCCGAGCTGCTCCATGTCCTTCTTGTAGTAGAAGCCCACGATCTGCCTCGGGTCCTTCGTGATGAAGGTCTTGCCGCCCAGGCCGAACTTCACCTGCCCGTCGGTGAAGCCGTAGGCCGCGTAGGTCTCCAGTTCCACCCACCGGCTCCATTGGTTGCTGGTGCGCAGGCCGAAGCGCATGCGGTGCCCTTCCACGGGGTTGTAGCTGTACGTGGTGAAGTAGGGGCCCAGCTCCACATCACCGGCCGGGTAGTAGCCCGTGACCACCGTGTTGATGATGTCGATGTAGGTGCGGAAGCGCGGGATGGTCTTCATGGTGTCCACCATGTGGTAGATGGTGGCCTCCTTCTTCGTGAGCGGTTCGTGCCGCCGCTCCACCCAGTAGGCGTCGCTATCGCTGTTGGTGTCCGGCGCCACGATCACCTGCTCGGGCCCCTCGTAGAACTCGGGTTCCTTGGGCCGGTTGATGGTGAAGTCCTGGTAGGTGGCGGTGCGCCTTCCGTAGAAGCCCTGCACCTGGTTCTTGTTGGGCTTGCCGGTGTCGCGGATCACGTTCAGGTCCACCACCAGCTCGTCCCGGGTCAGCATCCAGACCTCCTTCTCCACCTGCTCGTACTCCTGCCTTACCCAGAAGCCCTGCACGAAGTTCAGGTTGGCCCCCTCGGCGATGCCGGCCTCGGCCTTGCGCACGGCGTAGGTGGTGTCGTTGATCCAGATCTCTCCCTGGAAGGCCAGCTCCTGCACGCGCTTGGGCCGGAACTCGAGCTTGTAGCACCACTCCTTGCCGATGAAGGCGCTGTCGGTGAGGTAGTAGTCGTACCAGGTCTTGCCCCCGTCGGCGATGGGGCTGATGAAGTTCTTGCCGAAGATGACCAGGAAGTTGTCGTAGATGTTGACGTTCTGGTACATGTCGCCCATGAACTGGCTCACGCTCTCGTTCTCGATGCCGCTCACCTTGGTGCCGCGGATCAGTTCGCGCTTGGACTGGGGCTTCTGCCGGTAGTAGACCTCCGAGAGGGTCTCGGTCATGAAGATGGGCAGGTAGGGCTTGGCGTCGGTGCTGTCGATGTTGTCGAAGATGAACGCGAAGGGCTTGAAGAGCTTCTTCTCGGTGAACTCCTGGGTGATGTTGTTCAGGTCGAACTCGATCTTGTTGTAGGCCTCGTAGTCGTAGGCCTCGAGCTTCTCCCGGTTGTTGGCGGGCTTGTTGGCAATGACCCGCCGCAGGATCGTGTGTGCGGGGTTCTCGTCGCTCGGCTTGATCACCACCTCCTGCAGCTGCACCTGGCTGGGCTCCAGGGCGATGTCGATGCGCTGCTCCTGGTCCTTCTTCACCGCGAACGCGGCCGGGATGTAGCCCACCGAGCTCACGCGGATGGAATCGGTGGCGTAGTAGGTGTCCAGCTCGTAGTTGCCGTCGAAGTCGCTCGTGGTCCCGATGCGGCTGTCCGTGAAGGCGATGTTCACGAAGGGCAGGGCCTCGCCGGTCACCGCGTCCGTGACATGGCCGGAAATGCGGGTGGTCTGCGCCGTCAGGACCCCCGCCAACAGCAGCCCGGCGATCAGCAGCACCCGTCGCCCCCGGAGAAGGGCGCCTGGAATGGTATGCCGCGACAGCATTCCCATGGTTCAACGGGCCGTCATGCCCGAAGTTGCCGTTCGGGCCCGCTCCATGCGGCGCAATGTGCGGGCGCTCAGCAGGATGCTGCCTTCATACAGGAGCATCAGCGGACCCGCCACGATCACCTGGCTCACCACATCGGGCGGGGTGAGCACGGCGGAGAGCACGAGCAGGCCCACGAAGGCGTGCCGGCGGTAGGTACGCAGGACCGCGGGCCCCACCAGCCCAAGCCGGGTGAGCACCATGATGGCCAGGGGCAGCTGGAACACGATCCCCGTCCACAGGGTCACCGAGGCCACCATGGCGATGTAGCTGTCCAGCGCGATGGTGTTGGTCACCGCGTCGCTCACCCGGTAGGTGCCGAAGAACTGGATGCTGAGCGGGGCCAGCACGAAATACCCGAAGGCCACGCCGGTCAGGAAGAGCACCGATGCGAAGGCCACCCCGCCGCGGGCCGCGCCCCGTTCGGAGGCGTGCAGGCCGGGTGCCAGGAACAGCCAGACCTGCCAGAGGACGAAGGGAAAGGCCACCACGAGGCCCGCGGCGAAGCTCACCAGCAGGTGCGAGAAGAACTGCCCGCTCATGCTGATGTTCTGGAGCTCGAAGGTGCCGTCGGAAAGGCACAGGGCCTCCCCGGCGCCCACGTAGCGCCCCAGCGCACAGAAGGCCCGGTAGGTGATGAAGTCGGCCTGCTTGGGGGCCAGGACGATGCGATCGAAGACGAAGTCCTTGGCGATGAAGGCGGCCACCATGCACACCACCACGGCGACGGCCGAGCGCACCAGGGTCCAGCGGAGCTCCTCGAGGTGCTCCAGAAAGGTCATCTCCGCCGTGGTCCCGCGTTCCGCCATGCCGCCAAGCGCGCGGGACCAAAGATAGCCGGGGGTGTTCCGGAGGGTCCCGCCCGGCGGGGCAGTTATCAACGGCCCCTGCGGGTGCAACATCGTTGACAGTGCACCGTTCAAGACCGGGAAAAAAAGGCGTCGCGCAAAGCGGTCGGATGTCCTACTTTTAAGGACGACCGGGCCACGGTGCCCGAAGACCTGTGAAGGACAAGCATGATCAACGTTGAGCTAACGCCGCGCGAAGCACTCGAGCAATTCTTCGGCTTCAGCACGTTCAAGGGCGAACAGGAGGCCATCATACAGAGCATCCTCGAAGGGCAGAACACCTTCGTCATCATGCCCACCGGCGGGGGCAAGAGCCTCTGTTACCAACTGCCCGCGCTCATGCGCGACGGCACCGCCATCGTGGTGAGCCCCCTCATCGCCCTGATGAAGAACCAGGTGGACGCCATCCGGAGCTTCAGCAACGACGAGGGCGTGGCCCACTTCCTGAACAGCTCCCTGAGCCGCAACGAGGCCCAGCGCGTGCGCCAGGACATCCTGGACGGACGCACCAAGCTGCTCTACGTGGCCCCGGAGTCGCTCACCAAGAAGGAGAACATCGAGTTCCTCGCCGAGATCCCCATCTCCTTCTTCGCCATCGACGAGGCCCACTGCATCAGCGAGTGGGGGCACGACTTCCGCCCGGAGTACCGCCGGCTGCGGACCATCTTCGACGAGATCAAGCGCGTACCGGTGATCGCCCTCACCGCCACCGCCACCCAGAAGGTGCAGGAGGACATCCTGAAGAACCTGGACATGCCCGGCGCCCGGGTGTACAAGGCCTCCTTCAACCGCCCCAACCTCTACTACGAGGTGCGCCCCAAGCGCGACGTGGGCACCGACATCATCCGCTTCATCAAGCAGCACAGCGGGCGCAGCGGCATCATCTACTGCCTCAGCCGCAAGAAGGTGGAGGAGATGGCCGAGATGCTGAACGTGAACGGCATCACCGCCCTGCCCTACCACGCCGGCATGGACGCGGCCCAGCGGGCCCGCCACCAGGACAAGTTCCTGATGGAGGAAGTGGACGTGATCGTGGCCACCATCGCCTTCGGCATGGGCATCGACAAGCCCGACGTGCGCTTCGTGATCCACCACGACATCCCGAAGAGCCTGGAGAGCTACTACCAGGAGACCGGACGTGCCGGGCGCGACGGCGGGGAAGGCAAGTGCGTGTCCTTCTACAGCTACAAGGACATCGAGAAGCTCGAGAAGTTCCTGCAGGGCAAGCCCGTGGCCGAACAGGAGATCGGCAAGCAGCTGCTGCAGGACACCGTGGGCTATGCCGAGACCAGCATGTGCCGGCGCAAGTACCTCCTCCACTACTTCGGGGAGGAGATGGACGGCGACACCTGCGGGAACTGCGACAACTGCCTGGACCCGAAGAAGCCCTTCGACGCCACCGATGCCCTGGGACTGCTGCTGGAGGCCGTGGCCGAGAGCAAGGAGCGCCACCGCGCCAAGTTCATCTGCGACCTGCTCACCGGCACCCAGAGCAGTGAGGTGAAGACCTACAAGGGTTCCGGCATGGCCAGCTACGGCAAGGGCAGCGAGCACGACAACCGCTTCTGGATGGCCGTGCTGCGGCAGGGCCTGGTGAACGGCTTCCTGAGCAAGGACATCGAGAGCTACGGCAACATCGGCATCACCGAGCAGGGGCGGAAGTTCATGAAGAAGCCCTGGAAGGTGTCCTTCACCGAGGAGCGCGACTTCACCACCGACGAGGTGCCCGGGGCCAATGGGTCCGCACGCGGCACGGCGGACGAGAAGCTCATGAAGATGCTCCGCGACCTGCGCCAGCAGGTGGCCCGCAAGCAGAACCTGCCGCCCTACGTGATCTTCCAGGACCCCTCGCTGGACGAGATGACCATCCGCTACCCGGTCACCATCGAGGAGCTCACGCAGATCACCGGCGTGGGTCCCGGCAAGGCGCAGAAGTACGGCAAGGCCTTCGTGGACCTGATCGCCAACTACGTGGAGGAGAACGAGATCGAACGCGCCGAGGAGGTCACCGTGCGCTCGATCGTGAACAAGAGCAGCAACAAGGTGCACATCATCCAGAACGTGGACCGCAAGATGCCGCTCGATGCCATCGCCCGCGCCAAGGGCCTGAGCATGGACGACCTGCTGCAGGAGATGGAGCACATCGTGAACAGCGGCACCCGCCTGAACATCGGGTACCACCTGGACGAGATGCTCGACTCCGACTCGCAGGACGAGATCATGGACTACTTCAGCGAGGCCGAGACCGACGACCTGGAGGCCGCCAACGCGGAGTTCGATGGCGACTACAGCGAGGAGGAGATCCGCCTCATGCGCATCCGCTTCCTGAGCGAGGTGGCGAATTGAGGGGGTATGTTGGGAGTTGGAGGTTGAACGTTGGAGGTTCCTCCCCCGTCAACCCTTCACTTCCCGCAGCGCGGCCAGCGCCATCAGCCCCGTCCCGATCGGCAGGGCGTCCTCGTCCACATCGAAGTGCGGGTTGTGCTGGGCGTGGTCGCTGCCCTTGGCGGCGTTTCCGGTGCCCAGGCGCCAGAAGCAGGCCGGCATCACCTGGCTGTAGTAGGCGAAGTCCTCGGCCCCCATGCGCCGGTCGATGGTCACCACCCGGTCGCTGCCCAGGTAGTCCTCGGCCACACCGCGTAGGCGGCCCGTCAGGTCCGGATCGTTCACCAGCACGGGGTATCCTTTGCGCACCTCGAACTCACAGCTTCCGCCCATGGCCTCGGCGATGCCCTCGGCCATCCGGGGAAGCAGGGTGTGCAGTTCCTCGCGCCACTCCTCGTTGAAGGCACGCAGGGTGCCCTCCAGCTTCACCTGATCGGGGATCACGTTGGTGGCCCCTTCGGCGGTCACCTTCCCGAAGCTGAGCACGGTGGGGTCCCCGGGCTTGGCGCGGCGGCTCACGAGCTGTTGCAGCCCGGTGATCAGGTGCGCGGTGATCAGCACGGGATCGATGACCCGGTGCGGCATGGCCGCATGGCCGCCCTTCCCCTTCACGGTCACGTAGAGCTCGTCCGCGCTGGCCATGAAGGGCCCCGGGTGGAACCCCACGAGGCCGGTGGCCAGCTCCGGCGTGATGTGCTGTCCGATGATGACGCCCTTGGGGGGATCGCCCAGGGCCTTCTCCTTCAGCATCAGGGACGCCCCACCGGGAAGTTTCTCCTCACCCGGTTGGAAGAGCAGGCGCACGATTCCGCCCCAGTCCTTCCGCAGGGCATGAAGCACCAGACCGGCACCCAGCACCATGGCCGTGTGCGCATCGTGCCCGCAGGCATGCATCACGCCCGGCACGGTGCTCTTGAAGGGAAGGTCGTTCAGCTCCTGGATGGGCAGGGCGTCCAGGTCGGCGCGCAGGGTCACTTCGCCGCCACTCCCCTTCCCTCCTTCCAGCGTGGCGATGAGCCCGGTGCCGGCCACGCCTTCGCGCACCTCGATGCCTGCCTCACGCAACCTGCCGGCCACGTGGGCCGCCGTGTCGTGTTCCTGGAACGAAAGCTCGGGATGGGCATGCAGGTGGCGGCGTACGGCCAGCACCTGGTCCTGCACCTCGCGCGTGCCTTGCCGGACCGCCTCGATCACCGGCTGAGGATGAGCTTGAGCGCTCCGATGAGCATGATGAAGCCGAACACCCGGCGCACGACCACCTCGGGCAGCACGAGCGCCCACTTGGAGCCGAAGTATCCACCCGCCACGAAGGCCGCGGCGATGATCAACGCGTAGCGGATGTCCAGCTGACCGCTGCGGTAGTAGTTCATCACCGCCAGGATGCCCACCGGCAGCAGCAGCACGCCCAGGCTGGTGCCCTGCGCCTCGTGCTGGGAGAGGCCCATGATGTAGACCAGGGCCGGTACGATGATGAGGCCGCCGCCCACGCCCACGAAGCCGCTGAGCACACCGGCCAGCAGGCCGATGATCACCAGGAGCAGCAGGGTGGTCAGCGACATGACGCGTGGGTCAGATGTCCAAGCTAAGCGAAAAGTAGAAGACCGACGGGAGCTGCACGCCATCGTCGATGCCCCAGGCCCAGTCGGCGCGCATGAAGTAGCCCAGCAGCCGGGTGCGCACCCCGAAGCCGTAGCCCGCCACGATGGGCTCGCGCTGGCTCTTGATCTCGATGGTGAGCGGGTTGCGCGAGATGGTCTCGGTGTTGAAGTCGTTGTCGTCCGCGTAGGGACCGGAGCCCGTCCAGGCCGAGCCCACATCACCGAAGACGGCCAGTTGGAGGTTGTTGAAGAAGTCCGATCGGACCGGGCGGTCCACCAGCATCCGAACGAGGGGCATGCGCAGCTCGGTGTTCAGCACGCCGAAGCTGTTGCCGTTGCGGGCGTTGTAGTAGAAGCCCCGCATGGGCACGCCCATGGCCTGGTAGAAGTAGTTCTGATCGAAGTCGATGGGGATGCTGTTGTCCACCTTGGCGAAGAGCCAGTTGTCCACCCCACCGAGGAAGTAGACGATCTTGCGGCTGCCCAGCGAGGTGCTGCCCGCCAGGCGGTTCACCAGCATCATGTCCCGCCAGATGTTCAGGGAGTGGCGCACGTCCAGGCCCAGCACCTGCATGTCGCCCTGCTCCTCGTCCGGCTGCTGGTAGTACTCGCCGAAGAACTTCACCTTCCACCCGGTGTACAGGTTCAGCCCGCGGGGGATGGAGCTGTCGTAGACGTACTCCACCTTGGCACCGAACATCTGGTCGTAGAAGTTGTCCGCCTGCAGGCTGAAGAGGTCGGTGCTTTGCAGCACGTAGCGGTCATGGCGGTACAGCAGCGAGGTGCGCAGGCTGGCCAGTTCGCTGAAGGGCCAGCTCACCTGGTACTTCGCCTGGTGGGTGTGCACCTTCACCACACCGAATTCGGAGGTGCCCCGGTAGCTCTGGCGCTGCACGCTGATGGTCTTGTCCAGCCGCCGCTTCAGGTTGGTGTAGCTGACGCGGTAGTCGTTGTTGTTCAGGTCAAGCGCCAGGCGGAAGCCACCCACGATCTTGTAGTCCTCGAACAGGTCGCTGATGCCCATGCTGATCAACCCGCTGAGGCCGGGGTTGAGGCCTTCGGGACCGGTGAAGGGCTGGTAGAACTGGTCGGAATAGGCGTTGCCCAATTGGGTGAGCACCTGGTCCGTGGCGAAGTTGACGTTGTAGTTCCGCTGCTCGGGGAACACGAAGGGCTTGGCGGCAGTGCTGTCAGCGGTGGCTGCACCGGGCACGCCTGCGGCCACCACGGTGGGCCCATCCGCGACCGCGCTGCCACCGGTCACCGGCCGATCGGCGGGCTTGCGTTCCTCCTTGGCCAATGGACCGTCGGCTTCGTCCGTGAAGCGATAGTCGGTGATGTCCACATCGTCCGGCGTACGCTGCCGGGGCACCTGGGGGTCCACCTTCACCACCGGGGTCAGGTCGTCGGTGAGCACCTCGCCGGGCATCTCGCGCGTATCCGGTCCGGGAGCCGCCTCCCGCTCCTGCAGCGCCGTGCCCCCCTGACCGATGCGCCCCTGGTAGAACCGGTACTTGCCACCCTCCTTCAGCAACTGCGTGAAGCGTCCGCGCTGGGCATGGAAATCCTGCTCCAGAATGGAACGCCGATAGTCGGTGAGCCGCTCGGTGTCGGTGACGTAGCGGTAGTGGATGGTGGTGTCGATGTGGCTCACCACGCTGTCGAACGTGAGCAGGTGCCGGTTCCACAGCCCGCCGCGGTCGCTCAGGTAGGTGAAGGCGAGCGTGTCGTAGGCCGAGGGCATCACCTCGTTCACCCCGGGGGTGTTCGTGAGCCGCTTCAGGATGTTGCTGCGGCTCTCCAGGTCGTAGAGGAAGAGGTCCTTGGTGCCGTTCACCAGGGCCACGGGCGCGTTGGCGCGGAGCGTGTCGTCGGTGCGGTCGCTGCTGAAGACGATGGCGGTGGAATTCCGCACGAAATGCGGGTCCAGGTCGTCGTACTGGTCATCGGTGAGCTGCTCCTGCCGGTTGCCGATCACGTAGTAGAGGTAGATGTCCGTACGGCCCTCGCGCACCGCGCTGAAGGCGATGTTGCGGCCATCGTCCGAGTAGTCCATGCTCAGGACCTTCTCCAGGATGAAGATCGGCCGGCGTGCGGTCTTCCCGTCGTCCACGGTGTAGGTGCTCAGGAAGAGCTCGCCCTTCTTCTCGAACGCGTAGCTGAGCGCCCGGCCGCTGGGGTGCCAGGCCAGCACGGGGTAGGTGCGGTCGATGATCCGGTTGAGCTTCTTCTCGCCCTTGTGGATGCGCTTGAGCTTCTCCTTGGACACGTCGTAGAGCCACACCTTGTACTGGCCCATCTCGTTGCTGACCCAGGCCAGGTAGCGGCCGTCGGGACTGCTCTTGAACTGGGAGTAGGTGCGGGTCTTCTTGGTGCGCACGTCCAACGGCTCCAGGGCCACGGGCTGCTGCTGGCGTTCCTCCTCCTCGAAGCGCAACCGGTAGTAGCTCAGGCATTCATCGGTGAGGGTCTTCAGCGACACGCCCAGCACGAAGAGGAAACCGCTCTCGGCGTTGCGGCTCACGCGGGTCATGTACAGGATGTTGGGGATCACGCTGGGCCCGTACACCTCGCTCACGTAGGACCAGATGGCCTGCCCGGCGCGGGTGGCGTCCTCGCCTTCCAGCCGGTTGAACTTCTCGTACTTGCCGCTGAGCACCCCGTCGCGGATGTGGCTGCGCGTGGTGGCGCTCCATGGACCGGCCATGTGGGCCACCAGCCCCTTGTCGAACCAGGCCGGGATGTTGAGCAGCGTGGAGTTGCGCAGCACGTCCTTCCAGTTGCCGCCGTACATCATCTGGTCCAGCATCACCTGGGCCAGGCCGGCGCGCACCTGCCGGTCCAGCAGGGTATGATCGCCTTCATAGTACACGAAGATCTTCCCACCCACGATGCGGTTCACCCCGCCGATGTTGTACTGATCGTCGTTGGTGAGGCCGATGTTGCTCTGGCGGAAGTCGGTGAGCGAGTTGTAGACGATGAACTGCACCCGCTCGTCCATGGTGAAGTCCAGCTGTTGCTCCAGTTCCTTCAAGTGCCGATGCCCGCTCATGGCCACGTACTGCGCCAGGTCGCGACCACCCTTGTAGAAGTAGGTCTCCAACCGGTCGAAGCGGTAGTACTGCCAGAGGAAGTCCTGGTACTGCACCCGGTTCTTGCCGTACTCCTGCTGGGTGCCCTGGTAGAACTGGGCCTTCGCCCCCGGGCACAGCGCGGCCACCGTCATTAGCGCGGCAAGGGCTTGGCGAACGGAGGAGCGGAGCACTGGGGGTTGACTACTTTCGGGCCGCGTTCAACGGCCTTGTTCCTGCGAATTTCGGGCTTTTCCGACCATGTTCCGCATCGCACCCTTCACCTTCAACCCGTTCCAGGAGAACACCTGGGTGGTGCACAATGATCGCCAGGCCATCCTGGTGGACCCGGGATGCGCCGACGCGGAGGAGGAGCGGGAGTTGGAACACTTCCTCGCACAGAACGCACTGGAACCGGTCCGTCTTGTGCTCACGCACGCCCATGCCGACCATGTGATGGGCTGTGCCTGGGCCGGGCGGCGCTACGGGCTGCGTCCCGAGCTGCATCGCGATGCCCTTCCCTACCTGGAGGGCGCACCGCGTTCGGCGGCGATGTTCGGGGTGCATTGTGAGCCTTCGCCGCCGCCCCAGGGTTTCCTGGCGGAAGGCGACCTGGTGGAACTCGACGGGGATGTGCTCCGTGTGCTCTTCGTACCGGGGCATGCCGAGGGACACATCGCCCTTTACTGCGAGGCCCAGGGCTTCGTGCTGGCCGGCGATGTGCTCTTCCAGCGCAGCATCGGCCGGACCGACCTTCCCGGCGGCGACATGGAGACCCTGCTCGCAAGCATTCGCGAGCAGCTGCTGACCCTGCCCGACGCGACGGTGGTGCACAGCGGCCACGGACCGGACACGACGATCGGCGAGGAGCGGGCGCACAACCCCTTTCTGCGCGGCCTGTAGCCCTACGGGTGGTAGCTGTCCGGCTTGTACTGCTTGCCCTTGCCACCCTCGAACTCGTTGTGCTTGATGGCCGGCGGGCAGGCAAAGCCCTTGGGGTAGCGCAGGAACAGGAAGCGCACGCTCAGGATCAGCGGGCGGTACTCGCTGCTGAACCAAGGCAATGCACCGAAGCGGCCATCGTCCTCCGGCACCACGCTGAACACGGGTGTTTCGATGGCCGGGATCACCAGCAGGCGTTCCGTGGCCTTGAAGCCGTAGCCCACCTTCACGTGGAACTGTCCGATCAGCTCCGGCGGGAAGTCCTGCCGCGTCGGCACCTGCAGGCCGTCCTGTTCGCGGCCGGTGCCGAACCGCCAGTCGGCGTTGGCGCCGAGGCTCAGCTGCACGAAGCTGCGGTCGGTGGTCTGGATGAACTTGTTCGCGTTGACGTGCAGGGTGAGGTGCTGGTCGTTGAAGGCGTTGTCGCTGGTCCACTCGCCCAGCGTGTCGGCCACCAGCAGGGTGCCTGAACCGGCCTCACCGCCCCGCAACTGCTTGTAGGCCAGGCCCACGTCCCAGTAGTCGAGGATGACCGGGTCCCGCGTGGCCAGGAACCAGCCGGCCTCCAGGTACAGCCCCAAGCGTCCCTCCGGGTCGTAGAGGGCGTTGTACACCGTGTCCGGCTCCGTACCGAAGGTCTCCTCCTCGTTGTTGAAGCGGGTCAGGGTGTAGGTGACGCCCGGGGCGAAGTAGAAGCCGGTGCGTCGCATCTTCCCATCCAGTGGGATGATGTCAGGCCGCTTGCGCTCGAACAGGCGCTGGGCGTTCATCAACGAGGCAAGGCCGAGCCAGGCGAGCAGGACCAGTGGAAAACGCCTCATGCCACGAAATTCGGGACCACCAAGGCACCAACGGAAGGAGACCGGCACAAAGTGTACACCACCCGGTGTGTGTCCTAACTTGGCAGGGTCCGAGAACCCTTCCATCCGCCCATGTCCCTCGATCGTTCCTCACTGACAGCCCTTCTTGCGATGCTCGCTCTTTCATGCGGGCATACACCCATGAACGAACAAGCGGGCGAAGCCAGTGCTCCCGGGGCCAATGGACCGCTTGTACGCATGCTTGATGCGACACGGACAGGTCTTGATCTGGTGAACGACCTCCGCGAGTCGCCTGAGATGAACTATTTCACCTACCCGTACCTGTACCACAGCGGTGGCGTGGCCATTGGTGACGTGGATGGCGATGGTGCCCCGGATGTCCTGATCACCACCAACCGGAACGGGACCCGTTTGTACAGGAACCTGGGGGACCTTCGCTTCGAGGATGTCACAGAGCGGTCCGGCATCGCCACCGGAGAAGCCTGGTGTACCGGACCTTCCATGGCCGACCTGAACAACGACGGTCATTTGGACATCCATCTCTGCGTGGGCGGACCATCGCTTGAGGCCGAAGAAAGACGCGACCTGGTCTTCGTGAACAATGGGGACGGAACGTTCACCGAACGGGCTGCCGAAATGGGCCTTGACCTGACCACGCGCAGCCTGCAGGCCTACCACGAGGACCTGGACCACGACGGGGACCTGGACGTGCTGGTACTGGCCACGCGGATCGATTTCGAACACAACAACCTGGTGGCCACCTACACCGTGGGTGAAGGATCCTCAGCCAGCCATCGCTTGATGATCAATGAGGGGAACGGCCATTTCCGGGATGCGACGGCGGAGGCTGGTTGGCTCACCCATGCCTGGGGTCTGAGCGCTTCCATCGGCGACCTGAACGGGGATGGTCATCGTGATGTCTATGTGGCGCACGACTTCCTGGAGCCTGACCTGGTGATGGTGAACGATGGTCACGGGTCGTTCACCGACCGTGCTCCCGAGATCCTGAGGCACATCACGATGTACAGCATGGGCTCCGACCTCGCCGATTACAACAATGACGGGCTGACCGATCTGTGCGTGATGGACATGACCCCACCGGAACATGCACGGAGCAAGCAGAACATGGCAAGCATGCGGCCCGACCAGTTCTTCCAGATGGTGAAGCTCGGCTGGAACCGGCAGTACATGGCCAACGTGCTCCAATTGAACAATGGCGACGGATCCTTCAGCGAGATCGCCCATCTCGCGGGTGTGGACAGGACCGACTGGAGCTGGGCGCCGTTGTTCGTGGACATGGACAACGATGGTTGGAAGGACCTGTTCGTGACCAATGGGGTCTGGCGCGATATCACGAACAATGACTTCAAGGTCCGTATGCAGCGGATCGTCCGCGAACAGGGCGGCAGCCTTCCCTTCGACCAGGTGATGGACCTGATCCCGACAGCGCGACCGGAGAATTACCTGTTCCGGAACAAGGGTGACCTGACCTTCGAGAAGGCCATGGACCGTTGGCAGTATCATCACCCCGCGGTGAGCACGGGGGCCGCCTATGGGGACCTGGACGCCGATGGTGACATGGACCTGGTGGTGTGCGACGTGGGAAGCACACCGAAAGTGGTCGAGAACCTCGCCAGCGACGGCAGCAACAAGTGGTTGCAGGTGACGCTGACCGGAGGGCGTGAGAATCCGTTCGCCATCGGGAGCAGCGTGACGATCCACTCGGGGAGCGATCTGCAGACCCAGGAACTTCACCTGCAACGGGGCTTTCAAGGCTCGATGGAACCGCTCCTCCACTTCGGTCTCGGTCCCGCCAGCGTGGACTCCCTTCGGGTCGATTGGTATGACGGGACGTGTTCGGTGGTCCGGAACCCTGTTGCAGGCGAACGCTTGGCGCTGTCCAAGGGCGCCCCCGGGCCCCCTGCTTGCGGCACCATCCGTCCTGTGGCACCCATGATGGCCGAGCGCTCGAAGGAGTTGGGGCTGGACCACAGGCATGTGGAGAGCTCGTTCAATGACTTCGCCACGGAGATCCTGCTGCCACACCGGCAGAGCGAACATGGACCGGGCATCTGTGTGGGCGACCTGGACGGCGATGGACTCGACGACCTGTTCGCCGGTGGGGCTGCGGGCCAGAGCGATGCGCTCTTCCTGCAGACAGCGGATGGTCGGTTCCGCCATGTGCCCCAAGGGCCCTGGACCGACCATCGGGAGCAGGAAGTGATCGGCGCCCATGCGTTCGACGCGGACGGCGACGGCGACCTTGACCTGTATACGGCATGCGGAAGCACCGAATTCGGAGGAGAAGGCCCCGCCTATCAGGATCACCTGTACCTCAACCAAGGCGGAGGCCGGTTCCTGGATGCATCGGATGCACTTCCTCCGATCTCGTCCTCCACCCAACAGGTCGTTTCCGCCGATCTGGACCTGGATGGCGACCTGGACCTCTTCGTTGGCGGAAGGAACGTTCCGGGGGCCTATCCCCAGGCTCCACGTAGCATGCTCCTGCGGAACGATGGACAGGGCCGTTTCACGGACGCCACCTTGGAGTGGGCACCGGACCTGGAGAAGGTAGGCATGGTGACCGGCGCGGCATTTGCGGACATCGATGGAGACCGGGATCCCGACCTGTTGCTCTGCGGCGAGTGGATGCCGATCCGCATGTTCCTGAACGACCGCGGTGCGCTCACGGACGTCTCCCAGCGGTTCGATACGGACCTGGTCGGATGGTGGCGCTCACTGGCGGTGGCCGATCTGGACGGCGATGGCGACCTGGACGTGGTAACCGGGAACATCGGTCTGAACAACAAATTCCATCCGAGCAAGGAGAAACCCCTGGAGATCTACATGGACGATCTGGACGGTACCGGCACCTCGGACATCGTCCTGGCCAAACACGGGAGCAATGGGATCTGTGTGCCGGTACGGGGCCGCGAATGTTCCAGTGAGCAGATGCCCTTCATCAAGGAGCGGTTCTCGACCTACGAGGATTTCTCCAAGGCCGACCTGAACACGCTCTATGGTGAAGAGAACCTCGCCCGTGCATTGCACTACAGCGCCACCCATTTCGCCCATGTGCGCTGGATGAACGTGGACGGCCGCTTCCAGCCGGAAGACCTGCCCATTCCCACCCAGATCGCACCGCTCCAAGGGATCGTGATCGCCGATCTGGACAGCGATGGGAACGTGGATATCGCTGGAGCCGGGAACCTGTGGGGCACCGAAGTGGAGACCTCCAGCTATGACGCAGGCAACGGGTGGATCCTTCGCGGTAACGGCAGCGGAGAGTTCACCCTGGTCGACGGAAGAGCTTCAGGGCTTCATGCCCGAGGCAATGTGAGCGATGTTCGCAGCTTGAACGTGGGGGGAACACCACACCTGGTCGTTGCCAACGTGGACGGCCCCTTGCAGGTGTTCGGTCCCGTGCCATCGCGCGACCGGAAGATGGCATCCCTGGGTCACTGACAACTTCCAGTTCCTGCTGGAAGCAACGTACGTGGGAAGAGGCCGGGTCAGAGCAACTCCAACGCCTTCCGCTCCACCTCCTCACTGTCCCATCGCTCCTCGACCCCGGGCATGGCAAGCACTTCTTCCATGATGCGGTCATGGCGCAGGCCCTCGTTCCAGGCGTCCACGTAGGGAATGTCGCTGAACTTCACTTGGCTGTAAAGCGGCAGCCACTTGTCCGGATGGCGCTGCTGCAGGCGTCCTTCGATCTTCTTGCGCAGAATGAAGCGCGGATCGGCCACCAGGTCGCGCATCTCCACAAAGTTGCGCAGGCTCAGGTCCGCGATGGCGTCGCCGTTCGGTTTCCGGGCCTTGCCATAGGCATCGAGCACCGTGCCCCAGTCGTCATCACCGTGCTCGTTCAGCAGGTCGTTCAGCACCTTGCAGTCCTCGTAGCCGCTGTTCATGCCCTCGCCGTAGAAGGGCACGATGGCATGGGCGGAATCGCCCACCAAGGCCACCTTGTCCTTATGGGTCCAAGGAGCGCAGCGGATGATGGCCAGGTTGCTCTGCGGGTTGCGGAAATACTGCTCGGCCAGGTCCGGCAGCATCGGGATGGCGTCCTTGAAGTGCGCCTGGAAGAAGCGCATCAAGTCCTGCTCATCCTTGATGGTTCCGAAGGAGTACTCGCCCTCGTGCGGCATGAAGAGCGTGCCGGTGAAGCCGCCGTCGGTGTTGGCCAGCCCCATCATCATGAACTGCCGGCGCGGCCAGATGTGCAGGCAGTTGGGGTCCATCTGCGGCGTGCCGTCCGGGTTCGGCGGAAAGGCGACCTCCTTGTAGTCGTGCTCGATGAACGACTGGCTGAAGTTGAAGCGCCCCTTCATCATCTCCTGCCGCACGGCGCTCGGTGCCCCATCGGCGCCCAGCACCACATCAGCACGCACGGCGATGTTGTCGCCTTCCACCTCGTCGTGGAAGCTGCAGGTGGCGGTGTCCAGGTCCACCCCGGTGCAGCGGTGGTCGAAGTGCAGGGTAACGTTCGGCAGCTTCTCCGCCTCGGTCAGCAGCACCTTGTTCAGTTCACCCCGGCTCACACTGTGGATGGCCCGCTCGTCGATGCTGTAGGGCAACCGCGTGAGCTTGCCGTCGCGGTCGTGCGTCATGCGGGCGTACACGGGCACCACGATGCGCTGCACGGCCTCCTCCACGCCCGCGGCGCGCAGGGCGGTCCAACCGCGGTGGCTCACCACCAGGTTGATGCTCCGCCCGGCATAGACGTCGGTCTTCCGCGGGTCGGGGCGCCGCTCGAAGACATGCACGGTGTGGCCGCGTTTGGCCATGAACACGGCGAGCAGGGATCCGACCAGGCCGCCGCCGACGATGGTGATGTGTTTCATGGAGGAGTGCAAGGGTGCGGAGGTGGAAGGGTGCAAGGGTGCGATGACGGCCCGTTGGCCCGGCACCCTTGCACCCTTCCACCTTTCCACTTGGTATTCATGACAGGCATTCCTTCAGGACCTCCCCGAACCGCCAGACGTCCTGGAAGCCGTTGTACAAGGGGACGGGTGCGAGGCGGATCACGTTCGGCTCCCTCCAGTCTGCAACAACGCCGTGGCGGGTCAGTTCATCGAACAGGGCCCTGCCCTCGCCGTGCAACACCACGCTCAGCTGGCAGCCACGCTGGTCCGGATCGCGCGGGGTGATGATCTCAAGCTGCTTGCCCGTGTCGGAGGCCACCTGGTCGATGACGGCCTCGAGGAAGGCGGTGAGGCGGCGGCCCTTGGCCACGAGCGCATCCATGCCCGCCCGGTCGAAAAGGTCCAGCGATGCGCGGTGCGGGGCCATGGCGAAGACCGGTGCGTTGCTCAACTGCCACGCCTCGGCGGTGGGCATCGGCTTGAAGGTGCGTTCCATCTTGAAACGCTCGTCCTTGTCGTGCCCCCACCAGCCGGCGAACCGCGGCAGGTCCGTGCCCAGGTGCCGCTCGTGCACGAAGGCCCCGGCCACGCTGCCCGGACCGGAATTCAGGTACTTGTAGCTGCACCAGCAGGCGAAGTCCACGCCGCCATCATGCAGCTTCAGCGGGATGTTGCCGGCCGCATGCGCCAGGTCGAAACCCACGAGCGCCCCGACGGCATGCCCCGCCCGGGTGATGGCCTCCAGGTCGAAGGCCTGTCCGGTGTAGAAGTTCACCCCGCCGAACAGCACGAGGGCCAGTTCATCGCCCAGCTCCGCGATGCGCGCCTCGATGTCCTCCGTGCGCAGGGTGTGTTCTCCTTTCCGGGGGCGCATCTCCACCAGGTCCTGTTCCGGATCGCCGCCGTGGAAGGCGATCTGGGAGGCCATGGCGTAGGTGTCGCTCGGGAAGGGCCGTTCCTCGCAGAGGATCTTCCTCCTCCGGCCCTCGGGACGGTAGAAAGAGACGAGGAGCAGGTGCAGGTTCGTGGTGAGGCCGTTCATGGCCACCACCTCCTTGGGCTTCGCGCCCACGATGCGGGCCAGGCTTTCGCTGAAGAGCTCGTGGTACGAATACCAGGGACGGCGTGCCTGGAAATGGCCTTCGACCCCGTACTGCGCCCAATCCTCCAATTCCTCCTGAAGGATCAGGGCCGCCCCTTTCGGCTGCAGGCCGAGCGAGTTGCCGGTGAAGTAGAGCACGTCCCTCCCTTCATGTTGGGGGAAGAGGAATTCCCTGCGGAAGTCGCGCAGGGGATCGGCGGCGTCGGCTTCGCGGGCGTAGGCTTCGGTGGGCTCCATGGGTCGGCCAAAAGTAGGTGCCCGTACCGGGCCGTTCCTGAGGGGCGTCAGCCGAGCAGGAGCCCGAGCGCGAAGAGCAGGGGCACCAGCAACAGGGTGCCATCCAGGAGCACGCTGTAGTGGAACGCACCGCTGCGCGGGCGCGAACGCAGCACCAGCCATCCGGTGATCACGTATCCCAGGAGCGCACCGAACAGGCCGTCCACCAGTCCCTGGGTCAGGCAGACCAGGGCCACGATCACGAGGCTTCCCAGCAGGGCCAACAGCGCCAGCACCCGCGTGGGACCAATACCCAGGGCACGCGGCACGGTGCGTTGATCGGGCTCATCGTGATGCAGGTCCCGGATGTCGAACGGCAGGGTGATGGCCAGCACGAAGAACGCACGCTCCACCAGCAGCAGGAACAACAATGGGCTGTTGCCCAACCCGCGTGCGACCAACGGAAAGGCCACCACGACCCCGCTCCAGACCGCGGCGATCAGGAAGAGCTTCAGGAAGGGTACATGGCGAAGGCCCTTGTTCCGTCCTTCTCGTGTAGGGAGGATGTAGAGCCCGACCGCCGGTGCCAGAAGAAGGGCCAATGGCAGCGCTTCCCGGGAATGGTACCACAACAGCCAGGCAGAGAGCGCTCCGCTCACGAGCGTCAGCGCCATGAGCACCCGGCGATGCCGCTGGGCCCAGACCAGGTGGTCCGACGCGGCGGCCGCATCGCCGACACGGACCAGCCGCATGAAACCATAGGCCGCGAGGGTGGCCAGTGACGCACTGGTGATCACCGTGGGATCGGAGGCCACCGCCCCCACCAGTCGACCGGTATACCATACCTGGGCCGCGGCACCCAGGGCCAGCCAGCCGTGCCCATAGACCAGCGGACGCAACCACGGGGACCGGAGCGTGTCCGGCATCGCTCAGGGCGTATCGTCCAGGTTGGGGTTGATGATCACCTGCCGCACGAACAGGCCCACCGCCACGCCTGCGAAGGTGCTCCAGAGGCTGCGGACCACCCGCTTGGAACGGCCCACCTGCGCATAACCGTAGGCGTAGTGGGGATCACCTTCCATCAGGGGGTCCGAAATGGACCCGGGCGTCACGTGCACCCGTGGAAGGGCCATCAGACCAGCATAGGCGGGCGGCACCACCATGCTCATCACCTCCAGGTCCAGCGCCATGGTGAGCCCCGCGCCCGTGGCGAAGCCACCGATCATGGGCCAGATGGGCTTGTAACCCCGCCGGGCATCCTGTTCACCCTTGATGAACCAGCGCATCTGGTCCACGCTCAGGTCGTTGCCGAAGATGGTGTCCATGAAGTACCAGACCTTCTCCTTGCCAAGACTGTCGGTCACGGAGAACACCCCGCTGGTGGGTTCACGGCGTTCGACCAGGCTGCCGTTCCGCTTCTCTTGCAGGTAGCGCACTTCCAATGTGCTCTGGCCAAGCACCCGTCCCTCGATCTCCTCGCCGTTCATGAGCAGGATGTGGTCCTGCGCGAGCAGGACGGGCAGGCCGGAGAGCAGTAGGACCAGAAGGGCCGGAAAGCGCATGGACGGCGCCAAAGATAGCCGCCCCACACCCGTGGCGGGCCGGGCCGCGAACAGCATCCCGGCAGTGCTGTTCATCCCTTGCGGGAACGCCCTTCCAGCGGAAGCGCTCCCGTATATTTGCAGGCCTTTTCCGGCAGCCCCGAAACCCCTCCCATCATGGAATTCGTCTCCTTCGCCGAACGTCACATCGGACCTGATGCACACGACACCGGGACCATGCTCAAGGCGATCGGTGTATCGTCGCTGGACGAACTGATCGAACGCACGGTGCCGGGCGGCATCCGGTTGGGACAGGCCCTGCAACTCGGGCGGCCGTTGACCGAACGGGAACAGCTGGCCGGCATGAAGGCCATCGGGGCGCGCAACGACGTGTTCCGCAGCTACATCGGCATGGGCTACTACGGCACCGTGATGCCGGCCGTGATCCAGCGCAACGTCCTGGAGAACCCCGGCTGGTACACGGCCTACACCCCGTATCAGGCCGAGATCAGCCAGGGGCGTCTGGAGGCCCTGCTCAACTTCCAGACCATGGTGAGCGACCTCACCGGGCTTCCGATCGCCAACGCCTCGCTGCTGGACGAGGGGACGGCGGCGGCCGAGGCCATGCTCATGTTCCTCCATGCCCGGCCGCGCGACCGGCAGGACGCCATGCGCTTCTTCGTGGACCGCAGCCTCTTCCCCCAGACACTCGAGGTGCTCCGCACCCGGGCCATCCCGGTGGGCGTGGAGGTGGTGGAGGGTGATGCCGCGACCTTCGAGCCGGACGCCTCCTACTTCGGCATGCTGCTGCAGTACCCCGCGCAGGACGGCACCGTGCAGGACCTCCGCCAGGTGACCGATCGTGCCCGCAACGCGGGTGTCCGGGTGGCGGTGTGCAGCGACCTGCTGGCCCTGGTGCTGCTGACCCCTCCGGGGGAATGGGGTGCCGATGTGTGCGTGGGCAACAGCCAGCGCTTCGGGGTGCCGATGGGCTACGGCGGGCCGCATGCGGCCTTCTTCGCCACCACGGACGAGTTCAAGCGCCTGATCCCCGGCCGCATCATCGGGGTGAGCCAGGACCGCCTCGGCCAGCCCGCCCTGCGCATGGCCCTGCAGACGCGGGAGCAGCACATCCGCCGCGACAAGGCCACCAGCAACATCTGCACGGCCCAGGCCCTGCTGGCGGTGATGGCCGGCATGTATGCCGTGTACCACGGCCCAGACGGACTTCGCCGGATCGCGCGTCGCGTGCACGGCTTCACCGTCAAGGTCGCAAACATCGCCCGCGACCTCGGGTACACCGTCCTGAACCCTTCCTTCTTCGACACCATCAGCCTGCGGCTGCCGCCCGGTGTCACCGACGCGGTCGTCCGGCGGGCCACCCAGACCCGGCGCATCAACCTCCGCCATGTGGAGGAGGGCGTCATCGCACTGAGCCTGGACGAGACCGTTCGCCAGCAGGACGTGACCGACCTGGCTGCTGCGCTCGCAGAGGCCTGTGGAAAGCCGGCGCCGTTCCTGGAAGACCTTGAGCAGCCTGCAGCGCAATTGGGCGGTCAGGAGCGTTCCTCGGAGTTCCTGACGCACCCCGTCTTCCACCTGTACCGGTCGGAAACGGAACTGATGCGCTACCTGAAGCGACTGGAGAACCGGGACCTTTCCCTGGTGCACGGGATGATCCCCCTGGGGTCCTGCACCATGAAGCTGAACGCGGCCAGCACCCTGCTGCCGCTGAGCTGGCCCGAGTTCGCCGACATCCACCCCTTCGCCCCCGTGGAGCAGGCCGCCGGCTACCAGCTCGTGTTCGAGGAGCTCTCGGAGATGCTCGCCCAGGTGACCGGGTTCAGCGCCGTGAGCCTGCAGCCCAACAGCGGTGCCCAAGGTGAATATGCCGGCCTGCTCACCATCCGGGCCTACCACCTGGCCCGGGGCGACGAGCAGCGCAACATCGCCCTGATCCCCAGTTCGGCACACGGCACCAATCCCGCCAGCGCGGTGATGGCCGGTATGCAGGTGGTGGTGGTGAAGTGTGATGACCACGGCAACGTGGACGTGGAGGACCTCCGCGCCAAGGCCGCCCAGCATGCGGACCGCCTCAGCTGCCTGATGGTGACCTACCCGAGCACCCACGGGGTGTACGAGGAGGCCATCCGCGAGATCACCGGCATCGTGCACGAGCACGGCGGGCTGGTGTACATGGACGGCGCGAACATGAACGCCCAGGTGGGCCTCACCTCCCCGGGTTCCATCGGTGCCGACGTGCCACCTGAACCTCCACAAGACCTTCGCCATCCCGCATGGCGGTGGCGGGCCCGGCATGGGTCCCATCTGTGTGAACGACAAGCTGAAGCCCTTCCTGCCCGGCCATGGCGTGGTGCCCACCGGCGGTGAACAGGGCATCGGTGCGGTGAGCGCCGCACCCTGGGGCAGCTCCCTGATCCTGCTGATCAGCTACGCCTACATCAAGATGCTCGGCGGTGAAGGTCTCACCGAGGCCAGCCGGATGGCCATCCTCAACGCCAACTACCTGAAGGCCCGGCTGGAGGAGCACTTCCCGGTGCTGTACACCGGTCCGCACGGCACGGTGGCCCACGAGATGATCCTGGACTGCCGCGGCTTCAAGAAGGACATGGGCGTGGACGAGACGGACATCGCCAAACGGCTCATGGATTATGGCTTCCACGCCCCCACCGTGAGCTTCCCCGTGGCTGGCACCCTGATGGTGGAGCCCACCGAGAGCGAGAGCAAGGCGGAACTGGACCGCTTCGTGGACGCCATGGTCGGCATCCGGCGCGAGATCGACGCCATCGCACGGGGCGAGGCCGACGCGGCGGACAACGTGCTGAAGATGGCCCCGCATACCGCGCGGGAGGTTTGCTCCGACAGCTGGTCGCACCCCTACGGGCGCGAGCAGGCGGCCTACCCCGAAGGTTCTCCTTCCGAGTGGAAGTACTGGACGGCCGTGGCGCGGGTGGACAGCGCCTTCGGCGACCGCAACCTGGTGTGCACCTGCCCGCCGATGGAAGCCTACGAGATGGAACCGGCCTAGGCGCGGACCGTCCCGTTCCGCACCGCTGCTCACGCCGGACTTGGATCCGGGGCGCAGACCACCGAACTTCATGGGTTTGGGTGGCCTCCAACCGTTCAGAGGCCCCCGTGCGGCACGTCACTTTCCCCTACCAGCAAGGCTTTCCGGGCGGATAGCTTGGTCCGACGACGGCGTTCACCCCGCCGCGACAAAAACCATCGGACCATGTACAGGACCACTCTCCTTCTGATCGCGGCCACCACCTCCATGTTGCTGGCGGCCCAGCCCATCAACGCGGACCACATCAACCTGCGTGAACCTCTGTCCAGCACCCAGCTCGCCGAGCGGCCGGACCGGCCGGACGATGCCACGCGCGACCAGCGCTCCGGGGGTGCCGTGCTCTGGAGCGAGGACTTCGAATCAGGGTTCAATGGCTGGACGGTGATGACGGCCAGTGGACCAGTTGAATGGGAGCTCACCACCACGGGCAATACCGGCGGGTTCACACCCGGCCCGCTTCAAAGCACCACCGGATTCCCAGGTGGCCAGTGGATCGTGGCGGATTCCGACCTGAACGGTGTACCCAATGTGCTCGAGAACACGACCATCACCTCGCCCCCCATCACCGGCCTCGACACCGTCCCCTACATGCTGCTTCGGTTCGAGCAGAGCTTCCGGCAACTCAACAACGATGAGACCATCGTGGAGGTCAGTGGCGATGGAGGTCTTTCCTGGACCGCGTATCCGGTGAACACGGAGGTCGCCGGCAACCAGAGTACGCCGGGGGCTCCGCTGTCCGAGACCATCGAACTGGACATCAGCCCGGCACTCAATGGTGGTTCGGCCGACATCCGGATCCGGTTCCAATGGCTCAGCGTCCAGGGATACGCCTATTCCTGGCAGATCGACGATATCGCCCTGGTGGCGGCCTTGGAGAACGACCTTCGGCTCGAAAGCGTGAGCCACGCCCAATGGGACATCGGTCAAGGCAACTTCGCCGAGCTTCCCTACAGCGTATATCCCACCAACGAGGTGCGTGAGCTGAGCTTCCAGGGATCGGTCTCCAACATCGGTTCCACCACACAGACCAACGTCCGTCTGGTGGTCGACGTCGATGGTCCCAGCACCAACAATGTCACGCTCACCAGCACGGCGATCACCCTGCTGCCCGGACAGACCGAAAACCTCACCATCACCGGCTACACGATCCCGGCCGTGAACGGGGACTACGACCTCACCTACACGGTCCTGCAGGACGAACCGGAATCCTCTCCCGCGGACAACGTGCGCGAAGGTCATTTCGAGGTGTCCATGAACACCTTCGCCCGCGATCTGGGCGCCTTGGAAGGGGACATGGACAATGCCGGCGCCGAGTACCAGTTGGGCAACTGGTTCCATGTCGTCGACTGGCAGAACACGCTGCATGCCGTGGACGTGGCGCTCAGCGAGCGTTCGGACCCGGGGGCGATCATCGTGGCCGTGGTGTATGATGAGGACCTGAACTACATCATCGAAAGCGAGGAACACGTGGTGCAGGCGAACGAACTGAACGACCTCGGGGAGGGTCACTTCATCACCCTGCCGTTGATCGATCCAGTGGAGCTGGAGCAGGACCATGATTATTTCGTCGCCGTGCACCACTATGGTGGCACGGCCGATACCTGGACGGGTGTCAGCGGGCTCAGCCAGCCACAGACATCGTTGTTCTGGGACGCCAACGACAACACCTGGTACTACGTGACGGTGACCCCCATGGTACGCATGAACCTGGACCCCACCGTGGGGCAGCCTGAGCTACCTGCTTTCGGCGACAGGACGATCGTGGCATCACCAACCATCTTTGACCAGAACACCCTGGTCTCTTTCGAGCTCGAGCGTCCCGCCGACCTGGCCTGGACATTGACCGACCTGTCCGGCCGGACCGTCCAGCACGGTTCATTGGGACGGCGCGCAGCGGGTCCGCAACAGTTCCGGGTGAACGGGAACGGGCTGGCCGAAGGTCAGTACCTGCTCCGGCTCGTCAGCGATGGTGAGCTGCGGACCGTAAGGCTGGTGAAGGCCGGTTGACCTCCAGGCCTTTCAGGCGGGGCTATCTTTGGCCCCCTGTGAGAACACCCCGAGCACTCCTTCTTCAGGCCGCCGCCCTGTGCTTCACGTTCACCGTGAGCGGACAGGACGGCGGCCTGCGACTTGGCACCTGCCTCCTGTACGAGGACTTCCAGGGCGGAGCGATCCCTTCGGGTTGGGCACAAGGTCCTCCGGTGGAACAACAGGACAACTCCACCGGCCAGGGGACCGGAACGTTCGTTGACGCGTGGACGGTGGGGACGAGCCCCCATGTGCTGGACCACGATGGCCTCTTTCTGGTACCCGATGTGCCTGCCGGCAACCTGTTCGCCCGCACGAACGACGACGATGCGCCCTGCAACTGCGATCTGGCAGCGGCATCCCTGACCACCCCTTCGATCGACCTGTCAGGGGTCACGGGTGCCCAGCTCACGTTCCGCTCGGTGGTGCATCGGGATTTCGGCGGCGCTGCCGGACAGGTGGAAGTAAGTACCGATGGCGGCGGCAGCTTCCAGCCGGTCCATGTGATACCAGGCTCCGGCCCCGTCTGGTCCTACGGGATCGTGGACCTTTCGGCGTTCGATGGCGCGCCCGATGTACGGATCCGGTTCAGCTGGTCGGACCAGGGGAATTGGGCCGTGGGCATGGGCGTGGACGACATCTGCGTGTCAGCGGCCTACACCAATGACATGAGGCTCCTGGATGCCTTTGTCGCGGATATCACCCTGCCCGAGATCGACCCCACGGTCAGTTCGCTGCCCGTCTCAGCGATCCCGCTTTCCCTTGCCGGTGAACTGGTGCTTTCCGGGATCGTGGCCAATGTGGGACTGAACGATGCCACGGGTGTCAGCCTCGAAGCGGAGGTCTTCCTGGACGGTGTTTCCCAAGGGACCTTCCAAGGCCCGACCTCCGATCTTCCGAGCAGGATGGTGGACACGTTGGTCCTCCATACCGGTTGGACTCCTCCGATGACCGGCAAGGTCGATGTCGAGATCCAGGTGGTCGCATCGCAACCGGATGAGGACCAGACGGACAACCTCGCCTCGGCAACCTACCAAGTGACCGGTCCGGCCTGGGGCGAAGGTGACAACCAGTTCGCGCTGGATGCCGGAACGGTTGAACGCGGGCTGAGCAACGGGGCATCCGGGTTCATCGTCGCGGCGCGCCTGGAAGTGGCCTCCGGGCCTGTCACCTTTCATGGGGCGAGCGCTGCCTTCGCGGATGGGACCGTGCCGGGGGCGCTGGTGCGTGTCGAACTGCGGGACGATCAGTTCTCCCCGATCGTGGTCTCCGCTGAAACGGCCGTACCTCAGAGCGCCATCAACGGCCCGGGTGGAGACTCCTTCGCCTACATCCCCTTCGAACAACCGGCCGTCGTGAATGGTCCCGCCGACGTGTACGTGTGTCTCAGCTATGCCAACACCAACGGCGAGGTGGTTGCCGGGTGTTCCGGCCAGGCGCTGGCCGGTGCGGCCTGGTTCTTCGACAATCAGGAGCTGCTTTGGGCGCGGTCGCTCGTCAGTCCCATGATCCGGGCACACCTGGACAACTCGGTGGGGTTCGCGAACAGGGAACATGACCGTTCACAGTTGGACGTTTTTCCGGTGCCCTGCGATGACCGGGTGACGATACGTCTGCCCGAAGGCGCATTGTCCCTGGAGCTGCTTGATGCGCAGGGCCGGACCCTGTCTGTCCAGGCCCTTGGGTCGTCGGCAGCCATGCCGAGGACCATGGACCTGGCCGTGGAAGGCCTCCCGGTCGGCACCTATGTCGCGCTGGTGCGCACTCGTGAAGCAGTGATGCAGGCCAGGTTGGTGGTCTCGCACTGAGCCCGCGGATCGGGAAGGACTCCACGAATGGTGACAGGGGCGATCGTCGGCCATTCCCGCCCCACCCCTTATCTTTACCCACTCTGTTCATCACAAAACGAACCAAATCGACCATGAGGCATCTTTACATGACCGCCTTCGTGCTGATGGGGACCGCCGTAGCGGCCCAGTCGGTGCAGAAGGTGCCGGTGCGTGGCGCTGTGGAGCGTCTGCACATCAAGCAGGACAAGCCTGAGCAACCCGCTGTTCGCAAGGGCAGCTGCCTGTTCAGCGAGGATTTCGAGGGCGGGGCCATCCCGGCCGGCTGGGACATCGGTTCCCAGGTGGAACAACAAGATGACAATACCGGTGTAGGACTTGGCACCTTCGTGGATGCCTGGGTCGTGGGCACCGCGGCCGACGCCAACAACGGCGGCTTCTTCGAAGTTCCGGATGATCCCGCCGGTAACCTGTTCGCCTATGCGAACGATGATGGCGACCCCTGCAACTGCGGGATGACGGACATCGGTCTGGTGACCCCGTCCTACGACTTCAGCGGTCAGACCGGTTTGGGCATGACCGTGCGTCTGTACCACGATGGTCAGTACGCCAACAGCTCGGCCTTCGTGCAGGCCAGCACGGACGGCGGTGTCACTTGGACCGACATCTACACCGTTCCCGAGGCCGTGGCAGCCTGGCAAAGCGTGGGCATCAGCCTTGCCGCCTACGACAACGCCCCTGACGTGATGTTCCGCTTCAAGTGGGACGATGGCGGTGGCTGGGGTACCGGCATGGCCGTGGATGACCTCTGCATCACCACCCTGGTGCCGAACGACCTTGTGGTGGGGAACAGCTGGAGCGTGGCCCAGCCCGGGATCTACGATGACGCCACCGTGCGCAACCTGGAGTACCGCAAGCTGCCTCTGGAGCAGGCCACGGAACTCGAAGTGGCCGTGGACGTGGTGAACAATGGTTCCGCCGCCCAGCCCAACACCGTGCTGAACGCAGAAGTGTTCGTGGACGGCGTGAGCCAGGGCACCTTCACCAGCCCCTCCGGTACGACGATCAACCCCGGTACCCGCGACACGCTGGTGCTTTCCACCGGCTGGACGCCTTCCGGTGCCTGGCATGGTCGAAGTGCAGATCACCGTACAGAGTGACTCCACCGACGCCAACCCCGGCGACAACGTGGCCACCAAGACGTTCGACGTGACCGGTCCGATGATGGCCGACGAGTACAACATCATGTCGAACAACGACCCCGGTCTCACCGGCTCCATCACCATCGCGCAGAACGCGACCTACAGCCTGATCGGTACCGAGTTCCAGATCGAGAACTCGGGCAGCATGGCCTACGGGGTCGGTCTGGTCTTCCGCGACAACACCGAGCTTCCCGCTGTGGTGAACGTCTATCTCTCGGACGACAACGCCGACGTGGGTGAGATCCTCGCCTTCGAGATCCAGGGCTGGCACCTGAGCGGTGCAGGCGAGAACAACGTGATCAACATCCCCTTCGATGGAGGTCCGGTGGCCCTCGACCCGACCATGGACTACACCCTGCTGGTCGAAGGTCCTGGTACGGAGCAGGTCCGCATCGGTGTGGGTGGCACCACCAACCCCGGCGGTCTCTTCGGCTATGACAACGGCGACGCCACGCTGTACCAGTTCATCGGCTGGGGCAACCCTGCCGTGATGACGAGCCTGATGCTGGCCGAGGCCCCCTCGAGCATCGAGGAGACCAACAACGGTCTGACCATCATGGGCAACCGTCCGAACCCCTTCAACGACGTGACCACGATCGTGTACGAACTCGTGGAGGGCCGCAACGTGGGCTTCCAGGTGTTCGACGTGACCGGTAAGGTGGTGTTCGAGCAGAACCTCGGCAACCGCGCTGCCGGTCAGCACCAGATCCAACTGGATGCCGAGCGCTTCGCTCCGGGCATGTACAACTACACCATCACCGCCGGCGATGCACGCATCAGCCGCAACATGGTGGTGACCCGCTGATCGGGTCCCAGGATCGAAAAAGGAAGGCCGCCACATGGCGGCCTTCCTTTTTTTCCTCCAGCCGCTCCCTGCGCAAGGGACGGATGGTGGGTGATCGTATGGGTTCCGGACGTAACTTGGGGATCCTTTCAACGAAAACCACAAACGCAAGACCATGCAACGTTTCTCCACCTTGGCGCTGATGACCCTGCTGGGAGGGGGGCTGATGGCGCAACAGGACGCGCCGGCCTCCGTCGACCGGGTCCGCACGGACGCCATGCGCCTGACCGCCACCCCGGGTAAAGGGTCCGTACCGACCATGCTGAAAGGCGGCGGAGGTGCCGTTTACTTCAGCGAGGATTTCGCCAATGGCCTGGCCGGCAACAACGGTGTGGGGCCATGGACGACCAGCGGCCCTGATGGAGCCATCTGGCTCTATGACACCGACGGCCCGAACGGTTTCTACAGTGCCACCACCCAGGTGATCACCAGCACCACTGCGGCGAACGGGTTCATGATGTTCGACAGTGATGCCGCCAACACCGTGGGAGGCCAACCCACCTTCAACGAATGGGTGGGAAGCCTGGAATCCCCGGTGCTCGACCTGAGCGCCGCCTTCAATCCGCGTCTGGAATTCGAGATGCGTTCGCGCTTCTGCTGCAACGACGGTGGGCACTTCGTGGACGTGAGCACCGATGGTGGCGCCACCTGGCCCACCCGCCTGGACGCTGAGTTCGGCGTGGCCGTGAACAACGACCCGGGCACCTTCACCGCCGTGGTGAACCTCGAATGCGCCATCGTGGCCGACCCCTCCAACGTGAAGTTCCGCTTCACCCAGGACGGATCCGGCGGGATGACCCACTACCACTGGCAGATCGACGATGTGCAGGTGGTGGAGGGTTTTGGCAACGACGTGAAGTTGAGCCGCGTGTGGCTCGTGGAGGATTGGGACGACTACGACAATACCGCCACGCGTAACCTGGAGTATACCCGCATGCCCCTCGAACAGGCGGGTGCATTGGACCTTTCCATGGCCTATACGAACGAAGGCGCGTTCGCGCAGCCCAACGCCCAGGCCACGGCCGAGGTGTTCTTCGATGGTACCAGCCAGGGCACCTTCCCCGTCACCATTGGCAACCTGGCCCAGTGTGCCGGGGACACCGTGGTGATCAACACGGGTTGGGTACCCTCCGGGCCCGGCAATGTGAGCGTGGTCGTGACGCTCGGAACGGACTCCATGGACGCCGACCTTACGAACAATGCGGTGACCCGCGGCTATGTGGTCACCGACACGCCGCAGGCCAACGAATTCGCCGTGATGGGCGTGGACACCAATGCCCGCGACGGACAGATCAGCCTCTCCCAGAACGCGGCCTACAGCCTGATGGGCACCCTGTTCGAGATGGAGAACACCGGGAGCATGGCCTATGGCGTGGCCCTTTGTTTCGGGAACAACACCACGAACGGTTCGGTGGTGAACGTGTATCTCGATGACGACGTGGGCACCGTGGCCGAGATCCTCGCCTTCGAGGTGATGCCCAACATGATCACACCTGCCGGTGGCGCCAACTGGATACCCATCAGCTTCGATGGTGGTCCGGTGAACATCGATCCGACCATGGACTACCAGATCCTGGTCGAGAACCCCGGGGCTGACACGGTGGCGATCTGCACCAGCGGTGATGTGCATCCCGGAGGGCTCTATGGCTACGACAACCAGGATGCGACCCTGTACCGCTTCATTGGCGCAGGCAACCCTGCCCTGATGGCACGCCTGCACCTCGCTGCTGCCCAGTTCGTCGGACTGCAGGAACTGAGCGAGAACGGACTTCATGTGGGGGCCTTGTATCCGAACCCCGCCGCCGAGTCCACGACCGTGAGGTTCGAACTGGATGAAGCGCGTCCGGTCTCCATCCAGGTGCATGACGTGAACGGTCGCCTGGTGCTGGCCAAGGACCTGGGCAACCTGGGCGCCGGCGAGCACCGCCATGTGCTGTCCACGAACGAGCTGGGATCGGGGATGTACAACTGCACGGTGACCGCTGGTCCTGTGCGCCTGGCCCGTCGCCTGGTGGTCACCCGCTAGGATCGCCCGACCGATCGTTCATGAACGCCCCGGCCAAGGCCGGGGCGTTCACGTTCGTGCCACTTCCAACACTTCACCACCGGATACGGTGGAGGCATCCGGTGATCCCTATCTTGCAGAACAACCCTTGTTGCACATGGAAAGAACACTTACCCTGATCGCCTGCCTCTCCGCATTCGGGATGCAGGCACAGCTCACACACCAGCCCGTACCGCCCCACCCGGAGTACAAACATGCAGGCCCGGCCGCCTGGGTGGAAGGCGTTGCCGGCATGGCCAAAGGAGCATCCTATTTCACGGAGGACTTTGACAACGGTCTCAATGGCTGGACCGTGAACACCATCGCCGGCAGCGTGGATTGGGAGGTGACCAGCACGGGGCCGGGGCCAACGAGTTCCACGTACCCCGTGCCCTCCCTGAACAGCTCCACACCGACCTCCTGGTTGATGGTGGATGATGATTTCTACGGTACGCCGGGCGTGGCCACGGACACCTGGCTGGTCTCCCCCGTGATCGACCTGAGCGGAGCGCCCCCCAACCTGAAGGTCGAGTTCGAGCAGTACTTCCAGGAATGGGAGGAGGACCATTGCTATGTGGGCGTCAGCACGGACGGAGGGGTCACCTGGGACGAGGTGGAGATCAACGAAGGCGTCGGCCGCGATGGCCGTCCGAACCCCGAGGTGATCGATGTGAACATCAGTGCATGGGTCGCCAACGACCCCGCCAACGTCCAGCTCCGTTTCCGTTACACGAGCATCTGGGACTACGGCTGGCAGATCGACAACGTCACCATCAAGGACCTTCCCGCCAACGACATGGCCCTGATCCGCACCTGGCGGACCGGGTTCGATTTCGACAACACGGGCCTGGCCAACATCGACTACGACATCTACCCCGCCGAGCAGGTGCGCGAGATGCAGTTGAAGGGGCTGATGCGCAACAAAGGCTATGACCCGCAGACCGGGGTCACCCTCACCTTCGATGTGCAGGGGCCGAACGGTGCCGAGTTCAACAGCGCCAGTTCACCCGCGGCCCTTGCGCCCACCGACGAATTGGAGGAGCTGGTCAATGGCTTCACCCCTTCGGGCGATATCGGTACCTACACGCTCACCTACGGGATCGACCAGGACCAGACGGACGACATCCCAGCCAACAACACCGTTGTCCGGAACATCGAGGTGAGCACGAACCTGTGGGCCCAGGATGACGGCACCTGCACCAGCACACAGCAGCAGGGACCTGACAACGCCACCGACGCCTATGAGCTGGGCAACTACTTCGACCTTGTGAACGCCGGAAGCCAGTTGGTGGCGATCCAGGTCGCCGTGCACGAAAGCTCCGCCGTGGGATCCCTGATCTATGGGATCGTCTACGACATCAACACGGACTTCGTGGAGGTGACCGACGACCATGAGCTTCTGGCCGGCGAACTGACGGCGGTCGGCGGGACCACCAACTGGATCACCCTCGATCTACCCTCCCCGCTGGACCTTTCCGATGGCACCGCCTACCTGATCATGGCGGGAGCCTACGGTGGTTCCGACCCGGTGGTGTTCTGCACGAGGAGGGATCAGCGATCCCCAGGTGAGCATCATCCGCTACCCCAACTCGGACGAGACCTTCTTCGTGACGAAGACGCCCATGGTAAGGGCCGTGCTCGCGGGCCCCGTGGGGATCGGGGAAACGGCCCTCAACGGCCCCAACGTGGAACTCTGGCCCAATCCGGCCGATGACCGTGTGACGGTGTCCTACGAGCTGGACCAGGCCGCCAGCGTGACCTTTGAACTGCATGATGCCGTTGGGCGCCGCGTGCTGACCAGCTCCTTCGGCAAGGCAGCGGCAGGGGTCCATCGGCACCCCGTCACGCTCGAGCACCTGGCCCCGGGCAGCTACTTCTGGACCTTGAACGCCGACGGCGCCCGTCGGAGCGGCACCTTGATCAAGGCCCTGGATCGTTAGTTCCGGCCGAACGAACACAAGGGACCCCGGCGATCACGTCGGGGTCCTTTCGTTCAGCGCCCCGCGTCACGGGCCCGTTTCACCTCCCGCATCAGCTCGCCCGCGTAGATGAACTCGTTCAGCTCGGTGTTGTCGCTGTTCAGCAGTTCCTGCCGGCTTCCCTGCCACCACTTGCGGCCCTGGTGGATGAAGATGATGTTCTCTCCGGTCTCCATCACCGAGTTCATGTCGTGGGTCACGACGATCGTGGTGGTGTTGTACTCCTCGGTGAGCTCCTTGATCAGGTCATCGATCAGGATGGCCGTCTGGGGATCCAGGCCGCTGTTCGGTTCATCGCAGAACAGGTACTTCGGCTCCATGGCGATCGCACGGGCGATGCCCACGCGCTTCTGCATGCCCCCGCTGATCTGCGAGGGGAACAGATCGTCCTTGTCCACGATGTTCACACGGTCCAGACAGAACCGCGCCCGTTCACGCATCTCCTCCTCACTGCCCCGGGCGAACATCTTCAAGGGGAACATCACGTTCGCGAGCACGGTGAGCGAATCGAAGAGGGCACTGCTCTGGAAAAGCATGCCGATCTCCTGCCGGATGCCGCGCTTCTCCTCGTCGTTCATGTCGTGGAAGGAGCGGCCGTTGTAAAGCACGCGGCCCTCCTCCGGCCGGTGAAGGCCCACCATGCACTTGGTGAGCACGCTCTTCCCGCTGCCGCTCATGCCGATGATCTGGTTCACCTTGCCCTGCTCGAACACCGCCGAGATGTCGGTGAGCACCTGGTTGTCGCCGAAGCGCTTGCTGAGCCCCTGGACCTCGATCATAGCAGGAGCACGCGCGTGAGGACCAGGTTGGCCAGCAGGATGACCACGTTGCTATAGACCACGGCACGGGTGCTGCTGATGCCCACCTCGCGGGTCCCGCCCCGGGTGAAGTACCCCTGGTAGGCGCTGATGGTGGTGATGATGAAGGCGAACACGACCGTCTTGATCAGGGCATAGGTGACGTGGAACGGCTTGAAGCCCGTCTGGATGCCCAGGATGAAGTCGTCGCTGGAGATGACCCCGGCCTGCACGCCGGCCAGCCAGCCCCCGAATATGCCCAGGAACATGCTGATCATGACCAGGAACGGGTTGATCAGGATGGTGGCCGCGAGCTTGGGCAGGATCAGGTACCCGGCCGAGTTCACGCCCATGATGTCCAGCGCATCGATCTGCTCCTTCACCCGCATGGAGCCGATCTCCGCGGCGATGTTGCTGCCCACCTTGCCGGCCAGGATCAGGGAGATGACCGTGGGGCTGAACTCCAGGATCACGCTCTGCCGGGTGGCGAAACCCACCACCCAGGCCTGGATCAGGGGGCTGTCGATGTTGGTCTTGGTCTGGATGGTGATGACCGCCCCCATGAAGGCGCTGAGCAGGGCCACGATGCCCAGGCTCTGCACGCCCAGCAGGTCCATTTCCTCCAGGGTACGGCGCCAGTAGATCCGGAAGCGTTCGGGACGCCCGAAAACGTCCTTGAGCAGCAGGAAATACCGGCCGAAATGGAACAGGATCTGCATGGCGCTCCGGGCCGCCAAGATACGTGCCCCGCCCCGCCGGACGCCCTTTCCAGCCCCGTGCCCGATACCTACCTTTGCCCGCCGATGGCCATTCCCGGAGCCGAACTGTCCTACCGCCCCTTCCTGGGGTTGCTGCTGGGCGCCCTGATGGCGCTGTCGGCCTGCGCCTCCGGCCCCAGGTACGGCGCTGCCAAGCGCAAGAAGAAGGGCTGCGACTGCCCCACCTGGAACCTGGTCCCCGCGCCAGCCCCCGGTGTCCGTGCCCAGACCCCTCCCGCCCCGCGCCACGACGCATGAGCAGCCTTCGCCCGTTCACGGACCTGGACCAATTGCGCGAGCATGTGCCCGCCGCGGCCTATCCCATCGTGGTCAACTTCCTGCGCCGGAACCCGGTGCAGGTGCGCATCGTGAAGCCCAGGCTCACCAAGCTGGGCGACTACCGGTCCGCCTCGGGTGGCCGTCCCCACACCGGGTGAGCGTGAACGCCGACCTGAACATCTACGCCTTCCTGGTCACGCTGATCCACGAGTTCGCGCATTACACCACGTTCGTGCGGCACCGGCGCTGGACCCAGCCCCATGGCCCCCATTGGAAAGGCGAATATGCCCGCCTGATGCGGCCCTTCCTGAGCCGGACCGTGTTCCCTGCGGACCTGCTCAGGTCCTTGGAGAAGCACCTGCTGGACGCTCCTGCCAGCAGCTGCCAGGACCAGGACCTGATGCGGGCACTGAAGCGTTACGACGCAGAACCCACCCCGTTCCTGGAGGACATTCCCGAACGCACCATCTTCCGCTTCAACAACCGCCTCTTCGTGAAGGGGGCGCAGGTGCGGAAACGCTTCAAGTGCCGCTGTCTCAACGACCGGCGCAACTACCTCATCGACCCCCTGGCCGAAGTGCAGGTGCAAGGCTCCATGCCCGCGCGCCGCGCCTCCTGAGGCCCCACCGGAACCATGAAGGACCAGCATACCTACTGCGTGATCATGGCAGGCGGCATCGGCAGCCGCTTCTGGCCCATGAGCCGGACCGCCTATCCCAAGCAGTTCCTCGATTTCCTCGGCCTTGGCCGCACGTTGATCCAGCAGACCTACGACCGCTTCCTGGCCCTGTGCCCGCCGGAGAACATCCTGGTGGTGACCAACGCCCAGTACGCCCCGCTGGTCAGGAAGCAGCTGCCCGATCTGGCGGACCATCAGATCCTGCTGGAACCCAGCCGTCGCAACACCGCCCCGTGCGTGGCCTACGCCAACCACGTGATCGCCAAGCGCGATCCCGAGGCACGGATCATCGTCGCACCCAGCGACCATCTGGTGTTGAAGGAGGAGGCCTTCCACGCCACCGTCGACCTGGCGCTTCGGCAGGCCACGAGCAGCGACTGCCTGGTCACCCTGGGGATCATGCCCAGCCGGCCGGACACGGGGTACGGCTACATCCAGTTCACGGAGGAGAGCGGCACGGTGAACCCACGGGTGAAGCGCGTGAAGACCTTCACCGAGAAGCCGGACCACGACACCGCCCAGCGCTTCCTGGAGAGCGGAGATTTCCTCTGGAACTCCGGGATCTTCATCTGGAGCGTGAAGAGCATCACCAAGGCCTTCGAGCGGCACCTGCCCGAGATGGAGGCCCGTTTCGCCGCCGGCAGGGAAGCCTACGGTTCCGCGGCCGAACAGGACTTCATCACCGAGACCTACGCCGATTGCGAGAACATCAGCATCGACTACGGGATCATGGAGAAGGCGGACAACGTGTACGTGGTGACCAGCGAGTTCGGTTGGAGCGACCTGGGCACCTGGGGCAGCCTCTTCACCCACCTGGACAAGGACGGCCGCGGCAATGCCGCCGTGGGCGAGCACGTGCGGCTCTATGACTGCGACCGCAACATGGTGCATGTGCACGATGACCGCCTGGTGGTGCTGCAGGGGCTCGAGGACCACATCGTGATCAGCACCGAGGATGTGCTGCTGGTCTGCCGGAAACGGGACGAGCAGAAGATCCGCCAGTTCGTGAACGACGTGAAGGCGGACAGCGGCGACCGCTACGTGTGACGAAGCCCACACAGGACAGGGTGTTCCGGCGTTCGACCTCCCGAAAGCCGCGCCGTTCCTGAGGTTTTGCTATCTTTGTCCCGGACACAGGGACACGAACTCGACGCCTACCGCAGGCCTTCCGAGCACCGAAACCCCTGACGGACCTGTGTCCCCAAGGGTTTGTCCTGGATCGACGCCGGCATCTTCCTGACCTACATGATCGCCCTGGTGGCGGTCGGCACCTACTTCCTGCGCCGTAACACCGACCAGGAGGACTACTTCGTGGGTGGCCGGGGGCTTTCCGGCTGGCACATCGGCCTCAGCGTGGTGGCCACCGACGTGGGTGGCGGCTTCTCCATCGGCCTTGGCGGTCTGGGCTTCCTGATGGGCCTGTCGGGCTCCTGGATGCTCTTCACGGGCCTGGTGGGGGCCTGGCTGGCCGGCGCCCTGTTGATCCCGCGGGTGCATGCCCTGGCCGTGCGCGAACGCTTCCTCACCTTTCCCCAGCTGATCGCCCACTTCTACGACGGCCGTGCCGCCTTCGTCGCCGGCTTGATCAGCGTGGTGGGCTACCTCGGCTTCACCAGTTCGCAGATGCTGGCCGGCGCCAAACTGGCCTCGGCGGCCTTCGTGGACCTGGACCTGAACATGGCCCTGCTCGTGATGGGCGTGATCACGGTGGGCTACACCGTGCTGGGCGGCATGAAGGCGGTCGTCTACACGGACACCATCCAGTGGATCGTGCTGATCGGCGGGCTCTCCCTGGTGGGCGTTCCCCTGGCCTGGGAGGCCGTGGGCGGCTGGGAGACCATCCGGGCCACCATACGGCCGGAGCAGTTGAGCCTGACCAATGTGGACGCCGTGACGTTGATCAACTGGGCGGTGACCATCGTACCGATCTGGTTCGTGGGCATGACCCTCTACCAGCGCATCTATGCCTGCCGCAGCGAGAAGGAGGCGCGCAAGGCCTGGGCCATCGCCGGGCTGCTCGAATGGCCGCTGATGGCCTTCCTGGGCGTGACCCTGGGCCTGCTCGCCCGGGTGGCCGCGGACCAGGGCATGTTCGAAGGGCTGGCCGGTGCCTCCGCCGCCGAGCTCGACCCCGAACTGGGCCTCCCGCTCCTGCTCCGCACCATCCTGCCAGCCGGCCTCATGGGCCTGATGCTCTCGGTCTATTTCTCGGCCATCCTGAGCACCGCGGACAGCTGCCTGATGGCCGCCAGCGGGAACCTGCTCACGGACATCCTCGCACGCGTCACCCGCGTACCGCAGGGGACCAAAGGCATGCTGCGCCTCTCCCAATGGCTCACCCTGGCCCTTGGTGCCGTGGCCATCCTGATCGCGGCCATGATGGAGAACGTCCTGGACCTGATGCTCTCCAGCTACGCCTTCATGGTGAGCGGCCTGCTCGTTCCGCTGGTGGCCGCCGTGTTCGGCGGACGGCGCAATGCCCGGGCCGCGATCGGCGCCATGCTCGGCGGCGGCTTCACCACCATCGCCCTCGGCGAGGCTCCGTTCGCCCTGCCCTATGGACTGGACGCGAACGTCTTCGGCATCGCCATGGCGGCCATCATCTTCCTGTCCATCGACCGCCTGATGCCGGTGGGCGGCACCCCGCTGGTGAACGGCGGGATCAGCACCTCCTGACCATGCACATCGACACCTACACTCCCGACCATGCCGCCGACGACGCCCAGCGCGACGCGGTGGCCTCCTTCCTGTTCAAGCACCTGGACCAGTTCGGGGACCCCAAGGAGCACATCCGACGGGCCATCGACTACGCCCTGGACCCGGGGCGGGGCGGCTTCGTGATCGCCGGGCGGAACGACGAGGGCATCATCGGCGCCGTGGTGGTGAACGATACCGGCATGGGCGGTTACATCCCCGAGCACATCCTGGTCTACATCGCCGTGGACCGCTCCCAGCGCGGCCAGGGCGTGGGCAAGCGGCTGATGCGGGAAGCCATCGGGGCCGCCTCGGGAAGCATCGCCCTGCACGTGGAGCCCGACAACCCGGCCAAGCTGCTTTACGAATCGCTGGGCTTCACCAACAAGTACCTGGAAATGCGCCTCGCCAAATGAACGCGGACCTGGAGGAACTCACCGCCTTCCGGCGCGACCTGCACACCCACCCCGAGGTGTCGGGCGAGGAATACGCCACGGCCACCCGTGTCCTGGACCGGTTGCGCCCCCTGCGCCCGGACGGCCTGCTGGAGGAACTTGGCGGCACGGGCATCCTGGCCACCTTCGGCAGCGATGGCACGGGCCCGCAGGTGCTCCTGCGCTGCGAGCTGGACGCCCTGCCCATCCGGGAGGTGAACACCTTCGGACACCGGTCCATCTACGACGGCGTATCGCACAAGTGCGGGCACGACGGACACATGGCCATGCTCACCGGTGTGGCCATGAAGCTGGCGGCCGACCGGCCCCGGAATGGCCGCGTACACCTGCTCTACCAACCCGCCGAGGAGAACGGCGCAGGCGCCAGGTCGGTCCTGGACGACCCGCGCATGAGCGAGCGGCACTTCGACCTGGTGCTGGCCCTGCACAACCTGCCCGGCTATCCCCTGGGAAGCGTGGTGGTGCGCGAAGGGGCCTTCACCGCCTCCGTGAACAGCATGGTGATCGTGCTCGAGGGCAAGACCTCCCATGCCGCGGAACCCGAGCACGGCCTGAACCCGGCGGCCGCCGTGGCCGAGCTGCTGCAGGGGGCGCTCGCGCTGGACAACAACGTGCCCGAGGACCCGGCCATGCGGGTGGTGACCCCGGTGCATGTGGACCTGGGCAGCATCGATTACGGGATCTCCGCCGGAAGGGCCGAGGTGCACCTGACCCTGCGCTGCTGGCACGACCAGGAACTGGAGCAGCTGGAGCAGGAGACCGAGGACCTCGCCAGGAAGCTCGCGAGGGACCATGGCCTGGACGTGCGCGTGCGACGCACCCACACCTTCAAGGCGAACCAGAACGACCCCGCAGCCGCAGGGCTGGTCCGCGAGACCGCACAGGCCACGGGCCATCAGCTCGTGGAGCGGGACCATCCGTTCAAGTGGGGCGAGGACTTCGGCCTGTTCACCGCCCGCTACACCGGCTGCATGTTCGGGCTGGGTTCCGGTGAACGGCAACCCGCGCTGCACAATCCGGACTACGATTTCCCCGATGCGCTGATCCCGCACGGGGTGGAGCTTCTCCATACCGCCGCAAGGCGCTTTCTGGACGCGTAGATGTTCAACGGCTCCACGATCGAGATCAGCACGGACGCGCTGCGGCGCAACCTGGAGTTCATCCGGGGCGCCTTGGGTGAGCGACCCTTGTTGTGCAACGTGGTGAAGGGCAATGCCTACGGGCATGGCATCGGCACCTTCGTGCCGTTGGCCCAGCAACTGGGCATGGACCGCTTTGCGGTCTACTCGGCCAGCGAGGCCTACGACCTGCTGCAGGTGGTGGAGGGGCGCCCCACGGTCTACATCATGGGCGACGTGGACGATGAGGCGCTTGAATGGGCCGTGGAACAGGGCATCGAGTTCAACGTCTTCGAACGGCAACGGCTGGTGCAGGCGGTGCAGCTGGCCCGGGCCCAGCGCCGAGCCGCCCGGGTGCACCTGGAGATCGAGACCGGCATGCACCGTACGGGCTTTCCGCCGGAGGACCTGGCCGGGCTGTTGAAATGGACCGCCACCTGCACGGACGCGCTCCAGTTGATGGGCATCTGCACCCACCTGGCGGGGGCGGAGAGCATGGCGAACGCCTTCCGCGTGCAGGAGCAGAAGGAGCGCTACCGGGACGCCCTGCGCCTGGCCGATGCCAGCGGCCAGGACACCGGCCTGCGCCACGTGGCCTGTTCCGCCGGTGTGCTGAACGAGCCCGACACGCTCTACGACATGGCCCGTGTGGGCATCCTGCAGTACGGGTTCTGGCCGAACCGCGAGACCGAGGTCCGCTTCCGCAAGCAGCACAACATCCCCTCCGACCCGCTACACCGGGTCATCCGCTGGCGCAGCCGGATCATGAGCCTCACCACCGCCCAGCAGGGGAACTTCGTGGGCTATGGGACCGCCTTCTTCGCACAGGAGGACCTGCGGCTGGCCGTGGTGCCCGTGGGCTACGCCTACGGCTACGCCCGCAGCCTGAGCAACAGCGGGCAGGTGCTGGTGCGCGGACAGCTGGCCCCCGTGCGCGGGATCGTGAACATGAACTGCATCACCATCGACGTCACCGGCATCGAGGGCGTGGAGAAGGGCGACGAGGTGGTGCTGATCGGCACCCAGGGGGATCGCAGCATCAGCGTCTCCTCCTTCGGTGAGCGCAGTGAACAGTTGAACTACGAGCTGCTGACCCGGCTCCCGCACGACATCCCCCGGGTGGTCGTGGAGACCCACCATCCCTGAACCATGGCCTTCCTGGAACTGCACCGCAAGCGCCTCCGCCACAACCACCGGTTCCTGAAGGAGCTGTTCGAGAAGCAGGGCATGGATTGGGGCATCGTGACCAAGCTGCTGTGCGGGAACGAGACCTACCTGAAGGAGGTGATCGACCTGGGCGAGAAGGAACTGCACGACACCCGCATCAGCAACCTGAAGGCCATCAAGCGCCTGGCGCCCGAGGTGCAGACGGTGTACATCAAACCACCCGCCAAGCGGGCCATTCCGAATGTGGTGCGCTACGCGGACGTCAGCTTCAACAGCGACCTCACCACCATCCGCCAGCTCAGCGAGGAGGCCGTGCGGCAGGACCGGCACCACAAGGTCATCATCATGGTGGAGATGGGCGACCTCCGCGAGGGCGTGATGGGCGACGAGCTGATCGAGTTCTACGCCGGGGTGTTCGAACTGCCCCACATCAGCATCATCGGGCTGGGCACCAACCTGAACTGCCTGAACGGCATCATGCCCACGCAGGACAAGCTGATCCAGCTCTGCCTGTACAAACAGCTCATCGAATCGCGCTTCAACAAGCACATCCCCTGGGTCACCGGCGGCACCACCGTCACCATCCCGCTCCTGTTGAAGAAGCAACTGCCCAAGGGCGTGAACCACTTCCGCGTGGGCGAGGCCTTGTTCTTCGGGAAGGACCTCTTCACCAACGGCACCATCAAGGGCATGCGCAACGACGTGTTCCGCCTGCATGCCGAAGTGATCGAGCTGTCCGAGAAACCGATGGTGCCCATCGGCGAGCAGGGGTTGAACGTGTCGGGCGAGACCCCCGAGTACGACGAGAAGGACATCGGGCGCACCGCGTTCCGGGCCATCCTGGACATCGGCCTGCTGGACGTGGACCCCGCGCACATCACCCCGCTCGATGAGCGCGTCAAGATCATCGAGGCCAGCTCGGACATGCTCGTCCTGGACCTGGACGACAACCCCGCCGGGTACAAGGTGGGCGACTTGGTGAGCTTCGCCCCGGATTACATGGGTACCCTGGGCGTGATGAACTCCCGCTACATCGACAAGGTGGTGCGCTGAACCAATCGGTCACTCGCGCAATTCCACACTACTTAGAGTCCGTCAGTTGAATAGGTTTGATGATTCATCCAACATCCGACGTAGATTCTCCGTACTTAGGAGACACGCCCCATTTATTATCTGATTTTTGGCTGTCTGTAAAGTAAAAGACGAGAAGGACAATTGAACCAACCACTGGTATCAAGCCTATGAGAATGAACCATCCACTCCGCCCTATGTCATGCAGTCTTCTCACGCTAACAGCAATACCTGGAATCAAAGTGGCAAGAGCGAACAATCCTCCCAATACACCTACACCCGTCTCATTCAATGTACCCGATAGCCCATCAATTAATCCGCATGCAAATGAAAACAAAACTGTAAATAAAAAAAACATCCAAAATTCCGTTCTTCGAGCACGCCCAGAAAAGTCAGCGTACTGTTTCATTGCTTTCAGCCACCACTTCATCGCTATCAGGTATTGATTAGTCAAACATACAGTCCACGGTCATAGCTTGCAAGTCGTCTGCTGGTAAATCCCGCGCTCGGAATTCATGAGAGCTAGGTGGGGTATGATGGCAATGCTGTGTGGGTTGGTGTACGCCGGCCACCTGTTCCTGCACGACCCGGAGGGCGGTGGCTTCCTTCCCTGCCCCTTCCGTACGCTCACCGGCTGGCTCTGCCCGGGCTGTGGCTCGCAACGGGCCCTGCACGACCTGATGCACGGCCGATTGGGTGAAGCTCTGGGCCACAATGGCCTGCTGGTGATGTCCGTGCCCCTGCTGGGCGTTCAGTGGGGCTGGTCGCGCTGGATGAGCCCTGAACGCCCGTTGCACACCCGCAATGCGGTGGTCTACGGCTGGGCCCTGCTGTGCGTGGGCTTCGGCATTGGCCGGAACCTGGTCTGACAAGGCCTTTCAGCGAAATCCGGTCCGGTCACCGCAGGGTCGCGCCCGGTTCCCTTCCTTTGCACCGCCCATGGCGGACACCCCCCTGATCGCGGACGACCGGAGCCTGGCGCGGCTGATGGACCAGCTGCGCGGGGAGACCTGTCTGGCGCTGGACACCGAGGCCTCCAGCTTCCACCGCTACCACGAACGCATCGGGCTGGTGCAGTTGAGCAACCGCACCGACACCTGGCTCGTGGACCCGCTCGCCGTGCAGGACATGGCCCCGCTGGGCCGGATGCTGGCGGATGAGCACGTGGAAGTGGTGGTCCACGACGCCGACTACGACCTGCGCCTGCTGAAGCGGATGTACGGCTACCGGGTGCACCACGTGTTCGACACGCTGATCGCCGCCGAGCTGCTCAACGAGCCGGAGCTTTCCCTGGCCGCGCTGCTGAAGAAGTACTTCGGCGTGGTCTTGGACAAGCGGTACCAGAAGGCCGATTGGTGCAAGCGGCCGCTCACCCCCGGCATGCTCGAGTACGCGGCCATGGACACGCGCCACTTGATCGCCCTGCGCGACCGGCTGGCGGAGCAGCTTCACCAGCGCGACCGCTGGTCGTGGG
Source organism: Flavobacteriales bacterium (assembly GCA_020635695.1). Taxonomy (GTDB): domain Bacteria; phylum Bacteroidota; class Bacteroidia; order Flavobacteriales_F; family PHOS-HE28; genus PHOS-HE28. The sequence continues at coordinate 128,140 of JACJZH010000007.1, read as the reverse complement.
CGGAAGAGGAGTTCGGGCTGCTCACCGAGGTGCCTTCAACGAGGAAGCGCCCACCGAACCCGGCTTCGTCCGCATCAAAGGGGCCAAGGCCCTGAAGCCGAAGGAGCTGGCCGTGCTGCGCGAGCTCTTCACCTGGCGCGATCAGGTGGCCGCGCGGTTGGACCGGGCACCGTTCATGGTCCTGGGCAACGCCGTCATGATCGACCTGGCCAAGGAACCGCCCACCGGACAGGGCGACCTGGCCAAGCGCAAGGGCATCGGCGACTCCACGGTCAAGAAGAACGGGGCCGCCATCCTGCAGGCGGTGGAGCGCGGAATGGAACTGCCCAAGGACCAGTGGCCCCGCCTGGAGCGCCCCAAGCGCTACGATCGCGATCCCGACTACGAGGACCGGCTCAAGCGCTTGAAGAAGACCCGCGACCGCCTGATGGAACAGTGGGACCTGCGACCCGGAGTGGTCTGCGCCAACCAGTTGCTCGCGGAGATCGCCCGCACGCGCCCCTCCTCGCTCGCGGAACTGGGCGCCGTCGAAGGCCTGCGCCAGTGGCAGCTCCGGACCTTCGGGAAGGCCCTGCTCGAGGCCCTTTGAAGCCTTCCCTCCCGCCTCCGTGTGACCCTGGTCACTGAATACATAGATATATCGCTATCTATCTTTGCATCGCCATGAGCGAGGCATTACTGGGACAGCGTGTGGGCGAGGACAAACTGGTGAAGGCCAGCGAGCTCCTGCGAACGGCCGCACATCCCCAACGGCTGGCCATCCTGGACCTGTTGGGGCGGCATGGCCGCCTGTGCAACCTGGAGCTGCAGGACATGCTGGGCATGGAACAGGCCATCCTGAGCCAGCACCTGACGTTGATGCGGGACCGAGGCCTGGTGGACTATGAGAAGGACGGCCGCTTCAGCCGCTATTTCATCCGGCAGCCGGAGTTCCTGCGCATCATCGGATGCCTGGAACAGTGCTGCGAGAAACTCTGAACCCGGAATGGAGACGCTTGGATACATCGGTGCGATCGTCATGGGCCTTTCCCTGGGCCTCATCGGCGGGGGTGGCTCCATCCTCACGGTGCCCATCCTCGTGTACCTGTTCTCGGTGGACGCGGTGCTGGCCACGGCCTACTCGCTGTTCATCGTGGGCCTCACCAGCCTGATCGGCTCCTTCAGCCACATGCGCCTGGGCAACATCCACTGGCGTACGGCCATCGTCTTCGGGATCCCCAGCATTCTCGCGGTCTACGCCACGCGGGCCTTCCTGGTGCCGGCGCTCCCCGATCCGCTGTTCACCCTGGGAGGCACCGAGGTCTCCAAGAGCCTGGGCATCCTGGTGCTGTTCGCCCTCCTGATGCTGGCGGCATCCTTCAGCATGATCCGCAAGGGAAAGCCCAAGGCGGCGCCCGACCCGTCGAAGGAGCAGCGCTTCAACTATCCGCTGATCCTCGGCGAGGGCATCGTCGTGGGCACCATCACCGGGCTGGTGGGCGCCGGTGGCGGGTTCCTGATCATCCCCGCCCTGGTGCTGCTGGCCGGCCTGCCCATGAAACAGGCGGTGGGCACCTCCCTGATCATCATCGCCGCCAAGTCGCTGATCGGCTTCACCGGCGACCTCAAGGGGCACGAGGTCATCGACTGGAACTTCCTGCTGGTCTTCTCGGTGATCGCCGTGGGCGGCATCATCGCGGGCAGCATCCTGAGCAAACGCATCCCCAACGAGAAGCTCAAACCGGCCTTTGGCTGGTTCGTGCTCGTCATGGGCATCTACATCATCGGACGCGAACTGTCGAACCTGGCCTGAGCCGGGCCCCGAGGCACGGTCCATTCAACCTGAAAACGACCACACCACCATGACCATCGAACAGATATACACCGGCTGCCTGGCGCAGGGCGCCTACTACATCGAGAGCGACGGCGAGGCCGCCATCATCGATCCCCTGCGCGAGACCGCGCCCTACCTGGAACGTGCCGGACGCAGCGACGCGAAGATCAAGTACGTGCTGGAGACCCACTTCCACGCCGACTTCGTGAGCGGCCACGTGGACCTGGCGCGGAAGACCGGTGCCACCATCGTGTACGGCCCCACCGCCAAGCCCTCCTTCGACGCGCACATCGCCACCGACGGCGAGGAACTGAAGGTCGGCAAGCTCACCATCAAGGTGCTGCACACCCCCGGCCACACCATGGAGAGCAGCTGCTACCTGCTGCTGGACGAGGCCGGAAAGCCGCACAGCCTCTTCACCGGCGACACCCTCTTCATCGGCGATGTGGGTCGGCCGGACCTGGCCCAGAAGGCCGCCGACATGACCCAGGAGGACCTCGCCGGCCTGCTCTACGATTCGTTGAACGCCAAGGTGAAGACCCTGCCCGACGACGTGATCGTGTACCCCGCGCACGGTGCCGGAAGCGCCTGCGGCAAGAACATGAGCAAGGAGACCTTCGACACGCTGGGCAACCAGAAGCGCACCAACTATGCACTGCTCGCCGAGACCCGCGACCAGTTCATCCAGGAGGTCACCGACGGCCTGCTGCCGCCCCCGGCCTACTTCCCGCAGAACGTGGCCATGAACAAGGGCGACATCCCCAGCCTGGACACCGTGAAGGAGCAGGGCATGCGCGCCCTGACCCCCGACCAACTGGAGCTGCTGGCCGAGAGCGAGGGAGCCCTTGTGCTCGATACGCGGGCCCCGCAGACCTTCAAGGACGGCTTCGTTCCCCGCTCGATCAACATCGGCCTCGGCGGCGACTTCGCTCCCTGGGTCGGTTCCCTGATCCCCGACGTGAAGCACCCGCTGGTGCTCGTCTGTGAGGAAGGCACCGAGGACGAGACCGTGACGCGCCTGGCCCGCGTGGGCTACGACAACGTGCTCGGGTTCCTGAAGGGCGGCATCGCCGCGTGGAAGGCCGCCGGCCGGGAGGTGGACTCCGTGACCAGCATCCCCGCCACCGAGTTCGCGGAGCGCTTCGCCAAGGGCGGCCTCAAGGTGTACGACGTGCGGAAGCCGAGCGAGTTCGAAGCAGAGCACGTGGATGGCGCGGCCACCACCCCGCTCCAGTACCTGAACGACCACCTGGCCGAGTTCAGCAAGGACGAAGCGAACTATGTGCACTGCCAGGGCGGCTACCGCAGCATGATCGCCGCGAGCATGCTCAAGGCGCGCGGGTACCACAACGTGATCGACGTGGCCGGCGGTTTCAAGGCCATCGCAGAGACCGAGGTGCCGCGCACCGACTACGTCTGCCCGAGCACGCTGAAGAAGTAACACGGATCATTTGATCGGTCGATCGGATGATGGACAATGGAAGAACCCCGTTGTCGGATCATCCGATCATCTGATCATCACATCATCCGATCGACATGATCGAGATCATCAAACAACCCTGGCCCTGGTACGTGGCCGGCGCCCTGATCGGGCTCACCGTGCCCTACCTGCTGCTCGTGGGCAACAAGACCTTCGGCATCAGCAGTTCGCTGCGCCACCTGTGCGCGGCCTGCATGCCCGCCAACATCAAGTTCTTCAGCTACGACTGGCGCAAGGAGGCCTGGAACCTGTTCTTCGTCGGGGGCATCATCGCAGGCGCCTTCATCGCAGGGCACTTCCTGATGACCGGTGCTCCGGTGGAACTGGCGGAGCCCACGGCCGAGTACCTGGCCTCCAAGGGCATCACCGACAACAGCCGCCTGCTTCCCAGCGAGCTGTTCAGTTGGGAGCAACTGTTCACCCTGCGTGGACTGATCTTCTTCGTCGTCGGTGGTTTCATGGTCGGCTTCGGCACGCGCTACGCCGGAGGCTGCACCAGTGGCCATGCGATCATGGGCCTCAGCAGCCTGCAATGGCCCAGTCTGGTGGCCACCATCAGTTTCATGATCGGGGGCATCGTCATGACCTGGTTCATCCTGCCCCACCTCCTCACCCTTTGAACGCCATGCAGCACACCTTCCAGCAGACCCCGGCCGCCACGGCCGACCTGACCGCACGGGAGCTCGACGCCATGTGCGTGAACGAGAGCGAACTGAAGCACCCCTGGTGGTACAACCTGAAGTACAGTGCCTGGGGCATCCTGTTCGGCATCGTCTTCGTGAAGGCCGAGATCGTGAGCTGGTTCCGGATCCAGGAGATGTTCCGCTTCGAGAGCTTTCACATGTACGGCGTCATCGGCACGGCCGTGGTGGTCGGCGCCATCTCCGTGCTGCTGATCAAGCGGCTGAAGGCGCGCACCATTTACGGGGAGGAGATCCACATCCCGAACAAGACCTTCAACAAGGGGCAGATCTACGGCGGGCTGCTGTTCGGCCTGGGCTGGGCCATCACCGGCGCCTGCCCGGGTCCGTTGTTCGCCCAGATCGGCGCCGGCTTCCCAGTGATCCTCGTGACCTTCCTGAGCGCCTGGGCAGGGACCTGGGTGTACGGGCGGCTCCGCGAGCAACTGCCGCACTGAACCCTCCTTGGCCGGAGCCATGCGGTCCCATCCTGCCGATCGGTCCCTGTCCTTCGCGAGGTCGGGCTTGCTCCTGATGCTGGCCATCGTCTCTTCCCGAGGCCTGGCCCAGCATGAGCACCACGACCTGCCCAGCACGGACAGCATCCGGCATGAGACCAGGCTGTACGACGTCATGCATCGCGGACGCGTGGAGGGGCGGTTCCGCATGATCGGCATGATGACCGAGAACGCCGGCGACCTGAGCGACTACCATGCGCTGGCCTTCGGTGGCGTGCTCGGGATCGCCTCGGAGCGTCACAAGGGATTCCAGTTCAAGCTCAGCGGAGGGTTCACGTTCGACCTGACCTCCTCGGACTTCTCGGTGACCGATGCGATCACTGGACAGCACAGCCGGTACGAGATCGCCCTGTTCGATGTGAAGGATCCCCGGAACGTGAACGATCTCTCCTACCTGCACGAGTTCCAACTGAACTACCTCAGTCGCTCCGAACGCACGTTGGTGGTCTTCGGGAAGCAGGAACTGAACACGGCCTTTCTGAACGGGCAGGATGGACGCATGCACCCGACCATGTTCGAGGGCTTTGGGCCAACCACCGGACACCGAAGGACCTGCTGTTCCGCGGCGGCTGGCTATACCGGGTGGCACCGCGGGGCACCTCGGAATGGGAACATGTGGGAGAGAGCATCGGTGCCTATGGAGGGGCCACCGATGTGGAGGGCCGTCCGGGCATGTATCCCGGCAACCTGGAGTCGGCCGGCATCTTCGCGGCCAGTATTTCCGCCCCCTTCTGGAAGAAGCGGCTCCGGCTCACGGGCTGGAACATCTTCACCGAGAACATCTTCAACACCGCCATGCTGCGGTTGGAGGCGGGCAATGTGACCGAAGGTCATTTCATGGCCGGGATCATGGCCATCCGGCAGGACGCCGTGGCCGATGGTGGCAACCACGTCGACAGCCTCGCCTACCTGCCCAAGGGAAGCACCAGCCAGGTGTACAGCGGCAGGCTGGCCCTGCGCACCGGCCGCTGGACCTGGCAGGCCAACTACACGCGGATCACCCCGGACAGCCGATACCTCTTTCCCAGGGAATGGGGCAGGGAGCCGCTTTACACCTTCCTGACCAGGGAACGCAATGAAGGGGCCGGCGACGTGGAGGCCGCCTCCATCAACATCATCGTCAAGGACCTGCTGCCCGGCCTCAAGGTCGAGGGGGATGCCGGGGTGTACTGGCTTCCCGCGCCTGACGACTTCAGGTTGAACAAGTACGGCATCCCCTCCTACACCCAGTACAACGCCAACCTGCAGTACATCTTCGGTGGGCACTGGAGGGGGCTCGCGGCCCAGGTGCTCTATGTCGTCAAGATGCCGATCCGGGATGTCACGCCCACCGCCGACCAGACCATCAACCGCGTGGACATGCACCACGTGACGATCGCTTTGAACTATACGTTCTGATCCACGTCCGATCGTGGATGACCGGGATCGTTCGCCGGACCGGAGGCTCCTGACGGGGGGTACCTTTCCCGAAACGAAACGATCATGCGCATCCTGCGGAAACCCCTCCTGTTCCTGGCCCTCGGCGCCTTGCTCACCACCCAGACCGGCTGCTTCGGCGAATTTGCACTGACCCGGAAGGCCTACAACTGGCACGATGGCGTCACCGAGAACAAGTTCGTCAAGTCGCTGCTCCTGTGGATCCCGATGGGATTGGTCTACAGCGTCACCGCCTTCCTTGACGCCGTCATCTTCAACCTGATCGAATTCTGGAGTGGCAGCAACCCGATCGCCATGGAGGAAGGTGAGCGCGAGATGCAGCTCGTGACCTTCAAGGGCGAGCAGTACCGCATCGAGGCCACCAAGGACACCTTCACCACCACCCAGCTGAGCGGAAAGCAGGCCGGGGAGGTGCGCGTGATGAAGTTCGACCGCCGTGACCTGACCTGGAAGTACAGCGACAGCGGCGTGGCCGACCAGCCGGTGATGACCTTCCTGGACGACGACGCCGACCAGGTGCGCGTGTACACAGCCACCGGCTATGCCGACCTGGCCACGGCCGACCTGGGCGACCGCGACGCGCTGGCCGCCAAGCTGGCCGGTTGCGGGGCCGAGGCCTTCGCCTGCGCCGACTGATCGGAGACCATCCTTCAAGCGAAAGCCCGGCCGCAAGGACCGGGCTTTCCATTTTCCGTCGATGCCTGCTCAGACCATGTTCGCGGGATCCACCCACTTGTCGAAATCCTCGGCGCTCACATGCCCGAGGGCGATGGCGGCCTCCTTGAGCGTGGTGCCCTCCTTGTGCGCCTTCTTGGCGATCTCGGCCGCCTTGTAGTAGCCGATGTGCGTGTTGAGGCTGGTCACGAGCATCAGCGAGTTCTCCAGGTGGCGCTGGATCACCGGCCGGTTCGGCTCGATGCCCGCGGCGCACTTATCGGTGAAGCTCACGCAGGCATCGCCGATCAGGCGGGCGCTCTGCAGGACGTTGGCGGCGATAAGCGGCTTGAACACGTTCAGCTCGAAGTGCCCGTTGCTGCCGCCGATGCCCACGGCCACGTCGTTGCCCATCACCTGGGCGGCCACCATGGTGAGCGCCTCGGGCTGCGTGGGGTTCACCTTGCCCGGCATGATGGATGAGCCCGGCTCGTTGTCCGGGATGACGATCTCGCCGATGCCGCTGCGCGGACCGCTGCTGAGCATGCGGATGTCGTTGCCGATCTTCATCAGGCTCACGGCCAGGCGGCGGAAGGCCCCGCTCAGTTCCACCATGGCATCGTGCGCGGCCAGGGCCTCGAACTTGTTCGGCGCGGTGACGAAGGGCAGGCCGGTGAGCTCGGCGATCTGCTTGGCGACCGCTTCGGCGTAGCCCTTGGGCGTGTTCAGCCCGGTGCCCACGGCGGTTCCGCCGAGCGCCAGTTCACGCACCATCACCAGGGCGTTGTCGATGGCCCGCAGGCCGTTGTCCAGCTGCTGCACGTAGCCGCCGAACTCCTGCCCCAGGGTCAGCGGGGTGGCGTCCATGAAAGTGGGTGCGGCCGGTCTTCACCACGTCCTTGAAGGCCTCGGCCTTCGCGGCCAGCGTGTCCCGCAGCTTGCGCACCCCGGGGATGGTCACCTCCACCGTGAGGCGGTAGGCCGCGATGTGCATGGCCGTGGGGAAGGTGTCGTTGCTGCTCTGGCTCTTGTTGACGTCGTCGTTCGGGTTCAGCACTTTCTCCGTGTCGGTGAGCGACCCGCCGTTCAGCACATGACCGCGGTAGGCCACCACCTCGTTCACGTTCATGTTGCTTTGGGTGCCGCTGCCGGTCTGCCACACCACCAGGGGAAACTGGTCGTCCAGCTTTCCTTCCAGGATCTCGTCGCAGACCCGGCCGATCAGTTCGGCCTTCTCCTTGGGCAGCACGCCCAGGTCGCGGTTGGTGAAAGCGGCGGCCTTCTTCAGGTAGGCGAAGGCGTGCACGATCTCCAGCGGCATGCTGGCCGGCGGCCCGATGCGGAAGTTATTGCGGCTGCGCTCGGTCTGGGCGCCCCAATACTTGTCGGCGGGCACCTGCACCTCGCCCATCGTGTCCTTCTCGATGCGGTATTCCATGGTCGTTCGTTACGCGGGCACGGCAGGCCCGGCAATGCTCACAACAGGTCCTTGACGTTCTCCGGGGGGCGGCCCAGCACGGCCTTGTGGTCGCGCACCACGATGGGCCGCTCGATCAGCTTCGGGTGCTCGGTCATCACCTTCACCCACTCGTGCTCGTTCAGCTTCAGCCCCTTGAACTTCTCCTTGAAGACGGCCTCACCCTTGCGGACGAGGTCCTCCGCCTTCATGCCCAGCTTCATCAGCAGCATTTCCAGCTCCCGCTCCGTGGGCACGTCCTTCAGGTACTCCACCACCCGCGGCTCGATGCCCTGCTCCTGCAGCAGCTGCAGCGTCTGCCGGCTCTTCGTGCAGCGCGGGTTGTGATAGATGGTCCAATCAGCCATTCCGGTCCCTCACCTCATTTCCATTCCCACATCCCACATCCCCACATTCCCACATTCTCACATTTCCCTCATTTCCACATTCCTCAAGCCACCTTCTGGCTGCTGCCGTGCATCATGAGCCAGGCCTTGAGGAACTCGTCGATCTCGCCGTTCAGCACATCGTCCACGTTGCTGGTCTCGTGGCCTGAGCGCACGTCCTTCACCAGCTTGTAGGGCTGCAGCACGTAGTTGCGGATCTGGCTGCCCCACTCGATCTTCTTCTTGCCCGCCTCGATCTCGCTGCGCTTTTGCTGCGCCGCTTCTCGAGCTCCAGTTCGTAGAGCTGGCTCTTGAGCAGCTGCAGGGCCTTGGTCTTGTTGTCCAGCTGGCTCCGGGTCTCGGTGTTCTCGATGATGATCCCGCTGGGCGCATGGCGGAGGCGCACCCCGGTCTCCACCTTGTTCACGTTCTGTCCGCCGGCTCCACCGCTGCGGAAGGTGTCCCAGCTGATGTCCGCCGGGTTGATGGCGACCTCGATGCTCTCGTCCACGAGCGGGTACACGTACACGCTCACGAAGCTGGTGTGGCGCCGCGCCTGGCTGTCGAAGGGGCTGATGCGCACCAGGCGGTGTACGCCGTTCTCTCCCTTCAGCATGCCGAAGGCGAACTCACCGTCCACCTCCATGGTGGCCTGCTTGATACCGGCGGCCTCGCCGTCCTGGTAGTCGAGGATGCGTACGCTGTAGTCGTTCTTCTCGGCCCACATGCGGTACATGCGCAGCAGCATCAAGGCCCAGTCGTTGCTCTCGGTGCCGCCGGCCCCGCTGGTGATCTGCACCACGGCGCTCAGGGGGTCCTCCTCGGCACTGAGCATGTTCTTGAACTCGAGGTCCTCCAGCTTCTCCACGGCCACGCCGTGCTGCTTGTCCACGTCCTCCTCGGAGGCCTCACCGGCCTTGTGGAACTCCATCAGCACGCCGAGGTCGTCCACCTGGGTGCGGGCGTCCTCGTACAGCTCCACCCAGCGCTTGAGCTCGCGGATCTTCTTCATGGTCGCCTGGGCCTTGGCCTGGTCGTTCCAGAAGTCGGGGTCCTGGGTGTACTTCTCCTCCTCGGCGATCCGGCCGCGCTTGTCCTCCACGGCCAGGTAGCCCTTCAGGGCGTCCAGCCGTTCGTTCAGTTCGTGGAATTGGTCCGCTGTGACCATGGGGCCGCAAAGGTACGGGGCAGGCGGTCCACGACCATGCCCGAAGGCCCGTTCACTCCCTGCCCACCACCTCCCGCACCAGTTCGGGCTCGAAGCCCCGGCCGATCAGGTAGCGCACCGTCCTTTCCCGCCGTTCGAAGGCATCGCCCCGGCGCTCGGCGTTCAACCGTCGGTCGGCCAGTTCGCGGAGCCGTTGGAGGTACTCGTCCTCCTCGATGGCGGCCAGCCCCAGGCGGACGCACGGACCCGACACCCGCTTCAGCTCCAGCCCCTGCCAGATCTTGCGACGGCCCCAGCCCTTCTGGCGGAACTTGCCCAGTGCATAGGCCTCGGCAAAGCGTTGCTCGTTGAGGAAGCCTTCGCCGATCAGGGTGCCCAGGGCCTCCTCCACGGCATCGCGGTACAGCCCCCAGCCGTAAAGCTTGTCGCGCACCTCCTGGTGGGCGCGCTCCTGCCGGGCGCAGTAGCGGCGGGCCTGTTCCAGGGCCTCGGGATAGGCCAGGCGTTTCGCCATGCGGCGAAGATCGTGACCGGAACACCGATGTCCGAACCGGCGTTCAGGGCAGCTCCGCCGAACGGTTGTCCCGGACCGTGACGACCTCCACTGTATCGCCGACGAGCCGGTACACGACCGAGAGATGACGATGCATGGTGGCACGGCGGCAGCCTGGATAGCGTTCCGAGGCCTCGAAGGCTTTGGGATGGCGCTTCACCAGCGTCTCGAACGCCTGAAGGAGGTCCAGGAACTCCTCTCCTTCACGCCCGGACCAGCGTTTGACGATGAACGCCTTGATCGCGTCCACCTGCCGCATGGCCTCCTCGGACCAGCGGACCTCCCGTTCACCGGCCATGGCGGGACCAGAATGCCCGGCCCGAGGCGCTCCTTCCGGCCTCCAGGTCGGCCAGCCCACGCTCGATGGACAGACGCTCCTCCTCGCTGAGGTCCTCCGCCCAGTCCGTGCGGTCCACCGCGTGCTTGATCCCCAGCAACGACCGGAGCAGGTCGGCATCGTTCAGTCTGCCGATCCACTCGATCAGTTCGTGGCGAAGGGACTCCGTGCTCATGGGCCAACGGTCTTCCTCCAAAGATAGGAAGCCAGAGGCGCCCTCAGAGCGGCACGTCGTTGCCCGCCTTGTCCTTCACGGTGAAGTCCAGGAACTGCAGGCTGCCGTCGGGCACCACCTTCACCAGCTGCTTCCAGCGCATCCACCACTTCATGCGGCGGCTGGGGAAGCCCTTGGTCAGGTAGGCGTGGATGAAGGGATGCACGCAGAGGGTCACCCCGGTCATGCCCTTGTCGGTGAACACGTAGTTGAGCGCGTGCTCGATCTCGTCGATCACCAGGATGGGCGCCTGCACCTCGCCGCTGCCGCCGCAGGTGGGGCAGGTCTCGCTGGTGTCGATCTCCGTCTCGGGACGCACCCGCTGGCGGGTGAGCTCGATGACGCCGAAGCGCGAGGGCGGCAGGATGTTGTGCTTGGCCTTGTCGTCGGCCATGGCCTCCTTGAAGGCCTTGTGCAGCGCGCGGCGGTTCTCGGCGCTGTAGAGGTCGATGAAGTCGACGGCGATGATGCCGCCCATGTCGCGCAGCCGCAGCAGGCGGGCGATCTCCTGGGCGGCCTCGATGTTGATCTCCAGGGCGTTCTGCTCCTGGTCCTTCTGCCCGCCCTTGCGGCTGCCGCTGTTCACGTCCACCACGTGCATGGCCTCGGTCTTCTCGATCACGAGGCTGGCGCCGCTGGGCAGCGAGACCTGCCTTCCGAAGGCCTGCTTGATCTGCTTGTTGATGCCGAAGGCGTCGAAGATGCCGCCCTTGCCCTTGAACACCTTCACGATGTCCTTCTTGTCCGGGGCGTGCTTCTCCAGGAACTCGCGCACCTCCTCGGCCAGCTGGTCGTCGTCCACGTGGATGGTGCTGAAGTCCTTGTTCAGCACATCGCGCAGCACGGCGCTGGTCCGGTCGATCTCGCCCAGCACCCGCTTGGGGGCACGGGCATTGCGCAGGTTGCGGTAGCAGGTGTCCCACCGTCCGAGCAGGGCCTTCAGGTCGGCGTCCAGCTCGGCCACCTGCTTGTGCTCGGCGTTGGTGCGGATGATGAGGCCGAAGTTGGCGGGCTTGATGCTCCGCATCAGCCGCTTCAGGCGGTCGCGCTCCTCCTCGTCCTTGATCCGGCTGCTGATGCTGACCTTGTTGGTGAAGGGCACCAGCACCATGTACCGGCCAGGCAGCGTCACTTCCGCGGTGAGGCGCGGGCCCTTGGTGCTGATGGGCTCCTTGGCGATCTGCACCAGCACGTTCTGGCTGGCGCTCACCACGTCGGCGATCTTGCCGCCCTTGTCGATGTCGGTCTCCAGCGTCCAGTCCTCCAGCAGCGAGTCCTTCACCGAGCCGTTCACCGCGCCCTTGGTGTACTTGTAGCTGTTGCGGTACTGGGGACCGAGGTCGAAGTAGTGCAGGAAGGCGTCCTTCTCATGCCCCACGTCCACGAAGGCGGCGTTGAGGCCGGGGGCCACCTTGCGCACCCGGGCCAGGTACACGTCGCCCACGGCGAAGCCCCGCTCGGTCTTCTCGCGGTGCAGTTCGGTCAACAGCTTGTCCTTCAGGATCGCGATGGCGACCTGGGCGTTGTCCGAACGGATGACGAGCTCGTGGCTCACCGGTTCCTCAGGTGGGGATGGATGGCATGGGCACGACCACAGGGTGTGCGGAACGCACGGCACAGCGCCGCATCCCCGAACGTCGGGGCGCGGCACGGGCCGTCAGGAAGCCTGTCCCTTACCGGGACTTCTTCTTGTGGCGGTTCTTCCGCAAGCGCTTCTTGCGCTTGTGCGTGGCCATCTTATGGCGCTTCCTCTTCTTTCCGCAAGGCATCGTGCTCTGCTTTTTCGTTGTTCAGTTGCATCACGAACCGGTCGACCCCATTGATGATCGCCGTATCCGTGACGGTGCTTCGGTACTCATTGAACGCCGCGATGGCCAGGTCGGTGCTGTCCATCGTGGCGTAGGTGCGTCCCAGGTAGAACCAGGCCTCGGAGTGCCCCTCGGGGTCCAGTTCCAGGACCTTTTGGAAGCGTTCCACCGCCTTGTCGTACTGCCCGCTTTGCACGGAGAACAGGCCCAGGTTCCAATGGGCCTCCACGTTGTCGGGGTCCTCCTGCAGGATCTCGCGCAGCATCATGATGCCCTGCATGGGCTGGGTGCCGTTCACCAGGGCCACGGCCTCCTGCACGCGCAGGTCGATCGGATCGGGCGCCTGTGCGGCGGCCTCCTCCTTGCCCGGCGGGGTCCGGGACGCCAGTAACAAAAGAACGGTCAACACGCCGGCCCCGGCCAATACCAGGACTTGGGACCTGCTCACGCTCCGTGGGACTTGTCGTCCCGGTTCTTCACCTGCTCCACGAAGGAGTCGGCGGGTTTGAAGGCCGGCACATCGTGCGCCGGGATGATGATCGTCGTGTTCTTCGACAGGTTGCGGCCCGTCTTCTGGGCGCGCCGCTTCACCACGAAACTGCCGAAGCCGCGCATGTGCACCGGCTCGCCCTGGGCCAGACTGCCCTTCACCTCCTCCATGAAGGCCTCCAACGTCACCAGCACCGCGCTGCGCTCCACGCCCGTCTTCTTCGAGATCAGGTTCACCAGTTCTGCCTTGGTCATCCGTTTCCGGCTTAGGGGCCGCAAAGATAGGGTCTTTCCCCGTTCCGGCAATGCATCTTTGTCGCTGGATGTCAAGCGTTTCATGGTTCGCCAAGGCCTTGGGCCCCTGGTACCGGGAGCACCACCGCCCCCTGCCGTGGCGCGCCACCCGCGACCCGTACCGCATCTGGCTCAGCGAGGTGATGCTGCAGCAGACCCGCGTGGACCAGGGCATCGGCTACTACCACCGCTTCCTGGAGGCCTTCCCCACCGTGCACGACCTGGCCGCCGCCTCCGAGCGCGAGGTGCTGCGCCTGTGGCAGGGCCTGGGCTACTACTCCCGCGCCCGCAACCTGCACGCGGCGGCAAGGCAGGTGGTCCGTGAGCACGGCGGGCGGTTCCCCGCCGACCACGCCGCCCTGCGCGCCCTGCCGGGGTGGGCGACTACACCGCCGCCGCCGTGGCCTCCATCGCCTTCGGCCTGCCGGAACCCGTGGTGGACGGCAACGTGTACCGCGTGCTGGCCCGCGTCTTCGGCATCGCCGACCCGATCGACAGCACCACCGGCCGCCGCACCTTCCGCGAGCTGGCCGCCCGCCTGCTGGACCCCGCCGACCCCGGCACCCACAACCAGGCCGTCATGGAACTGGGCGCCCTGGTCTGCACCCCGCGCAACCCCGCCTGCAGCGCCTGTCCGCTGGCCGCCCGCTGCATCGCCCGCAAGCAGGACCGCATCGCCGGCCTTCCGGTGAAGCAGGGCCGCACCCGCGTGCGTGACCGCTGGTTCCACTACGTGTGGGTGGAGCAGGATGGCGGCATCTTCCTCCGCGAACGCCCGGCCGGGGACATCTGGCAGGGCCTCTGGGAACCGCCGCTGATCGAGGGCACCCGCCAGCTCGGCACCCGCGCCATGGCCACCGCCCTGAAGGAGCTCACCGGATCCGGCCCCTGGAAGCTCCAAGGCCCGCTGCACGAGGTGCGCCACGTCCTGAGCCACCAGCACCTGCACACCCGCTTCTGGACCGCCGAAGCCCCCGCAGGACTGCGCCCGCCGAAGGACTGGCAGCTGGTACCGCTGAAGGAGCTCGGCCGCTACCCCCTGCCCCGGCTGGTGGAGCGGTGGGTGGAAATGCACCTCCGCGGTTGACCTATCTTTGAGGCTCAACCCTTCCCGACCATGTCCGGAGTGAACAAAGTGATCCTGATCGGCAACCTGGGCGCCGACCCCGAGGTGCGGCACCTGCAGACCGGCGCGTCGGTGGCCAACTTCCGCATCGCCACCAGCGAGACCTACCGCGACCGCCAGACCGGCGAGAAGCGCGAGCAGACCGAGTGGCACAACGTGGTGGCCTGGCGCGGGTTGGCGGAGATCACCGAGAAGTACCTCCGCAAGGGCAGCAAGGTGTACGTGGAAGGCAAGCTGCGCACCCGCCAGTGGCAGGACCGCGATGGCAACAACCGCTACACCACCGAGGTGGTGGCCGATGAGATGACCCTGCTGGACCGCCCCTCCGGCGATCAGCGTGAGTACACCGAACCCCAGGCCCAGCCCCAGCGGGCGGCGGCCCCGGCCCAGCCCGCCCCGGCGGGTGGCAGCGCCTCCGACGAGGTGGACGACCTGCCCTTCTGAGGCGGTCCATGTGGTACGTGATCCCCGGCCTTGGAACCTCCGCCTGAACCCTTTCCGCTCGCGGTCCTGATGACCGCCACGGTGCCCGACCCCGCCACCTGGTCCGCCCTGGTGGCCATTGCCGTGCTGCTCTTCGCCTCGGCGGCCATGTCCGCCAGCGAGGTGGCCCTCTTCTCCCTGGGCGCCACCGACCTGCGCGACCTGAAGGAACGCGGCGGCACCAGCGGGCAGCGCGTGCTGGACCTGCTGGCCCGGCCCCGGCGGCTGCTGGCCACCATCCTGGTCTGGAACAACTTCGTGAACGTGGGCATCGTGATCCTGAGCAGCATCGCCCTCAGCGGGCTGGTGGACCTGGACCGGATGCCCGACCACCTGGTGTTCATCCTGCAGGTGGTGGTGGTCACCGCCGTGCTGCTGCTGGTGGGCGAGGTGGTGCCCAAGGTGTACGCCACCACCCACGCCCTCCGGGTGGCGCAGCGCATGGCCGGTCCGCTGCTGGTGCTGCGCTGGATCGCCACCCCGGTGAACGAGGCCCTGATCCGCAGCACCTCCTTCATCGAGAAGCGCTACAAGAAGCGCACGCAGAACATCTCCGTGGACGCCCTGGGCCACGCGCTGGACCTGACCAACGACGCCAGCACCACCGCCGAGGAGCAGCGGATCCTGCGCGGCATCGTCAAGTTCGGCAACATCGAGGTGCGGCAGATCATGCGGCCGCGCATGGAGGTCACCGCCTTCAACAAGGAACTGAGCTTCGCCGACCTGCTGCCGGCCATCATCGACTCGGGCTACTCGCGCGTGCCGGTGTACGAGGAGACCATGGACCGGGTGGTGGGCGTGCTGCACATCAAGGACGTGCTGCCGCACATGGACAGCCCCGGCTTCGACTGGCACACCCTGCTGCGCGACCCCTACTTCGTGCCCGAGGGCAAGAAGCTGGACGACCTGCTGACCGAGTTCCAGGAGAAGAAGGTGCACCTGGCCGTGGTGGTGGACGAGTACGGCGGCACCAGCGGCATCGTGACGCTGGAGGACGTGATCGAGGAGATCGTCGGCGACATCACCGACGAGTTCGACGACGAGGACCTGATCTACTCCAAGCTGGACGACCACACCTGGGTGTTCGAGGGCCGCGTGGCGCTGAACGACCTGTACCGGGTGATGGGCATCGAAGGCAAGCTCTTCGAGGACCACAAGGGTGAGAGCGAGACCCTGGGCGGCTTCGTGCTGGAGCTCACCGGCCGCATCCCCCGCAAGGGCGAGCGGGTGGACCTGCACCAGTACACCTTCGTCGTGGAGGCCTCGGACAACAAGCGCATCCGGCGCGTGAAGGTGATCGTGAAGGATGGCGGGCAGGGCTGAACACCTGGCGGGCCTGCTGGCGTTCGGGCTGCTGACCGGCTGCGCCGAGGACCCCGTGCCCAAGCCGCGGGCCTACTTCCGCATCGACCTGCCGGAGCAGGAATACCGCCCGTGGCAGGGCGACTGCTACGGCGCCGAACTCCCGGCCTATGCACTGCCCGTACCGGTGAAGCGGGGGGAACAGCCCTGCTGGACCGACCTGCGTTTCCCCGGCCAGCGCGCCACCGTACACCTGACCTACCAACCCGTGCAGGGCCGGCTGCGGCAACTGATCGAGGACGCGCACGGCTTCAAGCGCCAGCACGAGGCGAAGGCCCTGAAGATCGTGAGCGAGCGCATGCTGCGGGACAGCGCCCGGGTGTATGGCACCCTCTTCGACGTGGAGGGCGACGTGGCCAGCCCGATGGTCTTCTACCTGACCGACAGCACCGACCACTTCCTGTACGGCGCGCTCTACTTCCGCTGCCGGCCCAATGCCGACTCCCTGGCGCCCGTCACCGCCCGGTTGCGGGAGGACATCCGGCACTTCGCCGGCACGCTCAGCTGGGAATAGCGCGCCCGGTGCGGTGCAGCGCCACCAGCAGCACCGCCAGCAGCACGAGCGCCCCCTGCTGGTGCAGCACGCCCAGGACCAGCTGCACCTGCGTGAGCACGGTGAGCACGCCCAGCACGAACTGCAGCAGCACCGCGCCCAGGAGCAGCTGCCAGAGCCCCTTCAGCACGGCCTCCCGGCGGAAGTGCACGGCCACGCCCACGAAGGCTGCGGCCACCAGCCACGCCAGGTTGCGGTGCACGAACTGCACCCCGTCCCGGTGGTCGGCCAGGTCCTTCCACCAGCTGCCGAAGGCCGTGACGTTCTCCGGCATGAAGTGCCCGTTCATCAGCGGCCAGGTGTTGTAGATGCGGCCCGCGTCGAGGCCCGCGGTGAAGGCGCCCCAGACCACCTGCACGAAAAGCACCACCAGCAGGATGCGCGTCCACCGCGCCACCGGGGTGCCATCGCCGCGCAGGGAACGCCGACCCGTGCGCAGGTCCATGGCCGTCCACGCCACCAGGCTGAACACCGTGAAGGCCGCGCACAGGTGGATGGCGAGCCGGAAGTGGCTCACGTCGGGGTCGTCGGACAGGCCGCTCTTCACCATGAACCAGCCCAGCGCGCCCACCAGGCCACCCGCCACCAGGATGGCCCAGCCGCGCCGCAGGCTCCAGCCGCGAAGACGTCCCTGCCGCCAGAACACCACGAAGGGGATGAAGAACACCAGCCCCATGAGGCGGCCCCAGTTGCGGTGCAGGTACTCCCAGAAGAAGATGCGCTTGAACCCGGCCAGGTCCATGTGGCTGTTGATGAGCCGGTACTCGGGGATGGCCTGGTACTTCGCAAAGGCCTCCTGCCATTCCGCCTCGTTCAGCGGGGGCACGGCGCCCATGATCGGGTCCCACTCGGTGATGGACAGCCCGCTGCCCGTGAGCCGGGTGATGCCGCCGATGACCACCATGGCCGCGATGAGCACGCACCCCAGGAGGAGCCAGTGGATGACGGGACGGACCGAAGGAGCGCTGCCGGCGGGCATGGGGCGTCAAAAGTATCCAACACCCGGGCCCCGGATCGGTTTGGCTGGACAGTCAGGAGGCCCCCGGCGGACCGGAGGCCTCCCTTCCCACTGACCGGCCGGGAACACCGCCCGAAGGCGGGCCCGACCGAACCTCACTTCCCCCTTTGGACGGGGGACCGCCGGGCAGGTCACGAGGGGCAGAAAAAAGAAAGGGGCCCGGTCGGGGCCCCTCTGGAAGTCGTTGTGGGTCGGATCAGAAGCGCACGATCTGCGAGAGCAGCTCAAAGATGCTGGGCACCAGCAGGCTCGGGAGCGAAGCGCTCACCTCGTTGCCTTCGCCCTCGGGCGCCTCCTCGGCGGCGGGGGCCCAGCCCTCGCCCTTCACCTCCCGGGTCACGCTCACGGCCATCACCTTGTACTGGCCGTCGTGCAACGCCTGGATGGCCTCCACCATCTGGGCGTCGGTCACTTGAGCGGGGTCGAAGGTCACGATGGCGTGGTCGGTCACATCCCCTTCATGGAACTCGATCTCCGTGCCGGCCACCCCGGGCAGCTGGGCCAGGGCCTTCTTGATGGAGCCCCCGCACATCATCTCGCAGCTCATGCCGTCGATGCTGATGTCGGCCAGGGTGCGTGGCGTGCCGGTGGTGATGGTCACCTCCTTCTCGCTCCGGGTGGGAGCGGCGGCCATGTCGGCCTGGGGGGCCTCAGCGCCGCCACAGGCGATCAGGAGGGAAGCGGCCAGGATGGGAAGGATCCGGAAGCGGTTCATGGGGCGATCGGTTCTGGACATGGGACGCTTGAACGAACGCAGATGTTACAAAGATAGTGCGATGGGCGGCTTCTGTACGTTGGGACATCCCGCTGGAGGTCCCGGATACGCGGGGCCCCTTCGCTACCTCAGCCCACGTTCCGGGACCGTACTCATGTTCAACATCAATACCCCGGCGGCTCCCCGGAAGGTGGGCCGGGCAAAGCCTGGGGGACCCACCTATCCGGGGCCTCGCCGGGGTAACTTCGGCCCCTTCGCGCCGCGCATGCCCGCACAAGGACCCGACCGCAAAGCCTGGGGGCTGCTCGTGCTGCTGGCCCTGATCTGGGGCAGCTCCTTCATCCTGATGAAGCGGGGCCTGCACAATCCCGATGGCACCCCGGCCCTCTCGCCCCTGCAGGTGGCCAGCGCCCGCATGGTCATCGCCTGGCTGGCCCTGCTGCCCCTGGCCATCGCCCACCTGAAGCTCCTTCCCCGGCACTGGAAGGGATTGGTGCTGGCCGGGCTCTTCGGGAACGGCATTCCGGCCATCCTCTTCGCCGCCGCCCAGAGCCGCATCGACAGCGCCCTCAGCGGCATGCTGAACGGGCTCACCCCGCTGATGACCCTGGTGATCGGGGCGCTGCTCTTCGGCCAGCGCATGCGGGGCATCCACATCGCGGGAGTCCTTCTTGGGCTGGTGGGTGCCTCCACGCTGATCCTCCTCCGCAGCGACGACGGCCTGCCCACCTGGTCCGTGTACGCCATGCTCCCGGTGCTCGGCGCGGTCTGCTATGGGGTCAGCGGCAACGTGCTGAAGCACAAGCTGTACATGCTTCCGCCCCGCGCCACCTCGGCGCTGGCGCTCACCTTCATCGGTCCGCCATGCATCGTGCTGGCCTTCACCAGCGGCCTGCCGGAGACCCTGGCCCACCAGCCGGGGGCGTGGACGGCCCTGGGCTACGTGGCCCTGCTGGCCATCGGCGCCTCGGCCATCGCCCTGGTGCTCTGGGTGGCCCTGCTGCAGCACGTATCGGCGCTCTGGGGCTCGTCGGTCACCTACCTGATGCCGTTGGTGGCCATCGGCTGGGGCGTGCTGGACGGCGAGGCGGTCACCGCCTGGCAATTCGCCGGCATCGCCGTGGTGCTCTCGGGGGTGTACCTGGTGCACCTGGCCGAGCGCCGGTGAAGCGGGTATCCCGGAAGCGGCCATCTTTGCGTCATGTACCAGGGCCAGAAGGTCGTGATCGTGCTGCCCGCCTACCGGGCCGCGGCCACGCTGAAGCAGACGTACGACGAGATCCCCTTCGACCTGGTGGACGAAGTGGTGCTGGTGGACGACCGCAGTCCGGACAACACCGTGGAGGTGGCGCGGCAGCTGGGCATCCGGCACATCGTGGAGCATGCCGAGAACCGCGGTTACGGCGGCAACCAGAAGAGCTGCTACGACAAGGCCAAGGAGCTGGGTGCGGACATCGTGGTGATGCTGCACCCCGACTACCAGTACACCCCCAAGCTGCTGGTGAGCATGATCGCCCTGATCGGCAACGGCGTGTACCCGGTGGTGTTCGGATCACGCATCCTGGGCAAGGGCGCTCTGAAGGGGGGCATGCCCATGTACAAGTACATCGCCAACCGCCTGCTCACGCTGTTCCAGAACGTGCTGTTGGGGCAGAAGCTCAGCGAGTACCACACCGGTTATCGCGCCTTCTCGCGCGAGGTGCTCGAGGCCTGTGCCTACCATCGGTGCTCGGACGACTTCGTCTTCGACAACCAGATGATCGCCCAGATCTTCTGGAACGGCTTCGAGATCGCCGAGATCACCTGCCCCACCAAGTATTTCGAGGAGGCCAGCAGCATCAATTTCCAGCGCAGCATGACCTATGGGTTCGGTGTGCTGCACACCAGCCTGCGTTACTTCCTGGCCCGGCTGGGCATGCCCTGGCGCATCCTGCAGGGCTCCTGAGGCCGACGGCTACCTTTGGTGCTCCCACCACCGCCGCCATGAGCACCGCCACCCGCACCATCGTGGACCTGGACCGCTGGGAGCAGGCCCTGCCCGGTCTGGTGCCCGCCTACCAGGAAGCGAAGCCCTTCCCCTACGGCCAGTTCGATGACTTCCTGGACCCCGAGGCCGCCCTGGAGGCCTACCAGGCCTTCCCCAAGGTGAAGGACGAGGGCTGGATCCACTACGTGCACGTGAACGAGAAGAAGCACGGCCTCAACAAGATGGACCGGCTGCCTCCCTTCCTGCGCGAGGTGATCACCGAGCTGAACAGCGACCGCTTCGTGCGCTGGCTGGAGCAACTCACCGGCATCCAAGGCCTGAAGGCCGACGACATGCTGGAGGGCGGAGGCCTGCACCAGAGCGGACGCGGCGGCTTCCTGAACATCCACGCCGACTTCACCGTGCACCCGCACAAGCGCAACTGGCGCCGCCGGGTGAACGTGCTGGTGTACCTGAACAAGGGCTGGCAGGAGGACTGGGGCGGCCAGCTGGAGCTCTGGGAGCGCGACATGTCGAAGTGCAGCGCACGCATCACCCCCTTCTTCAACCGCTGCGTCATCTTCAACACGGACGAGGACAGCTACCACGGCCTGCCCGACCCGCTCACCTGCCCGGAGGACGAGTCGCGCAAAAGCATCGCGCTGTACTACTTCACCGAGGAGGCCGAGGCACCGCGCCTGCGCACCACCAACTACCGCGCCCGGCCCACGGACGGCATCAAGGGCGTGGCCATCTGGCTGGACAAGCAGGCCATCGCCCTGTACACCCGGGTGAAGCGCACCCTGGGCATCAACGACGACTTCGTGAGCGACCTGCTGAACCGCTTCGGCGGCCGCAAGTGAACCCATGAACGCGCGCCTCGCCATCCCACTCGCCCTGGTGGCCGCCGCGCTGCTGCTCTTCGTGCCGGGGCTGGGCGCCGTGCACCTGTTCGATTGGGACGAGATCAACTTCGCGGAGATCTCCCGCGAGATGCTCCTGCTGGACGACTACTCGCGGGTGCATGTGGACTTCCGCCCCTTCTGGGAGAAGCCACCGCTGTTCTTCTGGATGCAGGTGGCCGCCATGGAGGTGTTCGGCGTGGACGAGTTCGCCGCCCGGCTGCCCAACGCGCTCTGCGGCGTGGTCACGCTGCTGGTGCTCTTCCGCATCGGGCGCCGGCTGCACGGCACCGTGTTCGGGGGGCTTTGGGCGCTGGCCTACCTGGGCTCGGTGCTGCCCCACCTCTACTTCCGCAGCGGCATCATCGATCCGTGGTTCAACCTGTTCATCTTCCTGGGCATCGACCAGTTCATCCAGGGGGCCTGGGCACGGCGCGACCGCACCGGCATGGCCGGGCTGAAGCACCCGGTCGCGCACCTGACGCTGGCCGGCGCCTTCCTCGGGCTGGCCATGCTCACCAAGGGCCAGGTGGCCTTCATGCTCTTCGCCGCCACCGCCGGCATCTACTGGCTGCTGCAGCGCTTCCGGATGTTCGTGAGCGTGTCGCAGGTGGCCCTGCTCCTGTTGGTGATGGTGGCCGTCACCGGTGCCTGGTTCGGCTATGAGACCTGGAAGAACGGCCCCTGGTTCGTCACCGAGTTCGTGCGCTACCAGTACCGCCTGTTCAGCACCCCCGACGCCGGCCATGCGGGCTTCCCGGGCTACCACTTCGTGGTGCTGCTGGTGGGCTGCTTCCCCCTGTCGCTCTTCGCCATCGCGGAAATGGCACGCCGGAAGGGCGAACGCACCTTCCACGAGGCCGACTACCGCCGCTGGATGCTGATCCTGTTCTGGGTGGTGCTGATCCTGTTCACCATCGTGAAGAGCAAGATCGTGCACTACAGCAGCATGTGCTACTTCCCCATGAGCTACCTGGCCGCGCTGTACCTGCACCGGCTCTGGCAGGGCGAAGCGAAGGCCGGGCTGGCGCTGCGCATCGGTCTCGGCGTGATCGGCGGCCTCTTCGTGCTGATCACCGTGGCGCTGCCGATCGCGGGCATGGACATCGACAGCATCCGGCCGCTGTTCACGCAGGACCCCTTCGCCATGGCCAACCTGGACGCGGACGTCACCTGGACCGGCTGGGAAATGCTGGCCGGCATCTGGCTGGCGGGCATCCTGGCCTTCTCGCTCTGGTGGCTGGCCGGCCGCGATGTGCGCTGGGGCATCCTCACGCTCTTCAGCGGCACGGCGCTCTTCGTCACCCTCACGCTCATGTTCTTCATCAACAAGATCGAAGGCTACTCGCAACGCGCGGCCATCGAATTCTTCGAGGAGCGGCAGGGGGAGACGTGCTACGTGCTCACCAAGAACTACCGCAGCTATGCCCACCTGTTCTACACGCGCAAGCCGCCCGTCACCGACCGCCGCGCCTGGGACGAGGAGTGGCTGTTCCACGGCGACATCGACCGGCCGGTGTACCTGGTGTGCAAGGTGACGGCCGTGGAGGAGACGCGCGCCATCGGCACGTTCCGGGAGATCGGTGCGCGCAACGGTTTCCACTTCTTTAAGCGGGAGGTGCCCTGAGCATGGACCTGGACCACATCCTGGACCATCTGGGCGAGGACCGCGACGCGTTGATGCACGCCGTGGTGCCGCCGGTGTTCCAAAGCGGGAACTTCAGCTACCCCACGGTGGCCGCCATGCGCGAGACCGTGCAGCAGGAGTTCGACCGCCCCCTGTACACCCGTGGCTACAACCCGACGGTGGCCATGCTCCGCAAAAAGGTGGCCGCCCTGGAAGGCGCGGAGGACGCCCTGGTCTTCAGCAGCGGAAGCGCCGCCATCGCCGCCGCGGTGATCGCCTTCGTGCAGGCCGGCGACCATGTGGTGTGCGTGCGGAAGCCCTACAGCTGGACGAGGAAGCTGCTGGACGAACTGCTCGCGCGCTTCGGGGTGGAGGTGACCTACGTGGACGGCACCGACGCCGAGAACTACCGCCGTGCCTGCCGGGACAACACGCGCCTCTTCATCCTCGAGAGCCCCAACTCGCTCACCTTCGAGCTGCAGGACCTCTCCGCCGTGGCCGCGATCGCCAAGGAGCAGGGCGTGCTCACCCTCTGCGACAACAGCTTCAACAGCCCGCTCTTCCAGCGGCCGATCGAACACGGCATCGACCTGGTGGCCCACAGCGCCACCAAGTACCTGAACGGCCACAGCGACGTGGTGGCGGGCGTGCTGGCGGGATCGCAGGCGCACATCCGGCAGGTGATGGCGAAGGAGTTCATGACCCTGGGCGCCGCCCCCTCCCCGCACGATGCCTGGCTGCTGATGCGCGGCCTGCGCACCCTGGGCCTGCGCATGCACCGCAGCGCCGACAGCGCGGCCCGTGTCGCCCGCTTCCTGGAAGCGCATCCGAAGGTGGGCGCGTGCATTGGCCGGGGCTGGAAAGCCACCCGCAGCATGCGCTCGCCAGCCGCCAGATGGAACGCGTGGCCGGCCTCATGTCCATCGAGCTCGATGCACCCGACGAGGCCGCCGTGGAACGCTTCTGCGACGGACTTCAGCGCTTCCTGATCGCGGTGAGCTGGGGCGGCTACGAGAGCCTGCAATTCCCCGTGTGCGCCTTGAAGGGTCCGAGCGGCTACTACACCGACCTGCCCTTCACCCTGGTGCGCCTGTACGTGGGGCTGGAGGATGCCGACCACCTGATCGCCGACCTGGACCAGGCCTTGGCGCGCATCTAGACCCGCCGCTACCTTGGTGGCATGAAGTACGCCGCCGACAGCCCCGAGGCCTACATCGCACAAGTGCCGGAGGATCGCCGCCCCGTGATGGAGGCCCTTCGGAACACCATCCGGAAGCACCTGCCCAAGGGCTTCAGCGAGGCCATGAGCTACGGCATGATCGGCTACGTGGTACCGCATGCGGTGTACCCGCCGGGCTACCACTGCGACCCGAAGCTCCCGCTGCCGTTCATGAGCATCGCCTCGCAGAAGAACTTCATCGCCGTGTACCACATGGGCCTTTACGCCGACCCGGACCTGATGGCCTGGTTCCAGGCGGAGTACCCGAAGCACAGCGACCGGAAGCTGGACATGGGCAAGAGCTGCATGCGCTTCAAGAAGCCGGAGCATGTGCCGCTGGAACTGATCGGCAAGCTCTGCGAGCGCATGAGCGCCCAGGACTGGATGCCCTGTACGAACGGGAGGTGAAGCGCTGAAACGCGAACGGCGGACCGGATCGCTCCGGCCCGCCGCCCTGTTCGTTCCCGTCTCAGAACCGCGCCCGCAGCGCCAGGATGAAGTTGCGGCCCGGTGCCGTGATCCCCGAGGAGTAGGGCCTGTACCGTTGGTCCGTGATGTTCTCCACGCCACCGGACAGTTGCAGGTGCCGGCCGATGCGGTAGCTGCCGCGCAGGTCCAGCGTGTACCACGAGGGCGCGTAGGGGTTCCCGTCATCGTCCAAGGCGTAGATCGGGGTCTTGCCCTGTTCGCTGGGCGCCAGGTCCTCGAAGGCGAAGCCGCTACTGAACCGGGTGAGCAACTCCAGCCGAAGGGCCTTGCGCTGCCAGGTCAGCCCCACCTGTCCGAAGGGTGGCGGGGCATGACGCAGGGGCACATCACCCAGGTTGTCGTCGTCCTGCTCCACGCCGTCCTGCCAGTTGTAGCGGGCGGTGGCGCCGAAGCCGGACCCCAGGTCGGCGTCCAGGGCCAGCACGAAGCCCACCACGGTGGCCTGTGCCGCGTTCTGGATGGCGTCCACCCGGCTCAGCTCGCCATCGTACGGGATGCTGTCCTGCCCGTTCACCGTGAAGGGGCGCCGCACCATGGCGTTGTCCAGCAGCGTGTAGTAGGCGTTGCCGCGCAAGCCGGAGCCGGTCGTGGAACACCTTCTCGATGCTGCCTTCCACGGTGTAGGCGTACTCGGGGGCCAGGTCGGGGTTCGGCACGATCACCGCACCGGGCTCGCTGTCGAACACCTTGCCGATGTCGTCGATGTTCGGCGCTCGGAACCCGGTGCTCAGGTCCAGACCGAGCTTCCAGCCTTCCCCGGGACGCCAGGTGACCCCAGGTTCCCCGTGAGGGCGCTGTTGTCCAAGCTGGTGCTGGTGGCCGGGTACGGGAACAGCGTGGTGTCGAAGGCCGCTTCCAGCGCCGACCGGTTGAAGCGGGCACCGGCCGAGAGCGTGGTGCGCTCGTTCAGGTCGTGCATCACGCCGGCGTAAACGGACATGGTGCTCCAGGTGGAACCGTCCGGATAGCGCGGGTTGATGACCTCCACCGCACCGCTCTCCTGGTCCACCCGAACACCTTCGGACCCCACGTCATTGGACACGACCTCGGCCCCGTACAGCAGCTGGGTCGCGCGCCCAGGTCCTTTTCCAGGTCCAGGTTCGCCCAGATGCCGGTGACGTGCTCGGTCTGGGTGCGCAGGCGGCTGCTCCCGAACCCGCGGTCGTTCCGGCTTTCGGTGTAGTCCTGGAAGGCCAGCGAGAACCGCATCGTGGACCACGGCCCGCGTTCCGCTTCATGGTGAAGCTGCAGGCTGGTCATGAGCCATTCCTGCGGCCCGTAGTACCACTCCGCCGAGCGCGGCGCACCGTTGCGCAGTTCGATCAGGCGGTCGTAGCGGGGCACGTCGCTGGTGGTGCTGTAGTAGACGTTGGCGCCCACCTGCAGCCGGTCGGTGGGCCGCCAGGCCAGCTTGCCCATGAACTGCATGTTGTCGTAGCCGCTGCCCACCTGCAGTTCGGGATCGGTGTTCACCACCTGGCTGTCCACGCCGTTGATGGTCTCCACGTACCACGGCCGCAGGTAGTCGTCCGGCCCGTTGCTCCCCATGCGCAGGTCATCGAAACGGGTGAAGGAGGCGCTGCCGAGGAAGGCCAGCTTGCTTCCGCCCAGGTTGAAGTCCAGGTGTGTGCCGATCTCGTTGGCGGCGGAAGCGTAGCGGAGCATGGCACTGCCACCGGCCAAAAGGCTGCTGTCGCGTGAGAAGCGCGGGCCAAGCAGGTGGAAGTCCATCACGCCCCCGATGGCGTCGCTGCCGTAGGTCATGGCGCCCGGGCCGTGCACCACCTCGGCGCGCTCCAGGGCGTTGGCATCCACCCCGATCACGTTCTGCAGGTTGCCGGCCCGATAGATGGCGTTGTTCATGCGCACGCCGTCCACCACGATCAGCACCCGGTTGGCCGCGAAGCCACGCAGCATGGGACTGCCGCCCCCGAGCTGGCTCTTCTGCATGAAGACCTCGCCGCTCTGCTGCAGCAGGTCGGCCGCTGTGCCCGGATTCTGGAAGGCCACGTCGCGCGGCCGCATCACGGTGATCTGGTCGGGCACGCGTTCGCGTTCCTGTTCCCAGCGGTTGGCGCTCACGACGTACTCGCCGAGGCTGATGGCCCGCATCCGCAGCGGTACCCGGTACAGCCGATCGGCCAGCATGGAGGGGCTGAAGACACCCGTTTCGTAGCCGAGCAGCTGGAAGTGGAGGCTGTCCACACCGGAGTATATCGGCAGCTCCGCGCGGCCCCGGGCATCGGTGTACACCGTGGCGGTGCTGCCCGGACGGCCGATGGTGACGCCCTCGAGCGGGGCGCCGGTCTCCTCGTCCACCACCACCACCGTCTGGGCATGAAGTCCCAAAGCAGCGCACAGCAGGAGGAGGAGCATGATCGTTCGTTGGACCATGTTCGTTGGTTGGAATGAGCACGGGGCGAGGACCTGCTGGAGCGCATCCATGCGCGTCCAGGCAGGCGCCGATCCGGCCCCGCACAAGCGGAAAAGGCTGGAACGGGATCAGCCCCAGGGA
Source organism: Flavobacteriales bacterium (assembly GCA_020635695.1). Classification (GTDB taxonomy): domain Bacteria; phylum Bacteroidota; class Bacteroidia; order Flavobacteriales_F; family PHOS-HE28; genus PHOS-HE28. Next base: position 100,878 of record JACJZH010000007.1, on the reverse strand, counting down.
GGCGGATCGGGCAGGCGACCATGCCCGGCAAGGCAGTCCGCATCCCGCAGATCGACCCGGAGCACATCCACTAGTCGGAAGGGCTCACCCAGGTCCAAGGCCTTCAGCGGAGGCGAACAGGCCAGGAGTACCATGGGACGGCTCGCCATGCGTTCACCCAGGGCCAGGTCGGTGAGGCCTTCCAGGCGCGCGAAAAGCCGGGTCTCCTGATCGTCATCGATGCAGGACAGCTCAATGGTGCCGTCCGCCAGCTGGCGTCGTTCCACCACGTCGTACATCCGGCCGTTCCGCCGGAATTCACGGCCCTCCTCTTCCCAATCGAGGGCATCGACATCCTGGTCCGTGAAGCGGAAGACCACCCGTTCCCCTTCCGGCACGCCGGCCTTGATGCGCTGCTTGACGGCATGCCGGATGGAGATCCGCTCCACCTGCAGACCGATGCCCGCCACGAAAGGCCATGCCAGACCGGCCAGCAGCATCAAGGAGAACAAGGGGATCAGCGCGCGCCGCGCATCCGACCAAAGGTAGGACCCCGTTCCGAGGTGGATCACTCCTCCTGCACCTCCACCGGGGCTTCCAGCGCTTCACGGATCACCAACCGCAATTGGGCCATGCGCGAAGCCCCATCGAGCACAGCCTCCAGCCCGGCCGCTTCGGAGACAGGAACGTAGGAGTTCGCCACGAGCAGTTCGGAGGTCACCGTGCAGACGCGTTCAGAGGGCCGATCCACGGTGATGGCATGCCGGCTGCCGGAGGTCGACACCGTTGCCGGAGGACCATCGCCCAATTCCACTTCCACCGGCCGGTCGGCCTCCAGCACCACTTCCAGGTGGTCGTCCTGTGGGAAGTCCCAGTGGAAGGGAAGGTCCCGTCCTTCGGCCTGGAAGCCATCGGGCACGGCATGCATGAGGAGGCCGCTGAGGTCCAGTTCCCATCCCCCATCCTCCGTTCGCCTGAGGCCATCGCCCAGATCGAGCGACAGGCGCACCACCTGCCTGAACGGTGGATCGGTGCGCAGTGGGGCCACTTCCTGGTCCAGCAACCTGGCCGTTGGGGCATCCGCCGGATGGTGGGCATAGGCGGCGAGCACGCTGCTGTCCGCCCCCTGCTCCAGGAACACCCCGCGCCCCAGCGTGCTGAACTGCCCGGTGAGCATGAGCGTGAGCTCGGCCGTGGCGGTTCCGGCCTCCAGGTCGGCCACGATGTGACAGCTGGCACTGCGCACGTTATCCTCCAGGCGGGTCGCAGGCAGGTCCACGAACCGGGGCACGGGCACGGCATCGCTGTTCAGGTCGTCCAACCCCATGAGCAAGGCGGGCGTGCCGGCCCAGTAGAACGGGAGCTCGTCGGCCATCCAGCCCAGCTGCATGCGCTTGGGGTGCAGCCACTGGAAGCGCCCGCCCCCGTTGATGCCGAAGAGGAACTCGCTGTTCCACATCGGCGACAGCCATTGGTCGGTCATGCCACCCACCCGGGCGTCCATCACATAGGCCGTCTTGAAGGGCACGCGCAAGAGGTAGAGCATCTTGGCATACAGGTCGAAGCGGCTGATCTCGCGCAGTACGCCCTCCTCGGCCTGCTCGCCCAGCTTCTGCAGGCTGCGGTCCTCGTCCAGGAACCAGAGCCGGTCGGTGCTGGCCTCGAAATCCCGCGCGATCACCTCGTGGAGCCGCTCGGCCTTCCGCGGCGCCGGCGCATTCCCCATGTCCGCGGTGTGGAGCGCGATGAACTCCTTCATCAGCTGCGTCTGCTTGTCCGGGATGGGCACGGTCTTGCGGGCCACGCGCATCAGCCAGAAGGAGCGGATCTCCCGCTGGCGCAGCACGTACATCCAGTAGGGGAAGGGCGAGATCACCCCGCTCAGCCGGTCGCGGTTCCAGTAGCGGAGGTCCTCCGGCGCGAAGCGCACCACGATATGCGGCAGGTGGTCCGCCGGGCGGCCGTTCACCTCGTCCATGCACCCCGCCAGGCCGGCATGCTCCCACACGGCCAACAGGTCCTGTCCATCCTCGCGGCGCCCGGTGGGTCGTTCACCGGACAGGACGATGCCCTGCCGCCTGCGGTATTCCAGCTCCACGCGCTGCCGTCGCACGGGCAGTTCATCGTGGAAGAAGATGCGCCAGTTGGTGAGGCGCGACCAGTTGCCCATCCAGAAGTCGCTGCGCCAGCCACGCGTGTAGGCCCGGTTCAGGTCGTAGGGCACCATGTACTTCCAGCGCACCTCCACCACATCGCCGGGCGCCACCTGGTCCAGGTCCAGCTCGTAGCACCAGGCCGGCTCCAGGGAACGGTACACCTGCACCTGCTTCTCGTGCACGCGGGCCAGGACGCCCACCTCGCTCCAGGTGCCGTCGGGTCTCAGCTTCCGGGCGGCGAAGTGGTCCAGCCGCACGTTGAACCACCAGGGGCAGACCAGTTCCTCGTCCAGCGGCTGGAAGCTCCGGTCGGCCATGGGGTCCAGGCTTTCCGGCAGCGTGATGCGCGCGTGGGCGACGATCCCCGCCGTGTCCGCGAAGCGGATGATGCGGTGCCGCTCGAAGAACAGGGCGATGTACTCGGGCTTCTCGTTCCGCACACGGATCGAGAGCTCGTCGGAAAGCACCTCGGTGACATTGGTGTCGCCGGTGGACCAGGCAGCGTCCCAGACCGTCCCCACCGGCCAGTCGTAGGCCTTCTCGAGCACGGAAAGGTCCTGGGCCCACGCCGTGCCGCACAGCGAGGCCGCCAGGGCGATCGCCATGCAGCGGGACCTCATCGAACTACTTCTTCCGGAGGAAGATCCTCACGGGTACACCAAGATAACGGAAGTGCTCCCTGATCTTGTTCTCGAGAAAGCGCTTGTAGGGCGCCTTCACGTACTGTGGCAGGTTGCAGTAGAACGCGAAGGACGGCACCGCGGTGGGCAGCTGGGTCACGTACTTGATGCGCACGGTCTTGCCCTTGTACATCGGTGGCTGGTGCCGCTCGATCTCGGGCAGCATCACCTCGTTCAGCTTGTGCGTGGGCACGCGGCGGAGCGGTCCTGGAACACCTGGAGCGCCATCTCCATGGCCTTGTGGATGCGCTTTCGATCGGTGACCGAGGTGAAGATCACGGGCACGTCCGTGAAGGGGGCCAGACGTTGCTTCACGTCCTCCTCGTAGGCCTTGGCGGTGTGGGTGTCCTTTTCCATCAGGTCCCACTTGTTCACCAGCACCACCACGCCCTTGCCGTTGCGCTCGATGATGGAGAAGATCTGCAGGTCCTGGTGCTGCACGCCGTCCTGCGCATCGATCATCAGGATGCACACGTCGCTGTCCTCGATCGCGCGGATGGAGCGCATCACGGAGTAGAACTCGATGTCCTCCTCCACACGGCTCTTGCGGCGGATGCCGGCCGTGTCCAGCAGCAGCATGTCGAAGCCGAAGGCGTTGTACCGCGTGTTCACCGGATCGCGCGTGGTGCCGGCGATCGGCGTCACGATCTGCTGCTCACGCCCCAGGAGGGCGTTCAGCAGGGAGCTCTTGCCCACGTTGGGTTTGCCCACGATGGCGATGCGCGGCAGGTCGGGCTCGTCCTCCTCGGTGGGCTTGGTGAAGCCGGCCACCACCACGTCCAGCAGGTCGCCGGTGCCGGCCCCGCTCTGCGCGCTGATGCAGTGTACCTCGCCCAGGCCGAGCGTGTAGAACTCCGCCGCATCGAACTGCCGGTCGCCGGTGTCCACCTTGTTGGCCACCAGGTGCACGGGCTTCTCCACGCGGCGCAGCATCTCGGCGATGGCCTCGTCCAGCACGGTGACGCCGCCGTGGACGTCCACCAGGAAGAGGATCGTGTCCGCCTCGTCGATGGCCAGGCGCACCTGCTCGCGGATCCGGTCCTCGAACACGTCGTCGCTGCCCGACACGTAGCCGCCGGTATCGATCACGCTGAAGACGGTGCCGGTCCACTCGGCCTTGCCGTAGTGCCGGTCGCGCGTGGTGCCCGCCGTGGGGTCCACGATGGCCTCGCGTTTCTCGATCAGCCGGTTGAAGAGGGTGCTCTTCCCGACGTTCGGACGACCCACGATGGCGACGATGTTCCCCATTTCAATGCGCCGGTGCCCGGCGAAAGCTATTGCTCAGTATCCGTAGCGTTTCAGCTTGCGTGCGTCCTCCCTCCAGTCGGGGTCCACCTTCACCCGCAGGTCCAGGAACACCTTGCTGCCCAGGAAGCGCTCGATGGCCTTGCGGGCGGCGGTGCCCAGCCGGCGGAGCGCGGTGCCCTGCCGGCCGATCAGGATGCCCTTCTGCGATTCGCGCATCACGATCACGTCCGCCTGGATCTTCACGATGTCCGGCTCCTCCACGAAGCTGTTCACCACCACCTGGGTGCTGTAGGGCACCTCCTGCTTGTAGTGCTCCAGCACCTGTTCGCGGATGAACTCGCTGATGAAGAAGCGCGTATTGCGGTCGCTGAGCTCGTCCTTCGGGAAGTAGGGCGGATGCTCCGGGAGCAGGTCCACCAGCTTCTCCCGCAGCTCGGGCACATGGAACCCGTGCAGCGCGGAGACCGGCAGCACCTCCGCTTCCGGCAGGGCCTCGTGCCAGGCGCCGAGCATGGCAGCCACGCCCTCCTGGTCGCCGAGGTCGATCTTGTTCACCAGCACCAGCATGGGGCCCTTGAAGCGGCGTGCGCGCTGCAGCACACCCTCGGCACGGTCGGGCAGCTGCCCGTGCTCCACCATCACCAGCAACACGTCAGCGTCCTTGAGGGCCTCGTCCACGGCCTTCATCATGCTGGCCTGCAGGGGGTACTGGGGTTCGAGGATGCCGGGCGTGTCGCTGAGCACGAGCTGGTGATCGTCGCCGTTCAGGATGCCCAGGATCCGGTGACGGGTGGTCTGTGCCTTGGGCGTGGCGATCACGAGCCGTTCTCCCAGGAGCGCGTTCAACAGGGTGCTCTTGCCCACATTGGGCGCCCCGATGATGTTCACGTATCCGGCTCGATGGCCCATGGGCGTCAAAGTTGCGAAAGCCGGGCCATGCCGGGGCGTGAAGGAGCGTTCATGACCTCCATTTCCGATCGGTCTTCTCCCCGAGCAGGTAACCGTAAGGGTTCAGCTGGGGAACGGCATCGCAGACCACCTTGAACATGCCCGTGAGCGGAATGGCCAGGACCATGCCCGCGATCCCCCAGACCATGCCTCCGGCCACGAGCGCGACGATGCTGGCCAGGGGATTCAGGCTCACGCTGCTGCCCACCACCTTGGGCGTGATGAAGTTGCCCTCCAGGAACTGGGCCAGTCCTACGACACCCAGCACGGCCAGCGGATAGGCCAGTGAATCCTTGGTGAGGAAGGCGACCGCAAGAGGCAGCACGCCTCCGATCAGCGTGCCGATGTAGGGGATGATCGTGAGCAGCGCGGCGGTGATGCCCAGCAGGACGGCGTGCTTGAGCCCGATGATCAGGAACCCGACGCTGTTGAGCACGGCGAGGATCAGGATCACCAACCCGACGCCGCGCAGGTAGTGCCGGGTGAGCTCGGCGATGCGGTCCACGATCTCGAGGGCGGAGACCTCCTTTCCCTCGGATATGGCGTCCAGGAACTGACGGAAGCGGTCCCGGTACATCAGCATCAGGATCAGGATGATGCCGATCAGCACCACGTCGCTCAGGAATGCGCCCGTCCAGGAGAACAGGTCCACGGCCAGCTTGCCGCCCGCTTCGCCGAGGTTCCGGACCTGGTCCTCGATCCACACGACCTGTTCGCCCGTGCTGATGGAAAGGTGATCCGCCACGAACTCCTGCGCCTTGTCGATGCGCCCATCCAGCTTCTCCTGCAACTGGGGAAGCTCATCCCGGAACGACATGAAGCGGGCGCCCAGAAAGCCGATCACCCCGGCGACGACCAGGATGGCGGAGAACGAGGCCAGGGTCGACGCCAGCCACCGCGGCACGCCCCTGCCTTCCAGGATGCGCACGAAGGGCAGCAGCAGGAACGCCAGGATGGAGGGTACGATCAGGACCAGGAGGAGCCGTTGGCCATAGTGAAGCACCACCACGGTGAGCACCACGGCGAGCAGAAGGTTCACGTACCGTTGAAGCGCGCCTTGCTGCATGTTCCCACAAAGAACGGTGGTATCCAACGAAAAGAGCCCGGCACGTGCCGGGCTCTCTGTAGCGGGGGCAGGACTCGAACCTGCGTCCGCCGTACGGCGGATATGAGCCCGACGAGCTGCTATCGACCGAGCAGCGAACGAAGGAAACGCCGTCCAGAACCGGACTTCAGTTGCTTCTCGCGCCTCCGGGCCTCCACTCGGTCGGCACAAGGCTCGGAATGGAGCAGCACCCAAGGACGATAACGCACGGTCCAACCTTTCGTGGCCAGTTCATTGTGGCTCCGGAAACGATCTTCAAGGTCGCTGGTCTCACCCACGTACAACTTGTCGTGTGCAGGTGAATACAGCGCATAGACCCAGTGAGGCATGAGCTCAATGAAAGAGCCCGGCACGTGCCGGGCTCTCTGTAGCGGGGGCAGGACTCGAACCTGCGGCCTTCGGGTTATGAGCCCGACGAGCTACCATCTGCTCCACCCCGCAATGGGCTGCAAAGATACGATAAGTTGACGAACCCGATCAGGGGACGACGGCGAAATGCAGCGAGGGAAGGTCGCGGATGGGGCCCTCCCCATTGGCCAGTCGGGCACGGATGCCTTCAAAATGCACCACATCGCCGGAACGAAGCCGTGCGAGGACCTCCTGGACCTCGGCGGAGAATCCCTGTCCCTGGACCTCCTTGACGATGGGAGTCCCGCCGCGTTGCAGGGTGAATCGGTAGCGGAGCACCCGCCAAGGCTCATCGAACTCCGTATCCTTCAGGTCGGCCTTGATGCCCGAGGCTGCTCGGAGCCTGCCGAGCTTGATGCGCGTATCCGAAGGCCCGACTCCGGCCACCTCCGGAGTGGGTGGCGGCGCATCCTTCACCCGGAAGTGCACCGGCCCGATCCGGCGTCTGGCACCATCCGGATCCTCCACCACGGCGTACACCTTGGCCTGAGGCCCGCGCAGGTCCTTCACCACCCAGCCACCACCTTGGCGTACCACAGTACCGTTGTCGATGACGGCCCGCACCCGCTCGGCAGGCACGCCCGGCACGGAAAGGTCCAACGGGTTCTCCACGCCCCGGTACAGCACGTTCATTTTGGTGGGCGAGGCCACGAGGAAGGGTGCCATCACCTGATAGTCCACCTGGTAGGGCAGCTCACGCATGCCTTGGGGCCCCTGAAAGCGGATCCCCCCTCATGGGCCTGCGCGCCCACCTGCGAGGCCGCAAGGCGGAGCTTCTTGCCATTGCCCCCCCCGACGCAGGACCTCCTCCCCCGCACCCGCCTGCCAGCAGCACCTGGGGCGGGTTCAGGTCGTCGTACGCAGCCAGGAACACGTCGGCCTGGAAACTGTCCCCGAGCATGACCAGGGTGGAGCGAGGCACCACGGCGGCGGTGAGCGTGTTGAACTTGTAGGTGTCCTGTTCCACCTGCCGGTACAGCCACTTCACCACGTCGTTCTCCGCACTGCGTACATCGGCCTGGAGCTTGCTGAGACTGGCGATCCCGGCGACCAGGGGCACGTCGTAGAAGGTCATGCTTTCCCAGTTGTTGCGGGTGCCCGAGGCATCGCGACGGTCACCGAGGTCGAAAAGGAGGTCCAGCGAGGCCGCCAACCCGGGTTCCCGGCTTCCGCAAAGGGCTTTGAGGCTGTCGCGGAACGCGGCGATACGCTGCTTCAGCTCGTGCGCCGTGCCCGGTCCCTGCCTCGGGTCGGCCGGTTCGGAACCGACCAGCATGCGCGTGAGGGTCTCGCGGTCGTCCTTGTGTTCGATGCCCATGAGGGTGAAGGCAGAGTCGGGGAGTCAGCCGGGGTGCCCTCTGCCTCGGCTATGGCCTTCCGTTTCAGGGCCTCGATGTGGGCCACCAGGCTATCGGCCTTTGCCTTCACAGCATGGGCCCGATCGCGCTGCCGACCGAATCGCGCGGGGAATTTCACGGCGGCCTCATCGAACACCGCATACCCAGGGCGGAGCGCCCGGCGTGGGCCTGTTCGCTGCGCACGAGGTCGGCATCGAGCACTGCGAAGGCGTCGAGCACCTCCTTGCTCACGTTCATGGCCAGCATGGCCGTGAGCACGAGGTACATCATGTTGATCATCTTCTGACGGGGAGGCATGCGGAGCTGGGCCATGGCATCGGGAGCTTTGATGATGCGCGGAAGTGCGCCTCATCCAAACAATGCCTGCAAGTGCTCCGTGTAACGGGGGCCTCAGGCCTCCTCCAGCTCACCGAGCCGCTCGGCCGCCTGTTCCCACTCCTGCATGGTGGCCGCGATGGTCTTCGCCAGCTCACCCAGGCGGTCATACCCGGCCTGCACGGCCTCCGCGTCCTTGCCGCCGGCCATCAGCTCGGCGTTCAGGCGTTTTTCCTCGGCCTCGAGCTCGGCCAGGCGCTTCTCCAGCCGGTCCACCTGTCCTTGAAGGCGCTTGCGCTCCTTCTCGCGTTCGCGCTTCTCCCTGGCCTCGTTCCCACTTCCCTGGCCTCTGGCCTGCCGCTCGGGCCGCTCGGCCGAGGACCGCCCCATGTCCGCCACCTGCAAGGGCCTTGCGCTTTTCGATCAGCTCCAGGATGTCCAGGTGCTGGTCGCGGATCCGCAGGTCGTCCAGTTCCAGGATCCGGTCCGTGAGACCCGTGAGGAAATCGCGGTCGTGGCTCACCAGCAGGAAGGTGCCATCGTAGCTCTTCAACGCTTCCTTGAGCACGTCCTTGCTCTGGATGTCCAGGTGGTGCGTGGGTTCATCGAGCAGCAGGAAGTTGAGCGGCTTCAGCAGCATGCAACAGAGCGCCAGACGGGCCCGCTCGCCCCCGCTGAGCACCTTCACCTTCTTGTCCACGTCCTCCCCGCTGAACAGGAAGGCCCCGAGCATGGCCCGCACCCTGGGCCGGTTGTCCTCGCTGGCGGCATCCTCGGCGGTCTCGAGCACGGTGCGCTTCGGGTCCATGCGTTCGGGCATGTCCTGCGCATAGTAGCCCACGATCACGTTGTGGCCCAGCTTGATCTCGCCTTCGAAGGGCTCTTCCCCGATGATCATGCGCACCAGGGTGCTCTTGCCGGTGCCGTTCGCCCCCACCAGGGCCAGGTGCTCGCCCTTGGCGATGGTGAGCTCGGCCCCGCGGAAGATGCGCTTCTCGCCGTAGGCCTTGCTCACGCCGTGCACCTCGCAGACCAGCTTGCCGGAGTGCGGGGCGGGCGGGAACTTGACCAGCATCTTCCGCATGTCCTCGTCCTCCACCTCGATGCGGTCCAGCTTCTCCAGCTTGGTGATCAGGCTCTGGGCGAAGGCCGCCTTGTTCTTCTTCGCCCGGAACTTGTTGATGAGCTCCTGGGTCTGCTCGATGTACTTCTGCTGTTCCTTGGCCGCCTGGCCCTGCTGTTCGCGCTCGAGCTTCCGCAGTTCCACGAAACGGCTCCAAGGCACCTTCCGGTCGATCAACCGTCCGTTGCTCACCTCGATGGTCCTTGTTGTGAGGCGGTCCAGGAAGGTCTTGTCGTGCGAGATCAGGACCAGCGCCGCGGGATAGGTGCGGAGCAGGTCCTCGAGCCATTGGATCGCGGGAAGGTCCAGGTGGTTCGTGGGCTCGTCCAGGAGCAGCAGATCGGGCTGCATCAGCAGGATCCGGGCCAGTTCCGCACGCATGCGCCAGCCCCCGCTCAGCTCGGCCAGTGGGCGGTGCATGTCGGCCTCCACGAACCCGAGCCCCTTCAACATGCGCTCCACCTGCATGTCGTGGTCGGCGGCCCCGAGCGCGCTGAGGCGTTCATGGGCATGGGCCAGCAGGGTGGCCAGCTCCATGGCGTGTTCGTTGTCCGTGGTCGTGGTCAGCTCCTGCTCGATGCGGGTGATGGAGGCATCGAGGTCGCGCGCCTCCGAGAACGCCTGGCCGGCCACCTCCCAGGGGGTCCGCTCCAGCTCATGGGTCATCTCCTGAGGCAGGTAGCCCAAGGTCATCTCATTGGGCCGGCCCATGGTGCCGCCATCGTAGGACTGCTTTCCGGCCAGCACCTTCAGCAGGGTGCTCTTGCCGGCGCCATTGCGGCCCACGAGCCCGATGCGGTCGTCGCTCCCGATGAAGAACGAGACGTCGTCGAACATCGGCCGGGCGCCGAAGTGAAGCATGAGGCCCTGTACGGTGATCATGGCCGGCAAAGGTACGGAGGCCCGGCAGGGCGGCACTCCCCAAGCAAAGGCCCCGCTCCGGGGATCCGGGGCGGGGCCTTCAGAACGGGTCCTTCAGAGGGGGGTCAGAAGTTCCAGAGGTCGTGCTCGAACTCGAACAGGGCGCTCTTGATCTCCTCCCCTTGCAGCAAGGCGTCGATGCCGGTCTTGTAGTCGCTGATCTGGCGGTCGTACACGTTGCTCCACTTGGTGATGTAGCTGCTGAACTGGCGCTTCCAGAAGATGCTCTCGAAGCTGCGGCGCTCCGCATCGTTCTCCCGGTTGAACACCTCCCAGTTCTTGAACACGTAGCGGCACTCGGGGTAGTAGAGCCAGAAGATGGGTGCATAGCCCCGCACCTCGCCGTCCTCGCCCCGGATCTCCTTCATGGGCGCGATGCCGATGATGCGGATGTCCATCTTGCTCCGCTGCTTGTCGAAGATCCAGTCCTCCTTCACCTTGTACATCTTGATGTCGCGGCTCTCCAGGGGGATCTCCTGCACCACCATCTCCATCTCCTCGGTGTAGATGTTCTCGGTGTACTGGGTGTCCACGCGCAGGAAGATGTCCTTCAGCTCGCTGGGCAGCAGCGGCTTCCGGAATTCATCGTCCTGGAGCAGGGGTCCGGGATCGTAGGCGGTGATGCTGCCGTCCACCATCAGGGCCTGCTTGACCACGTCGAACAGGCTCTTGCGATCGTTGATCGGCTCCGTGGGGTAGTACAGCGGATGGTTCAGCTTTTCCCGCAGGTCGATCGTGCGCCACACCCGGCGGGCCCACATCACGTCCGCTTCGCGGATGTAGGTGTAGGGCACCACGCGCTGTGTCTTGGTGTGCTCCTTGATGTAGGCGCCATCGAGCACCGTCTGCGCCTGCGATCCGGCAGGGATCAGCATGCCGGCCACCAGCGCGGCGCCGATCAGAAAGGTCTTGCAGGTCCTCATCATGGATGTGGCGTTAAAGTGATCAGACCACCTTGAAGGACAACGAACCCAGGCTGCGGATGGTGCCATCCGGACCCTTGGCCTTGATGCCCTCGATGTACACCTTCTGGCCGGGCTTGGCCTTCTGGAACATCTCCTTCATTTCACCAGAGAGCGCAGGGCCCTTGGTATACTTCTCAATGGGCGTGCCGCTCACGATCATGGTCACCTTGAACTCGACCACCTCGAAACGCAGGTCGAATTCGAAGTCGACCATCTTGGCGATCACCCCTTGCGAGGCCGTCAACTCCGCCTTCTTGATGGTTTCGTCGTCCACCGACTTGCCCGCGAAATACGGCGTCGGATTGGGCACGTTCTTCACCCGGAAGGGGTTGCCCTGCATCGTCTTCTTGCTGCCGTCCGGGTTGGTCACGGTGGCGGTGACGATGCACTCGCGGTCCTTGCCCGGGCGTACCACCCAGCCTTCACCACCCTTGCTCAGGGAGCCGTTGGACACGCTCGGTTGGATGTCCTTGTCGCTGAAGCCGGACACGCTGATGGTCACCGGGTTGTCCACACCCCGATAGAACACGTTCATCTTGGAGGGGCTCACGACCAGGTTCGGCTGGGCCACTTCGTAAACGGTCTCGAAGATCCGGGTCTCTGCCTCACCGCCCACGGGCTTGAACTTGATGATGCCACGCACGGTGTTCAGACCGGCACGCGCCGCACCCTGCTCCAACTTGGCCATGGCCCCGTCCATGGGCAGCTTGATGGCCTCGCCCACGATCTCCTTCTTCAGGGTGTCGATGGTGGCGCCCGGACCGCAGATGTAGACCTCCGGCGGGTTCTGGTTGTCATAGGCGCCCATGAAGATGTCCGCCTGGTACTTGCCGCCCACCGTCACGTAGCTGCTCAGCGGCTTCACGATCGGGGTCAGGGTGTTGAACTTGAAGCTCTTCTGCTCCACGCTGCCCAGCAGGTGGTTCACCGTCTCGTTCTCCATGTTCCGGATGTCGCCCTGGAGCTTGGAGAGGATGGTAACGCCTGCCGCGAGGGGCACATGGTAGAAGTTCTTCGACTCCCAGGAGGTCTTGGGACCGGTGTCACCCGCCTCCTTCTCATCCGGGAAGGAGAAGGTCTGGTCGATGCTCGCGATGAGCACCTCGTTGTTGCCGGCCGCCTGCTTCAATTTGTCGCGGAAGGCTTCAAGTCTGGTGCGCAGGTCGCGGGCCGTGAACTCGCCTTCCTTGGGGGTGGCGGGCTCGGGACCGATCATGACCTCGGTGATCACATCGTAGTTGTCCTTCTTCTCGATGTACTTCAGGTTGATCACCGTGTCGTTGGCATAGGCCTGGTCCACGCTCTCGTAACCCTCGGTCTTGGCGATCACCTCGCCCTTGATCTGGTCGATGTACGTGATCAGCTCGGAAGCGGAGGTCTGGATCCCCTGTGCCGCGGCATAGGAGGTCCCGTACTTCGCTTGGTTCTCGGAGGCGTACTGCGCGAAGGTGCCGTACGTCTCGTCCATTTTCTCCTTCAGGGTAGCCTTGGTGTTCTCCAGACCGTTGTTCACGGTCACGAAGCTGTCCAGGATCTCCTTGGATACGTTCAGCGCCAGCAGAGCGGTCAACACGAGGTACATCATGTTGATCATCTTCTGACGCGGGGAAAGTTTGCCGCTGGCCATGTCCTAGGTCGCTGGTTTTGAAGAGTGAAGTCCCAGGTCAGGACAGGCTTAGCGGTTCACGGACATCGCGGCCAGCATGTTGCCGTACACGGTGTTCAGCTTGGACAGGTTCTCGCTGAGCTCGGCGATGTTGTCCTTGTAGCGCTTGGTGTCGTCCACCGAGTTGCGGAGGTTCTCCAACAGCTCGCCGACCCCTTCGAACATCTGGTTGGCGGCCTCGAGCTTCTCGCGGCTTCCGCGCAGTTGCATTTCGTACATCTCGTTGAGCGCGGAGAGGTTCTCGCTCATCTTCTGCAGGCTTTCCCCGGCATTGCGGCCGGCGTCCACATTGGAGGTGAGGCCCACGAGGCTCTCACTGGCCTGAGCGTAGCGCTCGCTCAGCTCGCCCACGCGGCTGCTCGCCTCCTTGAGGCTGCTGGCGTACTCGTTGGTGGCACTGGCCGCACCGGTGATCTCGCCCATCTGGCGGGCCTGGTCGCTCAGCGACCTCATGCCCTCGCCCAGGCTGGCGATCAGCTCGGGTTCGATCTTGGCCGACTCCAGCATGTCATCCAACTGCTCGGTCACGGAGCGGTTGTCCTCCCTGCTGAACTCGTCCCCTTCAGCACGCTCGCCGGTGGCCAGCTCCGGATACACCAGGCTCCAATCGGGATCCTCATGAGGAGGTTCGAAGGCCGAGAAGAAGAAGATGATCGCCTCGGTCAGAAGACCCGTGATCAGGAAAAAGCCGGCTGCAGGCCAGTGTTGGATCTTGAAGAGCGCGCCCAGGATCACCACGGCGGCCCCGATCCCATACAACTTGGCCATGAAGTTCTTCCACTTCTTGCTCCCTGGTTTCATCTTGCTTCCTTGCTTTAAAAGTTGGTCTGAAGAGTTGGTCCTTGTCATGGAATGCCATTACCGGGTCAGGGTAACGGCGCTGGTCCCATAGGGTCAGAGATCTTCCGCGTTCACCGCCTTGCCACGCCCCAGGAAGGTCATCACCGACCTGAACCCGACATAGCATTTCGCAGTATCCTGGTATTCGTAGCTCCGGGTACCTGCCTGCAGGTAAGCCCCCACGTCCTTCCAGGAACCACCGCGGACCACCTTCCTTTTCAAGGAGGGAGGATCGTTCGCCAAGGCGTCATAGCTGTACTCCGGGTTCAGGTCGTGGTCGAACTCATAGACGCTCTCATCGAACGCGGTGCTCGTCCATTCGGACACGTTGCCGGCCATGTTGTACAGCCCGTAGTCATTGGGCGAGTAGCTGTCCACGGGAACGGTATGGAAGCCGCCGTCATCCACGTAATTGCCGTTCAGCGGCTTGAAGTTGCCCAGGAAGCAACCCTGGCGGTTCCGGATGTAGGGGTGGCCCCAGGGATAGGCGGCCAGGTCGAGTCCACCGCGCGCGGCGTACTCCCATTCGGCCTCGGTGGGCAGGCGGAAGCGGTTCACGAACGCCTCCCCATTGTGCTGCAGCCAGCTGTTCATCAACTGGGTGCGGTATACGTTGAAGGCGTTCGCCTGCTGCCAGGTGATGCCCACCACCGGATAGTTGTCGTAGGCCGGATGCCAGAAGTAGTTCTCCGTCATCGGCTCGTTGAAGGAGTACGTGAAGTCGTGCACCCAGGCCAGGGTGTCCGGATACACGTTGATGATCTCCTTGATGATGAACTGGGACCGGTCGCCGTGGCCACGGATCGCATTGTTCTGGCCCTTCACGTTGGTGTAGCTCAGGTCCAGGTCCTTTCCCGACTTGCGGGAGGCCTCCTTCAGGTCGATCCAGTAGTACTCGAACATCAACTTGCGCGTGTCGATCTCGCGCCTGCGATAGAACCGCTCACCTTCGCTCAGGAACATGTCCTCCAGGACCTCACGTTCCTCCTCGCCATACCAGTCGATACGCTCCTTCCAGTTGATCACCGGGGGATCGATCTCCTCGCCGTACTCGTCCTCGAAGAACATGTGCTCTCCGATATCCTCCTCACCCAGGATCGTCTTGGCGATGGAATCGCGGACGTAGTACACGAACTGACGGTACTCGTTGTTGGAGATCTCGGTCTGGTCGATGTAGAAGGCCTGGACGGACACCGTCTTCGACTTCGCCACCATCGCGTAGGGAGCGTCCTGGTCGTTCGGCCCCATGACATAGGAGCCCATGGGGATGTAGTTCATCCCATAGGGGTCCACTTGATACCAATCCGGTCTACCCTGGACACCAATGAGCTGTCCCTGGCCTCCTCGTCCGCAGCTCGTCGCCAGCAAGCCGATGACGCCGAGATACAGGATGTGTCGACGTTCCATGGTCTTCCTTTTTTGCCGTTCGATGCTTCCTCGCAGGTTCCTTGCCTTCACCTGGTCCGGGTGTACGAACACTTCAGACAAGACTTCCAACGGCAGTTTTGCGGTTCTGGTTACGTAGGATCAGAGGAATCTGACGTTCCTGTAGATCTGCAGGTCGGGTTTCTTCTCGATGGTGAAGCAGTAGTTGAGCATGACCTCATGGCTCCCGCTGCTGTAGTCGCTCAACTCCGAGGTGGTCACATCGTAGCTGTAACCCAGCTTCAACATGCTCCGTCCGTCCTTGAAGGCATGCTGGTAGCCGATCAACGGTGCCACGGCATCCTCCGTACGGAACGAAACGCCCAGCCACACCATCTTATTATAGAGGAAGGTGGCCGTGAGGTCCAGCTGCGTGCTGGTGCCATCGCTCTTCACCAGAACGCTGGGCTGCAGGGTGTACTTCTGGTTGCCGTTGAGGGCCCAGTCATATCCGGCGAGCACATAGTAATGGCGGGCGTTCTGCACCGACACGTCCTTGAGCTCGGTCTCCGGCAGCTGGGTGCTGGAGATACCCGCATAGAACTTCGGGGTCATGTAGTAGATGCCGGCCCCCAGGTCGAAGCCGGAATCCGAATTGCCATTGTCCGGGATGGCATTGTCATCCCCCACGTTGTCAACGGCCACCCAATCCTTGCCCAGGGTGCGACTGGTGAGGCCACCGTAGACGCCGATCCCGAGCACTCCGGTACCCACCCGGCGGTGGAAGGAATAGTGGAGGCGAGCGAGGGTGTTCTTCTGCTGTCCGAGCTCGTCCACGAACACGGAAACGCCAATGCCGCTGCTGATCTTGGAGATCGGCATCTGGACATTGAAGAGCGCGGTCTTGGGCGCACCGTCGAACCCTGACCATTGCTGGCGGAGCAAGGCGGTCGCGCAGATGCTCCCGGAAGTTCCGGCCACGCCCGGGTTGATCGACAGCCTGTCGAACATGTACTGCGTGAACTGCGGATCCTGCTGGGCGACGGAAGCGCTCACCATGACCGCGCACGCTGCTGCGGTAAGTATCCCCCTCATACGTTGTATCCGTTCTGTTCCGCCCGGTCAGTGGACAAGCCACCCTCCGGGACCTACTTGATCCCGGTGCCAATATAGGAAAGATCCCATCCTCCAAAAATTTCCGCGGAACGTCGGGGCAGGCGACCGCGGACAGGCGGGGGGGCGGTCAGGCGAGCTTCTGGAAGGTGCGCCACCATCGATCGGGCACCTCCTCCCGACAGGCCGCCTCGTAGTCGCCATGGGAGCACGGCACGAGATGATGGCGCTCGAAACGCGCCTCCTGCTCCGCGCGGTAGGGAATGTCCATCCACCAGCGGTCGCTCACGTTGCTCTTGTAGAAGACGAGCTCCTGCTCATGGCCTCGGATGGGAATGCGGAACCGGGTGAACCGTTTCCTGTCCATCCAGGAAGGTCGTTGGTGCGGCTCCGATAGCCGTCCAGGAAGCACCAAACGAGCTGCGCGGCCAGCTGCGCCGTGGTATGGTCCACGTCACGCAGGGGGTCCATTTCATAGATGCCCACGGAGGTGACCTTCTCGCTCACTCCGGCATAGCGCATCAGCTGGCAGAGCTCCTCTGCATGGAAACCATTGGGGCCTGGGCGGGTGGTGCCAGGCGCATCGCTGCGGCGCACGGCGCTCAGGTCCACGCTCAGGCTGTCGGCGTTGCGCAGCACGGGCTCGGCATCCGGCATGTGGCCGCGTACCTCGCCCAGCCGCAGGGCATCGAAGAAGAGCTTGTCCATCAGCTCGATCCCAGGCTGGTCCACCAGGTAGGTCTGGAACCCGATGTTGCTGTAGTTGAAGAGGTAGTTGGGCTGCCGGAGCACGATGTGGCTCAGGTACGAAGAGTCCGACAAGGCCTGCCCTGGCTCTCCCAGGTCGAACCTGGCGTCGATGCAGGCCAGGTTCACCGTGCGCTCCAGTTGCTCATAGGCGAGGTACTGGGAGAACGTGTGCCCCTGGCCACCGCCGAGGATCACGGGCGTGATGTTCCGCCGCACCAGCTCGGCGATGGTCTCCGCCACGGCATGCCGCGTGTCCTGCGCACTGGCGCCGGGCCGGATGTCGCCCAGGTCGGCCAGCTGCACCTTTCCGGCAGGAGCGTAGAGCTTGTAGAGCTGTTCACGCACCAGGTCCGGCGCCTCCACGCAGGACCTGGGCCTTGCATGTCCGGGATCGTCCGGCAGGCCGAAGATGGCCACCTGTACTCCCTCCAGGTCAGGCAGGCCGCGGCCCTCCATGTGGAACCGCGTACCATCACCCAGCGTATGGCCATCCCAGTCCGGACGCGTATGTCCGAAGCGCTCGGAGGGACGGAAGTAGATGCTCAGGTCCATGCGAGGGGATCCGGACCCCGGACTCCAAGGGGACCGGGGTGCTCCGTTCGCGAAGGTCGCTCAGTGAACACCGCTCCCTGCGCGCACCGTACCTGCGGTTCCCACAACCGCCTGTTGGCAGCGCTCACTTCTTCCTGGGAGCGGCCCTGCGCCGCCCGCCCTTCTTCTTCTCCGGAGCTTCCGCGATCAGCTGCTGCACCTGCTCCAGGGTCAGGTCCTCGGGCTTCTGGTCCTTGGGCATCTTGGCGTTCTTCTTCCCATCGGTGATGTACGGGCCATAGCGCCCGTCCAGCACCTGGATGTCCGACCCCTCGAAGCTGCGCAGCACATTGGCCTTCACGCCGGCCCGCTTCGCCTCGAGCAGCTCGATGGCCCGTTCCAGTGTGACCGACGCGGGTTCCTCGCTCTTCGGGATGTTGGCGTAGGTCTTGCCATGCTTCACATACGGCCCGAAGCGGCCGCGTCCTGTCTCCACAGGCTCTCCTTCCCACTCACCCAGTTCCCGGGTGGCGGTGGCGGCCTTCTTGGCATCGATCAGTTCGATGGCCCGCTGAAGGCCGATCTCCAAGGGATCGTCGCCCTCCTCCAGGCTGGCGTAGGTCTTGCCCAGCTTCACATACGGGCCGAAGCGACCGATGCCCACCACGACCTCCTCCCCTTCCTTCTCGCCCAGGGTTCGCGGCAGCTTGAAAAGGTCCATGGCCTCCTGGAACGTGATGGTCTGGATGCTCTGGTCCTTTCGCAGGCTGGCGAACTTCGGCTTCTCCTCGTCCTCGGCCTCACCGATCTGGATCATGGGTCCGAAGCGCCCGATGCGGGCGTACACGGGCCGTCCGCTTTCGGGGTCCTCACCCAACAGGCGTGCCCCGGTGGCCTTCTCCGCGGTCTCCTTCACCTGGCCGATGGTCTCATGGAAGGGATGGTAGAAGCGCTTGAGCATGGCGCGCCAGTCCTCCCTGCCTTCCGCGATCACGTCGAACTCCTCCTCCACCTTGGCGGTGAAGTGCAGGTCCACGATGCTGGGGAAGTGCTCCACGAGGAAGTCGTTCACCACCATGCCGATGTCGGTGGGGAACAGCTTCTGCTTCTCCGCACCGTGGTTCTCGGTGGCGGTCTCGGCACGCACCGCGCCCTGGTCCAGGTGCAGCACGCGGTAGTTGCGGGGCGTGCCTTCCCGGCTCTCCTTCACCACGTACCCGCGCTTCTGCACGGTGCTGATGGTGGGGGCGTAGGTGCTGGGCCGTCCGATGCCCAGCTCCTCGAGCTTCTTCACCAGGCTGGCCTCGGTGAAGCGCGGCGACGGCCGATCGAAACGCTCGGTGGCGGTCATGTCCTGCAGGGCGAGCCTGCCGCCCTCCTTCATTTCGGGGAGCAGTCCCTCCTGCTCCTCGCTGTCCTCATCGTCCTTTCCTTCCAGGTACACCTTCAGGAAGCCGTCGAAGAGGATGACCTCCCCGCTGGCCTGGAGCGGCTGGTCGGGCCGGGTGCTGACGGCGATGGACACGTTGGTGCGTTCCAGTTCGGCATCGGCCATCTGGCTGGCCAGGGTGCGCTTGCGGATGAGGTCGTAGAGCCGCTCGGCATCACGATCGGCGCCGGCGGTCTGCACCTGCATGTCGGTGGGGCGGATGGCCTCGTGCGCCTCCTGGGCGCCCTTGCTCTTGGTGGCGTAGCGCCTCGGTTTGCTGTACCGCTCACCGTACTGCCCGGTGATCAGCGCCTTGGCGGCGTCCACGGCCAGGTCGCTCAGGTTCACCGAGTCGGTACGCATGTAAGTGATGTGCCCCTGTTCGTACAGTCCCTGGGCGATGCGCATGGTGCGGTCCACCCCGAAGCCGAGCTTGCGGCTGGCCTCCTGTTGCAGGGTGCTGGTGGTGAAGGGCGCTGCCGGCGTCCGTTTGCCGGGCTTCTTCTCCACCGCGGCCACGGTGAACTCCGCGTTCCGCAGGCCTCCAAATAGGCGCGGGCCTCGTCTTCCGTAGCGAATCGCTCGGGCAGCGTGGCCTTGACGCTTCCGCCCTGGTCGGTGGTGAGCACCGCGGTGATCCGGAAGGCGCTCTTCGAGTCGAAGTCCAGGATCTCGCGCTCCCGCTCCACGATCAGGCGCACGGCCACGCTCTGCACGCGGCCCGCGCTGAGGCTGGGCTTCACCTTGCGCCAGAGCACGGGGCTGAGCTCGTAGCCCACCAGGCGGTCCAGCACGCGGCGGGCCTGCTGGGCGTCCACCAGGTGCACGTCGATGCCGCGGGGGTTCTCCAGGGCGCGTTTGATGGCCGGCTCGGTGATCTCGTGGAAGGTGATCCGTTTCACCTTGTCGTCCGGCAGCTTGAGGGCCTCCTTGAGGTGCCAGCTGATGGCCTCCCCCTCGCGGTCCTCATCGGTCGCGAGCCAGACCATCCCGGCGCGATCGGCCTCCTGTTGCAGCTCCTTGAGGCGGTCCTTCTTGTCGTCGGGGACGATGTAGGTGGGCTCGAAGCCGTTCTCCACGTCCACGCTCAGGTCGCGTTCGGGGAGGTCGCGCACATGCCCATAGCTGCTGAGCACGGTGAAGCCCTCGCCCAGGTACCTTTCTATGGTGCGTGCCTTGGCGGGTGATTCCACGATCACCAGGTCGCCGCCTGTTCCTTTCTTCTTGGCCATCGTTGCGTACTGCTTCGGACGGCAAATAAAAGGTCGGCGGCGCCCGGATCGTTCCCTGATGCCGGGCGCGGAACCTCTCTTCCCCTAAGGGGAAGGAAATTTTCAACAGGGGCCTCCCTGGGTGCCGATCAGCTGATGAATCGGATGTTCACCGGGTAGCGGTAGGGCTTCCCTTCACTGGCCTTGATGGTGGCCATGATCACCAGCACCAGCGAACCGATGCCGACCACGAACATCAGGATGAACCCGATGAAGATGAAGATCAGGATCGCGCTCGCCATCATGGCCAGGATCAGCGTGATCTGGAAGTTGAGCGACTCCTTCGCGTGCTGGGTGATGAACGGGGACTCGTCCTTCTTCACCAGGTACACCACCAGCGGCGCTATGAATCCGCCCACCAAGGTGAGGATGTGTGCCAGCAGGGCGATGGTGCGCTCGTCGCCCGTGGGGGGCGGGTGCTCGTGGCGAGGGTCGGGTCAATGGTCTCCATGGTCCGGTCGGTTTGGGACGGTGAACATAAGGGCCTTTCACCAAGGGGCACCACCGCTCATGGATCCGCAGGCCGGAACTGCCACCTTGTCAGTCGATCGCCGTACCTTCGCGGTCCTTTTGGAGTCCCGTGGGTAGAAAGGTCTACATCGAGAGCTACGGCTGCCAGATGAACTTCAGCGACAGCGAGATCGTCGCGAGCATCCTGGCGGAGGAAGGCTATGCCACGACGGACCGGCCCGAGGAGGCCGACCTGGTGCTGCTGAACACGTGCAGCATCCGCGACAAGGCCGAGCAGACGGTGCTGAACCGCATCGACGGGCTGAAGCACCTGAAGGGACGGAATCCGGACCTGAAGCTCGGTGTACTGGGCTGCATGGCCGAGCGCATGCGGGAGGACCTGCTGGAGAAGAAGCAGCTCGTGGACCTGGTGGTGGGCCCGGATGCTTATCGCTCGCTTCCCCAGCTGCTGGACGAGGTGGGCACCGGCCAGAAGGCCGTGAACGTGCTGCTGAGCCGCGACGAGACCTACGACGACATCGCACCGGTGCGCCTGGGCCGCAACGGGGTCACCGCCTTCATCAGCATCATGCGGGGCTGCGACAACATGTGTGCCTTCTGCGTGGTCCCCTTCACCCGGGGGCGGGAACGCAGCCGCGACCCGGAGACCATCGTGCAGGAGGCCCGCGACCTGGTGGCCCAAGGCTACCGGGAGGTGACCCTGCTGGGCCAGAACGTGGACAGCTACCGCTGGAACGTGGACAGCCGGGGCAGGTGAAGGACCCGGCAAAGCCGGTGACGGACTTCGCCGACCTGCTGGCCCTGGTGGCCGGGGTGGACCCGTTGCTGCGCGTCCGCTTCAGCACCAGCCACCCGAAGGACATGACCGACAAGGTGTTGGAGGTGATGGCCGCGCACCCGAACATCTGCGAGTACATCCACCTGCCGGTGCAGAGCGGCAGCAGCAGCGTGCTGCAGCGCATGAACCGCGGCTACGACCGCGCCTGGTACCTCGACCGCATCGCCGCCATCCGCCGCATCCTGCCGGGGCGGCCATCAGCACCGACCTGATCGCCGGGTTCTGCGGCGAGTCGGAGGACGACCATGCCGACACGCTGAGCCTGATGGACGAGGTCCGCTACGACATGGCCTACATGTTCAAGTACAGCGAGCGCCCCCGCACCCTGGCCGCCCGGAAGTACGCCGACGATGTGGCGGAGGACGTGAAGGGCCGGCGGCTGCAGGAGATCATCGACCGGCAGATGGCGCATGGACTGGAGCGCAACCGCCAGCACGTCGGGAAGGTGCAGGAGGTGTTACTGGAGGGCGTGAGCAAGCGCAGCGAAGCGCACCTCTTCGGCCGCAACAGCCAGAACGCCGTGGTGATCGTGGCCCGGCACTTCGAGGGCCGTGAGCTGATGCCCGGCGACTACATCGAGGCCCGGGTGTTGAGCGCCACCTCGGGCAGCCTGCAAGGGGAAGTGACCGCGCTCCTGCACATCCGTGAAGCCCTCCCCGCATGAACGTCCAGGCCATCAAGCAACGCTTCGGGATCATCGGCGGCTCGCCGCTGCTGGACCGGGCCATCGAGGTGGCGGCGCAGGTGGCGCCGACGGACCTCACGGTGCTGATCACCGGGGAGAGCGGTTCGGGCAAGGAGGTGATGCCCCAGATCGTGCACCAGCTCAGCGCCCGCAAGCACGGGCCTTACATCGCGGTGAACTGCGGGGCCATCCCGGAAGGCACCATCGACAGCGAGCTCTTCGGCCATGAGAAGGGCAGCTTCACCGGGGCGCACGAGGCACGGAAGGGCTACTTCGAGGTGGCCAATGGCGGCACCATCTTCCTGGACGAGGTGGGCGAACTGCCCCTGAACACCCAGGTGCGCCTGCTGCGCGTGCTGGAGACCGGTGAGTTCATCCGGGTGGGCAGCAGCAAGGCCCAGAAGACCGACGTGCGCGTGGTGGCCGCCACCAACGTGGAGATGCTGCAGGCCGTGCAGCGGGGTTCCTTCCGCGAGGACCTGTACTACCGCCTGAACACCGTGCCCATCCACGTGCCGCCCCTGCGCGACCGCAAGGAGGACATCCACCTGCTGTTCCGGAAGTTCGCCCAGGATGCCGCGGAACGCTACCGGATGCCGGCGGTGACCCTGAGCCCCGACGCCCTTCAGCTGCTCACCGCCTACCGCTGGCCGGGCAACGTGCGCCAGCTGCGGAACATCGCCGAACAGATCAGCGTGATCGAACAGGACCGCGAGATCGACGCCGCCACGCTGCGCCAATACCTGCCCAGCGAGAGCAGTGCGCTGGTGCCGGTGGGGGCCAACGGGGGTGAGGCGGCCTCCATCAACGAGCGGGAACTGCTGTACAAGGTGCTCTTCGACATGAAGAACGACCTGAACGACCTGAAGGCGTTGGTGCATGGCATGATGCAGGAGAAGCCCCTGGATCCCGCCCTGGTGCGCAAGGTCTACGACAACGAGCTCCTGCTGCCCGGTGGCGAGACCGGCACCCCTCCGGTCCGGATCAGCATGCACGAACACCACGATGACCCCCAGGACGTGGAGCATGCGGAAGTGGAGGAATCGCTGAGCCTGCAGGACAAGGAGAAGGAACTGATCCGCAAGGCGTTGACCAAGCACCGCAACCGGCGAAAGGCCGCGGCACAGGAATTGGGGATCAGTGAGCGCACGCTCTACCGCAAGATCAAGGAGTACGGCCTGAACTGAGGGTCGACGTCCATCGCATCATGGCCCACCCCGCGACCCGCCGATCACACAAGGCCCTGCTGGTCCTGGCCCTGGCCCTGGTGTTCACGGCCTGCCGGGTGAGCTACTCCTTCACGGGGGCCGACATCCCGAAGGACGCGCGCACCGTGAGCATCGACCTCTTCGATGCCCGGGCTCCCCTGGCCTCGCCCCGCGTGGCACAGGTGTTCACGGAAACGCTACGCGACCTGATGCAGGCACAGACCCCGCTGAACCTGACCGGCTCCGATGGGGATGTGCAATACGCGGGGGAGATCGTGGGCTACGATGTGCAGCCGGTGAACATCCAGAGCAACGAGACCGCGGCGTTGAACCGGCTGACCATGACGGTGAAGGTGCGCTACGTGAACACCCTGGACACGGACAAGAACAGCGAGAGCACCTTCAGCCGCTTCGCGGACTACGACAGCGGTCAGGACCTCACATCCGTGGAGGAGACGCTGGTGCGGGAGATCAGCGATCAGCTGGTGCAGGATATCTTCGACCGTACGCTGGGAAGCTGGTAAGGACATGGAGCGCGAACGGCTGGACCTGTTGCTGAAGGACCCCTCGCTGGTGAACGCCGGCGACCTGCCCGCCCTGCGGGAACTGGTGGACCGCAACCCCTGGTTCAGCGGGGCGCACCTGTTGCTGGCGGCCGGTGAACAGGCGGGCGGCGACGTGTTGTCGGGAAGCACCGTACAGCGGGCCGCGGTGCAGATCCCCAGCCGGCAGGTGCTCTTCGACCTGGTCCATGCCGCTCCGGCACGCGATACAAGGCGGACCACCACGATACCCCCGATCCCGGCTTCTGCGATCGAGGAGCCTCCTTCTCAGAACAGGACAACCACCCCACCGGAAGCGGAAGCCCCTGACGAACCGGAAGACGACCTGACAACCGCTCCTTCGGCGCAAGGGCCGATCCGCGAGGAACCTGTCTTGGAGGTCCCGGACGATGAACTGAGCGGGCAGTATGAGGAGGCCATCCTGGCGGGGGGCTACCTGCTTTCACCGGAAGAGCCACGCGCGGAGATCGATCCTTCGGAGGAAGTGGCCGGGCAAGACCCGGGCACAGGGCTGCCCGAGGAACCCATCCAAGCGGTCGGCGCCCCTGAAGAGGCGGCACCGCCCGTCGTGGTCGCAGGCACCCGGATGCGTTTCAGCGACTGGCTGGACACGCCCTCCGTGCCGGCAGCAGCTGCTGCTTCCGCGAGTACCCGTGCTGCTTCCACCGCCAGGAGGAAGCGCCGGTGAAGGACCTGATCGACCGGTTCATCCAGAGCCAGACGCCGCCGCCAACGCCCAAGGCCACCTTCTACAAGCCGCAGGAGGCCGCCAAACGAAGCCTGGCCGATGACGCCGGACTGGTGACGGAGACCCTCGCCAAGCTGTACGCCGCCCAGGGGAACACGTCCAAGGCCATCGATGCCTACCACCGATTGGCGTTGAAACACCCGGAGAAAAGCAGTTACTTTGCGGCCCTCGCAAAAGCGCTCGAGGACAAAACGAGCAACTGAGCCATGGTCGCCATCTCCATCCTGATCCTGATCGTCTGCTTCCTGCTGGCCCTGGTGGTGCTGGCGCAGAACCCCAAGGGCGGCGGCCTGGCGGCGGGCTTCACCGGTGCCCAACAGATCGGCGGTGTGCAGCGCACGGCGGACTTCCTGGAGAAGTCGTCCTGGACGCTGGCGGTGGCCCTGATGGTGCTGTGCCTGATCGCCTCCAGCATCAAGCCGGAGGCCAGTGACCTGGCCAGCGAGCTGGACGCCCCAGCGCCCCTGTCACCGAGGGCGCCGTGGACCCGGGCGCCGTGAGCACGGAGAACCCGGAGGACGCAGCCAGCGAGGCGCTGAAGTCCCTCGAGGACGAGGAGGAGACCAACTGACGGTCAGCCTGTCAGGCATGGCCTGACACCCCTTCCACCGCATTTTCCCGCTTCAGGAAAAGTTGTCAGTCCGGGCTGGCTTGGACCGCCTTGGCATACGGCTTGACCGACCCGCGCCGAAACCCAAACGACCCTAATCATTCGATCAACATGGCAACCAAAGTGAAGCCGCTTGCGGACCGCGTGCTGGTGGAGGCCGCCGCCGCCGAAGAGACCACCAAGGGTGGCATCATCATTCCCGACACCGCCAAGGAGAAGCCCCAGCGTGGCAAGATCGTGGCCGTGGGCCAGGGCCGTGTGGCGGAGGATGGCAAAGGTGACCCCGCTGAGCGTGAAGGCCGGTGACGAGATCCTCTATGGCAAGTACAGCGGTACGGAACTCTCCCTCGATGGCAAGGACTACCTGATCATGCGGGAGAGCGACATCTACGCCGTGCTCAACTGATCATCCCAACGACGAACCCCTAAAGCCAACAAAAGATGTCCGCCAAGAACATCAAATTCGACCTGGATGCCCGCGACCGCCTGAAGAAGGGCGTGGACGCGCTGGCCGACGCGGTGAAGGTGACCCTGGGTCCCAAGGGCCGCAACGTGATCATCGACAAGAAGTTCGGCGCCCCTGCCGTGACCAAGGACGGGGTGACCGTGGCCAAGGAGATCGAGCTGAAGGACGCCGTGGAGAACATGGGCGCCCAGATGGTGAAGGAAGTGGCCAGCAAGACGGCCGACGCTGCCGGTGACGGCACCACCACCGCCACCGTGCTCGCCCAGGCCATCGTGACCGCCGGTCTGAAGAACGTGGCCGCCGGTGCCAACCCCATGGACCTGAAGCGTGGCATCGACAAGGCCGTGACCACCGTGGTCGAGGACCTGCGCAAGCTGAGCAAGAAGGTCGGCGACGACAACAACAAGATCAAGCAGGTCGCCTCCATCAGCGCCAACAACGATGAGACCATCGGCGCCCTGATCGCCGAGGCCATGCAAAAGGTGAAGCAGGAGGGCGTGATCACCGTGGAGGAGGCGAAAGGCACCGAGACCACCGTGGAGGTGGTGGAAGGCATGCAGTTCGACCGCGGTTACCTGAGCCCCTACTTCGTGACCAACGCGGAGAAGATGCAGGCCGAGCTGGACAGCCCCCACATCCTGATCTACGACAAGAAGATCAGCAGCATGAAGGAGCTGCTCCCGATCCTGGAGAAGAGCGCACAGACCGGCAAGCCCCTGCTGATCATCGCCGAGGACGTGGACGGTGAGGCCCTGGCCACGCTGGTGGTGAACAAGATCCGCGGCGCCCTGAAGGTGGCCGCCGTGAAGGCCCCGGGCTTCGGCGACCGCCGCAAGGCCATGCTGGAGGACATCGCCGTGCTGACCGGTGGCACCGTGATCAGCGAGGAGCGTGGCTACAAGCTGGAGAACGCCGACCTGAGCTACCTGGGCAAGGCCGAGAAGATCAGCATCGACAAGGACAACACCACCATCGTGAACGGTGCCGGCAAGAAGGCCGACATCACCGCGCGGGTGAACCAGATCAAGGCCCAGATCGAGACCACCACGAGCGACTACGACCGCGAGAAAGCTGCAGGAGCGTCTGGCCAAGCTGGCCGGCGGTGTGGCAGTCCTGTACGTGGGTGCCGCCACCGAGGTGGAGATGAAGGAGAAGAAGGACCGCGTGGACGACGCCCTGCACGCCACCCGCGCCGCGGTGGAGGAAGGCATCGTGCCGGGCGGTGGCGTGGCCTACATCCGGGCCCAGAAAGTGCTGGAGAAGCTCGAAGGTGCCAACGCCGATGAGACCACCGGCATGGCCATCGTGCGCCGCGCGCTGGAGGAGCCCCTCCGCCAGATCGTGGCCAACGCCGGCCTCGAGGGCAGCATCGTGGTGCAGAAGGTGCGCGACGGCAAGGCCGACTACGGCTTCAACGCCCGCACCGAGGAGTACGAGAACCTGCTCGCCGCAGGCGTGATCGACCCCACCAAGGTGACCCGCGTGGCCCTGGAGAACGCCGCCAGCATCGCGAGCATGCTGCTGACCACCGAGTGCGTGATCAGCGAAGAGCCCGAGGAGAAGGCGCCTGCCATGCCGCACGGTGGCATGGGCGGGGGCATGGACATGATGTAAGGCTCCCTGAAGGGCCCATCGAGGCCCGATCAACTGCGAAGCCCCGGCCGGATAGGTCGGGGCTTCGTGCGTTCAGCGACGGGCGAAGCGGTACACCAGAAGGATCGCCACCAGCACGAGGACCATCCAGGCCCATCCGGGCAGGCCCTCACGCGCGCCTTCCACAGGGGTCACATCACCGACCAGCACGAGCCCGCCCCAGTAGTACGGCAGCGCCAGCTCGCCCGCCGCACGGTCCAGGAAGTCCAGCTTCGCCCGTCGCAGTGCTTCATGCTTCGGCAGCCCATCTGCCAGGCCTTCGTAGAAGCGGTCGAGGATCTCGGCCGTGCTCTTCTCGTCCACCTGCCAGAGGGCCATCACCAGGCTCGGACAACCCGCATAGGCAAAGCTGTGGGCGAGCGACCGCACCCCTTCCCCGGCCTCGAAGTTCCCTGCGCCGGTCTCGCACGCGGAGAGCACCGCCAGCTCGGCGCGCAGCTGCATCTCGTAGATCTCATAGGCATGCAGGTAGCCGTCCGCGTCGGGCTCAAGCGAGGCGCCGTCCTTGCTCAGCACGAGGCGTGAGTAGAGCGGATCGCTGCCGTTCATCTCCGCGTGGGTGCCCAGATGCAGGATGCCATGCCGCCCCGCCTCCTCCCGGAACCGTGCTTCCGTGGCCTCACCGGCCATGAGCAACCGGGCCCGGAAGAGCTCGCCCACGTGCCTGGCGGTGCGCAACATGAACGGCTGACGCACGAGCGAGAGGAAGTCGCGGTCCCAGCGCGAACTGTCCGCCTGTGCCTGCCGGTATTGGTCCTTCAACTGATCGCTGAAGCCCGGGGCCAGTGCCAGCGCGCCCTTTCCGGCCGTACCTCCCAGCCCATGGAACTGCACTGCGGTGGTGGCGGACAGGAGGTATCCGACCGCATGCCGGCGCAGCAGCAGGTGGTCACGGGCCTCCTCCATCGTGCAGGGAGCGTCGAGCAGCACCTCCATGTTCAGGCGATGGAGTGGTCCATCGGGCACGATCAACAGCTCACGCCCGCCAAGCCAGGGAGCGAGCGGTGCCAGCAACCGGCGGTAGAGGCGATGGGCCGCCTCCAGGTAGGGAGCCGCCTGCCGATCGGCCACGGCCCTGTTGAGCCGGTCCACGTCCTCCTGCAGGCCCCGGGCAGGAAGTCGGAGCAACAGCGCGGTGTCCGTGCGCAACACGAGCGCATGGAGCCCTGTGTCCGTGAAGGCGAACTCCAGCAGTGCGTTCCCGGTCGTGAGCAGGGCTTCGCGTACCTGGGCGAACGTGACGGGCCGCTCACCGTAGCGCAGGGCGAAGTAGGACGGATGATCCCGCTCCAGGGTGGCCATCAGTTCATGCAGGTCCTCCTCCATGCCTTGCCTGTCGTGCAGGGGCGCTTCGTCCTCCGCCTCACCCTTCAAGGTCTTCAGGAGCATGGCCTCGCGCCTGAGCAGGGTGTCCGGCACCCCGGTGAACCGAAGGCTGCTGAAGGTGTTGAGCCGGCTCTTCAGCAGGATGGCCCGATCCGTCTCGGCCAGCTGGAAGAATCGCTCGGCTCGCACCTGGGCGTTCCCTTCCGCTTCGGAAGCGATCTCCAGCGCCAGGTCGAACAGACGTTCCTGAGAGCCCACGAGCACCAGACGCGAACCCTCATCGAGCAGGGCGCCCTTGTTGCGTGCCAAGGACTGCATACCGGGCCGCAACAGTTCGAGCTGCTGGTCCGGGGACAGGCTGTCCGGATGCTCATGCCGCAGCAGGACCACCTGCCAATACACGGCATCCGTCACCAACTGAGGGATCGCATGGGCCTGTGGAATGGCAGGGCCTTCCAGCTCCCGGAACCGTTCGTCCAACGCGGTACGCGCCTGATCCCAGGCCTGCCGTGCCAAGATGCGATCCCCTGCCCGGACCGCTGCCTCGACAAGGGCCAGATCGATCTCCGCGACGCGTATGCTCCCGGTGCCATGCACCTGCTCCAGGATCGCTCGGGCCTCCACCAGGTCCTTGATCGCAAGGTCCGTCCTTGCCCGCCATCAGGTGGAACCTGGCGCGCCTTCTGAGCGTGAGCGCAAGGACAGGTCCGGCGCCCTGCCCACCGAGCCCTCGTTGCATGCCGATGGACCTGCCGAACAGCGCTTCCGCCTCTTGTTCGTGATGCAGTTCCGCAGCCACCTCGGCCTGCTTGGAAAGCGCACGGGCCAGGTGCTCGCTTCGCTCGCCATAGTACCCCTCACAGGCATCGACGTAGGCCCGCAGCACGCGACCCGCCTCTTCCGGACGGCCGGCGGCCAGGGCCAGATCGGCCCGTCGTTCCTGGAGGCTCAGGAGCTGGGGGTCATCGGGTTCGAGTACCTGGGAACGCCCCTTTTCCGAGAGGTCCAGGTAGCGGGAGGCGGTGGAATGATCGCCCGTGGAGAAATAAAGGGCGGCCAGGTTCGAATAGGTCCTTGCCCGGTTCAGGATCGCCTCATCCCGTTCGAACGGATCCTCCGTGAGCGCGATCACGCGATCGTTCAGTCGCAGGTTCTCCTCGTACCACTGCTTGCTGCGGGTGAGGTCGCCGGCATCCTCCCACAGGATGCCCAGGTTGCCCACCGTGCTGGCCTTGCGTCCGATGAGCTCGGTCTCCTCCGGATCGCCAAGCAGGTCCAACGCTTCGCGGTAGTAGGCCTCGGCATCACGCGTGCGACCGAGGTGCCAATAGGAGGCACCGATCCCATTGCAGGTCTCCGCCTGGTACATCACGGGAATGGAACCGTCCGCATCATACACCTCCTTGGCCGCCAGGAAATGCTCCACGGCGCGGCCGTGATCGCCGAGCATGCTGTGGTCGAACCCCAGGTATTGATGGGCCTTGCCGAGCCGCAGGGCAGGCACGCCATCAGCGCTCAAGGCCACGTGCAATGCCAGCGAATCCACCCGCAGGCACTCGGGAAGACGGCCGACCTCGTAATAGAGCCAGCTCAGGTCGCCCAGCGCGTCCAACCGATGCAGCGGATCACCATCGAGGCGGTCCACCTGCGCCATCACCCGCTCGGCCGCCTCCATGCCCCGGTCGGGACCGTGCAGTTTCCAGTTGGCCCGACCGTACGCGTAGAGATATTGATAGATCGAATCGGCCCAGTTGGTCCCGGGCGCGGCATCCAGCTGCGCGTCCACCACGCGAACGAGCTCGGCATGTCGTTCGCTGCGGTAGAGGCTGTCGATGAGCACATGCCGCCGGTGCGCCGGCGACTGCCCCTGCGAGGTGCCCAGCGCCGTGCTCAGCAGGGCAAGCAGCACCACGGTCCTCATGGCCTGCCCAGCGCTTCCCGGACGCGCCGTGCCCGATCGGCCAGCAGCGGATCATCCGAAAGATCGAGACTGTCCAGGAGCGAGGTTCGCCCGGCCTTCACCGCCGCCATGAAGAGCATCCACCGCGCCTTGTCCTGGAAAGGTCCGGGAGAAGATGCCAGGGGCGTGAAGAGCGACAGTGCTTCCCCGGCCCTTCCGGACTCGAGGGTGGCACAACCGATGAAATAGCGCAGCGTATCGTTGTCCCGGCCCGTACGCCGGAGTTCCTTCCCACTTCATCAGGGCCTCGGCATGATCGCCAAGCTTGTAGGCCACCATGGCATCGTGGAAGGCATGGTCCTCGGCCGCACCCATGGGTACGGGAAGACCAGGATCGGGCACATGGAACTCCGCGTACACCCGCTCGTTCAGCGGAGGTCGGACCAGGGCCCAGATGGCCACGGCCACCAAGGCAGCGATCGCGGCAGCCCAGGGGACCCAGTTGCGACCGGAACGGGCCAGGGACAGGACCCGGCCACTTTCATCGTTCTCCGAGTGCCGTTGCGCCGCCTGCTCCAACGTGCGTGTGAACCCACCCAACTGAATGGCGCGGATGTGTTCGCGCTGCAGGCTCACCTCCTCGCGCAGCTGCTCATCGGCCTCCAACTCGGCCTCGAAGCGGGTGCGATCCTCGGGGGAAAGCGTGCCCAACAAGTAGGCTTCGATCCGTTCGAAGCGTTCGTGCGAAAGCTCGTTCCCGTTCATGGCCGCTCGTTCCTTGCTTCACGTTCCGCCACCTGTCCGCCCATCCGGCGGAGCTTCATCATGCAGCGGTACTTGATGGTCCGGATGCTTCCTTCGTCCACACCCAGTTCGGAGGCGATGGCCGCCAGGTCCCGTTCCTCGAAATAGAAGCGGTCCAAGACCAGCCGGCAGCGTTCGTCCAGGCGTGCATAGATCGACCGCAGACCAGCGATGCGGTCCTCGATCTCGCGATCGTTCGTGTCCGCGATGGTGGCCGCCACCTGCTCACTGTCCATGGCCTGCTGTCCATTGCGGTGCGCCGCGGAACGCACCGTGTCCAACCACTTGTTGCGCGCCACCCGGAAGAGGTACCCCCCCAGGTCGTTGCCCTCCCCGGCCGATACGCGTCCCTCCCGGGCATTGAGCCAAAGCACGGTCATCGCTTCCTGGAACACGTCCTTCGCATCGGACAGGGTGCCGCTGTTCTGCAGCACGAAATGGCGCACGCCGGGGAAATGCAGGTCGTAGAGTTCCTGCACCACCGCAGCATCGCTGCGGCAGAGGCCCTCCAGCCAACGGCTGGTGGTCGCTGAGGTGAGGTTCCGGTCCACGAGGTGGGTGGGGCCGGTCACGATAATACGAAGGTCTCATGGTCAAGTCCAGCGGGAACCTCTTTTACCGGTCCCCGCCTTCACATCGGAACATCACCGGAATGTGAACACCCGGACCCGGCGATCATGAAAAGATCCGGGCGATCGTTCACATCCCCGGGTCGGGCCCGATGGTATGGAAACCCTAAATCCAATACCTCATGAGACGAACGACCCCACCCCTGACCAGGCTCCTGTTGGCCTGCTCGCTCGCCATACCCATCGGGCTGGCAGCGCAGCCGGAAACGGAGCCCAACAACAGCCCCGGACAGGCGAACCCCATTACCGAAGGCACCCCCATCAGCGGCGAGCTCGGGGCCTGTTCGACACCGGACAATACGGCCGACTGGTTCCAATTGGTGTCCAGCGGGAACGGTGCGATCCGTGTTCAGAGCCAGATGTCCAATTCGGGCGCTGCACCCATCACGGTTTCCATCGACCTGCTGAACAGTTCGGGTGGACTTGTCCAGAACTTGCAGTTGAACGCCGGTGGCAATGGTGTTCCGGTCCTCGATGATGCCATCGTGGACTGCCGCGGACAGGGCACGTACTACGTGCGGGTGAACAACCCTTCCGCCACCACCTGCACGACCTACGAACTGACGGTGGACGTGCTTCCGCCGGTGTTCGGTCCGGACCCTGAACCGAACAATTCGCTCGGCCAGGCCACCCTTCTTCCGATCGCCACCCCTCTGGATGGTCAGGTGAACTTTCTGACCTATGCTGACAACGCCGACAATTATCGGCTGGAGACCCCCGACGATGGCATCTTGAACTTCACGCTGGAGGCCGAGCATCGCGGCAGCAGCCCTGGAACGCTGACGGTCACCCTGCTGAACAGCAGCGGCGGCTTGCTGAACAGCTATACCGGGGTTCCCGTTGGTGCAAGCTCGATCCCCGTCACCACCCAGCTGAGCTCACTTTGCAAGGGAGATGGCTTGTACTACCTGCGCATCGACAATGCCTCATGCGGCACCTCCTACCGGTTGTCCTACACCATCACGGATCCGCTATACGCTGAAGATCTCGAGGAAAACGATGCTCCGACACAAGCCGACACGGTGGCTGCTGGTGTGGACCATGAAGGTCGCCTGGATTTCTTCTACGACGACAACTCGGACTACTACCGCCTGATCCTGCCCAGCGATGGGATCTTGAACATCACCGTGAACGCCGAACACGCAGGTACGAGCACCGGAGAGACCTTGACGGCCCATGTGCTCAACAGCTCCGGCGGGTTGGTCCAGAGCCATTCGGTGAACATCGGTGCGAACGGCAACCCGGTCATGACCGATCTGGCGACCAGCTGCCTGGGGAACGAGCAATTGTACTACCTCCGGTTCTTCAACCCAACGGCCTGTGGCGTCTCCTATCAGTTCAACTACGGCGTGACCCCGCCCCTCTATGCTGACGACCTCGAGGAGAATGACGGGACCTCACAATCCGACACGGTGGCGGCGAGCATCGACCATGACGGCCGGATCAATTTCTACTACGATGACAACACGGACTACTTCCGGTTGATCCTGCCAACGGATGGGGTGCTGGACATCACGATGAGCGCCGAACACTCGGGGTCGTCCACGGGTGAGACGATGAACGTCCATCTGCTGAACAGCTCGGGCGGTCTGATCCAGGCCTGGCCGGTGAGCATCGGGAGTTCAGGAAGTCCAAGCTCCACCGTGCTCTCTGCGAGCTGTCTGGGCAATGAACAACTCTACTACCTCCACGTGTTCGGCAGCACCATCTGCGGCGTTTCCTACCGGTTCAACTATTCCGTGACCCAGCCGGTATTCGGGGATGATCCCGAACCGAACAATAGCATTGGTCAGGCGACCGGACTGGACCTTGACCTGGGCGGATCGCCGGGCCGATTGGATTTCTTCTACGACAACACCTCCGACTACTTCGGTCTGACCCTTGGAGCAGATGGCACGATCGAGATCGGCATGGAGGCCGAGAACGCGGGTGCCGCAGGTACCATGAACTTCACCCTGTTGAACGCGTTCGGGGGTCTGGTGCAGGCAACCACTTTCCCGGTGGGCGGGGGCTCCACCCCTGCACTTGGCACCTTCACCTCGAACATGCTCACGGCCGGCACCTATTACATCCGTTTGGACAACGCACCATGTGGCACCTCCTACCGGTTCCTGTGCAACGACGATGACAACGATGGCACCTGCAATGGGTTCGATCTCTGTCCAGGTGGGCCGGAGCCCGGAACACCATGCGACGACTTGGACAGCACCACCGGGAACGATGTGATCCTGTCGGACTGCTCCTGTGCCGGACAGCTGATCGATTGCCAAGGGAATCCAGGTGGCAGCGCCCTGCCTGGTCAGGATTGCGACGACGGCGACCCGAACACCTCGGGTGAGACCTGGGATGCCAACTGCAACTGCACCGGCGGCCTGGTGGACGACTGCCTGGGCGTGCCCGGTGGCAGCGCCCTGCCTGGCACCGCCTGCGACGATGGCGACCCGAACACCTCGGGTGAGACCTGGGATGCCAACTGCAACTGCACCGGCGGCCTGGTGGACGACTGCCTGGGCGTGCCCGGTGGCAGCGCCCTGCCTGGCACCGCCTGCGACGACGGCGACCCGAACACCTCGGGTGAGACCTGGGATGCCAACTGCAACTGCACCGGCGGCCTGGTGGACGACTGCCTGGGCGTGCCCGGCGGCAGCGCCCTGCCCGGCACCGCCTGCGACGATGGCGACCCGAACACCTCGGGTGAGACCTGGGATGCCAACTGCAACTGCACCGGCGGCCTGGTGGACGACTGCCTGGGCGTGCCCGGCGGCAGCGCCCTGCCCGGCACCGCCTGCGACGATGGCGACCCGAACACCACGGGTGAGACCTGGGATGCCAACTGCAACTGCACCGGCGGCCTGGTGGACGACTGCCTGGGCGTGCCCGGCGGCAGCGCCCTGCCCGGCACCGCCTGCGACGATGGCGACCCGAACACCTCGGGTGAGACCTGGGACGCCAACTGCAACTGCACCGGCGGCCTGGTGGACGACTGCCTGGGCGTGCCCGGCGGCAGCGCCCTGCCCGGCACCGCCTGCGACGATGGCGACCCGAACACCACGGGTGAGACCTGGGATGCCAACTGCAACTGCACCGGCGGCCTGGTGGACGACTGCCTGGGCGTGCCCGGTGGCAGCGCCCTGCCCGGCACCGCCTGCGACGATGGCGACCCGAACACCTCGGGTGAGACCTGGGATGCCAACTGCAACTGCACCGGCGGCCTGGTGGACGACTGCCTGGGCGTGCCCGGTGGCAGCGCCCTGCCTGGCACCACCTGCGACGATGGCGACATCAACACGGTGGGTGATACCTGGGACGCCAACTGCAACTGCGTGGGCACTCCGGCCGGTTCCGAACTGGTGACCCTGGAGATCACCCTCGATGACTTCGGCAGCGAGACCACCTGGGCGGTGTACGATGCCACCGGCAACACGGTGATCACCTCCGGTGGTCCCTACGCCGATGGCCAGGCCGGCACCGTGATCACCGAGCAGTTCTTCCTGCCACAGACCTGCTACGAGCTGGTGGTCTCCGATGGCGGCAGCAACGGCATCACCGATGGTGGCTACGTCCTGTACGACGGTCAGGGCAGGCGCATCATCGTGGCCGGCGGCCTCTTCGGGGCGACCAGTCAGATCGCCAACGGCAATGACTTCTGCCTGCCCCTGAGCGGACAGGGCCTCATCGCCAGCTGGTGCGACCGGACCGACCTGCCCTTCAACGGCTCGGCACAGATCTACGCCAGCACCCAGCCGGGCGCCACGGCCTACACCTACTGGCTCTTCGACCCCCACGGCTCCTACAGCCGCAAGGTCACCCTGTCCAGCACGGTGCTCGTAGCCCACCTACCTGCAGACCAACCCGGTGCCGGCGGACATCGACCTGAACGTGCGCATCCGCGCGCTGGTCGGTGGCAACTTCACCGAGTACGGTCGTGCCTGCGTGGTACGCCTCAACAGCGCTGCCGCTTCCTTCACCGCGCGTGAACAGCTGTTCGATGTGGCCTCCGGCACGGTGCTCACCATGTGGCCCAACCCGAACCGGGAGGACGTGCTCTTCCTGAAGCTCGAAGGGCTCGAGGCGGAGATGCAGGACATCACCATCGACATCCACGACCTGTTCGGCAAGCGCGTGTTCGCCCAGGAACTGGACAACCACGGTGAGGTCTTCAACCACGCGATCGACCTCGGTCAGCACATCGCCCCCGGTGTGTACCTGGTCAACATCCGCGTGAACGACCAGCTCTACACCCAGCGCCTCGTGCGCCAGTGAGCGATCGTTGATCCGAACCAAGACCAGGAAGCCCCGCCACATCGGCGGGGCTTCCTGCGTTCGGTGACCTGCTCACCATGTCCTTTCATTCCGATCACATGACGCCAATGAGGTCGGCATCCCCTTCTCGCATCCCCTGGCCGTTCACAAGTAGGTCGAAGACAGAGGCGGAGAGGTGTTTCCCGAGGTAACGAGCGATCTCCATGCTGTTCGAGGAGGCAGGGATCGAACCATTTCCCTGTCTGCGTGTACAGCCACACGCCAATACCTTCGTACCAAGCTCCACTCCCATGTGCTCCTTCCGCTCCACCCTGCTTTTTTGCCTGCTCCCGTTGACCGCCCTGGCCGGCGAGGAACTGCCCGTCACCAGCACCATCCAGGAGGTCAAGGTCTTCCTGAACGGGGCCCAGATCTCGCGGTCGGCGAGCAAGTCGCTGCCGGTGGGAGCCTCCACGGTGGTCTTCACCGGGCTCAGCCAGCAGCTGGACCCGCAAAGCATCCAGGTGAACGGCAAGGGCGGCTTCACCATCCTGGGCGTGGAGCACCGCGTGAATTACCTGAGCGAAAGTCCCAACAAGCAGGAGGTGACGGACCTGCAGGAACGCATCAAGAAGCTGGAGCACGACTACAACGTAGAGGTGGCGACCCAGCAGGTCTGGCAGAACGAGGAACAGCTGCTGCTGAAGAACTGGGCCGTGGGCGGACAGGACAACGGGGTCTCCGCCACCCAGCTGCAGGGCGTGAACGACTACGTGCGGACCCGCATGACAGCCGTGAAGAAGGGCTTGCTGGATCAACAGGAGAAGCTCACCGCCATCAACGAGGAGGCCACCAAGCTGCGCCAGCAATTGCAACAGTTGCAGGCCCAGGCGGCCCGGCCCACCAGTGAGGTGGTGGTGGAGTTGAGCGCACCCGCCGCCGTGCAGGCCCGCTTCACCCTGGGCTACTTCGTGCACAACGCCGGCTGGACACCCGCCTACGACCTGCGCGCCACCAGCGTGGACAAGCCCATCGAACTGCTGATGAAGGCCCGGCTGGTGAACAACACCGGAGAGGACTGGGACAAGGTGGACATCGCCCTCAGCAGCGGCAACCCCACGTTGGGCGGCACCATGCCGAACCTGCGACCCTGGGTGCTGGAGCAGCCGATCATGCTCGAGACCATTTCAACGAAGGGCAGGTACCGGGAGGAAATGGACAGTCGCGCGATGGCGCCTGCCGCCGCCGGCAACGTGGCCATGGACCTGGAGGATGAACCCGCCATCACCGAGATCGGGCAGGCCGTGGTGTACCGCACCACCACCACCGAGTACACGCTGGACGTGCCCTTCTCCGTGCCTTCCGACGGCCGCCCGCACACCGTGGGCGTGCGCACCCACACCGTGCCTGCCACCTACACCCACTACTGCACGCCCAAGCTGGACCGCGACGCCTTCCTCTACGCCCGCACGACCGGCTGGGAGGACCTGGCCCTGCTGCCCGGCGATGCCAACGTGTTCTTCGAAGGCACCTACGTGGGCCGCACGCACCTGGACCTGAGCCGTCCGCAGGACACGCTCAACATCAGCCTGGGGCGCGACAAGAACATCGTGGTGGAACGCGTGAAACGCAAGGGCTACAGCGAGAAGCCCGTGATCGGCGGCAAAGCGGACCGTCACCATCGGCTGGGACATCACCGTGCGCAACACCGGTAACGCCAGGGTGGACCTGATCCTGCAGGACCAATCCCGATCAGCAGCCGCAGCGAGGTGGAGGTGAAGCTGGAGGACGAGGGCGGCGCCACCGTGGACAAGGACCGCGGCAGCCTCACCTGGCGCATCCCCATGGACCCGCGCACGACCAAGGAGCTGAAGTTCACCTACAGCGTGAAGCACCCCAAGGACCAGCCGGTGGTGCTGGAGTGAACGAAGACAGGCGGGACAATTGATCACCATACCATGGGTCGCAAGCTGATCTATCCCATCGCTTGGTGCCTGTGCCACTGCGCCATGGTCTCTGCACAGGACGTATTCATCAGTCCCGTATTTGAGGTGCTGGAACAGGAGCGATCATCCCCACGGATGATGGGAGCCTCGCTGGCGTTCAGGTTTCCCCTTGGAGCTGACCGGTATGTGTTCGAAGTGAGGCCGGGTATCCTCCAGAGCGAATGGATGGACCTGCCTGATGCCTACGAGAGAAGGGACAAACGCGTTGGTGGATCCATCGCTTTCCTGCGGACGCAAAGGCTGAACGCGTTCTCGGTCGACTATGGCCTTGAAGCGGGATGGCATCGCAGGACGATATCGCTGCATCACCATTCGGCGTCCGAGGTCCTGGCGTATCAAACGTTGGGGGCCGGTATGCAAGTGGCCTTGCGTTACTCGAGATCACCGGTCGTTCAGCCGATCCTTTCACTCAGTCCATACTACGAGCATCCATTGGACGATGTGGATCCGGAGCTCTCCAGCCTTGCCCCTGCCCAAGGGCTCTGGGGTGTTGATGTCCGGCTCGGAATCGTTCTGGGGCTACCTACCCCCGCTGGATCACAAACTCCTTGAGGGGCGGGTCATTGACTCCGGGTACCTGGAATGATCGCCTGGGCTACTACGCCGCCATCCCCACCCGCCGCAGGTGCAGCAGGTGAGCGCGCAGGGCACTGCGCAGCGTGGGGTATTCCCGGTACGGCACGTTGAACTCGGCGCAGACCGCCCGGAAGCGGCGGCTGAGCTCCGGGTAGTGCACGTGGCTGATGCGCGGGAAGAGGTGGTGCTCGATCTGGAAGTTGAGCCCGCCGAAGAGCCAGTTCCACACGCGGTTGTGCGTGGCGAAGTTGGCCGTGGTGGCCACCTGATGCACCGCCCATTCGGCCTCGATGCGGTGGTCGTCCTCCAGCTTCTCCACGAACTCGGCATCGCCCACCACGTGCGCCAGCTGGAACACGATGGCGATGACCAGCCCGGCCACGAACACCATGACGCCGTAGCCGATCAGCGTGTTCACCACGCCGGCGAAGAACATGGGCAGCACCAGGAACACGCCCACATAGCCCAGCTTGGAGGCCCAGAACACGATGTGCTCCTTCACCGTCAGCGGCTTCATGGGGGTGTGGTCCGCGATGCGGCGGGTGAAGTATTTCCGCAGGTCGTTGTAGAAGACCCAGAAGAGGTAGGTGAGCCCGTAGAGCAGCAGGCCGTACACGTGCTGGAACCGGTGGAACCACTTCCGCTCCTGCCCTTCGTGCACGCGGATCCAGGGCTTGATGTCGATGTCGTCGTCCACGCCCTCCACGTTGGTGAAGGTGTGGTGGTTGATGTTGTGCTTCAGCTTCCAGAGGTACACGTTGCCGCCCAGGAAGTTGAGCGAGAGGCCCATGACCTCGTTCACCCAGCGGCGGCTGCTGTAGCTGCCGTGGGCGCCGTCGTGCATCACGTTGAAGCCGATGGAGGCGACGGTGAGGCCGAGCAGGGCGCAGAGGCCCAGCGACACCCAGCCGGAGGCGGGGGTGAAGAAGACCAGCGTGACGTACAGCGCCACGAGCACGGCGATCAGGATGCCCGTCTTCAGGTAGAGGCGGAAGTCGCCCGTGCGTGCGCGGCCGCTTTCCGCGAAGTAGGCGTCGGTGACCTCGCGCAGGCGCTTGAAGAACTCGGGGGCCTGCTGGCTGAACTTGGGTTGTACGGAGGATGCCTTCATCGAGGGGCAAAAATACGGCCCGGGCGTTGTGCGGGATGTGACCTGCGGCACCTCTTCTACAGTTCCTCCACGGCAAAGGAGGGGCAGCCCACCTGGCCACCGGCACCATAGAAGTCCAGGAAGTGCAGCTTGAAGTGGCGGCCGTCGGTGTCCTCGATCAGGTACACCTGCTGCGGGAACACGGTGTAGGCCCCGATGTCGAAGTCGTAGTCCTTCCAGTCGTAGCCGATGGTGTTGCGCCAGGGCTCGAAGGGATGGTACAGCGTGTCGCCGAGCACCACCTGGTCGAAGTCCGCGCTGGGGATGCGCGCCACCCGCGTGTGCCGGGGATCGGTGAGCACGCCGGAGACGATGTACGGCAGGTAGGGCACGTAGAACTGGTGGGTGTACTGCGTGAGCACGATGTCCCAGGTGCCCAGCGGCGGTTCGATGGCCACCACGGCATCGTTGGTGAAGGTGAAGTAGGTGTGGCCGCAGGTGGGGTCCTTGGGCACGACCACCTGGCGCATGTTGCTTCCGTCCAGATTGGCCACGGTGAAGGTGCAGGCGTCGGCGTCCACCGCGTCCGGGCGGACCTTCCGCAGGCCCAGCGGCAGGCCGAAGGCGCTGAAGCCGAGGTCCACCACGAACACGTCGCCGCTGCCCCAGGCGTTGCCGAAGGCGGTGCTGTCGGGGTGCCCGCTGGGCGCATCGATCCGTCGGGCGTCATGCATGCCTGCGGTATCGGTGGGCTGGGTGATGTCCACCGCACCGATGTTCCAGGCGGTCATGAGCTTCGATCCGTTCAGCCAGATGTGCCAGCCGTCGGGCTCGCTGTCGAAGGCCAGGTCCCAGGCGCCCTTGGGGTTGGTGGCCACCACGGTGCCGGTGCCCAGGTCGATCCACAGCTGGTCCTGGTAGCCCGGCCCCATGCAGACCTGCAGCTGCATGTGGCCTCGCCCCGAGGTGAGGGATCCACGGGCAGTTCCTCGCGCAGGCAGCCGGTGAGCAGCAGCGCGGCGAAGGGGATCGGGAGCAGGCGGGCGGACATCAGGGCTTGGCGTCGAGTTGGAGGTCCAGGCGCAGGAAGAAGGTGCGGCCGGTGGTCATGGGCACGGCGTTGCCACCGGCGCTGTGCGCACCTCCGGCGAAGGAGGCCTGCAGGTTGGCCACGTTGAAGAGGTCGTTGCAGCCCAGGGCCACGGTCAGGCGGTCCTTCCACAGGGTCTTGGCCACGTTGGCATCGGCCAGGTGGAAGGCGGAGATGGTGTTGCGGGCCACCTCGGTGTCGGACAGGGCCACGTAGGCCACCTGTTCGCCGGTGTACTTGTAGAAGGCGGAGAGCCGCCAGCCGTGCCTGCGCCAGTTGCGGGTGAGCGAGGCGCGCACCTCGGGCGTGGTCCACTGCTGCGTGCCCACGAGGTCGTCCTCGCGGCCGGTGAGGGCCAGGCCCGTGCTGAAGGCCCAGTGGCCGTTGTCCCAGCCGGCGTTCACGCTTCCCCCGAAGGTGCGCACCCGGCCGATGTTCACGTAGCTGTAGCGCGTGCCCTGGACCTGCGCCAGGGTGATGAGGTCGCGGACATCGTTCAGGAAGAGCCCGGCGTCGGCGGTGTACACGCTTTCCTTCCGCGCATGGCGGTAGGTGAGCGAGAGGTCGCCATGGTGGGCGCGTTCGGCCTCCAGGTCGGGGTTGCCCACGATGTCGTGGTTCACGTCCACGAAGTAGAAGTAGAGCTCCTTGAGCGAAGGCGCCCGGAAGCCCATGGCGTAGGCGCCGCGCAGCACGAAGCGTTCACCCAGGGCCCAGCGCGCGTTGAGGGAGGGCACGATGGGTGCGGCGTAGCGGGTGTTGTAGGCCACGCGGGCCGCGGGCCGCAGGGTGAGGCCCTTGGTCGGCCGCAGTTCCACACTGGCGAAGGCCGCGTAGTCGCCGATGGCCTGTTCGCCGTCGCCGATGCGTTCGCCGGTGCCGGTCTCGTGGTTCAGGTCCAGCCCGGCCTCCAGGTCCCAGGAGGAGCTGTCGCGGCGGGTGCTCCAGGTCATGCGCCCGTTGGCCAGGGTGAAGCGGGCGGTGTCCTGCATGCCTTCGGCATCGATCAGCTCACCGCCCAGGTCGGTGAGGTCGCGGTACCACGTGTTGCGCGTGCGGGAGTAGTGCTGGTAGGCGGCCTGGGCCTGCAGGGTGGAGCCGGTCCAGGTGCGTGTGGCGAACAGGGCGTTGTCCAGCCGCACCGTGGTGAACACCTGGTCGAAGGCGGTCTCGAAGTAGGGCGCGCGCGGCAGGCCACGGTCGGTGATCTTGTCGTGCATCACTTCACCCTTGTAGCC
The DNA here is from genome assembly GCA_020635695.1 of Flavobacteriales bacterium. GTDB lineage: Bacteria > Bacteroidota > Bacteroidia > Flavobacteriales_F > PHOS-HE28 > PHOS-HE28. The sequence continues at coordinate 58,564 of JACJZH010000007.1, read as the reverse complement.
GAGTTCCCAATCGCGCAGGGCCCAGCGGTAGTTCAGGCTTCCGAAGTACTGCTCCCGCGGCTTCCACTGCTGCCAGCGGTTGGTGTCGGCGGGCGCGGGACCGAGATCCGGCAGCCCGGTCTGGTCGGGGTTCCAGCCGGAGAAGAAGTTCCTTCCGCCCGACACGGCCAGGCTGTGCCCACCGCGCTGCCAGAAGCCCTGCACGGTGGTGTTCAACCGGCCGATGTGCTCGGCGTAGACCTTGGCGCCGAAGGTGCGGCCCCTCCCCCGCTTCCGGGTGATCAGGTTGATGGTGCCGGCCAGTGCGTTGGTGCCGTAGCTCACGCTCAGCGGGCCTTCCACCACCTCGATGCGTTCGATGCCCGTGAGGTCGATCTGCGAGAGGTCGATGTTGCCGTCCAGCCGGCCGACCACCGGCACGCCGTCCACGAGGATCTTGACGTTCTCGCCGCTGAGGCCCTGCATGCTCATGGAGGTGCCCAGCACGTTGTCCTGCCCCAGCCGGAGGTTGGTCTCGTTGCGCAGCGCGCTTCCCAGGTCGTTGGCGGCCATGCGCTGCACCTGCTCCTCGCCGATCACCTTCATGCGCTGCACGGCCTCGTCCACCGGGCGGGGCGCGTACTGCGCGGTGACGACGAACTCCTGCAGCCCCACGGTGGCACGCTCGAGCGAGAGGCGGTGCGGACCGGTGCCGAAGAGGGTGTCGGTGCGCGTGGTGAAGCCCACGAAGCTGAGCCGCAACACCAGGCCTTGTTCGGCTTCCGCGGCGGAAGCGGGAAGCAGCAGCACCCCGTTGGGATCGGAGACCTGCATGCGGTCGGCCGCTTCACCCAGCGGATGCCAGTAGGCGTGGGCGTAAGGGACGACCTCCCCCGTTCCGCCATCGCGTACCTCCACACGCACCTGCGCCGCCCCGGAGGCGGCACAGATGAGGATCGGAAGCAACGCGAGGGAACGCACCGTCGAATGGGCTTACTCCACCACCAGGCGCACGCTGCGATCGAAACCGGGGCCTGCAGGCGCATCACGTACAAGCCTGCGGGCGTTCCCGCCAGGTCGATGGTGCGCTGCACCAGGCCGTCCAGCCCGCCGAGGCGTTCCTGCCGCACCACGCGGCCACCCAGGTCGTGCACGGTGACGTCCAGCTGCCGCACGGGCACGTCCAGCACCAGGTTGGCCAGGCCGTTCTGCACGGGCATCGGGTACACGGTGACCACACCCCGATCGGCGGTCAGCTCGTCCACGCTGGTGGCGCTCACCAGTTCCTGCGTGAAGGTCATGTCGCCGTTGGCGCTGCCCCCATATTCCGTGAAAATGAGCTTCCACACGTTGCCGGAGCGGTCCTTCACGAAGTAGGTGCGGTCGGCGGGGTACTCGTACTGGAAGGTCTGCATGTTGAAGGTCTTCCAGTCGCTGCCGATCACGTTGATCACGCTGTCGAAGGGCGCGGAGGTCCAGTCGGCCTGATCGGTGGGCACGCCATCGATCTGCAGGGCGGGCACGTCCTTGTTCTGCAGCACGCCGGCGACGGGATAGGCCGAGGGCACGTAGCCGATGAACTTGGTGAAGACCAGGTCCCAGTCGGCGCTGAGCGGCTCGAGGTCCGCCACGCCGTTGGCGAAGCTGTAATAGCCGAAGTTCTTGCCCATGAAGGCGCCCTTGTTCAGGCTTCCGCTCTGCTCATCGCTGCCATCCACGTTCGCCCAGGTGAAAGCATAAGTGCCGGTGGCCAGCCCGTCGATGCGGAGCTTCTTCCAGTCGCCGTTGGCCAGTTGCAGCACGAAGGCGCTGTCGCCGGCCACGATGTGGGTCACCTGGTTGTACACGCCCCAACCGAGGTCGAACTCGTTGCTGGTGAGGCCATCGTTCAGGGCCCCGTGGCTCCAGGAGGTGTCGCTGTCGTGCACTTCCTTCCAGGTCGCCAGCATGCCGGTGGTGTCCAACGACGCCCAGTCCTGCACGGCGTAGGGTGCCTTGAACACGCGCATGCCCTTCTGGGTGTTCACGCGGATGGAGGCGGTGAAGCCGGCGATCTCGAAGGCGAGGTCCCAGTCGGCCAGGGCGGCGGTGGCCACTTCGCCGTTCTGGAGGCTGTACCAGACCTGTTCGGCATTGCCGGCGGCGGTGGAGACGGTGACGGTGTTCTGGGCGGTGGCGGGAAGCGCCAGGGCCAGGAGGAGGACGGGGGTAAGGGTACGGATCATGGGTCTTGTTCTCGGGCCGCGAAGGACGGGCGGTCGTACGTTCCCACAAATGCCGTTCGCCACCTTTCGTTCGTCCGTGACCGACTTCTGACGTTGGCATGACAAAGCCCCTGGGATGCGGCCGGTTGCCGATCTTGCCGGGCCATGTACGTCGTGCTCGGTGCCTTGGTCGTGTTGCTGCTGATGCAGCTGACCGGCGACCTGCGCCTGGCCCGATCGGAGGCGCGTGGCACGCCGCTGTGGCGGATGCCCCTGGGACGGGCCGGGCTCTTCTTCGCCTTCCTGCTGGTGGGTCCCTGGCTGTTCGTGCACGTGAGCGGAATGGAAGGCATCCTGGCCGGCAACGGGGGCTGGCTGTTCGTGGCCAGCGTGGGGTTGTCGGCCATGATCTCCTACACCTGGTACCGCTACCTCACCTGGCTGGACGTGTTCGAGCGGGAACGGATCTGGGCGGAGCTGCTCACGTTCGTGATGGCCTGTGGCAGCACCCTGCTGGTGTTCCCGATCACGGCCTGGCTGCGGGGAGCCACGGGCATGGCGCTCACCGGCGACCTGTGGGACGACCTGGTGTATTCGGTGGTGGCCATCGGCCTGGTGGAGGAGGTGGTGAAGCTGCTGCCCTACCTGCTGATCTGGCGCCTCACCCGGCAGGTGGACGAGCCCTTCGACCACCTGTTGTACGGCTCCATCGCCGCGCTGGGCTTCGCCTTCATGGAGAACACCCTGTACCTGGAGAGCACCCGCCTGACGGCCGTGACGGGCCGTGCCCTGCTGGCCAGCGTGGCGCACATGTTCGACACCTCGATCGTCTGCTACAGCGTGGCGCTGGCCCTGCACCGGAAGCGGCCCTGGGTGCCGGCGTTGCTGCTGGGCCTGGTGCTCGCCTCGCTGGCACACGGCTTCTACGACCTCTGGCTGCTGGCCCCGGGGCGTCCGGTGGTCCTCACCATCGTGTTCTTCCTGGGCAGCATCCAGTTGTGGGTGATCATGAAGAACAACCTGCTGAACCTGTCACCCCGCTTCCATCCGGGGATCAAGCTGGCGAGCGCCATGTTCAGGTACCGGATCATCAATGGGATGCTGGCCATCTTCCTGCTGGCCTGGGTGCTGGTGTTCCTGCTCGATGGCCGGGAACGGGCCATGGGCATGCTGCTGGGCGGCTGGCAGCTGATGGCCGCCATGCTGGTCTTCCTGGCGCTGAGCTTCAGCAACTTCGTGCTGGTACGGGGCTACCTGGCCCCGGTGCGTCCGGCATCCAACCTCTTCCGGCTGTTCCTGCCCATCGCGAAGCACGGAGACGACCTCTCCGGCCGCCGAGTGACCCTGCTGAAGGGGCTTCGGGGGAATTCGGGCGGTGCGGGGGCGATCCACGCCGACCTGCCTGTGACCGGTGAGCTGATCGGCCGCATGGTGGTGAAAGGGGATGCTGACTGGTACCTGTTCCGACCCCAAGGACCGTCCTTCGCCGGATCGCCCAGGGGCGGCGCCTACCTCCTGAAACCCGCGGTGGACCTGGACCTGGCGGGAACCGGGCAACGTGCGGTGTTCCTGCTGCTGGGCCTGCGCGAAGGCTGGAAGGAAGGTCCCGGTGGCGTTCCGGCACAGGACCTGTTCCGTGTGGGCCGGTTCCTGGGCAGCCTGGTCTGAAGGGCCGGTGCCACAGGTTTTTTTCGGCCATTAACACCCCGGCGGTCGCATTTACCCTAGCTTCGTGCCGTCCTAGGCCCCCTGTCGTTCATTTGGCGGAACAATGGCGGTACAGACGTGATCAACGAACACCTCAGTAGAACACATGAACATTTACGTCGCCAACATTTCCTACCAAGCCAAGGATGCCGACCTGCTCGAGCTTTTCGAACAGTACGGTGAAGTGTCCTCGGCCAAGATCATCATGGACCGCGAGACGAACCGCAGCCGCGGCTTCGGTTTCGTGGAGATGCCTGATGACAACTCCGCCCGCCAGGCGATCGAAGGCACCAACGGTCAGAGCTTCCACGGCCGCGACCTGGTGGTCAACGAGGCCCGTCCCCGCCCGCAGGGTGACCGGGGCGGCGATCGCGGAGGCTTCCGCGGCGGCAACGACCGTGGTGGCTACCGCGAGGAGCGCCGCAGCTACCGCCGGGACGAGTACTAAGCGCACATCGTTCTGAAATGAGCAAGCCCCCGGCCTCAGGTCGGGGGCTTTTTCGTGCCTGAACGTCGGGGGCCTCAGCAGCATGGCCGATGGACCACTGCCGGCCCGGAAAAGGAACAGGCCCCCGTTCCGGAGGCCTGTCACTCGATCGGCTTGCCGGTCTCGGCGGGACCCGGGTCGCTCGAAAGCTTCCCAAGCCCCGCCTTCACCGGACCAAAAGCGTCAGTCCGTCGTCATGAACCGTTCGCTGATGCGACCCTTGGCGTGGCTGACCACCAGGTGGTGCATGCCGGTCGGCAATTGCTCCACGTCAAGCGTCGTCCGGAAAAGACCTCCGTCCACGCTGAACACCATCGGGGTCATGGCCTGTCTGCCCATTTGGTCGAACACCAGAACTTCAACACGACCCGGCGGGACATTGTTCAGGACCACCTGCAGTTCGTTGGAGGCCGGGTTCGGCCAGAAGGAGAGTTCCGCATCCACCGATGCCGCTCCGGCCAGTGCCGTGCCCTGGCCGTCCACGTTCGGACAATCGATGACCGACACCGGAGCACCGGCCACGTCCAGGCTCGCACAGATGGAGCCGCCGCCTTGCACCAGCAGTCCGTTCACGTCGAAGCCCGTGGTCACGCCGGGCTCCACGATGCCCAGGTCAAGCGTGTTCGGATCGTACACCAGCGTGTGGATGATGTAGCTGCCGGTGTCACTGACCGAGAAACTGGGAGCGGCCCCGGCGTCCTGGATCACCAGGTCCGGACCGGAGGTCAGCACATACACGGTCTGGTAGAACATCGGTTCCACCGAGTTGCCGTCGGGGGTGGCACTGATCGTCACCGTCGCGTTGTCCAGGCAGACCGTGGCATCATCGGCCGTGATCGTGCCTGCATCGGGGTCTGCCACGACCACCTTGGCTCCGAGCACATCCAAGCTCGCACAGATGCTACCTCCGCCCTGGATCAGCAGTGCGTTCACCTCGAAGCCCGTGGTCACGCCAGGCACCACGATGCTCAGGTCGAGCGTGTTCGGGTCGTACACCAGCGTGTGGATGGTATGGACCCCGGACCGGAAACATCGAAGCTCGGCGATGCATTGGTGGATTCGATCACAAGGTCCGTTCCGGAGGTCAGGACATAGACCTCACTGTAACCCGGAGGTACCACGCTGTTGCCGTCCGGAGTCGCGCTGATGGTCACCGGACCGCCACCCTGCAGGCAGACGTCCTCGGAATCGGCCGTGAGCCCACCGGCATCGGCCTCACAGGTCGGGGAGCAATCCTCCACCACCACCGGCACACCGGGCACATCGAGGCTGGCGCAGATGGAGCCGCCTCCTTGGATCAGCAGAGCGTTCACATCAAAACCCGTCGTCACGCCCGGCTCCACGATGGATAGGTCCAAGGTGGTGGGGTCGTACACCAAGGAATGCACCGTGTAGTCTCCTGGAGTGGTGAGCTGGAAGAGCGGGGAGGAACCCGCTGCCTCGATCACCAGACCCGGACCGCTGGTCAGCACATAGAAGGGAACGAAACCGGCCGGGACCACCTGATCGCCATTGGGCAGAACCGTGATCTCGGCGATACCGCCGTCCAGACAGACCGTATCCGCAAGAGCTGTCAAGGTACCTGCATTGGCCGGGCACGTAGGCGGACAGTCGACCACCAAGGTCGGCGCACCCGACACGTCCAGGCTTGCGCAGATGCTACCTCCACCCTGGATCAGCAGACCGTTCACATCAAAGCCCGTCGTAACGCCCGGCGTAACCGTGCTCAGGTCCAAGGTGTTCGGGTCGTAGATCAGCGTATGCACCGTGTAGGAGCCTTCATTGGAGACTTCGAACGAGGGGGACATGTCCACCTGCATGATCACCAGGCCTGCACCTTCGGTGAGCACATAGAGCGTCTGATAGCCGGCCGGAACCGTGGAGTTCCCGTCAGGGGTCGCGGATACGGTCGCCGTCCCACCCGTCAGACAGGTCTCAAAGGCATCGGTCGTGATCGTTCCCGCGTCGGCTTCGCAGGTCGTGCTGCAGAACACCACGTCCACCGGAGCACCGGCCACGTCCAACGCCGCGCAGATCTCGCCACCACCCTGCAACAGCAGGCCGTTCACATCGAAGCCCGTGGTCACCCCAGGGGTCACCACACCAAGGTCCAGGGTGTTGGGGTCGTACACCAACGTATGGATCGTGTAGCTGCCCGTATCGCTCACCGTGAAGCTCGCAGCGGTGCTCACGTCCTGGATCACCAGCCCGGAGCCGCTGGTCAGCACGTACAGCGTCTCGTACCCCGCAGGAGCATAGCCGCTCCCATCGGGCGTGGCGCTCAGCATCGCCGTTCCCCCGTCCAGGCACACCTCCTCCGCATCGGCCGCCAGGCCACCCGCATCAGGGTTGTCCACCAGGATCGTCGTTCCCGTCACGTCCAGGCTCGCGCAGATGTCCCCACCGCCCTGGATCAGCAGTGCGTTCACATCGAAGCCCGTGGTCACACCAGGTACCACGATGCTCAGGTCAAGCGTGTTCGGGTCGTACACCAGCGTGTGCACCGTGTACTGCCCGATCGCCGTCACCAGGAAGATCGGGTTGTTCGAGGTCTGTTGGATCACCAGGTCGGGACCCTCGGTCAGTACGAAGATCCGCTGGTAGCCCGCTGGGATCACCGCATCGCCGTTGGTGATGCCTCCGATGTAGGTGCCTCCGGTCTGCAGGCAATCCGTCGGCTTGAAGCCCGACAGGGTGCCCGCGTCGGCTTCGCAGGTCGTGCTGCAGAGCACCACGTCCACCGGAGCACCGGCCACGTCCAACGCCGCGCAGATCTCGCCACCACCCTGCAGCAGCAGGCCGTTCACATCGAAGCCCGTGGTCACCCCAGGGGTCACCACACCAAGGTCCAGGGTGTTGGGGTCGTACACCAACGTATGGATCGTGTAGCTGCCCGTATCGCTCACCGTGAAGCTCGCAGCGGTGCTCACGTCCTGGATCACCAGCCCGGAGCCGCTGGTCAGCACGTACAGCGTCTCGTACCCCGCAGGAGCATAGCCGCTCCCATCGGGCGTGGCGCTCAGCATCGCCGTTCCCCCGTCCAGGCACACCTCCTCCGCATCGGCAGACAGGCCACCCGCATCAGGGTTGTCCACCAGGATCGTCGTTCCCGTCACGTCCAGGCTCGCGCAGATGTCCCCGCCGCCCTGGATCAGCAGTGCGTTCACGTCGAAGCCCGTGGTCACACCAGGTACCACGATGCTCAGGTCAAGCGTGTTCGGGTCGTACACCAGCGTGTGCACCGTGTACTGCCCGATCGCCGTCACCAGGAAGATCGGGTTGTTCGAGGTCTGTTGGATCACCAGGTCGGGACCCTCGGTCAGTACGAAGATCCGCTGGTAGCCCGTTGGGATCACCGCATCGCCGTTGGTGATGCCTCCGATGTAGGTGCCTCCGGTCTGCAGGCAATCCGTCGGCTTGAAGCCCGACAGGGTGCCCGCGTCGGCTTCACAGGAACCTCCGCCACCCAACTGGGCAGCGGCCGGGGCTGTCAATAGGATGCAGGCCAGGGTCGCTCCCGCAAGGAGGTCCCGACCTCTTGGCCGGTTGAAAGGACGTTTGGATCTCATGGTCTCAGGTTTTCGGATCGGAATGAAGGTAGTGGTCGAACACGCAGGTCGGCGGAAGGTTCGGCAGGGCCCCGGCAGATCGGGCTGTAAAAGGGCTGTTAACAAGAGGCCAGCGCCACCACCTCGGGCTTATCATTGCCATGTCTCCCGATGAGCCGTCGTGTCATAGGTACCGTCATCCTGCTGGCCTCGCTGTCGGTCCTGGGCGTCCTGCTCACTCAACTGCTCTGGTTGGACACGGCCTTCCAGGTACAGCGCCAGCAGTTGGAGATCCAGCGCAGGCAGCACAGCCAGCTCGAGAAGCAGTTCAACGACCGGGTGGTCATCGCCCTGACCAATGTGACCGAGCGCATCCTGTCCATCAACAAGGACCCTTCGGACCTCTTCGATGCGGTCAAACAGGTGCGGCCGAACTACTTCGCGGTCACCATCAACGACACCCTTCATCCGTACCTGCTGGAATCCCTGCTGCGGCGCGAGTTCGAACGCAGGAACATCAACGAGGACTTCGAGTACGGCATCTACGACTGCTTCACGGACAGCATCGTCTATGGCAGCTATGTAAGCCTGACGGACAGCGTGGACCCGGGGGAGGTGCCGCACAGTGAACTGTTGAAGCTGGACAAGGACGGACATTATTTCGGCGTGTTCTTTCCGAGACGGGAAGGGGGAGGCTGGGACCCTGAACGCACGAGTGCGAGCACCTGGATCTTCCCGGCCATCGTGACCTCCATCGTGTTCCTCTTCTTCGCCTACAGCGTCTGGGTGATCCTGCGTCAGAAACGGCTCAGCGAGATCAAGAACGATTTCATCGGGAACATGACCCATGAGCTGAAGACACCGATCAGCACCATCGCGCTTTCCAGCGAAGTGCTCTCCGACCCGGACATCGTGCAGGAGCCTGAACGTCTGCGTTCCTATGCGCGCATCATCCGGGAGGAGAACGAACGTCTGCGGGCGCAGGTGGAGCGGGTGCTGCAACTGGCCACCCTGGACCGCGAGAACCTGCACCTGAAGCGGGAGGAAGTGGACCTTCACACCGTGGTGCACGAAGTGGCCGGGGCCATGAAGCTCACGCTCGAGGAACGAAAGGGTTCACTGACCTTGGAGCTCCAGGCCACACGCAGCGTGGTGCGAGGCGACCGGATGCACCTGGGGAACGTGGTGCGCAACCTGCTGGACAATGCCATCAAGTATTGCACGGACGTTCCGGTGATCGTGGTGCGCACCCGCGACCGGAACGGCTCCTTCCTGCTCGAGGTCCGGGACAACGGGATCGGCATCCGCAAGGAGGACCTGCGCCATGTGTTCGAGCGGTTCTACCGGGTACCCACGGGCAATGTGCACAACGTCAAGGGCTTCGGACTCGGCCTGCACTATGTCAAACAGATCGCGGAGGCTCATCAGGGCCACGTGGATGCCACGAGCACGCCCGGCCGTGGAAGCACATTCAGGTTGGAACTACCCCTCCTGAACGAACGACGCTCATGAAGGAAAAAGGACTGCTGCTCCTCGTGGAGGATGATGAGAACCTGGGCTTCGTGGTCCAGGACGCCCTGCAACGGAAGGGATACAAGGTGCACCTGTGCCGCGATGGCAAGGAAGGGCTCCGGTACTTCAACGAGCACCCCTACGACCTGTGCATCCTGGATGTGATGTTGCCGAACAAGGACGGGTTCAGCCTGGCGGAGGACATCCGCACGGTGAACGCCCAGGTGCCGATCGTCTTCCTCACCGCAAAGAGCATGACCGAGGACCGCATCGCCGGATTCAAGGCCGGGGGTGATGACTACATGACCAAGCCCTTCAGCCACGAGGAACTGTTGCTGCGCATCGAGGCCATCCTGCGCCGCACCCGTGGGCAGGGTGAGGATGAGCGCAACCGGCAGTCCTTCGAACTGGGCGACTACACGTTCGACCACCGGAACCTGATGCTTTCGCACCCGGAGGAGGAGCGCAAACTGACGCGCAAGGAGGCCGAGGTGCTGCGGCTGCTGTGCATGCACCGCGACCAGGTGCTGACCCGCGAACTGGTGCTGAACATGGTGTGGGGTGATGACACCTACTTTCTGGGCCGCAGCCTCGATGTCTTCATCAGCCGGCTGCGGAAATACCTGAAGCGCGACGATCGCGTGCAGATCACCAACGTGCACGGGGTGGGTTTCAAGCTGCTGGTGGATACCGACTGAAGCACGACGGCGCCACCCACCGGCGGCGCCGTCATGTACCACCCAACGCACGCAGGGGTCCTCAGGCGGACAACCTGCGCTTCACTTCCGCAGCGATGGCGGCCCCGTCGGCACGCCCCGCCGCACGTTCCTTCACGGCGCCGACCACCCGGCCCATATCGGCCATGGATCCCGCACCGAGCTCCAAGATCACCTCCTGCACGATGGCACCGAGCGCTTCGGTGGTCAAGGCCTCGGGGAGGTAGTCGGCGATCACCGCCGCCTGGCCCTCCTCCTCCAGGGCCAGGTCCTCCCGCCCTTGGTCCCTGTAGATCTGTGCGGATTCACCCCGTTGCTTGTGGAGCTTTCGGAGGATGGCCGTGCCGGTGGCCTCGTCCACCCCGCCGGCGCCACCCTCCTTCGTGAGCTCCAGCATCAAGGCGGACTTGATGGCCCTCAGGGCATCCAACCGTTGCCTGTCCCGGGCGCGCATGGCCTCCCGGATGTCGGCATCGATCCGTTCAGTGAGTCCCGCGGCCATCAGTCCACGTTGTCGTGCAGGTAGGGATTGTTTCGGCGCAGTTCCACCTTGCGCTCGCCGTGCTCGTCCACCTCCTCGTTCAAGGTGTAGCGGCTCACCCCGTATCCTGGCTGTGCGGCCCATCGTTGAGCGTGACCTGCTTCCGCTTGTAGGCAGGCTCGCGCTCCAGGTCGCTGAGCCCATTGGGCGTACGGAGCTTCAAATGCACCTCGCGCATCTTGGCCTGCCGCGCCTCCACGTTCGCCTGATGCCGGGCCGGGTCCACGCGATCATAGCTCTGACCTTCCTGGACCGTTCCCGGATGCATGGTGTCATCGGCCCGGCTGGAGACCTCCTCATCCAGGAAGTGGGTCACCTTGTCCTGCTCCGCCTCGGGTTCCTCCACGTGTTGTTGAGGTGCCGCATCGGGCAGGTACGGAGGATTGGGCTCGAACGGGATGGTGCCCTGTCCCTCGGGAACGACCTTGATGTAAGGCTCCTCCGGGGCCGGTACCGGCTCCTCGGTCACTGAGGGTGCTCCCGAGGAAAGGGGGTCCGCGATCGGCGTGGTGATCATCACGGGTTCACTGCTGCCGAGCTCATGCACTTCGCGCTTCGGCTCGGCCAGGATCCCGCCCGTGTCCGGGTTCACGTTGAAGCCGGTCGCGATCACGGTGACGCGCAGCCGCTCGCCGAGCGACTCGTCGCGGCAGTAGCCCCAGATGACATCGGCGCTGGAACCGGCCGCGTCCTGGATGTGATCGGTGATGTCGTTGATCTCGTCCATGAGCACCTCCTGGGTGCCATGCGTGATGTTCAGCAACACGTACTTGGCTCCCCGGATGTCGTTGTCGTTGAGCAGCGGAGAGGCCAGCGATTCCTGCGCGGCACGAAGGGCACGGTCCTCTCCTTCGCTCTCGGCCATGCCCATGATGGCCACTCCGCTTCCGGTCATCACGGTCTTCACGTCCTCGAAGTCCACGTTCACCTTGCCGGTCATGGTGATGATCTCGGCGATGCCACGGGCGGCGGTGGTGAGCACGTTGTCGGCATGCTCGAAGGCGTTGTCGAGCGTGAGGTTGCCGTACAGGTCGCGCAGGCGGTCGTTGTTGATCACGAGCAGGGTGTCCACCGCATCACGCATCTCGTCGATCCCGGTGGTGGCCTGCTGCTTGCGCTTGCGGCCCTCCCACTGGAAGGGCATGGTGACGATGCCGACGGTGAGGATGCCGAGCTCGCGCGCCACCGAGGCGATGACGGGAGCCGCACCGGTCCCGGTACCGCCGCCCATGCCGGCGGTGATGAAGACCATCTTGGTGCGGTCGCCCAGCAACTGACGGATCTCGTCCAGGTTCTCCTGGGCGGCGCCGCGGCCACGCTCGGGCTGCGAGCCCGCACCCAGGCCTTCGGTGAGGGCCTCACCGAGCTGCAGTTTCACGGGGACCGGACTGATGTCCAGCGCCTGACGGTCGGTGTTGCAGATCAGGAAGTCCACGCCCTTGATGCCCTGCTTGAACATGTGGTTCACGGCGTTGCTTCCGCCGCCACCGACACCGATCACCTTGATGATGGAGGCAAGTTCCTTGGGAAGGTCGAATTTCATGACGTTGGGTTTTGGTGGGTGGTGGTGGTCGTTCAATGGTCGTCCTCGTTGAGCAGGTTGGAGGCGTTCTTCATCAGGTCGCCCCACAGCTTGCCGATGTTGCGGATGCCGCCGGGCCCCTGGTTCACCGCGGGTTCGGTGTTCCGTACGGAGACCTTCGGCCGCTTGCGGTCCAGGTGGTCGAAGCCCTTCATCACCAGGCCCACGCCCGTGGCGAACAGCGGACTGGTGACCTGCTCCACGTTGCTCTTGGCCAGGTGCTCGTTGGGGTAACCGATGCGGGCGTTCATGCCGGTCAGGTATTCCACCAGGTGGCTCAGGTGCTTGAGCTGTGAGCCACCGCCGGTGAGCACGATCCCGCCGATCAGCTGCTTCTCCATGCCCGAGTTCTTGATCTCGAAATGCACGTGCTCCATGATCTCCTCCATGCGGCTCTGGATGATCATGGCCAGCGTGCGCAGGCTGATCTCCTTCGGATCGCGGCCGCGCAGGCCGGGGATGCACACCACCTCGTTCTCCTTGTTCTCCTCGGCCAATGCGCTGCCGAACTTCACCTTGAGCAGCTCGGCCTGGTCGCGCATGATCTGGCAACCCTGGCGGATGTCCTCGGTGACCACGTTGCCGCCGAAGGGGATGACCGCGGTATGCCGGATGATGTTGTCGTAGAAGATCGCGATGTCGGTGGTGCCACCGCCGATGTCCACCAGCACCACGCCCGCCTCCTTCTCCTCCTGGCTCAGCACGGCCTCGGCCGAGGCGAGCGGCTCCAGGATGAGTTCGGTGACGTCCAGACCGGCCTTGTGCACGCACTTGTAGATGTTGCGCGCCGCCGTCACCTGGCCGCTGATGATGTGGAAGTTGGCCTCCAACCGGATGCCCGACATGCCGATGGGATCGCGGATGCCCTGCTCGTTGTCAACGATGTACTCCTGCGGCAGCACATGGATGATCTCCTCGCCCGGCGGCATCACCAGCCGGTAGGTCTCCTCCACCAACTGGTCGATGTCCTCCTGCCGGATCTCCTCCTCCAGGCTCTCACGCATCTTCATGCCGCGGTGCTGCATGCTGCGGATGTGCTGGCCCGCGATGCCGACGTTCACCGTGGCGATGTCCACCCCGGCCGTGTCCTCCGCCTGGCGCACGGCATGCTCGATGGACTCGACGGTCTTCTGGATGTTGCTCACGACACCGCGGCTCACGCCATCGCTGCGGTGCTTGCCCATGCCGAGCACTTCGATCTTGCCCTGTTCATTCCGCCGCCCGACGATGCAGGCGATCTTGGTGGTGCCGATGTCGAGCCCGGCTACGATCTCTTGGTTCTCCATGGTGGGTGGCTTTATGGCGTTGAGCGTTGGGTGCAGACGATCTGGTCGGTGAAGCGGAGGTCGATGCGCTCGTATCGGCGCCAATCACCCCCCGCCATGCCGTGTTCATAGAATTGCTTGAGCTTGTTGAAGCGCTGCTTGAGCGCACTGCCGTCACCGATCAGCACGACCTGGCCACCGACGCGGGGCAGCAGCTCGAATTGTCCGGCGGCGGTCACGATCACCTGGTCGAACAGGGCGTCCAGCAACGGGTCCTCGTGGATCGTGCGCGCAAGCGCATGGAGGCCCATGGCCACCTGGTCCCTGGAGAGCAGCGTGTCCGTGGGAACGTGCCGCACTCCCCGTGCGAGCGTGCCGGGCACGCCCGGACCAGTGGCCACCAGCACCCGCGCGGTGTGCACTTCGCTGGTCGGGAAGGTCCAGCCATCCCGGTCGAGGTAGCACCCGGGACCACTGCCGGTCAACACACGCACGATGGGTTCACGCTGTTCGACCTGCACCTGCAGCACGCCGTCCATGCCATGGTACACGTTCGCCCGGGCCACCGCCGGAATGGCGTTCAGCCGGTCCTCCAACCCGGACAGGTCCACCTCACCGACCGGCGTACCGATCACGTCCGTGCCCTGGTCCAGCACCATCCGACGCACGGCCGGTGCATCCAGGAAATGGACCCCGTCCGCTCCGCTCACGGTGACATCCACGTCGGTGACCGGCGTGGTGCGCGCGCTGCGTTCCACGAAGGCCAGGGTGGCCACCACGGCCACGGCCACCGCAGTGCGCCCAAGGATGCGGAGGATCTTCTTCGGCTTGGTCATGAGGCGTGGCGTTGCATGATGCGGGTGAGGTCGGGCACCAACCGGTCGATATCACCGGCACCGAGGGTGAGCAGCACGTCCGGGGCCTGTGCGTCCACCCAGGCCGGCACCTCATCGCGGGTGATCAACAGCTTGTCCTTCAGCGGCACCTGGTCCAGGAGCCATTGGGCATCGATGCCCGGCAGGGGCTCCTCGCGTGCAGGATAGATGGGCAGCAGAACGAGGCGGTCCAACCCGGCAAGGGTCTTTGCGAATCCTTCCGCCAGATCGCGCGTGCGACTGAACAGGTGCGGTTGGAACACCCCGGTGATCCGTCTGCCCGGATGGAGTTCACGGGCCGACCCGATGGCGGCCGCGAGCTCCACCGGATGATGTGCGTAATCGTCGACGTAGACCGCCTTCGGTCCCTTCACATGCACCTGGAAACGCCGGTACACGCCTGCGAACGAACGCAGACCTTCCCGCAGCTTCTCCTGCGACACGCCCACGTTCAGGGCCATGGCCGACGCGGCTGAAGCGTTCCACACGTTGTGCCTGCCGGGCATGCCCAACTCCAGGTCGTCCAGCCTGTCCTGGTCAAGCACGAGATCGAAGCGGTACGTGCCGTCCACGATCCGGATGTTCTCGAACGGATCGGGAGCCCGGAGGTGGTACCGTAAACGGAGACCTGCTCCCGGCCCTGGAAATGCGAAGCGGCCGACTCATGCACCAGGACCTGTCCGCTGCACAGGTCGGCGAACGTGTCGTAGGCATCGGTCATCGCCTCGGGCGTGTGGTAGATGTCCAGGTGGTCGGGATCCACCGAGGTGATGATGGCCTCCGACGGGTGGAGGTGCAGGAAGCTGCGGTCGTACTCGTCCGCCTCCACCACGTTCACGATCGCATCCTCATCCAGGAGCAGGTTGGTACCGTAGTTGGCGGCGATGCCACCGAGGAAGGCATTGCAGGGCACACCACCCACCCGTAGCAGATGCGCCAGCATGCAGCTCACGGTGGTCTTCCCATGGGTGCCTGCCACCGCCAGGGTGCGTCGTTCCTGGGTGATGGTGCCCAGCAGTTCCGAGCGCTTGATCGTGCGCGCGCCCCGTTGCATCCAATGGTGCAACAAGGGACTGTCCAGGGGCACCGCCGGCGTGCGGACCAGCAGCACGTCGTGCTCTCCCGCCTCGCGGAAATCAGCGGGCATGGCCTCCGGGTCCTCCACGTACTGGACGTGGATGCCCTCCTGTTCCAGGGTGTGCGTGAGCGGCGAAGGCGTGCGGTCGTAGCCGGCCACCACATGCCCCCGGTGCAGGAAGTAGCGGGCAAGCGCGCTCATGCCGATGCCGCCGACACCGAGGAAGAAGAGCCTATGTGGGACCGTGCTCATGCGCGTGCCAGTCTGACCACTTCGGAAGCGATGGCCTCGGCGGCGTTCTGTACGCCCATGGCGGCCATGGCCGCGCTCATCCGATCACGTTCCTGTTCATCTCCGAGCAGCCCCAGGATGGCGGGGCCGAGTTCCTGTTCCGTGTTCGCGTCCTGCACGAGCATGGCGGCTCCGCGGTCGCTCAGGGCGCGTGCATTGCGCGTCTGGTGGTCCTCCGCAGCGGTGGGCAACGGCACCAGGATCGCCGGCCGCTGCACCAGGCAGAGCTCGCTCACGCTGATGGCCCCGGCGCGTGCCACCACCAGGTCCGCCACGGCATAGGCCAGGTCCATGCGCGCGAGGAACGGATGGACGTGGCAATCGCTGAAGCCCAGTTCCTGCACCGCCTTCGCGGCTTCCTGCTGGAACACGGTGCCGGTCTGCCAGATCACCTGTGCGCCTGCGGCCTTCAGTGCCGGCAGGGCGGCCTTGATGCCCCGGTTGATGCCGCGTGCACCGAGGCTTCCACCAGTGACCAGCACGACGGGAGCATCCTCACGCAGGCCGAAATGCTCCAGTCCCCGCGGGCCCTTCCCGGCGAGCCGCACCACTTCCTGCCGGACCGGGTTGCCGGTGAGCAGGACCTTCTCCCTGGGGAACCAACGGTCCATCCCCTCATAGGCCACGCAGATGCGATCGGCGCGCTTGGCGAGCATGCGATTGGTGGCCCCGGGGAAGCTGTTCTGCTCCTGCACCAGCGTGGGCACTCCGGCGCGTTGGGCGGCGGCCAGGGTCGGACCGGAGGCGTACCCGCCCACGCCCACCGCCACATGCGGCCGGAAGCGGCGGACCAATCGGCGTGCCTTCCAAAGGCTCTTCAGCACCCGCCATGGAAGTCCGATGTTGCGCCAGGGGGCGTGCCGTTGGAAGCCACGGATCGGGAGCGCCTCGATGGGGTAGCCCGCCTCGGGGACCTTGGTCATCTCCATCTTCCCTTCGGCACCCACGAACAGGAACTCCGCGTCGGGACGCAGTTCCTTCACGGCATTCGCGATGGCGATGGCCGGGAAGATGTGTCCGCCGGTGCCTCCTCCGCTGATCATGACCCTAAGCGATGACCGTTGTTCTCCGCGCTCCACGTTGCTCCGATGCTTCGTTCTCGTTGTCGTACACCGCGCGGCTCACACTGAGCACGATGCCGATGGCCAGGCAGGTGAACCAGATGGAGGTGCCCCCCATGCTCACGAGCGGCAGCGGCTGACCCGTCACCGGGACCAGGTTCACCGCCACGGCCATGTTGATCAGGGCCTGCAACACCAGCAGCGTGGCCAGCCCCATCGCCACCAGCGCCCCGAAGGGTTTCTCGCAACGGTAGGCGATGCGCACCGCCCGGAAGAGCAGGATCAGGTACAGCAGCACCAGGCCCACGCCACCGAACAGCGAACCGTACTCCTCCACGATGAAGGCGTAGATCATGTCCGAGTAAGGGTGCGGCAGGAAGTTGCGCGAGGCACCCGTGCCCGGACCGTTGGGCAGCACGCCACCGGAGGCGATGGCGATCTTGGCATGCTCCACCTGGTAGTTCGCCTCGTGATCGTCCACCCCGAAGCTCTCGATGCGGGTCACCCAGGTGTCGATGCGGGGAAGCAGACCGGGGAAGGACTTCGACAGCACGAGCAGCAGGGCGAACCCGGCAACGGCCAGTGCCACGAAGGTGAACAGGTGCTTCACCGGAACACCGCCGACGAACATCAGCAGGAAGCAGACCGCGAAGAGCACGGCGGCGGTGCTGAAGTTGGCCGGCAGGATCAGGCCGCAGATCACCAGCACGGGCAGCAGCACATGGCGCACCACCACGCGGATGTCGCCCAGTTCCTCCCGGTACTTCGCCAGGGCCCGCGCCACGTACACGACCAGCACCACCTTCGCCAGGTCGCTGGTCTGGAACGTGACGCCCAGCAGCGGGATCCGGAGCCAGCGCGAGGCATCGTTGATGTTGGACCCGGTGAGCAGGGTGAGCAGCAGGAGCCCGGCGGTGAGGCCGAGCAACAGCTGCGAGAGCCGCGAATAGATGCCATGCTTCAGGCGGCTGGCCCAGTACATGATCAGGCCACCGCTCGCCAGCATCAGCAGGTGCTTGAACAGGAAGCGCCCCGTGCCCCCATCGTGCTTCACCGCCAGCGAAGCGATGGAGCTGTACACCGCCAGCAGGCTGATGACGCCCAGGATCAGGGCCACCATCCAGATGGTCCGGTCGCCGCGCAGGTGGTTGTGGAAGAGGGCCTGCATGTCCGGGTTCAGAGATCGCGCACGGCCTGCCGGAAGGCGCTGCCGCGTTCCTCGTAGTTCGCGTGTTCAGGGCCGCTGGGGCATGCCGGGCTGAAGAGCACGACCTCCCCATCCATGGCCAGCTCGCGGGCCAGGAAGACCGCCGTTCGCAGTTCCTCGGCCACATAGACCCGCTCCACCAAGGGCTCCAGGCTCTCGATGCCCTGCTCCAGCTCGGCACCGAACAGCACCAGCGCGGAGAGCTTCTCCCGGAGGAATTCCTTGACGGGGCCGCGTGACACGTCCGCGGGAAGCGCGCCGGCGATCCACACCACCCGGGCATCCACTCCACGCAGGCTCTCGAGCGTGGCATCCAGGAACGTGGCCCGGGAATCGTTCACGAAGGCCACCCCGTCCACATCACGCACCGGCTCCATCTGGTGCGGCATGGAACGCACCTGCTCCAGCGCCGAGCGACGTGCCTGCACCAGCGCGTCCAGGGCGCCGGTCAGTGACTTCTGCTTTCCTTGGTCCATGGTCATTCGGGTTCAGAGCCCGCGCACCGCCGCCTTGAAGCGGCGGCCACGGTCCTCGTAGTTCTCGAACAGGTCGAAGGAGGCGCAGGCCGGAGAGAGCAGCACCACGTCACCCGGCTCACCCAGGTCGTAGGCGGCCTGCACGGCCTGCTGCGCGGAAGCCGCGTCGGTCATCGGCTTGCCAAGGCCGCCGAAGGCCTCGTGCAGCTTGGCGTTGTCGGTGCCCAGGCAGATGATCGCCTTCACGCGACCGCGCACCAGCTCCATCAGCGCATCGTAGTCGTTCCCCTTGTCCACCCCGCCGACGATCCAGATCACCGGCTTGTCCATGCTCTCCAGGGCGTACCAGGTGGAGTTCACGTTGGTGGCCTTGGAATCGTTGATGAACTCGATGCCGTTCACGAGGGCCACGTGCTCCAGGCGGTGTTCGACGTTCTGGAAATCGCTGAGGCTCTCGCGCACGACCTCCTTGCGGATCTCGAGCACCCGCGCGGCGATCCCCGCGGCCATGGAGTTGTACACGTTGTGCCTGCCTTGCAGGGCGAGTTCGAGGATGGACATGTGGAACGTGTTTTGGTCGGTGTGTATGTGGATCTCGTCGTTCTTGAGGTAGGCGCCCTGCTCCAGTTCGCGCTCAATGGAGAAGGGCCAGCGGCGGGCCTTCAGGGCGTGGCGTTCCAGCCCCTTTCCGATCACTGCATCGTCCGCGCAGTGGATGAAGTGGTCCTCCGGACCCTGTGTGAGGCCGATCCGGAACTTGCTGTCGGCGTAGCGCTCCATGCTTCCGCCGTAGCGGTCCAGATGGTCAGGGGTGATGTTGAGCAGCACGGCGATGTGCGGCTTGAAGTCCTTCACGTCGTCCAGCTGGAAGCTGCTCAGCTCGAGCACCCACCAGGCGTGGTCGCGATCGGCCAGCAGGCCCGCCCAGCTGCGCCCCACGTTGCCGCCCAGGCCCGCATCGAGACCGGCCCTGGTCAGGATGTGATGGGTGAGCAGCGTGGTGGTGGTCTTCCCATTGCTGCCGGTGATGCCGATGACCGGTGCGTTGGTATAGCGTGAAGCGAACTCGATCTCCCCGATCACCGGGACCCCCCGTTCGCGGGCTGCACGCACCACGGCCGCTTCCTGGGGAATGCCTGGGCTCTTCAGCAGTTCGTCGGTGTCCAGCACACGCTCCAGGGTGTGCCCGCCCTCCTCGAAGGCGATGTCCTCCTGCTTCAGCAGCGTCCGTTGTGCCTCACCGATCGGGCCGGCATCACTGACGAACACCTCCAGCCCACGGCGCTTCGCGAGCAGGGCCGCACCCATGCCGCTCTCCTTCGCCCCGAGTATGGTGAGCCGCTTCATCGGAGCTTGAGGGTGACGATGGACAGCACGGCGAGCATGATGCCCGCGATCCAGAAGCGCGACACGATCTTGCTCTCGTGGATGCCCAGCTTCTGGTAGTGGTGGTGCAGCGGTGACATCCGGAAGATCCTCCGCCCCTCCCCGTACTTCCGCTTGGTGTACTTGAACCAGCCCACCTGCAGCATCACGGAGAGGTTCTCCACCAGGAAGACCCCGCACAGCACGGGGATCAGCAGCTCCTTGCGCACCAGGATGGCCAGCGTGGCGATGATGCCGCCCAGTGCCAGGCTTCCGGTATCGCCCATGAAGACCTGCGCGGGATAGGCGTTGTACCAGAGGAAGCCGATGCAGGCCCCGGCCATGGCACCGATGAACACCACCATCTCCCCGCTGCCGGGGATGTACATGATGTCCAGGTACTGTGAGAAGATGATGTTGCCGCTCAGGTAGGCCAGGATGCCCAGCGTGAGCACCATGATCGCCGAGGTGCCCGTGGCCAGACCGTCCAGGCCATCGGTCATGTTGGCCCCGTTGCTGACCGCGGTGATGATGAAGATGACGATGGCCACGTAGAGCAGCCAGGTGTACTCCCTGGCCTCGTGCGAGATCCACCCCAGCAGGCTGGAATAGTTGAACTCGTTCCCCTTCACGAAGGGGATGGTGGTGTTCGGCGACTTGCGGTCCAGGAGGTAGTGTACCTGTCCGTTGTCCTCGGTGAACGTGGTGATCTCGCGCTCGTCGAACTGCTGGGCCAGCACCTCGGGCACCTCCACCTTGGTGCGGATGCCGGGATGGAAGTACACCGTGAGCCCCACGATGAGCCCGATGCCCACCTGGCCGATCACCTTGAACTTGCCGGCGAGCCCGCGCTTGTCCTTCTTGAAGACCTTGATGTAGTCATCGATGAACCCGATGGTGCCCAGCCACACGGTGGCCACGAGCAGCAGGATGATGTAGATGTTGTCGAGCCGCGCGAACAGCAGCGTGGGGATCAGGATGGCGGCGAGGATGATGAGCCCGCCCATGGTCGGCGTGCCCTGCTTGCTCAGCTGGCCCTCCAGCCCGAGGTCGCGCACGGTCTCGCCCACCTGCCGGCGTTGCAGGAGCCGGATGATGCCCTTGCCGAACCACAACGAGATGAGCAATGACACGAACACCGCCATGCCCGCGCGGAAGGTGATGTAGCTGAACACCCCCGTGCCGGGAAGGCTGTATCCGATGGCCTTGAACAGGTGGTACAACATCAGCGTCGGGTGAGTTCAAGGGTCTCCTTCAGCACGGCGGCATCGTCGAAGGGGTGCCGCTCCCCACGGATCTCCTGGTAGGTCTCGTGGCCCTTGCCGGCCACCAGCACCACATCGCCGGGAGCGGCCATGCCGCAGGCCATGCGGATGGCCTCCTTCCGGTCGGTGTTCGCGAACACGCGTCCCGCATCCGCAGGCTGGATCCCTTCGCGCATCTCCTCGATGATGGCCGCGGGATCCTCGCTGCGCGGATTGTCGCTGGTGAGCACCACCTTGTCGCTGAGCTCGACCGCGATGCGGGCCATCACGGGGCGTTTGGCCCGGTCCCGATCGCCTCCGCAGCCCACCACGGTGATCACCCGTTGCTCGCCCACGGCCACGTCGGAGAGCGTGCTCAACACGTTCTTCAGCGCATCGGGCGTGTGTGCGTAGTCCACGATGCCGAGCACGCCGTCGGGTCCTCGCACCACCTGGAAGCGACCACGGGGCGGCTCCAGGTCGCTGAGCGCGGTGAGCACCGTGAGCGGCGCCTCGCCCAGCACCACGGCCACGGCATACACCGCCAGCAGGTTGCTCGCGTTGAAGGCCCCGACCAGGCGCGTGTACACGTCGTGCCCGTCGATGTTCAGGTGAAGACCGGTCAGCTGGTTCTCCACCACACGTGCGTGGTGGTCGGCCATGCTGCGCACCCCGAACGAGCGCTTCCCGGCCCGGGTGTTCTGCACCATCACCGCGCTGTGGTCGTCGTCCGCGTTCACCAACGCCACGGCCCCTTCCGGCAGCTGGTCGAAGAAGCGCTTCTTCGCCTTGATGTAGTTGTCGAACGTGCCGTGGTAATCGAGGTGGTCGTGCGTGATGTTGGTGAACACCGCCACCGCGAAGTCCAATCCGGTGATGCGCTCCTGCACCACCGCATGACTGCTGACCTCCATGAAGCAATGGGAGCAGCGCTCGGCGACCATCTCCGCCAGCAGGGCGTTCAGGCTCAACGCGTCCGGCGTGGTGTGCGTGGCGGGCACCACGCGGTTTCCCGATGCGTACCTCCACGGTGCTGATCAGACCGGCCTTCTGCCCAGGGTGCGGTACAACCGGTGCAGCAGCGTGGCCACACTGGTCTTGCCATTGGTGCCAGTGACACCCACGAGCTTCAGTTTCCGGGCCGGGTGATCGTGGAAGTTGGCCGCCATGATGGCGAGCGCCTCGGCACTATCGGCCACCCGTACATAGGTCACCCCATCCTTCCGCTCCTCCGGCAGCCGCTCGCAGATCACTGCGATCGCGCCGCTCTCCACCGCCTTCGCAATGAAATCGTGCCCGTCCACGCGCGTGCCGGGCACGGCCACGAAGGCGGTGAAGGGCACCACCTCGCGGCTATCGAACGCGATGTGCTCGATGGCGGTGTTGGTCGCCCCGACCACCTGCTCGATGCGTGCCTTGTATAGGATGTCGCGCAGCAGCTTCATGTGGTCAGTTGAATGGTGACCGAGGTGCCCCGGCGGATCGGCTCGCCAGGCTGAAGGGACTGGTGCTTCACCATGCCGTGACCGTTCACCTGCACGTGGAGCCCCTGGTTCTCGAGGATGTAGAGCGCATCCCTCAGGCCCATGCCCAGTACGTTGGGCATGCGCCCTTCGCCGTCACCCGGAATGCGACGAGGCGTCATCACCACCGCCGTGTCGGCGGCACTGGTGGTCACCCATTCGGCATCCCCTTCAAGGTCCACCGGCACGTGCAGTCCGGCGAAGGCGACGGAGAGGTCGTGGGCGTTCCCACTGAAGGAGACGGGGGTTCGCGCGGGACCTTCGTGACGTGATGCGAGGTCAGGCTGGAGCTCCAACCGGTTGGCATGGACCTTGTCCGCGATCTCCCGGAAGATGGGACCGGCCACCACGTTGCCGTAGTAGCCCGAGGTGGTGGGTCCGTTCACCACCACGATGCAGCTGTACTTCGGCGCCTCGGCGGGGAAGTAGCCCACGAAGCTGGCCTGGTAGCTCACCCCCTCGCTCTTGTAGCCGGCCTTGTTCCGCGCGATCTGGGCGGTGCCGGTCTTGCCCGCGATGGTGAAATGCGCCGCGCGCAGGTTGATCGCCGTACCGGAATCGACCACGCCGCGCAGCATGTCGCGCACGTCCTTCAACACGGGTGCCGAACAGATGCGCTCCTTCAGCACCACCGGTTCACACCGCTTCACCAGCCGGCCATCGCGGCTCAGGTGGCTCACGAACTGGGGCTGCATCAATCGGCCGTCGTTGGCGATCGCGTTGTAGAAGGCCAGTGTCTGAAGGGGTGTCAGGGCCACCTCGTAACCGATGCTCATCCAGGGCAGGCTCACGCCGCTCCATCCATCATCACCGGGGCTGCGCAGGATGGGAATGCCTTCGCCGGGGATCCGCACGCCCAGCGGGCGGTCAAGCCCCAGCTTTCGCAGGCCATCGACGAAACGCTGTGGGTCCTTGTCGTAGGCCCGGTGCACCACCGCCGAGATGCCGGTGTTGCTGCTCACCTCCAGGGCCCGCTGTACGGTGATGCGTCCGTAGCCACCGTCATGCGAGTCACGCATGATCCGGTCGTAGTAGCGCTTGCGACCACCCTCGGTGTCCACGCTGTCGTGGATGTCGATCAGGCCGTCCTCCATGCCCACCATGAGCGCGGCCACCTTGAACGTGGACCCGGGCTCGCTGATCGTGCCCACCGCATAGTTCAGGTCCTCCACGTAGGTGCTGTCCGCCGTACGCGTCAGGTTGCTGATGGCCTTGATGTAACCGGTGGCCACTTCCATGACCACCACCGTACCGTGATGCGCACCATGCTTGCGCAGCTGTGCCGCGAGGGCCGCGTCCGCCACGTCCTGCAGGTTGATGTCGATGGTCGTGTGGATGTCGCTGCCCGGCACGGGATCGGTGCCGTTGCCATCCTCGATGGGCATCCACACCCCCCGGTCAGGCGGCGTTCCAAACGGCGGCCGGTGACCCCGCGCAGTTCCTCGTTGAAGCCCCCTTCCAGACCGATCGCGCTGCTGTCGCGCAGCACGTAACCCACGCTGCGTGCGGCCAGACGTCCGAAGGGACGAACGCGTACCGTACGCTTCTCGATGATGAGCCCGCTGGTATAGCGACCCATCCGGAACAGCGGAAGGTCCTTGAGGGCACGCATGGTGTCGTGGTCCACCTTGCGCTTCAGCAGGTGGTAGCGTTCACCCCGGGCTCGGGCGTCGAGCAGTTCGCGCTTCCACGTATTGGCCGTGCGCTCGGGGAAGAGGCGGGCCAGGTGCCAGCAGAGGGAATCGAGGTGCTCATCGAGCACGGCCTTGGTGAGGCCATCGGCGCGGGTGTCCATGCGCACCTCGTACTCGGGCACGCTGGTGGCCAGCAGGCGGCCGTCCTCGCTGTAGATGTGGCCACGGTCGGGGGCCACGGTGCGGTAGGCGGTGGCCACGTGCTCGGCACGGGCCATCCACTGCTCGCCTTCCACCAACTGGATGGTGAGCAGCTTCACCACGACGGCGAGCGCGAACAGCACGAAGGCCGCGTAGACGAGGGCCACGCGCAGGCGGATGGTGCGTTGTTCGTCGCCGCTCATGGCCGGTGTTCCAGTTCGTCCGGGTCCACCTTGATCTTGTAGGGAGGCACGCGGCTCTCCCGCAGGCCCAGTCCTCCGATGTCCTCAGCCACCTGGCTCTGCTGCTCGGTGCGTTCCAGGTGCGACCGCACCGTGATGTACTCGGACCGCAGTTCGCGGAGCTCGGTGCCGGTGCGCTGCAGGTCGCGCACGGTGCGTTCGGTGTAGTAGCCGTAGGCGATGTGCACCAGCATGAGGCCGGCCACGAAGAGCAGGAAGCCCATGTTGGCCAGCACGCGTTCACGGGTCAGGAAGGAGCCGTTGAGGATCGCGATCAACGCGCGGGGCAGCCGCCCCCCACCCTTCCGGCCTTCGCCGGGGCTTCCTCCTGTTGCTTCCTGATCCTGTTGCTCACGTTCGTTCTCCTATGCGTAACCGGGCGCTGCGTGCCCGGGGGTTCTGTTCCACTTCCTCTGCTGCGGGCACGATGGCCCGGCTGTTGACCGGTTCGAAGGGCCTGATGCGGTTGCCGTAGAGGTCCTTGTGCTCCCGCCCCTCCAGGTCGCCGGTGCGCATCCAATGCTTCACCAGGCGGTCCTCCAGGGAGTGGTAGCTCATCACCACCAACCTTCCGCCGGGGGTGATGATCCGTGCGCTCTCCTCCAGCAGCCGCTCCAACGAGCCCAGCTCGTCGTTCACGGCGATCCGCAGGGCCTGGAACACCTGCGCCAGGAAGCCGCTCGCGTCGCGCTTCGGGGTCACCGGCTTCAGCGCTTCCACCAGCTGCGTGGTGGTGGCCATGCGATGCACGGCACGTGCCTGGACCAGTGAGCGGGCCACCCGGCGGGCGTCACGTAGCTCACCGTAGCGCTTCAGCAGGGCGGCGAGCTCTGGTTCCGCCAGCGTGTTCACCAGGTCGGCCGCGGTGCGCGGTGCCCGCCGGTCCATGCGCATGTCCAGCGGTCCGTCGAAGCGGAAGCTGAAGCCGCGTGGCCCGGCGTCGAACTGGTGGCTGCTGACCCCGAGGTCGGCGAGCAGGCCGTTCACCGGGAGCGCGTCCAGGTAGCGCAGGTGGATTGCGGATCCACCGGAAGTCCGAGCGCACCAGCGTGAAGCGCGGGTCGTCGGGCACGTTGGCGGCGGCATCGGCGTCGCGGTCGAACGCCACGAGGCGTCCCTGCGGACCGAGCTTCTCCAGGATGGCCCTGCTGTGGCCTCCGCCTCCGAAGGTGACGTCGACGTAGACGCCGTCGGGGCGGATGTTCAGGCCTTCGATGCAGTCATGTAAAAGAACGGGAGCGTGGTACTCACTCGCCATCAGCATTGCCCAGGCTGCCCATGACCTCCTCGGCCAGGGCGGTGAGGTCCACGTCCTCGCGCATCATGTCCGCATGCCGCTCCTTGCTCCACACCTCGATGCGGTCCATCATGCCCACCAGCTTCACCTCCTTGCCGATGCCGGCATGGGTGGCCAGGGGCTTGGGCAGCAGCAGCCGTCCGCTGCCGTCCAGCTCCACCTGGGTGGCTCCGTTCATGAAGCGGCGGATGAACTCCATGTTCCGCTCCACGAACCGGTTCAGGCGGCGCATCATGGACTGCGTGCGTTCCCACTCCTGCTGCGGATAGAGCACCAGGCAGGGCTTGAACACGTCGCGGTTCATCACGAAGCCGTCCGCCAGGGCGCCACCGAGCTGCTTCTTCAGCCCACTGGGAAGGACCAGCCTTCCCTTGGCATCCAGCCGCAGATCGTATTCCCCCAACAGGTTCAGCATCGGACATGCGTGCGCGAGACAGAGGCGAAAGTAGAGGAAACCTCCCACTTTCAGCCACTTACTCCCACTTTTTTACTCCTTGTTGATAACTTTGGAACGCCGAAGATGCGCAATTGTTACCAATGCCCAGCATTTTCAGCTAGTCCAAGCCGAATGCCAGAGTGGGAGGAAGTGGGAGTCATGAACACCGTCGTGGGTCCTGCGGTCCGGTCCGAAGCTGGTCCGACCAGGGGCTGCCACGACCTGCCCGTGGACCTCTTCATCCACCACCGATCGTGGAGCACCGATCGCCGGGTGGGCGGGCTTGACTACCTTTGAAGGAAGCTGCCAAGCCATGCAGGAAGGACTGCGCGAGGAGGGAGAGTTCCGTTATGTGGAGGCCGGGGAAGGCCCGGTGGTCGTGTTCCTGCACGGCCTGTTCGGCGCCTTGAGCAACTTCGAGGAGACCTTCGCGCACTTCTCGAAGCGGTACCGGGTGGTGATCCCCATGCTGCCCTTGTACACCATGCCCATGCTGAACACCAACGTGGGAGCGCTGGCCGAACACCTGCACCGCTTCATCCTGTACAAGGGTTGGGACCAGGTGACCCTGCTGGGCAATTCGCTGGGTCGGGCATGTGGCCCTGGTCTACGCCAGCCGCCACCCCGAACGGGTGAAGGCCATGGTGCTCACCGCCAGCAGCGGACTCTACGAGAACGCCTTCGGAGGGAGCTTTCCCCGTCGCGAGGACAAGGAGTTCATCCGGAGGAAGGTGGCCCTCACCTTCCACGACCCGAAGTTCGCCACCGATGAACTGGTGGAGGAATGCTACGAGACGGTGAACGACAAGGGCCGGTTGATCCGCATCCTTTCGCTGGCCAAGAGCGCGATCCGCCACAACATGGCCAAGGAGCTTCCGAAGATGACCATGCCGGTGTGCCTGATCTGGGGCCGGCAGGACACCATCACACCACCCGAGGTGGCCGAGGAGTTCCATGCACTGCTCCCCCACAGCGAACTGCATTGGATCGACGCCTGTGCGCATGCCCCGATGATGGAGCAGCCCGAGCAGTTCAACGCGTTGCTCGGGACCTGGCTCGAACGCACGCTGGGCCCCTCCTCCGCCGGACATGCGCACGCTGCGGGCTGAGCACCTGGGCAGCGGGCGGAGCGCCAAGCACTGGCCCGCCCCCGACCGTCCGGAGTACGCCTTCATCGGACGCAGCAACGTGGGCAAGAGCTCGCTGATCAACCGCCTGGTGGGGCAGCGCAAGCTGGCACGCGTGAGCAACACCCCCGGCCGCACCCGCAACGTGGAGCACTTCCTGGTCCGCCCCGACCGCACCGAGGATCGGCCCTGGCTGCTCGCCGACCTGCCCGGATATGGCTTCGCGAAGGTGCCGAAGAGCGAACGCGAGGCCTGGCGGAAGATGATCGACGCCTATCTGCTGGGACGCACCAACCTGCAGTGCGTGTTCCTGCTCGTGGACGTCCGGTTGGAACCGCAGCGCAACGACCTGGACATGATGCATTGGCTCGGAGAGAACGGCGTGCCCTTCGTCATCGTCTTCACCAAGAGCGACAAGCTGTCCCAACCGAAGGCGGTGAGCCACGTGGCGGCCTACCGAAGGCTGTTGAAGCAGACCTGGACGGAGCCCCCGCAGCTCTTCATCACCAGCTCGGAAACGGGCAAGGGGCGCGAGGAGCTCCTGGAGTTCATCGACTCGGTGAACGCGGACTTCATGCCCCCGCCCGCCAACGCCTGATCGTCATTCCTCGGGCTTGATGCCGAGCATCTCCTCGCCGAAGTAGTGCCCGAAGGCCCGCATGTGCGCGGCCATCTCCCGCTCGCCGGTGGCGCGCTCGAAGGTGTCCGCCATGGTCAGGATGTTCTGGTGGAAGAAGGCCTTCATCTCCTCCACCGGCAGCTCCTTCGTCCAGAGATCGATGCGCATGGTGTTGCGCTCCTGCGCGTCCCACAGGCTCAGCAGCAGCGAGGCCGAGCAGCTGCCGGAACCGCCGTCATCGGCCTCCCAGTCGATCCGCTCGGGAACGTGGTTCTCGTCCAGCCGGACGTTGAAACGGATCTGCGATGTGCGCTCGGACATGAGGTTCAACGGGGTTTGTAGCTCTTCAACACGGACTGGGATCCACCGCGAGCAGGTCGGGCCAGGAGGTGTCCGGATGCTCATCCAGGTAGGCGCGCACCATGCGCCAGCCGATCCATTCGCCCACGTGGCCGGGGCTTTCCCGAGGGAAGCCGGGCGTGAAGGGACCATCGTTCATGATGCGGCCGATGTCCTCGAAGGAGTCGCTGAAGAGCAGTTCGTTGTCCACCAGTTCCCGCCACATGCGGAACTCGTTGGCCTCGCACCAGCTGAGCTGCTCCTGGGTGAACGCGAACTTCAGGTCGCTGGGCGTATCGGGCAGCAGCACGTCCAGCAGGGCCATGGCCTTGCCGGTCTGCACCAGGTGGGTCAGCAGATCGTCGCCGGTGGTCTCCGGCATGTAGTGCACCATCAGCCAGCCCTTCACCACGCTGGGCACCAGCAGCTCCGGACGCATGCGGTCCTTCAGGTAGCGCGGAAAACGCTCAGGCGCCAGCATGCCGATCACCGGATGGTCCGCTCCGATGAACCATTCCACCCCGAAGCCGAGCACGCTGTCCGTCGGATAGATGCCATAGTT
This sequence comes from Flavobacteriales bacterium, assembly GCA_020635695.1. Taxonomy (GTDB): domain Bacteria; phylum Bacteroidota; class Bacteroidia; order Flavobacteriales_F; family PHOS-HE28; genus PHOS-HE28. The sequence goes on along the minus strand of JACJZH010000007.1, from coordinate 29,446 downwards.
GTAGCCTGAGTTGTAGGCCACCAGGCTGGGCGTGATGCGGTCCGGGAACACGGCCTTCAGCCGGGCGAATGCCTCCTCGAAGTCCTTCCGTTGTCCGGACAGATCACCCAGGGCGGCCTCGGCGGCCTCCTGCGTGCTGCGCCAGTCCGGGTTGCCCGCGAAGCCACCGAGCGCCAATGGCAGACGCGGATCGTCGACCGGGGCCGCCTGCAGGATGTCCTCCACGTACAGGGTGTAGAAGGTGCCGTACTCCGCACGCAGGGCACGGTCGTCGCCGCTGCCTCCGGGACCGAACGTCTCGAAGATGGAGCGGTCCAACCGGCCGATGGGCAGGTCCACCTCCACGCCTTCGGGATCGATGCTGCCGGGACCTCCTCCACAGCGCGCGAAGAGCAGCGCGGCCAGGAACGGCACGGCCTTTGAGAAGCTCCGGACCGTGCAGCTACCTTTGACCACCTCCACCATGAACGCCAAAACTATGAAGAAGGGTATCGCGGCGGCCGTGCTGGCCGTGGCCGTCCTGGGCAGCGCCCGGGCACAGGACTCCGAGGGTGTGCGCTTCGGCCTGAAGCTCTCCCCCAACCTGGGTTGGCTCCGGCCGGACAGCAAGGGCATCGAGAGCGACGGCACGCGCCTGGGCTATTCCTTCGGCCTGCTCACCGAGTTCCCGGTGGGGCAGAACGGCAACTACCGCTTCGCCACGGGCCTGTTCCTGTACAATCAGGGCGGCGGCTATACGGTGGACTTCACCTATACCGACGCACCCGCCAATCCCGAGAAGACCACCACGTTGGAGAACACGGTGAAGCTGCGTTACGTGGAACTGCCGCTCACCATGAAACTGATGACCTCGGAGATCGGGTACATCCGCTACTACGGGCAGATCGGCTTCTCCGCGGCATTCAACATCCGCGCCAAGGCGGACCTGACGCGACCGGTGTACTTCGACCCGCCGGGCGAGGCCTTCGTGGAGTCGTTCGAGACGCTCGAGGACGAGGACATCAAGGACGACATCAACGTCTTCAAGGCGGGGCTGATCATCGGCGGCGGGCTGGAGTACAACTTCGCCGGGACCACCTCCGTGCTGGCCGGCATCACCTACAACAACAGCTTCACGAACATCCTGAACGACGTGGAGTTCAACGGGAAGAAGGCGAAGGTCTACAGCGACTACATCGAGCTCACCCTCGGCGTGTTCTTCTGATCCGGATCATGGACCCTTTCGGAAGCCCTGCGGACCTTCGCGGGGCTTCTTCATTCCACACCCGACATGCAAGCGAACAAGGTCATCGAGCACATCACCACCTGGCTGAAGGACTACTGCGAACAGGCCGGGCAGAAGGGTTTCGTCGTGGGCGTGAGCGGCGGCATCGACAGCGCCGTCACCAGTGCGCTCTGCGCCCGGACCGGACTGGCCACGCTGTGTGTGGAGATGCCCATCCACCAGGCCTTCGATCAGGTGACCCGCGCCCAGGACCACATCACCTGGCTGCGCGAGCGGCACCCGAACGTGCGCATGGAGGTGGTGCAACTGACACCCGTGTTCGACCAGTTGGTCGATGCCCTGCCCAAGGACGATGAGGGCGGCATGGAATTGAGCCTGGCCAATACCCGAGCCCGCTTGCGCATGACGGTGCTCTACTACTTCGCCGGGTTGCTGCGGTTCCTGGTCGCCGGCACGGGGAACAAGGTCGAGGACTTCGGCGTGGGCTTCTTCACCAAGTACGGCGACGGCGGTGTGGACCTGAGCCCGATCGCCGACCTGACCAAGACCGAGGTGTACGCCGTGGCCCGTGAGCTGGGCGTGATCGAAAGCATCCTGGAGGCGCCACCCACCGACGGCCTCTGGGGCGATGCCCGCACCGACGAGGACCAGATCGGCGCCAGCTACCCCGAACTGGAATGGGCCATGGCCATGCGCGCCAAGGGGGTGGGCCGGCATACCGAGCTCACCGATCGCCAGCGCGAGGTGCTGGCCATCTACGACCGCCTGCACGCCGCCAACCGCCACAAGATGGAGCCGATCCCGGTGTGCCTGGTGCCGGAGGAGTGGAAGGACTGACCTGGGCCACCGGCTTCCAGCCGGTGAGCTGACCTCGACCACCGGCACCCAGCCGGTGCGCTCAACTCATCCTCCGCTCCACATAAGCCCCCTGCTCCACATGCGCAGCGATGTAGTCCTCCACCCGTTCCAGGTGTAGTTGGTTCCGCAGGATACGGTCGAAGTACTCGTCCATCCACAGACGTCCGGAACGCCCCAGCGTATTGTTGATGGCATTGGATGTGAAGGACTTCCAGCTATGGACCACGCGAGAGAGCTCGATCCCGGCATGGGGCGCAACAAGCACGTGCACATGGTTCCCGGCGATCGCGAAACTGCCCAGGTGGTAGCGTTCGCCATGGAAATGGTGCAGGGCGTCGCACAGGATACGGCACACTTCCGCGCGACGCAGAACGCACGATCCGTGACCGGCATCGAGCCAGGTCTGCACGCGATGGTGGAACAGGCGGTACCACTCCTGCTTCACCAAGGGCTCCATGGCTGACAGCGGTATGTCACCATGTTGACGCAGCCAGGCCTTCCTGTCGCTCTCGAGCCGGGCCAGCGCTTCCTTGGGAAGGCTGTCCGCCAGGCGCCATGTGACGAAGTAGAGCTTTCCCTGCTGGTTCCAATGTGGGAGGTTCCTCCGCGTATGCAAGACCTCCAGGTCCGGATCCAAGAATGGGTCCTCGAGAACGTGACCGTCGCTGTTCATGCAGGCCTGAACTGGTCGAACGACAGGAGACCAAGGGGCATTCGAGACCCTGCCAAGCTATTACCACCGGCTTGAAGCCGGTGGCCCAGTTTCAACCGATCGTCCACACGTGCTGGCCTCGGAGCAACTCGTCGAGGTCGCCGGCGCCCTGCTTCTCGCGGGCGCGCTGCACCTGGGCGTTCAGCTTCTCCTCGTGGGTGGGGCGGTCCGCTTGATAGAACACGCCGAAGGGCCGCGGCATGGCGCCCTCCTCGGTCGGGTCCTCGAACAGGCGCACGAGGATGGAGGCCTTGTAGGGGTCGCGCTCGTCGTGCACCCAACAGTCGTCCGCGGTCCATTCACCACCCTCCAGGTCCACCACCATGGGACGCATGCAGTCCAGCCGGATGCCCTTGGTGCCGTTGGCGAAGACGAGCGGCTTCCCGTGCTCCACGAAGATGGTGTGGAAGGGCTTGGAGGCCTTGTCGGTGAAGACTTCGAAGGCCCCGTCGTTGAACACGTTGCAGTTCTGGTAGACCTCCACCAGGCTGGCGCCGCGGTGGGCATCGGCGCGGGTGAGCACCTCGCGCAGCTGCTTGGGATCGCGGTCCATGGCGCGTGCCAGGAAAGTGCCATCCGGCGCCCTTGCACAGGGCCATCGGGTTGAAGGGATGGTCCGTGCTGCCCATGGGCGTGCTGCGCGTGACCGCCCCCTCGGGACTGGTGGGCGAGTACTGGCCCTTGGTGAGGCCGTAGATCTCGTTGTTGAAGAGCAGGATGTTCACGTCCACGTTGCGCCGCAGCAGGTGGATCAGGTGGTTGCCGCCGATGCTCAGCGAGTCGCCGTCGCCGGTGATCATCCATACGCTCAGCTCGGGGCGCACGCTGCGCAGGCCGCTCACGATGGCGGGGGCACGGCCGTGGATCCCGTGCATGCCGTAGGTGTCCAGGTAGTACGGGAAGCGCGAGCTGCAGCCGATGCCGCTGATGAAGACGAGCTCCTCCTTGGGCCGGCCCTGCTCCTTGAGGATGGTCTCGACCTGCTTCAGGATGGAGTAGTCGCCGCAACCGGGGCACCAGCGCACCTCCTGGTCGCTGGCGTAGTCGATCCGTGCGGCGGGTGCGGTGCCGTTGGTGGTGCTCATTCGTTCAGGAATTGGAGCGCGGCCGCCCGGACCTCCTCGGCCATGAAGGGCAGGCCCTGCACCTTGTTGAAGCCGCGCGCATCAATGAGGAACTCCGAGCGGATGAGCTGGCGCAGCTGACCGCTGTTCATCTCCGGCACGAGCACCTTGCGGTAGCGCTGCATCAGCGCTCCCGAGACCCGGATTGAAGGGGAACATGTGCCGCAGGTGCACGTGAGCCACCAGGTGGCCTTCCTCCTGCAGGGCGAGGGATGCGGTGCGCAGCGCCCCGTAGGTGGAACCCCAGCCCACGATCAGCAAGTCGCCTTCATCGGGACCGCTGTCCAGTCGGATGGGGCGGAAAGTATCGGCGATCCGGGCCACCTTGTCGGCGCGCAACCGGACCATCTTCTCGTGGTTCACCGGGTCGTAGCTCACGTTGCCGGTGCGGTCCTCCTTCTCCAGCCCGCCGATGCGGTGCTGCAAGCCCTTCATGCCCGGCACGGCCCAGGGGCGCACGCCGCGCTCGTCGCGCACATAGGGCAGGAACTGCTCCGCCGCCACACCATCCTCTCCCACCGGCCTGGCGAAGGGCGGTACGATCGGTGCCAGGTCCTTGGCCTGCGGAAAACGCCAGGGTTCCGAGCCGTTGGCGATGAAGCCATCGCTGAGCAACATCACCGGCGTCATGTGCTCGATGGCCAGCCTGGCGGCCTCAAAGGCCATCTCGAAACAATCCACCGGTGTGCTGGCGGCGATCACCGGGATCGGCGCCTCGCCATTGCGGCCGTGGATGGCCTGCCAGAGGTCGGCCTGCTCGGTCTTGGTGGGCAGGCCGGTGCTGGGCCCGCCGCGCTGCACGTTCACCACCACCAGCGGAAGCTCCAGCATCATGGCCAGGCCGAGGGCCTCGGTCTTGAGCGCGATGCCCGGACCGGAGCTCGCGGTGACGCCCAAGGCACCGCCGTAGCTGGCCCCGATGGCGGAGCAGATGGCGGCGATCTCGTCCTCCGCCTGGAAGGTCTTCACCCCGAACCGCTTGTGCTTGGCCAGCTCATGCAGGATGTCGCTGGCCGGGGTGATCGGGTAGCTGCCGTAGAAGAGGTCGAGCCCCGCCTGCTGCGCGGCCGCCACCAGGCCCAGCGCGATGCCCTGGTTCCCGTTGATGGCGCGGTACGTGCCCTTGGGCAGCGGGGCGGGCTTCACCTCGAAGCGCGTGGTGAAGGTCTCGCTGGTGTCGCCGAAGTCGAAGCCCGCCTTCAGCGCCAGGCGGTTGGCCTCCAGGATCTCCGGCTTGCGGCCGAACTTCTGCTCCAGGAAGCGCTCCGTGGGCTCCAGCCCCCGGTCGTACATCCAGTTGATGAAGCCCAGCACGAACATGTTCTTGCACCGGTCCTTCTCCTTGGTGCCGAGCGTGGTGCCCTCCAGCGATGCCCGCGTCATCTTGGTGACGTCGATGGCGTGCACGGTGTAGTTGGCCAGGGACCCGTCCTCCAAGCGGTCGGGCGTCGTCCGGATAGCCGGCCAGCCGGAGGTTCTTCGCATCGAATCCATCGCGGTTGGCGATGATGATGCCGCCCTTCTTCAGCTTGGACAGGTTGGCCTTGAGCGCCGCGGCGTTCATCACCACCAGCGTGTCGCACTGGTCGCCCGGGGTGAACACCTCCACGCTGCCGAAGTGCAGCTGGTAGCCGCTCACGCCGGCCAGGGTGCCCTGGGGTGCGCGGATCTCGGCGGGAAAATTGGGGAAGGTGCTGACGTCGTTGCCGAACAGCGCGTTCGTGTCGGTGAACTGGCTGCCGGTGAGCTGGATCCCATCACCGGAATCACCGGCGAAGAGGATCACGACGTTCTTCCGTTGCTCGATGGTGCGGGTCCGGGTGGGGGTGTCCATGGAAAAGCCCTGCAAAGGTACGGCGGCAGGAGTCCGGGGTCTGACGGGCGTCAGGTGTTCCCGAAGGAACATCCGGCGGAGGACAAGGTTCGTCGGGGATGCTCAGGCGGGCTCCTTCGGGGCGATGGCCTCCACACGCTGCACGGCGGGCGCCACGCGGCGAATGGCATCTTCCACCCCGGCCTTCAGGGTCATGGCGCTCATGGTGCAGGTGCGGCAGGCCCCATGCAGGCGCACGCGGGCCACACCTTCAGGGGTCACCTCCTCCAGGGTGATGTCGCCACCATCGGCCTCCAGGAAGGGACGCAGTTCGGTGAGCGCCTGCTCGATGCGCTCGCCAGCGGTACGGATGTCGCGTGCGTTCAGCATGGCTCAGGCGGTGACGGGTTGCTCCAGGCGTTCGGCCACCGCCCGGCAAAGGTCGGCGAACGCGCGGCCTGCGGGGGTGTCGCCCTGGAGCACCGCGGGGCGACCTGCATCGCCCGCTTCCCGGATGCTCTGCACCAGCGGCACCTCGGCGAGGAAGGGCACCTTCAACTCGTCCGCCAGGGCCCGGGCACCGCCATGCCCGAAGATGTAGTAGCGGTTCTCCGGCAGTTCCTCCGGGGTGAACCAGGCCATGTTCTCCACGATGCCGAGCACGGGCACGTTCACGCTGGGCAGGCGGAAGAGGCCCACGCCCTTGCGCGCATCGGCCAGGGCCACGGGCTGCGGCGTGCTCACGATGATGGCGCCGGTGAGCGGCACGGCCTGCACCAGGGAGAGGTGGATGTCACCGGTGCCCGGCGGAAGGTCCACGAGCAGTACGTCCAATTCACCCCAGTCGGCATCCTTGAAGAGCTGCTCCAACGCCTTGCTGGCCATGGGCCCACGCCAGGCGACGGCCTGATCGGGCGCCGCGAAGAATCCGATGCTGAGCAGCTTCACACCATGGCTTTCCACCGGCACGATCCAGTGTTTGCCGTCCTTCTCCAGGGTGCGCGGCTTTTCCTGCAGCACATCGAACATCATGGGCATGCTGGGCCCGTGGATGTCGGCATCGACCAGACCGACCCGCAGGCCTTCCCGTGCCAGGCCGGCGGCCAGGTTGGCCGTGACGGTGCTCTTGCCCACACCACCCTTGCCACTGGCCACGGCCACGATGTGCTTCACCCCGGGCAGCACCTTGCGCAGGTTGCCGCGTTCACCGCTAAGCGCCGACACGTTCACGAACACCCCGACCTCCTTCCCGAAGGCCTGCCGCAGCTGGAAGGTGACGGCCTCCTCCATGCGCTTGCGGCTGTGCATGGCGGGGTTGCTCACCTCCACCTCCACGCTGATGGTGTTGCCTTCGACCTTGATCGTCCGGACCAGGTCGAGGGTGATGATGTCCTTCTTGAGGTCGGGTTCGAGGATGCGGGAGAGCACCTCGCGTACGGCGTCGTGCGTGATGGCCATGGCGTGCTGCAAAGCTAACGTCCCACCAGGGCGGGACGTTCACGAGCGCTCCACCTCCTTCAGCCAGCGTTCGGCCTCATCGGCGGCATCGAAGAAGAGCACATCGTAGGGCACGGAGGGGTCCGCCTCGGCCGCCATGCGTCCGGCGGCCATCTGATGGATGAAGTCCGAGCTGTTCAGCACCGCCACTCGTTTCAGCGATGTGCCCTTCAACCGCGGGGTCAGCTCGTCCATCGTCCACTCGGTGTCCGCATGCAGGATGGCGCCCATCTGCCGGGAATCGCTCATCCAGGAGACGAGTTCGTGCTTCGAGATGGCCTCGGCGACCTCGAGCAACACGCTTCGGTAGGTCTCGCCCGGTACGGCCCACCGCCAACGGAGCGTAAGCCTGCCACTGCGGGGGTCCACCAGCACCAAGGCATCGGCATCATCGCGGATGATGATGGTGTCCTGCCTGATCGCGTCCATGGTCCGAAGGTACCCCCGATGACCTTCGCGGTCAATGATCGTTCACAGGCCGAGCTCCACGGCCGGGTCCCAGAAGCGCTCTGCGAACTCCACCACCCGGTCATCCTGCACGGTGATGCCTTCGGCCTGGAGCAATTCCTGCATGCGATCGGGCGTGGCAAAGTGGTGCTTCCCGGTAAGGACGCCATTGCGGTTCACCACACGATGAGCGGGAACGGGTGGATCCACCGTGTGGCTGTTGTTCATGCAGTAACCCACGATCCGGCTGCTGCGCGCTGCTCCCAGGCAGCGGGCGATCGCGCCATAGCTGGTCACGCGGCCCCGTGGGATGCGGCGCACCACGTCCATCACATCGGCAAAGAAGTCGCGCTCCTGCACCGCCCCAGCGATCACCTGCTTGGCCATGGTTCAGGAGATCGCGAAACGCACGTAGTGGATGATCCTGCCCTCAAGCAGCCACATGCGCTCATAGAAGGTGCGGATGTTCAGGATGGCCTGCTCCCCGGGACCCACGCGATGCACGAGGTCGGCGTACACGTTGTCACTGTGCTCCAGCAGAGGCAGTCCCTGCTCGGCGATCTGTTCCAAGGTGTATTCGTAAAGCACCGGACTGTCCGTCTTCAGGTGCACCAGGCCTCCGGGCTTCAACACCTCGCGGTAGCGGTCCAGGAAAAGCGGACTGGTGAGGCGCTTGCGCGGTTTGCCCAGCTGCGGATCGCTGAAGGTGAGCCAGATGGCATCCACCTCGCCCGGCGCGAAGGCCTTGGTCAGGTGGTCCACGTGCGTGCGCAGGAAGCCGGTATGGGCAAGCCCCTCCTCCTTCACCGTACGGGCACCCCGCCAGATGCGTGCGCCCTTGATGTCGACCCCCAGGTGATTGTGCTGCGGCTCCAGGCGCGAGAGCCCGATGGTGTACTCGCCCTTGCCACAACCCAGCTCCAGCACCAGGGGAGCATCCCGCTGGAAGAAGTCGCTGTTCCACCGGCCACGCAGCGGGAAGCGGCCCTCCATCAGCTCCGCGAACGTGGGCTGCACCACGTGTTGGAACGTGCGGTTCTCCGCGAAGCGGAACTGTTTGTTCTTGCCCATGCCGGTGGAAGGGTCCGCGAAAATAGGGGCAGGCGATCGTGGACAACGGCACATGAACTTGCATGGACGTAACATTGGCTTCACGCGGGTGGCGGCACCTTCACCGCCCGGTATCCGATGCTGAACGGCAAGCGCATCCTGGTGGCCCCGTTGGACTGGGGCCTGGGCCACGCCACTCGTTGTGTGCCCATCGTTCAGGCCTTGCAGGCCCGGGGAGCACACGTCGTGCTCGGAGCGGATGGCGGCCCGTTGGAACTGCTGCGGGGCGAATTCCCCGACCTGGAACACGTTCGCATTCCCGGCGCGCACATCCGATACTCCCGGTCGCGGTCGCAGCTGTGGAGCATGCTGCGGCAGTTCCCGGCCATGCTGCGATCGGTGCAGGCCGAGCAGGCGCTGTTCGACCGGCTGAGGGGTGAACTGAAGCTCGACGGCGTCGTGAGCGACCAGCGTTTCGGGGTGCGTTCACCGGACCTGCCCAGCGTGCTGATCACCCATCAGGTCTTTCCCTTCACGCCGATCGCGCAGCCTGCGCTGCGGAAGCTGAACCTGCGCCACATCGCGCGTTTCCACCGCTGCTGGGTGATGGACGAACCCATGGCGCCTGGACTTTCGGGCGAACTCGCGCATCACGACGAACTGCCGGCGAACGCGCGCTTCATCGGCACGGTGAGCCGGTTCTCCAGCACGGGTCCTCCGCCTGAACGGCAATGGGACATCGTGGCCGTGGTCAGCGGGCCCGAACCGCAGCGCAGCCTGTTCGAGGATGCCCTGGAACAGCAGTTGGCCACCATCCCGGGCAGGCACCTGCTCGTTCGCGGAAGACCTGGAACTGCGAGGGCCGGAGATCGCGGCGGCGTGCAGCGCGTTCCGCACCTGCCTGCCAGGGAATTGGAGACGGCCATGAGGAGCGCCCGCATGATCGTGTCGCGCACCGGATATACCACGCTCATGGACCTGGCGACGATCGGCCGTACAGCGCTGCTGGTCCCCACACCCGGCCAGGCGGAGCAGGAATACCTCGGCCACCTGCATCGCGGTACCGGACGCTTCCTGGTGCAGGACCAGCACGAACTGGATGTCATGGACGCCTGGGAACGACTTCGCGATCAAGCTTCGGGGGAAGCCAAGGCCGATGGACACCCCATGTTGGAGGAAGCGCTCAACGACCTGGAGGAGCTGCTCGGCCAATGAGGCCTCCGGTCTACTTTTGGAGCATGCGCCCCTTCGTCCTTTGGATCCTCCTCTCGCTGTCCCTGTCGGCCCTTTCCCAGGGACCTGAACAGCAACTCCTGGAACTGGAGCAGCAGCTGAAGGAACTCGACGCTGAACGCGAGGCGCTGCTGGCCCCCATCGAAGCGGCCAAGCTCGCGATCATCCGGAAGGACCTGAAGGAGAACGGACTGCCTGCATTGGAAGCCGGAGAGACCGTCACCGAGCATCCCGGTCACGTACTGGTATACAGCCCGGAGCACCGCCAGCCCAAGTGGACCGCGCATTTGGTGACCCCCGATGTGGTGACCGGCAACCTGGCCCGCGTGGACACCTTCCTGAACGACCCCCTGGTCCCCGCCAACGGCAACTACTTCGATGACTACTGGTTCAGCGGGTATGACCGCGGGCACCTGGTGCCGAGCGCGGACCTGCGTTGGAGCCGGGACGCGATGACCGCCACCTACTACTATTCGAACATCAGCCCGCAGAAGCCCGAATTGAACCGGGGTGCCTGGGCCGAACTGGAGGACTGGGTGCGGCGGACCGTGCGGTATGGCGGTGGGCGGGTCTACATCGTCACCGGCCCCGTGCTGGAGGATGGGCTTCCCGTGCTGGAGACCCCGAAGGCCACCCACCAGGTCAGGATCCCCACGCGCTTCTTCAAAGTGCTGGCCGATCTGGACGGGCCCGAACCCAAGGGCATCGCGTTCCTCATGGAGAACGGCCTCAACGATCACCCCGTGATCAGCTACGCGGTACCGATCGACAGCGTGGAACGGCTCACCGGCATCGACTTCTTCGCCGCCGTGGATGATGCCGTGGAGGACCGGATCGAGGCCCAGCGCGACCCGAAGGTCTGGTACCACGAGGGCGACCCCTTCTTCGGGGAAATGGAGCCGATCCCCCCGCCCCTGCCACGTGGCATGTTCAACACCGTGCAGGCGAAGCACCACATCGGCAACGTGGCCACCATCTGCGGCACGGTGGTGAGCACACGGCGTACCGCCAAGGCCAATGCCCTGTACCTGAACATGGACCGCATGCACCCGCACCAGGACTTCTACGTGACCGTGTGGGACCATAACGGGCCCAACTTCAGTTACGACCCCGAGACCTACCTGCAGGACCGAAAGGTGTGCGTGACCGGGAAGATCACCGTCTATGACGGGATCCCAGGATCAGCGTGAACAACGAGAGCGAGATCATGCTCTGGGAGGAGGTGGAGCACTGACCCCGATTTGGTCGGAGCAGTCACCACGCTCTATCTTGGTGGGAACCCAAGGAAGGAACCTATCTTCTTTTTCGGCTCATGACCGCTGAAACCTCCCATTATGGTCCCCACGTTGCGCCCCGTCATGGTGGCTCCCTCCTTCACGCTGCTCCTGCTACAGGCCTGCTCCGGGGCAGGTCAGGAACCCGATGTTGCCGCGAATAGGTCGGCCCCTGACGACCCGGAACCGCTGTTCGTCTCATTGGACCCGGCCAGCAGTGGCATCACGTTCAAGAACGCGATCAATGAGAATCAGCAACAGAACTATTACGTGTACGAGTACATGTACAACGGCGGTGGCGTCGCCGTAGGGGATATCAACGGAGACGGCCTCCCGGACATCTACTTCACCGGCAATCTCGTACCCGACCGCCTGTACCTGAACAAAGGGGACATGCAGTTCGAGGATATCACGGAGACCGCCATTCCTGGAGGGCAGGATGGTTGGCATTCGGGGGTGACCATGGCCGATGTGAACAACGATGGTCTGCTGGATATCTACGTGTGTCGTGCCGGTTGGTACGACGAGCCGGAACAACGCACCAACCTGCTCTACTTGAACAACGGTGACCTTACGTTCAAGGAGGTGGCCCAGGCATGGGGCGTGGCGGACACGACGCGGAGCACGCAGGCCGCGTTCTTCGACATGGACAAGGACGGGGACCTGGACCTGTTCGTGATCAATACCCCGCTGCAGAAGAAACGGCAGTACAGCAACATCGAGATCCAGCAGATGGTGGAGAAGCGTGTTTCTCCTTCCGACAGGCTCTATCGGAATGACGGAGACCGGTTCACCGACATCACCGCCGAGGCGGGCATCTGGAACATGGGCTACGGCCTGGGCGTGGCGATCAGCGACCTGGACGGCAATGGATGGCCCGACATCTATGTGAGCAATGACTACATCGAGCGGGACTTCATGTACCTGAACCAGGGCGACGGCACGTTCCGTGACGAGATCCTGGAGCGTACACGGCACATCTCCAACTTCGGCATGGGCTGCGATGTGGCCGATTACAACAACGATGCCCTACCCGACATCGTGGTGGTGGACATGGTGAGCGAGGACCATGTGCGCTCCAAGAAGAACATGAGCGGGATGAGCACCGACCGGTTCTGGAAGGTCGTACAGGCCGGGTATCATCTCCAGTACATGTTCAACACCCTGCAGCTGAACAATGGCAACGGCACGTTCAGCGATGTGGGCCAGCTCGCAGGCATGAGCAAGACGGATTGGAGCTGGTCGCCCCTGCTGGCCGACCTGGACAACGACGGCTGGAAGGACCTGCTCGTGACCAACGGCTACAAGCGCGACATGCGCGACAACGACTTCATGCGGGCCACCAAGGAACTGGCGCAGGACCCGACCAACATGACGTTCGAGCGGGTCTTTTCCCTCGTTCCGGCGAATCGCGTCCGCAATTACCTGTACCGCAACAAAGGGGACCTGCGCTTCGAGAACGTATCGGTGGACTGGGGGTTCAAGAACTCGGTGAACAGCAATGGAGCCGCCTACGGCGACCTGGATGGCGACGGGGACCTGGACCTGGTGATCAACAACATGGACGTGACCGCCGAGGTGTATGAGAACCAGGCATCGGATCGTGGCCTGGGCCGGTCCATCCGGGTCCTGTTGGAAGGACGTGAAGGAGCGCTCGCGTATGGCGCCCGGGTACATCTTACCACGCCCGACGGGAACACACAGTATCAGGAACTGATGCCCACGCGCGGGTACCAGAGCAGCGTGGAGCCCGTCCTGCACTTCGGGGTCGGAGAACAGGCCGGTGCGGACCTTCGCGTGGAATGGCCTGATGGGATGGTGTCGGAGCTATCCGGTGTTTCTTCAGGAACCGTTCAAGTGGACCGCTCGACGGCACGCCGCCCCGGTCCTACCCCGAAGGCGCCGGAACTCTTCGCCTCCGTGGCCGATCAGGTGGGCCTTGGCCACCGGCATGTGGAGAACACCTACAATGATTTCGCCCACGAGGTGCTGCTGCCGCACAAACAGTCCGAGAACGGCCCCCTGATGGCTACGGCGGACGTGAACGGGGACGGGCTCGCGGACCTGTTCGTCGGCGGGGCCCGCGGCCAGTCCGGTACGCTCTTCACCCAACTCCCGAACGGGACCTTCCGCAAGGCTTCTTCGCAACCGTGGAGCTCGCATGCCGACCGGGAGGACCTGGGTGCCTTGTTCTTCGATGCCGACGGAGATGGGGACCCCGATCTGTTCGTGGCCAGTGGAAGCAATGAAGTGGACCTGACCCCTGATCAGTACAAGAGCCGCCTGTACGTGAACCAGGGAGGGGGCCGGTACCAGCACAGCGACGAGGCCCTGCCCATGCTCCAGACCAGCGCGATGCGCGCTGCGGCGGCGGACGTGGACGGTGACGGCGACCTGGACCTGTTCGTGGGCGGGCGCGTCGTGCCCGGACAGTACCCGCGTGCCCCGCGCAGTTACCTGCTGCTGAACGATGGCAGCGGCAGGTTCGCGGATGCCACCGATGAACTCGCACCCGACCTGGCGAGCCCCGGCATGGTGACCGATCTCGCGTTCCTGGACCACGACTCGGATGGCGACCCGGACCTGTTCCTGGTCGGTGAATGGATGCCCCTGACATGCTTCGTGAACGAAGGCGGGCGCTTCACCAACGGAACAGGCACCATGGGCCTCTCCGATACCGAAGGTTGGTGGTTCTCCCTGGAGCCTGCCGATCTGGACAGCGATGGAGACCTGGACCTGGTCTGTGGCAACATCGGCTGGAACTCCAAGTTCCATGGCACCCCGGACCACCCGGTCCATTTGTTCTGGAACGACTTCGATGGCAATGGCAGAGGGGACATCGTGCTGGCCAAGGACCACAAGGGAGAGCTGGTGCCCGTTCGGGGCCGCGAATGCTCCTCGCAGCAATGTCCCATGATCCTGGACCGGTTCGCGACCTATGATGCGTTCGCGAACGCCGATCTCGGTTCCATCTATGGCCAGGAGAAGCTCGGGGAAGCCCTGCACCTGCAGGCCCGGCACATGACGAGCTGTGTGCTCATCAACGAGGGGAATGGGCGCTGGCGGGCCAGGGAACTGCCCATGGAGGCCCAGCGGTCACCCATCATGGGCACTGCCGTGGCGGATTGGAACGGCGACGGTCATCCGGACCTCGTCATCGCCGGCAACCATTGGGGTGCTGAAGTGGAGACGATCCGTTACGATGGCGGCGTGGGCATGCTGCTGCTCGGAGATGGCCAGGGCGGTTTCAAGCCGGTCGCCACCCGGAACAGTGGGATCTTCGCCTGGAACAACGCGAAGGATGTTCTCCTGCTGCCCCTGGGCACGGCAGGAACGCCTGCCGTGGTGGTCGCCAACAACAACGCCCCGCTCCAGGTGTTCCGCCCGGAGGAGGTGCGTTCCCTGCTGAGCGCCCGTTGATCGCGGAGTAATTTCGTGGCATGGCTCCCGATCCATCCGGCAGGTGGGCCTTCGGCCTGTGCCTGCTGATCGCCTCCTGTGCCGGCGACCCGGGCGGGTCCGTCGATCGGACGGCACTTCCCTCCCAGGCTCCCCTGTTCACGCAGGTGCCCGCAGCCCATTCCGGCGTCGACTTCGCGAACACCATCACGGAGAGCCCGGAAGTGAACTACTTCACCTACATCTATGCCTACAACGGCGGTGGTGTGGCACTCGGCGACCTGGACGGTGACGGGCTCCCCGACATCTACCTGAGCGGCAATCAAGTGCCGGACCGGCTGTACCGGAACCTGGGCGGCATGCGGTTCGAGGATGTGACCGGAACCGCGCTGGACACATCCCCACCAGGCTGGTCCACCGGCGTGGCCATGGCCGACGTGAACGGCGACGGCCTGCTCGACATCCATGTGTGCCGGGGCGGTCCGACCAAGGACCCGCGGAGAACACGCGACCTGCTCTACCTGAACCAGGGCGATTGGCAATTCCGCGAGGCGGCGGAGGAGCTCGGGCTGGCCGACACCAGCCATGCCACCCAGGCCACCTTCCTGGACGTGGACGACGATGGGGACCTGGACATGTACCTGCTCGTGCATCCGGCGGACCGGATCCGTGGTGAAAGCAACTTCAGTGTGCTGGACGCCGTGATGCGGCGCGAAGCCCCGACGGACCGCCTGTACCGCAATGATGGCGGGCACTTCACGGACATCACCTACGAGGCCGGCGTACAGAACTATGCCTTCGGGCTGGGTGTCTGCGCGGCCGACCTGGACCGGGACGGAAGACAGGACATCTACGTGGCCAACGACTTCGACGTGCCCGACCTGATGTACATGGCCCGTGGTGACGGCACCTTCAGCGAGGAACTGCAGCGCAGGACCCGCCATGTCAGCAACTTCAGCATGGGCTGTGATGTGGCCGACCAGGACAATGACGGCCTTCCGGACATCATGGTGCTGGACATGACGGCGGACGACCACGTGCGCAGCAAGATGAACATGAGCGGGATGGCACCCGACAAGTTCTGGTCGCTGGTCCGCGGCGGCTATTTCTTCCAGTACATGGTGAACACCCTGCAGCGCAACAACGGGAACGGCACCTTCAGCGAGATCGCGCAGCTTGCCGGCGTGGCGCGCACGGACTGGAGCTGGGCACCCCTGTTCGCCGACCTGGACAATGATGGCCACAAGGACCTCTTCGTCACCAACGGTTTCAAGCACGACATCCGCGACAACGACTACCAGCGCGAGGTGTACGACAGTCTGCGTTCCGGGCAGGCCTTCTACAGGAGCCTCGATCTGGTACCCAGCACACGCATCGGCAATCGTGCCTTCCGGAACCGGGGAGACCTCACCTTCACCGATGCGTCACAGGACTGGGGGCTCGGCTCACCGGTGAACAGCAACGGGGCCGCTTATGCCGATCTGGACGGCGATGGCGACCTGGACCTGGTGGTGAACAACCTGGACGAGCCTGCCGGCATCCATGAGAACCATGCGGACCGCCTGGGCAACCACCACCTGCGTGTACGGCTGCGACCCGTGGACGGACGGACCGCCTGGGGCGCGCAGGTCACGGTCAGGACGAAGAGCGGTGAGCAGTACCAGGAGTTGAGCCCGGTACGCGGATACCAGGGCTGTGTGGAACCCGTGCTCCATTTCGGGTTGGGTTCCGACGACCGCGTGGAGGAAGTGATCGTGGACTGGCCCGGCCGCGGGGCCCTGGGCACCACGCGCCTCACCTCCCCGACGGTGGACACCACGCTCGTGGTGGACCAGCGTAGCGCCGTGCCCTACACCGCTCCACCTCCCCCGCCCCCGCCCCTGTTCCGCGATACGGACCCGGCAACGATCGGCCTGCACCATGTGCACGAGGAAGATCCCTATGACGATTTCCGATTGGAGGTGCTGCTTCCCCACAAGATGAGCGAGCTCGCCCCCCAGCTGGCCACCTCCGATGTGAACGGCGACGGAAGGGCGGACCTGTTCGTCACCGCCTCGCACGGCTCATCCTGCAGGCTGTGGATCGGGCAGGCGGATGGCCGGTTCCGGGCCGCCACCTCCCAGCCCTGGCAGGCGCATGCGGACCAGGAACATGTCGGTGCGCTCTTCTTCGACGCCGACCAGGACGGGGACCCGGACCTGCTCCTGCTCGCCGGGTCGAACGAGCATGACATCCGCGATCCGCGTTTCGAACAGCGGATCTACGTGAACGATGGCCGCGGAGGGTTCTCCGAACGCCCGGACGCCCTTCCCAAGCTGATCACCAGCGCCATGCGCGCCGATGCGGCGGACATCGATGGTGATGGCGACCTGGACCTCTACATCGGCGGGAGACAGACCCCTGCACACTACCCCTTCGCACCGCGCAGCTACCTGCTGGTGAACGACGGTTCGGGCCACTTCACCGATGCCACCCAGGAACTCGCACCCGAGGCCCTCGGCCCGGGCATGGTGAGCTCGGTACGCTTCGCGGACCTGGACCAGGATGGCGACCCGGACCTGGTGCTCGTGGGCGAATGGATGCACCCCACCGTGTTCATGAACGAAGGTGGCCGCTTCACCGATCGATCGGCAGCGCTGGGGCTCGATCGGTACACGGGATGGTGGTCGGCCCTGGAGATCGAGGACCTGGACGGCGACGGCGACCAGGACCTGATCGCCGGGAACCTCGGGTGGAACAGCAAGTTCCACGCGGACCAGGAGCATCCACTCCATGTGTACTGGGCGGATTTCGATGACAACGGCCGGTCGGACATCGTCCTGGCCAAGGAGAAGGATGGAACGGTGTTGCCTGTCCGCGGCCGGGAGTGTTCCTCGCAACAGTGCCCGATGATCCTGGACCGTTTCCCCACCTACAAGGAGTTCGCCCATGCCGACCTGCCGGCCATCTACACCCGGGAGGACCTTGACAAGGCGCTCCACCTGACGGCAAGGCACATGCGCAGCAGCGTGTTCCTGAACGAGGGGGCCGAAGGTTTCCGGGCCGTTGACCTGCCCAACCTCGCCCAGGCGGCTCCGATCAATGCCATCGTGCCGGCTGACGTGAACGGTGACGGGAAGGTGGACCTGATCGTGGCCGGGAACAACTGGGGGGCGGAAGTGGAGACCGTCCGCTACGACGCCGGCACGGGACTGGTCCTGCTGGGTGACGGTCGCGGCGCCTTCTCCGCCATGCCCGTGGACCGCTCGGGCTTCTTCGCCAATGGGAACGTCAGGGACCTGGTCAGGCTTTCCGATGCGGGTGGCACCTGGCTGGTGGTGGCGAACAACAGCGGTCCGTTGCAGGTGTTCCGGGCACCACGCCCGATCAGCGGGCTTTCTGCAAGGTGAAGGCGAAGGTGGTGCCCTCGCCCTCGCTGCTCTTCACCGTGATGGACTGGCCGTGCGCATCGATGATGTGCTTCACGATCGCCAGACCGAGTCCGGAGCCCCCCTCGTGCCGGGAACGGCTCTTGCCCACGCGGTAGAAGCGTTCGAACAACCGGGGCAGGTGCTCCCGGCTGATGCCGATGCCGTCGTCCACCACCTCCACCAGCACCTGGTCGTCCATGTCGAAGGTGCGCACCTCGGTGAAACCGCCTTCCCGGCCGTAGTTGCAGGCGTTGGCCAGCAGGTTGTACAGCACCTGGCTCAGACGGTCGTGGTCGGCCATCACCCACACGGGGTCCTTCAGGGGCGTACGCAGGGTCACACCCCGTTCCCTGGCCCGCATCTCCATGCCCTGGAACACCTCGTGCACCAGTTCGGTCAGGTCCATCCGGTCGATGCTCATCTCCATGACCCCGCTCTCCAGCTTGGAGATCATGTCCAGGTCCTCCACGATCTTGGTCAGCCGGTCCACCCCGCGGGAGGCCCGTTCCAGGAAGTCCAGGTTCACCTTGTCGTCCTCCAGACCACCCTCGAGCAGGGTGAGGATATAGCCCTGGATGTTGAAGATGGGCGTCTTCAGCTCATGGGCCACGTTGCCGATGAACTCGCGGCGGAACTTCTCCCGCTCGCGCAGCTCACGGATCTCGCTGCGGCGGGCGGTGGCCCAGTCCAGCACATCGGTGTTCACCTGGCCCAGCACGTCGGTGCCCATGTCCAGTTCGGGCGCGGTGCTCTTGCCCGTCTTCAGGTCATGCACCGTGCGATAGATCAACCGGATGCGGTCGTGGATGAACCGTTCGATGGCATAGTTCACCACGAAATAGCTGGCGGCGAACGCGGCGGCCGAGAGCACCAAGGGCACCCAGACCGGCAGGCCGCTGGGCAGGCCGAGGAAGGCGCCCAACACGCCCACCACCACGGCAAGCACCCCGGACACCAGCAGGGCGATCCCACGCGGGCTCTTCACCGGGCTGGCCATCCGGCCAAAGATAGCCGGGCCTGGTGCGCCGGTCCGGATGGAACGCCGAATTAACGCGGGGTTAACAACGAGGGCGGCACTTGGCCGGTGGCCGCTTTTCACGGACCTTTGCCGGTCGTTCCGCTGCCATGCGATTCGGTATCGTCGAATTCCTGATGCTCGTGGGCTCGCTCGGGCTCTTCATCTACGGGATGAAGGTCATGAGCGAGGGCCTCCAGAAGGTGGCCGGCGGCCGCATGCAGGATGCGCTGAAGGCCATGACGCGCAACCGCTTCCTGGGCGTGTTCACCGGCTTCAGCGCCACGGCCATCGTGCAGAGCTCCTCGGCCACCACGGTGATGGTGGTGAGCTTCGTGAACGCCGGCCTGCTGAACCTGCGCCAGGCCATCAGCACCATCATGGGCGCCAACATCGGCACCACGGTGAAGATGGTGCTGATCAGCGCCTCGGTGGCGGCCGAGTTCCGCATCGCCGACCTCTCGGTGCCCATCATCGGACTGGCCTTCCCCCTGCTGTTCATGCGCAACGCGCGCGCGAAGGCCTTCTCGGAGTTCCTCATCGGCTTCGGGCTGCTGTTCCTGGGCCTCGACTACCTGAAGTTCGCGGTGCCCCCCGCCCTCGCCCGAAGCGCTGGCGTTCCTGGGCGGCATGGGCGACATGGGCCTGCTGTCGGTGGTCCTGTTCGTCATCATCGGCATCTTCCTCACCGTGGTGGTGCAGAGCTCCAGCGCGGCCATGGCGCTCACGCTGGTCCTGTGCGAAAAGGGCACCATCGGCTACGACATGGCCGCGGCCATCGTGCTGGGCGAGAACATCGGCACCACCATCACCGCCAACATCGCCTCGCTGGTGGGCAACGTCTGGGCCAAGCGGGCGGCCCGCTCGCACCTGGTCTTCAACGTCTTCGGCGTGGCGTGGATGCTGCTGCTCTTCCACCCGGTGCTGGGCCTGCTGGACGGCATCGTGACCCGCACCACCGGTGCTTCCCCGTACGATGATCCCGCCGCCGTGAAGTGGGCGCTCACCTACCTGCACATCGGCTTCAACCTGGCGAACACCCTGCTCTTCATCGGCTTCATCCCCTTCCTGGTGAAGGTGGTCACCTGGATGGTGCCCAGCCGCGAGAAGGCCGACGAGGAGTTCCGACTGGAATACATCGACACCGACATCCCGCTCAGTCCGGAGGTCTCGCTGCTCGAGGCGCGCAAGGAGATCGCCAAGTTCGGCCGCATCACCCACAAGATGCTCGGCTACCTGCGCAACCTGCTGGTGCAGACCGATGCCGGTCAGCGCAACATGCTGCTGGACAAGCTGAAGAAGTACGAGGAGATCACCGACCGCATCGAGGTGGAGGTGGGCGCCTACCTGACCAAGACGGCCACCGAGGCGCGCAACGAGGAGGTGAGCGCGCGCATCCGCGGGCTGCTGGCCATCATCGGCGACCTGGAGCGCGTGGGTGACATCTTCTTCCAGATGAGCAAGCAGCTGGAACGCAAGATGGCCGACCGGCTCTGGTTCAGCCCCGAACAGCGCGAGAACCTGCTGGGCATGATGGACCTGCTGGACGAGGCCTTCGCCGTGATGCTGCGGAACCTGGACGGCGACGCGGAGAAGCTCTCCCTGGACGCTGCCGTGGAGGTGGAACAGCGCATCAACCGCCGGCGGGACAAGCTCCGGCGCGCCCACCTGAAGAGCGTGGAGACCGGCAGCTACAACGTGAAGAGCGGACTGATCTACAGCGACCTCTTCTCCAGCTGCGAGAAGGTGGGCGACCACCTGATCAACGTGTCCGAAGCGCTCGCCGGCGAGATCTAGTCCAGCACCAGGGCGTCCGACCGCACCACATTGCTCTCGTGCAACGCGCGGTCCACCAACTTCACGCTGTAGCGCACCGTATCGTAGGCCCCGCCGATCACCGTCGGGAAGGGCTTCAACGCCACCGACAGGTCGCCCTCCAGGGTCTTGTTCTGCCCCGTGGGCGTGATCACCGGGATGCGGTAGTACAGCGGCAGCAGCAGGTCCACCTGGGTCCAGACGCCGTTCTGCAGCTCCTCGTACTCCACGAACAGGTTGAAGGAGTAGGGCAGCGTGTCGTAGGGCGGGAAGGTGTCGCCCGGGGCCAGGCCGATGTCCCCGTCGCCGTCGGTGAAGGAGACCGTGAGCGAGGCCGAATCGCCGAAGACCTCCAGGCTCTTGAAGGTGATGTTGGGCTCCACGGGGAACTCGTCCGTCTTCAGGCACGCGGGGAACACCACGGCCAGCGCCAGCAGCGCCGCCGTTAACTTGGCCCACGGGAGTCTCCTGCGTTCCATCGCCCTTCAAAGGTACGCCACCGCGCCGCGCATGACCCGTCCTTCCACCCTGCCAGCCTCCTTCCTGGAACGGCCCTTCGCGGTGCGGGGCGACCAGGACTTCAACGCGCTGGCGATGGACCTATTTCATCTGCACGCGGAAAGGAACCCGGTCTACCGCGCCTACCTGCAGGCCCTGCGCCGCGATCCGGCGGCGATCAGGACGGTCGAGGACATCCCCTTCCTGCCCATCGGCCTGTTCCGCACGCACCGGGTGCTGCTGGAAGGGCTGGAGGCCGACTTGCGCTTCGCCAGCAGCGGCACCACGGGAACGGTGACCAGCACCCACCATGTGCCCTTCCCGGAGGTGTACGAACGCTCGTTCCGCACCTCCTTCGAGGCCGTGTACGGGCCGGTGGAAGGCTACCGGGTGCTGGCGCTGCTCCCCGCCTACCTGGAGCGGCCGGACAGCTCGCTGGTGTACATGGCCGAACGGCTGATCCAGGCCAGCGGCGATCCGGAGAGCGGCACCTGGCTGCACGACCTGGACGGGCTGGCGGAATTGCTGCAACGCCCCGCGACCGGCGGACGGCGCACCCTGCTGCTCGGCGTCACCTTCGCCCTGCTGGACCTGGCCGAACGCCATCCGATGCCCCTGCGCGACACCCTGGTCATGGAGACCGGCGGCATGAAGGGGCGGCGCGGCCGAGCTGGTGCGCGAGGAAGTGCACACCCTGCTGAAGGAGGCCTTCCAGGTGGACGCCGTGCATTCCGAGTACGGCATGACCGAGCTGCTGTCCCAGGCCTGGAGCACCGGCGCGGGTGTGTTCCAGTGCCCCCCCTGGATGCGCGTGATGCTGCGCGAACCGAACGACCCCTTCGCGCGGCTGGGCCCCGGCCGCACCGGCGGCATCGACATCATCGACCTGTGCAACGCGGCCAGCTGCCCCTTCGTCAGCACCCAGGACCTGGGCCGGCTGCTTCCCGATGGCCGTTTCGAGGTGCTGGGCCGCTTCGACCACAGCGACCTGAGGGGGTGCAACCTGATGGTGGCGTGATCCGGTATCTTAGTTGGAGGCATGGATTGTCGCGCATATTTCCTGATGGTCCTGGGCTTCACTTCGCACGGGCTTTGTGCCCAGTGGGAAACCGTTGGGGACGGCTGGACAGGGCTTGTCCGTGACCTGCACTACGACTCCACGAGCGGCCGGTTATACGTGGTGGGGCTTCCCAGTGGGCGATGCCTGGCAACGTCTTCGATCCACAACACGGCCTATTGGTACAATGGCCAATGGTATGGCCCATGGGGGGGAGCCGATCATCCGTGAACGGGTTCCCAACTGGGCAGACCTCCAGCCAAGGACATCATTCCCTACGACAGCGGCTTTGTGGTAGTGGGTGATTTTGGAGCATGTCGGGCGTGCCACATACCAGAGGTTTCGCCAAGTGGGAGAACGACCAATGGGTCGCCCGCTGCTTCGGATACGACCCTCGGCAATTTCTGGGGCAGCTCGGTGGTCGATGGTCAACTCCATCTACACGGCGCGTTCAATACCGTTGACGGCCAACCCATCAGCAACTGGGCGGTATACGACGGCACCACCTGGCAGCAGGTGGACACCACCGAGGAGTTCGGCTTCAACACCGCCAAGGCCGTGCGCTACCAGGGCGACCTGTACGTGGCCGGCAACTTCAACACCAGCAACGGGGTGAACGATCTGGCCCGGCAGGGGCCCAACGGCTGGGAGGCCCTGGGTCCCGGCCTGCTGGGCGACCCCTGGGTGAACGAGATGGTGGTGTACGATGGCCTCCTCTGGGTGACCGGTGAGTTCTATGAATGGTGGGGCAATGCCGCCAGTGGCATCATGGCCTGGGATGGCAGCCAGTGGCACAACATGTTCCCCGACATCTTCCCGGTCGCCAAGGCGGCGACCTGGACGTGGCCAACGGCAAGCTGTATTTCTGCGGCTTCTTCAACGCCGGTCGGCCGGACGGGATGTACGGATATGGGGTCTATGATGGTTCCAGCGTATGCCTCTTCGGAGGACCCAATGTGCACCGGTGATCCGGGGTAATATGACAGTTTCCGCCGACACGATGTATGCCAGCGCCGGTCACACTTTGTACGGCACGGCGGGCGGGCCCGTGGTGAAGTACATCATCAAATGGCCCCTGGACGCTCCCATGGACACCTGCTACACGGTGGCCTCGCGGGTGCCCGCACTGGGCGCCGGCTCGGAGACCTGGACCGTGAGCCCGAACCCCGCCACCGGCCACCTGACCGTGCAGGCGGGTGGTGCCTGGCAGCAACTGCGGGCCTACGACGCCACCGGGCGCCTGGTGCTGGCCCAGGACCTGCCGCAGCCCCGGATCGCGGTGGGCCACCTGCCCGCCGGGCTGTACACCCTGATCTTCCTGGACGACCAAGGGTATACGGTGGGGCGGGCGCGCTTCGCGAAGGAGTAGGCCGGTGGCCTAGCCCTCCACCTTCACCAGGAAATAGTTCTTCTTCCCGCGCTGGAGCAGGATGAACTTGCCGCCGAGCAGGTCGTCGGTGCCGATGGTGCGTTCCTCGCCCGCCTTCTCCTTGTTCACCGCGATGCTGTTCTCCTTCAGCGCACGGCGGGCCTCGCCCTTGCTGGCCAGGAAGCCGCCATGTTCGGTGAGCAGGTCCACGATGGGTACACCGGCCGAGAGCACGTCCCGGGACACAGCGGCCTGCGGCACGCCCTCGAACACATCGAGCCATTGTTGTTCGCTCAGTGCGGCCAGGGACTCCGCTGTGGCCTTGCCGAAGAGGATCTCGCTCGCCTGCAGCGCAGCCTCCAGTTCCTCCCTGCCATGCACCCGCGTGGTCACGTCCGCGGCGAACTCCTTCTGCAGCAACCGCTGGTGCGGGGCCTTCGCGTGCTCGGCGATCAGCGCCTCCACCTCCTGCTGGTCGCGGGTGGTGAAGATCTTCAGGAAGCGGGCCGCGTCGTCGTCGCTGGCGTTCAGCCAGAACTGGTAGAAGCGGTAGGGCGAGGTGCGGGCCTTGTCCAGCCACACGTTGCCGCCTTCGCTCTTGCCGAACTTGCTGCCGTCGGCCTTGGTGAGCAGCGGCGTGGTGATGGCGTGCGCCTCGCCCCCGTCCATGCGGCGGATCAGCTCGGTGCCGGTGGTGATGTTGCCCCACTGGTCGCTGCCGCCCAGCTGCAGCTTCACGTCCATGTGGGTGTACAGGTACTGGAAGTCATAGCCCTGCACCAGCTGGTAGCTGAACTCGGTGAAGGAGATTCCCGTCTCCAGGCGGTTCTTCACGGAGTCCTTGGCCATCATGTAGTTCACGGTGATGTGCTTGCCCACGTCGCGGATGAAGCGCAGGAAGCCCATGTCCTTGAACCAGTCGTAGTTGTTCACCAGGCGGGCACCGGTGGTGCTGTCCCCGAAGTCCAGGAAGCGTTCCAGCTGGGCGCGGATGCAGGCCACGTTGTGGGCGAGCACCTCCTCGCTGAGCAGGTTGCGTTCGGCGCTCTTGCCGCTGGGATCGCCCACCATACCGGTGGCGCCGCCCACGAGGGCCACGGGGCGGTGCCCGCAGCGCTGGAAATGCACCAGCAGCATGATGGGCACGAGGTTGCCCACGTGCAACGAGTCGGCGGTGGGGTCGAAGCCCACGTAGCCGCTCACGGGTCCGCCCTTCA
Organism: Flavobacteriales bacterium; assembly: GCA_020635695.1. Taxonomy (GTDB): domain Bacteria; phylum Bacteroidota; class Bacteroidia; order Flavobacteriales_F; family PHOS-HE28; genus PHOS-HE28. The sequence goes on along the minus strand of JACJZH010000007.1, from coordinate 4,433 downwards.
GCAGGTCCTCCACGCCGGGCGTGTGGTCCTGCAGCATGCCGCGCCAGCGCAGTTCCGCGATGTAGTCCTTCATGGCGTGGCGCGAAGATAGAGGGGGGAGGTGTTGGAGGTTGGAGGTTGGAACGCAGAAGGGCGGTGCGCCTACCTTGCGTCGGCATGGACCTGGTGACGGGCGGTACGGGGATCGTGGGCGTGCATCTGCTGCGCGAACTGCTGCATCGCGGGCGTCCGGTACGGGCGCTGGCGCGGGCGGGGAGCGACACCTCCATCGTGGGGCGCGTGTTCGCACACTATGGCGATGAAGCGTTGTTGGAACGGATCCAGTGGGTGGAAGGCGACCTGCTGGACGTGCTTTCCCTGGAGGAGGCCATGGACGGTGTGGAGCGGGTGTTCCATGCGGCCGCGGAGGTGAGCTTCAACCCCGGCGATACGCGCAAGCTGGACCGCGTGAACCGCAAGGGCACGGCCAACGTGGTGAACGCCGCCCTGCGCACCCACGTGAAGCTGCTCGTGCATGTCAGTTCCACGGCGGCCATCGGTGAGGTCCTTTCGGGAAGGCCCGCCACGGAGGACGATGCCTTCGATCCGGGTGGCTCCCATTCACCCTATGCGGACAGCAAGTGGGCGGCCGAGCTGGAGGTGGAACGGGGACGTGCCGAGGGCCTGGAAGCGGTGATCGCCAACCCCTGCATCGTGCTGGGCCCCGGGCGTGGCGGCCGCAGCAGCATGGGCCTGGTGGACCGCCTGGCGCGCGGTTCGCGGTACTATCCGCCGGGATCGAACGCGGTGGTGGACGCCCGCGATGTGGCCCATGCCCTGGTGGAACTGGCCGACAAGCGTGCCATCACTGGGCGCTACCTGCTGATCGGTGAGAACCTGAGCTACCGGGAACTGTTCGGCAAGCTGGCGACCTCGTTCGGCCATCCTGCGCCTGGGTTCGCCCTGCGCCCCTGGATGCTGCGTGCGGCGGCCTCGGCGAGCACCCTGCTGGGTCCGTTCCTGGGGGGGCGTACGCTGGTCACGCGCCACACGGTACGCAGTTCACTGGCCCGGCGGTCGTGGTCCGCAGGGCGTGTGGAAGCGGAGCTGGGCATGCGATTTCGCAGCGCCGGCGAGGCCGTGGCGAACGTGGCCGCGTTCAGGGGGCGTCCTGGTGGATGACCTCCTCCTTGCGCCTGCTGAGTTCGGTGAGCACGTCCTCGTAGACCGCCTTCAACCGCTCAGGGTGTTCGCTGTACCACCGGAACGTGCGTTCGAACTGCTCGCGGGTGACGTCCTGCTCCTTGAACATCGCCTCGTAATAGGCCTCGATCGGGCTGTCGGTGCGCTGTTCGATCACCAGTTCGTGGTTCATCCTGGCCTCGATCAACTGGGCCTGCAGCAGCACCTCGGTGAACCGGTCGCGCGGCAGGATGTCCGGGGGCGGCTCATCGGTCCCGCCACAGGAGACCCACACGACCAATGCGAGCACGGCGGCCAGCATCCTGAACGGCCGGACGGAATGCGCGGTCATGCCCGGACGATCGATCGCATCTTCAACACGCCCCAGAAGGCCTCCTGGAAGATGTTCATGCTCATCTTGGAACGGCCCTTCACCCGGTCCACGAAGGTGATCGGCACCTCCCGGATGGAGAAGCCGTGCAGCTTCGTGCGGTACTTCATCTCGATCTGGAAGGCATAGCCGATGAACCGCACATCGTCCAGGTCGATGGTCTCCAACACCTTCCGCCGATAACAGACGAAACCTGCGGTGGTGTCGCGCACACCGAGCCAGAGCACGATGCGCACGTACAGGGAAGCGAAGTAGCTGATCAGGACGCGGTCCCAGGACCAGTCCTTCACCTGTCCCCCCTTCACGTAACGCGACCCCACGCTCATGTCCGCACCTTCGGCACAGGCCTGGTACAGCCGCAGCAGGTCGTCCGGATCGTGGCTCAGGTCGGCGTCCATCTCGAAGATGAATGCGTACTCGCGCTGCAGCGCCCACTTGAACCCGGCGATGTAGGCGGTACCCAGCCCTTGCTTCCCTTGGCGCTCCAACAAGTGAAGACGGCCCGGCCAACGGGCCTGCAGGTCCTTCACGATGCCCGCCGTGCCGTCCGGCGAACCGTCGTCGACCACCAGGACATCGAAGGGGGGATCGAGCGCGAACACCCGGCCGAGCACCGTCTCGATGTTCTCCCGTTCGTCGTAGGTGGGGATGATGACCAGGCGTTCCGGCACGTTCAGCGGGAAGGGGCCCAAAGATAGCCGGATGGCCGGCGAGGGTGCTCAACGCACCAGGGTCACATGACCGACCCGCTCCATGCGATCGGTGGTCATGGCATCGCGCAGCACGAGCTTCCACACGTACACGCCGACAGGCACCTCCGCACCTCCTCCGAACGTTCCGTCCCAGGCCTCCCCGGGGCGCTCACTGGTGAAGAGCGGTTGGCCCCAGCGGTCGAACACATCGAACCGGTACACTTCCGGGTCCACGCCCAGCACCACCGGAAGGAACCCATCATTGATCCCATCGCCATCCGGGCTGAAGGCATTGGGCACGTGCACGGTGAGCCCCGGTTCCACGGTGATGAGCATGCACACGGTGTCCAGACAGGTCGGCGAGGCGAAGGCCGTGAGGCACACGTCGTAGGTCGCGTCCAGGTCCTGCGGGAAGACGAACACCGGGTTCACCGCGTTCGATGTGCCCAGGCCGGACATGTCCCATTCGAACGTAGCGGCATCCTGGGAGGTGTTGATGAACACCACGGTGGGATCGGTCGTGTTCACCACCGATGATCCCGTGAGGAAGGACGCCGTGGGCTGCACGAGCACCTCCACGGCACCGGGGATCACGGAGGTGTCCGCCCCACACCCATTGCCCGCATCCACCACCAGGGAAACGTCATAGCTGCCCGGCAGGTCGTAGATCACCGTGTCCGGCTGTGCGCCTTGGAAGATCGTTCCATTGCCCAGGTCCCACGTGTAGGTCCCCGGTCCCGAGTAGGTGGACGTGAAGTAGGCGGACGTGGGTGCACACCCTCCGGACAGCACGACCTCGAACCCGGCATCGGGGACTGGGATGACGTCCACGTCGAGCTCGGCCACGTCCGCCGGACAGGGGGCCGTTGCCACCACGGTATAGGTGTAGGTGCCCGGCTGGGAGGCTCCCGGCACGAATTGACCGTTGAAGGGCGAGCCATCCGGCGCCGTCCAGCTTCCGTTGGTCTGAGGCCCGCCGGCAAGGGAATCCAGCAGCTGGAACGGATCGTCGTTCCCGCAAAGCAGAAGGCTTCCCGAGCTGCCAGCCTCCACGGAATTGGAAACGGCAAAGGAGACCACCGCCTGATCGTTGGCGCAGGGTGCCTGACCTGCCAGGAAATAGACGTACTCACCCGGCTGATCGTCGGCCGGATCGAACGGCCCCGTGAACACCGCACCTCCCGGATCGGTCCAGACCCCTCCCGCATCGGGCGCGCCCGCCAGGGCCGAGAGCATGGGCAACGGGGGGTCCAGCTCGCACAAGACCAGGGCGGAATCGCCACCTGCGTTCGGTGCCGCCAGGACGTCCACGATCACGACCGCCACGTCCGAAGGGCAGGGTGCCGTTCCCACGACGGTATACACATAGCTTCCGGACATGGCGGTGGCTGGGTCCAAGGGATCGGCGAATGGATCGCCCATGGGGTCGGTCCATGTCCCTCCAGCGTCGGGAGCACCTCCCAGCGTGCTGAAGAGCGATTGCGGCTGTCCATTGCTGCACAGCGCGATAGTGCCATCCGTTCCGGCATTCACCACCTGGGCAATGGACACCGTGAGCACCGCCTGATCGGAAGGGCATGCCGCATTGCCCGGGATCAGGTAGGTGTAGTTCCCGGACAGCGCTGACGCCGGATCGATGGACCCGGTGAACGGGGCACCATTGGGATCGGTCCATGTACCTCCCACGTCCGGTGTGCCCAAGAGGCTGTCGATCGGCAGGAAGGCCGCATCGGAGGAACACAGCAGAACGCCGTTGTCGGTACCCGCGTTCGGGCCTTGCAGCACATTGACCGTTACGGTGGCCTGTGAAGAGGGACAGACCGTTCCGTTCACGACGTAGGAATAGACCCCAGGCTGCGAGGCCGCCGGATCGAAGGGGCCCGTGAAGGGATCGCCATCAGGGTCCGACCAATCACCACCGGCATCCGGCGTGCCACCAAGTTCCAGGAACAGGTCGAAGGAAGGGTCGCCCGTGCAGACATCGACCAGGGCATCGACACCGGCATCCGGAAGCGCCTCCACCAGCACCGTGACGGTGGCCTGATCGGAAGGACAAGGAGCCTGACCGGTGATCGCGTAGGTGTATACACCGGACACATCGGTGACCGGGTCGAAGCTCCCGCTGTGCGCGTTCCCGTTCGGGTCCGTCCAGCTTCCACCCGCGTCCGGTGTGCCGCCCAGCTCGGCGA
>JACJZH010000006.1 GCA_020635695.1 Flavobacteriales bacterium | reverse complement strand
GAGTTTGTCGTTCGGGTCGTAGGCACAGGTGTGCACCTCCACGAACGCGGTGGTATCGTTCAGGCTCAGGTTCCCCAGACCATCATCCGTCCAGATACCGACCACGTTCACCAGCGTATCGCCGAGTTGACCAACGCCTGGCCTGATCACGGTCAGGATGCGTTGGGTGTTCGTGGACCACTGAAGGGTATCGAAGGACCAGTAGTACGTCTGGCCCACGATCGAGTCCACCGGAGGAGATGCGCCTAGGTAGGTGTATGCCGGGTCGATGGTGAGCGCCAATACGCCCTGGGGTGTGGAGGTGCCTGCGTTGGTCGCCGACGCGATCAGGTCGATCACCCCTCCGCAGGGAGCGAGGCCGTGCACCAGGCTGCCTTCCACCAACGTGGTGTCCACCAGCGCTGCCAGGCCGAAGTCGAGGTCTTCGAACAACGTGTCCGTGGCGGTGAAGGTGACCGTGTGGCCATTGCCCCCAGCGGTGAGCTGCCACCAGGCATTGGGAAGCACGGCATCCAGGTCGTAGGTGCCCGCGGTTCCGGGTAGGAACGTGTAGGTGCCGGAACCGCTGGAGAAGGCCAGCACGTTGCCTGGCGAGACCGCCACCGGGCTGTATGGTACGAGTGGCTCTCCTGCATCAAGGACACCGTCCAGGTCCTGGTCGTTGAACACCGTTCCGGTCGCGCGGTAGGCCGTCAGGTCGGCGCAATCGTAGCCATTCGGGACGTAGAGCGTGGTGCCCAGGGCGCGCAGGTGTTGTGGAGGATCGTTCGGGGTGCTTTGAGTGGGCCACACCAGACCCAGGGAAACGCTGGCCGTGTTCACCGAGTAGGTCAGGTTCGGGAAGGGGCATGTTCCGATGACGCCCAGGCTGTCGGTGCCCACCACCAGGGCGTTGGACCCGCTCATGCCGCTCAGGCGCAGGGAGCCGTCAGGCAGCAGGTCCAGTTCCGTCAGCCGGACATCATCACCAACGCCCCCGAACCGACGGCCCCAGACCGGAGCGCCAGCAGCATCCACATGCACGATCCAGGAATAGGTGTCCACATCCGTGGTCCAGCCCAGCAGGAGCACATGCCCATCGGGCCTCACCGCCATGTCGGTGATCGCTCCGTTTCCCACCAGGATGGACTTCGCCCAGTCCACCGTTCCGGCCGGTGTCAACTTCAACAGGACGGAATCCCCGGCCGCAAGCACGGATCCATCGGGGAGGCCCTTCACGGTCCGGGTCTGCAGGCCGATGTACTCATTCGCCCACAAAGCGTTCAAGCCCGCGTCGAAACGGCCGATCAGGCTGAACATGGCATCGCCAGGGCTGGTGAGCAGGATGCTGCCGTCCGCTCCCCGGTCCATGCGCTGGGCCCAACTGTAGGGCGCGCCGCTGAAGCCGTTGGAGCCGGTGACCGTCCCGGTACCCAGGTCGATCCGGTAGACCTTGGACCAGTCCGAGTTCAGTCCGCCCAGGCGGCCGGCAACCAGGGCCGTGGTGCTGTTCTCCATCACCGCAGCGGTGAGCAGGTCGGAATAGATGGACCAGTCGATGACCCTTGCCCAGGACGTGTCACCGCTTGAATGGAAGCTGGCCACGATCGACTGTCCCCCCAAAAAACCTGGTACGGTACCTGCACCAGCCACCAGACAGGCCGTATCGTTCACAGCGGTCACGTCCTGGAAGTCCAGTTGTTCGTAGGGTGTCCAGTAGGTGCCTAGATCGTTCGCCCCCTCTGCGGTGAAGGTCCGCGACCAGAGCAACTGTCCGGCGACATCCACGCGCATCAGGAAGGCGCTGTCGGCCATCGTGCCGCAAAGGACCAGGCCCCCGTCCGGTGTGGCATCGGCACCATGCACGGTACTTCCCGGGGGAAGGTCGTAGGTGCGCAGGAAGCCCGGTTGGGCAAAGGCGGCTGAAGCTCCGCAAAGCACCCACATGACCAGGGCCAGGGATCGGGTCTTGTCAATGGATGGTCTCATACCTCGAAGACGGATAAGCCCGGGAAAGATGCCTGCCTCCTCTCGACAAGGTAGGCTGATCCCTGGCCGGAAGATCACCCGAGAGGAAGGTCCTGGAATGAACTGATGGTGTCCTGCAGTGTACAGCGTGTCCATGGGAACGCTCCGGCATCCGATCCGCCTGTCCGGCCTGTTGGCCGTCCTGCTCATTGGCCCCCTCCACGCCCAGGACCTCAGCGGCACCTGGCGTGGCGAGCTGGTGCGCGGCATGAACGAACGCTTCGTGATCGAGATGGAGCTGGTGGCCGATGCAGGGCGCATCACGGGCACCAGCCACGTCACCTTCCCCTTTCAGCAGGAGCACTTCGCCCACATGGCCATCGAGGGCCAGGGGCAGGGGAGGCGTTACCACCTGCGGGAAGCGCGCATCCTGGAACAGGGTGGCACGGGCTACCTCTGGGTGCTGCAGGGTGGTCCGCTGATGCTGGATACGACCGGCGCCACCTGGCGCTTGTATGGGGAATGGCAACCGCCGGGCTGTGCACCCGGTCAGGTGATGCTGCACAGGACCCGCGAGAAGGAACCATCCCCGCCGAAGCTGGAACCGCTTCCGCCGCGCCCGCCGCGCTGGGTGGAAGGCCGCGCGGTGAAGTGGGCCGACGAGGTGGACCTGCCTTCGGGCAGCGTCGTGCTACTGCTCTACGACGACAAGCGCCTGGACGGCGATACGGTGACGCTCTTCCTGAACGGCACCTGCATCGCGCGCAACATCCCGGTCCCGAGCCGGGCGGAACCCACGGCGATCCCCATCACGCTGGTGCCCGGAACGAACTTCCTGGTGATGCAGGCGGAGAACCTCGGGAGCGAGCCGCCCAACACCGCCGGGCTGGTGTTCCAGGCAGGGGAGGAGGAACGCAAGCTGGTGTTGCGCGCCGAGCCGGATGAGAGCGCGGGGCTGAAGATCAGGTGGGGGCCGTGAGGGGTGGGCATCACCGCTGGGGGTCAGGTCGCGCCTCCGTCAATGCTTTTCCAGCAGCTCATTGAGCTGGGCGAACCAGCTCCAGTCCCAGCTTTCCACATTGCGGGCGTAGACCAGCGTTACGTCCTGCGCGTTCAAGTGCCTGAAGAAGGTCTGGTAGCCCGGTACGTTGCCGGTGTGTCCGAACTCCTTGCCGCCCTCGGGCACGTATAGCCCAAAGCCATATCCGGTGGGTCGCCCATCGTTGGTGCGCCCGCTGGTGGTCATCTCCTGCCAGGTCTGCGGCCGAAGGAGTTCCCCATGGACCAGCGCGTTGATGAAGGTGGCGTGGTCGCGCACGGACCCGATGATGTTCCCATCCCCCTGCACGGGCCTGAGCCCCCAGCGGTACACTTCCAGAGTGGCCGGGCTCTTGTTCGTGGCGGTCACGTTCCCTTGTTCGTCCTTCAGATGGCCGTAGGCATAGCCATGTACCGAGATCAACGGATGGTAGGCAAGGGTGAACGCGAGGGATCGCTCCATGCCCAATGGTAGGAACACGCGCTTTTGAAGGAACTGGTCGAAGGTGAAGCCGGAGACCTGCTCCACGACGCTGGCCAGCACCACGTACCCGGTGTTGCTGTAGCGAAAGGAGTCACCCGGAGCGAATTGCCTGGTGGTCCCTTCCAACGCCAGGAAGTCGAGCACGTCCTGGTTGCAGGCCAGTCCGCCGGGTTCACCATGCGCGTCGAAATGCTCCATGTAGTCGGGCAGGCCCGACACATGGTTCAGCAGATGCCTGAGGCTGATGTCGGGGAAAGGGAACCCGGGGAGGTGTTGCACCACCGGGTCGTCGAAGTCCAGACGTCCATCATCCTTCAGCATGCCGATGGCGGCAGCCGTGTAGCACTTGCCACTGGAGGCAAGCTCGAACACGGAGAGACTGTCCAGCGGGATGCCGGCCTCCACGTCCGCAAGACCCATGGACCGTTCATAGATCACCTGGCCGTTCTGCTGCAGGATGACGTTGCCGTTGAACCCCTGCCTTTCTTCAAGCGCGCTGAAGAGTGAATCGATCCCTTGGATGTCCTGAGCCCGGATGGATCCGGAAGCATGGGACTGGAACAGAACGAGCATCAGTCCGAGCTTCGTGAACAAGTTGTGCATGTGGCCCAAAATAGCTCCGGTCCGAACGAATGGAGCCCAGGAGCAATTGGCACTGCATGTCAAGGCCTGATGGCCGGTCGGTAGGACCAATGCCGAAAATGGATCCATACCTTGTATCATCATGGAACGCATCCACCTCCCGCTGCTTCTTGCATGCCTGTATCTGGCAATGCCATCACAGGCACAATGGTCCAACGATCCCGATGCCCCGTTGGTGATCTGCGATGCGCCCGGAACGCAGCGCTACCTGAGCACGGTGGAGGACGGTGCCGGAGGCTGGTACGCGTTCTGGATCGACGAGCGCAACGGAGACGCCGAGGTCTACGGCCAGCGGGTGGACAGCGATGGGTATCCGCTCTGGGCGGCCAACGGGATCCCTGTGGCCAGCGTGCCGGGTTCCGTGGTGCGGGGCGTGAAGGCCTGCCGGCTGGGCAATGGAGACCTGATGGTGGTTTACAGCCACGGGGTGAGCGCCCCGGGTGATTCGTTGTCCGCCATGCGCTATGATACCGATGGCATGCCCGTGTGGGCGATGGCCACGTCGCTGGTGCGCGACAGCGTGCCTTTCCTGCGGGTGAACGAGTTCAATGTGCTGGCGGCGGCGAACGGGGCCTTCGTGCTGTACGCGCGGACGGTGCTGGGCGGTGCCGGGCGGCGCTACATCGATCGGGTGCGCAACGATGGAAGCCTGGTGGTGGGCATCGACGGTTCGCTCGTGAGCAACACGGGCGGCAGCATACAAGGGCTGGATGCCACCAGCGATGGTGGGGCCATCACGCATTGGCGGAACGGCAACGGGGTGGGCACGCACATGGGCGCCCTGCGGGTGGACAGCCTTTGCGCACCGGTGTGGCCGGCGTCAGTGGATCCCGTGGATGGTGGTCCGGGACTGGCCTATGCGTACAACGCCACCAGTGATGGACAGGACGGCCTGGCCATCGTCTTTGTGGAGGCCACCTCGCCCCGGCGCATCAGTTTCACGCGTCTGGATGGCAACGGGAACGCCGCCATCACGCCGGCGATCAAGACCGTGGGCATGAGTGCCTTCAACCAGGACCTGCCCTGGATGGTGATGCATGATGGCCATTTCATGGTGGCCTGGGAGGATGCACGCCCGCCGGCGAACAACCAGGACCTCTACGCTCAGAAGCTGGACATGAACGGTGATCCGGTGTGGGATGCCGCTGGAGAGCCTGCGGTCCTTGTGCAGACCTACATCCCGCACACCAAGCTGGTGCCCTCGGACAGTGGTGGGGTGATCGTGACCCAGTTGACCATTTCCGCCGGGTTCCAGGCGCAACGGCTTCGCAGTGACGGCACCACCGCCTGGGCCAATGCCGCCGTACTGGCAGGCACCCAGCATGTGCCCTTCTACGAGGAGTTCACCATGCACCCGCACGCTGATGGTGGTGCCGTGGCCTTCTGGTACAATAACGACGACAACGACCTGTACGCCGCGCACGTGGACTTCCACGGAAGCATCGGCGTGACCAGCGGGGTCGATGAAACCGCCTCGACCACCGGTCTTCAAGTCTGGCCGAACCCGACCACGGGGCAGGTGCGGGTGCGCGTCATGGATCGGCTTGTGCAGGGCACCTACACGGTGCAGGACGCCGCCGGAAGGACCGTGCGCACGGGCCAGGTGGCGGGCCAGGCCGTCGTTGATCTGAGCGGTGCGGCACCGGGTCCCTACCTGGTGGAGGTGCGCTGGCCGGAGGGCGTCGCGCGGGCGCGGGTGGTGCTGGAGTGAATGAATGGCCCCGGCCTGAACCACTGACGTCACTGCGTGTACGGCCTGGCATGCGCTGCCTGGTCCTGCTGGTCGTTCTGTTGGTCACCTTTCAAGCTCAGGCCGGCCCACCCGACCTGGCCTTGGTCTTCGTCCGTGACGCCAAAGGCAGACCCTTGCGCGGTGCGTACGCGCCCCACGTCTCGCACCAGGCCTGGCTGAGCCGGAGGAACCGACCGGCCTGGACGGTGGAACTGCACTTCACCGTGAGCCAGGAGTACCCCTACGATGAAGGCGAGCGCGGCCGGCACCAGTCCTGGTCGTTGACCCCGGACACGGTGCGCGACGGCTGGCGCCGGCACCTGCGTTTCCGCGTGCTGGACTGTTACTGCACGGAGCCCTACCTGCTGGTGCGTCGCGGGGAGGAGACCATGCGGCTGGACCTGCCCGATGATCCTGAAGAGCGGGCGGAGTTGGTGGCGCGCATGGAGCGGCGAGGTCCGGGAGGCCCGCCGGAGGTGGTGCGGTTCGTGCCAGGCCGCGTCACACTGGCCGAGCTGGTGGAAGGCTTCGAGGACCGGGAGGCGCGCATGGCCCGGTGGATGGTCCGGTAGAAGGGCCGTACTTTGATCCAATGCGCGAGGCTGGGACCGGGGAGTTGGTGGCCACGCCGGGCGTGTTGAGCACGAGCCCGCGGCTGCGCTACATCACCTTCTCGGCGCTGTACACGGCGCAGGGCATCCCGGAGGGCCTCACCTTCTTCGCCATCCCTGCGTGGCTGGCCTTGAACAACGTGAGCGCGGCGGCGATCGGCGGCTACCTGGCGGTGATCGTGCTTCCCTGGAGCTTCAAACTGTTCGCCGGCCCGCTGATGGACCGCTGGAGCTACCTGCCCATGGGGCGGCGCAGGCCCTGGGTGCTCTTCGGGCAGGTGGGGCTGGTGCTCAGCTTCCTGTCCATGACGCTGATCCCCGATCCGGTGAACAACATCCTGGGGCTGTCCATCATGGGCTTCATCGTGAGCTTCTTCGGGGCCTTCCAGGACGTGGCCACCGATGGCATGGCGGTGGACATCATCCCCGTGGAACAGCAGTCGCACGCCAACGGCCTGATGTGGGGGGCGAAGGTGCTGGGCACCTCGGCCTCGCTGACGACGGGCACCTGGTTGATCAACCACATGGGGTTCAGCTACGCGGTGGTGTGGCTGTCCGTGATGGTGTTCCTGATCATGCTGCTGCCCCTGCTGTTGCGCGAGCGGCCGGGGGAGAAGCGGCTTCCGTGGGAGGCGGGTGGTCCGTCGCCGGAGGCGGTGGCCATGAAGGTGGAGACCTGGCGCGAGGTGCTGTTCACCCTGAAGAACGCCTTCGTATTGCGCGGCAGCCTGGTGATGGCGGTGGCCGGGTTCGCTTTCTGCATCGGCATCGGGTACATGGACGCGCTGTTGCCCGTGTTCACCATCCAGGCGCTCGGCTGGACGAACGATGCCTACAGCAACGTGCTGGCGGGGGCGAGCGTGGCGGCGGCCCTGGCGGCCATGGGCGTGGCCGGCTGGCTGGTACGCCGCGTGGGCATGGTGCGCATCATGTCCGTCTACTTCCTGCTCTTCCTGCTGATCCCGGCTACCGTGGCGTTGACGCAGGAGCAGTGGCTCGCGGTGAACATCGGCACCTGGACCATCGCCTCGTACATGACCATCTACACCTTCCTGATGGTGGCCTACCTGGCGGTGTCCATGATCCTCTGCTGGAAGCGGGTGGCGGCCACGCAGTTCACCCTGTACATGGCCATCGGGAACATGGGCCGTGCCGTGGGTGCGTCGCTGCTGGGCCCGGCGAGGGAACGGTTCGATTGGGCGGGCATGTTCTTCGCCTTCGGGGCCTTCATGCTCCTCGCGTTCGTGGTGGTACGCTTCCTGCACCTACCCGCACATCAGGTCTCGCTGGACAGGCTGGAGCGCGAGCACCGAGAGAAAGTGCCTCCGGACCTGGGCGGGGCTCGGGTGCCGCGGTGATCACGTCTTGGACCAGCAGGACACGCCTTGTTGGCATGCCTTCAACGTGCGGGTCCATGGATGCCGTGCTCGGGAGAACGCTGTGTGTCCCGCCTCGATCAGGGCATTGCGGATGCCTGATGAGCTAGCGCATGCGATCGACCTCCGGCCGTTCCTGCGAGCGGACCGAAGCGCCAGCCGAAGTGTTCCCGGCTGCGGACCAGGACATCGCGGAGGGATGCGGGCTCCACTCCCTGTTGCTGGAGCTGCATGCTGATGCGTCCGATGTACCTGACGTGGCGCACCAGTTCGGCCCAGCAGCGCCAGATGCTCCACGACGGGTCGTAGATATGGCCGGGTTCACTGCTCACTCCGTTCACCTCGATCAGCATGAAGCTGCCTGCACGCAGCGCATCCTCATCCGTGCAGCGCACGTCCATTCGGCCGTAGTACAAGCCGGTGGTGGCGCCCATCAGTCGTTCCAAGGCCTGCTCCAGGGCCGGGGTACGAAGGTGTCCGGCATCCACGAAGTGCGTTCCCCGGCAATGGTTGCCGATCGGCTCCACCCTGACGGACCGTCCTGCCGAAGGGACCGAGTCGAGCAGTGCGCCGGCGTAGGTGCGCAGCCTCTTCAACTGGCGGCTGCCCCGGTGGGTCCGTGAGAGGAGTTCGGCCACCGTGTGCCGCCCATCGCCGGTCACGGACAGGAAGTGCTTTCCGGTGATGGAGAGCAGGGTCGTCCTTCCCGAACCGGGATCGCGGGCGAAGAACAGGCCGAACTCATGCTCGCCCGGCGCAAGCGCCTGTACAAGGAGGTCCCCTTGCCGTCCGGTCAGCGCCTTCCGGAGCTCCGGCTCACTGCTCACCAGCGTGACCCCGTCACCCCGTTCGCCGACATCGGGCTTCACGATCAGGGGAAGGCCGATACCCGAGTCCAGGACCAGGGCCATCGGATCCTGCGCGGTGGGGTGGGCACCGATCACGAGCGTGGTCGGATAGCTCCCTGCGGGCAGGCCCGACAGGATCCCGCTCTTTCGCTCGCCGAAGAACCCGGCCAGGTCGATGGCCGGGTTCACGTTGGTGAAGAACGCCGCCCGGCGCGAACGGAGCGCCTGCCAGAGGTAGAACGGTACCACGGGCAGGTAGATGGCCCACCAGGGCCAGTATTCATGGTTCAGTCGATCCTTGATGCGCTGGATCATCCGACCGGGGTGCAGGTCAACGGTCCCTGTGATTGCGGGTGGCGGCGGCCACGCCGAGTTCCTCCGGACGGGTCACGTGCTGAAGCTCCTGTTCCAGCACGATGCGGACCATGGCCAGGTGGTGCACACAATGATCGGCCACATAAGTGAGCTCGCGTGCCAGGCTGGTGGGCTGTGGCATGGAGACCTCGTTGCCCGGCAGGTCGCCTTCCAACGTCAGTGGCATGTCCTCGGTGATGGCCAGGAGCTGCGCCGAACACCGGTCCACCGCCATGCGGGCCTCTCCCACCTGTTGTTCCAAGCGGGTGTCGCGCGTTCGACGGTCGTAGTTCAACACGCCACTGGACCGTTGGGCAAGGAGGCATTGATAGTACTCCACCACGTGCCGGATGTGTTGGCCGATGGTGGCCCGGAAGAGCAAGGGACGTTCGCGCGAGAGCTCGCCGTCGTCCAGTTGGCTCAGCAGGTGGTCCGCCTGGCGCAGGAGCGCAAGGTTGTAGTCGATGGTCCGTTGCATGCGGCGAACGTGTTTAAGGCCTAACGACCGGCGGCCCGGGCACGCAGCGCACGGGTGGCCCCCGCCAGCTTGTCCCGATCCCGCCAAAGGACAAAGGAACTGCAGATCGCCACGATCCATGCCAGGGCGAACAAGGTGCCTCCATCCCCCTGTACCTCGATGCCGAGCAGCGTCAGGTGGCCCATGATGGCCCCGCCCATGATGCCCAAGGCGAGCAGGGCCCCCAGCCAGGCGGTCCGTGGAATGATCAGGAGGACGGCCGCGAGCAGTTCGGCGACCCCCGATCCGATGCGCCCCACGGGTTCCATGCCCAGGGTGCTGAAGATGTACACCGACTCCGGAGCACCGGTGAACTTGAACCAGAGCGTCTGCCCCAGAATGATGGCCGCGGCCACATCGGGCAGACGGCGGAGCCAGGAAGCGGATCTTTTCATGGATGCGTGCTATCGGGGTTCATGGACGATGCTTGAAAGCGGCCCAGTTCCGCTCTGCTGCGGGGTACAGGCGGCCTTCATCCTCGTTCCAATCGGTCAAGGTGTTGGTGAAGAACCGGTTGTAGAACAGGAAGACCCGGCCATCCTTGATCTTGAAGGTCTCCGGGTCCACGGTCACCTTTTCGTTCCTGGCGCCCATGGCGTAAGCGCACCAACCTCCATAGGCGGGCAGGTAGGCCTGTGGGTCCTTCACGAACCGGTCCTTGTGGGCCTGGTCCACGAAGTGGAACGTAGCGCCCTGATAGGTGTGGCTGAAGTGGGCGTCACCCTTCACTGCCCGGCGGTCCAGCAAGTAGGCCACCGGGTCGTACCCGTCCACCCAGAGCCCATCGTCGTCCACGTTGAAGCGGGGCAATGGGTCTGATTGGCCCCGGGCGATCATCAGGGAAAGCACACCGGCACAGACGAGCAGGGTCCTGATCTTCATGGCGCGAAGTTCGCCCGGCCCCGGACCCTGGAATGTCGGCTGGCCGACATCGGATCAACCGAGGCGGATGCGCTGTCGCGAATAGCACACCAGCCCTTCGCGTTCCAGTTGGCGCAACGTGGCGGTCACCGTCTGGCGCGTGCTGCCGATCAGTTGGGCGATGTCCTCCTGGCGCAGGTGGTTGGGCACGGCGCCTTCCGCATCGCGCTCGGAACCGAAGAGTTCCACATATCGCCGCAGGAAATCGAGCAGCCGGGTCCGCACATCCTTGAAGACCAATCCATCGTAGCGTTGTTCCAACGCCCGCAATCGCTCGCTGTAATGGGTCGCAAGGCGCATGCTGACCCTGGGATCACGTGCCAGGACCAGCTCCAGGTCGCTGCGCTTGAACATGCAGATGGATACATGGTCGGTGAGCGCCACGGCATGCTCCTCTCCTCCGTCCGTCCGGCTGGAGAAGGGGAGTTGTCCGAACAGGTCGTGATCGCCGAGCACGTCCTTGACCACCTCGTTCCCATCCGCGTCCGTGCGGACGATCTTGACGGCACCCAGCTTCAGGATGAAGATGCGGTCGGTCATGTCCCCCTGAAAGAAGATGTGTTCTCCCCGGCCGGCCTCCTTGTACCGGGAGATGATGCACAGGTCCTCGATGGCCTCGTCGCTCAGCTGATCGAACAGGCGATGGTTCTGGAGGTACCAGAACTTCTTGTCTCGTCCATCCGGGGATGCTCCTGTCATGTTCCTACCGGGACCTGGCTAGCTTACTCGGCCTCGAAAGTGTTCGGGCGCGGCAAATTTCGGCAAGCCGGACCTTCCGACCGACATTCATCATTCAATCGTGCAGCCTGCAAGTGAGCGGGTGAACAGGACGCGCCTGTTCCTTGGATCGCGCCGAGAAGGACCCTGGCGCCGGCCATTGCGGGCCGAATGGGACTCACCGCACCAGGAACCGATGGCTCACCGATCGGCCATCGGGCCTCAGGACCTGCAGGAAATGGAGGCCGGGCGTGGCGTCCGGCAACACCAGCCGGGCTCCGGTACGTTGGGTCGGAACCTCCCGTCCCAGGGCATCCTTCACCAGGAGCCGGTCCTGCTCGCCGATGCCTGCGACCTGCACCACCCCGTTGGAAGGGTTGGGCCAGACCGAGATCCGTTCCGCATCGCGATCCGGGATGCTCGTGCTTCCCACGAAAAAGCAATCGGATACGACCGTGCAGTTGCCCAGCGTCAGCTCCACGGCGTAGTTGCCGCTGGCGGTGGCCAGGTAGCTCTGTTGATCGGCGCCGGGTATGGGCGCGTTCCCATTGTCACAGTCCAGCCACTGATAGCCGGAGGCACCCGCCTCGTTGGCGGTGAGCTCCAGGCCGTTGAGGGTCACGGTGGTGTCCAGCGTGGTCACGTTCAGGTCCACGGTGATGATGGAATCGCAGCCGGCCAGGTTGGGGATGGTGTCCGTGTACACTGCGGTGCTGTCCCATAGCAGCCCGCTGGGCGAGGTGTAGGTCTGGCAGGCGTCAGCGGTGATGGAGGAGTAACTGTCGTCGCAATTGGAGAGCACGGACACGTTGAACTTGATGTCCGAGTTGGCATGCACCGAGCTGTTGGTGCCGTTGTAGAAGAGGCGGCCGCCGGAATAGGGGTTGCCACCGGAGAAGGGGATCTCCACGGTGAGCTCCATCTCGAAGGTCTTCATCGCGAACGCGGTGACCGGGATCGGGGTCGACAAGTACACCCGGATGGCCTCACCCGGGTTCACCGTGATGGCCGGGTAGGCCTGCGTGTGGATGGGTGTGCCCAGCACCGTGCTGTTGTTGAAGATCCGCAAGGTGCCGGCCGCGTTGGTGCCGCCATTGGTGGTGAAGATCTCCACGTACTCGATCACTCCGTTGCAGGTGGGCGTGAACGACTGGCCGATGTCCACGTTCGTGGGGTCGGTCTGGGGGGCGTTCAGGTTGCCCATGATGCATTGGCCTTGCGCGAAGGCCGGCAACAGCGCGATGAGGAAGGAGAGGATGAGGTGATGGGAATACCGTGGCGACTTGCTCATGAAGCACAAGGTAGGATCCCTGCCGAATGCGGCCTGGACGCGAGCTTTTCGAGCATGGAGCCAGGTCACCTCATTCCACCACGAGCCGCGTTGTCTCCGATGTGCCGCTGGCACGCAGCACCTGCACCAGGTAGAGCCCGGCCGGGAGTCCCTCGCGCTGGATCTCGAGGGTGTTCGTGCCCTGGCCACGAAGCGTTCGCACGATGCGGCCGTTCACATCCACCACCCGTGCCTGGTCCTCGCTTGTCATCGGGTTGTTGCAGATCAACCGTGCGTTCGAGGTCATCGGGTTGGGAAAGATCGACAGCCCATGATCGGCTTCGGCCATCTCGCCCAGCCCCACGGAGCCAACGGAGAACTGGCGGACCAGGGAAGTCCGGAAGCCGGTTCCTCCGCCGGGATCGCCTTCCGTGTAGGCGGCGTGGAGCAGGTTGTTGGCGGCATCCACGGCCAGACCGGCAAAGGTGCCTTGGGTCAGGGAGTCCACGCGCCCGCTGAGCAACGCCAACTGGTCGTCCAGCAGCATTTCGAACGGTACCTGATCGGACCCGATCAAGTGGTCGCCCACCACGGCAAGGCGGCTACCCACCACGGCAATGCCTCGTGGAAAGAAGAACGAGCCTGTGGAGGGCAGGGCATGGTCGTTGGTGACCAGGAGTGAACCGCTGGGCCCCAGTTTCCGGAAGGAGGCCCCGCTGCTCTTCGAAAAGCTCAGGAAGGTGTTCCCGCTTGCATCCATGGCCAGGGACCTTGGTGCTCCGTAGGTGCCTGTTGATCCTCCTTCGCTCCATAGCGGTGCTCCAGTGAGGTCAAAACCCGCAGCTGTGTATGTGCTCGTTCCGGAAGACCCGAACAGGACCACGTTCCCGCTCATGTCCACGGCCAGTCCATCCACGGAGCAGAGGTTCCCGGACTGCGGGTCCACTTCCACCTGCCAGTCGATGCCTCCGTTCGCGTCATACTGGAACAGGTACAGGTTGTTGTCGTTGGCGGCGTTCTTGTGGATGGCGCCGATCACCAGCTTATCCTGCTGGGTGTACACCATACGCCTGGGGTCCGCGTACGGGAAGGAGGTGCTCGGGCTCACGTAGTGCTCCATCCACACCAGCGAGCCGGCCGGTGTGTACTTGGACACGAACATGATCTTGCTGGTCTCGTTGTACAGGCCCACGTAGATGTTGCCGGCCGGGTCCGTGGTCACTGAACCGGCGCGCAGGGTGGCCGTACTGTCGTACAGAATGGTGAAGACCTCATTGCCGGCCGCATCATACTTCACCAGACCCACATCGGTGTCCCCACCATTGATCAGGTTCTGGAACATGCCGATCACGTTGCCGGCGTTGTCGTGGGTCAGGACACTGAAGGAGGGATTTGAGCTGAGGTATTTCTGCCCCTTTGTCCAGAGGACATTACCGGAGGCATCCAGTTTGCTGATGGCGAAGGTGGCACTGTCCCCGGCATCGGCATAGCTGGCCAACCAGACCGATGTGCCATCGTTGGTCACGGCGCCCGCTTGAGCATCGCTCAGGGGCACGCCACTCACCACCACCGAGGCCTGTTCGGTGAGCACGAACCCATTCAAGAAAAGGACCTGCGACCTGAGCGCGTCGAACGAATACGCACAGCCGAACACCGTGGAGCTGTTCACGGCGATGTCCCCGAGGTAGTCCACCTGGTCCTGTCCATAGGTCTTTTCTGCGAGCACACTTCCGAAGGGACTGAGCTTCACGAATCCCAGGGAGTCCAGGTCCTGCACGCCGATGAAGATCTCACTGGCGCCATTCACGCGGGCGTTCACCAGCGAGGTGAAGTCATCGATGTCGTAGTTGGTCGCCCATTGCTGGGCTCCCGATCCATTGTAGGCGATCGTCCGAACAGCATGGTCGAAGTTGTCCGCCATGTTCACGAACGCCATGATGTTCCCGTTGGGGGCCACCTCCACCCGACTGCCACTGTTCTCAAAGCCGTTGTTGAAATGCATGTTCCAGGTGGGACTTCCGCCGGGGCTGAACTTGAAGGTGACCGCATCGTACTCAAAAAAGGCACCCACTTCCTCCGTGCCCATTACGATCCAGTTGCCCTGGTCGTCGGCGGTGAGGTCGCTCATCCAGGCCTCATCGCTTCCGGTGAGCGTGGCCGGCCAGGACCAATCCACCGCACCATTGGTGCCGAAGCCCACCAGGAGATGGGAATAGCCGTCGTCCGCCCATCCACAGGCGGCGAGCCCGCCCTGACCGTTCTCCGCGATATCGGAGAACGCGGTGTTCACGCCGGGGTCGAAGGCGCTCTTCCAATCCAGATTACCGTTCAGGTCGAAGGCAGCTGCCCAGGCCACCGGGTAGCCTCCATTGCCTTCCTCCGAGCCGATCAGGTAAAGCGCGTCGTCCGTGACCGTAAGTCCGCTCAGTTCCGGGTCCGTGGCTCCTTGCGCATCGAAGGTGTGGTGCCAGACCACGTTGCCCTGTGGGTCCAAGCGGGCGAAGTGGATCGGGGGGTCGCCGGAAGTGCCGACATCCTCGAAGCCGGCCACATACATGTTACCGGCGCCGTCCAATTCCAGGTAGCGAAGTCCGGCCTGCCCGTTGGATGGCAGGTCCACTTCCCAATCCAGGTTCCCATTCGTCAGGTAGTTGCACACGTACATGCGCAGCCCATCCGCGGTGGACCGATAGCCGGCGAAATAGGCACCGCTGGCATGGGCTTCCGAGGTTCGGAGCTCCAGTTGGCTGGCCCCATCGGCGTTGGCCACCGGTGTCTGCCAGTCCAATTGCAGGGTGGGTTGTGCAACGAGTACCGAAGCGACCAGGGTGAGCAACAGTGTCAGGTCATGGCGCAGGAAGCGCATTCCGGAGTGGAGGTTGGTCATGGTCAGGAAAGCATTTCAGGTCCCTTGTCGGGAAAGGTGGACGAAGGTGATCCGGCAAAGGTTGAGGTGCGCCAAGCTACAGGTATTGGCCATACAGGTCAACAATATGCCACTTTGGGACGCACGGGTGGGAAGCACGACGGACCGTGCAGTTCCTCTCAGCAGCCGCTGATCGTGAAGGCCCATCTTTGCCCATCCATGAACCGGTCCATCCTTCTTTCAGCGGGACTTGCGCTCGCCAGCGGTCTTTCCGCCCAGCACCACGAATGGTCCTTCGCGTTCGGAAGCGACCAGTACGAACGCGCCTACGGGATCGAACTGGACCCGGCGGGGAACGTGTATGTCTGCGGTGCCTTCGACAACACGGTGGACTTCGACCCGGACACGCTGGTGGATGCATCCATCACCGAGGAAGGGAACGGTGATGTGTACCTGGCCAAGTACGACAACACCGGCGCGCACCTCTGGTCCTTCAACCTGGGCTTCTGGGGGCACGACCTGGGCAGCGACATGGTGGTGGACGACCAGGGCAACATCTACCTGACCGGCTATTTCCGGGTGGACGTGGACTTCGACCCGGGTCCCGGCACTGCCATGCTCACGGCACAAGGAACCCGCGACGTGTTCGTGGCCAAGTACGACACGGACGGGAACTATCAGTGGGCCTTCAACATCGCCTTCGGGGGCAATGTGGAGCGCTACCCCGGCATCGGGTTGGACGCCGATGGCAACGTGCTGGTGACGGGTGAGTTCGGTGGTACGCAGGACTTCGATCCCGGAGCGGGTACGGCGATGCTGACCTCGGCCGGGAACCAGGACATCTTCCTGGCGAAGTACGACGGCAACGGGAACTTCCAATGGGCCCGGGGCATGGGCGGTCCCGAGTTCGATCGCGGCATGGACGTGGTGGCCGATGCATCGGGATCCATCTACGTGACCGGCATGATCGCCGATACGGTGGACATGGACGGCGGGCCCGGTACGGCCCAGCTGGTGGCCAGCGGCACGTGGGACAGCTTCCTGGCGAAGTACGATGCGCAGGGTGACCACCTGTGGTCGTTCCGCTTCGGTGGTCCCGGCACCAACAGCGATGTGGCCTCCGAATGCGGCATGGACCTCGCGCTGGACGGCAACGGGGATGTGTACGTGGTTGGCTACTACAGCGGCGCGCCCGACATGGATCCCGGTCCGGGAACGGCCATGCTGGACATGGGCGTGGAGAACAACGGGTACATCGCCAAGTACACTCCGGCGGGTGCGCACCTGTGGAGCTATGGCTTCGCGGACGGCGGGGAGGGACAGGCGAACGCCGTCGCGGTGGATCCCAGCGGCCATGTGTACGTGACGGGCTACTTCTACGGCACGGCGGACTTCGATCCCGGTCCTGGCACGGCGATCCTGGTCGGCTGGGACTTCTACACCGCCAAGTACACGCCCACCGGGGACCACGTCTGGTCCTTCGACGCAGGCGACACGGCCTACGACGGCGGCTGGGGCATCGCGGTGGACGACTCGGCCAACGTGTACGTGACCGGTGTGTTCTACGGCACCATCGACATGGACCCGGACACGGGTCTGGCGGAACTGGAGCATGTGGGCGGCCGTGATGTGTTCGTGGCCAAGTACGCCCCGTGCGCGGGCCAGGTGATCAACGCAGAGCTTTGTCCGGGTGGGTCCTACGCGTTGCCGGACGGATCCTTGGTCACCGCGCCGGGCACCTACACCACCACCTTCCTGGTGGGCAGCTGTGACAGCGTGCTGGTGACCGACCTGCAGGCCGTGGTGGTGGACACGAACGTGGTCGTGAACGGCGGTATGCTGACCGCGGCCGCGGCCGGTGCCACGTACCAGTGGGTCGATTGTGACAACGGGAACGCCCCGATCATCGGTGAGGACCAGCAGAGCTTCATGCCTTCGGCGAACGGCACCTATGCCGTGGAGGTCGCCACCTCAGGCTGCACCGTGCTCAGTGGCTGCCATACCGTGGTGGTGACGGAGGTGTCCGGGATGAGCGCCGATGAGCCTGTGGTGTTCCCGAACCCCGCGCAGGATGTCGTGTACCTGCGAACGGCCGTTCCCATCATGGCCGTGGAGGCCTGGTCGCCGGCCGGACAGCGCACGGAGCTGGCCCATGCAGGCCGGCGGGTGGACCTGCAGGACCTGGCACCGGGACTGTACCACCTGCGCATCGCACTGGCGGACGGCCAGGTACAGGTGGCCCGCGTCGTGCGGGCGAAGTGAGCGGGTCAGCGGACCACCACGGGGAACCACCACTGCCGGTCGTCCAGCAGGATGCCCACCGGATACGTGCCGGCGGCGAAGCCGTCGAGCGGAAGGTGCGTGCGGGTGGCGGCAGGAAGCTGCTTGTCCACCAGTACACGGCCCCGAACGTCCAGCACGCGCACCCGGAAGTCAGCGGCCTCTTCCAACAGGATGGTGATGCCTTCGGATGCCAGTGCCGGGTTGGGCCCGATCCTCACGGGATCCCTGGCCAGCTCGGGAACGGCCACGGTGCCGGTGACGGTGGTGTCGATGTTCACCACCACGCCGAAGGGCGGCCCCCAGCCTCCGTCATCGTCCTGCGCACGCATCCAGAGCACCTGGGTGCCGGCGATCACGGGTACGGGGATCCCCCCGCCGCGGAACACCTCCACCGCACTGTCGAAGTTGCCATCGGCCGCCAGCATGGGCGTGCCAGCGCCTTCGCCGGGGTCCGAGTCGGCCCAGTATTCGGCGGCGCTCACATGGATGGCCGGGAAGGTGATGCTGCCCGGAAGCACTTCGGTGACCACGCGGAACACGGGACCCCAGTTGCCGTTCACGTCCAGCACGCGCAGGCCCAGGGTGTGGGTGCCCGGTGCGGGCAGGGTGGAGCTCTCCAACCGGACCGTTTCCAGCGCGGAGTCGTAGTTGCCGTCGAAGGCCAGCATCGTACTGCCGTTGCCTTCACCGGGGTCGGTGTCCCAGAAGTATTCGCCCTGGGATACCTGGATGTCCGGCAGCAGCAGGCTGCCCTGCAGCACTTCGATCACGGTGCTGAAGGCGGGTCCCCACCCACCGTCGTCATCCTGCACGCGCAGGTACAGCACATGTGCGCCGGGCGTGGGCAGGGTGCCGGTCTCCGCGAGCACCTGCTCCAGTGCCTGGCCGAACGTGCCGTCCACGGCCACGAGCGGACTGCCATTGCCGTTGCCGGGATCGGTGTCCCAGAAGTACTCGCCCTGCTGGATGCCCGTCTGTGCCGTGGCCAGGCCACCGGCGATCAGGGCGAAGGCGAGGAGGAGGGAGCGGCTGTTCATCGCGGCGCCCATCAGCGGTCGTAGCTCAGGCCCTTCACACGCAGGGTGGACCCGCTGCGCACGTTGAAGGGGTGTCCGGTGAGCACCACCCGGGCGGCCCCGGTGTGCATCGGGTTGAAGTTGTCCAGCGTGTAGCTGCCGCCATAGGCACCGGCATCACCCGTGGTCAGGTCCAGGTCGTAGAACACCGAGGCCGGGTTGCCGCCATCGATGCAGGCGCCAGGGGCGTTGAAGGTGCCGTCGGCGTTCAGCGTGATGGACTGGTTGATGGTGTTGTTGGCGGCGAAGGTGAAGCCCGTGCTCACCGGCGTGCTCACGTTGCTGGAGATGTGGTTGAAGTAGACGTTGATCTGCCCCTGGTTGCCGCTGTCGTTGTTGATGCCCCGGCTGGTGCCGCTCCAGGTGCGGGTCACCACGTTGTTCATGACCTCCCAGATGCTGCCGGCATTGGTGTTGGCCAGGTTGATGCCGTAGGTGGTGAACTGGCCGGTGTACGCGGTGACGGTGTTGTTCCAGATCAGGTTCTGCACGGCGCTGGTGTTGCCCTCGTACACCTCGATCCCCATCCATCCGTGCTGGATGTAGTTGTTCCGGATGTGCAGCACCTGGGCGGCGGTGTTGCAGTAGATGCCTTCGTAACCCACGATGCTCTTCACCTTGTTGCCGATGATGGCGCAGGTGTCCAGCGGCAGGCTGGTGGAGTTGGTGGTGACCTCGATCCCCGGACCGCTCACCTGCGAACCATCGATGTCGCAGCCGACCACGTTGCCGAAGTTGATGTCCACCACGCCGTTCTCCAGGGTGCAGCCGATCACGTCCACCTGGAACGGGTCGTTGGTGATCTCGATGTTCCCGTTCACGAACCAGCTGTCGATCACGCGCACGGTGGTGCCGCGGGTGGTGCCCCCCGAGAAGCTCAGGATGTCCCCCGCCGTGTTGTACATGCCCACGAAGGTGACGGTGCGGCCGGTGGCCCCGGTGATGGTGTAATCGCCCTGGACGTAGAAGAACTCGTCGTTGTCGTAGCTCAGGAACTCCAGGCTGGCCGTCACTTCGATGTTCTCGATCCAGGGGATGTTGCCCGCGCGGTTCTTGATGATGATCCGGTCACCGTCCACGGCCGCGTTCACGGCGGAGGTGATGTTGGGGTAGGCGGGAGGCTGACCGAATTCCTCCACCACCCGATCGGTGGCCAGGAGGGGAAGGGTGGTGAACAGCGCCAGGGAGAACAGGGTCGATCGCATGGTCCGGGTATTGGATGCGCCGAAGGTAGCAGCACGGTGAAGAAATGCCGTGCGCGATCGCTCGCCGCGGACCGGAAGGCGACGGGCTATCGCAGCAGCACCGAGGTCATCGTCAACGATCCGCCGAGCGGTTGGTCGTTGAAGAGCATGGGCTCCTCGTCCTTCTGCTGCAGGGCAAGGGCGTAGAGCACCGGGAGGTAATGTTCCGGCGTCGGGATGGCCAGTTGGAAGGCCTTGCCCAGGGCATGCGGGTCCTGCAGGCGGGCATGGTCGCCGGCCATGATCAGGGCGTTCATGCGGGTGCGCGCTTCGGCGGCCCAGTCGTAGGCGTAGGCGTCGTTCAGGTGGTCCCAGGCCACCATGCCCAGGTTGTGCACCAGGTTGCCGCTGCCCACGATCAGGACGCCCCGGTCCCGCAATGGGGCCAGCTGCCTGCCCAGTTCATAGTGCTGCCGGGCGCTCAGGCCGCGGTCCAGGCTCAGCTGCACCACGGGCACATCGGCATCGGGGTACAGGTGCTTGATCACGGACCAGGCACCGTGGTCCAGGCCCCAGCTCTCATCAAGTTCCACCGGTGTGGGGGCCAGCAGGTCCTGGGTGGTGGCGGCGAGCTCCGGGCTTCCGGGTGCCGGGTACTGCACCTCGAAGAGCGCCTGCGGGAAGCCCCCGAAGTCGTGGATGGTGCGCGGCATGGCCATGGCCGTGACCCGTGTGCCGCGCGTTTCCCAGTGCGCGCTGATGCACAGGATGGCGTTGGGCCGGGGCAGTTCACTGCCGATCTTCCGGAATCCCTGCACGAACGTGTTCTCCTCGATCGCGTTCATGGGGCTGCCGTGCCCCAGGAAGAGCACGGGCATGCGCGGTGTGGGTGAGAAGCCCTCCGCGAGGCGGGCCAGGTCCTTCAAGTGCATGGCTGCTGCTGCTGCGGGGATCGCGGCCAGGGTGGTGAGGAACTTCCTGCGACGCATGGCCGTGGAGGAGCGATCAATGGGTGACGATGAGACGACCGTGGGCAAGCACCTGACCGCGTGCCGAGGCCCGCACAAGGTAAAGTCCGGAGGGCAACGCATCCGTGGTCACCATCAGGTGCGAGGCGGTCGGGTCCGTGCGTACCACGGAACGGACGTGCTGCCCGGTGGCGTCGAACAGGTCCAGGTCGGTGGTGCTCCCGGGTACGGGCACCCACGCCCGGTCGTTGGCGGGCTGGGGGTGGGGAAGCAGGACGTTCGCACCCCGTTCCGCAATGGCCAGGGTGCTGTCGGACACGCCGAAGGTGAAGGCCTGGAACACCGCGCCCGGGCCATCGGTGATCACCGAACCGGCATCGTTGCCCGTGCAGCTGCCAGTGGTGGTGGAGGGGCCGGCGGTCCATTGCGACCCGTTCCAGGCGGCGACCACCAGGGTGCTGCAGTCCACCAGGCCGCTCTGCGCAGCGTCCTCCCAGTACAGTTCCACCCGGGCATCATCGGTGGTCACGGCGCGTTCCAGGATCCAATGTTCCTGGTCGCTCACCGAGACCAATGACGGGCCCAGGTCCATGGTGTTGGTGAAGGCGCCATCCACATGGCGCGCGGTGAACTCGGTGTCCTGGTCGTTGATCCCCGACACGGCGATGCGGCGCCAGGCACCGTTGGCACCGGTGGGGAACACGAAGTCGTCGTTCCCGATCTTCCGCATCGGTCCGTCCACATGGCTGCTCGCCGATCCGGGGGTGGACGTGGCGTTGTGCAGCACTTCCAGCATGGCGATGTCGGAGGTGAACAGGACGCCGTTCTCGAGCACGAGCGCTCCGGCCACGGTGGTGGTGCCCACCGAAAGGTCGACGCCGGGCCCCGTATTGGCGATCCGCAGGCCATGGAAGTCCGTGCCGATCACCTGTTGGTTACCGCCGCCGATGAAGGCCACCGTGTTGTTGTCCGCATCGAACGTGCCTGCCCGCAGCCAATTGCCGCTCACCTGGAGCTCATCCGGACCCGTGTGTTGGAGGGAGGATTGGTTGTCCGTTTCCACGTCGTGCCAGCGGATCGTGCCGGACCCGCGGAGCTCCACCTGCCCGACCACCTGCTGATCGCCGCCGGTGCAATGGATCACGCCGTCGCACTCCACGGTGAGGGCATTGTCCATGACCCAGGTGCCGGAGCTCTGTTGAACACTGTCCGTGGCATGGGCCAGGTCCAGCGCAGGGCCGTTCAGGATCAGATCGCCGCCCTTCACGTCGATGAAGAGGTCCACCGTGCTGCCGGCGGTGTTCATGGTGCTGCCGTTGATCTGGACGGTTCCGCCCTCCACCAACAGGCGGCCCTGGCCGCTTCCCGGGCTGGCACCCGCCCAGACCGCATCACCGTTCACCGTCAGGGTCCCGGCGATGAGCTGGTAGGTCGGTGTGCTGGGCAGCAGTTCCACGTCGAAGCCGAGTTCGCCCGTCACGTTCACCGCACCGTTCTGCTGTTCGAAGCGGCTCGGTACCACGCCGTCATCGCCCAGGGCCAGAACGGATTGCACGTTGATGGTGCCGTTGGCCAGCACGAAGGCCCCGCCTCCCTCCATGATCAACCGGTCGCTGTTCAGCGTTCCCGAGTTCATCGTCACTTCGGCCTCGCTGCCCACGATCAGGCGGTCGGCCACGGTGAGCGCACCCTGGAGCGTGACCTGAGCACCGTTCTCGATGAAGAGGCGGTCCGGAATGAAGACGCTGTTCCCCGAAAGCACCGGAGAGGCCTGGGCGCCGGTGTAGAACGAGGGGTCGATGGTCACGTTCTCGCCACCGAGCGGCCAATCGCTCCAGTTGGCGGGGTCGTTCCAGTTGTCGTCGATGGTCCCCAGCCACTCCTGGGCCTGTGCGGGTCGCAGCAGGAGCAGGGCAAGGGTCGCGGTCAGCAGGTGGGATGCGTTCATGTCGGTTCCGTTCGGTATCCTGCGAAGTACAGGAACCTGACCCTGCACACCGAAACGCGGGTGACGGAACGGGAAGAACGACCGACGAACGGGTACGGGACGATGGTCACAGGACCCCCATCGGCACGCGCTGGCCTTTCCGACCGTTGCACTTGTAGGCGGTCCTTCCTGCGGAACAGGAGGCCAGCAGGAGCAGGGCTGCCAGCGTGACCCAGAGAAGACGCTTCATACAGGTCGAACGTGGCCGAGGGACCTTGGCGTATCCCGTACCATCCGACACGGAGCCGCCACCAACATCGTGCGAATTCGCATGGTGGACTCGCCCGGTGGGTGAGTGAACGGAAATGAGGACCGAAGTCCCCATTCCCTTTACCAAAACCTGTAATGTGTGCCCGCTAGGAGGACGTCCCTGCCGGAACGTTCGTTGCCTGGGCCGGTCCGCTCACTTGGCGTCGTATTCCACGGCTCCCTGGGCCAGCAGGTGCTCGATGTCGTTGTTGATGCTGAGGATGAGCAGGGCCGTGGCGGTGCAGAACACCGGGCTCGTGATGCAGTGGTGGCCGTTCCAACTGCCGTCCGGGTTCTGGATGTCCACCAGGCGGCCACTGGTCTGCTGATACCAGGAACGCCAGCCATCGTCCTTGCCGATCACGAGCGATTCACCGGTCTGCAGGAAGCTGAGGAACTCCTCCCCGCCGTTGTTCCCGAAGCCGGTGACCACGTTGGCGTCCTGGCTCTGCACCTTGGCGGCGTCGTACACCTGCACGGCGGTGTTCAGCTTCTCGGCCTCGCTGCGGCTGTAGCCGGCCTCTTCCAAGGCCTTTACGCTCATCTCATCATCGTCCTGCAGGCGGCCTTCCCGCTTGGCCTGGCGTACGCGTTCCTTGGCCTCCCGGGCCTGTTTGGCGCTGCTGCGGGTGCTGCTGCTCACCGCGTACAAGGTGATGCCGGCCGCCCGTTCGGTGACGGCACTGCCCGAGGAGACATCGAAGTTGGCCTTCTGGAAATCGCGGGCGAGTTCGAGGGATGTACTGTCCACCTGGGCACCCTGTGCCTTGGCGCTCTCCAGGGCATTGGCCGCGAAGCTGCTCTGCAACACGCCGGCCCACCCATCGCCTCGCTGGCTTCCGTCGCTGTTCTGGCCGCGTTGGATCATGCCCACGCAGGTGTTCAGGGCGCGCATCACGCGCAGGTGGAAGGAGGTGCCGCTTTCCAGCTTGGCGGCCAGGTTGCTCAAGTACTGCGCGGTGAGCGCCACATCGATGTTGGCGCCGAGCTTCACCTGGATCTGGGTGCCCTGCAGGTCGGTGATGTTGATCGCGTCCTTCGGGGCCTTCTCCACGTGGACGAGCAGGTATTCGGTGGCACGGCCCAATTGGTGACCATAGGTCCCGGAGTCCGGCAGGTTGCCCAGGCGCATCAGCGACATGGCCACCATGGCGGTGGTGGCGGGGTCGGTGCTCACCGCATGCGGGTCGCGGATGTCCTGCCGGCTGTGCGAACCGGCGCCGTAGCCACCGTCCTCGGCCTGCGCCTGAACGAGCCAGCGGAGCCCACCGGTCTCGGCCTGGAGCACGGGTGCCGGTGTGGCCAGCACGAAGGAGCTGTCCAGGTCCTTGCCTTCGTACACGGTGAGGAAGACGCAGCCACTGGTGTCCACCAGGGCGGTGGTGTGGATCGGTCGGTCGGCGGTGGCGTTGCCTTCGAACGCGAGCAGGAGGACCAGCGCCAGTGCGATGGCGGCAAGTCCGGTCCAGGTCAGGGTGTTTCGGTCCATGGGTCGGAGTGTTGGTGTATGGATGGGATGCTGCGAACGGCTGTTCTGCACATCTCCGTACACGTCACGGACCGGAACGTTCGATCCGGATGGAGCTTCCAGTTCTGTGAATGGCCCTGCTCGGAACAGGATCAACGGCCTGTCACGATCACCGCTTGATCGGGTTGGGGTGCCGGTGGGGGTTGGTTACATTATTGGCGACAGCCTGACAGATAAACCGTCAAATCCATTCCAACATGACCACGGAGACCAAGACCATGACAACGAAGCAGGTGGCCGACCGCCTGGTGGCCCTGTGCCGCGAGGGATCGTTCGCCTCGGCGATCGACGAGCTCTACGCGCCGGACATCGTGAGCATCGAGCCTCCGGGTTCCAACGCGCCCGAGCGGCTGGAGGGCCTGGAGAACGTGAAGCAGAAGACGGTGCAGTTCGATGCCATGGTGGAAGCGCATCATGGCATCACGGTGAGCGACCCGGTGATCGCCGAGGACCACTTCGCCATCAGCATGGTGATGGACTGCACCTTCAAGGGCATGGGCCGCACGACCATGAGCGAGGTCTGTGTGTACAGGGTGAAGGATGGCAAGGTGGTCTGGGAGCAGTTCTGCTTCTCACCGATGCCGTCCCAGAACTGAGTCCCATCCACGACCTGGAAATGGAAAGCCCGGCGGATCCGCCGGGCTTTCTCGTTCTCGATGGATGGCCGGGATCAGCGCACGACGCTGAACGTGCCGGTGCGGACCAGCTCGCCATCCTGGAGTTCCACGGTGTACAGTCCGGCGGGTAGTTCGCGGACATCCAGTTCATGGCGCTGCAGGCCGTTGACACCCAGGTCCAGCACCAAGGCACCGGCGGCATCACGCACCCGGATGCGTTCCATGCGGCCGTTGTCCAGCGACAAGGTGATCCGGTCGGTGGCCGGATTGGGGAACATGGCCGGAGCTTCGGCACGCGTGCGCTCGGCCACGGAGACCGCATCCACGCTCACGAGGCCCTTGTAGCCTACCGGGCTCCCGTTGATGGTGGAGAGCATGTTCAGCGTACCGTTCTGGCTCACCTGATAGAGCGTGAAGCCGGCCGCGAAGTAGAAGCTGGACCCGTTGTGGACAAGGGCATGCGCGAAGTCCGCCGGGGTGCCGCCCGATAGAAAGATGTCCGTGACGGTGCCGTTGGAAGGGTCGATGCTCTGGAAGAGCTGACCGCCACCGTACCGATAGATCAGTCCGTTCAAGCTGTTGAACGCGATCGCTTCACCATCGGATCCGGTCCCAGGTTGCGCCACCAGGGAGAGCGTTCCCGTGGAGGGATCGATCGAATAGAGCGTCTCCGGGGTGTTGGAACCATCCCCTGTGATGCCGTAAAGCGTCCCGGCATTGTCGAAGGTGATCCCCGCGAACTTTTCCGAAAGGGCCGTCAGTGCGGTCAGCACGCCGGTGTTCACGTCGATGGTGGCGAGGGTGAAGTTGCTGGCCTCCTTGGCCACCACATACACCTGCCCCGAGATGGGATCGAGGGCCATGCCGGTGCAACCGTCCATCACCTGCCCGTTCATGGTCACGGTCATGGCATTGGTCTCGACCCCGGTGACCATGTCCACCGTGGCCAGCAGGGCTGAATCCTGATCGGGGGAGTACACCGCGTAGTAGCTCGTCTGAGCGGTGAGCGGGAGGGCGAACAGGGAAAGAAGTGCCGGGAACGCGTAGCGCTGTATCATGCTTGGTGAGTTTGGTCCCGGAAGGTACACAACCGAGAGGCGGTCGGATGCCACGTGTCAGGCTATCCCGGTCAGGGGGACCGGGATCGCGTCACGGCCGTTCATCCGGCCGTCAAGCGGTTCGTGGTGCGGGTGTCGAGCACGTTGGATGCCAGCGGTCCTCCGCTCAGGGCATCTGCTCAACACGGGTGTTGGTGGGCACCACACCGCCGATGTTCTGCAGGATGGGATCGCGGTCGTTCCCGGCACCGGTGTATTGTACCGTGCCGTTCATGTTCACGTCCTCGCTGCGGTAGCCCACCAGCGTATTGGTGGGCACCACCCCGCCGATGGCCGACAGGATGGGGTCGCGGTCGTTGCCGGAACCGGTGTATTTCAGCACCCCATCTCCGGAGACATCGCCGGACCAGAGGAGGTAGGCCGCTCCGGCCACGGCCTGGGCGTCCGTACCGAACGTGGCCGTGCTGCCGTCGGTCAGGTCCACCACCGCGGCGGTACTGCTCAGCGCCACCGTGTTGAAGGTGAGCACACCGAGGTGGTTCCGGTGGAAGACGGCGATGTAGTGGTCGTCCGCAGGTGCATCCACCTGCAGGGCCGAAGTGCCATCGAGGTCCACGATGTCCCCGTCGCGCTGAAGCAGCGCGGCCCGGCTCGCGGTGACCACGGTGTTGTCGTTCTTGTCCCGAAGTTCCACCACCACCCAGTCCACGATCGCATCGTTCCCCGTGACCGTGAGCACGGCCGCGTCGATCGTTTCATCGCCTCCACCCACGAAGCTCCAGCCGAGCGCGGTGTAGGGCTCCTGCAAAGGCACCAACCCGCCGGCCCGCAGGCCATCGTTCATGGTCCCGTTGCCTGCGTTGTACGGCCCCTGCAGGAAGGCGCGCATGTTCAGCTTCAGCTTCACGGGGTCGGCCTGGTGGAAGCCCTGCGTCAGGATGTTGGTCCCGTTGTCCAAGGTCTGCACGGCCGTTTCGCCCACGGTCCAGGAGAGCGTGACCCCACCTGCCGTGCCGGTGCCACCGGCAGAGGCGATCACCGTGGGGGAGAGGGATTGAGCGCAGAGCGAGCCGGACAACAGGCCCAGCAGGGGCAGGGAGAAGAGCGGACGGAGGTTCATGGTGGATCGGTTCGCTGGATCAAGGTAGGACAATGCGTTCGGAACCAGCAAGAGGGACAGAGGATATCATTGATTCCAATGAGTGTGTGGAGAGGCCAGGTGAGCGCGTCGTTGCAACGATGTCCTTAATCCTCGACCTTGACAGCACATCGCGTTACAAGGTTGGACAGCTTGGCTAGATGGAGAAAAGAATCCCCATTGCTCACCACGTACCCAGACCACGAGCCACCATGGATCTGACAGCCATTGTTCACTCCTGAGGCTAGAAGTGCGTTGCCACCAAAAGCGCCTGTGTTCACATTCGTCCCATAGTTATAGACATAGGTACCGCTCCCTACTTCGTAGGAGAGCGAGAGCATCTTGACCTCGACCCAATCGTTGACAGCATTCTCGGCAGTGAGGGTAAGCCTGCATCCGTTCATGTCCGCACAGTAGCTGTCCAGTATCGTAGCTGGGATAACGAGCGAGTTACCGTCCGGCCAAGCGGCCGAAAGTTCCAAGACATAGTCCGGGGACTTTGGTTGCGCGATAGCAGGGCCATTGTCCACTTGGTGGATCACGGTCTCCTGCGGGTCCTGCCAGCTGGCGGTGCCAGAGGCGTCTGAGACCAGCACCCTGCCGGCGCCTTCGTTGCCGTCCTGGTAGGTCAGGCTGCCGTTCACGAGGAGGTCATAGGCGGGGTCCACCTCGATGAGACCATTGTCGCGATCCACCACCACGGAACTATCCAACAAGGTGGTGGCCATGCGCGCAGTGGCGGCAACAGGGACCGCTCGAATGATCTCCTCACCGAAGAACTGATAGTTCGTGCCACCGGTGAAGTCGGCCGACACGAACAGGCGCAGGTCGTTGGCGGGATGATACCAGGTGAACTCCTCCAAGGGGCCGAAACCGGAAGGGGTCCCCTCACCGATGTTCACCGTGAAGAGCCCCTGGTCATTGGTGGTGGTGGTCTGGGTCTCCTGATAGACGCCGCCGGGTCCTGCCGTGATCAGGAATTCCAACCCGATGGTCTGGTTCGCGACCGGGTCGCCATTGGCATCGCGGGCCACGGCCTGGTAGGAGATAGCCTGATAGAGGCTGTTCTGTTGGGCAAGTAGGGGCAGGCACACCAAGAGCATGGCTGCAGCAAATAGTGAACGCATCGTCGTGTTCGGTATGGGGTTCTCGGAGCCTGCAACCTAGTGATCAGGGTCCGGGAATACAAGCATCCTATCGTTCCACGCTATCCATGGAGCCGATCATTTCGGATGACTTTCGCGGATAGCAGGAGTACAGTTTTCCTGCCTTTGGGAATGGGTGCTTCCCCGGCCGGTGGTCCAGGCCTGGATGGAACGGCAGGCCTCCGGTCACTCGTAGTAGAACCGCCCGCTGATGTACATGGTGCAGGCGTTAGGCGCGCCGTGAAGTACCACCGTGAACTCCGTGGCCTCGTCGTTCTCGTACAGGTCCGAGCCGGTCAGGAACACGGTGCTGATCAGGTCGTCGGCGAAGGCACCGTCCTCGTCCCAGAGCTGCACCTTGGCGAACTGGTCGAACGGAACGGTATAGGGGAGCATGCCCCAGTCGGCATCGTTCATCAGGTGGTACTGGGTGTGGTCGGCGTTGCTGATCACCTCCGAGCGGAACTTGAGGGTGGTGCTGTGGTAGGCCGCCACGAAGATGTCGGCCACGCCGGTGGTCAGGATGTTGTCGTCATCCCAGCTTTCCAGCGGGGTCACGCCCGGGCGGTACCACTGGAACCCGTGGATCGCGATCTCGTCGACCGTGAACGAGGTGGGGATGGCCGGTGGCGTCGATGTTCCACCACCGGACGGCGAGGCCGGATCGTCATCCTTGGCACAGGCGGTGAACAACAGGGCGGCGAGCGAGAGGGTCATGAGCTTGTTCATGGTGCATGGGTCGTTGATGCGGCAACGGTACCCCCGCTTTGCTTCCGCATCAAATTCCCCGGGTGGACGATGGGTGCCACCGGGGGTGGACATCGGGTGGACGCTTCATGAAGCCCGCGTCCTTGCTGGGCTCGTGGTCCTGCTCCGGGCTGGGCATTCCGGCCCGATCCCTGTAGCTTCGTCCAACATGGACCTTCGCACAACGCTGATCATCTCGGTCGGTCTGGCCCTCGGAACCGGCCTCCACGGCCAGACCTGGACCCAATACCAGACCTGGAATTCGGACCTGACCAACAACGTGGTCTGGACCCTGGAGCCGGATGGGCAGAACGGCCTATGGATCGGATTCAACCTGGAGTTCCTGGACCACTTCGACGGGCAGGACTTCACCCACTTCGATTCCACCGGCATGCAACTGCTCGGCCAGCGGATCCGCACCATCCGCATGCAGGGCGCGGACAGTGTGTGGATCAGCTACTGGGACCAACAAGGAGCCACGGTTTGGGTGAACGGGACCTGGACCCACTTCACCACCCAGAACGGTTTCCCCACCGCGACCATGCACCACATGGAGGTCGATCCATCCGGGAACGTGTGGTTCTGTGGCTTCAATGGTGCGCTGCACCGTTGGTCCGCCGGGACCTGGACCTCGTTCAGTGCCCCGAACACGATACCGAACAACGATGTGCACACCATCGCGTTCGATGCCTCCGGTGATGCCTGGATCGGCACGGATGGAGGGGTGACGCACTACGATGGGAACACCTGGACCACCTGGACCTCCGGGGCCAATGGCCCCCCCTCGAACACGGTGTATGCCGTCGCACATGCCGCCAATGGTGATGTGTGGGTGGGTACCACCGCCGGGGTCGGGGTCTTCGACGGGACTTCGTGGACCACCTACGACATGAACGGTGTGGGGCTGCAGAGCAACACGATCAATGCCTTGCTGGAGGACTCGCAAGGGCGTGTGTGGGTGGGTACCGAGTGGGGTGGTCTGTCACTGCTGGAGAACGGCACCTGGACCCACTTTACCACGCTGAACAGCGACCTGCCCGGGAACGTGGTGGAGTGCTTCGCGGAGGATGCCCAAGGCAACGTGTGGATCGGGACCAACGTGGGCCTCGTGCGCGTGGACGGGATCTCCACCTCGATCGTCGGGCAAGAGGAGGAAGGCCCCCAGGTCGCCCTGCTGCCGGAAGGGCTCCGTCTCGATACCCGGGCGATGACCTGGCGACCCGACCACGTGGAACTGCTGAACGTACAGGGTGCGCGGGTGCGTTCGGCTGCCCTGCAGGGTTCCGTGACCATGCTGCCCCGCCAGGACCTTGACGCCGGTGCCTATCTCCTGCGGGTCCGGGATGGGACCGGCCGGAGCGCTGTGGTCCGTGTGGTGCTACCCTGAGGGGTCAGCGAAGCAGCCGGGGGTCGCCCGGCCCATGACCTTCCCAGCGTTCCACTGCCCGGGCATCGCCCAGCCGGAACCGGACCGGGATGGGCAGCCGTTCGTCCAGTTCCACATCCAGCCTGCAGAAGATCCCCAAGGTCGGAGGCGGTGCGGTGAGCAGCTGCCTTTGAAGAAGGGCATCCTTTCGGAAGAGGGTGTCGGTCATTTGTGACTGCGCCAGTGCGGTCAGGCTCAACACCGTCAGGGCAAGCACTGCGATCGACCGACGAGGGTCCGAGCGCCTCATGCCACGGGTGAGAGTGCGCCGGTCACCACATCGTAGGTGATGCCGAAGTGTGAAGCATGCCAGACACTGCGACCGTCCCGGACCACGATGGCCTGCGGCGACTCGTGCTGCACGCCGTAGCGATGAGCGATGGCGTCGGATAGGTCGCGGTGACGGATCAGGTCCAGGAACCAACAGGTGTGTGCCTCGTCGTCATCGGCGGTCCAGGCCCGTTCCAGCCGGTGCAGGGCCGCGCTGCTGATGCTGCACCGGGTGCTGTGCTTGAAAAGGAGCACCGGACCCTGCTTCGAGGCCTCGTCGATGGCCTCCAGTTGCCGCACATCGGTCAGTTCGTTCCACCGCATGGTGGCAAGATACGCCGGCTCACAGGCCGGCGAGGTACGGCTCGAGCCCTTCCTCGGTGCGTAGCCCCAGCTTCTTCCGCAGCCGGTAGCGGGCCTTCTTCACGCCTTCGTCCGAGATGTTCAGGATGGAACCGATCTCCTTGCTGGCCAGGTTCATGCTCAACAAGGCCGCGAGCCGCAGTTCGTTCCGGGTCAGGTCGGGGTGCTGGTCGGTGAGCTGGCGGAAGAAGTCGCGCCGTGTTTCGGTGAAGGCCAGGGTGAACTGGTCCCAGTTCTGGTCGATCTGCTGGTCGAACCGGATCTTGCCGGCGAGCTGCGCCACTCCGGCACCTTCGCCACTGTTGCGCAGCTGTTCGATGTCCTGCTCCAGACTGCGGAGCAGCTCGTTCTTCTGGGCCAGGTGCAGGGCCTTCTCGGTGAGCTCTCGCCGCTTGTGGTCCAGCTGCTCCTGCAGGCGCTGGTTCTCGGTATCCTGCAGTTCCAGCCTGGCCCGGAGCAGTTGCCGCTCCTTCCTCCGGCGTTGCAGGAGCGCGAGCACGATGACCACCGCACTGATGCCCATGGCCACGATGCCGATGCGGAGCCAGCGCCGTTTGTCCTGCTCCAACCGCGCCTGCTCCTCCAGGTGGGCGATGGTGGCCTCACGCTGTTCGGTCTCGTACACCGTCTGCAGGCGGTCGATCTCGGCCGATTTGTCGCGGGTGAAGAGCGAGTCGTGCAGCACCAGGTGCCGGCGCAGGGAGGTGAGGGCTTCAGCTGGGCGCCCCATGGCCTCCAGCACTTCGCTGCGCGTGGCCCAGGCCTGCTGTTCCTTCTCCAGCAATTGCTTGTCCGCAGCGATGGCGATGGCCCGGTCGATGCTGTCCAGGGCCTCTGCCTTGCGGTCCAGCATCAACAGGCTTTTCGCGATCTCGTTGAGGGCCTCGCTCTGGGTGGAGGCCAGCGGAATGGAATTGGCGATCGCCAGCGCCCGGGAACAATGGGCCAGTCCCTTGTCAGGCCGTCCTTCCAGGTTCTCCAGGATGCCCAGGTTCTGGGCGAAGGACATGATCCCCCGATCGTAGCCGTCCGCTTCGAAGATGGCCAGACCTTGTTCGTAACAGCGACGTGCCTCCTCGTAGCGGCCCAGGCTCTTGTACACCACGCCCAGGTTGTTCAGCACACCGCCCTGCCCGAAGGCTTCACCCTGCCGTGCGTAGATCACGCGTGCACTGTCCATCACCGCCAGGGCCTTCAGGTAATTGCGCTGCTTCTTGTGCAGCACGCCGATGCCGTTCAAGGCATGGGCATAGAACAGGCTGTCCCCGCAGTCGGCACAATGCCGAAGGGCATGAACGAAATGCTGCATGGACAGATCGTCCAGATCGAAGCGGTCCAGGGCTCCACCGATCCGCACTTCCAGCCCGCAGAGCTGGACCGTGTCCTGCAGGCTCTCCCAGATGGTGAGCGCCTGACGGAATTCGGAGAGGGAGGCATCACGCTCACCGAACTCCGAATGGATGCTGCCGAGGGAGGTGTGGATGTGGGCCTGCTCCTCCAGGTCCTCCTTGCGTTGGGCCACGCCCAGGGCCTGTTGGTAGTAATGGCGGCAGCTGTCCAGGTCCAGCAGGTAGAAATGGGCCTCACCCTGAAGCTCCAGGGCATTCACTTCGGCGTGGTAGGACCCCGCGGCCCGGGCTTCCTGCAGCAGTTGCCGGGCTTCCTGCAGCACGCTGTCGGGGGCTGAATAGGACCGGTCCCAGAGCACCCGCACACGATCCTCCAGCGACTGTGCTCCGCTCGTGAACGGTGTGGCCAAGAAGAACACAAAGGACCAAGACGCTATCCACTTCATCCGGCGGCAAGATAGGTGCATGCATAAGGACGGGGCTCTGGTGGACCGGCATGGGCGGTCATTACCTAAGTCATGGAATATCAAGGCATTCCGGTTCCTGTCCACCGATCGTCCACCCCCCTTGGCACCGATCGTCCGGCCTCCCGATTTGGATAGGCACCCGCCACCCTCCGATCCTTGCCGGCGATGATGCCACGGATCATAGTGCTGGTGCTTCTGGTCCTCACCGGTCTGGACACGAGCTGCCAGACGCCGGTGATGCTCAGGCAGACCACCGCTGCCGGTGGGGGATGGCGAACAGCGACGCTGGGACCGATGACCGTCCATGTGCAGCAGAGCGTGGGCCAGGCAGGGGTCATCGGCACCCGCCGCACCAGCGGTCTGGCACTTCGTCAGGGTTTCCTCCAACCTCCGGGAGCCGGTGGCCGGGTGTCGCGAACGGAGGCGCTCGTCGTCTCCGCGTTCCCCAATCCGACCCATGGTGAATTGCATCTCCGCTTCGCGGAAGTTCCGGATGGTCCCGTGACCCTGGAGTTGTTCGACCTGTCCGGCCGGAGCCTCTGGCGGTCGCTGTCATCGCCCGCACCGGAACTGGTCCTTGAACTGCCACACCTGGCCGCTGCTCCCTACCTGCTTCGGGTCCGCGCCAAGGGGTCGGTCGCCTCCCTTCACCTTCAATACCTCCCCCTGCCATGAGGGCCTTGCTGGTCATCTGCTGCCTGTTGTTCGTCCATGCGCTCTTCGCCCAGCAGATCGTGGCGGAAGTGGGCCGGAACACCTGCTCGTTCGATTACGCTGATTCCGAGGGGAACGCGCTGAAGGACCTCTACCCCCAAGCGCACCTCTCGTTCGCCCTGGGCTATCGCGGCAGTCTGGGCGAGCGCTTCCACTATACCGGACAGCTCCTCTTCAACCACTACGGAAGCGAAGCGGCGGTGCCCGAACTGGCCACGCGGTTGGTCTGGGACATGGAGTACCTCGGTCTGGGCCTGGCCATGGACGGTGAGCTCTTCCGGAAGAAGGGCATCATCCTGCTCCTGCGGGCCGCGGCCGAACCGCAGTTCATGCTGAAGGGCACGCAGACGATCAACGAGCAGCTCTACGACCTGAAGGGGGTGGAGCAGTTCGACAAGCCCTTCCTCTTCCTGCGGGGCGGGGCTGGCATGAACTACTGTGCCGATGAACGCACCGTGATCACCCTGCGCTACATGTACGGCCGCGGACTCCCCATGGGATCGTCCTCCGATGGCGAATCCCTCGACCTGGTGACCAGCACCGTCTCCCTCGGCCTGCTTTGGAACCTGGGCAGATGCCGCTACTGCCGCGGCATGCGCCTGCAATGAACACCCGATCATGAGAAAGCATCTGTTCCTTTCCCTGTTCCTGGCGCCCTTGCTCTTGCAGGCACAGACCGATGGCATCAGCTACCAGGCCGTGATCGTGAGCGAGGAAGCCACCGAGGTGCCCGGCGTGGACCTCTCAGGCGCCTATGTGTCGGAGACCGAGCTCACCGTGCGTTTCACGATCGACAATGCCTTCGGGGGCATCGACTACCAGGAGACGCAGGAGACCGCGACCGACCGCTACGGCATGATCAACGTGATCATCGGGCAGGGGCAACCGACCGCCGACAGCCCGCAAGCCTTCGACCAGATCGACTGGGACGGTACACCGAAGGACCTGATCGTGGAGGTGGCCCTGGGCGGCGGGGACTTCGGCCTGTTCAGCGACCAGCCGCTGCTGTTCGTGCCGTACGCCTACCACCGCAACATCACCGCCACGGGCTCGCTCATGGTCGACGGACCAACGACCCTGAACAGTTCCCTGGATGTGACCAATGCAAGCCCCGTTTCCTTGAGCGGTACGCTGAGCGTGGATGGTGCGACCACCCTCAACGACCAGTTGACCGTGAACGGCCCGGCGCGGATGAACGGCACGCTATCCGTGGAGGAGGCGTTCACCGCGGAGAGCACCAGCCAGCTGAACGGGCAGGTCACGATCAATGCCGGGACGACGGGTGGGGAAAGCAGCTATTCCTCCTACGCGTTGCGCGTGCAGGGCACCGACCAGGGCATGGCCGTGAAGTTGAACGGCAGTGCCACGGAGGCGAGGAACTTCGTCACGTTCATGGACGTCTTCGGCACGGCCAAGGGGCGCATCGAGGGCCAGACGCTGTCCGAACTGCACTCCAGTTTCCGCTTCATCTGGGATTATGCGATGGCGGGCCTTTCGGAGGCGTTCATCGTTGCCGAAGGCGTGGCCTGCGGGTTCCAGTTGGATGCGGCGGAGGCCGGGGTCATGACGGCCAATGCCGTGGTGATGGGCGCGCAATGGGTGGAGCTGGCCTACGACCGGGAGGTGAACGTGGGCGTGTCCTATCAATCAGGCGGGGCCGACTACGCCGAATGGCTGGAGCGCGCCGACCCCGGTGAGTCGTTCAGCCCCGGCGACGTGGTGGGCGTGCATGGAGGCCGGATCAGCCGGCGTACGGAGGGTGCGCAGCATGTGCTGGCGATCTCTTCACGCCCGATCGTGCTGGGCAACATGCCGGAGGAGGGACGTGAGCACCTCTACGAGCGGGTCGGCTTCCTGGGTCAGGTTCCTGTGAAGGTCGCAGGTCCGGTCCAGGTGGGCGATGTCGTGGTGCCGAGCGGTGCGCAGGATGGCCTCGCCCGCGCCTGGCGTGCCGATGAGGTGCCCGGCGAAATGCTCGGTCAGGTGATCGGGGTGGCCTGGGAGAACGATCCGGACAATGTGGTGGGTCTGGTGAACGTGGCGGTCGGCATGGACCAGCGTCCCCTCGCGGAACGGGTGGTCGCGCTGGAACGCGACCTCGAGACCCTTCGTCGGGACGTGGACCAGCTGATGGGACGTTCCACGGGATCACGCGATCGGGCTGCTGCAGGAAGAGAGCCGTTCCCTCTGGCTTCGGTCGCGGGTCCGGCCATACCCGAACTGCCGCGCCAGGAACTGACCGAGGCCGAGTTCGAAGCCTGGCTGAAGGACGCCGGCCCGGTGTTCGAGGCCGTCATGGGCCAGGTCCGCAAGCAGTTCCAGGAATGGGATAGCGACTACCGGCGCTTCGAGGATGTGCGTCTGTTGGTGGACGAACCGGTCACGGCCCTTCGCAGCATGCACCGGGGAGAGTTCCTTCCGACCGTGTGGGAGGCGATGCGCGCCCGTGCCGTCAAGGACGGACCTGCGGGACGTTGAGCGCGGGTCAACCGACCACCGGGCGGACCACGCTGAACGAGGCATGGCGTCCATCGATGGCCAGCCATTGCACGTCCAGTTCAGCACCCAGAAGTCCTTTGGGCAGGATCAGTTCCACTTCGAACCCGACACGGGTCACATTGATCGCTTCAAGTTCCTCTGCGAAGGCCTGGAGGTCGGCCCCTTGGTCGGAGCGCCGAAGAGCCTCCTGGATGTTCATGAACCACTGTGATGCCGAAGAGAGCATGGATACGGACTGATGGGTGCGAACCTATGGTCGATGATCGAGAGGCGAGGTTCAGGATGCATCATACTTGTATTATGTCTTTGTTCCGCAAGTCCGTACGAGCATTCCGAACGATCGGCCAGTAGGAAGCGCTCCAGATGGACATCGTCCTTCAAGAGCCTGGGATACCGCATCCTTCAAGATCACTCCAGCGCTCAACGTGCGGTCATTGCGGCATCTACCTGCACCTGGCCTCCACGGCTGGATGGCTCGCCCTTCCCCGTTCCGCCTAGCGCACCTTCAGCAGGTGCTTCAATTGCTGCCGGGCCCCTTCCTGCAGGCGGCAGTAGTACACGCCCACGGGC
Source organism: Flavobacteriales bacterium (assembly GCA_020635695.1). GTDB lineage: Bacteria > Bacteroidota > Bacteroidia > Flavobacteriales_F > PHOS-HE28 > PHOS-HE28. Next base: position 159,277 of record JACJZH010000006.1, on the reverse strand, counting down.
AACGGCCCGAGGTCCACGTCCAGCGTGTGTGTGCCGGCCGGGGTCTCGCGGTGGTGCAGGGTGCGCATCAACTGCCCCTGCTCGTCGAACAGCTGGATCAGCACCCGCCCCCCACCGGAGGTGAAGCGTAGTGTGGTGCGTTCCACGAAGGGGTTCGGGTACACGTCCAGGAGCGAAGTGCCCGCGGCCTGGTTCAGTTCGTGCACGCTGCTCGAGAGGCATCCGGCGGGATCCACGAGCGTGAGCGGCTGGAAGGTGTTCAGCAGCACGGTGTCCACGTCCACGGTGTCCAGGCAGAACCAGTCCTTCAGCACCGAAGCGTACACCGAGCGGAAGTCATACTGCATGGGCAGGTTCGTGCTCTGCGTGCTGTTGGGGTCGATCTGCGGGTTGGTGCCCAGCATGCCCGGGATCACCTGGGTACCGAAGAGGAACATGGGCAGGGAACTGCCGTGGTCGGTACCACCGGAACTGTTGCTGTAGATCCTGCGCCCGAACTCGCTGAAGGTCATGCCCAGCACCTGGTCCTCGATGCCGATCTGTTCCAGGTCGTCCTGGAAGGCGCGGATCGCGTCGCTCACCCCTTGCAGCAGGTCGGCATGCATGCCCTGGGTGTGGTCGTTGTCCACCACCTGCTGGGCATGGGTGTCGAAGCCGGTGTCGCTGACCCAATAGATGCGGGTCTTGAGCCCGCCGCAGATCAGCTGCGCCACGATCTTGAGCGCCTGGCCCAGTTGGGCACCCGGCTGGTTGCCTGTGGGGTACATGGAGCTCATGCTGCAGCCGGCGTTGGCCGCGGCCTCGATCACGTCGCCGTATTCGTCCGTCTGGCGTTGCACCGTGCGTACGAAGTCGAGCTTCTCGCCCTTGCAGTCGGCCGTCACCGGGTCCTGGTAGATGCTGCCCACCAGGTTCAAGGGGTCGTCCGTGTTGTTGATGGCCACGCCCATGTTCACGCCCATGTGCTGCAGCCCCAGGTTCACCGGCCCACCGATGCGGATGGCCAAGGGATCGGGCACGTCGGTGTTGGGATAGCCCACGGGGTAGTTGGGGTACTCCATGTTCAGGTAGCGCCCCAGCCAGCCGGAGTCCAACACCATGTTGCTGTCGGCTCCGGTCTCCCAGATGTCCGTGCTGCGGAAGTGCGAGAAGTTGGGGTTCGGGTACCCCACGCCCTGCACGATGGACAACTTGCCGTCGTCCCACAGGTCCTTGATGCCGGTCATGGCCGGATGCAGGCCCGTGGCGGGCAGTCCGGAAAGCGGCAGCACCTGCGTGTCGGGGATCAGCACGTTGTTGCGGAACTGGCTGAGCAGGGAATACTGGTCCAGGGGGATCACGGTGTTCAACCCATCATTGCCGCCGAACAGCTGCACCACCACCAATACCCGATCGTCGGCGGTGCTGGAGCGGAGCGCTTCCACCAGGGGATTGGAGAAGCTGCGCACGGTGAAGCCGCCCAGCGTGGCCAGGGAGGTGGAGCGGAGGAAGTCCCTTCTTTTCATGGCTGGTGCGGATCAGATCAGGTGGCGTTCGGCGGCGCCCTGCATGTCCAGGAACATCAGCAGCAGCAGCGTGGGCACCAACTGGGCCGCCGGGTCGGTGGTGTTCGGGTCGGCCGCGTAGGTGAAGTAGGCCGTGGTCCAGTAGCTGTCGCTCAGCTGGCCGAACAGCAGGTAGTTGGTCTTCAGCTGGTCGCGTACGGACTGGCTCACCGGCACCCCGAAGAGCAGTTCCGCGGCCTCGGCCACCAGCACGTTGGGGTCGCCTGGGTCGGAGAGCTGCTGTACGAAGTCGAAGAAGGAGATCTTGAAGTTCAGCCCTTCGCTCTGCGGTTCCACCAGGTTGTTCGGCGTGCTCAGCCCTACGTAGCTGATCAGTTCGTAGAGGTCCTTCCGGCCCGCATAGCTCGCGCTGTCCATCCACAGCTCATCGTACTGGGGGAACTGGTGCCAGGCCGCCCAGCCTGCCACGTTCGGCGGTTCTCCCAGTTCCAGGCCGGCATAGGCCATGCCGTAGAACGTGTCCCGCCACACGAGGTACTGGGCCTCCAGCGTACTGGCATCCGGCAGCGGTTGGCCGAAGGTGCGCATGGTCCCGATCACGAAGTCGGCAGGGCTGCCCACCATGCAGGCGCGCACGTCGTTGCTGAAGAAGTGCTCCGACAGCAGCAGGGTCTCCATCACGATGCGCAGCTGGTCCGGGGCCGTGGCGTTGTCGCGGAACACCTGGGCCAGGGGCTCGATGATGTCCGCCTCCACCGCGGCATCGATCCCGCCATGCACGAAGAAGCGATAGAGCTTCCGGCAGATGTGCCTGGACACCTCCTCGTTCTGGAAGATCATGTCCAGCAGGGCGTTCAGCTCGGTGGCGCCGGCGTTGGCGCCGGTCTGCCCGGTGATGGTCGCGTTGTTGAAGAACGGACTGAAGGTCTTGTCCGTGGTGTCGTGCAGGAAGGGAATGAAGGTGGTCTGCGGGATGATGGGCACGCCGTTGTTCTGGAACTGGATGGACCAGCCGGTGAGCACCCGGGCCGCGGCCTGCACGTCGTCCTCGGTGTAGCCCGATCCCTCGCCCAGGGTGAAGAGCTCCATCAGTTCCCGGGCATAGTTCTCGTCCGGCGCGAAGACGTTGTTCAGGTAGCCGTTCAGGTAGATGAGCATGGCCGGTGACACCGACACGTCGTACATCAGTTGCCGGTAGTTGCCCAGGCAGTTGTCCCTGAGCAGCTGGTTCATCTGGTACACGGGCTCCGCCACCTGCACGGTGCTTGCCTGAGTGGCCAGGTTGGTATGCCAACAGAGCACCAGCTTCTCCCGGATGTTCCGTTCCTGCTGCAGCATGTTGCCGGCCCACCAGGACATGAAGCTCTGGCGCCTGAACCCGCTGGGATTGGGGTTCAGGTTGGGGTCGATGGGCACCGTGGTCCAGGTGGTGCCGAAGGGTACGTCCGGGTCCACGGCCGTAGGGTCGGGCTGCCCGCCCACCGGCAGCGCGTAGGTCTTCAGCGGTGGGGTGGTGGTGTTGGTGAAGGTGAGCAGCTCGTTCACCACCTGGTTCAGGGACATGCCGTCGAAGTGGGACAGGTCGCCCGGCGACACGCCGAACAGGGTGCGGCGCAGCAGGTGGATCAGCTCGGGGCGGCCGAAGGGACCGGAGTACGGGGCAAGGCTCATGGCGCGGGCGGATCGGGACCTATGCAAGGTAGGACCCCCGGTCTCCCTCCGGGTTTAAGCCAGGATGAATTCCAAGGGAACTTCCTCAGTCCACCCCGCCCAGGGTGACGTAGAGGACCGCCGACACCACCCAGGTGGAGAGGAAGGCGATGTAGGCCAGCCGCAACGGCAGGTACTTCTTCCGCTGGATGTACTGGCCATGCCCATAGAGCTCATCCAGGATGGCATCATGCGTCCGGGGGGGCGAACTCAGCATGTCGTGCATCATCCGCTTGAACCGCGGCAGCGGCAGGCGGGTGAAGGACCCGAAGAACAGGAGGCTGAACCCCTTCGGCAATGGTTCGTTATCACCGTACTGGCGCAATCGGAAGCTCGCCGTGGGCAGGGTGGAATACCCGCACAGGATGATGGTGAGCAGCGAGCCGATGACGACCGCCCAATACGGAACGTGGCTTCCTGCCAGCTCGTGGTTGGTCACCTTGGTCAGTCCGAACTGCAGCATGATCGCGGACAGGGTCAGGATCAGGTTGGCCTTCACGTCCGCCATCTGGCTGCTCGCCATCAGGTTCACCCGGCTCTGCATCAACACGTAGTCGCGGTGGTCCGCGCTGTACGGGTCCACGTCCTCGTAGGTCTGCAACTGCCCCACGGGCACCGGTGCGGGGTCATCGACCGGGTGTGGCCGCTTTTCGCTGTCCTCGCTCATGATGGCCGCAAGGTAATCGGGGCATGGCATCCCTTTCCGGAGATCTCGGACCTTCGCCGGTCATGAAGCTGATCTCCTTCAACGTGAACGGCATCCGCGCCAGTGCCACCAAGGGCCTGCGTGAGACCCTGCACGAACTGGACGCGGACATCGTGTGCCTCCAGGAGACCAAGGCCACCCCCGATCAGGTGAAGGAAGCGCTGGAGGGTCTGGACGGTTATCATGTGCATGCGCATTCCGCGGAACGCAAGGGCTACAGCGGGACCGCCATCCTCTGCCGGGAGGAGCCCGTCCGGGTCGATCTCGGCATCGGGCAGGAGGAACACGATCAGGAAGGCCGGGTGATCACCGCCACGTTCGCGGACCACATCGTGGTGAACGCCTATGTGCCCAACAGCGGACAGGACCTGCGCCGGCTCGACTACCGCAAGCAGTGGGACGATGCCCTGCGTGCCCACCTGGTACAATTGGCCTCCGGCGACCGGCCCGTGCTCTTCTGCGGCGACCTGAACGTGGCCCATCGCGAGATCGACATCGCCCGCCCCAAGGCCAACTACAACAAGACCGCCGGCTATACACAGACGGAGATCGATGGACTGGACGCCTTGGTCGAGGCCGGATTCGTGGACACGTTCCGCCACCTGCACCCCGGGGAGGTCAAGTACAGTTGGTGGAGCTTCCGGGCAGGAGCCAGAGGCAAGAACATCGGCTGGCGCATCGACTACGTGCTGGTGAGCAAGGGCTTTGAAGGCAAGGTGAAGGACGCCTTCATCCTGAACGAGGTGATGGGCAGCGACCACTGTCCGGTGGGTATCATGTGGTGATGTGGGAATGAGGAAATGTGGGGATGTGGGGATGTGCAAATGTGGAGATGTGGGAATGAGGGGATGTGGAAATGGGGAATGAAGGGACTTCCGGAATGAAGTGGACGCTGCGTCTGGAGGAACTGGTGCAGCTGGTCGCCGCGGTCTTCCTGCTGGCCGACTTCCAGGCCGCCTGGTACTGGTACCTGGTGCTCGCGATCGGGCCGGACGTCGGCATGCTGGGTTACCTGGCCGGTCCCCGGACCGGTGCCTTCACCTACAACCTGTTGCACCACAAGGGGCTGGCGATAGCCCTGGCCGCCGCCGGCGTGCTGCTGGTCGTGAACCCCTTGCTGTGGCTGGGGTTGGCCATGTTCGGCCATGCCGCACTGGACAGGATGCTGGGTTATGGTTTGAAGTTCCCGGACTCCTTCCAGCACACCCACCTGGGGTGGATCGGTCGCCAAGGGCCGCGGTAGGGGATTTGGAGAATGACGGGATAATGATCATCTTTGTGACGAGCAAACCGTCACGACCATGGCCGCCGCGAAGACCCGTTCCAACCCCACGTACTTCGGACCGAACATCAAGTTGCTGCGCACCCGCCGGAGCCGTTCCCAGGAGGAGGTGGCGGTGGCGCTGGATGTGAAACGCTCCTCCTGGAGCGGCTATGAGAACGGCACCGCCGAGCCGCCCTTCGATCTGCTGCTGCGGGTCAGCGACTACTTCAAGGTGAGCACCGACAAGCTGCTGAAGTACGACCTCACCGAGCTCAGCGAGAGCCAGCTCAGCAGCCTGGAGCGGGGTTGGGACATCGACCTCACGGGAAAGCGCCTGCGCGTGCTGGCCACCACCGTGGACGCCGAGGACCGCGAGAACGTGGAGCTGGTCCCGGAGAAGGCCAAGGCGGGCTACCGGACGGGCTACGCCGATCCCGAGTACATCAGCATCCTGCCCACCTTCCAGATGCCCTTCCTGAGCCGGGACAAGAAGTACCGCACCTTCCAGATCAGTGGCGACAGCATGCCGCCCGTGAACGAGGGTGCGTGGGTCACCGGCGAGTACGTGCAGAACTGGCACACCATCCGCGACGGCCAGCCCTACATCGTGGTCACCAAGGAGGAGGGCATCGTGTTCAAGGTGGTCTACGATCAGTTGAAGGAGAAGGGCAGCCTGTTGCTCTGCAGCACCAACCCGCTGTACCAGCCTTACGAGGTGCCGGTCGGTGAGGTGCTCGAGGTGTGGAAGTTCGTCCACTACATCAGCCCCGAACTGCCCGAGCCCAACCTGACGCGCGACGACCTGAGCCGCTCGGTGATGGACCTTCAGAAGGAGGTGAGCCGCATGCGCAAGGCCATGGAGACCCAGGGCCGGCTGGCGTTCTAACCGGTCCTTTGCCGGCGCGTGGCGAACAATAGCGCGTTCATGCCCGCGAACAGCACCACGCCCCACTGGCGTGCCAGCAGGTTCTCCGTGAGCGAACACAGCAGGAGGAAGACCAGAAAGACCACGTAGGTGGTGTCCCGTTCCCGCCAGGCCAGCCGTAGCGGCAACAGGAACAGGGCCAGGAACGCGGCCAGCCCGGGCAGCCCGAAGGCCAGCCACCAGTGCAGGGGTTGGCAGTGCGTGTCATACTGCTCGTCGGCATAGACAGGGGAGAGGCCTTGCTGACAGGCATCCATGGCCGGCTGAACGGAAGCAAGTCCCATGCCCGCGATCGGATGTTCCTCGAGCAGGCCGACCGCGCAGTACGTGATCCCGATCCGGACGTTCACCGAGTTGATCGGTCGCGTGGTCGGTACCTCCCATTCGGAGGTCCAGACCTGTGCCGCCCGCTCGCGCAGGGAGGGAACGAACATGGTCAGTGCCGTCATGACCGCCAAGGCGACCACCGTCGCCATCAGCGCACGGGCCGCCGGCAAACCGGTCCACCACATGGCGACCAGTGCCGCCAGGAATGCCATGGTGGGCATGCGTGCAGCGAGAACGGCTCCCATGATCACCAACAAGGTGAACAGCACCGATCGCCATCCGCGCCCTTCCCGGTGGTCCAGGATGGAGACCGCCTGGAACAAGGCCCCCAGGTACAGGAAGTAGGCTGCATAGGTCCCGTGGACACCTGTGTACAGGGCGAAGCTGTTCCGCAAGGCGTACGCGTCCAACCCGTGGTCCGCGAACTGTGGTGAGGGGCCGGACCAGATGAGGTGGCCATACCCGAACAGGCCAAGAAGCAGGGCGCTCACGGAGAACACATCGATCGCCTGCTGCCTGGTACGTAGGTCGACCGGGGCACAGAGCGCCAGAAAGCCCACCGGCAGCAGGAGCAGCGCGGCGCCACGTTCCACGATCGCCCAAGCCACTGCAAGTTCAGTAGCACGGGTCAGGTCCAGCAGCATGAGCAGGAAACCCGCTCCAAAGAGCAGCGTCCAACGGATCTGCGACGGAGACGGCCTCCGGGGATGCCGGACGAAGTGCCACGCCACGACCGCGAGCCATCCGGCGATCACCGCCACCATGGGCCGCATGCCCAGCACCGGCATGGCCGCCAGGGCAAGGGTGGCCCAACGGGCCGCCACGATGGAGCGATCGGTGGATGCGCCGGTCATGCCTGCAGCGTGACTTCACAAAGTTGCCGGAACCGTTCGCGGAACCGTTCGCTGGAGAAGGGCGTGATCCGATCACGGAGTTGTGTCGCCTGGGCAGGTACGTCCTGCTCCAGGAACGACCGCACCGCCGCGCCGATCGCGTCGGGCGTGGCCTCATTGAAGAAGCGGCACCCCAGGCCCCCGGGCACGGTCTCCAGATAGCCGCCCTTCCGCAGGGCGATCACCGGTGTGCCGCAGGCCTGCGCCTCCAGCGGGGTCAGCCCCAGGTCCTCGTCCGCGGCCACGATCAGCGCCCGGGCCCGTTGCAGAAGGTGTACGAGTTCCTGCTGCCCCACATGACCGGTGAACCGGACGTTCGCCGGGGCCGAGCGTCGCAGCCGTTCCAGCTCCGGACCATCACCGGTCACCACCAGCTGTTGGTCGGGCAACGCGCGGAAGGCCTCCACGATCCGGTCGGTGCGTTTGTAGGGCACCAGGCGCGATGCGGTGATGAAATGCTCCCGCGGCCCCGTATGCAGGGGGAACAGGTCCAGGTCCACCGGCGGCAGCAGCACGTCGGCCTCGCGGCCATAGTGGCGCTTCACGCGATCGGCCACGTTGGCGCTGTTGGCCACGAAGCGGTCCACTCCCGCGTTCGTGCGAAGGTCCCAGCGGCGCAGCCGGTCCAGCTGCCAGCGGAGCAGCGCGGCCTTCGGACCGGTGACGCGGTGGTCGCGGAGGTATTCCTCCTCCTTCACCCAGGCCCATCGCATGGGCGTGTGGATGTAGCAGACGTGTTTCTGTCCGGGTCGCTTGCGCACACCCTTCGCCACCGCATAGCTCGCGCTCACGATCAGGTCGTATCCCCCAAGGTCCAGTCGTTCCATGGCCATGGGGAAGAGCGGGAGGTAGTTGCGGAAATGCCTGCGGGCAAAGGGAAGCCGCTGGATGAAGCTGGTGCGTGCATGACGTCCGCCGGTGATGAACGTCCGGTCGGTGTCGTCGAGGAAGTCGACCAGGGCGAACAGGTCGGCGTCGTAGGTGCGCAGCAGTTCACGGGTCACCTTTTCGGCCCCGCCGCTCACCACCAGCCAGTCGTGCACCACCGCCACCCGCATGGGGCCAAGTTACCCGCCCTTCAGGAGCGGATCCAACAGGTCCCGCAGCGCTTCACGCATGCGCTCCCGATCGTGCCGTGCCAACACCTGCGGTGCCAGAGCGCGTTGGCGCACAGCCTCGCGGCCTTCGGTCAGCAGCGCCTTGAGCTTGCTGCCGATGGCATCGGTGTCGTGCGGGTCCACATGGCACGGCAGGTCGCCGAAGCGTTCCCGGAAGACGGGAATGTCCGAGGTGAGCACGGGGCTTCCTGCGGCGATCGCTTCCAGGACCGGAAGACCGAATCCCTCGTCCAAGGGCACCTGGGCCACGCAGGCGGCCGAACGCATCAGAGCGCCGAGCATGAGGTCGTCGGCCTTGTCCAGCACGATGATGCGCTCGCTTTCCGGAAGCCCGACCTGCCGGAGGGTGCCCGGTGTGCGTCCTGCGAACACGAGCTTCCAAGGCGCGGGCACATGCCTGAGGAACGCTTCGGCAAGACGGTCCGGCTGCTTGCGTGCGGACAGGCTGCCAACGCTCAGGACGAAAGGCCCTTCCACCGGACATACGCCACCAGCTGGCAGGACCTCGGCGAACGGCGGCACCACGGTGATCCCGTTCGCATCCCCCACAAGTGACCGTGCGATGTGATCCCGCGTGCGATCGCTCACCGTGGCCAGCGCCGCCACCCGGTTCGCCAACCTCGGGATCAGCCATCCGTACCAGCGCGCCAGCCGCGCGTCCAGTTGAGCGGGAGCACTTCGCCAGAAGAGGTCGTGCAACCAGAGCACCTGCCTATGGACCACCAAGGGACCCGTATTGGCGGGTGAAAGGAGCAGTTCGTCGGCCTGCAACAGGCGGGGCAGTGCGAACTGCTCCCAGGCATGACCTTTCAATCCGCCGCCTGCGTGAAGCACCAGGCCTTCGGGCAGTTCCACCTGACCGCCACGAGGCAGCAGCACCCGGGAACCGGGCCAGACATCGGCCACCACGCCGAGCAGTTGATGCCCGTAGCGCTCCACGCCGGTCACCGGGCGCAGCAGGAAGCGGCCGTTGATGGCGATGCGCACGGGTCCGAAGGTAGCCGTCCGGCGTGCGTGGGTCCGCTAACTTGCGGGCGATGGAGGCGGGGGTGCTCAACACCTGGTCGCCGGCGGGGCGCCTGCGTCGGGCCCATGCGCCGGTGGTGCTCGCGGTGGCCTGGCGCAACGTGCGGCTGCGCTACAAGAGCTCCATCCTCGGCTTCGTCTGGTCGCTGCTGAACCCGCTGCTGTTCCTGCTCATCTTCCTCTTCATCTTCAGCCGGGCCTTCCCGCAGGTGGAGAACTACGCCGTGTTCGCGCTCACCGGACTGATCTTCTGGTCCTTCTTCGCCACCTCCAGCGCCCACATCCTGGGGTCCTTGGTGGAAAGCGCCCATGTGCTGCGTTCGCTGGCCGTGCCACCGATCGTGTTCCCCCTTGCACAGCTATTGGCCGGTCTGTTCAACCTGCTGTTGTCCTTCGTGCCGTTCGCCGGCATCCTGCTGGTCTTCGGCTGGCAGCCCACCTGGAACAGCCTGCTGGTCCTGCCGGCGCTGCTCCTGTTCAGTGTGTTCCTCTTCGGACTGGGTCTGCTGCTCGCGGCGTTGAACGTGTTCTTCCGCGACATCGGTCTGCTATGGGGCGCGTTGCTGCCGGCCTTCTTCTACATCACGCCCATCGCCTATCCCCCCGACCTGGTCCCGGATGACCTGGCCTGGGTGGCGGGGTTGAATCCGCTGTACCATTACATCTCCTTGTTCCGCTCCGTGGTGTACGAAGGCGCCATGGGCACCGGTGCGCAGTGGGGGCTTACGGCGCTGATCGCCCTGGTGGCCCTGTTCCTGGGCTGGAGCGTCCATCGCGCGTTGCGCAGGGGATACATCGCGAACTACTGAGGATGAGCGGCGGACCCATGATCGAACTGAAGGGGCTGCAGGTGGACTACCTGGTGCAGCGCCACGGCTTTCGTTCGATCAAGGAGTACCTGGTCTCCTTCGGCAGCAAGCGGCTCCTGGAGCGGAAACGGGTGCTGCATGGCGTGGACCTCCAGGTGGAGCGGGGGGAGTGCTTCGGCATCCTGGGCCGGAACGGTTCCGGGAAGAGCACCTTGCTGCGGGTGCTCGCGGGCATCATGGAGCCGTCCGCCGGCACGGTGCGCGTGAACGGCCGGGTGGCCCCGGTGCTGGCCCTGGGCGTGGGGCTGGAACCTGAGCTGAACGGCTGGGAGAACGCCCGGCTGTGCGGGGTGCTCATGGGCCAGGACAGGACCGAGGTGCGGCGCACGATGGAGCAGGTCCGCGACTTCACCGGTCTTTCCGCCGAGGACCTGGACATGCCCGTGAAGCGCTATTCCACGGGCATGATGGCCCGCCTGGGATTCGCGATAGCCACCGCCAACGATCCCGACGTGCTGCTGATCGACGAGGTGCTGGCCGTGGGCGACGCCGCCTTCCAGCGCAAGTGTTACGCCCGCATCGACGAGCTGAAGGCCAAGGGCTGCACCATCGTTTTCGTCTCGCACTACCTCGGCGAGGTGCAGAAGATCTGTGACCGGGCCGCCTGCATCGAAGCAGGAGAGGTGGTGCGGGTGGGTCATCCGCACGAGGTGGGCGTGCACTACCACGAACTGCTCGGCATCCCTGTGGAATGAAGGACCAGGAACGCGAGCGGTCCTCCCTCCTGGCACGGTCGGCCCCGGTGCCGGAGACCGTCACCGTGGTGATCCCGTGCTTCAATGACGGGCGGTTCCTGGAGGAAGCGATCGCCAGTCTTGGTGGGGAGCCCGGTCAGGGACAGGGGGTGTTGCTGGTGAATGACGGTTCCACCGATCCGGGCACCTTGGAAGTGTTGGAGGCGCTGCGCGAACGCGGCTTCACGGTCATCGACCAGGAGAACCTGGGCCTGCCCGCGGCACGGAACACGGGTTGGCGTGCCGCACGGACGCCGTACGTGCTGTTCCTGGATGCGGATAACCGCGTGGAGCCGGATTTCCTGCAGCGTGCCGCCGAGGTCCTGGATGCCGAACCCGGCGTCGCCGTGGTCTATTCGGACCTGCTGGAGTTCGGCGAGCGCAATGGCCTCGTGGAACAACCCCAGGTCGATCTGGCCATGCAATTGGTCGGCAACCGGGTGGATGCCTGTGTGCTGGCCAGGAGGGACGCCTTGGAACAGCTCGGAGGGTTCGATGCCAGCATGCGGGGCGGCTATGAGGATTGGGAGCTCTGGATCCGGATGCTCGGAGAGGGCTTCCGGATGCATCACCTTCCCGGCGTGGGTTTCCACTACCGGGTGCGCTCGGGTTCCTACGGTGACCGGACGGACGATCCGCTGCAACGTGCGGCCGTGGTCCGATACGTCACCGGGAAGCACGCTCATCACTACGCCTTGCACGCGCAAGCGGTGATCGCTGAACTGCACGCCATCCAGGCGCATGACAAGCGCTTGGTGCAGCAGGCCCGGACCGTGGCGGATGAAAGCCTGCAGCGCGCAGAGGAGGCCGTGCGAGCGCGCGAGAAGGCAGCGAAGGAACTGACCGACCTGCGGGCGGAGGTGCTGCAGCTGCGCGCGGACCATGCCGGGGAACTGGAGCAGTTGCGTTCGCTGATCGCAAAGGCCGATGTCCGAACGGTCGAGCTCGAGGGCCTGGTCAGGGAAAGCGAGGCTCGGAGTGCCCGCCTGGAGGCCTTGTTGGCCGGGCTCGAGAAGGAGAAGGACAAGCTGAGCGAGGAGGCCCATCGGCTCGTGGGTGAGTTGGACAAGGCGATGGGGGCACTTGCGGTACAGCGGGAACATTCAGCGGCCCTTCAAGGCCTGCTCGGCCAGTACGAGGCGCGCATCCATGCCATGGAGAACAGCCGCCTCTGGCGGATGAGGCGGCAGTACCACAAGCTCAGGGCCTTGATGCGGACATCCAGCGACACCTCCAAGCGAGGCTTCAAGTGGCTGCGCCGGGTGGCCTTCCTGGTGTCCCGGAAGGGTCGCCGCATCCTGCGCAAGTTCTTCGCCAAGGTGTTCAAGGCGCTCTACCTGATCACCGAGGAGCGGCCTGTGCGCATCGTGCTGGGAGATGGTCCTGAGCAGCTGCCCTACACCCTGTCCGGCGACCCTTACCATCAGTGGATGGCGCGACACTTCGCCCGCCCGGGCGATCTGCGCGGCTACCGGGAGGACCTGGAGGCCTTCGCCCATCGTCCGTTGGTGAGCGTGGTGATGCCCGTGTTCGACCCGCCGGTGAAGCTGCTCGATGCGGCGATCCGCTCGGTGGTGGACCAGGTCTATCCCGACTGGGAGCTCTGCATCGCCGACGATCGCAGCACCGATCCCGCCGTCCGTCGCTGTCTGGAGCGCTGGAGCAAGGCCGATGACCGGATACGCGTGGTGTTCCGCCGGGAGAACGGACACATCTCCAGGGCGAGCAACAGCGCCATGGAACTGGCCCGCGGCGAGTTCACCGCCCTCATGGACCACGACGACCTGCTGGCCCCGGACGCGCTGTACCACGTCGTGAAACGGATCAACAGGCGCCCTGACGTGGACGTGCTCTATACCGACGAGGACAAGGTCGATGAGCAGGGTGTCCACAGCGAGCCGCACTTCAAGCCGCAGTGGTGTCCGGACCACCTGCTCTCCCGCAACTACTTCGGACACCTGGTGGTGGTGCGCACGGACCTGGTCCGCGAAGTGGGCGGATTCCGAACGGGGTTCGAAGGGAGCCAGGACCACGACCTGATGCTGCGCATCACCGAGCGCACCGAACGCATCGAACGCGTGCCCAGGGTGCTCTACCATTGGCGCGTGCATGCGGCCTCCGCGGCCATGGGGGAGGATGTGAAGCCCTATGCCTACCAGGCCGCCCGCAAGGCCATTACCGAGGCCTTGGAACGACGCGATGAACCGGGCGTGGTCTCCTTCCTGGAGGGCTATCGCGGCTACGGCATACGCTTCTCGACCCCGTTGAAGGGCCGTGTCAGTGTCATCATCCCCACCAAGGACAAGGCCGATGTGCTGGGCACCTGCCTGCGCTCCCTCTTCAGGCTCACCGATCATCCGGACTTCGAGGTGATCGTGGTGAGCAACGGCAGCCGGGAGAAGGACCTGTTCAAGCTGTTGGAGGAGATGGCCGAGGAGCATGCGGATCGGTTCCGCTGGTACGCCCATGACGTTCCGTTCAACTTCAGCGCCCTCATGAACTTCGGCGCGGAGAAGGCCACGGGATCGCACCTCCTGTTCCTGAACAACGACACGGAGATCACCCATGCCGATTGGATGCGGGCCATGCACGAGCAGTCCCAGCGGCCTTCGATCGGGGCGGTGGGGGCGAAGCTGCTCTACCACAACGACACGGTGCAGCATGCCGGCGTGGTGATCGGGCTCGGTGGGGTGGCCGGCCACACCTTCGTGGGCACGCACCGCGATGGTCCGGGCTACTTCAACTACGTGAACACCATCAACAACTACAGCGCGGTGACGGCTGCCTGCATGATGGTGGAACGCGCCAAGCTGGAGGCCATCGGCGGGTGGGACGAGGACTTCACGGTGGAGTACAACGACGTGGACCTGTGCCTCCGCCTGCAGGAGCAGGGGTTCTACAACGTCTACCTCCCGCACGTGGAGCTCTACCACTACGAGTCACTGACCCGGGGGCATCCGCACATGACCAAGGAGAGCTACGAGCGTCACCTCCGGGAGGTGGGCCTGTTCAAGGAGCGCTGGTCGCAGGTGATCGCGGACGATCCGTGCTACAACCCGAACCTGAGCAGGGGAGCGCACGACTTCCGGTTCGAGCTGTGACCGATCACTCGTCCGGCTCGTGCAGCCGGTCCTCCACCAGGTCGCGCAGGAAGACCTCCAGCAGTTCGTGCACCACGATGTCCGGCCTCTCATGGTCCACGATGTCCTGGTTGTAGATCGGCGTCCACACATAGACGCTCCGGCTGAAGTGCTCGCTCAGGAACGGGATCAGGTACACGGCGAATGAATCCCTGAACATGAGCAGGCGTGGCGCCTCCTGATCGGGCCCGCTCATGAAGACCGGTCCATCCTTGAAGAACCCGGATCCGGGCAGGTCCTCCGGGGCCAGGCGCCTGGCGCGCAGGGGCTGCACCGGCTCCATCATGGGCGTCACGCGCGGGTACACATCGTTCAAGGCGATCACCATGGCCAGGTCCCCGTGCTCGTTCGTGTCCGGACGGACCACGTAGTCATGGGCCTCACACGGAACTCCGACGGCCGGACGGTCACCGGCGATGCGTGTCATCAGGGTCCGGTAGCCGGCGAAGGCGCCCCAGGGGTTCCAGTGGATGTCGGTGGCGTAGTAGGTGTCCCGCACGGTGCGTGCCTCCTGGAGCGGTTCCCGGAGGTCGATGAACGGTACGTGGGTGTGCGCTTCCAGGTGCTCCCGCAGTTGATCGATCCCGGACCAACCGGCCACCTGGCGGAACCGCTCCGGCATCTTGTCCCGGTACATGGTGGCCTTCATCGGCGCGATCATCAGGTAATAGGAGATCCCCTGTTCGGCGAGCCGTTGCCGCCGGCGTTCCAGCCGCTCCCCGATGCGTTCGAGCTCCTCCTCCGAGAAGACCGGAAGCCCCCGGTACTGGTCGGTGACCCCCTCGCGCATCAGGAACATGAAGCCGTCCTTGCCGAAGACCATGTTGTCAGGGACCGGAGAACTGTGCAACAGCTTGCTGAACAGGAACGAGTTCCACCGGAACAACGGTTTCCGGAACCCGAAGTGATCGGCGAAGTAGGCGGTGTACCGGGCGGGGTATTCCTGCAGGGAATGCATCCGGAGTTCCGGTCGGTCGGCCAGCTTGCGTTTCTCGGTGTCCGGCAGATGCGGAAGGATCGGGAGCCACTCGGACAGCAGGGGGGCGGCCATCAGCGCTGCGAAGAGCACGGTCAGGGACCACTCCGCCCCGTTCCCTTGCAGGGCATCCGGAACGACAGGGCCGAGCCGCAGGGCCGTCAGGAACATGAACACCGCGGCCAGCAGTCCGAACAACGCCGGCATGGGGCCATTCCCCGCCCGTTCCTGCAGCTTCGCCAGCGTGCTTCGCAGGTCCTCGTCACAGAACAGGAAGGGGTCATCCCCGGTGAAGCGCATGGCGAGTCCCTCGGGGGTCTGACGCAGGTCCCTCACCTGTTCATTGGGCTGGAACAGGGCCAGCAGTTCCCCGGGACCGAAGTGAACGGTCTGCCTGGCGCACCGGAACTCCATGGCATGCACGAGCAGGCTGTCCTGGGAATTCCCGGGATCGAACCGGATGTGGCTGAACGCCGTGTCCTTCGGCATGCGGAAGCTGAGCACCTGCGGTCGGTCGGAAGCGGCCACGGGGGCGTTCACGTAGCCGCCATCCCCGAAGCCCCCGGGTCCCTTCGCGTGGAAGACCTGGAAATTGTCCGATTTCGGAGCGGTGACGGTGAACTCGATCCGAACCGTGCGGTCCGTGAAGCTGATGTTGTCCACGATGCCCTGGACCAACAGACCGAAAAGGACCCCCAGGAGCAACGCCAAGGCAAGCCGCTTCGCTCGATACCGGGTGAAGGTGCGTGCCGCCCGGGACCGCATTCGGAACACGGGCCAACGGACCAGCCGGACGAGCAATGCGGCGAGCATGCCGATGGCCAGCCCACCCAGGAACGGAGGCAGCACCGGCCTGCGCTCGTCGATCAATGCCTGGGTCAGGGCGCCGAGATCGCGGTTGGAAGCGAAGTAGGGATCTGCCCCCCGCACACGCAAGGGGACGGCCTCCTGGACGGTGTCGACCCGCAAGGGTGACAGGTCGTTCACGGCAGAGAACCAGCGGACCACGCTGTCAGGTCCCAACCGGAGCTCCGAATAAGGCCCCCGGAGCACGATGGCCTTCAACAGGCGGGTCCCTTCCACCGGTCCGGGATCGATCCGGATCCCCTGCACCCGTGCGGTCCCCGCTGGGATCGGGAACGCGATCCGCTGGACCTGCGTGCCCGGCCAGGAGTTCGTGCGCACCATGCGGTCGGCGCCGTAGGTGAAGTGCAGGTCATCGTAGAACAGGTCCCAGGTCTCGGTGAACCGGGATACCACCTCCAGCTCCACCATGAGTTGTGCCGGTCGTTCGGGGACACGGAGCAGGCGCCAGGACCCGATGAAGGCGGCCATGCCGATCAGGATGGCGGCCCAGATGCGGATGTGCTTGCCGGCCATCAGAAACGGAAGTAGATGAAGGGACTGTAGGTGGTGCTGGCCACCTGCATGGCCACCAGGATCAGCAGAAGCCCCAGTCCCACGGTCTCGAACGCGCCCCTGATCCCGGGTCGCAGCGTTCCTCCCGAGGGGGCGATCCGCAGCCAGCGGGCCATCATTTCATGCACGTTCAACGCGCCCAGCACCCCCAAGCAGAGCGCCAGCAGGGTGGCATTGCTCAGGTACAGGTCCGGGAAGTACAGGTCGGAGTCCCCGGGCAGCACGCCCAGCATGGTCAGGACGAAATGCCAGGCCTTGGTGAGGTCCGGCATCCGGAAGAACACCCAGGCGATCAGCACGATGAACAGGGTGTAGACCTGGGTGATGGGGGAGGGGAGTCGGGAAAGGATCCTGCCCAGGCCGATCCGCTCCAGCACCATGGCCGCCCCATGCAGCAGGCCCCAGATCACGAAGTTCCAACTGGCCCCGTGCCACAGGCCCGTCAGGAAGAAGACGATCAGCAGGTTGAAGTAGGTGCGTGCCCCGCTGCCCCGGTTGCCGCCCAGCGGTATGTACAGGTAGTCCCGGAACCAGGTGCCGAGGCTGATGTGCCAACGTCGCCAGAACTCGCGCACCGAACGGGCGATGTAGGGCCGATCGAAGTTCTCCAGGAAGTGGAACCCGAACATGCGTCCCAGGCCGATGGCCATGTCGCTGTAGCCGCTGAAGTCAAAGTAGATCTGCAGGGCGTAGGCCACCACGCCCAACCAGGCCACGGCCGGTGGTGCCACGTCCATGGGCAGGGCGAAGATGGGATCGGCGATGCGCGCCACCTGGTCCGCGATCAGCACCTTCTTCGCCAGACCGATCACGAAACGCCGGACGCCACTGGCGAACAGCGGTATGGCCATGACACGGTCAGCGATCTGGCGGGCCACATCCCGGTACCGCACGATCGGGCCGGCGATGAGCTGGGGGAACAGGCTGATGTACAAGGCCACCGCACCCGGGTTCCGTTGGGCCTCCGCCTGGCCCCGGTACACGTCCACCACGTAGCTGATCCCCTGGAAGATGAAGAAGGAGACCCCGATCGGCAGGTGCACCGCTTCCACCGGTGGCAAGGGCATGCCCAGCGCGGCGAAAATCGGACCGAACGAATCAGCGAGGAAGCCGGCGTACTTGAACCAGGCCAAAGCCCCCAGGTCCAGCACGACGGCCGCCACCAGCGGCCCCCGGTGTCCCGGCCACCGGGCCAGCGCCAACCCGGCCAGGTGGTTCACCAGGATGGTGGCGAGCATGAGCAGGAGGTACACCCCCTCGCCCCACGCATAGAACAGCAGGCTGGCGATCAGCAGCACCGTGTTCCGGGCCCCGGTGCTCCGCGCCAGCAGCACGGCCAGCAGCGTCAACGGCAGGAACAGGAACAGGAAGACCGGGGAACTGAAGACCATCGCCGGGGCCGGAAGCGCGTTGCCAGCGAAAGTAGGGCGGTGCTGCTTGTCCCGGACCGGAAGTCCTATGTTAACTCAATGTAAACTGTTCGTGAAACATTTCTTACCTTTGGCTCGTTCGAAGCGTGAGAAACACGCCGATCCATGCGCCAGCTCCTCTACATCATCGCCCTGTTCGCCGGTACCTTGGTGCAAGCCCAGGACATGCTTGAGCAGGAGCATTGGCCGAACGGCAAGCTCAAGCACACCATCTATGCCGAGGGCGATCTGGTGCGCTTCGTGACCTACTTCGAAAGTGGCCGGGTGCACGAGATGGGCGCCTTCCGCCATGGCAAGCGGGATGGCGCCTGGAAGCAGTATGCCGAGGACGGCACGTTGCTGGCCCGGGCACGTTTTCTGAAGGGCGTGCGCCAGGGCGACTGGCACTTCAACCAGCCCGGTCAGCAGACCACGGGTCGCTTGCGCTACAAGGACGGCCGCCTGGTGGAGGCCGAGCAGCGCGGACCGGAGGGGGGCATCATCGCGCGCCGCACCTATCCGTAGTTCGGTCAGGACCTCCGGAACAGGTCCTCCTTCTTTTCAAAGGCCTTGAACTCGATGGCACGACCGTCGGGATCTTCGATGAACAGGCTCACCTGTTCGCCGACCTGACCGGGCATCACGGTGCGCGGCTCCACCAGGAAGGGCACCCCCACTTTCTGCAGCTTGTCGCGCATGCGGTGCCAGTCCTCCCATTCCAGCACGATGCCGAAGTGCTCGCTGGGCACCATGCCGTCCGGGTTCCAGGTGCGTTCGGGGCGCTTCACCCGGGCCACCTGCTGGATGGTGAGCTGATGCCCGAAGAAGTCGAAGTCGACCCAGGTGTCGGCGCTGCGCCCTTCTGCGCAGCCGAGCGTACCGCCATAAAAGGCCTTGGACCGCTTCAGGTCCTCGGTGGCGAAAGCGAGGTGGAAGGTGCCTTGGAGCATGACCTGAAGGTCGGCAGGCCGACGGCAGGCTGATGCAGGTGGGCGAAGGCAGGTTTGAACAGCCTGCGGTTCATCGAGCCTCAGTCCTCGTCGTCCTCTTCCTCGTCCCCGGCGTCATCGGCATCGTCTTCCTCCTCGTCGTCATCCTCATCATCGCCGCCCAGGTCGTCATCATCGGCATCGTCCATGCCGTCCATGCCGTCATCGCCATCATCCCCGTCGTCGTCCTGCTCCAGGTATTCCTCGATCTCCTGGCGGCTCTCGGAGTTGATCTTGATCAGGTAGATGGCGTCGGCCGTGCGCAGTTCGATCACCCGCAGCAGTTCCCCCTTGGCGGTGGGCACCGTCTTGATGTGCGAGCTGTCGATGCCGTCCGGATACTGCTCCTGGAGAAGCTCCTTGAGCGCATCGGTGAGCGTGTTGAACGAACGGATCAGGCGTTGCATGGTGGGTCACATGTCCAGTACGTACGCGAATAGAAGAGGGGCCACGATGGTGGCGTCGCTTTCGATGATGAACTTCGGTGTGTCGGCGTCCAGCTTGCCCCAGGTGATCTTCTCATTGGGCACGGCGCCGCTGTAGCTGCCGTAGCTGGTGGTGCTGTCGCTGATCTGGCAGAAGTAGCTCCAGAAGGGCACGTTCTCCCGCTCCAGGTCCTGGTGCAGCATGGGCACCACGCAGATCGGGAAGTCGCCTGCGATGCCGCCACCGATCTGGAAGAACCCGATGCCGTCGTTGCCGGCCTCGTTCGTGTACCAGTCGGCGAGCCACATCATGTACTCGATGCCGCTCTTCATGATCCGCGGCTCGCAGTCGCCCACCAGGCAGTGCGCGGCGAAGATGTTGCCCAGGGTGCTGTCCTCCCAACCGGGCACGATGATCGGCAGGTCCTTCTCGGCGGCGGCCACCATCCAGCTGTCCTTCGGGTCGATCTGGTAGTACTGCTCCAGCACGCCGGAGCGGATCAGTTCGTAGAAATACTGGTGGGGGAAGCGCCGGTTCCCTTCGGCCTGGTCCTTCTTCCAGAGGTCCACCACATGCTTCTCCAGCCGGCGGAAGGCCTCCTCTTCGGGAATGCAGGTGTCGGTCACCCGGTTCATGCCACGGTCCAGCAGCTCGCGTTCCTGCTGCGGGGTCAGGTCGCGGTAGTGGGGCACGCGCTCGTAGTGGTCATGGGCCACCAGGTTCATCACGTCCTCCTCCAGGTTGGCACCGGTGCAGCTGATCACGTGCACCTTGTCCTGGCGGATCATCTCGGCCAGGATCTTGCCCAGCTCGCCCGTGCTCATGGCGCCGGCCAGGGTCACCATCATCTTGCGGCCCTTGCCCAGGTGTTCCTTGTAGCCCTTGGCGGCGTCCATCAGGGCCGCGGCGTTGAAGTGCAGGTAGTGGTGCTCCATGAAGGAGGACACCGGTCGGGAGGCATCGGGCGTGAACATGTCGGGGTCGAATATAGAAGCCGGACCGATCGCCACGCGTTTTTTCAAACGCCGTCCTCCGGCCGGGGCAGGTAGCCGAGCAGCTGCAGCATGCGCTCGGCGCTCTGCTGGGGGGCGAAGACCCGGTCCGTGATGGTGCCGTCCGGCAGGCGGTCCACCAGGATGTGCTTGGGCTTGGGGATCAGGCAGTGCTGGATGCCGCCGAACCCGCCGAGGGTGTCCTGGTAGGCGCCGGTGTTGAAGAAGCCGATCACCTGCCGGCGGTCCTCCTGGTGGCGGGGCAGGTAGATGGCGTTGATGTGCTGCTCGCTGTTGTAGTAGTCGTCGCTGTCGCAGGTCATGCCGCCCAGGAACACGCGTTCGTACTCGCTCTCCCAGTTGTTCACCGGCAGCATGATGAAGCGCTTGCTGATGGCCCAGGTGTCGGGCAGGGTGGTCATGAACGAGCCGTCGATCATGTTCCACTTCTCCTTCTCGTTCTGCTTCTTCTGGTTCAGGATGCTGAAGAAGGTGGCGCCGCTGTCGCTCACGGTGAAGCTCCCGAACTCGCTGAAGATGTGCGGTTCGTCCACCTTGTTGTCGGTGCAGATGTCCTTGATGCGGTCCACGATCTCACCGATCATGTAGTCCACATCGAAGTCGAAGTTCAGGCTGTTCTTGATCGGCAGACCGCCTCCGATGTCCAGCGTGTCCAGTTCGGGGCACACCTTCTTCAGGTCGCAGTACACGTTCACGCACTTGCTCAGCTCGTTCCAGTAGTAGGCCGTGTCGCTGATGCCCGTGTTGATGAAGAAGTGCATGAGCTTCACCCGGAACTTCTTCTGGCGGCTCACGGCGCCCAGGTAGAAGGGGATGATGTCCTTGTAGCCGATGCCCAGGCGGCTGGTGTAGAACTCGAACTTGGGGGCCTCCTCGGCGGCGATGCGGATGCCGATGTCGCAGGGCCCGTCGATCACCTCGTCCAGCTGGTGCAGCTCGGCCAGGTTGTCGATGATGGGGATCACGCGCATCCCCCGCTTGGTGAGCCGGCCGATGTTGCGGATGTAGCGTTCGTCCTTGAACCCGTTGCAGAGCACCGTGGCGTCCGGCCGCATCCGGCCGCTGTCCAGCAGCAGCTCGATCATGTCCAGGTCGTACGCGCTGCTGGTCTCCAGGTCCACGCCCTTCTTCAGCACCTGCTCGATCACGTAGCTGAAGTGGTTGCTCTTGGTGCAGTAGAAGTAGGTGTAGCTGCCCTGGTAGTCGTGTGCCTCGAAGGCCTTGCGGAAGCTCTCGCGGGCCATGTCCACCTTCTCCCCGATGCGCGGCAGGTAGGTGATGCGCATGGGGGTGCCGTGCTTCTCGATCAACTGCATCAGGGGCAGGTCGTTCCACACGAGGTTGTCACCGTCCAGTTTGAACTCGTCCCTCGGGAAATCGAAGGTCTGCTCGATCAGGTCGATGTAGCGCGTCTTCATCGGCGGGAAGGAGAGGGCTGCGCACAGGGACCGTTGCGGCCTGCACGGAACGTCACCGTTCGTTCAAGGGTGCACGTGCTCCGCTCGCGGGGGGCATGGGTCCTGCCATGCCATGATCGCCACGGGGGAAGCGCGCGGATGTTCATCGGAAGGGAGGGATGGCGCACGCTCGCCCCGCGCGCAGCGGGGCACCGTTCCGGTCCGGGATGGGGCAGCGGTGCGTCATGGTACGGGTGTCACCTTGGCAACGGCGCAAATGTAGGCCCCGGGAGCACCCCTTCACAGCCATTTCCGATGCCTCAGCCAGGCGAGCATGCCAATGGCGATGGCGGCCATCACCCCCAGCACGATGTAGTAACCGTACCGCGATCCCAGTTCGGGCATGTGCTGGAAGTTCATGCCGTACAGACCGGCGATGAACGACAGGGGGATGAAGATGGTGCTGATCACGGTGAGCAGCTTCATCACCTGGTTCATCTGCAGGTTCACCATGGCGTGGTAGGTGTTCTCCAGGCTGCCCACTTCCTCGCGCATGCTGCCGATGCTCTCGGCGATGTACACGGTGTGGTCCTGCAGGTCGTTCAGGTAGCGCTTGGTGCCCTTCTCGATCAGGGTGTGCTCCATCACGCTCATGCGTCCGGCCAGTTCCCGCGTGGGAGTGACGTTCCTGCCCAGGGTGATCAGCTCGTGCCGCAGCTCCTGGATGGTGCGCAGGTCCTCTTCGCGCGGGCGCACCATGATCCGTTGCTCAAGCTCCGATACGCGCTCGGACAAGGCGTCCAGCACGCCGAAGTAGTTGTCCACGATCACGTCCAGCAGCACGTACAGGAGATAGTCCGGGCCCATGCGGCGAACCCGGCCCAGGTTGTTGCGCAAACGCTCCCGGATCGGTTCCAGCACATCACCTGGTCGCTCCTGGAACGACAGCACGTATCCCTTCCCCAGGACGAAGCTCACCTGCTCGGAACGGACCAGGTCCCGTTCCTTGTCGTAGTCCAGCATCTTCACCACCACGAACAGGCTGTTCGGGTACTCCTCCACCTTCGGGCGGTGGTCCACGTTCAGCACGTCCTCCAGCAGCAGCGGATGCAGGTCGAAATGCTGACCGAGGGTGGCCAGCAGTTCCTGGTTGTCGATCCCGTCCAGGTCCAGCCAGCTCACGTGGTGGGCCGGGTCGGGTTGCACGAACTGCGCGGCGTCAGGAATGTCGCCCTCGATCAGTTCGTCCTTGTTGTAGGTGAACAGGTGGGCATGCGCCGCGTGGTGGGCCGCTTCGCCCACGCCGATCAGCGATCCGGGAGGCAGTCCCCGCTTCTCCGACCGCTTCCGGACCTTCTTCATGCCGCTGGTGCGGGGCCGGGCCCCTTGTAGGTGATGGTCCGGTGCGGGTAGGGGATCTCGATGCCCTCCCGGTCGAAGCGCAGCTTCACCGAACGGTTCAGGTCGAAGTGCATGGCGCGCGCGGTCAAGGGATCGCTCGCCCAGGCATAGGCACGCAGGACCAGCGAGGAATCCGCGATCTGGATCAGGCGCACCGCCACCTTGGGCTCGCCCGTCGCCAGGTCCTCCTCGGTGCGGTGGTCCAGGCAGCTGGGATGGGACTCGGCCTCCTCCTGCAGGATGCGCATGGCCAGGTCCAGGTCGCTCTCATAGCTGATGCCGAACTCCACGAACTGGCAGGTGGTCTCGTCATTGATGGTGCTGTTGATCAACACCTCGTCGCTGATCAAGGCGTTGGGGATGATCACCCGCCGGTTCTCGAAGGTGTTGATCACCGTGTGCCGCAGGGTGATGTCCTCCACGGTTCCGCGGTGACCCGCCACCTCCAGCAGGTCGCCCACCCGGAAGGGCTTGAAGCCCACGATGAACACCCCGCTGATGATGTTGCTGAAGGCGCGCTGTGTGGCCAGGCCCAGGATGGCGACCAGGATGCCTGCTCCGGCGAACAGCGTCACGGCCAGGTGCTTCACCGAAGGGATGGCGTACACGATGCTGGCGAAGGCCATCAGGCCCACGATGAAGCGCGTGGCGTTCTTGAGGAAGCGGTACCGCGTCAGGTCCTCCCTGCCGGGTGCGCCGCGCCGCTTGTAGGCGCGTTTCAGCAGGAAGTGGATGAAGCGCTCGAGGATGAACGCGCCCAGGATGATCAGGATGATCTTCCCCAGCAGCAGCAGGTTGAAGCCCAGCTTGTCCAGCAGCCCGGGTAGCCGGTCGAGGAGGTCGTCCATGTGCGATGCCATCAGGGCCTGGGGCCCGGAAGGTGCTGTAAACTTAGCACCGAGGCATAGCCCTCGCCGGTGTGCAGGTACAGGTCCAGCGACCGGGCCGTGTCCGCACGGAGCAGGGGCAGGAGCGGTTGCGGTACGGCACGAAGGTCCGCCAGGGCCTGACGGATGGCCTCGTCCATCCAGGGCTGGTGTTGCGGCAGGCTGCCCGGGGAGATGTGCCGGCAGCAGTCCGGGCGTTCGCAGCTCAGCTCCATCTCATGCTCCAGGTTCAGCACGGCGTAGTGGTCCGTGATCTCCTCGCCGGGCGCGATGTCCCGGATGGCGACCTCGAATCCGTAGCCCGTGCTCAAGCTGTTCGGATGGCAGCAGTGGTTCATGAAGCGCCCGTGGTCCCAGCACACCACGCGGCGGCCGTCGGGCTCGATGTAGGCATAGGTCTCCAGGGTACGCTGGTACAGCGGGTCGCTGTCCTGGGAACTACCCGGCTGCACGACGATGTCCAGCGGGTCCAGGACGTAGAGGATGGTGCCTTTGGGGAGGTGTTCGGTGGCTACCACGCCGAAGCCACGCTCAGCGCCGATCCAGCGGAGCGCGGTGCCCGGATGCATCATGGGGGCGGTAAAATGGGGGATGCGCGGTGGGCATGCCGAAGTGGGGGTGTTCCGACCGGAAGCCGAAGATGCCGCGCGTTGTACCGCAAAGGTGGATCGCGTTCCCGATCCCTGCAATACCCCCCTCAGCGAACGTTCAGTTCCATGCCCATGCGGGCGCCGGAAGGGACCTCCACGGCCTCCTGCCCATGCCTGAACACCTTCATGGGCCGCCCCTCCAAGGTCACCTGTGGACCCTCCACACGCAGCAGGGAACCCTCCGGCAGGCCGGCCACGGTCATGTCGCGGTTCAGCTCCAGGTACTCGGCCAGGCGCTGGTCGCGGCTCTCACCGCCGTGCCCCTCCAACGTGGCCGCCGTGTAATGCGGATTGATCTGGAAGCCCACCACATGCAACGCATGCAAGGAAGGCGGTTCGCAGATGGGCATGTCGTTGGTGGTCATCACCGTGGGGCAGGCCACGTTGCTGCCGGCGCTCCATCCGATGTAGGGCAGTCCGTTCCGCACCCGCTTGCGAATGGCGCGCAACAGGCCCGTGGTGTAGAGCGTCCGCAGCAGTTGGAAGGTGTTCCCTCCTCCCACGGCCACGGCGTCCGCCCGCTCCAGGGCCTTCACCGGGTCGGCCTCGGCATGCAGGCCGTACACTTCGTGACCAAGGGTCTTGAACACGCCGGCCACGCGTTCCGTGTATTCGTCATGCCCGAAGGTCACGGCAGCAAAGGGCACGAAGGCCACGCGTTTCGGGGATCCCAGGAAATCGCGGATGTGCTCGGCGGGCCAGCCGAGGAAGGGTTCTCCGGGAAGGGTCGAGTTGGAGAGCAGCAGCAGTCGTTGGTCCATGATCATTCGGTCATCGTGCCGAAGATCGTGAACGTGATGGACCCGGGCTCGGAATCGGTCCTTACGGTCACGCTGCGAGTGAAGCGGCCTGCCGGTACGCGCCCGTTGAAGTGCACGTCCACCGTGAGCGATCCACCGGGCGGGATCGTGGTGTCACCGAGCTCGGCCGTGGTGCATCCGCATTCGCTTTCAGTGCCCAGCAGGGTAACCGGGCGATCGCCGGTGTTGCGCAGGGTGAAGGGCACGGTACGTTCCTGTCCCGGCGCCAGTACGCCGAGGTCCACGGCCTGGGCATCGGCCTCCACCACACCGGCATCGGTCACCAGCACCTGCTCGATCTCGATGCGCCGTTCGCTGGCGGCGGCCACGCTGTACACGCTGTTCTGCAGGTCCTCCAGCACGTCGCTCACCCCGGCCGCCGAGCGGTCCTCGCCGAAGGGTGCCTTCACCACGGTGAGCCGGCCACCGTTCGCTGCGGAACCGTCGAGGTAGGGCTTCAACGCACCGCTCTCCACGCGAGCCAGGTAGTTGATCATGCTCTGGATGCGGCGCAGCGAGAGATTCCGGTTGTAGTCGCTCTTGGCCAGCGGACTGGCGAAGCCGCGCACGACGAGTTCCACCTTCTGCCCTTCGTCCAGGGCCTGGTGAAGCAGCGCGATGAAGTCGTTCAACTGTGCGAAGCCATGGTCCACGCGGTCCCGGAAGAAGGCCTCGATGGCCCCGCGGCCCGCGTTGTTCTCCCCGAAGGCGGCACGGTAGTCGGGCAGCAGCGCCGTGTAGGCCCGGTAGGTCTGTGCGTAGTCCTGCGTGGTGGTGGTGTCCCAGCTGCGCGGACCGGGCTCATCGTTGTGGAAGTAGAGCCGCAGGGGCAGCTTCTCCCGCAGGCTGGTGAGCCGGCGGTAACTGATGGTCGTGGTGTCCACCGCGGGCTTCTCACCGACGACGGCCACTTCCTCCTGCTTCAGCTGCCAGCGGTACAGGTCGTTGCAGCAGGTCTCACCCTTCTTCGCCAGGCTGCCCACCCGGTTGCTGGTGAGCAGGCCGGTGCCGGTGCTTGCGTCGAACGCGGGGTACAGGTCGTTGGCCGGCCCGTTGATCGGGGCGCCGGGGTTCACCGGAGACTCGAAGCCCAAGGGTCCATGGTGGCTGGTGAAGATGTCATAGCCGCCCAGGCCCGCATGGAAGTCACTGCTGAAGAAGAGGGTCTGCGTGGGGCTGTCGTAGAATGGGCAGCTCTCATTGCCGGGGGTGTTCAGCGGTCCCTCCACGGGCCTGGCGAACTGCACGTCGGTACCCTTCAGCTTCCCCACCCACAGGTCCATGCCACCAGGTCCACCGCTCCGCGTGCTGGCGAAGAACAGCAGCTCCTCGTTGCCCATGCGGGCGACCATGGGCTGCGTGCTGTGCCCGGTGCCCAGGCCTTCGAGCTCCTGCGGTGGGCCGTACCCGTCGGCGGTCCGTTCGCTGGCCACGATGTGGCAGGTGCCGTCGGGCGGACAGTGGGTGAAGTAGAGGAAGCGGCCGTCCAGCGACCACGCCACGTTGGCGTTGTTGCCGCTGCCGTTCACCGGGTCGGGCAAGGCTTCGGCCTCGGCCCAGCCACCCGCCTGCTCCCGGCTTCGGAAGATCGCCACATGGTATTCGGCGGTGTCCTGCACCACGCCGTCGCGGTCCAGCTCACCGCGCAGGCTGCTCAGGTAGAGGAGGCTGTCGGGGCCATACCGTCCGCCGAACTCGCTGTCGTAGGTGTTCACCGGATCGGGCAGGTGCTCCACGAACAGGCTGTCGCTGGTTCGGCCGGCCAGGCCCATCGCGCAGCCCTTCAGTCCCTGCTGCGCCCGCTGGTGCTGGAAGCTGGTTGGGTCCTCGTTCTTCCGCAGCAGCTCGCGCCAGGCTTTCTCCGCCTCGCGGTACTCGCCGTTGCTCATGCGCATCTCGGCCAGGTGGAAAAGCGCGTCCGGGTAGGTGCGCCGGTGGTCCTTGTGCTCGACCTTCTCGTACAGGTCGGCGGCCTTTTCGTACTGGTGGCTCAGGCGGCAGGCCTCCGCGCATGACCATTGCAGGTCCATCTTGCCGGGCTGCAGGTCCAATGCCCCCGCATAGAACCGGCTGGCCCCGTAGTGGTCGCCGTCGGCCATGGCGGCATCCCCCCAGGCCACCCACTGGTCGAAGGACTGACCACTGGACGAGTAGGCCGCTGTCAACAGCCACAAGGCGGGGAGCAGGCGCGTGGTCATAGCTGGTCCGGACAGGCCTTGTAGCGCACCGGTACCAATGGCCGGCGGCGGATGATGTAGATGGCCGTGAGCTCCAGCGCCCCGCGGTTCTTGCTCGCCGGCTCCAGGTCGCTCAGGTTGATGTCGTAGCTGATGCCGAATGTCCAGTCGTCGTATTCGAGCCCAGCGTACAGGTTGCCGGCATCGGCGGCGCGGTAGTAGGCCCCCAGGCGCACGGCCCGTGTCAGGCCATAGCGGTCCAGCAGGATGTGCCGCACGCTTCCCCCAATGTTCAGCTCGCGGAACTTGCCTTGGGCCATGTACTGCACCATGGGCAGCACGTCCAGCTTCTCGCCCACGGGGAACTGCGTGATCACATGGAACACGCTGCGGGTGTCCAGCGGGGAGCCCGGTCCGCCCTGGAAGCCGATCTCCGGGGTGGTCAGGTTGAAGAGCGCGAAACCGGCCTCGATGCGTTCGCGGGGTGCCGGAGTGTAGGCGTAGCGGACACCGGCGTGCACGTCCGGGTGCGACAGGGCGCTGCGTGCGAAGTTCTCGTTCGTGGCAAGTGCCGGGTCGTAGTAGAAACCGTTGTACTGGGCGTCGAAGCTCAGGTCGGCCTGATCGATGCTGATCGCGGTGATGCCGAGCTGGAGCCCACCCGTGACGGCATGCTCGCTCGCATCCCCGAAGCGCTCCGTCCAGCTGCCGCCCAGGCTGAAATGGAAGGTGTTCAGCCGGGAATCACCGGCGCGGTCGTTGTACAACCATGCGCCCACGCCGAGCCCCTCCACCCCGAGGAAGGAGGCCGCGTCCGCGCCGAAGCCGAAGGTGCGGTAGGGGGTTGTCACCGATCGCCATTGCTGGCGGTACACCCCGTTGAAGCGATAGTCGCCATCGAACTGCCCGATGGAGGCCGGGCTCAGTGCCAGCGGGGTATGGAAGAACTGCGTGAAGTGGATGTCCTGGCCGCGCAGGACCAACGGCAAGCAGGCCAGGGCCGGCAGCAACGCCCTCGTCCACCAGGCCGCGCGTTCGTTCATCCCCGTCATCGGATCACCGTCACGTTGCCCTTCTTGAAGTAGCGCTGGCCGTCCTCGCAGCGCACGGTCAGGTGGTACACGAACACCGCCGGGTCCACCGGCTTGCCACGGAAGGTGCCGTCCCAGCCCACGTTCTGGTCGCTGGTCTCGAACACCTTCTCGCCCCAGCGGTCGAAGACCTGGAAGTCGAGCTCGGTGATGAAGCGGCCACGCACGAAGAGCAGGTCGTTGCTGCCATCGCCGTTCGGGGTGAAGGCGTTGGGGACGAAGATGTCGGGTTCGTCGCAGTTCAGTTCGTACACGGTCACCAGCACACTGTCACTGCGGGTGCAGATGCCGTCGCTCACCGTCAGGAAGAACCAGGTGGTCTCCGTGATCAGCGCCGTCGGGTCGGCGATCGTTGCGTCGCTCACCAGCGACGAGGGGCTCCAGGTGTAGCCGACCCCTGCGGCTGGTGTGGCGAGGAGCTGCACGGTGGTGCCGGACAGCACGATGGGCTCATTCACGGAGGCGCTCACCGAGGCACCGTTCACAGCGCTCACGTTCACCACCACGGAACCGCTCCAGGTGCAGCCGCCCGGGCTGGTCACGTCCACGCCGAAGGAGGAGGTCACCGCCGGCGCCACCACCGCCTGCTCCGTGCCTTGTCCGCTCACGATCTCGTTCGGTGGCGTCCAGGTGATCGAACTGCCCGCCTCAACGCCCGTGAGCAGCAGGTCCGCAGGCTCGTCCGCGCAGACCAGCGTGTCGCCGGTCACGGCCGGGTCAACGAGTTGCAGGTCCACGAACACGCTGTCGGCACCGGCGCAGTCGTTGTCCAGTGGCCGTACGTAGAAGGTCGCGTCCCCGCTCACGGTCACCGTGGCGGTGCTGTCCGTCAGCGGGTCGTTCAGGGTGTCGCTGAAGGCCGGGCTGCTGCTCCACTGGAAAAGGCCGGTGCCCCCAGCCGAGGAGGCCGCAAGGGTGACGGAGCCCGGTCCCGGTCCGCAGGCCACCAGGTCGGGTCCTGCGTCCAGCACCGAGGCGGCCACGTTCACCACCTGCGTCACCGTGTCCGTGCACAGGCCGTTGGAGATCAGCAGCTGGTAGGTGGTGGTGACCGCCGGGGAGGCGATCGGGTTGGATACGGTGGTGCTGGTAAGCCCCGTGGACGGACTCCAGGTGTAGGTCACGTTCGGGTCAGGGATCGGCAGCAGGCCGATCTGTTCGCTTTCACCCGCGCACAGCGTCACATCGTCCAGCGCATACCCGCTGTTCCCCAGCACCACCACCTGCTGCTGCACGGTGTCTGCCAGGTTGCAGGCGTTCGGGTCGCTGGCGATCAGGGTCACCGTATACACCCCCGGACCGGCGTACTGGTGGCTGGGGTTCGGCAGGAGGGAGCTGCTGTTGTCGCCGAAGTCCCAGAGATAGCCCGCCGCGCCGTAGCTCGTGTTCGTGAATTGGATGGGAGAGGGCAGGCAGTTCACCGGCGGTGTCTGGAATCCGGCCACCACGATCGGGAAGTTGAAGTCGAACTTGAACACCCCGTTGTTGCAGTTCGGACTGTTGTTCGTGGGCGAAACGGCCCCGGGGTTCGGTTCGATCGGGAAGTCGCTGTTCCCCCCGCATCCGGCGCACACGCTCTGGTACACCCGGCCACGCCGGTCGAAGCGGCTGGTGCCGCCGTCCACATGCTCGGCGCTGAGCCCGCCCCCGAAGTAGGTCGCGTAGAACAGGTTGGTCATGTCGATGTCGAACACGGCCAGGTAGAAATCGTTGCCGTCCGTGGAGGCCTGGTAGGCATCGGCCGTCACGGGCAGACCGTTGGTGCTGAGCTGCCCGCCCTGGATCGCGCTGCCCCAGCCGCTGATGTAGATCTTGTCACAGTAGTCGACCAGGAATGCGGTGGGCGAGATGTTCGGCTGTCCGTTGCCGTTCCCGAACCGGGAGCTCCAGGTGACGGTCGTGAGATCGGGGCCGAACTTCGACAGGAACTGCCCGCTGTTGGGCACGTTGTACGGCGCGTTCCCGATGAGCACGGAGCCAGGGGCCAGGGTCTGACCGAACAGGTACACCTGGTCGTTGCCGTCCAGTTCCACGAAGTAGGCCTGGTCGTATTCCGAGGTGCCCCAGTAGGAAGCGCTGATCACGGTGTTCCCTCCGGGGGCCAGTTCGGCCACGAAGGCATCCGCCGCACCACCGAAAGGACCGGGCCCAAGGACCCCGGGCGTGGTGGGCAGGTCGGGGGAATTGGTACCCCCGGCGATGTACAGGTCGCCCGCGTCGTTCAGGGCCACGCTGTAGGCCGCGTCCGCCCCGCTGCCCCCGAAATACGTGCTCCAGATCAGGGTCGTGAGCCCGGCGTCCAGTTTGGCGACCACACCATCATGGGACCCTCCTCCGTAGCCGGGCTGCAGGCTTCCACTGGTGGTCGGGAAGTCCGCCGAAGCGGTGGTGCTGACGATGTAGACGTTCTCGTTCCTGTCCAGCAGGACCTCTCCGCGCACTTCATCCGCATAGTTGAAACGCAGGGCCGGTGCCGTGTTCAGGCCATCATTGCCACTTCCCCCCAGGTAGGTGCTGGCAAGGAGCGCATTTCCCTGAGCGCTGAGCCGGCTCACGATCATGTCCGACCCGTTCACGAAGTTGACCCCCAGACCCAGCAGGTTGATGGCCGTTCCCCCGTTGAACGTATTGTCCAGGCATCCCGTGACGTAAGGGAAATTCTGCGAGGTGGTGGTGCCATAGACGAAGACCTCGTCGGCCGAGTTCACGATCAGGCTATGCGGAAGTTCATCACCGGTGCCGCCCAGGAACGTGCTCCAAACGATGAACGTACCGGTGGTGTCGTACTTGGTGATGGCGATGTCGGTGCCGCTGCCAAGGCCCTGTCCACCCTGGTGGATCTGCTGGTAGGCGCCCGTGGTGGTGGGATAGCCCTGGCCGAACGCGGTACTTCCGGAATACAGGAACCCGTCCGAATCGAAGGTGGCCGTATACCCGAAGTTGTCGCTGGTGCTGCCCGAATAGGTGCTGAACTCCAGCGTCGGGTCGATCACGGCCGGAAGCGCCTGGTCGCGGCCATCCAGCACGAACCGCAGGGTATCGCCGGCCAGTTGGAAATGGCACGGAAGCAGCTGCCGCTCCCCATCGGCGGACGTCTGCCAGGCTTCCGGTATCTGCTGGCTGATGGTGCCGAGCGATGTGTGGACCTGCAGGACTTCTCCAGCGATCGACAGCCCGTCCGCCCCCTCATGGACCATCACCACTTCACTGATGTCCGCACCTGGAGCCAACAGCAGGTCGTACTTGAGGCCATTGGGGCCCTTGGTCATCGTGAGGTCGATGCCGGGGTACAGGTCATCGAACCTGACCTCGTTGAAGCGCAGGCATCCACCGGCCCATTGGTCCGGATCGTCACCCAGGAAGTAGTTGTGGTAGCCCGTCACAGGACCGCTTCCGGTTGCCTGAGGACTGCCTCCTCCCACGAAACGGGAGCGCACCGCATGGTGCCGGACCACGGGGCTGGCATGCTCCGGATCCCCGCCGTGATGGGCCGCATGCATCCGGGTGATGGCGGCTTCATCGTACAGGTCCAGGGTCCAGCCCGATCGCTCGATCCAGACCGTACTGCCGGAAAGCTCGATCCGATGGGAGACCGATCCCGGCCATTGCCCCTTGTTCTCCACGAACACACCGCCCTGCTGGGCGATCAGACCCAGTGGAGAACAGGAGGCAAGAAGGATCGAGACGAGCGCCCTTCGCATGTCAGAGAGACGCACGAAGGTACGATCGCGCCGCCTGGCGCGTCAGTCGTGGGCGGCGTTGGCCTGTTCCTCCCGCTTCACGTGAAAACGGAACTCCACCCGCCGGTTCAGGCGCCGTCCTTCCGCTTCGGAGTTGTTCGCGATGGGGTGCTGTTCTCCGAACCCGATGCCCCGGATCCTGGTGGCGGCAATACCCTTCTCGAGCAGGTGGGCCTCCACGGACGAGGCCCGTCCCTGGGAGAGGGCCAGGTTGTAGTCGTCACCCCCGACATCATCGGTATGGGCCTCGATCACCAGTTCCAGTTCGGGGAAGTTGTTGAGGGTGGTGATGATCGTGTCAAGGGTGGGCAGATAAGCGTCCATGACCGTCGTGTCCCGGTAGCCGAACAGGATGTTGCTGGCTCGTACGAGGGACCGGTTCAGGTCCTGGGCGGTAAGGAATGCCAGATCGCTCATGTCGGTCAGCTTCTCCGGATGGATCATCATCACTTCCGCCTCCATGAACTGGAGTTCCTTCACCTTCCGGTAGATGGCGTACATCTCGGCCAGGTCCTTGGCCTCGCCCACGGAGTAGGTGTATTTGCCGCGAACGGGATCGAAGCGCTCCAGAATGGGGTAGTGCTTCCGGATCTCCAGGAACCTCGGGTCGCTCAGGGCCACCCGCTCGGTGGAAGCGAACAACTCCACGGTGAACTGGGCATCCTGAAGCTCCTCCTCGGTGAGCGCATATTCGTCCTGGGGAAGTTCCTGGTAAGCGAAGCTCCGGACCAGACCCCGGGCGTCCTGGTAGGTGACCACCACCACGCCATCCTCCTCCTCCTTGTACCTGTCCATGACCACGATCCTGCGGCTTGAACAACGGGCCTTGAGGCGGCCATCGGGACCAGGTCTTCCGACGGCCTCCAGCTTCAAGGTGTAGGTGCCGGGCGTGCGGAAGGCATGGCGGATGACGGATCCTTCACTTCGCCCACCATCACCCAGGTCCCAGCGATAGTGGTCCACGTCGGTATCCGTCAGGTTGGAGCTTCCCGCATCGAGGTCCACGGCCCTGCCTGTCCGTACCGTGTCAGGTGCCAGGATGAAGGCCTGTCGTTGGCGTTGCACCTGTACCGTGCGCGTGCCCTGCGTCAGGAACAGCTCCCCGGTCTCCGTATCGATCACGTCCAGGCGGGCGGTATAGGTGCCCGGTGCCTCATAGCAATGATGGGCCTCGGGGCCCTGGATCACGGTCCCATCGCCCAGGTCCCAGCGATACGCCAGCGGGAGGGAGGGGTCCAGCAGGTCCTGCTCCTCCTTGAACGCGTAGCAGAAATTGTCCATCACCTGTTCCGGACAGTCCTTGAACGGCGCGAGGCTGCGGCGCACGCGGAGGATCCGGTCCAGACCGTCCCGATCACTGCTCATCAGCCCATGCAGGTGCTGCGCGTCCGTGGTGAATCCGAGGTCGTTGCCCGCTGAGTTCACAGGAGGCGGCATGAACACCGGCGCACCTCCGGAGGCATCGGCCTTCAGCACGTCCAACCGCCCTGCCCCTCCGGGCCTGTCCGAACTGAAGTAGAGGGTGCCGTCCGGATGAAGGAAGGGGAACACCTCGTTCGAGGGACCATTGATGGTGGGGCCGAGGTTCTCCGGTTCCGTCCAGCTCCCGTTCCTCAGGCTGCTCCGGTAGAGGTCCGTTCCTCCCTGTCCTCCGGGCATGTCGGAAGCGAACACGAGCTCCATGCCGTCCGCGGACAGACTGGCATGCATCACCGAGTAGCGGTCGCTGTTGTGTTCGAACGGCTCGGGGGCGCTCCAGGCACCGTTCTCCAAGCGGGAGAAGAACAAGCCCAGGTGGTCCATCCTGGAGTTCATGTTGCCGAGCCGTTTCGGGATGGTCCGGTTCCGCGTGAAACAGACCAGGTCGCCATCGGCATTGAAGGAGGCCGGGCCGTCGTTCACCGGTGAGGTGATCGCCTCGGAGAGGAGTTCGGCCTTTCCATGCCCGAGGTCGTCCAGTTCCACCCGGTAGAGGTCGGCCAGGGGTTTTCCGGTCCGCGCATCGCGATGATCGATGATGCCATCCTGTTCCCGAAGACTGCAGAACACCACGGCGTTCTTCCAGCGCACGGGGGCGAAATCCTCGGCTGCAGGCCGGATGTCGGTCGGGAACACTTCATACTGCTCCTGTCCCACGCTCGGGAGCCAGGCAAGGAGAAGGACGAGTATCGGAAGGCTGCGCATGTCAGAAGTAGTATCGTGGATCACGCACCCGGATGCGATAACCGAATTCGTACTGGAGCATCAGCTCGTGGGAGCCCGAATGGTGGGTCCGGAGATCGGAGACACCGAGGTCATAGGCATAACCGAACCGCCATTGCGGTGTCGGGAGCACCTCGAGCATGCCCACCACGGCATCGTTGGTGCGGTAGGAAAGACCGGCCCACACCTTGTCCCTGAAGATCACGTTGCAGTTCAGGTCGGCCTGCGGCCTGGCACCCACCTGGTACCGCACCAGCGCGCTGGGCTTCAGTTTGAAGTCCCGGTCCAGCGGGATGAGGCATCCGCCGGTGATCATGGGCTGGTACTGGGATGCGTCGTTGGTCACGATCCAGGTGTCCTGGTCCGCATCATAGCGCCGCGCCAGGAAGAACGGCAACGAGGCCCCGATGAACAGCTTCTTGTTGTAGTAGTAGGCCCCCGTGCTGAAGTTGGGCCTGACGGTGCCCGTGGAGTTGGACGCGAACGAGGCATCGCTCCCGTCCTGCAGGGCCACATCCGCCCACCGTGCCTGCAGCAGGGTCACTCCGGCGCCGAGTCCCAGGGCGAGCTTCCCTTGTTTGAACGGGATGCGGTAGGCGTAGTTGGTGAAGAGCCCGGTCTCCGAGCTCACCCCGATCCGATCGTTGTACAGCAAGGCGCCAAGACCGATCTTCCTGCTCCCGACCGGGGCATGTACGCTCATCATTTGCGTGACAGGGGCACCTTCGAACCCCGCCCACTGTCTGCGATAGGTCATGTTGGCCGCCAGGGCATCGCGGCTGCCGGCATAGGCGGGATTGATCAGCAGGCCGTTGAACAGGTACTGACTGGTCAATGGCGAATGCTGGCCATGCGCTTGCATGACACACACCAGCAGGCCGAGCAGCACCAGGCGCGTGTTCATCGTTTCAGGACGAGGTAGCCGTTGTACGTGCGGTCACCCTCAAGGTTCAGCACATAGAAATAGGTGTCGTCAGGCAGGTCGCCACCGGACCTACCCCTGCCGTCCCAGCCATTGGCATAGCCCTGTTCCTCGAACACCGGGCGCCCCCAACGATCGAACACCTGGAAGGTGTTGTCCGGGTAGATGGATATGCCGGTGATCTCGAACAGGTCGTTCACACCATCGCCATTGGGGGAGAAGCCCTCGGGAATGAACAGGTCCCTGACGATCACGCGGAGCGTGTCATGCCGCTCTGCGCAGGGACCATTGCTCCCGGTCAGGACCAGGATGTTGGTGCCTGTTCCCAGCCCGGTGACCTGGGTGAGCGGGTCGGTGGCATCCGCGAACACGGCGCTTCCCTGGATCACCGTCCAGAGGCTGCTGCTGCCCGAACTGCTTCCTTCGAGCTGCGTGGTGCTCTGGATGTCGAGCACCTGGTCCGGCCCGGCATCCACGGACAGATCGCTGATGTCATCGGACAGGAAAGTGACCTGCACCGTGTCCGTGTTCCAGCACTGCCCATCTCCGACCGTCCAGAGGAAGACGTAGTTGCCCGGCCCGGGTACCACGACCAGAGCGGAGGGATCGGCTGCTCCGGGGATGAACTGCACCCCGTTCGGGCCACTCCAGTTCCCGATCGCCTGCACCGGAGAAGCGCCGAGTTGATGGGTGTTGCCGCAGACCATGGCATCCTCCCCGGCAAGGGCATCCGGACCGGAAAGCACCGTGATCACCTGCGTCGAGCTCGATCCGCAATCCGAGACACCCACCGAGTAGGTGATCGCATACTGTCCGGGGCCGACCGATGGGTCGAAGGAAGCTCCGGCCACGCCTTCGCCATCCCACGTTCCTCCCGGATCTCCGGTCACCAGTGGGTCCAGTGCGATCGGCCCGGTTCCCATGCAGACCTCCGCAGGAGCGGTCCATGAGGCATTGGACACGTCGTACACCTGAATGGTCATCACCGACTCGTCCGAGCCACAGGCGTTCGAGACGGTATACGTGTAAACGAAAGTTCCGGGCACCTGCGGATCATGACTGTCCGCTGGACTCCAGGTACCACCGCTCTGGTGACCCGACAAGAGGTCGCCGAGAAGAATGGTCCCATTTCCCGTGCAGGTCACATGGACCGAGTCCTCACCCGCCTCGGGTGCCGACAGCACATCCACATGGATGGAGCCCGTGTCGAGGCCACATGCGTTCGATACCTCCAGCGTGTAAAGGCCGGTCGTCACCGATGAGTAGGTCACGGTGGCGCTGTCGGCCCCGCTCTGCACGACCCCAGGTCCATTCCAGGAGTAGCTCAAGGGCCCGGTTCCTGAGGTGATCGCCGTGATCTGCAGGGATCCGTTCAGACATGCCGGACCATCGGTCGTCAGTGGACCGATCATTGGTGGGTCGCAGTTCGAAGTCCCCACGCAGTTGCAGGAAGCATCCCAGGTGTCACCCCCGGTGTTGGGGTCGCCATCGTCGCACGCAGTTCCCGGCAGTGCGGCTCCTCCAGCGGTTCCTTCGCAGTCGATCACGAGACCGACGCAGTTGCAGGAAGCGTCCCAGGTGTCGCCACCGGTGTTGGGGTCGCCGTCGTCGCAGGGAGTGCCCGGCAGTGCGGTCCCACCAGCGGTTCCTTCGCAGTCGATGAGCAGGCCCACGCAGTTGCAGGAAGCGTCCCAAGTGTCACCACCGGTGTCGGGATCGCCGTCGTCGCAGGCAGTGCCCGGCAGAGCGGTGCCACCAGGAATGCCGACGCAGTCGATCAATTGCCCTTCGCAGGTGCAGGAAGGGGTGATCTTGTCATTCCCGGTACTTGGATCTCCATCATCACAAGGGTCTCCAGGCACGCCGGGCAAACTTGGACATCCATCCACACAGTCGGGCAGACCGTCGCCATCACTGTCCTGGTCGGAAACCCCGCAACCACAGGTCCCGGGCTCGGTCTTCAAGGGGTCCTGGGGGCACTGGTCGTTCGCATTGTCCACGTATCCCACGGGTTGACCACAGGCCAGGCTATCCAGGGAAGGATCACCGGCACCGTCATTGTCCGTGTCCGCATACCAGATCGTGGCTGGTACCACGGAAAGGGATACCTCAGCGGTGGCTGGTCCGCAGGGAGCAGTACCGTTCACCGTGTACTCATAGATCCCCGCCGGGTCGGTACCAGGGTCGAAGGTGCCGGTGTGCAGGTCACCGTTCGGGTCCGTCCATTGACCACCAGCCTGGGGTGTTCCACCCAATGCAAGGAACAGGTCCATCGGACCGTCGGTGGAACAAAGCTGCAGCAACGCATCACCACCAGCCTGAGGTGGGGCAACGATCGTCACGGTGGCCCAAGCCGAGGCATCGCAGGGGCCTTGTACCACATACCCCATGGAGTAGGTGCCCGGCTGGGAAGCGACCAGATCGATGATGCCGGTCGTAGCGTTGACCACGACCCCTGGGGGGGCGGTGAAGTAGGCCGATGCAGCAGCAGGACCGAAGCTCGATGGTGCGACGGAGCCGCTTCCCTGGCAGAAGCTTGCCGCCGGATAGCTCAGGAAGGGTTCCACTGGTGGAAGCACGTCGATCGTGAACGAACAGGACGTGGCGTTTCCGCTATCATCGGTGGCGGTCACCGTCACCGTGTGCATACCGGGGGCGAACGCGGTCCCGGGTGCATGGGAGTAGGTCAGGCTCGCCGGGCCACAGCCATCGGCGGCGGTGGCCACGAAGGAGAGCACGGTATCGCATTGGCCGGGAGCCACCTGCACGACCATGTCACTAGGACAACCGATCGTGGGTGCAGTGAGGTCCACGACCGATATCTGATCGATGTTGTAGGATCCGTTCCCATGGATGTCCGTGAAGGTCATCGTGCTGGTGAACGAGCCGCTCACCAGTGTGCCTGGGGCCGGTGTCTGTTCCACCGAATAGGCGGAACAGTCGCCGTGAAGGACACTGTCGATGAGGTTGGGCATCACGGCATCGCAGCCGTTGGTCGCTGGAAGCAGGACCGTGGCCGGCAACGGACAGATGAACCAGGGGGCTTCCTGGTCGAGCACGGTGATGCGATACCTGCAGGTGCTGCTGTTTCCCGCCGTGTCGGCATAGGTCTCCGTCACCTCATGCGTGCCGATCGGAAGGTCGGCGAAGGCCGACGTGGTCACATCGATGGCGGCTGGCTGGAGGGCGGAGTCCACATGCAGTTGGAGATAGGCACTGATGTAGTTGGCCGAACAGTTGTCCCAATAGGGAACGACCGGAAAGGTGA
This sequence comes from Flavobacteriales bacterium, assembly GCA_020635695.1. Lineage (GTDB taxonomy): Bacteria > Bacteroidota > Bacteroidia > Flavobacteriales_F > PHOS-HE28 > PHOS-HE28. The sequence goes on along the minus strand of JACJZH010000006.1, from coordinate 120,293 downwards.
ACCGGGCACTGCAGCTGTCCGGCAGCAAGCTCAACGTGGTGTCTCCTGGACAGACCGCTTCCGGTGGCAGCGTATCCAGAACATGTACCACGTAACTGCATGTGCTGCTGTTGCCCGCGGCATCAGTGAAGGTGCGTGTGATCTGATGGTGACCCGGACCAAGCTGTAGCCCACCTGCCCCGATCGGCAGCGGAGCCGGCGAAAGTGGCCCCGTGTTGATGACCTGGACCGAGGAGTTGGCGGTGATGAACGAGGAGCAGTTGTCCGACCAACCGATCGGTGGCGGCATGAAGCTGACGGTGCAGGAGTCAGGGCCGAGGTGCAGCGTGGTGTCGGCCGGGCAGTTCAGGATGGTCGGCGGTATGGTATCGCCCACCTCGATCAGCAGGGTGTCCGCCCAGACGGCCCCACAACCAGGTGACCAGATCCTGGCGCGGACATGGACATCGCTGGTCAGTGCACCGAGCACCAGGCTGTCGGCGGTCGAACCGGAGATGTTCCAAGGCCCGTTGCTGGATCCGGACGTGGACCACTGTACCTGGTCGCCCACATATCCTGATAGGTGAACGGTAGTACCGGTGCCTGGACAGACAAGGCCGTTCGGCCCGATGATCGTGCCTGCGACCGGAGGGGTGCCCACCTGGATCGACCGTTCCAGGAACTGCGTGCAGGTACCCTGTCCCACGGTGTAGGTGAGCGTGTGCGTCCCCGGTCCCGCAAGGCCCGGGTCGAATTGGTTCCCGGTGACTCCATTGCCTGACCACAGGCCTCCTGAGCGCGACCCTGTGAAGTAGGTGACCGCATCCACGGCTATGTCCGCGGATGACAAGCTCCCTGCCTTGCTCAGGCTCAGGAAGCGCATGTTCCCGGATACGGGCATGGCCCGGGTCACCGACTGGGTGCTCGCATTCTCCGGCAGTGCACTGAAGGTGGTCCAGGTGGTCCCGTCCAGACTGCCGCGAACCATCGGTCGCGCCGTGCCCGTGGAAAGGAGGCTTCGTCTGAAGGTGATCCGGAGCACATCCCCGACACGGAGTGTATCGGTCAGGTCCAGGACCACGGAATCGCCGTTGTTGTCCAGGTATCCCACGGCGCCATCGGGTGCTCCGAGCATCGAACCGGGAAAAAGGCCTCCCGCATTCGTGGTCACTGCATCGGCATGTCCATCACGATGCCCTGGAACCAAAGGGTCCAAGGAGATCGTGGGGCCGTTTGCACAGATCCGTCCGGGATGACGCCAGTAAGCGGCCAAAGGGCCGGGGATCAAGGCCATGGGGTCCAGGGCCTTCCCGAGGAACAGGTTCCTGCCGGAACTTCCGGAGGCGGTGTAGGGTGAAAGGTCCAGTGCGTCCCGATAAAGTCCGCCGGCGAAGAAGGAGCTGTTCGGCCCACCGGTCACGGCTCTGGCCTCGTCGTCACCACTACCTGAAAGTGCCATGGCCCACTCCACGTTACCATGCCAGGAAACACGCATCAACAGGGCATCCTGACCAGTGCTCCGGACCAGGGTGCCATCGGTGAAGGTGAGGTCGTCATCGCTTCGTCCGGCCACCAGCAGATCGCCGTCCGGGAGCAGGTGCAGATCGGTGATCCGGGGTTGGTCGCCGCCGCTGTTCGCTTTGGCCAGCAGTTTCCGGTCCAAAGCACCCGTGGTCCTGTCGAACCAGGTGATGAACAGCATCGGGTCGCCACCGCTCAGTACCGTGAGGATGTTGCCCAGCAGACTGGCCCCCTCTTCGAGCGAACCACCAGCTATCACGCGGTCGCAGTCCAGTGCGATGGCACCGGCAGGAAGGTCGTTGCTGGGGTTCCCGATGGCCTGCTTCCACTGTATCTGTCCATTGGGGTCCACCAACAGCACATAGACATTGTCATCCTCCGGTCCACTTTGGCTGGTGCTGCCCAGGTTGGTCCCGGTCCAGGTGATGGTGGGCTCATGGAACACGCCGGTGATCGCGATGGCGTTGTCGTCCGCTGAGATGCCTCCGGCCTCGTTGTCATCGTTGCTCTTCCCCTCGATGTCCCACTCATGGGTCCCGCTCAGCGTCAGCTTGGTCAGGAACACGTTGGTCTTTCCATTCCCGCCGGGGGTGCTGGCCACGCCTTGGTGTGTCAGCTTGGAGAAGAACTCACCATGCACGAAGACCCCGCCCGAGGTCACGGCCACGCCCGTCGCACGGTCGTCGCCGGGGCTGCCCAGTACATGGCTCCAGACCAGTTCGCCGCTGGCATCGATGGCGAGCACGACGGCCTCCCTTTGCGAGCCCACTGACGATATCGTGGTCTGGATCCCGGTGGCGGAAATGAACGAGGCCGTTCCTTCGAACCATCCTGCGGCGTACAGGGTGCCATTCGGACCCATGCAGACGGAGGCCAGCGAAGCATCACCTGGGCCGGTCAGGAGCATCTTGGCCAATGGCTGCCCGTTGGTGTTCAACCGCACCAGGAAACCATCCATGCCATTGCTGGCCGGCAATCCGAACGCCTGACTGGTGATCGCCGAAGCGGTCTGATAACTGCCGACAGCAAATAGGGCATTGCTGGAGCGGTCATGGACCAGGTCGTTCACGACATCGGCCATGCCCTGGTCGGGCAGGTGGGCATGGTCCCAATCCCATGGCTGTGCGGCCAGATCGGGGGAATGCGACCATCCCAGAACGACCAACAGGGTCGTCAGGAGCAGTTCGGCATACCGGCGAAGCATACGGGTGGTCCTGTTCATGGGCCCCCTTCATTGAAGAGTTGGCACTCATACGTGCCCGGTGCTCAGGGGTTTCCATGTACGGATCGGGAACTGGTCCCGTTACCTTGCTCGGGTCCGGCATTGCAGTTCCAGAAGGAAGGGATGGAGACCAACGGAGAAGCGCTGCAGATCGAGGCCGCAAAGCGGGACCCGGCGCGGTTCGGGCCGCTCTATGAGCGGTACTTCGGTGACATCTTCCGCTTCCTGGCCCGCCGCACGGCCCGGGAGGCCGACGCCGCCGACCTGGCCCAGCAGACCTTCCTGAAGGCCATGCTGGCCCTGCCGCGCTATCGGGACCAGGGAGCTCCGTTCCGGGCCTGGCTCTACCGCATCGCCCTCAACGAGGTGCGCATGTACTGGCGATCCAGCAAGGGCAGGGTGTACATGGACCTGGGCCTTGCCGAGACCCTGCAGCTGATGCAGGATGCCGAACTGCCGAACGGGGAGGAGGACCTGAGGGCGCTGGAAACGGCCCTGGGCAGGCTACGGGAGGCCCCAGCCGCCCTCATCGAGATGCGCTACTTCGACGGCATGTCGTTCGCCGAGATCGGTCAGGTCCTGGGCATCAGCGAGGACGCGGCCAAAATGCGCACCCACCGCGTGCTCGGGGCCCTGCGCTCATCTTTGGAAAGGAAGGCATGAGGAAGCACTACCGCATCGGACGCAAGGACCGGCCATCGGAGCCGGATGACAGGACGGTGTCCCGCTACAAGGACATGGGGCGCCTCATGTACAACTATCAAAAGGCCACCCGCCCGCTGTACGAACGGCCGCTTTACCGTGATCCCCGGGCATTCCTGGCCCTGCTCATCATCATCCTGCTCACCATCCTGGTCTGGGAGGCGGTGGAGGAGGAGCAGCGCGGTCCATCACCCGATGCACCTGCCGTGGAGGCTCCGGCCTCGTGAACCACGGACAGGCCTATCTTGCGCGGGACCCTATCCGGTATGATGAAAAGGACCGCTCTCCTCGCCCTGATCCTGCCCCTTTCCCTGACCCTCCAGGCCAAGGAGGGCATGTGGCTGCCCACCGTGCTCGCCAGCATCGAGGATGACATGCAGGCCATGGGCCTACAACTCACCGCCGAGGACATCTACTCGGTGAACCAGGGCAGCCTGAAGGACGCCATCGTGCTCTTCGGAGGAGGCTGCACGGCGGAGGTGATCTCGAAGGAAGGCCTGATCCTCACGAACCACCATTGCGGCTTCGGCGCCATCCAATCGCACAGCTCCCTGGAGCACGACCACCTGAAGAACGGCTTCTGGGCCGGCGATCGCGCGGCGGAACTGATGAACGAGGGGTTGACGGCCACCTTCGTGGTCCGCATGGAGGACGTGACCTCCCGGATGATGGAGGCCATCGCGGGTGCCTCGGACGAGGCGGCGCGGGAGTCGGCCCTGGCGGAGGTCGCGGAAAAGCTGGTGGCCGAAGCCACGGCCGAAGGGCATTTGAACGCGGTCATCCGGGCGTTCAACTACGGGAACAGCTACCTGCTCATCGTCACCGAGACCTATCGGGACGTCCGGTTGGTGGGTGCCCCGCCCAGCGGCATCGGGAAGTTCGGTGGGGATACCGACAACTGGATGTGGCCGCGCCACACGGGCGATTTCTCCCTGTTCCGCATCTACGCAGGGCCCGACAACCTGCCCGCCGATCCTGCTCCGACCAATGTTCCCTTCCGTCCCAGGCACAGCCTGCCCATCGCCCTGGACGGGGTGAAGGAGGGTGACTTCGCCATGATCTTCGGTTTCCCGGGGCGCACCCAGCGCTACCTGAGCTCCTACGAGGTCCGGCACATCATGGAGCGCCAGGACCCCTTGCGCATACGCATGCGCAAGGCCAGCCTGGCGGTGATCGATCAGGCCATGCGCTCCGATGATCGCACGCGCATCCAGTACGCCGCCAAGCAGTCGCGGATCAGCAACGCCTACAAGAAGTGGATCGGCGAGCTCCGGGGCCTGAAGGAACTGGACGCCTTGGACCAGAAACGGGCACTGGAGCAGGAATACCAACGCCGGGCCGACAGCGCCGGGGTGGATCGCTTCCAGGGAGTGCTCCAAGACCTCGAAGGCATCCAGCAGGAGGTCGCACCGTATTCCGATGCCCGAGACCTGTTCGTCGAGTTCGTCTACTACGGCCCGGAGGTGCTGCGGTTCGCCGAGCGGTTCCGGCAGGTGGCCGAGGACTGGGAGCAATTGGAGGAGGACGGCAAGCTTGATGCGGAACTGGAAAAACTGCGCAAAGGGGCGCAGGCCCACTTCAAGGACTATGACAGGGATGTGGACCGTCGCGTGTTCAAGGCGCTCCTTCCGCTTTTCCGCGAGGCCATTGCTCCGGAGTTGGCGCCGGAGTTCCTGAGCACGGTGCAGTCCCGCTTCAAGGGTGACACCGATGCCTATGTGGACGCGCTCTACGAGGAGACCCTGTTGGCTTCAGAAGAGGACGTGATGGACCTGCTGGACGGTTGGAACAAGCGTGCCGCGAAGCAGGTGGCCGCGGATCCCGCATACACGGCGGCCCGCTCCTGTTTCACCGCCTACCTGGAGCGGGTGCGTCCCGAGTACGAAAGGCTGGGGGGGGAGCAGGAAGTGGCGATGCGCACCTACGTGGAGGGTCTCTCCTCGCTGTTCCCGGAACGCGTGTTCTGGCCCGATGCGAACAGCACGCTCCGCCTGTCCTATGGCCGGGTGGAAGGGTCCAAGCCCAGGGATGCCGTCACCTACCTGCCGTTCACCACGCTGGATGGGGTGGTGGACAAGCACGTGCCCGGCGATCCCGAGTTCGACGTGCCGGCGCGCCTGCTCGAACTGCATGCCGCCAAGGACTTCGGGCCCTATGGGGAGGAGGGCACCATGCCCGTCTGCTTCACCGCCTCGCTGCACACCACGGGCGGCAACTCCGGAAGCCCGGTGCTGGATGGCCGGGGCAGGCTCATCGGGCTGAACTTCGACCGCTCGTGGGAGAGCACCATGAGCGACATCCTCTTCGACCCGGCCAAATGCAGGAACATCGCGGTGGACATCCGCTACGTCTTGTTCATCATCGACAAGTTCGCGGGGGCCGGGCACCTGGTGGCCGAGATGGAGCTGCAGAGCGATGCCGAGGCCATGCGCACCATTGAACTGCCGATCCACCGATGAGCAGCTGGAAAGAGACCGACAAGGCGCTTGAACGCACGTTCACCTTCGCCGACTTCAAGGAGGCCTTCGCGTTCATGGCGCGGGTGGCCTTCGAGGCCGAGGCCATGGGCCACCATCCGGAATGGACCAACGTGTACAACAAGGTGACGGTGCGTTTGTCCACCCACGATGCCGGTGGAAAGGTCACGGACAAGGACCGGGAGCTGGCTGCCGCGATCGATCGGGTCGCCGGCGCATGACGGCCCCGGCCTGAACGAGAAAGCCCCGGCAATGCCGGGGCCTTCAAAGCGTCGGTAAGGCGTATCAGCCCACTTTCTGCACGTTGGCCTTGATGCGCAACGTGGTCTGCTTGGGCTCGGTGTTGGCCACCACGGTGACCGTCTTGTTCTGGAGGTTCTCCTGCTTGCCGGGCTTGTACACCACCTCGATCTGGCCCGTGCCGCCGGGGGGAATGGGCTCCTTGGGGTAGTTCGGTACGGTACACCCGCAGGAACCCTTGGCGCTCTCGATGATCAACGGCTCCTTGCCGGAGTTGGTGAACTCGAACACATGCTTGTTCTCGGAGTCCTGCAGGATGGTTCCGAAATCATGGTCCATGTTCTTGAAGTTCATCACCGTCTTCGGCGTGTTGTCCACCGGCTCGGCAGCCTGGTTGGCGAGCGGGTCGAAGGGCTTGTCGTCCTTCGCGGCGAGCGAGGCGGCCTGCGCCTTGGAAGCAGCAGGGGTGGCTGCTACCGAGGAGGACATGGTGTCGGACGAGGCACTTCCACCTCGTTGCCCCACCGTTTGCACGATGAGCGTCACGGCGATGATCGCCAGCAGTGCGATCTTGATCGTCTCTTTCATAGCGACAGGTTTTTCAGTTGCGTTGGAGAGGTGCGAAAATACACCGGTGGCCGCCCTTCGTCGACTCGTTAACGATCCATTAACAGCATCAACGGCGTTCGGCCAGTCCAAGGCGCTCGAAGGTGTCGTCCGAGAGCGCTTCGATGGCTCGCTGGAAGCTGTGGTCCACCGGATTGGTGGGATTGATCACCTGCCAGTAGGCCGAGGTGTTCCATAGGTCCCTGGCGATCAAGGCCTTAAGGCGAAGTTCGATGAGCTCTCGCGACCGTTCGAGGTCGGTTTCCGATCGTTCCACGCCTTCCTTCGATGCTTCCGACCACAGCAGGTCGTACAGCTCGCCTTCCACCTGGAAATCCTGCTGGAAGCTCGAGACCTCCGGGTACGAACCCAGGAGTCGCTGCCGGTGGGCGTCCACGAAGGAGATGGCGGTGGTGTTCAACACGCCACGCCTGACCAGGGCACTGAAGAGCGGCGAGCTCTGTGAGGTGTCCAGGGGCACGAACAGGTCGGGCATCACGCCACCTCCGCCATAGACGATGCGCTTGTTCATGGTGTAGTAGCGCATCGTGTCGATCGGGTGGATGCTGTCCGCCGAGGTCAGCTCCCCTTTGCTCAGGCGCTCGACACGCTCCTTGCGGTAGGCCTCGACCCCCTCGTCATAGGGTTTCTGGATGCAACGGCCGGAAGGGGTGTAGTACCTCGAGACCGTCAGCCGCACGGCGGAGCCATCGGGAAGCATCACGGGACGCTGCACGAGACCCTTGCCGAAGGATCGGCGACCGATCACCACGCCGCGGTCCCAATCCTGCACGGCGCCCGTTACGATCTCGGAGGCCGATGCGGAACCCTCATCGATCAGCACGACCAACCGGCCCTGCTCAAATCCGCCCGCAGCCGTGGCGTAGGTGTTGTCCCTCGGTGAGGACCGTCCTTCGGTATACACGATCAGCTGCCGTTCCCCCAGGAACTCGTCCGCCATCTCCACGGCCGTGCGCAGGTAACCACCGCCATTGCCCTGAAGGTCCAGGATCAGGTCCTGCATGCCGGACCTGCGCAGCTCGGCGAGCGCTTCCCGGAATTCCTTCATCGTGGTGGCGCTGAACCGGCTGACCTTCAGGTAGCCGATGCGCGGGGAGGCCATGTAGCTGGCTTCCACGCTGTGGATGGGGATCTTGTCCCGGGTGATGGTGAAATCCAGAAGGTCCCGTGTGCCCCGGCGGAGTATGCCCACCTGCACCTTGGTGCCTTTGCGACCGCGCAGTCGGTCCATCACGTCCGAATTCCGGAACCCGACCCCCGCCACGACCTCGTCCTCGATCCGTACGATCCGGTCGCCGGCCCGGATGCCGAGGCGCTCGGAGGGGCCTCCGGCGATCGCGTCCACGACATAGATGGTATCGCGGATGATGTTGAATTGGATGCCGACCCCCTCGAAATTGCCCTTCAAGGGCTCGTTCACCTGCTGCAGCTCCTCCTTGGGGATATAGATGGAGTGGGGGTCCAGCTCTTCCAGCATGCTCACGATGGCACGCTCCACCAGTTTCCCATCATCCACGCTGTCCACGTACATCCGGTCGATGTGGTAGAGCAGCGCGTCCAGCTTGCCCGTGGTGGTCTGTTCGGGACCCTGGCCCCGGGCGTTCACGTGAAAGACGATCAGGAGCAGGGCCGAAAGGCCCCGTGTAAGGAACATGCGCATGGTCAACTGGAAAGGATGACAAGTTAACGCAAGGGCGGCCCGATGGGTTGCCACGGGTCGTTAACGAACGTTAAGGTCAGCGAGGCCCCATCCGGTAGGTATGTCCAGGCAGGAGCTCGCCCTGGCGGTATTTCTCCACACGGATCAGCCGGTCGTTCCGGTCGTAGTATTTCCACTTGCCATGCTTCAGGCCGTCCTTGTAGTGCCCTACGATGCCCTGATCGCGGAAGGCCCACGTGCCCGATCGCTGGCCGTCCCTGTACTGGCCCTTGACCACCACTCTCCCGAACTCATCGTACTCCGTCCAGTCCCCGTGCAGGCTGCCCCAGCCGTAAACGGCGAACACGAGGGGTTTGCCGTCCGGATAGTAGGCCCTGTACACACCGCTCGGCCGACCTCGTTTGTAATCGAGGGTCACGGCCGTGCGCGTGCTGTCGAAGGCATACCATCCCCGCCTTTTGAACTGTTCGGTCTGAAGGATCGGCTCGTACTCCACCGGATAGCGGTACACCGAATCCCCCGAGGCGACGAACAGGGTGTCGGGCTGAGCGGACAGCGGGGAGACCGCCAGGGTGAGCAGGGCCCAAGGGACAAGGCCGGATGGCGACCAACGCATGTCCGCAAAGGTAGGCCTGTACCAGAGGTCTTTCCGGCACCGGACAACCCCGTTGGCATGGCCCGCGTCATGGTTCCGAACGCCCCGTTGGCCCGGACCGGGTCTTGTTGGGCAGGAAGCTTATCTTCGACCGCTCACAGTTACCATCCATGAAGCGTAGCCTACTCAGTCTGCTGGCCGCAGCGTCCCTGACGTTCTCGGCGTCCGCCTCCCACATTTCCGGTGGAGAGCTCCTTTGGGAATGCCTCGGTGGCGATTCCTACGAGGTCACCCTGATCCTCTACCGGGATTGTGCGGGGATCGATGTCAGTACCACCGAGACCGTATTCGCCAACAGCCCGTGCGACAACTTCTCCTTTCAGGTGACGGCGGCTCCGGCCGTCGAGGTGTCGCAGCTCTGTGCCCAGGATATCGGCAACAGCACCTGCAACGGGGGCTTTTTGCCCGGCATCGAGATGTACGTGTACACCGCCATCGTGGACCTGGAGGCCTGCGACACGTGGACGCTGAGCTGGAGCCTCTGCTGCCGGAACAATGCCATTCAGAACCTCACGAACCCGGACCTTCAGGACACCTACATCGAGGGAACCCTGAACAATGCGCTCTCTCCCTGCGACAACTCCCCCCAGTTCACCAACGAGCCCATTCCCTATGTCTGCCTGGGCACCACCGTGTCCTACAGCTACGGCGGATTCGATGTGGATGGGGATTCGCTTTCCTACCAGCTGATCTCCGCCATGGAAGCTGGGGGAAACCCGCTCGCCTATGTGTTCCCTTACACCCCCAACGAGCCCATCACCGGCCTGACCTGGGATCCGGTGACCGGTCTGGTGACCTTCACCCTGAACCAGCAGGGCAACTGGGTGGTGGTCATGGAGATCACGCAGTGGGACACGGACGTTTCACCCCCCGAGCCCATCGGGACCGTGATGCGGGACATGCAGTTCGTGGGTTACCCCTGCACGAACCAGCCATTGGATCCCAACCAAGGCGAGATCTCCAACTTCCAGGGGAATGGTGCGGTCCAGACGGGCCCCTATTCGGTGGAACTGTGTGAATCGGATGGGTTCTGCTTCGAGATGACCTACCTGGACCCCGATGCGGGCGACACCTTGAACGCGGTCTCGAACGTGGTACAGAACCTTCCTGGTGCCACCTTCAGCTACACGGGTACGAACCCCATCACGGTCACGGTCTGTTGGGAGGCCACTCCCGGGACTTCCGGCTTCTTCCCGTTCATCGTGACGGTGAGCGACAACGCCTGTCCGATCGTGGGTTTCAACACGTTCGTGTACTCGGTGAACGTGTTGGAACGTACCTCGGCCGGTCCTGATCAGACCATCTGTGGAGACCAGGTGGCGCAACTGAACGCCGAGGGCGGGACCCAGTTCACCTGGTCGGTGCTCAGCGGCGATCCCATCCAGGTGGGTGTCAACTTCACCTGCAACCCCTGTGAGAACCCGATCGCCGACCCGGACAACACCACGACCTACATCGTGACCAGTGACCTGACCGGCTCGTGCATCAACGGCGACACCGTCACCGTCTTCGTGGTACCCGACTTCACCTTCCAGGTGACCCAGAGCGACACCGTGGTGTGCCTGGGGGAGCAGGTGCAGTTCAACACCACCTTGAACCCGAACCAACCAGGGTACACGTTCGAGTGGACCCCAGACCTGTACCTGAGCAACCCGACGCTGGGGAACCCCGTGGGAACCTACGTGCAGCCAGGTACCTTCGAGTATCTGGTGGAGATCACGAGCCCTGATGGGTGCGTGAAGCAGGACACCACGCTACAGGTGATCGTAACGCCAGGCTACAACCCGGACATCTCGGTGACCCAGTCCGATGAGTTCGTTTGCGAAGGAGGCACCACCCAGTTCCAGGTGACCCTGGATTGCACGCTGCCGGGGTTCTGCGGGCTCTATGACGGTCCCTGCTGCGGTCCGCTCTCGGTGGGCGACGTGGGTGATGGGACCAACGCGACCCCCGCTACGGGCACCTTCCCGCCAAGTGTGTTCGGCAACTTCTACAAGTCCGGACGTGTCCAGATGCTCTATCTGGCCAGCGAGTTGCAGGCCCTGGGATTCGCCGGAGGCAAGATCAACGAGCTGGGCTTTGACGTGACCGTGATCCCCGCGACGGCGGCGGACCAATACCTGAACTACAGCGTGAAGGTGGGCTGCACGACCCTGGACGAGATGACCGGTCAGAATTACGTGCAAGGTCTCACGGAGGTGTTCTCCGCGGATACGCTGGACGTGGCACCGGGCTGGAACATGTTCGCGCTGCCGGTCTCCTTCAACTGGGATGGGGTATCGAACCTGGTGGTCGAGGTGTGCTTCGACATGATCGCCCTGCCGGGCTTCACGCAGAACTGTCCCAATACCTACACGACGACGACGTTCAACTCCGTGCAGTGGGACTTCGACGATTTCACCAACATGTGTGACAACACGGGATTCATCACCACTTCCGGTGACCGCCCGAACATCCGCCTGGTGTACTGCGGTGGTGTGGACCTGAACGACCTGGAGTACAGCTGGAGCCCGACCGTGGGTCTGGACGATGCCACTTCGGCCAACCCGAACGTGACCCCGCCGAGCAGCCCGATCACCTACACGGTGACGGTGGGCGAGACCGGTTCCGGTTGCGAGAGCACCGCGGATGTGACCGTGGGTTGGTATCCGCCGGCCGATGTGAGCTTCATTCCGCAGCCCGACGAGGGTGTGTACCCCTTCGCGCCCTACTTCAACAACACCTCGGCCAGCGACGTCACCTCCTTCGTATGGAACTTCGGGAACGGGGACGGTTCCACCGATCAATTCCCGAACTACACGTTCCAAGGACCCGGCGTATACGTGGTCACCCTGCAGGGCACGAGCGTGAACGGCTGCGTGGGGCTCTTCGTGGATACGGTGATCGTGCTCGACCAGCCGATCGTGGAGATCCCCAACGTGTTCTCCCCGAACGGCGATGGTGAGAACGACACCTTCGCGTTCCTCGACTTCCGCGGTTTCGACACCTTCTCCTTCAAGGTCTTCAACCGCTGGGGCATGCTGGTGCATGAGACCCGGAACGTGCGTGACGGCAACAACACCATCTGGAAGCCGGCCAATGACGTGCCCGACGGAACGTACTACTACGTCTTCAACGGCAAGGGATTGAACGGCGATAGCTTCGAGAAGACCGGACACATCACCTTGGTCCGCTGACCAAGGGCCATTCGACCGGTGAAAGGGACCTCTGCGGAGGTCCCTTTCCATTTGTTGGGATCCATGGAGTGCGCAGGACGGTGCCCCGGAACGGACCGGCCGATCGGTGTACCTTGTGGTCGCGCTATCAGAACATCATTTCAAGCATGCAGAAGAAGATCTTGACGGCCGCCCTGTTGGTGGCCATGGCGGGTCCGGGCCTGGCACAGGAGTACATCAAGGGCGCTCCTTACGGGTTATTGGTCCAACTCGGTACGGAGGACGTACCGGTCCTTCGTTCCCCGGGACTGGACATGGATGCCGTGATGGCGGAAGATGCGACCAGGGACGCTGCAGGAGCCCTTCCCATGTACGGCCGTGTGGTCCCGGTCCATGCGGACCTCCTGACCACGGGCCTCTGGACGGTGCTTCCCAACGGTGACCGGCTATGGAGACTTCAGGTGGAAAGCCCTGGCGCCCTGGCCGTGGAAGTGTTCTTCGAGGACCTTCGTGTTCCGACCGGTGGTCTTCTGCACGTCTATTCCGCCGATGGGGCACAGGTGTTGGGTGGATATGACCAGCGCCATGCCGGTACGGACGGGGTGTTCAGCTCGGAGCAGGTGCTCGGTGAGGCCTGCGTGGTGGAGTTCCTGGAGCCGGCCGCCGCCATCGGTGAGGGCAGCCTGCGGATCACGGGAGTGGGCCATGCCTACCGGGGTGTGGGCGCCGCCAAGGCACAGGACTGTCAAGTGGACGTGGTCTGTGTACCGGAAGGCAACGGTTGGCAGGAGGAATCGGACGGCGTGGTACGCCTTCGGGTGAAGGAGGGAAGCCAGTTGGGCTGGTGCTCAGGTTCCCTGGTGAACAACACGGCCTCCGATTGCCGCCCGTTCATCCTGACCGCACTGCACTGCGGCGTGAACTCGAGCACTGCCGACTTCCAGCAGTGGAAGTTCTACTTCAAGTACCAGCGTACCGGATGCGACCAGGGATTCGCCTCGGCGAGCAAGGTGATGACCGGATGCATCAGGAGGGCGGACAGCAACGATGGGGGAGGCAACACGGGGTCCGATTTCCTGCTGGTGGAAACGGAGGATCCCGTTCCGCCCAGCTACGGGCCGTATTGGAACGGCTGGGACGCCACCGGTACGGGTGGGAGCAGCGGGGTTTCCATCCACCATCCGGCTGGCGATGAGAAGAAGATCAGCACGTACACCTCCAACCTCATTTCCTCTTCCTGGGGCGCCAGCCAGACCCACTGGCGGGTGATCTGGAGCGGTACCACGAACGGGCATGGTGTCACCGAAGGTGGTTCCTCCGGCTCTCCGATCTTCAACTCGGCCGGGCGGATCGTGGGTACCCTCACCGGAGGCGGTTCCTACTGCAACTCGGTGGTGCCCGGAGGCCAGAACCAACCGGACTACTACGGAAAGATGGACCGTCACTGGAACTCCAATCCGAATCCTGCCAACGAAAAGCTCCGGGTCTGGTTGGATCCGGGGAACACGGGCCAGACCACCTTCGACGGCAGTTACGATCCCTGTGGGAACGTCGGGATCGGTGAGCGTGCACAGGAGGAGGGGCTGCTGGTATTCCCCAATCCTGCGGACGACCGACTGGTCGTGGAGTATCCGGACGGCCTCACCCGGGTGGACCGGATCGAACTGCTGGACGCCTCAGGTCGCGTGGTGCGGTCGGAGGTCCCGCTGAGTACCGGCCGTACGACGATCCCGGTTTCCGACCTGACCTCCGGGTTCTACCTGGTGCGGGTCATTGCCGGAGAGACCGTCCATCCTGCCGCTCGTGTGAGCGTGATGCATCGCTGAGCCTGGGGCGTGTTCCAAAGAGAAAAGGCGCCGCAAGGCGCCTTTCTTCATGGCGTGGGTCGTGCTCCTCAGCGGAACTTGGAGGAGGGTTCCACGGTCTTGCCCGTGGTGGCCAGTTTGGCCCGGATCTCCGCCAGTTCCGTTCCGGCCGTCTCGGCGTCAGGGAAGCGGGCCACGCTCGTGGACCGCAGCCGCTGCACCACCGGGTCCGTCGCCTTCATCTGTTCCAGGATGGCGTTGTTCGTGAGGGCGGCATCCACCTGGATGATGTCGGTGACCACCGTGTGTTGCCCCAGCTGCCCCATGACATACACATGTTGCGTGGCGGGTGCCGCGGATCCCTGGGCATGGGCGCCCATGGAAAGGCCGATCAGCAGGCTGAAAAGGATGGAACGGATCATGGTCATGGATCGGGTCAGTTTCCAGCAAGTTTACGACGATCGCAGGGGAGACGGTCCCATGGCCCCGTTCACTCACCCTGGCGCAGCTGCTCCGCCTCATCGGCGGGGATGATGCGCCCGTTCACATCCCCGACGACGAACGCATCCTCGAACCCGAGGTATTGCATCTCGCGTTTGGCCAGCTCCGCAGCAGCGCGGGTCTCATAGGTGCCATAGAAGTAACGCACGGCATCCGTGCTGGTCACGGAGGTCACATCACCCACTTCGATGTAACGGCTCATGACGTCGGTGGGAACGTTACCGGCAAAGGTGCCGACCTGCACGCGGAAGCGCACGTTCTCCGGATCGATGCCCACGATGGGTGTGCTACCCAGGTCCTCCGGTCGGGTCAGACGAGCGCCGGCCTGCTGGAGGGATACCCTGCGTCCTTCCTGGAAGGCCACCAGGAAGGCCCCGTCAAAGCCCTTCAGCAGCATGTCCACCTTGTGCCTGGCGGCCTGGTTCACATCCTGGAAAGCGCCGGTGTAGTACCGCGTGAGGCCGTCGTCGCCCTTCAGCACCACCAGGTCCGGAACATCCTGGAACAACTCCTTGGAAATGCGGCTGCGGAACGCGCCCAATTGCACGCGGATCACCGCATCCCGGCCCACCATGTCGTTCAGGGTGCTGTCCATGGCCAGTTCGCGGACACGATCGGCCTCGTCATCCACCGGGATCAACCTGCCGCGTTCCTCGGCCATCACCCGGCCGCTGATCCCGCCACCCTCAAGTGCCAGCTGACGTTTCACGGCCTCCGGTAGCTTGTCGTAGTCGCCCACCACGTAGAAGGTGGTATCCCCCTGCTCCACCGTGCGGACGTCCGGAATGCTCAGGATCAGCTGCATGAGCGACTCGGAGATGCCTTCCCGTTGTGAGCCCACCTGCACCACATAGGTCCGTTTTCCGGGACGCAGGACCTTCGTGGGGCCCGCGCCGCCGATCGACTCGACCACGCCGGTGACCACGGTGGCGTTCGCCGAATCCTTGTAGTTGAGGTAGGCGGAGAGCAGGTCATCGTCGCTGAGCCCAACCCCGCGTTCGTTCACCGGCCGGCCCGCCGGGGTGTCCGGTTCATCGTCCAGATGATCGGCGACCCCGTCACCGTCGCTGTCCACGGCACAACCGAACGCGTCCACGGCCACCCCTGGGGGGGTGCCGGGGCACAGGTCCTCCATGTCCGTCACGCCATCGCCGTCCTCATCCTCGTTCAGCACCAGCAGGTCCATCTCCTCGGGGGACAGGGTGGGCTTCGCCGCCTTGGTCCGGCGACGCGTATCGATCCCGTAGCTGAACGTGACGGAGGAGAACAGCATCCGGTCCATGCGGTCGTCCCCCTGTCGCTGCCCGGTGCTTTCATCGGAGACGCCGTCGATCATGTCCGTCAACGTGAAGTGCATGGTCGAGCTCAGGCGCAGGTCGAAACCGCCACCCAGGCGCATTCTGGCCCCGATGCCCACGGGGATCCCGAAGGTCCGTTCATCGTACTTGCCGAATCCGTCCAGGTCGAGTTCACGGATGTCGCTTTCGTACACGTAGTCCCGTTGCACGAGCACGGCATCCGCCGCATTGGGGGCATCCTCGGGGATGTCCCGGATGGTGCCGTCGCTCCAGTAGTTGTAGGGCCTTCCTTCAGCGTCCAGGTGGTCCGTCTTGGACAGGAACTCCACGGTCTCGAAGCCCAGGCTCACGAACGGTTCGACCACCCTGTCCGGGGCCAGGAATTGATCGAAGTTGTAGATGAAGCGGAAACCTCCCGTGGTGATGCGCGACTCGAAGTTCAGGTTCCGGTCCAGGGAGTGTTCGTTCACGCCCACACGCCCGTGCATCGCGAACAATCCGAACTCGAGCCATTTGGTCACCGGGGTGGAGGCATGCAGTTCATAGCCCAGCCGGGACACCAGGGGATTGTACCCCGCGTGGTCACCTCCAACATCCCCGAAGAAGGCCAGCATGCCCGCTCCAAGCCCGAAGGTCGGACGAAGTTGCTCGACCGACGTACTGTCCTGGGCCTGCACCTGTGCGGGCGCCACCGCCAACGACCAACCCACCACGAGGCTCGCGGCCAGGCAGGATCGGAGATCGGCGGTTCGGCGCATCGGGTGCGTTCAGCAGGCCGAGGTCAGGGCACCCATTGCTGGTTGCTGATCATCAGGGCTTCCTGTACCGTGATCCGGCGGCCCTGGTCGTAGGCGGTCACGAAGGGGCCCGGGAAGCGGTGCCCTGCACGGACGAACGCTTCGCGCTGGTCGCGGGCGGCGCGGTAGTCCGGGAACTTTCCGGTCACGTACTTGATCCAGCCCTCGTGGCGTTCGATGCCGAAGTCGCCGGAGTACCTGTGGCGTTCGCGGAAGTAGTCGGCCCCCACTTCGCGGTGGGCGGCGGTGATCTGGACCTTGAAGTTGACCCCTGTCTCGGGAGCGGGGATCCGGTCGATGCCCTTGGCGGGAGGAGGGGGAGCCTGTGCCACGGGCTCCTCTTCGGTCTGCTCGTCGTCACCCGCGACCTGCATGTCCACGTCCTGGACGTCCATGCTGTTCATGGAGGCATCATCGTTCGCCATTTCCTCGAACACCATCAGGGCGTCCGGACCGATCTTGAACGTGGACACCCCGACGGGTTCCTGTCTCGTCTCATCGTTCTGCAGGTAACCGAACGAGCCGGACACCTCGTACGAGCCGGCGGGCTGGCCGATCCCCCGAAGCTTGTACACGATCCGAAGCTCATCCTTGGCGGGCAGGTTCAGCCATACGAACTTGACGATCCGGTCCTGGCTGGTGAAGATGGCGTCCTCGCTTTCCTTTTCCAGGGCGCTGAATCCTGCGGGGATGGTCTCCTGCAGTTTCCCGAAGCCACGCAGGGAGCCTTTCTTCACGACCACCTCCACGAGCATCTCCTCTTCCGTGATCGCCGTGATCGTGCGGGAGGCGGTGACATCCGAACCGGACTGCGGGGTGTCGTCCGAGGGAGGCGCTGCCGTGGCCGCGGCCGTCCCGCCATCCACGGTCTCCTCGATCGCCTCGTCCTCGGTCTCCTCCAGGATGGGGGCGGCCCCGGCGGCTGAAACGAGCTCTTCCCCGACCACGGGGTCGCTCTCGGAAATGGCTGCGGAGGGCCCCAGGTCCACCACGGCCGTGGGGATCTCATAGGTCCGGCGTTCGTTGTCCTCGATGTAGGACAGACGCCCGGCGATCGTCGCACTGCCGCTCGCATCGGCGGCGGCGGCGAGGGTGTAGGTGATGCGGAAGGAGGGGGAGGACGGCAGGGACATCCAGATGAACTTGGCCTTGCCGTCGGCATAGGTGAAGGAAGCGCCCTTGGTCTCGATCGCCGTGGCGGACAGTCCCGGCGGCAGGTCGAGCTGCAGTTTGGCGAAACCGGACAGGTCCCCCTTCTCCACTTCCACGGTCACACGTACCTCCGAACCAGGGGCCAGGGAGGCCGGGAGGTCCTGCGTGATACGCACGTCGGCGAGGAACAAGGTGTCCAGGACCAGAAGTCCGATCAGGTTGAGAAGCACCACGAGTTGGTTCATCATCGGCTTGTCGGCAAGAAGTGGTTGTTCCGCGGGTCGCGAACAAAACTATCCCCAAGCAAGTCCGCGATCGGCGCGGCATTCCGCTCCGATACCAACATGGACCTGTTGATGGGTGTGCCTGCGGACCGGGCCAGGCCGGCCCGACGCCGGGCTCAGAAGTTCGGCTTCAGCAGGTAATGGCTGTAGAAGGCATCAATGCTCTCCACCGCCTCTTCCGCCGTGTCCACCAGCTTGATCAGGTCCAGGTCCTCGGGAGAGATGTTGCCGTTCTCCTCGCCCATCACCTGACGCACCCAGTCCATGAGTCCGGCCCAGTAACTGCGGCCTACGAGGATGATGGGGAAGCGGCCGATCTTCCGGGTCTGGATGAGGGTGAGCGCTTCGAAGAGCTCGTCCAACGTGCCGAACCCGCCGGGCATCACCACGAAGCCCTGCGAGTACTTGATGAACATGACCTTGCGAACGAAGAAGTAGTCGAAGTGGATGTTCTTGTCCTTGTCCACGAACGGATT
Source organism: Flavobacteriales bacterium (assembly GCA_020635695.1). Lineage (GTDB taxonomy): Bacteria > Bacteroidota > Bacteroidia > Flavobacteriales_F > PHOS-HE28 > PHOS-HE28. The sequence goes on along the minus strand of JACJZH010000006.1, from coordinate 101,742 downwards.
GGACTCCTGCTCGAACGGTAGCTCGATGTTGAGCCCGACGGAGGTGCCTTTGCCCTGTTGGGCGCCCTTGTTGGCGGCCTCCATGATGCCGGGGCCACCGCCTGTGATCACGCCGTATCCATGGCGGGTAAGCAGTTCGGCGATCCGTTCGGTGAGCTGGTATTCCGCCTGGTCCGGCCGGGTGCGTGCCGAGCCGAAGATCGAGACGCAGGGCCGTATGCGTTGCAGGGTCTCGAAGCCCGCGACGAACTCGGACATGATCTTGAAGATGGCCCAGCTGTCGTTGGCCTTGACCTCGCTCCACCCCTTGCGCTTGAAGGCCTTGCGGATCTGATGGTCCTCCTTCGAAGGCTTCCTGCCGCCCGGACGACGGCTTCCCCGTTCCTTTTGCTCCTTCATCGGTCGCGTGTCAGTTCCTGTTCCAGGTAGCCGGCCGTATGTCCTCTCGCCATCATCACGATCTCCTCCGGTGTGCCGGCGGCCACGACCCGGCCTCCACCTTGCCCGCCTTCCGGCCCCATGTCGATCACATGGTCGGCCACCTTCACGATGTCCAGGTTGTGTTCGATCACCAATACGGTATTGCCGTGGTCCACCAAACGGTCCAACACCCGGATCAACTGGCGGACGTCCTCGAAATGGAGGCCCGTGGTGGGTTCGTCCAGGATGTAGAAGGTGTTTCCCGTATCGCGTTTGCTCAACTCGGCGGCCAGCTTGATGCGTTGTGCTTCGCCACCCGAAAGGGTCGTACTGCTCTGGCCCAGGGTCACGTAGCCCAAGCCCACGTCCATCAGGGTCCGCAGTTTCAGGGCGATGGCCGGGATGTCCTGGAAGGTCTCCAAGGCCTCCTCGACGCTCATGGAGAGCACATCGGCAATGCTTCGGCCCTTGAAGCGCACCTCCAGGGTCTCCCTGTCGTAGCGCCGGCCCTTGCAGGTCTGGCAGGGCACGGAGACATCGGGAAGGAAGTTCATCTCGATCACACGCACACCGGTCCCCTTGCAGGTCTCGCAGCGCCCGCCCGGTGTGTTGAAGGAGAACCTTCCCCGTTTGTATCCGCGGATCTTGGCGCTCGGCAGGTTCGCGTACAGGTCCCGGATGTGGTCGAAGAGTCCGATGTAGGTGGCCGGGTTGGATCGGGGTGTGCGCCCGATCGGTGCCTGGTCGACCTCGATCACCTTGTCCAGATGTGCCAAGCCATCAATGCCCTCATGTTCCAGAGGACGTGCCTCGCTCCTGTGGAAGTGTGCAGAGAGGATGGGGTAGAGGGTATCCCCGATCAGGGTGCTCTTTCCGCTTCCGGAGACCCCGGTGACACAGATGAAGGTGCCCAATGGGAAGGTCACATCGACGGCCTGGAGGTTGTTGCCTGCCGCCCCCTTCAGCGTGAGCCGGTGCCCGTTGCCTTTGCGCCGTTCCTGGGGGATTGCCACACCGAGCTCGCCGCGCAGGTATTTGGCCGTCATGGAACCGCTCTCGAGCAGGTCCTTGGGAGCACCCTGCGCCACGATGTGGCCTCCATGTTCGCCGGCGCCCGGCCCCAGGTCGATCACGTGGTCGGCCGAGATCATCATTTCCCGGTCATGCTCCACCACGATCACCGAGTTGCCGCTGTCGCGGAGCCCGCGCAGGGAAGCGATCAGCCGTTGGTCGTCCCGTTGATGAAGGCCGATGCTCGGTTCGTCCAGGATGTAGAGCACACCGGTCAGTTCGGAGCCGATCTGGGTGGCCAGGCGTATCCGCTGGGCCTCTCCGCCGGACAGCGTCCTCGCGCTGCGGTCCAGGGTCAGGTACTCGAGTCCCACGTCCAGCAGGAAGCCACTGCGCGCGGTGATCTCCTTCACCACTTCCCTGGCGATCAACACCTGCCTGGGCTCGAGTTCGTCGAGGAGCCCCGACATGCGTTCGTGCAGGTCGGCGATGGACAGTGAGGCGAGGTCGTGGATGTTGGCCCCGGCCAGCTTGAAATGCAGGGCCGTCCGCTTCAACCGTGTCCCGGCACAGGTGGGGCAGGTGACCATGTGCGTGAATTGCTCGGCCCATTTTCGCGCCGACTTGGTGCCCTCCTCGGCCTGTTCCAGGATGAACGGGATGATGCCCTCGAACTGGACCTTGCGATCGCTCAACCCGATGTTGCTGGAAACCCGGAGGGGTTCGTCCAGGCCGTTCAGGATGGCGTGCAGCACGGCATCGGACATGTCCTCCACGGGCGTGTCCAGGTCATGACCGAAATTGTCAAGAACGGCCTCCACCTGCCGGAACACCCAGGTGTTCTTGTACGAGCCCAGGGGGGAAAGGGCCCCCTTGCGCACGGACTTCCTGCGGTCCGGCACGATCTTGGCCAGGCTCACCTCCGTCACCTGTCCAAGTCCGCTGCAGCGCGGGCAGGCCCCGTACGGTGAGTTGAAGCTGAACAGGTTCGGTTCGGGTTCCTCGTAGGCGATCCCGGTGGTCGGGCACATCAGGTGCCTGCTCAGGTACCTGGACCGCTCCTCCTTCAGGTCGAGGATGATCAGGCTGCCCTTGCCGAACTTCATGGCCGTGGCCAGTGATCCCGCCAGGCGTTCCTTGTCGCCGGCGCGGATGGACAGGCGGTCCACCACCAGTTCGATGTCGTGGACCTTGTACCGGTCCAGGCGCGGCCTGTCCGTCAGGTCGATCACCTTGCCATCCACTCGCGCGCGGAGGAACCCCTGACGCAGGAGCTGTTCGAACAGCTCCTTGTAATGGCCTTTCCGACCGCGGACCAGGGGCGCCAGGACGAGCACTTCCCGCCCCTTGAACTCCTCACGCACGAGTTCCTGCAGTTGTGCCTCGGAATAGCGCACCATCGGCTCCCCCGTCTCGTAGGAGAACGCATCGGCGGCACGTGCGAAGAGCAGCCGGAGCAGGTCGTAGATCTCCGTGATGGTGCCAACGGTGCTGCGCGGGTTGCGGCTGATCGTCTTCTGCTCGATGGCGATCACCGGGCTCAGGCCGGAGATCGCGTCCACATCGGGCCGCTCGATCCCTCCCAGGAATTGACGGGCATAGGCACTGAACGTCTCGATGTACCGGCGTTGCCCCTCTGCATGGAGCGTGTCGAACGCGAGGCTGCTCTTTCCACTGCCGCTCAGTCCGGTGATCACCACCAGCCGGTCCCGTGGAATGGAGACATCGATGTTCTTCAGGTTATGTACGCGCGCACCGAGGACGTCTATGCGATCGTCCGCATGAACGTCCTGTCCGGCGGCCTGGGTGCCTTCCAATGGATCAGCGTGGTCCGGAAGCGCCGTCATTGAATCCTTCACCGGGCAACAGCACATCATAGGCACGGCCTTCCCGGTTCGCCAATCGAACGTCCCGCAACCAGGGGTTCAACAGCTTCAAGGTGCGGTAGTCCGTGCCGTTCCGGATGGCCAGGTCGGCCAGGTCATCGACGCTTCCTTCGATCCTGACCACACGGGTCCGGTAGGGTGGGTACAGGTCCTTGGGCCGGATGTGGAATCCATAGCGCTCCGGATCGGAAAGGATCTCCTTGGCCGCCAGGATCCGGAACACGTACCGGCTCGTTTCCTCCGGAAGGAGCAGGTGGTAGTAGTCCTCGTTCTTCTGCCGGTCGATCTGCTTGTCCACCCCGCCCATGCCCAGGTTGTACGAGGCGGCCGCCAGGGTCCAGTCCCCGTACCGGTCGTGTGCATCCCGGAGGTAGCGGCAGGCCGCTCGCGTGCTCTTGATCACATCGTACCGTTCGTCCACCTCGCTGTTGATCAGCAGGCCGTACTGCTGGCCGGTGCCTTTCAGGAACTGCCAGAAACCGGTCGCACCCGCCGGCGAGACGGCATTGGTGAGACCGCTCTCGATGAGCGCCAGGTACTTCAGGTCCTCCGGAACGCCTTCCTCCGCGAGCACCTCCTCGATGACGGGGAACCAGCGGCTCGCACGCTTGTGGAGCAGCAAGGAATTGGACTGCCAGTAGGTGTTCACCAGCAATTCCCGATCCAACCGCTCCCGGACGTCGAGCAGTTCCAGCGGCACCGGTTCACCGCAGAACGAGAGCTCCCGTGGCAGGGCCAGTGAGAAGATCTTGTAGTTGTCGGTGAAGTGCCTTTGATGGTCCACATCGCTGTCCGAGGTCCCGGAGGAGAACCCCGTGAGATGCACCAGCAGGGCGGCCGCCAGGAGCAAGGGGACCAACAGGAGCCCCTTCAACAGGTGACGTACGAGGGATGGATCGCTTTTCCTCATGAGGAGTTCCGGTTCCTCCTGGTCATTACATACAACGTGCCGAACACGAGCAGCGCATACAGGACAAAGATGAGCGCGTGGGTGTTCCGCCAGTCTTGGATGAACCTGAAGTTCACGAAGGTAAGGAAGAGCGATACCGTCGATATTCCGGCGAAGATCAGGGCCACCTGGGGGTCGGAGAACCCGGCATAGCCCAGGTGGTGGGTGGTATGGTCGCGGCCGCCCACGAAGGGTGAATTGCCCCGCAACAGTCGATTGATGGTGACCGTGGTGGTGTCGACGATCGGCAGCAGGAACACGATCAGCGTGGTGATGACCGGCCGGAACTCGGCGGTGCCTTCGCCGGCGGTGGGCATGTTCCAGAAGTACCGGATGCCCACGAATGCCAGGTAGACCCCGAGGAACTGGCTTCCGGTATCCCCCATGAACAACCTGGAGGGATGCCAGTTGTAGAACAGGAACCCGAACAGGGCGGCCATGGTCCCCACGATCAGGACCAGGTCGGGCGATGTCGGGTCGCCGGTCAGCAAAGCGGCCACCAATGCCGCCAGCAGGATGAAGATGGACACCACGGTGGTGATGGCGTCCATGTTGTCCAGCATGTTGATGGAGTTCATCATGCCGACCACCCAGAGCACGGTGAGCAGGCCATCGGTCAAGGGGTCGTGGAACAGTTGGATCGAGCTGCCGGAGATGATCAGGATCACGGCGCAGGACACCTGCACCAGGAACTTGAGCAAGGGCCTTGTGTTGTAGGCATCATCGGCCAGGCCCATGAGAAAGCCCACGCCGGTGGCGGCGAGCAGCCCCAGCAGTTGCGGGTCCACCGGCCGGTCCGAATGCGGAAAGAGGGTGGAGTAGATGGACCAGCTGCCCAGGAAGATGATGAAGAACGCGATCCCGCCAAAGGCCGGTTTCGCCGAAGCGCTCCAACGCACGAGCTCGCCGTTCCTGTCCTTTTCCCGGATCCCCAGGGTGCGGGCAAATCGCAGGAACACCGAGTTCAGGAGCAGCGAGAACACCAATGCCCCGAAGAACAGTCCGGAAAGGATCAGGAAGAGCTGGACGCTGGTGTACATGACGGGTCAAGTGTTCCAACTGAACCGGGACAGCGGAACGCCCTGGCGGTCCTTCTCACTGAGCACCGGGTCCCGGACCTCCCAGTCGATGCCCAGCGCCGGGTCGTTCCAGAGGAGCGTCCGCTCCGAAGGTCTGTCATAGAACGCGGTGCATTTGTACTGGAAGATGGTGCCGTCCTCCAGGGTGTGGAACCCGTGTGCGAAGCCTTCCGGTACGTAGAGCATCCGCTTCTCGCGATCGTCCAGTCGGACCTTGAAATGCCTGCCGTACGTCGGGCTGCCTGCGCGTACATCCACGCAAACGTCCAGCACCGATCCCTTGACCACACGCACGAGCTTGGCCTGCGTGTGGGGCATGGCCTGGATGTGCAGCCCTCGTACCACACCGGCAAGCGACATGGATTCGTTGTCCTGCACGAACCGTGGTGACAGTCCGGTGACCTCGCTGAACCGAGCACTGTTGTATGGCTCCAGGAAGTACCCGCGCGCATCGCCATGGACGGTCGGGCCCAATAGCAGCGCATCACCCAGAAAGCGTTCCAAGAGCTCCATGGTCAGCTGTCAACGGTTGGAGCCGGAAGCCCCCTTGTCCTCATAGTACCCGTACCCGTAGCCCATGCCATAGCCATATCCATAGCCATACCCATAGCCGTAGTTGTACCCGTACTTGTTGCGGTCCACGTCCACCCCGTTGAGGATCACCGAAAGCCTGGTGATCTTGTTCTCGTTGATCAACCGGTCCACGTTCTGGACGAAGATCTTCTTGGAATAGTCCGCCCGGAAGATGTAGATGGGGTAATCGGCGAGCTGGATCATGGCGATGCCGTCCGTGACCAGTCCGACGGGAGGGTTGTCGATCAGGATGATGTCGTACCGCCGCTTCAGCTCCTCGAGGATCTGGCCCATCCGGGGGCTGATGATGAGCTCGGAGGGGTTCGGTGGTATGGGCCCTGCGGTGATGAAGTCGAGGTTCTCCATGACGCTGTGCCGGATGCACCCGTCCAGTTCGTCACGGTCGATGAGCAGGGTGCTCATGCCCCGGGTGTTCTCGACGCCCATGCCCAGGTGGATCTTGGGCTTGCGCATGTCCAGGTCGAGCACGATGACCCGTTTGCCACTGAAGGAAATGATGCCGGCCAGGTTGATGGCCACGAACGTCTTGCCTTCCCCGGAGATGGTGCTGGTGATGGCGATGATCTTCGGGCCGGGGGAATTGTCCACGAACTGCAGGTTGGTCCGCACACTGCGGAACGACTCGGCGATCAGCGACTTCGGGTTCTTGTCCACCAGCAATTGGGAGATGGGGATCTCCTTCTTGTACTTGGGCAGCATGCCCAGGATGCCGATGGAGGCATTGGAGAGCTTGGCGATGTTGTTGAGCGAGGTGATGTTGTCGTGCAGGATGTACCGGACCAGCACGATCAGCAGGCAGAGGATGAAGCCCACGACCAGGTAGGAGAGGAAGATCGTGCCATGCACCGGTGCGATCGGCGTCAGCCCCGCGGCGGCCTGGTCCAGGATGCGGTTGTTGGGCACGAACCCCGCACGGGAGATGCGGTACTCGATCTCCCGTTCGAGCAGGAGCGTGTAGTACTTCTCGTTGATGTGGAACAAGCGCTCGATGCGTGCGAACTGGAGTTCCTTTTCGGGGAGACCGGTGAACCGGTCCTCGAACTCCTCGATCTGCTCCAGGTAGTCCTTCTCCCGCTCATCGAAACGCTTGCGCAGCGTGTTCACGCTCTCCACGATCAGCCGTCGCTGGATCGCGATACGGTGGTCCAACGAAAGGACGCCATCGTTCTGCTCGGTGACCTCGAACGCGAGCTCGGCCCGCTTGGTCAGCATGTCCTCCAGCGACCCGATGAGGCCTGCCAGCGTGGATTCGTAGTCGGTGCCCACGAGCAGGGGGATCAGGTCGTAGACGTCGATCGCCGCGCTCGAGTCCAGGGTGGCCTGCTCGATCTCGTCGAGGAGCCCGCGTTCCATGCGCAGCTCCAGGATCTTGTTCTCGTATTCCTCCGTTCGTGCCAGGAACATCGGCATCAGGTCCTCCATGTTGGAGATCTTGTTCTCCTTCCTGAAGGCCTGCAGGCGTGTCTCCGAATCGCGAAGCTCCTCGAAAACGGTCTCCTTCTGGGATTCGATGAAGCGCACGATGTTCTCGGCGCTCTCCCGCTTGCTCTCGAGGTCGTAGTCGATGAAGGTCTCGGCCATGGCCGCGGCCATGTCGCGAGCCAGGAACGGGTTGTTGTCGCGGCAACTGATCTCGATGGTCTGCGCATTGGCGTCCACCATCTTCACGGTCAGCTGTCCGTAGAACCGGTTCACCAGCCCCCGCATGCTGTTGATCCGGAAGTAGTAACGTCCTTCCGGTTCATTGCCCTGGAGCTCCAGGTCGCCGGTGATCTGCAGGACACCACTGAAGTGAGGGGTCCGGAAGCGTTCTCCGGGCACCACTTCCTTCCTGAAGGCCTGGTCGCCGAGCGTATAGGCCAGCACCACGCGGTCGGCCAGGATCTCCTCCAACACCACGGACACGTCCCTCACCGCTTCCGAATGCACCTCCGGGGAGATGAGCACGAACGGGCTCTGGGTGTAGAGCTCCTTGGTCAGGATCTGCCCCTTGTAGTAGTAGCCGACCTTCAACGGGAGCCGGTCAAGCACCTTGGCGATGAAGAACCGGGAACGCAGCAGCTCAACGGTGGACTGGAGGTTGTTGTCCTCGTAGAACTTTCCGACCTCCAACACCTTCTGGGCGCTGTTGGTGTTCCCGAGCTGAAGGACCGTTCGCGATTCGAACGTGGGAGGGGTGTAGCGCAGATAGAGGTTGGCGGCCGCGAAGGAGAGCAGCAGGATCAGGACGATCCACAGGAGTGAGCGACGGACGATGTACAGGAACAGGCCGAGCTCGAACTCATTGCTGAAGTTCGTGATGCGTTCGCGGTAGCTCTCGAAATTGAGGTTCCGCTGGCCGATGTCCTCGCTCAGCATACGGTCCTATTGCAAACCGCGTACGATGCCCAGTACCAGAACGGTGCTCGTGAGCAACGTGATGAGCGGTGTCAGGTCGTACAAGAGTTCCCGGGCAAGTTCCGGGTTCGGTTCCACATAGATGATATCGTCCGCCTGCATCACCAGGTCGCCGTATTGAAGACCCTCGATGTCGGACATGTCGAACATGTAAACATCCCGCCCGTTCTTCTCATTGCGTCGGAAGAGCTTCACCTTGCTCGCATTGCCGCGTTTGGCGATCCCGCCTGCCTGCGCCAGGGCCTCCAGCAGGGTGGTGTTGTTGTTGTCCAGGGTCACCACGCGTGCATCCGCGCCACCGCCCGGATAGATCACCACGCGCCGGTTGCCCACGCTCAGTTGCACGAAGGGCCTGTTGTAATAGGTGATGTACCGTTCCTCGAGCATGAACTCGGCCTCACGCAGGGTGAGTCCGGCCACGTTCACCCGCCCCACGAGCGGCAGTTCCACCAGCCCGTCGAACTCGACCAGGAAGCTGAACGTGATCCGATTGAGGTTCCTCGCGTTCACACCGCCCTCGTCGCTCACCAGGTCGATCATCCGGAACCCGTCGTTGGCGAACAGGCGGAACTGGAGGACGTCATTGGGTTGGATGCGGAACTGGACCTCCGTGGAGTCCGGCAGTTCGTTGAAGACGTAGTCCGTCGGGGTCTTGAACATGATGTCCCGGTTGATCGTGCAACCGGTCAGGATCACGATCACCCCGAGAACACCCCACCGAAACCTCCACATGCCGCGTGATTTCGGGCAAAAGTAGCAATTCACGGTCGGTGGGATCAGGCTAGCAGCTCGTGGTACAAGGCGGCGGTATCCTTGACCAAACGGCCGTAGTGGTAGCGTTCCTGCACGTGCCCCCACCCGCGCGCACCGAGGTCCTGGCGGAGCTGGTCATCTTCGATGAGCTGACGCAGGTTGTCGGCCAGGGCGGCCGCATTGCCGGCCGGCGATAGGAGGCCGGTCCGGCCTTCCACGACGACGTTCTCGACGCCGCCGACACGGGTGCTGACGACGGGCTTGCCTGCGGCCTGGGCCTCGATGAGGCTCACCGGAGTGCCTTCGTTCCTGCTCGTCAGGACCACCACGTCCAAGCCGGCGTTCACGATGTCCACTTCGCGCACCCAGGAGGTGAAGGTCAACAGGGCCCGTGGTACGGCGGGGTCGCCGTTCACGCCATGGCCGAATCCATGGCCGTTGAACACCGGCCCCTGCACCTGGGTCAACCCGAGTTCACGAGCCCTTTGCTGGAGCCGGTCGCGTTCCTCCCCATCACCCACCACGAAGGCCCGGATCCGCTTGCCCGTGGTCCTGGATACCCGGTGCAGCGCCTCGATGAACAGGTCATGGTCCTTGATGGGCACGAGACGGCCGATGATCCCGACCGCGATCTCGTCATCCGCCACGCCGTAGACATGCCGGAAAAGGCGGCGTTTGGTGTCCTGGTCCTCCCGGAAACGGGTCAGGTCGAAGCCCAGGGGGATCACCGATACCTTTTCGGGAGGGCAGATCTGGTGTTCGTTCACGAGTTCCTCCCGCTGCCGTTCGCTGATGGCGATGATGCGGCTGGAACGACGGGCCAGGAAACGCTCGATGTTCTTGTACACCGAGGTGCGCACCCGGCCGAAGTAACTGTGGAAGACATGCCCGTGGAAGGTGTGCACGATCGCGCGTACGCCCATGTCCGCTGCGGCGAGCCTGCCGATGGCGCCGGCCTTGCTGGCATGCGTATGCACGATGTCGGGCCGGAACTCCCGGATCATCGCCTTGATCCTCCGATAGGCCTCGCGATCCCGCCAGGGGGCGATGTCCCGGCGCATCTCGGGCAGGATCACCGGCTCCACGCCAAGCCCCTCCAGGATGTGCTTCGAGCCTTCCTCCGTGGGGTCCCACATGCCACCCACCAGCCTGGTCTCGAAGTCGTCCGGAAGGAACCGGGTCAGGTACGCGGCGTTGTGCGTGGGGCCACCGAGGTTGAACCGGTTGATGATGCGTAGGACTCGTGCCATGAGAGCGGCGGCGAAGATAGGGGCCCACCCCGAGGGGATCGGGTCAGCGCACGGTGCGCCTCCACCACGATAGATAGACGAGCAGGGCATGCACGGTTGCCTGTCCGGGCGCGTTCCTGCCCGTCCGGGAGCTGGCGATCACCTGCTTCACCGCTGCCGGCGATAGTCCGGCCTGAGCGACGTGGTCCGGTGTGGTGAGGTCGTCCACCAAGGACCTCAGCGGACCTGCGAACAGCGCGGCCAAAGGCACTTCGAACCCTCTTTTCCTTCGCGTGAGGACACCTTCGGGAAGCAGACCGCCGAACGTCCTTCGGAGAAGCGCCTTGCCCTCACCACGCTCGAACTTCCGGCGGTCCGGCAGGCCGAAGGCCAGTTCCACGACCCTGCGGTCCAGGAACGGCGGGCGCACCTCCAGCCCGTGGGCCATGCTGGTGACGTCCACTTTGTGCAGCATGTCGTTGGGGAGGGTATGCAGCACGTCCGCCAACAGCACTCCGTTCAGGCCTGGAGCCCGTGTCAGCGGCGCGACCATGGCCTCGGACCTTGTCCGCATCCCCGCCAGGGCATCCCGGTCGCGAAGCAGGTCCTCGACCACTCCGGGCTCCTCGAACGCCGCCAGGGCCAGGTAGCGGCCTTCCGCGGCAGCACCGGACAGGCTGGCGAAGCGGTCCAGTTTGCGGAATGCATCTCCCCAGCGGCTTTCCCGGGAACGGGGCAGGTTCCGCCACAATGGGGCAAGGGCCACCACGGCACGCTCCAGGGCCCCGGGTGCGCGCCAACGGAGCTCGGCCTGATGCTTGCGATACCCTCCGAAGACCTCGTCCGCACCATCGCCGCTCAAGGCCACCTTCACCTCCCGGCGGGTCCGCTCGGCAAGGAGGAAGGAGGGGAGGGCGCTGCTGTCCGCGAACGGTTCGCTGAGCGACGCCAACAGACGCGGGTAGGCCTCGGCCAGGTCCTCCCGGGAGAGCCGGAACGTGGTGTGGTCGCTGCCGATGTGCCGGGCCACCTCCTCGGCATGGGCGGATTCGTCGTACCAGGGGTCCTCCGAGTAACCGATGCTGAAGGTGCGCAGCTGCGGATGGGACCGGGCGGCAAGGGCGCTGATGATGCTGCTGTCCAGACCGCCGCTCAGGTAGCACCCCACCGGAACGTCCGCGATCAAGCGCAGTCGAACGGCATCCTGGAGCAGGTCCTTCAGGTCGGAGGCCGGGTCTGGTCCGGTGTAAGGTCCCACGGAGGCCAGGTCATACCAGCGTTCGATGGAGATCCCCTTCGGACCCACGGTCATCCGGTGGCCGGGGAGCAGTCGCCTTGCCCCGGTCAGGATGGTATGGGGGGCGGGGACGTGGTGGAAGGTGAGGTACTGGGCGAGCGAGGCCCGGTCCACGTCCGGCAGGGCACCCAGAACCTCCAGGGCACCCAGTTCGCTGGCGAACCGGAACGTTGCTCCGTGGTGCGCCCAAAGCAGCGGTTTGATGCCGAACCGGTCGCGGGCCAGGAACAGTTCGCCGGTCTCCCGGTCGTGGATGGCCAGGGCGAAGAAGCCGTTCAGGTCATGCAGGAAGTCGGGGCCCTTCAGCGTGAACAGCCGGAGCAGCACCTCCGTGTCCGATCGCGACCGGAAGGTGTGACCGGCCGCTTCCAGCCCAGCACGCAGCTCCCGGTAGTTGAACACCTCGCCATTGAAGACGATGGTATGGCGTCCGTTCTCATCGGTGAACGGCTGATGCCCGGCATCCGAGGTGTCGATGATGCTGAGGCGACGATGGCCCAGAACGGTCCCACCGGCCTGGTACGACCCATCGTCATCCGGCCCCCGGTGTGCCAGCCGGTCCAGGGCGGAGTGCACCAACACCACATCGTGCCTGCCGGCAATGGCCTGCGTGTGGTGGATGCCTGCGATGCCGCACATGGTCCCGGAACGATGAACGCTGAACGCGAAAGTCGGTGAACCTCCGTGTTCAGCGTTCCTGAAGGTAGTCGACTACAGGTGGATCACCTCGTCGTAGGCAGCGGCGGCCGCCTCCATGATGGCCTCGCTCATGGTGGGGTGCGGGTGCACGGTCTTGATGATCTCGTGGCCGGTGGTCTCCAGTTTGCGGATGCTCACGGCCTCGGCGATCATTTCGGTCACGTTCAGTCCCACCATGTGGGCGCCCAGCAGCTCGCCGTACTTGGCGTCGAAGATCAGCTTCACGAAGCCGTCCGTGTTGCCTGCCGCCTTGGCCTTCCCACTGGCGCTGTAAGGGAACTTGCCCACCTTGATCTCCAGCCCCTCGTCCTTGCACTGCTTCTCGGTCTTGCCCACGCTGGCCACCTCGGGGCTGCAGTAGGTGCAGCCGGGGATGTTCCCGTAGTCGAGCGGGTGCGGGTCCTGCCCGGCGATCTTCTCCACGCAGATGATGCCCTCCGCGCTGGCCACGTGCGCCAGGGCCTGGCCCGGGGTGCAGTCGCCAATGGCGTAGTAGCCCGGGATGTTGGTGGCGTAGTGGGGGTCCACCACGATCTTGCCCTTGTCGGTGGCGATGCCGACCTCCTCCAGGCCGATGCCCTCGATGTTGGCGATCACCCCGACCGCGCTCAGCACCACATCGCACTCGACCACCTCCTCGCCCTTGGCGGTCTTGATGGTCACCTTGCAGCTCTTGCCCTTGGTGTCCACCTTGGTCACCTCGCTCTTCGTCATGACGGTGATGCCCTGCTTCTTGAAGCTCCGCTCCAACTGCTTGCTCACCTCCTCGTCCTCCACGGGCACGATGTTCGGCATGAACTCGACCAGGGTGACCTTGGTGCCGATGGCGTTGTAGAAGTAGGCGAACTCCGAGCCGATGGCCCCGCTGCCCACCACCACCATGCTCTTGGGCTGCTCGGGCAGCACCATGGCCTCACGGTAGCCGATCACCTTCTTGCCGTCCTGCTTCAGGGCGGGCAGCTCGCGGCTGCGGGCACCGGTGGCGATGATGATGTGCTTGGCCTCCAGCGTCTGCTTCTTCCCCTTGTCGTCGGTGACCTCGAGCTTCTTCCCGGGAAGGAGCTTCCCGGTGCCCATGACCACGTCGATCTTGTTCTTCTTCATCAGGAAGCCGATGCCCTTGCTGTTGCTGTCGGCCACCTCGCGGCTGCGCTTCACCATGCCGGGGAAGTCGGCCTTGGGGGCACCCACCGTGATGCCATAGTCCTTGGCGTGGCTGATGTACTCGAACACGTTGGCGCTCTTGAGGAGGGCCTTGGTGGGGATGCAGCCCCAGTTGAGGCAGATGCCGCCCAGGGATTCGCGTTCCACGATGGCGGTCTTGAGGCCCAGCTGGCTGGCGCGGATCGCGGCCACGTAGCCGCCGGGTCCGCTGCCCAGCACGATCACATCATAGCTCATCAGGAGGTGGTGTCTTTTTCGGTTCGGGAGCCGCGAAATTAGCACTTGTCCGCCGGGCGACGGGGGATCCTATCTTCGCCCCGACACCAACCCTCCGATCATGGCCAGCCAGTTCGCACCCGACGCCAGTGGAAGCACCAAGCGCCCCGACCTGATCTCGATCCTGGGCATCCTGGGCTTCATCAATACAGGGCTCTTTCTGATCATCTACGGGCTCGGCATCCCCATGATGGCCGGGTTGCAGCAGATGCCCCTGGAAGAGGTGCAGGCCCTGGTGGACGAGAGCATGTCCATGTCGCTTCCGCAGGAGCAGCTGGACGAGGTGTACGGGATCGTGGACGTGATGCACGCCAGCGGTGTGGCGCTCATCCTCATCCTGTTCGCCCGCACCGTGGTGCGTCTGGTGGGCATCATCGGCCTGTGGAAGGGCCGCCGTTGGGGCTTCATGGTGTATGCGTTGGCCCAGATCGCGGGCATCTTCCTGCCACACCTGGTGCTGCCCTGGAGCATGATGGGCTTCTTCGGACCCTTCATGGCCCTGGCCATGACCGCGGCCTACTACAGCCAGTACAAGCGGTTGACCTGAGCGCCGGCCTCGGATGAAGGTCTGCGGCTTCTCGTTCATCCGCAATGCCGGAACGTATGACTATCCCATCGTCGAGGCGATCAGGTCGATCCTGCCCGTGTGTGATGAGGTGGTGGTCGCCGTGGGCGCATCGGAGGACGGCACGGAGGACCTGGTCAGGTCCATCGATCCACGCGTGCGGGTGCTGAGGACCACCTGGGACGACACGCTCCGGGAAGGCGGTCGGGTGCTGGCCGAGGAGACCAACAAGGCGCTGGACGCCGTGCCTGGGGATGCGGATTGGGCGCTCTACATCCAAGGGGACGAGGTGCTGCACGAGGACGGGCTGGACGCCGTTCGTACGGCCATGGAGGATCACGCCAAGGATGAGCGGGTGGATGGGCTGCTGTTCAGCTACCTCCATTTCTACGGCTCGTACGACCTGATCGGCGACCCCTCGGCCTGGTATCCCTTCGAGGTGCGCGCGGTGAGGCCGGGGCAGGATGTCCGCTCCTGGAAGGACGCCCAGGGCTTCCGGCGGGCGGATGGCCGCAAGCTCCGGGTGGTGGAGGTCGATGCCACGATCCACCACTACGGCTGGGTGAAGGATCCGCGGACCATGCAGCGCAAGCAGGAGGACTTCAACCGCCTCTGGCATGAGGATGCCGAGGTGGAGCGGCGGGTGCCTGCCGGCGACGAATGGGACTATGGCCGGGAACGCCGAGTCCTGCACCCGTTCGCCGGAACGCATCCGGCGGTGATGAAGGAACGCCTGGCCCGGGCCGATTGGCACTTCCCCTACGAGCCCGGCAGTGTGAAGCCGAGGTGGAAGGAGCGGCTGAAGAACTGGTCCAAGCGCCGGTTGGGGCTGGAGCTGGAGTACCAGAACTACGAGCTGGTGACCCTGCGCTGATCAGCCGCGATGGGCGATCGCGCTGATCTCCACGTCCACGTTCCGTGGCAGGGTGCGTACGGCCACGGCCTCGCGCGCCGGGGGATCCCCTGGGAAGTAGGTGGCGTACACCTCGTTCACCGCCGCATAGTGGTCCATGCTGCTGAGGAAGATCGTGCACTTCACCAGGTGCTCGTAGCCCAGGCCGGCGGCCTCCAGGAGCAGGCCGATGTTGCGCATCACGCGGTGGGTCTCGGCGGTGATGTTCTTCCGGTCCAGTTCGCCGGTGGCCGGGTCCAGTGCGATCTGGCCGCTGAGGAACACGAACCCGCCCGCCTCGATGGCCGGGGAATAGGGGGCGATCGGCTTGGCGGCGCCGGCAGGGTGGATGGCTTTCTTCACGGTGGTCGGGTTGGAGGTTGAACGTTGCCAAAGGTCGCAAGCAACGCGGACCTTGGGTCGGAGCTCATTCCCACATTCCCACATTCCCACATTCCCACATTCCCACATTCCCACTAGGATACCTTTGCGCCGCCATGGCCAACGACAAGCCCCTGATCCTGGTCACCAACGACGACGGCATCTTCGCCCCGGGCATCCGAACGCTGGTGGAGGAAGTGCTGCCCTTCGGCCGGGTGCTGGTGGTGGCGCCGGACAAGCCCCAGAGCGCCATGGGGCATGCCATCACCATCCACAGCTTCCTGCGGTTGGCCCGCGTGGACCTGATGGAGGGCGTGGAGGCCTGGAGCTGCAACGGCACACCGGTGGACTGCGTGAAACTGGCCATCTACAAGCTTCTCGGCGGTTCCAAACCGGACCTGCTGGTGAGCGGCATCAATCACGGGGCCAACATCAGCATCAACGTCCTGTACAGTGGCACGATGAGCGCCGCCGTCGAAGGGGCCATGGAAGGCATTCCCTCGATCGGGTTCAGCCTCATGGACCATGCCATCGAGGCCGACTTCACCCATGTGCGTCCGGTGGTCCGCTCGCTGGTGAAGAACACCCAGGAGCATGGACTCGGGCAGGGATACTGCCTGAACGTGAACGTGCCCAAGGCCGGCAAGGGCCCGCTGAAGGGGATCCGGGTTTGCCGGCAGGCACGGGCCAATTGGGAGGACGAGTTCGAGGCCCGGCTCGATCCATCGGGCAAGGAGTACTACTGGCTGAAAGGGGAGTTCCGCAGCGAGGACCACGGCGAGGACACCGACGTGTGGGCCGTGGACAACGGCTTCGTGAGCGTGGTGCCCACCCAGTTCGACATGACGGCCCACCACGCCATCGCCGCCCTGAACACCTGGGATCATGGGCGCTGAGCGGGGTGACAGCCGATGGGTGGGCCTGCTGCTCGGTTTGTTGGCCCCCGTTCTGGGCTTCTTCGCCTATGGCCTGATCTACACCGGCTGGATCCGTCCGCACCTGGACCTGGACTACTACATCCACGACCTCTTCTTGGGCACGCGCCGCTACCAGGCTCCGATCCTGTCCCTCAGCCTGATCGCCGAGGTGCCTGTGTTCTTCCTCCTGGACCGTCTCGGTTGGCAGCATGCCATGCGGGGCCTCATCACCGCCATGTTCCTGTACGGCATCGCCATCGTGGTGCTCATCACCTGACCGGATGCGGCTCTACGTCATAGCCGGCGAGGCCAGCGGCGACCTGCACGCGGCCAACCTGTTGAAGGAGTTGCGCAAGCGCGATCCGCAGCTGGAGGTGCGGGCCTGGGGCGGCGACCGCATGGCCGGCCAGGGGGCCGAGCTGGTGAAGCACTACCGGGACCTGGCCTTCATGGGCTTCGCCGAAGTGGTGAAGAACCTGCGGACGATCCTGGACAACATCGCCTTCTGCAAGCGGGACATCGAAGCGTGGAAGCCCGATGCCGTGGTGCTGGTGGACTATCCCGGGTTCAACCTGCGCATCGCCGAGTTCGCCCACCAGCAGGGCATCAAGGTGTTCTACTACATCAGTCCGCAGGTCTGGGCCTGGAAGAAGGGCCGGGTGCGCACCATCCGCAAGGTGGTGGACGAGCTCTTCGTGATCCTGCCCTTCGAGGAGGAATGGTATAGGGAGCAAGGCATGGAGGTCACCTTCGTGGGGCACCCCTTGCTGGACGCCATCGAGGCCGAGGGCAAACGGCCGCTGGAACCACTGCCCGGCGATGATCCGAGGCCCGTGGTGGCCGTGCTTCCTGGCAGCCGCCGGCAGGAGATCGCGCGCATGCTTCCCCTGATGCTCAGCACGGCGGAGAAGTTCCCGGACCATCGTTTCGTGGTGGCCGCGGCACCTGCGGTGGATGCCCGGTTCTATCGCGAAGTGATCGGCGACGCCCCGGCCGAGGTGATCGTGGGCCGCACCTACGACATCCTCCGCCATGCGGATGCTGCGCTGGTCACCTCCGGCACGGCCACCCTGGAGACGGCCTTGTTCGGAGTGCCCGAGGTGGTCTGCTACAAAGGCAGCACGGTGAACTTCTGGCTGGCCCGTCGCCTGGTCAAGGTGCCTTTCATCTCCCTGGTGAACCTGATCATGGGCACCGAGGTGGTGCGGGAGCTGATCCAGGATGAACTGACCCCGGAGGCCTTGAGCACGGAACTGGACCGACTGCTGAACGACAGGGCCTACCGCGAACGCATCCAGCTGGACCTGGCCGACCTGTTGCACCGGCTGGGGGGGCCAGGGGCCTCGGAGAAGGTCGCCGATCGGGTGTGGAAAAGTCTGTCGGCAGGGGCCTGACCCCCGTTCGCAGCGCCGGTAGTTTTGGCCGCCGTGTCCCAGCGTTCGTTCGTCCTTTTCGCGGTCCTGCTGATCGCGGCCGACCTTCTTGGCCAGGCCAGGGTCATCCGCGTGGGCCTGCTTCGGGACAAGACCGTTCAGAAGGCGGTGGTGATGACGCACCGCGGGGTGTACGACGTGTTCACCGACGGAGAGCGGAAGGCCCAGGTGACCAGTCATGATGGGCTGAAGGTGGAAGTGGGCAATGGCCGGTTGATCTGCCGGACCCTCAGCAGCACGTACACGGCCAGGGAGCGCATCGAGTTCCGCAGCCGACAGGCGAACAGTGCCTTCCGCATGCGCTCCATGGACCACCGCATGGCCGAGCGGGCCTACGAAGGTGGCTTGGAAGTGACCCTGGAGAACGGAGCCCTCCGCCTGGTGAACGTGGTGCCCCTGGAGGAGTACGTGGCCGGTGTCGTTCAGAGCGAGGCCGGCAGACACCATCACCTGGAGTATTACAAACTGCAGGCGGTGAGCTGTCGGACCTATGCCCTTTCCAACCAGCGCAAGCACCTGGACCAGGGCTTCGAGGTCTGTGACCGGGTGCATTGCCAGGTATACCACGGCCGCAACCACACCGACACCATCGCCCAGGCCGTTCTCGAGACCCGCAACATGGTGATGGTGGACGCGGACATCCGCCTGATCCATGCCACCTTCCACAGCAACTGCGGGGGCGAGACGCTCAACGCGGAGGACGTCTGGAGCAAGTCGGAACCCTACCTGCAGGCCACCACGGACACCTTCTGTCTGGCCGGCTCCCATGCCACCTGGCAGAAGCGCGTTCCCAGAAAGGACTGGGTCGCCTACTTGAAGCGTGCCTACGGTGTGAACACCGCCAGCAGCGCGGACCTGTTCCCCCTGCTCGACCATCATCCCACCTGCCGGGGCATCTACATGAACCAGCGCGAGCCCCTGGTGCCGTTGAAGCAGGTCCGGGCGGACTGGAAGCTGAACTCCACCTATTTCACCCTGCATGAGGAGGGCGAGAACGTGGTGTTCGAGGGTCGCGGGTTCGGACATGGGGTGGGGGTCTGCCAGGAAGGGGCCATGGAGATGGCCCGCCGTGGCTTCTCGTTCGTGGACATCCTCCACTACTACTACGCCGAGGTCCATCTGGTCGATCTGGCCTCCCTCGACTTCTTCCGCGACATCGGCCAATAAGAAGCGCCACCTTTGCCTGCATGCAGGCCGTGATCCACATCCGCGATCCCCGCGACCGTGTCCGATCGGGACATCCGTGGGTGTTCGACAACCAAGTGCTGCGGATCGACGGAAGTCCAGGTCCGGGTGATATCGTCCGGGTGGTGGACGACCGCGGAAGGCCTGTTGGACAGGGCTACTACAACGCGGTGTCCCGGATCCTCGTCCGTCTGCTCACCCGCGAGTTCGATGTGCGCGTGAACGCTGGGTTCTTTCGGGAACGCATCCAGGAGGCCTGGGATCACCGGGAACGCACCGGGTGTCCACCAAGCCGGCGTGTGGTCTTTGGAGAGGCCGATGGCCTTCCGGCACTGGTGGCCGACCTGTTCAAGGACGAAGGGAACGACCCGGGCGTGCTCGTGCTGCAGACCTTGTCACTGGGCATGGACCGATGGAAGGACGTCCTCGTGGATGCGCTCCGCGAGGTCACCGGAGCGTCGCGTGTCTTTGAACGCAACGATGTGCCCATTCGCACCAAGGAAGGACTCGATCCGCAGAAGGGATTCCTTTCCGAGCCCTTCGAGACCCGCATCCGGATCCGTGAGAACGACCTCATTTGGGAGGTTGACGTGGCCACCGGCCAGAAGACGGGTCATTTCCTGGACCAACGACTGAACCACGCGTCCATTGCACCGATCGTGCCTGGCGCACGTGTGCTGGACTGTTTCACCCACACCGGCGGGTTCGCATTGCATGCGGCACGCTATGGCGCTTCCGAGGTCACCGGACTGGACATCAGTGCTGATGCGGTGCACCAGGCAAGCACGAACGCCGACTTGAACGGACTTGGCGACCGGTGCACGTTCAAGGAGGCCAATGTCTTCGACCACCTGACCGAGGCCAGCCGCAAGGGTGGGCAATGGGATGTGATCGTGCTGGACCCACCGGCATTCGCCAAGAGCCGGTCCGCGCTGGACAAGGCCTGGCGCGGCTACAAGGAGATCAACCTGCGGGCCATGAAATGCCTGCCACGGGGCGGGTTCCTTGTCACCTGCTCCTGCAGCCAGCACATGACACCGGACCTGTTCCGGGACATGGTGGGCGAAGCGGCAAGGGATGCCCGGCGCCAGTTGCGCACCGTGACGGAGGGAGGCCAGCCGCCCGACCATCCGGTGCATTGGTCCATTCCCGAAACGCAGTACTTGAAGAGCCTGGTCCTGCAGGTGCTGTAAGGGCATGAAAAAAGGCCCCGCAGGGCCTTCCTCGATGCGCCCCGGAAGGGCTCAGCGGAGAGGAACGGCCTCCGCACGACGCTCCACCTGAGGCAGGAGGAGGGTTCCCAATCCAAGTGGCCCAACGACCAATCCGATGCAGTACCACGTCATCACATCGTAGCCTTTCTGCCCTGCGATGTAGGCGGTGATGAGCCCGAAGAAGGAAGCGGCGAGGAGGATGGCGAGGACGAGCATGGCGTGTAAAGAGAACGTGAAGCTAAACGGAGGTTCCTTTCATTGAACGGGATCTCGACGAAGAAGGTTATCCCGCCCACGAATAATTTTCCGCCATGGTCGGAGGTCGATGGGACGGACGGGAGACGGGCGCCTGGTCGGCACTGATCAGGGCACCCATGCTTCGCTTGCTGTTGCCCTTTCTGGTCGGTCTGCTCATCGCGCGTTCCGGGGTCCCCATCGGGCCGCCATGGTTGTTGGCCTTGGCCGTGCTCCTGTTCTTGGTCCTGTGGTCCTTCGGGCGGAAGTACCGGTTCGAGCAGCGTGCCATCCGGGGAGCGTTGGTGGCTGCGTTCCTGGTCCTCTTCGGGGTCCTGTGGGGAGGCTTGCGTGCCGATACGGCGTCTGATGATCCTGCCGCTGGGGCGACAGGGAGCATGCAGGACATGCTCGTACGCCTGGACCAGGTGCAGCGATCCCGGTCCGGTCATTGGCGGGCGGATGCGGAGGTGCTGGCCCATCGTGATGGCAACGCGGCTCTGGCTACCGGAGAGCACCTTCGGCTCACCCTGGCTCCGGACAGTTCCCAGGCCTGGCTCAGGCCAGGCGATCTCGTTTGGATCCGCTGCCGGCCCGAACCCATGGACAGGGTCCCGGACCCCGGCGGGTTCGACCTGAGGTCCTGGGCCGCATCCCGGGGTATCCACCGAGAGGCCTTCGTAGGAAGTGGCAGGTGGGTGCCGGCCGGTCATCAACGGCAATGGATGGACGTGTTCGCCGAAGCCCGGGAACAGGTGACTCGCTGGCTGGAGGAGAGTGGACTTCCCGATGCGGAGCAGGACATCGCCCGGGCCCTCCTGCTCGGTGATCGCAGCGGTCTGGAGCAACAGCAGCGCGATGCGTTCGCCCGCAGTGGGACCATGCACGTCCTTGCCGTGTCCGGACTGCACGTGGGCCTGGTGTTCGCCGTATTCGCCGCACTGTTGGGCTGGTGGGGCAAGCGGCGGGGGTACATGGTGCTTCGTGGAACCATCATCCTGGCGGCCTTGTGGGGTTATGCGGGCCTGACCGGTGGTGCGCCATCCGTGGTGCGAGCGGCCACCATGTTCACGTTGTTCACCGTGGCTGGCATGGTGCGCCGCCAGAGCGACTCGATGAACAGCCTTGCATCGGCGGCGTTCGTGCTGTTGGTCCTGGACCCACGCATGCTGGGCCAGCTGAGCTTCCAGTTCAGCTTCCTGGCGGTGTTGGGCATCCTGCTGTTCCACGACCCCTTGCGTCGGCTCTGGGTACCTCCGAACCGCGTGCTTGGGTACCTCTGGTCCTTGCTGGTGGTCTCGGTGGCCGCCCAGCTCATGACCACACCGCTCGCACTGCTCACGTTCAAGGCCTTCCCCATGTGGTTCCTGCCCGCGAACCTGGTGGTCGTGAGCCTGGTCACCGTCGCGGTCTATGGCGGTGGTGTCCTACTCCTGGTGTACAAGGTCCCGTTGTTGGGGAAGATCATGGCCTTCTTGATGACCTGGGTCCTGAAGGCCCTGGCGGGCTCCACCCGGTTCTTCGCGGAACTTCCCGGTGCGTACCCGGACCTTCGGCTGGACTGGTTCCAGGCGGTGCTGCTGTACGGGTTGATCGCGGTGGTGGCAGCGCGGCTGGCATGGCGTTGGCGGCCGGGGTGGCCCGTGACGGTGGTGATCCTGCTCGTTCTGTGCATGACCTGGATCCGCACGGCAAGGGCTGTCAACGACCGCGAGGCTTTCGTGGCCTACGGCGGAGGAACGGGGCTTGAAGTGGCCCTTGTCCATGGTCGGGACCTGGTCGTGTTCAGCGATCGCAACGATGACTTCGCCCAACGCCGCACCGAAGCCCATCGGCGTGCATGGGGCCTGCGTTCCGTGCGGCAGGTGCCTGCCGTGGAACGGGGCGACGGCTCCCTCGCGCTACCCGGTGACTGGCCCATCCAAGGCCTTGACCAGATGCGGTCGGCAGGATTGGCCGGGCAGCGGTGGCTGGTCCTGTCCGGCACACAGCAGGTGGACCTGGATGAACTGGTGGAACGGGGACCGGCTGGCGTACTGCTTTCCCCCTCGATGCCTGGCGGGAAACGGTCCTATCTGCGAAGAGCACTGGCGGAACGGAGCATTCCCTTCCATGACCTGCGCGAGCAGGGTGCTTACATTCTCCAGCGATGATCGTGGACCGTATCCGCTGGCGCCGGTTGGAGGACCAGCGTGTGGATGAACTGCAGGAGGGTCGTTTACTGAGGACGAAGGCCGGAAGCCGGGCGCTCTGCTTCGTTCGTCTCGCCGGCAGGCTTCATGCCCTGGCCGATCAGTGCCCGCACCAAGGGAAACCGCTCAGTGGTGGTTGGTGCGAGGATGGCTGGGTGGTATGCCCCTGGCACCGCTTCCATTTCGACCCGGCCACCGGCAAGGCCCGGAACGGCGTCTGTGCCAACGCAGAGGTGTTCCCCTTGGAACGCCGTAAGGATGGCTGGTACGTGGGTTTCCCATACACCACGCTCCGGTTCCTGGGCATCGACTGGTGGTGATCCCAACTCAGCCCAGGTCCCCCAGCTTCAACGTCCGGTCCAGCCGCACGCCCTTCTCCGTGCGTTGCAGCGTGGCGCATTCGTGGTCCGGGTCGTGCTCGAAGAAGAGCACCAGCTCCTCGTCCGCAGCGCGGTCCAGGAACGCCGCCTTCTCCTTCAGGGTGAGCAGCGGCCGGGTGTCGTAGGCCATCACCCAGGGAAGCGGGACGTGGTGCACGCTGGGCAGCAGGTCGGCCATGTACACCAGGGTGCGGTCCTTGTAGCGCAGGTGCGGGATCATCATGGCATCGGTGTGGCCGTTCACCGTCCACACGTCGAAGCCGGGGAAGAGGTCCTTCACCCACACGTTCTCGCTGTCGGAGCCGCGCTCCAGGTCCACGAACTTCAGCTGGCCGCTCTCCTGGATGGGCAGGATGTTCTCCTTCAGGAAGCTGGCCTTCTCGCGCGCGTTGGGCTTCACGGCCCAGTCCCAATGGGCCCGGTTGCTCCAGTAGGTGGCGTTCCGGAACACCGGTTCGTAGCCGTCCCGGGCGCTGTTCCACCGGATGCTGCCGCCGCAGTGGTCGAAGTGCAGGTGGGTCAGGAACACGTCGGTGATGTCGTCCGGCGTGTAGCCGGCGGCTTTCAACGAACCGACCAACGTTTCATCGCCATGCGGCTCGTAGTGCGAGAAGAACTTGTCGTCCTGCTTGTCGCCCAGGCCGTTGTCGATCAGCACGAGGTGGCCGCCGGTCTCCACCAGGAGGCAGCGCATGGCCCAGGTGCACAGGTTGTTCGCGTCGGGGGCATGGCGCTTCTGCCAGAGGGTCTTCGGCACCACGCCGAACATGGCGCCACCGTCCAGCTTGAAACGGCCCGCGTGGATGGGATGCAGTTGCATGGAGCGAAGGTAGGAGGGGGCGTCAGGTGGTGTACACCGAGTTGAACAGGACGTAGTCCGTGCTCAGGTCCGCCCCCCAGGCCACGGCCGTCGCCCGGCCCTCGTGCAGGTCCAGGTCGATCTGGATGTGGGAGTTGCGCAGCAGCTTCTTCAGCGCGTTGCGGTCCAGGTCCACCGGGGCGCCACGGTCCAGGACGTGCATCTGTCGGGAGGTGTCGCCCATGAACAGGTCCACCTTGGAGGGGTCCAGGTCCACATCCGCATTTCCCGCCGCACAGAGCACCCGGCCCCAGTTGGGATCGCGTCCGAACATGGCGGCCTTCACCAGGGTGGAATCGGAGATGGTGCGCGCGATGGTGCGGGCGTCCTTTTTGGAACGCGCCCCCCGCACCCGGTACTCGATGAACTTGGTGGCGCCTTCGCCATCGCTCACGATCAGTTTGGCCAGGTGCACCATCAGCTCCAGCAGCTTGTCGCGGAACTTCTGGCAACCGGGATCCTTGCGGTCCGTGATCACGGGGTTCTCCGCCAGGCCGTTGGCCATCACCACCACCATGTCGTTCGTGGAGGTGTCGCCGTCCACGGTGATCATGTTGAAGGACTCGTCCACGCACTCCCGCGTGAGGCGTTGGAGCAGCCTGGGTTCGATGGCGATGTCGCAGACGATGAAGGCCAGCATGGTGGCCATGTTCGGATGGATCATGCCGGACCCCTTGGCGATGCCCGCGAGGTTGATCTCGTAGCCGTCCGCCTCGAACTCCAGGAACCCCTCCTTGGCGAAGGTGTCGGTGGTGAGGATGGCGTTGGCCGTGAAGGTGCCTGCGGCCGCCTTCTTCGAGAGCTTGGGCACGTTCTCCCGGATGCCTTCCACGATGTCCTCCGTGGGGAAGGGTGCTCCGATCAACCCGGTGCTGGCCACCACCACGTCGCGCTCGTCGATGCCGAGCTGCTCGGCCGTGGCGCGGGCCATGGCGCGGGCTCCTTCGGCCCCGGCCTTCCCCGTGCACGCGTTGGCATTGCCCGCGTTGCACACGATCGCCTGGGCCCGGTGGTCGCGCAGGTGCCTCCGGCTCAACTTCACGGGTTCGGCCACCACCCGGTTCCTGGTGAAGACCGCGGCCGTGGCGGCCGGCACTTCGGAATGGATGATCGCGAGGTCGCGCCGCATGCTCTTGACGCCCGTATGGGCGCCCCAGCAACGGATGCCGCGCACCGAGGTGAGGTTCTTGTTCATCGCAGGGTCGTTCAGGGTCGCAACGGAAGCAGGTCCAGGCCGGCGGTCTCCGGAAGCCCGAACATCAGGTCCATGTTCTGCACCGCCTGGCCGGCGGCGCCTTTCACCAGGTTGTCGATGGCGGAGAGCACCAGGATGCGCCCGGTGCGTGGGTCGTGGGCCACGTGGATGTCACAGAGGTTGGTCCCTCTCACGTCCTTCAGCTCGGGCGGTGCCTCGCGCAGCCGGACGAACGGGGCATCGGCATAGAATTCCCGGTACAGCCGCTGCAGGGCATCACCGTTCGTTTCGTGCACGGGCCTTGCGTAGGCGGTGACGAGGATGCCACGGTCCACGGGCAGCAGGTGGGGCGTGAACTGCACCTGCACCGTGGTCCCGGCCACGCGCCCGAGGCATTCCTCGATCTCCACCGTATGCCGGTGACGGAGCAGGCCGTAAGCGCGGAAGTTGTCGTTGATCCGGGTGAAGTGGGTGCCTTCCGAGGGCTTCACACCCGCGCCCGTGGTGCCGCTCTTCGCGTCCACCACCAGGTCGTCCGGCTTCACCAACCCCTCCGCCAGCAGGGGAGCCAGTGCCAGGGAGGTGGCGGTGGGGTAGCAGCCCGGATTGGCCACGATGCGGGCGTCCGGGAGCCTGTCGCGCTCCAGTTCGGGGAGGCCATAGGGCACTTCGCCCACGAGGTCCGGCAGCACGTGCTTCGTTCCGTACCACGCCTCGTAGGTGGAAGCCGACCCGAGCCGGAAGTCGCCGGACAGGTCCACGATGCGGAACGGGGCGTCCTGCCAGTCCTTCACGTAGCTCATGGACACCCGGTGGGGCAGGGCCAGGAAGCAGATGTCGGGACCCAGGGCAGCGATCTCCTCGGCCTTCACCAGGGTGAGGTCGCAGAAGCCTTCGAACTGCGGATGCACCGCCGGGAAAGGTTCTCCAGCGCGGCTCTCGGAACTGATGCCGATGAGTTCCACGTCCGGATGGCCCAGCAGGATGCGTACGAGCTCGGACCCGGTGAAGCCCGTGGCGCCGATGATGGCCGCTTTGATCATGACTTGTCCTTCAACTTGGTGAGCGCCTGTCCGATGGCGGTGATCAGGTGGTCGATCCCGGTGTCATCGATGATCAGGGGTGGCAGCAGGCGGAGCACGTTGCCGGCCGTGGCGTTGGCGACCACCCCATCGCTGAGCAGCTGCTTCACCACGGGTTTGGCCTCGCTGGTGAGCTCGACACCACGCATCAGGCCCAGTCCGCGCACTTCGTGGACCATCTCGTGTTCCTGTCGCAGGGACTCCAGTCCTTCCTCGAACAGGTCGGAGCGCCGGCGTACCTCGTCCATGAAGCCAGGCTCCTCCAATTGGTCCAGGACGGCGAGGCCGGCCGCGCAGGCCAGCGGGTTTCCACCGAAGGTCGTGCCATGGTCCCCGGGTGCGATGGCGCCGGCCACCGCTTCCGTGGCGAGGAAGGCGCCCACCGGCATGCCGTTGCCCAGCGCCTTCGCCAGCAACAGGATGTCCGGTCGCACCTCGAAGTGGTCCTTCGCGAAGAGCCTGCCGGTGCGTCCCATGCCGGTCTGGATCTCGTCGAACACGAGCAGGCAGCCGGTGCGGTCGCAGAGCTCGCGCAGGGCCCGCAGGTGTGCGGGGTCGCTCACATGCACACCGCCTTCACCCTGCACGGGTTCCAGCACGATGGCAGCCACCTCGTCCGTGAGCATGCGCTCCACGGCTTCCAGGTCATTGAACGGGACCTGCACGAAGCCCCCCGGCATGGGGCCGGCCCAGGGCTGCTGCTTTCCGCCGGCGGCCATGGCGGCCATCGTGCGCCCATGGAAGCAGCGTTCCATGGTGACAATGACCGGACCCCGGCCCAGGGCCGCTGCGCGTTTGCGGGCCAGTTTCACGCCCCCCTCGAAGGATTCGGTGCCGCTGTTGGTGAAGAACACGCGGTCCATGCCGGCGGCCCGGGTGAGCCGTTCCGACAGTTCCACCTGTGGGCGTGACACGAAGAAGTTGGAGATGTGCAGCAGCCTGCCGGCCTGTTCGCGTATGCGCTGGGTGACGCCGGGGTGCGCATGACCCAGGTTGGTGACGGCGATGCCCGACAAGGCATCGAGGTACCGCCGGCCGTCCGCATCCCACAGCCAGGCGCCTCGCCCACGGTCAAAGGCCACCGGAAGCCTGGCGAACGTGGGCACATAGCTCTTCACGTCCCGCTCGATCAGCTCCGATGAGCTCGGACCCATCGGGACGTTGTTCCGCGAGGTCAGCGAGAAGGTGGTGCCTTCGGAACGACCACCTAGTGTTCGCGAGCGGATCGCGTCGGGTCGCGTGCCGTTGATGATCGCGGCTTCTCCGGCACCGTGCTCGATCGCGGTCAGGCAGGCCTCCACCTTGGGGATCATGCCACCCTGGATGGAGGAACCGAACAAGGCCCGGGCCTGCTCCTGGTCCAGGTGGTCGATCAGGGTGGAAGGGTCCTTCGGGTCGCGCCGCAGTCCGTCCACGTCGGTGAGCACCAGGAACAGGTCCACCTGAAGTGCCCCGGCCAGGTGACCGGCCATGCTGTCCGCATTGATGTTGTGGTCCCGGCCCTGCGCATCGGTGGCGATGCAGGCGACCACGGGGATGTGGCCCTGCCCGAGCAACGTTTCCAGCAGGGTGGTGTCCACCTCGCCAACGTCGCCCACAAGGCCCAGGTCCACCTCCTGTTCATCGCCGTCCGGGGTGGTGGTCACCGGCCGGTGGGTGTGCGCGGTGATGGTGCGTGCATCACGGCCGGTGAGACCGACCGCCCTGGAGCCGAACGTCCCGAAGAGCCCGGCAAGGGAGCCGTTCACGCGCATGAGCGCGGTGCTCACATGGGGCATGGCCTCCGGAGGGGTGCGTCGCAAGCCCTCCACGAATTCCGACGGGATCCCCGCCCGGTCCAGTTCCTCCTGGATGAACGGGCCTCCGCCGTGGACCACCACCACCTCGTTGCCGCTCTGTGCCATTTCCGCGATGGTGCCGACCACCTGCCGCTGCAGGTCCGGATCGGTCATCGCGTTCCCTCCGTATTTGATCAGTATGCGTCGCTGCATCCGTTGGAATGGTCCGCGCAGGGGTCCAGCTTCCCCGCCCGACCGCTGACGCGTCTCGCGTAGAACATACGCATTTCCTGAGGAACGGCGGCCATTGCAGGGGCTATCGACATCCGATCGTGCGTGAAGCGCCGTGGTGGATCGTGCATCCTAGGGCCCCTTGCACGCACCTTCGCCAGCGATGCGCAGGGTCCACTTCATCGCCATCGGAGGCAGTGCCATGCACAACATGGCCATCGCCCTCCATCGCCAGGGATTCGAAGTGACGGGCAGCGACGACGAGATCTTCGAACCCAGCCGCAGCCGCCTGGAGAACCTGGGGCTGCTGCCTGCCCGCATGGGCTGGGATCCCGGCAGCATCCACGAGGGCCTGGAGGCGGTGATCCTGGGCATGCATGCCAGGGCCGACAATCCCGAGCTGCTTCGGGCGCAGGAGCTTGGTCTGCCCATCTACAGCTACCCGTCCTACTTCCACGAACGCACCCGGGAGAAGACCCGCGTGGTGATCGGGGGAAGCCACGGCAAGACCACCATCACCAGCATGGTGATGCACGTGTTGCGTCAGGAAGGCATGGACCTGGACTACCTGGTGGGTGCGCAGTTGGAGGGCTTCGACTGCATGGTCCGGTTCAGCGACAGCAGCCGGGTGGCGGTGATCGAGGGGGATGAATACCTGGCCTCCGCGCTGGAGCCGGTGCCCAAGTTCCACCTGTACCGGCCGCACATCGCGTTGATCAGCGGCATCGCGTGGGACCACGTGAACGTGTTCCGGACCTTCGACGACTACGTGGACCAGTTCCGCCGCTTCATCGCGGCCATCCAGCCCGGTGGTCGGCTGGTCTACTGCGCGGCCGACCCCGTGGTGAAGGCCCTGGTGGAGGAGGGGGCGCCGGGCATCACGACCGAGGGCTACGACACGCCGGAACACCGCATCGTGAACGGCGTCACCGAACTGATGACCGAGGAAGGGCCTATGCCTCTGCAGGTATTCGGGCGCCACAACCTGCAGAACCTGGCCGGTGCCCGGGCCGTGTGCCGGGCGCTGGGTGTGCCAGACACCCGTTTTCATGCGGCCATCGCGGACTTCCAGGGGGCTGCCCGACGCTTGGAGCGCCTCGTGGACGCACCCGGCCGGGCCATGTTCAAGGACTTCGCCCACAGCCCCAGCAAGCTGAAGGCCACGCTGGACGCCGTACGGGAGCAGTTCCCCGACCGCACGCTCACGGCCTGCATGGAGCTGCACACCTACAGCAGCCTCAGCGAAGGCTTCCTGGACGAGTATCGCGGCACGATGGACGCCGCGGACCGGGCCATCGTCTTCTACGACCCGCACGCGGTGCAGCTCAAGCGGCTGCCGCCGATCCCCCCGGAACGCATCCAACGGGCCTTCGGGCGGGAGGATGTGGAGGTGCTCACCGATCCGGTGGCCGTCATGGGCTCGGTGCGGCAGGGCGTATCACGGGCGACCGGGAACGGTGCCGTGCTGCTGATGATGAGCAGCGGCAACTTCGGCGGACTGGACCTGGAGGCCCTGGCCGAGGCCTTCATCGCCTGAGCCCTGTCAACGCAGCCGACGCAGGAAGCGGTGCTGCAGCACGGAGACGAGCAGGGCGTTCACCGCGCCGGCCGCCAGCAGGGCGAAGAAGGTCATGGAGGCGTAGTTGAACGGCGTGAAGAAGGCCTCCAAGCGCTGACGGACCACCTCCTCGGGCTGCCCTTCGGCCACCGCCATCTCCACCATCCGGTCGATGCGGTCGGGGAAATAGCCGGGGTCCAGGCCCCGGTAGAAGGCCCAGATGAACACGCTGAACAGCAGGGCATAGACCGCCGCTGACCGGAACGCTCCGCGCATGAGGGATGGGAAGCCGGCGGAGCGGTCGTCCCGGAGCACACCTGCGGTGGCGAAGTAGGCCACCAGCACCAGGGCCAGCAGGTGCACGAGCATGAAGGTGGTGCCCTCCAGGGGGCGGCCCGCCAGGTGCAGGCCGGCACGCAGGGCCATCGCGGCCAGGGCGATGAGGAAGGCGGTGCGCACGGCGGTCCGGGGACCTTACCCGTTCATGGACACGAGGAACTCCTCGTTGCTCTTGGTGCCCTCCATGTGCTTCTTCACGAACTCCATGGCCTCCACGGGGTTCATGTCCGCCAGGTGCTTGCGCAGGATCCAGGTGCGCTGCAGCACGTCCTTGTGGTGCAGCAGGTCGTCGCGGCGGGTGCCGCTGGCCAGGATGTCGATGGCGGGGAAGATGCGGCGGTTGCTGATGCGGCGGTCCAGCTGCAGCTCCATGTTGCCCGTACCCTTGAACTCCTCGAAGATCACCTCGTCCATCTTGGAGCCGGTGTCGATGAGGGCCGTGGCCAGGATGGTGAGGCTGCCGCCGTTCTCGATCTTCCGCGCCGCACCGAAGAAGCGCTTGGGCTTCTGCAGGGCGTTGGCGTCCACACCACCGGAAAGGATCTTGCCGCTGGCCGGCTGCACGGTGTTGTGCGCACGGGCCAGGCGGGTGATGGAGTCGAGCAGGATCACCACGTCGTGGCCGCATTCCACCATGGCCTTGGCCTTCTCCAGGACGAGCGTGGCCACCTTCACATGGCGGTCGGCGGGTTCATCGAAGGTGCTGGCCACCACCTCGGCGTTCACGCTGCGGGCCATGTCGGTCACCTCCTCGGGGCGCTCGTCGATCAGCAGCACGATCAGGTAGGCCTCGGGGTGGTTCGCCGCGATGGCGTTGGCCACGTCCTTCAGCAGGATGGTCTTGCCGGTCTTGGGCTGGGCCACGATCAGGCCGCGCTGCCCCTTGCCGATGGGGGCGAAGAGGTCCATGATGCGCATGGACAGGTTGCTCTCCTTGCCGGTGAGGTCGAACTTCTCGTCGGGGAAGAGCGGCGTGAGGAACTTGAAGGGCACGCGGTCGCGCACCCAGTCCGGATCGCGGCCGTTGATCTTCTCCACCTTCACCAGGGGGAAGAACTTGTCTCCCTCGCGGGGCGGGCGCACGTAGCCGTGCACCGTGTCACCCAGCTTCAGGCCGTACTGCTTGATCTGCTGCTGGCTCACGTAGACATCGTCCGGTGAGGCCAGGTAGTTGTAGTCGCTGCTGCGCAGGAAGCCGTAGCCGTCGGGCATGATCTCCAGCACGCCCTCGGTCTCCACGAAGGCGTCGAAGGTGTACTGCTCGCGCTTGGGCCGCTGCTCGCGCTGCTCCCGGCGGTCGTCGCGGTCCCGGCGGTCGTCCCGGTCCTTGCGGTCCCGGCGGTCGTCGCCCCGCTCGCGACGGTCATCGCCCCGCTCGCGGCGGTCGTTCCCGCCTTCATTTCCGTCCGTGTTGCGGTCCCGTTGCTCACCGCCTTCCTTGCGGTCGTTCCGTTCGCGCTTGTCCCGGCGCTCGCGTCGGCGGTCCCGGTCGTCGTCCCCGCGGTCGGACTTCTTCTCGTCCTTTTCAGCCTGAACCTCCTTCGCGTCTCCCTGGTCCTGTGCGGCGGCTGCCTTGGCGGGTGCCGCTTCGGCGGGAGCGACCTCGTGGGCGGCCTCAGGAGCTTTGTCCTCCACCGCAGGCGGGGTGCTCTCCTTGGGAGCCTCCGGCACGGCGGACTTCACCTCGTCCACCACGGCCTTGGCCTTGGCGGGGTCGGCGGCCTGCTCGTCCAGGATCTTGTAGATGAGGTCCTGTTTCTTGAGCGTATCGGCCTTCTTCAGGTTGAGCTTCTTGGCGATCTCCTTGAGTTCGGAGAGCTTCTTCTCGCTCAGCTCCGTGATGTCGAACATGGAAGCGTGCTTGGATATCGGATAGGGGAAAAGCGCCTGACGTGCGCCAAAGCCGGATGTGGCTGGTAGGATGTCGATCGATCGGGTCCGTGGATCGGGCGGGCAGAACGCCATGGCCCGGTTGGAACGTTGCAATGATAAGACCTTCCGGTCGAACTTCAAGCATCGCCGGCTTCCGGGCATCGGCCGGCCCTTCGCATCTTCGCGGTCCGAAACCGCCGAACGACGCATGATCCAACGCCGACAGACGCTGTACCTGCTGCTCGCCGTGGTGTTGCTGGGCCTCAGCTTCATCGTTCCCTACGCCACCTACGAGCGCCTGCCCGACGGGCCCGGCTGGGCCTTCGAGCCGCTGGGCCTGATGCGCGACGATGGCACGCCCATGGCCGATGTGGGCTACCGGGTGCCGTTCCACCTGCTCACCGGACTGGCCGGAGCCCTGCTGCTCGTGAGCGTCTTCCTGTTCGGGAACCGACCCCGGCAGGCACGCCTGGTGCGCATGGGCTGGCTGATGCTCGCCGGGTTGTGCGTGGGCGTGCTGGTGACCTTCTTCTCCGTCCAGGCCTACCTGGAACAGGGCGGCAAGCTCGCCTCACAGGTCGGGCCCGGAGCCCTGCTGCTGCCGGTGGCGCTGGTGCTCGCCTTCCTGGCCGAGCGGGCCATCCGCAAGGACGAGGACCTGGTGCGCTCGGTGGACCGCATCCGCTAGGCGCGGGTGCCCAGCTCGATCACTTCCAGCTCACGGGGCCTGCCGTCCGCAATGGCGAAGCGCAGTGCCGTCCGCACTTTGTGGAAGCCATGCCGGCCCGCCGCGCCCGGGTTCATGTACAGGCACTTCAGCCGCTCGTCCCATTGCACCAGGCAGATGTGCGAGTGCCCGCAGATGAAGAGCCCGGGCGGATCCTCGCGTAGTTGCTGTGCCACGCGCCGATCATAGCGCGGCGGACGCCCACCGATGTGCGTGAGCCAGACCCTAAGGCCCTCCACCTCGAAGCGCCGATCGGCGGGGAACTCCCGGCGCGTGGTGGCATCGTCGATGTTCCCGTGCACCGCGCGCAGGGGCTTCCAACGGGCCAGTTCGTCGGTCACCGCCAGGCCGCCGATGTCGCCCGCATGCCAGATCTCGTCGCAGCCAGCGAAGTGCTTCTCCAGCGCAGGGTCCAGCCAGCCGTGGGTGTCGCTCAGCAGTCCGATGCGAAGCATGGCGCGAAGGTCGTACCCACATTTCCACTTTCAGCCTTCAGCCTTCAGCGTTCCGCGTTTAGCCTTCAGCCTTCAGCGTTCAGCCTTCAGCCTTCCCCGCGGGTACCTTTGCGCCCGCCCATGCCACGCAGCTTCCTGGAGATCGCCTTCGACGGCACGGCCTATGCGGGCTGGCAGGTGCAGCCGCACTCGCCCAGCGTGCAGGCCGAAGTGGAACGCGCGCTGGCCGTGGCACTGGGAGAGGAGCGGGTGGAGGTGACGGGCTGCGGACGCACCGATGCCGGGGTCCACGCTTCCTCGTTCTTCCTGCACTTCGACCATGCCGGGCCGATCGCGGAGCCTGAGCGCTTCACCCATAGCCTGAACGGCCTGCTGCCGCCGGACATCGCCGTGTATCGGCTGCTTCCGGTGCCTGATGACGGCCATGCCCGTTTTTCTGCCACGGAGCGTGGCTATCGCTACCGCATCCACCACCGTAAGGACCCCTTCCTGCGCGGTCGTTCCTACCTGTTCCGGCCTGCCTTGGATGTGGCGGCCATGACCGCGGCCTGCGCACCCCTGTTGGGAAGGCATGCGTTCACCAGCTTCTGCCGCACGGGCAGTGATGCGAAGACCATGGACTGTGACCTGCGCGAGGCCCGGTGGGAGGCCCTGGACCACGGCTGCGCCTTCGTGGTGAAGGCCGACCGCTTCCTGCGGAACATGGTGCGGGCCCTGGTGGGAACCTGCCTGGAAGTGGGGCAGGGGCAGCAGGATACCGGGCACCTGGCGCGGGTGTTGGAGGCGCAGGACCGAACCGCGGCAGGGCGATCGGTGCCTGCCGAGGGCCTGTTCCTGGAACATGTGCGCTATCCCTTCATCGATCCATGAGCGACGCGAAGAGCACATCGGGAAGCGCGTTTGACCGCCGGCTGTTCGCCCGGGTGATGGCCTTCGTGCGGCCGTACCGGACCGTGTTCTGGACGATGTTCGCGCTCACGATCCTGATCTCCGGGCTCGGTGTCGTTCGCCCGTTGTTGATGGGCGACATGATCGACGACTACGCCTTGACGGGCGATGAGCATGGCCTGTTGGTGTTGACGCTGGTGGTGATCGGCCTGCTGGTCTTGGAGGCGCTGGTCCAGTTCTTCCAATCCTACTGGACCAGCTGGCTCGGGCAGGCGGTCACCTACGACCTGCGCGACACGCTGTACCGCAAGCTGATGGGCTTCAAGCTGCGCTACTTCGACCGCACGCCCATCGGCACGCTGGTGACCCGCGCGATCAGTGACATCGAGACCATCGAGAACATCTTCTCGCAGGGGCTGCTGGCCATCATGGGCGAGGTGTTGAAGCTGGTGGTGGTGGTGGTGGTGATGTTCGTGGTGAACTGGAAGCTGGCGCTGCTGAGCCTGCTGCCGATCCCCGTGCTGCTGTGGGCCACCAACATCTTCAAGAACAGCATCCGCAAGAGCTTCCAGGACGTGCGCACCAACGTCGCGCGGCTCAACGCCTTCGTGCAGGAGCACATCCAGGGCATGTCCATCGTGCAGGCCTTCGGGCGGGAGCGGCAGGAGTTCGGCAAGTTCGAGGCGATCAATGCGCAGCACCGGGCCGCGCACATCCGCTCGGTGCTGGCCTACAGCATCTTCTTCCCGGTGGTGGAGATCCTCTCGGCCATCTCCCTGGCCCTGCTGGTCTGGTACGGGGTGAAGGACGTGCTCTCCGGAGTGGCCAGCTTCGGCGACCTCTTCGCTTTCATCCTCTTCATCAACATGCTGTTCCGGCCCATCCGGCAGCTGGCCGACCGCTTCAACGTGCTGCAGATGGGCATGGTGGGCAGCGAGCGGGTGTTCCGCGTGCTGGACACCGAGGCCGCCATTACGGACGAAGGCAAGATGGGCACCGAAGGGCTCAAGGGCGACATCCGTTTCCGGGGCGTCTGGTTCGCCTACGAGGACGAGGACTTCGTGCTGAAGGACATCAGCTTCGACGTGGAGGCCGGGCGGACCATCGCGCTGGTGGGGGCCACGGGCTCCGGCAAAAGCTCGGTGATCAACGTGCTGAGCCGGGCCTATGAGTTCCAGCGTGGTGAAGTGCTGGTGGACGGCCGCGACATCCGCTCGTACGCCCTTCCCGAGCTTCGGCGCAGCATCGGGGTGGTGCTGCAGGACGTGTTCCTGTTCAGCGACACCATCCACAACAACATCACGCTTCACGACCCGTCGATCTCGCGCGAGCAGGTGGTGGAGGCGGCGAAGGCCGTGGGAGCGCATGCCTTCATCGAACGCCTGCCGGACGGGTACGACACCGACGTGAAGGAGCGGGGCACCATGCTCAGCGTGGGTCAGCGGCAGCTGCTGGCCTTCATCCGCGCCTACGTGCACCGGCCGCGGATCCTGGTGCTGGACGAGGCCACCTCCTCCGTGGACACCATGAGCGAGCACCTGATCCAGGAGGCGACGGAACGCATCACCCGCGACCGGACCAGCATCGTGATCGCCCACCGCCTGAGCACCATCCAGAACGCCGACCGGATCCTGGTGCTGGACAAAGGGAAGATCCTGGAACAAGGTTCCCATCAGGAGTTGCTGGCGCGGGACGGTGCCTACAAGCGGCTCTACGATCTCCAGTTCCGCTGAGCGCCAGGCAGCGCAGACACCCGGAACGACGTCCTCGCAGTAGATTGGCCCCTCAAATACCTGCCATGGAACATCGTTACCTGTCCTTTTTCGCCTTCCTCCTGAGCGCTGGAGGCCTGCTGGCACAGCCTGTGCTGGATTCCGCCAACGTGGATACCACGGGGCTGACCTTCAACGTCTTCGCCGTCACCGATCAGGGCACCTCCAATCCGTTGCTGGACGGCGCCAACGTGACCTGGGATTTCAGTGGTGCGTCCACCGTGCTCGTCGGTACCGCGGCATTCGCACCTGCACACTACTCCCCGAACGCCGGGGATTTCCCGCAGGCCAATTGGATGTTCCAGTACGACATCCTTGGGTCCACCACGTACAACTTCGGCATCCTGAGCGCAGCCGGGCTTGAGATCGTGAGCGAGCAGTACCCGGGTCCCAATCAGGTGGTCTATTCGGACTACCGCCAGGCGCTGGTGTTCCCGTTCAATTACCTGGGCGGCTATCAGGACGACTACACGCCTCAGGGAGGATCGCCGATGACCGACCTATGGTCATACTCCGCTTATGGTACCATCGAGTCGGCGCTCGATACGGTGGAGAACGTGGTGAAGCAGGTGTCGACCAATGGCACCATCGTGTTCTGGAGCTCCGATCCGATCTATCCGTTCGTGACGATCGATCCGAACCTCGGGGTCGCCGTGCTCATCCCCACCAACGTCGGCATCGACGAGCGGCTGCGGGAGGTGGCGTTGACCGTGTTCCCGAACCCGGTGCAGGACCAGCTGCGTGTCACGGGCACGGAGGACCTGGAGACCTGGGCCGTGCTGGATGCCACGGGCCGGGTGGTGCTTTCCGGACAGGTACAGGGCAACTCCGGTCAGGTGATCGATGTGCGTTCGCTCAATGCCGGCATGTACCAGTTCCTGGGTCAGGGGCCTGCTGCCATCGGCCGCGAAGGGTTCGTGGTCACGCGTTGATCGGACCTGTTCAAGTCATGAAGAAGGCCGGGCACCGCCCGGCCTTCTTCATGTTCGTGGGGAGCGATCAGTAGCGCATCACCAGCGCGATGCCGCGGTGTTCGGCGAGCAGCCCGTTCGGCAGGATGCGCACATCACCTCCGTGGCGCAGTTGTTCCTCGATGATGTCGTCCACGATGTCGTCGACCACGCCAGGGGCGGTCGCATCCTCGACCTTCACCACGGCCTCGCCCTCCAAGCGCACGGGGATGCGGACATCGCGTTCCACGTACAGGACCGAACCCCGGCCGCCCTTCACGTGCCGCCAGATGTCGGCGATGGCGGTGGCCTGCCGTTCCACGGGTGTCTTGTTCAGCATGTCCAGTTCGGACGCATGCCGCTTCTTCTGGTCCTCGTAGGCGATGGTCCAGGCTTTCTTCACCACGTCATGTCCCGCCTCCCGCTCATGGTTGCCGTCCAGGTGACCGATGTAGATGGCACTGTTCCCGGCGGCTTCCAGGTACGGGGTATGGTGTTCACCCGTGCAGGCCACCACCACTCTCGCATGGTCACCGACCTTCTCCTGGACGGCGCGGTGAAGGGCCAGGTAGTACTGCCTTGCCTGGTTGTCCTGTCCTTTGGAGGTCGTGACCAGGTCCGCGTTGCTGGTCCAGTACTTGTTCTCGAAAGGGAATCCCCCCTTCAGTTCGCCGAGGAGCCTGTCGTCCACGGCGTGGAAGAGATGGGCCTTGTCCCGGCTCAGTACCAGCACATGGTAGTCCACACTGCCCAGCCTGGCACGGACGAGCTCGCGTGTGGCGAAGGTTTCGTCGAGCACGGTGCGGTCCTCTACGGGAAAGGGAAATCTCACCACCTCGGTGAGGTCGCGTCCGATGAAGATGCCGAGACCTTCCCAGTTGTGCTGGTGGTCGATCTCCTGCTGAACGGCCTCGAGCCGCTCCAGCCAGGGTCCCATCTCCCGTTTGCTGCCAAGCTCCAGCAGCCGCTGTTCGGCCTCGCGGGCGAGGTCCTTCAGTCGGATGGCGTCCTGGGCGTTGTCCGGTGCGGTACGATGAGTGGCCATCAGGATCGTCAGGCACTTTCCGGTGCCTTTGGCCATCAGCTTTTCGAACAGGGGGTCTCGTTTCAGGGTGGTCGTGCTCATGACAGGGAATTGATACCCGGAATATGCCGATACCGATCGACCCGGACGATGACCATCATCATCCTGGGAGCGGATCGGGAGCGTGCCCTGGGCCGGGCCTAGGAGGCGGAAGGTGCCCGGTGGACTTGGGCCAGTTTGGTCTTCAACGCGGCCACCGTATGGCCGACCTTCAGGTCCAACAAGCCTTCGGGTGCACCGGCGTAGAGCACTTCGCCTCCGGCATCGCCTCCTTCCGGGCCCAGGTCGATCAGGTGGTCCGCGCACTTGATCACGTCCATGTCGTGCTCGATCACCAGCACGCTGTGGCCGTTCGCGATCAGCGCCTCGAAGGCGTGCAGCAACTTGGCGATGTCGTGG
Organism: Flavobacteriales bacterium; assembly: GCA_020635695.1. Classification (GTDB taxonomy): domain Bacteria; phylum Bacteroidota; class Bacteroidia; order Flavobacteriales_F; family PHOS-HE28; genus PHOS-HE28. The sequence goes on along the minus strand of JACJZH010000006.1, from coordinate 63,406 downwards.
AAGTGGAGCCCGGTGGTGGGTTCGTCGAAGATGAAGAGCGTGGGCTTCTCGTCCTGGCCCTTGGTCAGGAAGGAGGAGAGCTTGATGCGCTGGGCTTCTCCACCAGACAGGGTGCTGCTGCTCTGCCCCAGCTTCACATAGCCCAGGCCCGTGTTGCTCAGGGGCTCCAGTTTCTGCACGATGCGCCGGCAAGCGGTCTGGTCATCGGCATGCTGCCGGAAGAGCTCCAGGGCATCGTCCACGGTCAGGTCCAGCAGTTCGGCGATGTCCAGGCCCGCGAACTTGACGTCGAGGATCTCCTCCTTGAACCGCCGTCCGTGGCAGGCATCGCAACGCAGGCTGATGTCGGCCATGAACTGCATTTCGATGTGCACCTGGCCCTCGCCCTGGCACACCTCGCAGCGCCCGCCGTCCACGTTGAAGGAGAAGTAGCTGGGCTTGTAGCCGCGCACCTTGGCCAGCTCCTGGTCGCTGTACAGCTGGCGGATATCGTCGTAGGCCTTCACGTAGGTCACCGGATTGCTCCGCGACGAGCGCCCGATCGGGTTCTGGTCCACGAGTTCCACCGCGGCGATGCGCTTCAGGTCGCCCTCCAGGCCGCCATGCTCACCGGGACGTTCGCTGAAGCCCTCCAGCTCCCGGCGCAGGGCGGGGTACAGGATGCGCTTCACCAGGGTGGTCTTGCCGGATCCGCTCACGCCGCTCACCACCGTGAGCATGTTCAGCGGGAAGGCGACGTCGATGCCCTTGAGGTTGTGCTCCCGCGCGCCCTTCAGCACGATGCGGTCCTTCACCTTGCGGCGCTGCTTCGGTACCGGGATCTCCAGGCGGCCTGTCAGGTACTTGGCCGTGAGGCTGTCGGCCTCCATCAGTTCGGCATGCGTGCCCGTGAAGACGACCTCGCCACCATGCGATCCGGCCTCCGGCCCCATGTCGATGATGTGGTCGGCCGCGCGCATGATCTCCTCCTCGTGCTCCACCACCACCACGGTGTTGCCCAGGTCGCGCAGGCGTTCCAGCACGCCGATCAGGCGTTGGGTGTCGCGGGGGTGCAGGCCGATGCTGGGCTCGTCCAGGATGTACATGCTGCCCACCAGGCTGCTGCCCAGGCTGGTGGCCAGGTCGATGCGCTGGGTCTCACCGCCGCTCAGGGTGTTGCTGCGGCGGTCCAGGGTCAGGTAGCCCACGCCCACGTCCACCAGGTAGCGCAGGCGGTTCCGGACCTCCTTCAGCAGGCGGTCCGCGATCCGGGCATCGTGCTCGTCCAGGGAAAGCTGCTCGAAGAAGTCCAGGCACCGGTCAATGGGCAGGTGCACCAGTTCGGTGATCGCGGTACCGGCGACCTTCACATACCCTGCCTCGGGCCGGAGGCGCCCTCCGCCGCAGTCCGGACAGGTGGTCTTGCCCCGGTAGCGGCTCGCCAGCACGCGGTACTGGATCTTGTAGCTCTTCTCCTCCACGTACTTGAAGAAGCGGTCGATCCCCTTCAGGCCGCGGGCCCCCTTCCAGAGCAGGTCACGTTGTTCAGGGGTCAGGTCGCGGTAGGGGCGATGGATGGGGAAGTCGTGCCCTTCCGCACCGCTGATGAACTGTCGTTTCCACTCCGAGAGCTTTTCACCCCGCCAGGGAGCGACGCAATCGTCGTACACGCTCAGGCCCTTGTCAGGCACCACCAGGTCCGGGTCGATGCCGATGACGGACCCGTAGCCTTCGCAGCGGGGGCAGGCGCCCACGGGGTCGTTGAAGCTGAACAGGTTGGGCGAGGGTTCCTCGAACGAGATCCCGTCCTTTTCAAATCGGTCGCTGAACGTCAAGGAACGGGGTTTGCCCTTCGCGTCCTCGCCCAGCAGTACCAGTTCGCCCAGCCCCTCGAAGAAGGCGGCCTCCGCGGAATCGGCGAGCCGGCTCTCCGTCTCCTCATCGTCCGGCGTGGCACGGAGGCGGTCCACCACCAGATGCAGCGGACCATCGGGCAGTTCGCCACCTTCCAGCAGTTCGTCGATGCGGAGCACGGTGTCCCCGTCATGCACCCGGGCGAAGCCCTGCTGCTGGAGCACGTCGAGGTGGGTGGCCACATCACGGCCTTCGGGTACGTGCACCGGGGCCATCACCAGCACGGCACTGTCGGCGGGGAAGGACCGGAACCCTTCCACCACGTCCTCCACGGTGTGGCGCTTCACCTCCTTGCCGCTGACGGGGGAGAAGGTGCGTCCCACCCGGGCGAAGAGCAGCTTCAGGTGGTCGTAGACCTCGGTGCTGGTGCCCACGGTGCTCCGCGGGTTGCTGGTCATCACCTTCTGCTCGATGGCGATGGCCGGGCTGATGCCCAGGATGCGGTCCACATCGGGCTTCTCCAGCCGTCCCATGAACTGCCGGGCGTAGCTGGAGAGGCTCTCGACGTAGCGGCGCTGCCCCTCCGCGTAGAGGGTGTCGAAGGCCAGGCTGCTCTTGCCGCTGCCGCTGAGGCCGGTCACCACCACGAGCTTTCCCCGTGGGATGTCGACATCGATGTTCTTCAGGTTGTGCACCCGGGCGCCCTGGACGCGGATCAGGCGGCGGTCGCCCACGCGGGCCGGTCGCTCGGCGGTGCCGGCGGCGTTCGGGGTGTTCACACGGTCAGGCAAAGGCGGCGCGAAGTTAGGCATCGGCTTGCGCGGCCCTGGCCGCCCGCACTATCTTTGGAACTGTTCCCGGGAAATTTCATGCCCGGCACAACATCGGCCTCCAAGGCAACGTTAACGACCCAGGGAACGTCCATACCTCGAACCCGCGGACCCCGTCCGCCCATCAAAACGCACCGCATAGCATAGACCTCTACCCTCGGAACACGATCCGCTTTACGGACCAAAAGGGAAGGCCATGCTATCAAAGGTGCTCACAGACCAGGAGCTCGTACGTCATTATCTGGACGGTAACGAGCATGCGTTCGAGATCCTCCTCACCCGCCACAAGCGCAAGGTGTGGAGCCACATCTACCTCATGGTGAAGGACCGGGAGGTCACGGAGGACCTCTTCCAGGAGACCTTCATCAAGGTGGTGCACACGCTCAAGACCGGCAAGTACAACGAGGAGGGCAAGTTCCTTCCCTGGGTCATGCGCATCGCGCACAACCTGGTGATCGATCATTTCCGGCGGCAGAAGAAGATGCCCCTGGTCCGGAGCAACGACGACCATGATGTGTTCGCCACGGTGGCCCAGCCGGACCGCAACGTGGAGCAGCGCATGGTGGACGTTCAGATCGACGCGGACGTGCGCAAGTTGATCGACCACCTGCCCGAGGAGCAGCGCGAGGTGGTGGTGATGCGCACCTACCTGGGCATGAGCTTCAAGGAGATCGCCGCCCACACGGACGTCAGCATCAACACGGCCCTCGGCCGCATGCGCTACGCGCTCATCAACATGCGCAAGCTGATCAAGAAGCACGACATCCACTTGGAGCGCGCCTAGGAGCACCGCAGGTGGATCGTCCACGAGCGCCGGCCCGTAAGCCGGCGCTCTTTTTTTCAGGGTCGTGCAATACGGGGCAGGGAGTGGTCGTTCAATGGCGGAACACGGATGAAAACCATCACTGCATGACCCACATTACCCGCAGCGGTCGTTCCATGCGCCGCACCCCCCGCCACACCTTCGACCTCCAACCCGGACCGCGCTCCTCCTCGATCCGGAACATCCTGAGCTACAGCCGCTCACTGAAAGTGGAGAAACACCCCGTGGTGGGGAACATCGAACTGGTCCTGAACTGATCGGGACCCTGCTCACGTGAAGCCCCGGCCTTGGCCGGGGCTTTCGTGTTTCAGCCGGTGGTCAGCTCCCGCCGGCCGATCATGCGGCCCAATTGGGGGTCCCACACCTTCAGGCGCAGGCAACGCACGATCTCTCCCGGCATCAGCGAGGTGGTCTTCGCCTCCTGCAGCTCGGGTATGGCCTCGAAGGCCTCCGGCAGCCGGTAGAAGGGGATCCGTGCGTTGAGGTGGTGGATGTGGTGATAACCGATGTTCCCGGTGAACCAGTGCATCACCTGGCTCATCTTCATGTAGCTGCTGCTGCCCAGGGCCGCGTTCACGTAGCTCCACCCGTCCTTGTCCGCAAAGGTGGCCGTGGGGAAGTTGTGCTGCGCGTAGAACAGGTAGGCGCCCAGGCCGAGCGCGATGAAGGCCGGCACCACGAAGCCCAGCCAGAAGGCCGTCCAGCCCAGCAGGAGCACGATGGCCGTGCCCATCACCACGTGCAGGATCAGTGCCAGCAGGGAGTCCTTGTGCTTGTCCGGATTGTTCATGTAGCTGCGCACGCACATGCCGTAGATGAACACGAACAGGTAGCCGAAGGCGATGGTGAGCGGATGCCGGGTGAAGTTGTACACGGCACGCTCCCCACGGCCCATGGTCAGGTACTTCTCCCGGGTCACGATGGGGTAGGAGCCGATGCTGCTGGTGTACAGCTTGGAGTTGTGCTTGTGGTGATGGTCGTGGGATCGCTTCCAGATGCTGGTGGGCGCCAGGATGAAGAGGCCCCACAGCGTCATCACCGCATCGGCGAACTTCGACCCCTGCAGGATGGCCTTGTGCTGGTGGTCGTGGTAGATGATGAACATCCGGGCGATGGTGAGCCCGGCCAGCACGCTGCAGACCACTTTGGCCCAGAGCGGCGTGGTGGGCCAGAAAATGACGAAGTAGGCCCCTCCGAGCACCACCCCGGTGCTGAAGAGGTGCCACCAGCTCTTCCAGCGGACCTCCCGCGCGAAGGGCTTCGTGGCCAGTATGAGTTCCTTCTCTGAACGCATCACTTATGCAACGCTCACCGGCCTGCGGTGTTTCCAGCGCCGATGGGTCCAGAGCCAAATTTCGGGACTTCGGCGGATATCTGCTTCAAGTCGGCGGGTATGGATCTCGGTGATCTCGCCCTCCACGGTGTTCGAAGGATCCGCCACCAGCAGCTCCATGGTCATCCGGTAATGCCCGCGTCGCGGGCGTTCCATGGCGATGTACACCACCGGATAGCCCAGTTTCTTGGAAAGCCCCTCGGTACCCAGGAACACCGGTGTTTCCTGGCCCAGGAAGGTGGTCCACCAGGCCCGCTCCGGGGAGGGGGTCTGGTCGGCGATGAAGGCCGTGGCCGTGTTCAGGTGCCGGTCGCGCAGCATGGCCTTGCTGGTCTCCCGCATCGTGTACAGGCGGGTGCCCGAGCGGGTGCGCATGTGGTGCAGGAGCCGGTCGAAGTGCTTGTTGTGCAGCGGGTGGTAGATCACGTACAGCTGCGGCAGGTCCTTCTCCTGGCTGTAGCGGGCCCCTGCCAATTCCCAGTTGCCGTAATGCCCCAGCACGAGGATCACGCTCTGACCCTGCCTGGCGTATTCCCGGAGCAGCTCCTGCCCGTGGAACTCGAAGCGCCGGCGGACGGTGGCCGGTGACACGGTCAGGGTCTTCAGGGTCTCCAGCATCAGGTCGCAGAACCAGCGGTAGAAGCGCCGCATGATCCCCTTCAGTTCCGCCTCGCTCTTCTCCGGGAAACTGTTCCTCAGGTTGCTCCAGACCACCTGCTTCCGGTACCCGAACACGTGGTAGATCATCACGTAGATCCCGTCCGAGAGCAGGTAGAGCAGGGGGAAGGGCAGCAGGGAGATGCCGTAGATCAGCGGCAGGGTGAGGTAGTAGACCAACGTGCCCATGGGCGTGCCGAAAATACGAGCGGCCTCAGCGGAAGAGCTCCCGGCGCCCGACCACGCTGCAGATCGGACAGGCCTTTGGGTCATGGCCCTTGGCCGGACAGTGCTCCCGCCCGAAGTAGATGATCTGCAGGTGCAGGTCGGCCCACTTTTCCCGGGGGAAGAGCTTCTTCAGGTCCTCTTCGGTCCGCTCCACGCTTTTTCCCGTGCTCAGGGTCCAGCGCCAGGCCAGCCGGTGGATGTGCGTGTCCACCGGGAAGGCGGGCACCCCGAACGCCTGCACCATCACCACGCTGGCGGTCTTGTGGCCCACACCGGGCATGGCCTCCAGGGCGGCCATGTCGGCAGGCACCTTCCCGCCGTGCTCCTCCAGGATCATCCGGCTGAGCCCGTGGATGCCCTTGCTCTTCATGGGCGACAGCCCGCACGGCCGGATGATCTCGCGGATCTCCTCCACGCTCAGCTTCACCATGTCCTGTGGGGTGCTCGCCCGGGCGAACAGCAGGGGCGTGATCTCGTTCACCTTCTTGTCCGTGCACTGCGCGCTCAGGACCACGGCCACCAGCAGGGTGTAGGGATCCACGTGGTCCAGGGGGATGGACGTGGTGGGATAGAGCTCGGCGAGCTTGGCGGCGACGAAGGCGGCCTTCTCCTGCTTCGTCATTGCGGTGTGGTGAAGGTGTGCGGCTCGGAACCGTGGATGAAGGTGTGCGAAGCGGTACCTGCGCTGGTCTCCAGATGCACGATGTTCTGCTGTTCGAGGAACAGGTCCTGCAGCAGGGTGTTCAGCACGGTGAGGCCTTCGGGGTCCGCGATGCCATCCACCTCCAGGTAGGCATAGGTGGTCTCCAGGTCCACTTCCTTGCCCAGGTAGCGGGGCTGCAGGCGTTGACCGTGCAGTTCCAACCGCAGGTGGCGTTGCAGGTAGCTCGCGATCAGGCTGTCCGCCCGCGGATCCTCTCGCTCCGTGCCCAGCTTCAGCGGTCCGCCCGCATCCGGCTCCAGGGTGTGCTCCAGGTCGTGGGTGGTGATCCGCCAGGTGATCTCCAGCCGCTGTTCCTCCGGATCGTGATGAATGGTGCAGATGGAGATGAAGAAGTCGTGGGGGGCGAGGAGCCCGAACAGGCCGAATACCAGGAGCAACGCTTTCATGCGGCCACAAAGGTCGGGACGTGGAACGCGAAATGCTGAACGCTGAACGCTATACGCTGAACGCTAAGGGCTGAACGCTGAAGGCTGAATGCCCAACCCCCAACCCCCAACCTCCAACCTCCAACCTCGAACCTGCAACCCCGTATTTTCGCGACCATGTTTCGACCGCACACCCTGCTTGCGCTGGCCGTTCTGGTCCCCGCCGGTGCCTTGATGGCCCAGGACTCCCCCCGCTACGGCCGCGACAAGTTCCGCCAGCTGGACCAGGAGCTGCCCACGCCGAACACCTACCGCACGGCGAGCGGGGCCCCCGGTCACCAGTACTGGCAGCAGAAGGCCGACTACGACATCCAGGTGGAACTGGACGACGCCAAGCAGACCGTGACCGGGTCCGAGACCGTCACCTACCACAACCTGAGCCCCGACCGGCTGGACTACCTCTGGCTGCAGCTGGACCAGAACATGCGGGCGAAGGACAGCGACACCCACAAGATCCGCACGGGCACGCTGGGCGACAGCCTCTCCATCGAGGGGCTGCAGCGCATGCTCGACGTGTTCGACGGCGGCTTCCGGATCACCTCGGTCACCGACCTCAGCGGCAAGGCGCTTCCCTACACCATCAACAAGACCATGCTGCGCATCGACCTGCCCCGCACCCTGATGCCGGGCCAGACGATCCAGTTCAAGGTCTCCTGGTGGTATCCGGTGAACGACCGGAACAAGTATGGCGGGCGCAGCGGGTACGAGTACTTCCCGGACGAGGACAACTACCTCTACACCATCGCCCAGTTCTACCCGCGCATGGCCCTGTACGCCGACTACCAGGGCTGGCAGCACAAGCAGTTCCTGGGCCGCGGCGAGTTCACGCTCACCTTCGGCGACTTCAAGGTGGCCATCACCGCTCCGGCCGACCACATCGTGGCCGCCACCGGGGTGTTGCAGAACCCCAACAGCGTGCTCACCGCCGAGCAGCGCTCACGCCTGGACCGGGCCTCGCGGTCGGACAAACCCGTGATGATCGTGACCCCGGAGGAGGCCCTGGAGAACGAGAAGGAGGGCACCGACCAGAAGAAGACCTGGGTGTTCAAGGCCGACAACGTGCGTGACTTCGCCTTCGCCAGCAGCCGCAAGTTCATCTGGGACGCGCAGGACCAGCCCGTGGGCGACAAGCACGTCCTGTGCATGAGCTTCTATCCGAAGGAAGGCAATCCGCTGTGGGAGCGCTACAGCACCAAGGTGGTGGCGCACACCATCAAGACCTACAGCAAGTTCACGGTGGACTATCCCTACCCGGTGGCCATCAGCGTGCACACCGACCGCATCGGCATGGAGTACCCCATGATCTGCTTCAATGGAGGAAGGCCCGAGCCCGACGGCACCTACAGCGAGCGGACCAAGTACGGCATGATCGGCGTGATCATCCACGAGGTGGGGCACAACTTCTTCCCCATGATCATCAACTCGGACGAGCGCCAGTGGACCTGGATGGACGAGGGCCTGAACACCTTCGTGCAGTACCTCACCGAGCAGGAATGGGACCGCGACTACCCCAGCTGGCGCGGCAAGCCCCGGAACATCGTGGACTACATGAAGGGCGACAAGAGCCGGATCGCGCCCATCATGACCAACTCCGAGAGCATCCACCAGTTCGGCAACAACGCCTATGGGAAGCCCTGCACGGCACTGAACATCCTGCGCGAAACGGTGATGGGCCGCGAGCTCTTCGACCACGCCTTCAAGACCTACTGCGAGCGCTGGAAGTTCAAGCACCCCACACCGGCCGACTTCTTCCGCAGCATGGAGGACGCCAGCGCCGTGGACCTGGACTGGTTCTGGCGCGGTTGGTTCTACACCACCGACCATGTGGACATCGCGTTGAACGACGTGACCTACCGCACCGCCACCTCGCTGGACCCGGAATTGAAGGCCGCCCGGATGCGGGCCGAGCAGGAGGCAGAACCGAAGGACCTGAGCCGGGAGCGCAACCTGACCGACGTTCCGGAGGTGGTGGTGGAGCGCGACCCGGACACGCGTGACTTCTACAACGAGTACGACCAGCTCACCGTCACCGAGCCCATGCGGCATGCTCATCGTGACCTGATGGACCAGCTGCCCGAGGACCAGCGGGACATGCTGTCCCGCGACCTGCACTTCTACCAGCTGGACCTGGAGAACGTGGGCGGGCTGGTGATGCCGGTGATCATCGAATGGACCTTTGTGGACGGCACGACGGAGGTGGAGCGCATCCCGGCCGAGATCTGGTCGCACTTCGACGAAGTGAGCAAGGTCTTCATCAAGGACAAGGAGGTGGCCTCGATCACCATCGATCCCTTCCTGGAGACCGCCGACTGCGACCTGAACAACAACTCCTGGCCGGCCCGCACGGTGCCCACGCGCTTCGAGCTGTACAAGCAACGGGAGCGCAAGCGCAGCAATCCGATGCAGCGGCAGCAGAAGGCCGAGCCGGGCACTGGTCCTTCAGGCAACTGAGGCACCGGCCACGACCCTCAGCTTCTTCGGTTCCAGCCGGAACTCCACGTCGTGCCCGATCTCCACGGGCTCGCCGTCCAGGTGGGCCAGGGTGCCCTCCTGCCACACGGTGGCGCGGTCCGTGATCAGGGTGCGGATGTAGCTGGAGCGGTCGGCGTTGCCGGTGTACAGGTCCAGGAAGGCCCGGAACAGCCCCAGGGTGCCGGGCTTGCGCACCACCTTCAGGTCCGCCAGGCCGTCATCGGGACGGGCCGCCGGCGCGATGCGGGCGCCGTTGCCGAACTCGCGCGTGTTGGCGAACACCACCATCAGCACGTCCTCCTCCAGTTCCTGGCCGGCGGCCTGCAGCTTCACGCGCATGGGCGCCGCACCGAAGACCTCCTTCACGATGATCTGGAAGTACTTCCCGAAGCCCCGCTTCGCCGAGCGGTCGAACTGGTGGGCCACCCGGGCGTCGAAGCCGATGCCGGCGGTGCCCAGGAAGGGCCGGTCGTTCAGGTAGCCCACGTCCATGCGCCGGACCTCTCCGGTAAGGGCCATGCGGATCGCTTCGGCCGGTTCCTGCGGTAGCCCGAGCGAGCGCGAGTAACCGTTGCCCGAGCCTTCCGGTACGATGCCAAGCGGCACGTCCGAGCCCAGTAGTCCGCAGGCCACGGCGTTCAGGGTGCCATCGCCGCCGGCGCAGAGCACACGGTCGGCACCGTTGCGCACCGCTTCGCGTGCCAGCTCGGTGCCATGCCCGGGTCCATGGATGGTGTGCACGGTGAGGTCGATGTCCAGCCGGGAACACTGCTCCACGGCCAGCCCCACGGCCTCCGGTGCCCGGTGGTGGCCCGACCTCGGATTGATGATCAGGGTGACCTTCATGGGGATGCCGAAGGGGCCACGAGCTGGTGGTCCGTCAGATGCGTCGTGAATTGCTGCACCAGGGCCTTCAAGTGGAACCCCATGTCCAGCGCAAGGCTGTCCCTTGTCGCAAGTTCCAACGTATCGCTGTCCGCCGCATTGGGAAGGAAGGCGGCCACCCGCTCGCCGTCGAAGTAGAGTTCATGTCCGTCTCCCATGAGCAGGTACAGGTGATCGCGTGCGGTGGCCGCGTAGGGTGCCGCCTCCCGTCTCACGCTGCTGTGCCCGAAGCTGAAGAAGGGGCGGTGGTAGCCGATCAGGTCCAGCACGGTGGGAAGGATGTCGATGTGCTGAGTGACGCGCGCGTCGGATGCCGGTTCCAGGTGCTCAGGCATGTAGTACACCAGAGGCACCCAATAGTCACGGGTGCCGCTGTTCATCTTGCCATCCTGCAGCAGGTCGGCGGTATGGTCGGCGGTGAGCACGAACAGCGTGTTCCCGCCCCAGTCCGACCGTTCAGCCCGCTGGAAGAACGTGCGAAGCGCGTCATCCGTGTAGCGCAAGGTGGCCTGTATCGGGAGCACCGTGCCCTCCGAGAAACGTGCGGCATCCTCCGGTGGCAGGCGGTACGGGTGGTGGGAGCTCAGGGTGAAGATCGTGGCATGGAAGGGCTGAGGGGTCCGGTCCAGCACTTCCGCACAATGGCGCAGGTAGGGTGCATCTCGTACCCCCCAGACCCCGATGTCCTCCTCCGGGCCGGGGTACTCGTCCCGGCCATGGTACTCGGCATAGCCCGCCGACCGGGCGAACGTATCGAAGCTCATGGTCCCGTTGTTCCCACCATGCATGAACAGGGTCCGGTAGCCCTCCTGGGCCAGGATGTTGGCCATGGAGGTGAAGGGCACCTGAGCGTACGGGGAGGTCAGGAAGGCCTCGTCCATCAGTTCCGGGATGGAGGCCACGACGGCAGGTACCGCATCAATGCTCCGACGGCCGTTGGCATAGGCCTTCGTGGCACACAGTCCGCTCCGCATCAGCGAATCCAGGAACGGCATGTATCCGGTGCCACCCGTCAACTGGCTGCTGTACTCGGCGGAAAAGCTCTCCAGCATGATCACCACCACGTTCGGTCGCTCGGCCACCGTGTACAGGTCATCCTGGTAGGTGTGCACCACCGGCCAGAGCGCGTCCGCTTGCTGGGGGGGCATGTAGCTCCGTGCGGTGACCACCGGCTTGCCCAGGCTGGTCATGATGGTGAACGGCGTGTTCAGTACCACCGGGAAATAGGCGGGTGAAGCATAGTTGCCGGCATGGAGGATGCCGAGCGGGATGTACTGCACACCACCACGGCCCAGCAGGAACATGCCCACCAAGGCGATGGCCCGCCAGCCGATGCGCCAGATCCACGACCGGGCTGGCGCACCGGAGAGGCCTCCGAGCCGGACATAGGCCCACCAGACCAGCGCCAGACTGCCCGCGAACACCAGCACGATGTACCAATAGTCCGCCACGAAGTCCGGCGCCAGCCGAACCACATCCCCCCCGGCCGTCATGATATCGAACAGGTCGGCGGTGCTCCGTTTCAAGGTGAACCGGTAGTAGCCCATGTCCACGCAGTTGAAGAAGAACGCCACGGCGGTGATGGTCAGGAAGACCACTTGCTGGGCGCTTCTGAACCACTTCTTCGGGAAGGGGTTCACCAGGAAAAGGGCCAGCCAGGGAAGCCAGAGCCAGCCGATCACGCTGCCGTCGAAACGCATGCCACCCAGAAAGGCCGACAGGGGCGGGGAAGGGAAGGCGTCCCGGTTCAGCAGGAAGAACAGCACCCGCTGCAGGAACAGCACGGCGGCCACCGCGCCCAGGCGCAGCAGGAGCACGGTGAGGGGGCCTCGGGGGCGGGGCATGGCACTGCGAAGGAACGGAATGCGGGAGGTTGGATGTTGGACCTCGGACGTTGAAAGTTGGACGTTGCATGTTGAACGTTGGAGGTCGGTGGCCCCGCTACCTTTGCCTCCCTGCCATGGCCACCCTGACCACCGAGGACCGCCAGCTGCGCTTCGAGCGCGGCGACCTGAGCGACGACCAGCTGCTGGACCTGTACGAGGACCTGCTGCGGCCGCGCATGATCGAGGAGAAGATGCTGAGCCTGCTCCGGCAGGGCAAGATCAGCAAGTGGTTCAGCGGCATCGGGCAGGAGGCCATCGCCGTGGGCGTCACCAAGGCGCTGCGGGATGATGAGTACGTGCTGCCCATGCACCGCAACCTGGGCGTGTTCACCACGCGGGGCATGCCCTTCCCCAAGTTGTTCGCGCAGTGGCAGGGCAAGGCCACGGGCTACAGCAAGGGCCGCGAGCGCAGCTTCCACTTCGGCAGCAGCGAGCACAAGGTGGTGGGCATGATCAGTCACCTGGGCCCCCAGCTGGGCATCGCCGACGGCATCGCCCTCGCCCACAAGCTGCGCAAGGAATCGCGCTGCACGGCCGTGTTCACCGGCGATGGCGCCACCAGCGAGGGCGACTTCCACGAGAGCCTGAACGTGGCGGCCGTGTGGGACCTGCCCGTGCTCTTCATCATCGAGAACAACGGCTACGGCCTCAGCACGCCCAACCGCGAGCAGTTCCGCATGGACAGCTTCGTGGACAAGGCCGTGGGCTATGGCATCGAGGGCGTGCAGCTGGCCGGCAACAACATCCTGGAGGTGTACCGCGAGGTGGCCCGCCTGGCCGACAGCCTGCGGGAACGGCCCCGTCCCATCCTGGTCGAATGCATGACCTTCCGCATGCGGGGCCACGAGGAGGCCAGTGGCACCAAGTACGTGCCGCAGGAGCTCTTCGAGGAATGGGGACGGAAGGACCCCGTGGCCAACTACGAGCAGTGGCTGCTGGCCGAGGGCGTGCTCAGCACCGACGAGCGCGACGACCTGCGGGCCGACATCAAGCGCGAGATCGAGGAGGGGCTGAAGGAGGCCTTCGCCGAGCCCGAGCCCGCGCCTGATCGAGCCACTGAGGTGGGTGATGTGTACGCGCCGTTCCAACTGGTGGAAGGCACTTCTCCGTTGGCGGAGGAACCTTCTGCCACAGGCGCCCCCGAGAAGCGTTTCATCGACGCCATCAGCGAGGGGCTGGCCCAGAGCATGGAACGCCACCCGGAGCTGGTGCTCATGGGCCAGGACATCGCCGAGTACGGCGGGGCCTTCAAGATCACCGAGGGTTTCGTGGAGCGCTTCGGGAAGGAGCGGGTGCGCAACACCCCGCTGTGCGAGAGCGCCATCCTGGGCGCGGCACTGGGGCTCAGCGTGCAGGGCATGAAGGCCATGATGGAGATGCAGTTCGCCGACTTCGTGAGCGAGGGCATCACCCAGATCTGCAACAACCTGGCGAAGATCCACTACCGCTGGGGGCAGCACGCCGACGTGGTGGTGCGGATGCCCACCGGAGCGGGGGTGGGGGCGGGTCCCTTCCACAGTCAGAGCAACGAGATGTGGTTCGTGAAGACGCCCGGCCTGAAGGTGGTGTACCCCAGCACGCCCTACGACGCCAAGGGCCTGCTCATGACCGCCTTCGACGATCCGAACCCCGTGATGTTCTTCGAGCACAAGGCGTTGTACCGGAGCATCAACGGCCCCGTGCCTGCGGAGCCCTATGCCATTCCCTTCGGGAAGGCCGTGGTGCGCCGGCCGGGCACCGACCTCAGCATCATCACCTACGGCATGGGCGTGCATTGGGCGCTCGAGCTGGCCGAGGCGATGGCCGGGGAAGCCTCCATCGAAGTGGTGGACCTGCGCACGTTGGTGCCGCTGGACAAGGCCACCGTACTGGACAGTGTGAAGCGGACCGGCCGGGCGTTGCTGCTGCACGAGGACACGTTGACAGGCGGCTTCGGCGGCGAGCTGGCCGCGCTGATCGCCGAGGAGGCCTTCGACCACCTGGACGCCCCGATCGTGCGCGTGGCCAGCTGGGACACCCCGGTGCCCTTCGCCGTACCGCTGGAGCAGGGTTTCCTGCCCAAGGGGCGGTTGAAGGAAGCGGTGGAACGGGTATTGGGATACTGACGCGATCCCGGACCCGCAGACCCTTAGTCTAGCATCCAGAACGGGCGGTTCGAAGGCGACGTTCCGGCCTTCTTCAACAACCTGCCTGTGGACAAGCGCCCATCAACAGGGGGGTATTGGTAAGACCCGTCCCAGGGGGCTCGCGGAGGGGGGCTGTGCTCGCCAACTTGCCGCCATGTCCGCAGCGGTCTTTGAAGCACGATACAGCCGGCTGCTCCGCCTCCGGGAGCAGGGCTACGAGGAGTTGTCCGACTTCCTGGGTGAAGGAAAAGGGCTTGGGTCCCTGGCAAGGCTGGGGCTGCTGCGACGCCGGGAGGAAGGGGCCGCCTTCCAACGCTACCATGGCTATGTGCCCACGCCCGGTGCCGATCCCTACCTGCTGCATGTGTCCGAACGGGAGCTGATCATGGTGAAGCCCGGTCAGAGCGTCAAGCTGATGAAACTGATGGCGAAGGACCCCGCTCCGGACGCGGTGTTCAAGCCCACCTACGCCGAACCCACGGCTTCCCAGTTCCGGGCGGTGCAGGAACTGCGCGATCAGGCGGGTCGCGATCTCTGGCGAACCCAGCGTGCCGAGCGCGTTCACGAACGACTGCTGTGTGGCTGGATGGACCTCCGCGCGTTCACCACCCGGACCGGGTTGGGCGAAGGGGCGTTGCTCGCCGCCGAACTCTGTTCCGGACGTGAGGACCTGCCTCATCCGAAGGCCCATCACCTGGAGGTGACCCCGGCGGGCAGCGTGTACCTGGAGGAGGACCCGCAATTCGGGGTGCTCCTGATCAGGCCCGGCATGGAGCTTCCGCTCTTCGCCGCGCTGGAACCGGAGAAGGCCGCCTACTGGTGCGGGCTCCCCTGAACCATCATTTCTTACTGCGCCCGGTCTGCGTTACGGTGAGGCGGAGCGTATGGGGCTCCGTGGCGCCTTTGGGCGTGGTGGCCAGGTCATAGCGCCCTTCCTTCGGCCACGCTTCCTTGAGCTCGTAGGTGATCTCCAGGTCCCCCTTCACCAGGAACTCCGGCTCCGGTGCATCCTCAGGGGCCACCATGTCCGGATCCGGCGGTACGGGATGCTCGCGCAGTTCGACCACGGTCGCCTCGTCGCCCTCCCGGTCCTTGTCCGTGAGCACGGCACGACGCCGCACCACGGCCGGTACGATGGAATCCGCGGCGAGTGAAATGTTCATTTCGACCTCGTTGCGCACCGTGTCGCCGAGGTAGTAGCTCCGGCAGAGGGGCAGGGTCATCAGGTCCACGATCGGCCGGAACCATGCGGTGGCCAGGTCCTCGTGGTCGGCCATCCGCTCCGCGAACGCGCTCCATTCCTCGGAATAGGCGGTCGCTGCCTCCTTGTCCACCGCCTTCTTGAACTTGGTCAGCATCTTGAAGGCGTCCTCGATGGCCTCTCCGGCATCCTCCACACCGGTCAGGGTGTATTCTCCGTTCTTCTTGTTCACCGAGACCCCGATGTGGAGCCATTCGACCTCCTCCAGGTCGCGGAGCTCATCCTTGGAAGCTCCCCCGGCCAGGTCGATCATGAAATTGCGGACCGCCAGGTCCAGGTCGTAGGCCACGATGTTGTAGCCGACCACCTCCAACTTGGTGTCCAGCGTAAGCTCCTGGGGCTCATCCGGCCATCCGCCTTCACGTTGGACCATGTACGTGCGGTACTGACCCTCTTTCCATTCAGGCAGCAGCAGCAGGTCCGGTGCCTGGGCAGCGGAACGGCCGGCAAGGGAAAGGAGCAGAAAGGAAGCAATGGCGTATCTCATGCAGCTCATGGTGGCAAAGATCGGACCAAGCGGGCGATCACGAAGGCCCCATCGGTCCTGGTGGACGTTCAACCCTTGCGTCCCTGGCCCACTTGGAAGTCGCCCTCCTCGAAGCGGCGCAGCAGTTCCGCCACGCGTTTCTCGCGGGTGGGTGCAGTTTTGGCGCTGCCCACCCAGTAGCACATGCTGCGGCGCATGCCGGGCGTCAGGCGTTCCCAGGCGGCCTTCATTTCGGGCAGGAAGTCCAGCGTCTCGGCCAGTTCCTCGGGAAGGTCCAGCTTTTCCGGGTCGGGGTGCTCGCGGATCTCCACCACGGCCATATCGCCTTCCTTCCTCAGCTTCGCAGGCCTGCGGATGTCACCGCCCAGGATGATGATGTGCATCCCGCTCTTCTGCGGAAGCAACGCCCGATCCACCGGCACGCCGTTCACCGTGCCCACCACACGCACCCCCGTGCGCCGGCCGAACTCCTTCTCCACGTCAAAGGGGACCTCCACGAAGTGGAAGGCCATCTTCGCGTTCATCTTCTCCAAAGGAGCGGTGAAGCGGTGGGTCTTGGGGGCGGGTTTCTTGGCCATGTTCAAGGTCGACCCGCAGGGCCGATGCTACGGGTGCCATGATCATCCCCCGGCCTTCTTCGCCTTGTAGCCCTGCTCGGTCAGGTAGGCCAGCACCTTGTCGCGGTGGTCGCCCTGCAGCAGCACCACGCCCTCCTTCACGTTGCCACCCACGCCGCAACGGGACTTCAGCGCCCTGCCCAGGTCGGCCAGGTCGCTGTCGCGGCCCACGAAGCCCACGATGCGCGTCACCAGCTTGTTGCCCTTCAGTCGGTCCAGGTGGATGCGCAGGTCCTGCTGCTGCGCGGGTAGCGTGGCGGCCTGCTTCGGGGCCTTGGCTGGGGCCGTACCGCTGCCCTTGGGTCCTGAGGAGTAGACGAGCCCGCCGGTGGGTCGCTTCTTCATGCCTTGCAAGTTATTCCCGCGGCGTGCCGAAGCGGTAGGCCAGGGCCAGGTTCAGCACCAGGGAGCGGGTGAGGCCGTCTGGGCGTTCGTCCCGCACCACCATGGGCGAACCGTAGGCCAGCTCCAGGGTCCAGGCATCGTTCAATCGGTACCGGGCATCGATGGTCAGGTTCAGCGTCAGGCCGTCGGAGCCCTCCACGGCCATGCGCGTGCCGGTGCTGTCCAGCCGGGTGTCCTGGTCCAGGTGGTAGATCGCCAGCAGGCCCGGCTGGATGGCCAGGTCGCCGATCGGCAGGGCGTATTGGATGCGGGCCACGGCGTCGTTCGCGCGCTCCAGCTCCCAGCTCTCGAAGTAGCCCAGGGCGTCCATGTCGTCCATCCAGAGATCGTGGGTGAAGGTGTTGGCATTGCCTTGGGAAAGCACATGCTGGTAGGCCAGGGCCGCGTTCCAGCGCTGGTGCCGGTAGTTCAGGCCCAGCAGCAGGTCCGTGGTGCCCAGGCTGGTCTGGTAGGGCATGGGCAGGTCCAGGTCGTCGGCCTCGGCACTGGCATCGTTCGCGGGCAGCTTCATGCCCAGCAGACCGGTGAGCCTCCGTCCGGGCCGCTTCATCAGGTCGTAGCTCGTGGTGATCACCGGGTCGCCCAGGCCGCTGTTGGTGCCCAGGTCGCCGCTGGCGCTCTGGTAGGGCAGCTTCACCTGCACGCCCCACCGCTCGGTAAGCCCGAAGCCCAGCTCCAGGACCCCCTGCGTGATGGTGGTGCTGCGTTCTCCAACCGCATAGCTGAAGGTGAGCCGGGCCATGTGGCGCGGCTCGGGCATGGCATGCAGGCTGTCGCCCAGCAGTTCCAGTTCGCCGATGGGGCCTGCGGTGCACACGCCGGCATCGCTGCAGCCCTGGGAGAAGGTCTTCGTGGCCGGCAGCAGGACCAGCGCCAGCAGGAGGAGAGGTGATCGGGTCATCATGGGGAAGGTAACGGAGACGCGGCCACGGACGTCTGTGCCCGCCGCTGCAAAGGTGCAAGCTCCGTGGGATCCTACCTTTGGCCCAAACCCGCGATCATGCCCGGTACCGAACTGTTCGGCGAAGAGGAACGCAAGGAGATCATGGACGTGCTGGACACCGGCGTCCTGTTCCGCTTCAACCACGATGCCGCCCGCAAGGGCCACTGGAAGGCCCGCGACCTGGAGCAGGAGGTGGCCCGCTTCACCGGGGCGAAGCATGCCCTGGCCGTGAGCAGCGGAAGCACCGCCGTCAGCACCATGCTGGCCGCCTGCGGGGTGGGCTACGGCGACGAGGTGATCGTGCCGCCCTTCACCTACATCGCCACCGTGGAGGCCGTGCTGCTGGCCGGGGCCCTGCCCGTGTTCGCCGAGATCGACGACACCCTCTGCATGAGCGCCGAGGCCATCCGCAAGGTCATCTCCCCGAAGACCAAGGCCGTGCTGCTGGTGCACATGTGCGGCGCCGCCGCCGACCTGGCCGGCATCCTGGCGGTCTGCGAGGAGCACGACGTGCAGCTGATCGAGGACAGTGCCCAGGCGCTCGGCGCCACCTACAAGGGCAAGCCGCTGGGCCGCTGGGGCCGCATGGGCAGCTACAGCTACGACTTCTTCAAGATCACCACCGCCGGTGAAGGGGGCGTGGTCATCACGGACGACCAGCAGCTCTGGGACACCGCCCAGCAGTTCGCCGACCACGGGCACGACCACATCGGCGACAACCGGGGCATGGAGCAGCACCCGATCCTGGGCACCAACTTCCGCATCAGCGAGCTGCATGCCGCGGTGGGCGTGGCCCAGACGCGCAAGCTGCCCCACATGCTGGAGCGCCAGCGCGCCCACAAGGCCGTGATCCAGGAGCGCCTGTCCCAGATCGAGGGACTCGCCTTCCGCCGCCAGTGCGACGATGCCGGCGACAGCGCCACCTTCTTCCACCTGCTGCTGCCCAACGAGGCCGCCGCCCGTGCGGTGGTGAAGGGGCTCGGCGAACAGGGCATCGGCGTGGCCTACTGGTACGACAACATGTTCCACTACATCAAGCAGTGGGACCACCTGAAGCAGCTGAGCGCCCCCTACCGCATGGTGGCCCACGAGCTCGGCCTGCCGCAGGACCTCAGGACCATGACCTTCCCGCAGAGCGATGCCGTCATGAGCCGCCTCATCAGCTTCAACATCCGCGTCACGTGGACGGAGGCTGAACTGGATGCCTTCCTTACCAAGATGGAGGGGGTGGTGCGGAAGGTGATGGAGGGGGTGACCGTGTAGGTGCTTTGGGCGTTCCGGCGCGTCCCCCCGGAGTTCACATCCGGGGGCGCCAAGCCGTCGGGCTTCCGCTGCAAGTCAGCACCCGTCACCCCGGACTTGACCCGGGGCTCCTCGCTTGCGGGCTTGAAGTTCACCCCGGACCCGGGGCTGTTGGCCCTAACGCGGAATGCGGCGCCACGTTCTGGAAGCGAGAACATTCAGTGGAGTGCCGGCAGCGCTTGCTCCCCTAATGCTGTCTTACCTTGTGGAACAGGCTACCAGCATCCATTCACATGCGCGCTCTGTATCTGCTACTAACGGCCTTGCTCTCGATCCCTGCACAGGCCCAGTTGTGGGAGCACGCGGATCAACGCGATGAGGAGATCCATTTGTACGGTGCATTCCCGCTGGCCGGTGACCGCTGGGCGGTGATCGGACGCACGACGTGGGCGGGCAGTCACCTGATCAGTGTCCGCGAAAGCGATGGCTCGGTCGCTTGGGAGGATGTGGGGCCCTATCTCATAGGTCAGGGATGGGGAGAGGTGGTCATGATGCCGGACAGTGGCTTGCTGCATGTTGGCGTCAACGACGGATGCGACGTCCTCGGGCCGGATAGCCGTGTGCGTCGCTATGCCGCTGACGGTACGGTGCTCTGGGAGCGGTTCCTCTATCCAATGTTCACGAGTACCCCGACCATGGCCGCCAAGGGCATCGTCGATCATATCGCGATCGCATCCTCCGATTCGGTCCACATCATGGACCTGAACGGCATGAGCGTCGGTGGATTCGAGGTTCCGTCCAACGGCGTTCGCAAGATCCACTGGGCCAGTGACAGCTCGCTGTTCATGCTTCAAGGAACGGACCTGCGGCTCATTGACCTGGACGGGATCGTGCTGGCCTCCTCGCCGATCGGACCCGGCGTGAGGGATATCCATTGGGACGGACCATCCGTGTTCGTCCTCACGAGCGACAGTGTACGCCGCTTCGATGCGATGCTGGACCCCGTTGGAAGCTCGCCTTTGCCGGGCCAGAACTACAGCAGTCGGTTCATCCCTTCGGACAGCGGGCTCTTCGTGAACACCACAACGGCGCTGTATGAACTCGATACGAACGGGGTCCCCGGTCAGCTGTTCCCGTGGCCGGCACTGCCCAACCATGGCACCAGTGCTTGCGCGATCCGTAGGGGTGATGTGCTTTCCGTAGGAAATACGGTCATCTCCGGACGCACCACGGGTATCGTGCGCAAGCTGTCCATGGATGGCGTCGCCATTTCTCATGCGGAGGACGTTGAGGTCCTGCTGCAGGTGGATTCCGCCAGGGCGGAACATGCTGGTGGATGGTTCCCCTTCTGGGACCAGAGGGCTGATGTAACAGGCCGCGTGGTGAACCACGGCCCGGACACGCTGTTCAGGGTGGTAGTATCCATGTGGATCGATCTGCCCGTCATGCTTTGCAGCCATATGACCAACCGGATCGATACCTCCGGTTTTGTGTTGGCTCCGGGCGATACGCTCGACCTGCCGTTCGGTGATGTGTTCGTGGCGAGGGGAGTTAGTCCGACTGCAGCACCCATTGGTGAGGTATGCCTGGTGGCCCTTGCCCCGAACGGGTTGGCGGATCGCGCACCGGATGACAATACCGCATGCGAGACCGTGGATTTTGTGCTCGGTGTGCAGGATGAGGATGCACCTCCATCGATCGCCCTTTCACCGAACCCGGCGACGGACCGGTGCTTCCTGAAGGGTTCAGCGGGTCTCGGTACCTCCATGCAGGTGCGGGTGCTGGACCTGGCAGGACGTGACATGCCCGTTCGGTCCAGACTGCTCTCCGACAACAGCTTGGAGGTCGATGTGAGCAGTTTCCCTGCAGGTACGTATGTGATGTCCGTCCTCCAAAACGACACGCAGACCGCGCTCAAGCTGGTGGTCGCCCGCTGAAGGCACAGCAAGGACCGTTCCGCCTCGGCCCGGACCAGGGGCTGCCATCCCGACGCGTAGCTCCGGCTGCGAACCAATTCAGGGTCGGTCTGGAAATGGGACATCATCTTCTGCATGCTGCGACCCCTTCAGGGTCGGTCTCGCAATAGGACATCATCTTCATCATGCTGTGACCCCGTCGGGGTCGGTCAGGAACCGTCGCATGCCATTTCCGCGGAGTTACCCCTTTCCTTTGCATCCGAACGCCGGTCAGCGATCATCATCTGATCATCTGATCGCCTGATCATCCGATCGTATGAACCTTTTCCGCAACTTCAAGTCCGTCACCCGCACCTGCTACGGCCGCGGCACCTTCGCCAAGCTGGGCGAGATCCTGGAGCCGCACCGGGTGCCGCACGAGGGGCCCGCGCCCGACGTGGAGCGGGGCACCTTCCTGGTCTTCGTGGTGGACCACTACTTCGAGGACAAGACCGAGTTCATCCGGCGCATCCCGGCGGGTCCGGACGATGAGCTGGTCTTCATCGACAGCCGCGAGGAACCCACCACCGAGCTGATCGACGGCCTGCGGGACGACATCCTGAAGCGGCGCGGGCTGCCCGCCGGCATCGTGGGCATCGGCGGCGGCAGCACCATGGACGTGGCCAAGGCC
This sequence comes from Flavobacteriales bacterium, assembly GCA_020635695.1. Classification (GTDB taxonomy): domain Bacteria; phylum Bacteroidota; class Bacteroidia; order Flavobacteriales_F; family PHOS-HE28; genus PHOS-HE28. Next base: position 41,643 of record JACJZH010000006.1, on the reverse strand, counting down.
GGTGCCTTGATGTTCACCAACGAGGGCAGCAGCGTGCAGTACCAGGGGCTGAACCTGATCAAGCGGCCCGGCATCTACCACTGCGGGGTGCCCACCATCAGCGGCACCGGCGCGGAGGTGAGCATGACCGCCGTGCTCACGGGCCCCGTGAAGAAGCTCGGCCTGAAGTGCGACTGGACCATCTTCGACCAGATCGTGCTGGACCCCGACCTGATCGCCACCGTGCCCACCGACCAGTGGTTCTACACGGGCATGGACACCTACATCCACAGCGTGGAGGCCATCACCGGCACCAAGAAGAACACCTTCGCCGAGGCTTACAGCGAGAAGAGCCTGGAGATGTGCCGGGAGGTGTTCCTGCGCCGCGAACGCAGCGACCCCAAGAGCGACGAGCTGCTGATGGTGGCCAGCTACATGGGCGGCCTCAGCCTCACCTACAGCGAAGTGGGCGTGTGCCACGCCCTCAGCTACGGCCTGGGCAAGGTGCTGCACATCCACCACTGCATCGCCAACTGCATCGCCTTCGACAAGCTGGAGGACGTGTATGGCGAGTACGTCCACGAGTTCAAGACGATGGTGAAGGAGCGCGGCGTGCACCTTCCGCAGGGCCTCGCCAAGGAGTGGAGCGAGGAGACCATCGACGCCATGGCCGAGGTGGCGTACAACCTGCCGCACATGTGGGACCATGCCTTCGGCCCGGACTGGGAGAAGGTGCTGGACCGCGAGCGGATCAAGGGCTGGTACCGGCGGATGTGACGCGGCGGTGCCGCCACCAGGCCAGCAGGCCGAGCGCGATGCCGGCCGCACTGAGCCCATAGCCCAGGGGCAGGGACACGTGGGAGACCGGCGCGCCCACCGCGAACACGCATAGTCCCGCCGTCCAGACCAACAGCTCGCGCCACGCGATCGGTCGTCCGTGTGGGTAGGGCCTGCCCAACAGCGGTGCGAAGCGTTTCCGGTCGATCCACAGGATCAAGCCGTTCATGACCAGGAAACCGGCCACCACGTAGGGCGTGCCGCGCCAGTCCAGGCTGATCGTGACCATCAGGATGTTCACCACGAGGGGCACCAGCAGCACGGCCCCCAGGCTGCGCAGCAGGAGCGTGAACAAGGTGTAGCCGATGAGCGCCTGGCTCCACGCGATGAAGTGACCGTAGAGCGCCAGGCCATGCGGTTCCAGCGCCTCCTCCAGCCATACCGGTCCCATGAGCCCCGGGAAGGCATGCGCTGCGAAGAGCTTGCTCATGCCGCCGCCCAGGAAGACGAGGCCCAGGAAGAGGCTCAGTGCGTTGGCGAGGCGTTCCATCCGCTCCCGCCAAAATAAATGGTCACTTGGCGTAGGGGTCGAAGCCTGCGATCCGTGCCGCGATCCGTTTGGCGGCCAGGTCCACCAGCTGGGCGCGCGTGTTGCCCTTGTCCAACTCGTGCCGCGTCACGCGGATGGTCTCGGCCAGTTGGATGCGGCCGGTCTCCGCGTCGATCACCTGCAACTGCACCTCGGCCTGGCGGGTCAGCACCTCGTCGTAGCGCGTCATGCGGCAGGCCAGCACGTAGCGGGCACCCATCAGCTTGCCGGCCTCGGCCACGTGGGCATCGTCGAAGGTGCCGTTCATGGTGCGCTGCTGTTCGGCGAGCAACTGTTCGGTGTTCTCCCGGTCGATCAGCATGATCAACGGGTCGTCCAGGTCCACGATGGCCTGACGGACGGCACCGGCCAGCGCCATCTCGGCCGCACCGGGCTGCAAGCGCGTTCCCCAGAGGTCGGAATAGGGCGTGGTGTCGAACACCGGCACGTAGGCCAGGGAGTAGCTGGCCTGCAGGCGGGCATGCTCCATGCGCGTCCACGCCTCGCGGTAGGCGGGGTCGCGGTCGGTGACCTGCTTGTAGCGGTGGTAGGCGTCGCGCCACAGCCCCAATTCCTCGGCCCGCAGGCCTTCGCGGTAGCGCGGTTCCAGCTGGGCGAGCTTCCGCAGGTGCTCCGCCTCGCGCCGGTCAGGTTGAAGCCGCAAGACCTGCGCGGCCAGTTGCTCGGCCTCGCCGAAGCGGTCGGTGCGGAAGGCCGTTTCCGCCTGTTCGTACAGGGCATCGGCCGACTGCTGCCGGGCCTCGCGCCGCCTGACGGGGAGCAAGGGGTCACGCACCAACGAAAGGCCTTCGCGCTGCATCCGGGCCGCGTACTGGTCCGCGTCGGCATAGGCCTTGTCGGCCCGGTCCAGCGTGCCGGAGAGGTAGTGCCCCGAGGCCTCCGACTCCAGCCGGTCCAGCCAGGCCTGGGCGGTGCGCTGCATGCCGATGTGCGCCTCCACGTTGCGATGCCGGCGTTCGTACACCTCGCTGTAGCGCGCATGCGCCTCGCGCAGCATGCCTTCCTGTTCGTAGGTGCGGGCGTCCGCCAGCTGGTTCGACACCGACACGCAGCCGCCCAGCAGCAGGGTGGATGTGAGGCAGGCGAGCGCGGTGGGACGGGTCATCGGTGGGTGAATTTACTCCGCCAATTCCGTGCCGATCGCGGATGGGGGGAATGGTACTTTCGCCGCATGCGTACCGGTGCCTTCGCATTGCTGCTGGTGCTGCTGGGTCTGCTGTTCCTCGCGCACCTGGCCATCGGCTCGGTACGGGTTCCGTTGGTCGAGGTGTTCGCCGGCCTTTTCGGCACCGCGAAGGATCCGGCCCATGCGCTGATCGTGGGCGGTGTGCGGCTGCCCCAGGCGCTCACCGCCATGCTGGCCGGTGCTGGCCTTGCGACCAGCGGGCTGCTCATGCAGACGCTCTTCCGCAATCCGCTGGCCGGTCCTTCGGTGCTGGGCATCGGCTCCGGAGCGGGGCTGGCCGTGGCGGTGGTGATGCTGGCGGGTCCGTTCTGGCGTTCGTGGGGGCTGCCGGCCGACCTGGTGATCGAGGGTGCGGCCATCGCCGGGGCATTCGCGGTGCTCGCCATCATCCTCTTCGCCGACCGACGCGTGCAGGACGGCATCACGCTGCTGATCGTGGGCCTGATGCTGGGCTACCTCTGCGCGGCCCTGGTCAGCTTCCTGGAGGTGGCCTCGGACAGCGCGGCGTTGAAGGGCTTCGTGCTCTGGGGCATGGGCTCCTTCGCGCAGGTCACGACAGAACGGCTCCACTGGCTGGCGGTGCCGGTGTTGGTCGGGACACTGGCCGCGCTGCGTCTCGTGAAGCCGTTGAACGCCCTGTTGCTCGGCGAGGCTTACGCACACAGCCTGGGCACGCGGGTGAATCGCCTGCGCACGGGGCTGATCCTCATCACCGGGGTGCTGGCCGGCACCGTCACCGCCTTCTGCGGACCGATCGCCTTCCTCGGGCTGGCCACCCCGCATGTGGCGCGCGCGCTCCTGGGCACGGGCGATCACACCCGGCTGCTGCCGGCCACGCTGCTCATGGGCGCGGTGCTGGCTCTCGCCTGCGACCTGGTGGTGCGTTGGCCGGGGCTTGCGGGCCGCGTGCCGCTCAACGCGGTGACCTCGTTGCTGGGCGCACCGGTGGTGGTGTGGGTGCTGCTGCGCGGCAGGAACTGGGTGCGAGGAACATGACCGCGTTGCTCCATACCAAGGACCTTGCGGTAGGCCATCGGGGACGGGTGCTGCTGCGCGAGCTCGGGTTGGTCCTGAACGCCGGGGAACTGGTGGCCCTGCTCGGGGTGAACGGCATCGGCAAGAGCACCTTGCTGCACACGCTCACCGGGGCACTTCCGGCGTTGCAGGGAGAGGTCCTGTTGAAGGGCGAAACGCTCTCCCGGTTGCATCCCAGGGAACGTGCGAAACGCGTGTCGATCGTGCTCACCGAACGGGCTAGTCCGGCGCTGCTGGACGTGCGCACGGTGGTGGCGCTGGGCCGCCAGCCGTGGACCGATGCCCGCGGACGGCTGACATCCGAGGATGAACGCGTCGTGGACCAGGCCATGGCGCAGGCCGGTGTTGCCGACCTGGCGGGTCGCGACCTGGCCCACCTCAGCGACGGCGAACGCCAGCTGGTGATGGTGGCCCGGGCCCTAGCGCAGGACACACCCTTGCTGCTGCTGGACGAACCCACGGCCTTCCTGGACGTCGTGAACCGGGCGAGGGTGCTGGCGCTGTTACGCCAACTGGCCGATGGTGGGCGCGGTGTGCTGTTCAGTACGCATGATGTGGCCCAGGCCCTGCGGCTGGCCGACCGGCTCTTGATCGCGCATGCGGATGGCACGGTCTGGCAAGGCACCGTGGTAGAGGCGCGGGAGCAGGGAGCTTTGGAAAGCGCCTTCGGTACGGCGGTGCCCTGAACGGCGAAGGCCCCGCCGCCTGAGCGTTGGGGCCTTCACACGGACTTGCAGGTCGCTTACTTCCGCAAGGCGTCGCGGATCTCGGTCAGCAGCTTCTCCTCGTTGCTGGGCTCGGGCGGCGGGGCCGGAGCGGCCTCCTCCTTCTTCTTCATGCTGTTCATGGCCTTGATCACCATGAAGATGGCGAAGGCGATGATGATGAAGTCGATCACGGTGCTGATGAACGTACCGTAGTTCAACATCACGGCAGGCACCTCCGTGCCATCGGCACCCGTGGACGCCGGTTGCAGTTCATAGGCCAGCTTGCTGAAATCCATGCCGCCCAACAGCATGCCGATGGGTGGCATCAGTACATCGCCCACGAAGGACGACACGATCTTTCCGAACGCGCCGCCGATCACGATGCCGACGGCCATGTCGACGACGTTGCCGCGCATGGCGAACTCCTTGAACTCCTTCATCATGCCCATGACGATCTGGTTTTGGTTAGTGGTCGGCTTTGGACGCCGCAAGTTCGGCCGGGTCACACCTTACGGCGCCACCGGGTCCACCGAGGTTTTCCACGGCTTCACCTTGATCCACCAGTTCCGTTCCAGGCCGAACAGGCGCACCTGCAAGCTGGTGCGTCCGCTCTCCGCGATCCTGACGCGCGTGTTCACGTACTTCGGAGGGCCCGATCCGATGCCCGGCGGAACCAGGATCGGATCGCGAAGCCGGAGCGTGTCCCTGTCGTTGGCCACGGCGATCACCTCCAGCGGCAGGGCATGCACGTTCAGGAGCGCCAGGTCCAGGGGACCGTGCTCGCCGCCCGTCTGGAGGTAGGCCACCAGCGCATCGCGGGGCTCGAGGGTCTGTCGTATCACCGTCCGGTCGTGGATGTACACGAGGGTGTCATGCCGCCAGTTGGGGAACTCCTGTCGCACCCGGGCCAGCGCCGTGTCCAGACCAACGGCAAGGCTTCCCAGTAGACCCTCCAGCCGGCCAGGGGTGCTCAGCGTGTCCAGCCAGGCCACGTAGCTCCGGAAGAAGGTGCTGTCGTCGAAGAGCCGGTCGAAGAAGCCCCAGCGCGTGCCGCTGAAGTCCACCGGTCCCATTTCGCGCAACGCACGGATGGCGGGGATCGGCTCACCCGCATTGGCATCGAAGCCGATCGGCCGCAGCCGCCCATCGGAACCGGGCACGAAGCGCAGGTTCCGCCAGTCGGTGGCGTGTTGGGCACCCAGCAGGTCGCACAAGGCGAAGAGGTGGGCCAGCTCGTCGCAGGCGAACACCTCGCAGGTCCGAGCCCGGCCCGCGCGGAAGTCCTCGAGCTGCAGCACCGCCCGTTGGAACCGGGCCTTCAGCACGGGGTCGGCGAGGACGTCCTTCGTATGGAAGGCGTCCACCACGGCGGCCTGCCAGTCGGCGGTGGTGGGCGGGTCGCTGTCGAAGGGCCGTTCGTTCAACTGCTGCAACGCCCCGATGCGGGCCTCATCGTCGAACTTCACCACGGGCCCCGGACCCAGTCCCAGGCTGTCCAGCAGGCTCTCATCGAAGTGCTGCTCCAGCGCATGCAGGCCCCGGTCCCCGCCGTTCACCGTCACGTCCAGGAAGCGGTAGTGCAGCCAGGGTAGACCTTCCTCCCGCAGGGCCTGGTGGAAGAGCCACTCGTGGGTGAAGTTGCGTGTGTTCGGGTGCTGCAGGGAGAAGGTGCGCATGCCCATCACGGATCCGCTGTCCAACACCTGCACCCGGAACGACCACTTCGCGGTGCGCAGGTGATCGATGAGCCCGCCCTTCAGCCGGAGCCTCACGGCGATCGTATCGCCCTGCCAGATCAACTGCGCCGTGTCCCAGCGGTCCTTGCCTTCGTCCAGCACACCGGCCTCCAATGCACGGTCGCGGATGGCGGCCAGGCTGTCCATGGCGGGCCGGGGGATCAGCAGTTCCATCCGGTCCACCGGCACGTCCTCCCCACGGAAGGCGTTCAGCACCGGCAGGGTGATGCGCTTCAACCCTGGGTCCAGCACCTCGCGCACGAACCCGGTGCGTTCGCTGAAGACGCCCAGGTAGTAGATGAGCCCGAGGCCCGCCAGGATCACCAGCGGCAGGAAGGGCCGCAGCAGGCGTTGAAGGAAGGACCGGCCACCGGCCATGGGGTCAGGGCGTGGCGTTCAGGGGACGCAGGTGGAAGTGCTCCTCGCGGACCTTGCCGTTCACCACACCGTCCACCAGCGCATGCCAGCCATCGCCTTCAGGTACGTAGAGCACGCGCTGCGGGAAGTCGTGCGCGGGGTTCAGGAACAGCAGGCTGTCCGGTCCGCTCGGCGACAGCAGGAAAGCGGCACCGTCCGTTTCGCTGATGTCCACATCGTACACCAGCCCGCTGTCCGTGTCGTGGATGGCGAGGTGCTCGATGAACACGGTGTCCGTGCCGGCCAGCACACAGCCGATGCCGGTCATGCGTCCATTGGGATCCGTGCGCCAGAGTTCGTGGAACACCGTGCCGTCGCTGTCGGTCGGGGTGGTCCAGTGACCCTGCAGGCGGGCCAGCAGGTGCTCGGTGCCCAGGGTGCTCATGTGGTTCTGCCCGGTGGTGTCGGGCGCGGCCTTCGGGTCCGGGGTGGCCTCGTTCGGAGCGTCACAGGAAAAGGCCAGCAGCAGGAGCGGGAAGAGGTGTCGCATGCGTCAGCGGATGTCGGTGAACGGGCCTTGCATGGCTTCGCGCACGGGGTCGGGCACGGGCACCTTGGTGGCCTTGGGGTAGTCGTACATCACCAGCACGGCCTCACCTTCCGCCACCACGGTGCCTTCGCCGTTCGTGAGCACGTAGTCCATGGTGAAGCTGGTGTTGCCCAGGTGGGTGACGCCCGTCTCCACGGTGAGGGTGTCCGGCCATTGCACCGGGGCCAGGAAGCGGCAGTCCGTGGCGGCCAGGATGACCCCGACGCCGGTGCGCTGGTGAAGGTCGAGCACGCCGGTGACCCGCAGGAAGTGCATGCGGGCGCTTTCCATGTGGCGGAAGTAGACGATGTTGTTCAGGTGCCCGAAGCCGTCCTGTTCGCCCCAGGCCACGGGGATGCGCACACGCAGGGTGGGGAAGGGGCGGCCGCCGCTCACCGCAGTTCCTTCAGGAGCTGGCGGTGCTGGACCTTGAGGCGTTCCACTTCCTCCTTGGTGCGTTCCATCCGCTTCTCGATGTCGCGACGCATCTGCTCGCCGCTTGCGCTCTTGAAGTTGAACATGCCCAGGTTCTGCTCCATCTGGCGCATCTCCTGTTCCATGTCCTGGATCTTGCGGCGCACGATGCGCTGCTCCCGGTCCAGGCGGTCCTTGCCATCGGGTGCACCCTTCAGTTCCTCCAGGTGGCCCTGGAAGCGCATCTGGCGGCGCTCCTCGGCCTCCAGCTTCAACTGGTCGTACTGGCCGTCGAGCGCGGCCCGGTAGCGTTCGTTCAGCTTGTCGTAGTCGCGGGGCGAGACCCGGCCACACTCCATCCAGCGCTGGCTGAAGGCCTTGAGCGCATCGATGTCGGCCTGCCGCTGACCGGTCAGGGTGAAGCCCTCGATCTCGGCGATCAGTTCGTTGCGGGCCTTCACATGCTCGGCCTGGGCGGCGTCCTGCTCCTTGAAGTGGGCCTTCCGCGCCTGGAAGAACCCGTCGCAGGCCTCCCTGAACTTCGACCACAGCTTGTGCTCGTCGCGCGGGCCCGCACTGCCGGCCTCCTTCCAGGCGGCCTGCAAGGCCTTCAGCCGGTCGGCCGTCTGCCGCCAGGCGGTGCTGTCCTTCAGCTGTTCGGCCTCCTCCAGCAGGGCCTGCTTCTTTTCGCGCACTTCGCGGTACTGGTCCTTCAGCTCATCGAAGAAGGACTTCTTGGCGGCGAAGAAGGCGTTGCAGGCCTCGCGGAACTCGCGCCACACCTTCTCGTTCTCCTTCTTGGTGGCGAAGCCGATCTGCTTCCAGGCCCCCTGCAGTTCGAGCACCTGGTCGGTGAGCGCCCTCCATTCCTTCGCCCCGGCGGCTTCAAGGCCGTCCATCAGGGTGCGCACCTTCTCCACCAGGCCCTGCTTGGCGGCGAGGTTGGCCTCGTGCTCGGCGCGCCGGGCGCGGTAGTGCTCGTGCACCTTGTCGTACACGATGCGGGTCGCGTTCCAGAAGCGGTCGCGGAGGGCCTCCCATTCGTCCTGCGACACGGGGCCCACCTGGTGCCATTTCTCCTGGTACTCGCGCACCTTTCCCTCGAGTTCCTTGATGTTGTCCTCCTGAGCGAGGGACTCCATGTCGCTGGCCAGGGCCTGCTTCAGGGCGGTGTTCTTCCGCAGGTCGTGCTCGCGCAGTTCCTTGTAGATGCGGATGTTGTAGAAGAAGTCGTCCAGCAGGTGGGAGTAGTCGCTCTGCAGGTCGCGGTAGTCCCTGGCCGGCACGTTGCCGATGGTCTTCCACTGCTCCTGCAGCTCCTTGAAGCGCTGGAAGGCGGAACCGATGTTCTCCTCCTCGGCGATCAGCCGCTTCATCTCGTCCATCACGGCGCGCTTGGCGGCCAGGTTGTCGGCCTCCTCCTGGGCGCGCTTGCGGCGCACGTCGTTCACGCGCTGGTGGAAGGTGTCCAGCAGCAGCTTGAAGCGCTTGTCATCCTCGTCCTGGGGAACGGCGTTCTCGATGGGGACTGCCGGTGCCTCGGCGGAAGCCTCTGCAGCAGGATCGGGTGCATCTCGTTCCGGTTCCTCCTCGCCCTCTTGGTCCTGTCCCGCTTCCTCGGCGGCGTTCAGGATCGCCTCATAAGCGTCCTTCACGGTGTCCACGGCCTCAGAGGCGGCCTCGGGATCGTCGCCCTGGAGCAGTTCCTCCAGCCGGGCGATCAGCTCGGTCTTCGTTGCCATCGAATGCTTCCTGCCCACTTCGGCTTAGGGCCGTTCAAAGATAGGCGGGTGCTGGCGAACGAGGCCAGTGGCATGATCAACGCTAAAGGCTGAACGCTGAATGCTGAACGCTGAATGCTGAACGCGAAATGCGGAAGGCGGAAGCGGGAGGGGTGGCGGACGATCTCGGGACTAGACCTCCAGGCCCACCACGCAGACATCATCCACCTGCTCACCGTCCCCCTTCCAATCGGCGAAGGCGCGGTCCAGCACGTCCAGCTGGTCGTGGAGGGGAAGGTGCTGGTTGGCGAGGAGCAGGTCGTTGAAGCGGCCGGTCATGAACTTCCTGCCATCCGGACCACCGAACTGGTCCACGTAGCCGTCGCTGAACAGGTAGATGCGGTCGCCGGGGTGGTAGGCGATGCGGTGCACGGTGAACCGGCGGTCGGCCTCGTGCTGGCTGCCCCCGATCGGTCTGCGGTCGCCATTGATCACGGTGAGCTGCCCATCGTGCATCCAGTACAGCGGGCGGAAGGCACCGGCGAACAGGAGTTCACGCTTCACGCGATCGATGCGGCAGAGCGCCACGTCCATGCCGTCGCCCGCGCCGGGTTTGCGGCCCTCCTGGTGCAGCACGTCCAGCATGCGGCGGTTCAGTTCGGCGAGCAGTTCAGCAGGGTCGTTGCCCGGTCGGTTCACGGCCACCTCGTTCAGGAGGCTGCATCCGATCGCGGCCATCATGGCTCCGGGCAGACCGTGTCCGGTGCAGTCCGCCGCGGCCACGAAGCAGGTGTCCGGTCCGGTGCGGTGGAACCAATGGAAATCCCCGCTCACCACGTCCTTGGGACGGTCCAGCACGAAGTGGTCCGCGAAGACCTCGGCATAACGATCGGGGTCCGGTACCAGGGCCTTTTGGATCTTGCCGGCATAGGCGATGCTGTCGGTGATGCCGGCGTGCCGCTGCTGCAGGTCGCTGTGTGCGGCCTCCTGGTGCCTCACCCACCGGCCCACGGACGTGAAGAGCACCAACCCCACGATCAGGAACACGGCGAGCAGCACGCCCACCTGCCGGTATAGCGCGGCCCGCACGGCATGTTCCACCGCGGCAAGACCACTGCTTCCCGAGACCAGCCCCACGATGCGTCCACGGCCGTCGCGGACGGCACTGAAGGTGATCAGCTGTTCCTCCTCGGTCGCCATGCCGCCATCGATGCGGCCGGCGTCGAGGTAGGCGAGCAGGGCGGCTCTTCCCTGGCCGGTGTAGGCGGTGCGAAAGGCGGGTTCATCGGCCGTGACCAGGATGGCCAGGCCCTGGGCGCTGTCCGGGACCAGCAGCAGCAGGTCCAGGTCGCCCTGGAAGGCATCGGCGGTGCGCTTCAGCGCATCGTGCAGGGAGTAGTACCATGCGTCCTGCGTGTTGCGGACGATGAGCCCGGGATCGGCATAGGTGCTCAGCAGGCGCGTCACTCGTCCGCCATCCAGTTGGCCGGCCAGCGTGGCGGTGATCCCGGTCTGGCGGGAGGCGGCCTCCTGCAACCGGGCGCGACGTTCCCCCTGGTGCATCCAGACGATGAGGCCGATGCCCAGCAGCAGCAGGGTGCCGAAGAGCACGAGCAGCACCCGGCGGGAGGTGGTGAGGTCCTTCACGGTGGGACATGGGGCGGCGCCCATGCCCGCGTTCATACGAGCACCCGTGCGGGTAGGTTCCCTCGTGGCCTACTTCCGGGCCTCCTTGAACGCGGCGATCGCCTGGCTCGTGAAATCGGAGAGGACCAGCCGGCCGCTCACCACCGCACGTTCTGCGAGCAGCTCGTCCCAAAGCTCGGTGCCCAGCCAGGCCACGCGCTTCAGTTCCGTCATCGCATCGCGGCTGTAGCCTGCGAGTTCGCGTGCATGGCCCAGCACGGCGTTGTCCAGTTCGGCATGCAGCCCGAACACCTCGGCATACAGCCCGTGCAGCTGGCACCATGCGGCACTGCGCCAGGTGGCCGGCGTGGTGCTCATGAGGGTGAACGGGCCATGGCCCACCTTGCGTTCCACGGCGGGGCCCACCACGAAGGGACCGATGCCGATGGCCAGTTCGCTCAGGCGGGCGCTGGCGCTCTCGTGCGCGTAGGTGATGTCGCAGGCCGCGGCCAGCCCCACGCCGCCGCCCACCGCCTTGCTGTGCACGCGGCCGATCACGAACACCGGTGCCTTGCGGATGGCGTTGATCACCAGCGCGAAGCCGCTGAAGAACTCCCGGCCGGTGTCCGCGTCGTCGATGGCCAGCAGCTCGTCGAAACTGGCGCCCGCACAGAAGGCCTTGCCACCTTCGCTACGCAGCACGATCACGCGCACCTCCGGGTCCTTGCCGGCGTCCTCGATGGCCTGGGCCATGGCACGCAGGATGGTGCCCGGCAGGCTGTTGCTCTTGGGGTGGTGGAAGGTGACGGTGGCGATGCCCTCCGCGATGTCCGTCTTGACGTAGCCGTTGTCCATGGTCCTGCAAAGGAACGGAGCACCCGGCTCATTCGGGCCGCTCGAACTCCGAGGCCTGCTCCACCCGGCAGATCTCGAAGCGGTAGCGCTGGTACCAGTCGCTGCGCCCCTTCTCCTTGGCCATGCGGTGCAGGGTGTGCTCGCGCCACGCGTCGATCGCCTCCAGGTCCCGCCAGTAGGCGATGAACAGGCTGCGGTCCCCGTGGTGCACCACCTGATGCCCCAGGTAGCCGTCCAGTTCGGTCACCGCACGCATGGTGGCCTCGTCCATGGCGTCGTACCCGGGCCGTGGATCACGCTTCACCGAACTGAAGACCGTGGCGTAGTAGGGCGGTTCGGGCGGTGCGTCATGCATCCAGTGGACGAGCTGGTCGGGCATGCCAGCAAGGTACGTCAGGCCCCGTCCAGCCAGCCCTTCAGGGCGCGTGCCTTTTCCCGGCTCACCAGGATGTCCATGGGCGCGGGCGGGGTGAGCGCCACCTTCAGCTTGCCCTGGAAATGCTGGTGTACCACGCTGATGGCGTCCAGCGAGGCCAGGCACTGCCGGTTCAGCCGGAAGAAGCGGCGCGGGTCCACCTGGCGTTCCAGGTCATCGAGCGGACCGTCGATCACGTACCGTTTGCCTTGGTGCGTGTGCAGTTCGGTGGCACCGTCCATGGAGCAGAAGTAGGCCACGTCGGCCGCCTGCACGGGCAGCAGCTTGCTGCCGAGCTTCACCAGGAAACGGTCGCGATGGCGCTCGCCGCCGGCCTGCAGGTGCTCCAGCACCCGGGCCAGCTCGGAGGTCCCCGGCACCCCTTCGTTGCGCGTGAGGGCCCGGAACTTCTGCACACTGCGAGCCAGGTCGTCCGCCTCGATGGGCTTCAGCAGGTAATCGATGCCATTGGCGCGGAAGGCCTCGAGCATGTACTCGTCGAAGGCGGTGGTGAAGATGATGGGGCTCGGCGGGGGCACCTGCCGCCACAGTTCGAAGCTGAGGCCGTCGGCCAGCTGGATGTCGCTGAAGATGAGGTCGGGCGCCTCGTGGTGCGCGAACCAGGGTACGGCGCTTTCGATCGCGTCCAGCACGTCCACCACCTGCAGGTCGGGATGGTGCTCCTGCAGCAGGCCGTTCAGCCTGCGGTAGGCCGGAGCTTCGTCCTCGATGATCAATACGCGCAGGCTCATGCGCCGGTGACGGTCTCGCCGGGGGCGGCCAGTTGGATCAGGGGCAGGGCCACCAGGAAGTGCTCGCGCGTCTCGATCACGTCCACGGGGCGGTCGCTCAGGTAGGAGTAGCGCTGCCGGATGTTCTCCAGCCCGGTGCCGGTCCCCTCCGGAACGCCGCTCTTCCGGCGCAGGGTGTTGCGCACGATCAACGAACGCCCGTTCTCGGCGTAGATGTCCACCCGGAGCGGATGCGAGAGCGAGGCGGTGTTGTGCTTCACGGCGTTCTCCACCAGCATCTGCAGGGTGAGCGGTGCGACCAGGCGGCCGTGCAGGGCGGGGTCGATGTCGATGCGCACGTCCAGGCTGCGCTCGAAGCGCATGCCCAGCAGGTAGTTGTACGAACGCGTGAAGGCGAGCTCCGTGCCCAGGTCCACCACCTCCTTGTCCTTGTGCTGCAGGATGTAGCGGTACACCTCGCTCAGCTTTTGGGTGAAGCGCGCCGCCTGGGCCGGGTCCTCGTGGATCAGCGTCACCAGGGTGTTCAGGCTGTTGAAGAGGAAGTGCGGGCTGAGCTGGTCCTTCAATGCGTTGAGCTCCGCGCGCACCTGCTGTCCCTTGATGGCCTCGGTGAGCTGCACTTGGCGCCGCCACTGGTGGAAGAAGTAGCCGGCCTCGTAGATGGTGGCCACCAGGAAGGTGACGGCCAGGTTGGGGATGAGCTTGGAGCCGATGTCCGTGGTCCAGTAGTCGATCCAGCTTCCGTTCTCCTCGAGCCCGATCAGGTCCAACCCGGTGCACAGGCCGAAGTCCATGAGCGAGTTGTAGACCAGCAGCCCCACCACGCTGAAGCCGATGCGGCGCCCCGTGACCTCCAGGCCCGGCCAGCGCTTCCGGAGGGCCATCATGATCAGGTAGTCGCCCTGCCACATGACACCCACGATCAGGATCGACTTCATGAAGTGGTAGGGCACGTAGGGCGGTTCGTTGAACACGAACGTGAGCAGGAAGCCCAGCACCGGGATGCCGATGACACGGGGCCAGGGTTCGCGGAGCAGGGTGCCGGGCTTCATGTGACCGGAAAAGTACGGCGGGCGGGCAGGAGCGGCCCACATGCGGGCGGGTGGACCGACGGAATCGAAGGTTGAAGTGTCGCTTGGACCGGGTGAAACGTTTCCGAGGGTTCGCGGCCGTTTGTCGGCCGGTCCAGCCGGTCGTTCCGTCGGTCCATCCCGCTGGATCGCACCCCCACCGGGAACGCGTTGGCGCCGGGCGCCGGGTGCCGCCACTTTCGGGCCGTCAACACCAAACCAACGACCGCCATGCAACGCACCATCCAACCCATCCTCGCGCTCCTGCTCGCGCTGCTGCCCTTCGGCCTCCTGGCCCAGACCCAGGTGGTGAAGGGCACCGTGAAGGACGCCGATTCCGGACTGCCCCTGCCCGGGGTGAACATCGTGCTCACGGGCTCCGATCCCTTCCTGGGCACCACCACCGACCTCGACGGCCTCTTTCGGCTGGAAGGCGTGCCGGTGGGTCGTCAGCAGTTCGCCGTCACCTTCATCGGCTACAAGCCGCTCACCATCCCCAATGTGCTGGTGACCGCCGGCAAGGAGGTGGTGCTGGACATCGCCCTGGAGAGCTCCGTGGAACAGCTGAAGGAGTTCGAGGTGACCAACACCACCAGCAAGGACCGCCCGAACAACGAACTGGCCAAGGTGAGCGCCCGGACCTTCAGCCTGGAGGAGGTGACGCGCTACTCGGGCGGCCGCAACGACGTGGCCCGCCTGGCCACCAACTTCGCCGGGGTGAGCGGGGCCAACGATTCGCGCAACGACATCGTGGTGCGTGGCAACTCGCCCACCGGCCTGCTCTGGCGGGTGGAGGGCCTGCCCATCGGCACCACCAACCACTTCAGCACGTTGGGCACCACCGGCGGGCCTGTCAGCGCACTGAACACCAACCTGCTCCGCTCCAGCGACTTCCTCACCGGCGCCTTTCCGGCCGAGTATGGCAACGCCAACGCCGCGGTGTTCGACGTGAACTTCCGCACCGGCAACCGCGACAAGCATGAGTTCACCGCGCAGGTGAGCGCCTTCAGCGGCCTGGAGTTCATGGCCGAGGGGCCGCTCAGCAGGAAGAACGGGTCCAGCTACCTGGTGAGCTACCGCTACGGCATCGCCAGCGTGGCCGCCACGGGCACCAGCGCGATCCCCTACTACCAGGACCTCTCCTTCAAGGTGGACCTGGGACGCACCAAGCTGGGCCGCTTCGAGCTCTTCGGCATGGGCGGCACCAGCTCCATCGACTTCCTGGGCAACGAGATCGACGAGAACGACCTGTTCGCCGACCCCGACAACGACGCCTTCTTCACCAACACCATCGGGCTGGTGGGGGTGAAGCACTTCCTGCAGCTGGACGACAAGAGCTACCTGAAGACCGTGGTGGGCACCACCCTCCTGGAGAGCGAGTTCCTGCAGGACAACATCCTGCGCGATGCCGCCAGCGATCAGGAGCTGCTGAAGTACCGCGCCACGGAGGCCACCGACCGCGAGCAGCGCTACACCGTGAGCACGCAGTACAACCGCAAGTTCAGCCCCCGCTTCACCTTGCGGGCCGGCGGCATCGTGGAGCAGTACCGCATCTACAGCCTGGTGAACGACCGGGACATGCGCACGGACATCCCCGATGCGAACGGCGACAGCATCCCCGACTACTTCCTGACGCTCCGGGACGTGGACGAAAGCACCCCGCTGGTGCAGGCCTACGCGCAGGGCGAGTACCGCTTCACCGATGAGCTCGAGGCCACCTTCGGCCTGCACGGGCAGTACCTCGACCTCAACCAGGACGCCATGGTGGAGCCGCGTGCCGCCCTCAGCTGGCAGTTCCGTCCGCAGCAGCGCCTGAGCGTGGCCTACGGCCTGCATGGCCAGTCGGTGCCGCTTCCGATCCTGCTCTATCAGCAACCCACTGCGGATGGCGGCTATGCCCGCACCAACGCGGACCTCTCCTTCATGAAGAGCCACCATGCGGTGCTGGCCTACGACCGTGGCCTGGGCAACGACTGGCGGCTGAAGCTGGAGGCCTACCACCAGTGGCTGTTCGACCTGCCGGTGGAACCGACGCCGAGCAGCTACAGCGCGGTGAACGAGGGCGCCGACTTCGTGTTCACGGAGCGTGGCGGGCTGGTGAGCGAAGGCACGGGTACGAACATGGGCCTGGAACTCACCGTCGAGAAGTTCTTCAGCAAGGGCTACTATGCGCTGGGCACGGTGTCGCTGTTCCGTTCGCGCTACGAAGGCAGTGATGGCGTGGAGCGCAGCACCGCCTTCGACAACGGCCATGTGGTGAACCTGCTGGCCGGCAAGGAGTGGCCCATCGGGAAGAACGGCCGCAACGCGCTGACCTTCGACACCAAGTTCACCACCTCGGGCGGGCGCCCCTACACCCCGATCGACCTGGCCGCCACCCGGGCCAACGGGGGGCGCGAGGTGCTCGTGGAGGACGAGGCGTTCAGCCTGCGCTACGCCGACTACCTGCGCCTCGATGTCAAGTTCGGCTTCCGCCTGAACAGCGCGAAGGGCCGGGTGAGCCACCAGTTCTTCGTGGACCTGCAGAACGTGACCAACCGCGAGAACGTCTTCGTGGAACGCTACAACCCGGTGACCGACCAGATCAATGAGGTGACGCAGATCGGCTTCTTCCCGGACTTCATGTACCGCATCCAGTTCTGAGGCTGGCGGCCGTTCCCTGGTGAACGGTGGGCCCCGCGGGAGCGATCCTGCGGGGCCCTGTCGTTCGTTTGGATAAGTGATTGAAATTCAGTATATTTTAGGCATGTCGACAGAAAAGCACTTCAATGAGAGAAGCGTCCTGCCCGACGCCTTGGAGGACAACAAACCCACCGACCGGAAGGCGGCTCGATCCCTGGCCTACGTGCTGCTGGCCACGGCTGCGGTCGTGGTGCTAGCGCTGCTGCTCTTCCGTGCGTTCTGAGCACCTGAGCCCAGGTCGAAGAGCAGCATCTTTGTGGTCCTGATCGGGCCATGAAGAACCTTTCCCTGTTGTTCCTGTTCGGCCTCGGCCTCTCCTGCAACGTGGTGCACATGGCCGAGCGCAGCGGGACCCGCCGCTACCAGAAGGCCGGTCTCGAGGAACACACCTTCGCCGGCCCTGATGGCCCCATGCACGTGTGGAGCGCCACGTCCAGCGACAAGCCCGACCTGCTGTTGGTGCACGGCATCACCGGATCGGCCTTCCAGTATGCCAGGAACGCCAAGCGCCTTTCCGCCGACTACGACCTGATCATCCCCGACCTGATCGGTCATGGAAAAAGCACGCGCCAGTGGGAGGGAAGCGGTCTGGACGCGCAGGTGGCGCACCTCGGTCGCCTCTTGGACAGCCTGGAGTTGGACAGCCCGGTCTTTGTGGTCGGCAACTCGTACGGGGGAGCCGTGGTGGCCAACTTCGCCGAGCGCTTTCCGGAGCGGACGCGCGTACTGGTGATCTACGACGGTCCTGCCAACACCTACACCGGTGCCATTGCCGACAGCGTGGCCCGGTCGCGTGGGGCCGATGGGATCTTGGACTTCTTCGATCCGCGTACCCCGGAGGACCGGCTGCGCAACATCAACACCGCAGTGGCCGACCCGGTGAGGATCCCGCGCTTCGCCCTGCGTCAGTTGAACGAGGAGGCGGCCACCCGCCGGGACGTGTTCCAGGCCCTGCTGCAGGACCTGATGGACAGGGACCAGGAATTTCGCGAGAAACGCTACGTGTGGCCCATGCCCGTGTACGTGCTCTGGGGTGCGAAGGACGGGCTGATCCCGCCTTTCGTGGGCCGCGGGATCATGCGGGTGAACGAGCTGCCGGAGGACCACCTCGTCATCCTGCCCGAAGTCGGTCATGTGGCCAACATCGAAGAGCCCGAGGTGTTCGAGGAAGCCTTGCGTCAGGTGTTGCACGACGGGCCATGCCATGATCCTGCCCGGGTGTCGGAAGGCCCGTGCACGTTGGAGTACGATCCGTACTGCGGTTGCGATGGCAAGACCTACCCGAACCGCTGTGCCCTCTGGCGCGCGGGCGTGCAGGCCACGGGCCGGGGCGAGTGCCCCTGAAGGTCAATTCCGGATCGGGCATTAGCAGCCCTCCCTTCCCGGACAGGCATTTCATGGTTGATGCAAGTGGCTGGACAACAATGACTTGTGCTTATTTGGTAACATGTAATTAACACGGGGAAAAACATTCATTAACTTTGACCATAGGAATTACAAGGCCCCGCGTCATGAAAGTCATCATCCTCTCCATCGCCCTGTTCACCGCCGTCTCGCTTTCGGCCCAGGACGCCACTGGCACCAAGTACAATGCCGACGGGTCCGTGCACAGCACCTGCGTGATCGAGGGCGATCATGTGTGGGTGACCGAGTATTATTCCGACGGGTCGGTCAAGGAGAAGGGCAGCTACTACCGCACCCTGCCCGATGGCCCTTGGGAACGCTACGATGAGTCCGGCGACCTCGTGGTGCGCGGCTACTTCCGCCAGGGCAGGCGCGACGGGCGCTGGCAGTTCTTCAAGACCACCGATGGCGGGCAGATGGAACTCTACTACGAGACCGGTGTGATGGTCTCCGGCGAGCGCTACAACGCCGGTGGCGAGGTGGTGGAGAAGCGCTGAGGGCTTGTCGATCACCGCCCCCTAGCAACTGACACCTTCCTGACCCGTGGTCCAGGGCTTGCCCGTCAGATCGGTCAAGGTTGGTTCATGGCAGCGGGCCACCGCCCTTTCGGTTCACCTCATGGCTTTCCGGATAAGCTTCAGGGCCCAGTCGTAGTGGCTGCTGGTGGCGGACACGAGGTACGCACCCAGCGAGGTGGAACCGGTCCAGCGATACCGCTTCTTCTCGAACAACTCCTCGTCCGTATGGCTTTTGATCAGCTTCCGGACCTGCCGGTAAGAGACCTCGAACCGCTTGCGGACATCCGGCAGCGGCTCCTTGCCGTGTAGATCCCGGATCGCCTGGTTGAGCTCAGGCGTGGTCTTCCACGTGTACCCTTTCGCCGGCATGTCCGGCCTTCCGCCCTTCATGCCCACGGCATACCAGTCCAGCATCAGGCCATGCCAGTGGTCCAGATGGGCCAGCACATCGCGGATGTTGCGGTTCAGGGTGCCCGGCGGGAATTCGGCCTCACGGGTATCCGGTGGAAGGTCATCGATGAACGCCAGCAGCGCATCGTGCATCCGCTGACCCTGTTCCAGGAGTTGTTCCTTGTTCGCGGGGCGTGGCATGGTGGGATGAACCTACCGCGTGCGTTGGAAAGGTCCCCTGAGCGCGGTCATGGGCTACCTTGTTCGCCATGGTCCTGAAGGGCGGTTGGTTGCTGTTGGCTGGCGCGCTCGCCGCAGAAGTGGTCGCACAGGAAGGTCCGCCCCCCGCTGGTCACTTGACCGTAGGTATTTCGGACACGCTGCTCTTCGTGGAAGGACTTCCTTATCAGGCCTTCGGCTACGATGGCCCGGCACCACTCTTCGTGCAGGTGTGGCATCCGGTGGATGAAGTGCAGGAGGGACCGCTGGCCCTACGGGAGCTGCGGGAACGGAGCCTGGATGGCCCTTTGGCGCGCGTCCACCAAGAGCTCCTGCTCCGCACCGACTCCGCCTTCATCGAGTACGACCTGCGCTATCCGCTGGACGCCGACGAGCCCATCGACTACGCGCCGTTCAGTGAGGAGCAGGTGCTGGACAGCCTGATGGACCTGCCCACCCGGAGCCACCGGGCACGCCTGCCGGAGCGCTGCGATGCGCCGGTGATCGTGTACCACCACGGCTCCCAAGGGCTGCCGGATGAGAACGTGTGGATGGCGGAGCACTTCGCTTCACGCGGATACTGTTTCGTGTCGGCGAACTTCCACTGGCCGCTGGAAGGGGCCATGTACGGCACGCCCCTGGTGTGGGCGCCCGACAGCGCCTCGGTGCACAGACTGATCGGTTTCGCCCGGGGCCTGACCACCTCCGACAGCGTCTTCTACATCGGACATAGCTGGGGGGCGCAGGAGGGCTGGGTCCTGTTGCACGAGCCGGGCCTTGTGCAGGCGTTCGTGAGCCTGGAGACCACCATGGAGTGGAAGACCGACACCGTTGAGGTAAAGGACAAGTGGCCCCGGGTCTACGAGGCGCTGTGCACGCATCACTATCCGATGCCTGTGCTGGCCGTGGGTGACACCGAAGGCGAGCCACCCTTTCCCATGTTCCAGCGGGCGCGGGCGGACATCATCTACCTGGACCCGAAGGAGCCGTTCGGCCATGAGAGCTACACGAGCGCTGCGCTGCTGCGAAGCCTGAAGAACGATCGCTTTCCCCAGCCGGACAGTACCTTGATGGCAGGGCAGGTGCGCATCTACGGGGAATTGCTGAAGGCCATGGAAGCCTTTTTCACGGCGGTGCGCGGCCATCGACCGTTCCGGGCAGGCGACCTGAGGCGTACGTTCCACGTCTCTCCTCCCTCGCCCTAAGGAAGGGCGCCCGATCTTCGGCCTGCCATGTCCTTCTTCTCCCGCGCTGCGCACTACTACGTGGATTCGTTCCGCGGCTTCGGTCCACAGGTGTGGGTGCTCACGGCGCT
Source organism: Flavobacteriales bacterium (assembly GCA_020635695.1). Taxonomy (GTDB): domain Bacteria; phylum Bacteroidota; class Bacteroidia; order Flavobacteriales_F; family PHOS-HE28; genus PHOS-HE28. The sequence continues at coordinate 21,286 of JACJZH010000006.1, read as the reverse complement.
CACCTTCGTGAACCGGGCGGGTTCCATGGTGCTGCCCTTCCTCTCGCTGTACCTGACCAAGGACATGGGACTCACGCTGGAGGACGTGGGCTGGATCATGGCCGCGTTCGGGTCGGGTTCGGTGCTGGGTTCGTGGCTGGGGGGGCGCCTTACCGACCGGTTGGGCTTCTATGACGTGATGCTCGGCTCGTTGATCACCTCGGGGGTGGCCTTCATGGGCCTGCGTTTCGTGGAGGGCTTCTGGGCGTTCAGCGCGGGGATCTTCGTCGTGAGCCTGCTGATGGACTCCTTCCGCCCGGCGATGTTCGTGGCCATCCGCGCCTATGCGAAGCCGGAGAACCGCACGCGTGCCGTCTCACTGATCCGGCTGGCGATCAACCTGGGATTCAGCCTGGGGCCGGCCATCGGGGGCTTCATCATCGCCACGGTGGGCTACGGAGGCCTGTTCTACGTGGACGGCCTCACCTGCATGGCCGCGGCCGGCGTGCTGTGGGTGGGCCTGCCGCGCAGGCAGGCGCAGCAGGACGATGCGGACACCCGCAGTACCGCCACCCGCTCGCCTTATGGGGACAAGCCCTTCCTCTTCTTCCTGCTCATCCAGGTGCTCATCAGCATCGCGTTCCTCCAGTATTTCAGCACCCTGCCGCTGTTCTACAACGAGTACCATGGTCTGGGCGAACAGGCCATCGGCATCCTGTTGGGCGTGAACGGACTGCTGATCTTCCTCACGGAGATGCCGCTGATCAAGTGGTGCGAACAACGGAAGTTCCGGCTGTTCCACATCATGCGCTTCAGCACGTTCCTGTTCGCGCTCAGTTTCGCGGTGCTCTACCTGGTGCCCACGGTGGCCTTCCTCTGGGTGGGCATGTGCGTGATGTCCCTGGCCGAGATGCTGAACTTCCCCTTCATGAACCGCTTCGCGTTCGACCGAAGCGACCAGGGACCGCCGGGTGCCTACATGGCGCTGTTCACCATCTCCTGGAGCGTGGCCAGCATCGTGGGTCACCCCATGGGCCTGAACCTGGTGGACAAGCTCGGGTTCATGGCCACCTGGCAGGGCTTCACCGGCGTGCTGTTGCTGGCGCTGGCCCTGCTGTTCGTGCTGGAGCGGATGGTGCGCAGGGAGAAGGAGGTCGGTGCTTGACGAGTTCCAGCGTGCCGGTCCATCATTCCAATGCAGCCGTGATCTCCCGGTCCAGTGCGGCCACGCGATCGAGCACCTCCTGGTAGAAGGCGATGAATATGTTCCGTTGGATGATGCACTCGGATAGCAGGACCTGGAAGCCATGGTCCGTCCTCATTCGTTCAAGGTCCACGGGTTCCAATCGCCGCCGCTCCATGGTCACGTCCATGTATTCCTCCGCCGGGGTGTCCGCGGTTCTTGTGATCGGGGTGTTCGTACCGCCTGCGACCCTGAAGTGCTTCTCGAAATAGGGCGCCTTCCTGCTGTACAGGTCATACGCCGGGGTGGCGTTCTCCAGGATCTGCATCGCCTCATAGAAGAAGTCGAAGTGCCGGGATATCCGTCGCTTCAACTGGTCGTTGCGCAGCAGTCCAACATCGTAGTGCTGCAGGCTTTGGAATGCCGATCGGTGTGTCATGAGCACGGCATCCACTCCAAAGGCCATGGCGTAGTCCGGTTCAGCCGAGCTCTCCAGGAGCAGCAGCGCGAGCAGGACCTCCTCTTGTTCAAGGACCTGCTGATGCAGCTTCAGGTTGTAGCGCAGGTCCAGCGTGTCCAGGCGCAGGTCATCGCGGATCTGCTCCAGTAGCAGGCGTTCATGGCCCCTGTCCTTGCGCTCCGCGTTCCACTGGTTCACCTGCAGGGCGATCAGGATACCGATCACGACCAGCACGATCTCTCCTATGGCATACAGGAAATAGCGGGAGAGGCGGTCCTCTTTCAGCATGCGTTGGCGGATGCGGTGGAAGATTCGGCTCATGGCTCGGTCCTGGAGCTTGCGTCCTTGTCCTGCTTTTCGGATCTCGCGTCCTTGCGGATCCTGATGTAGCGCGATACCAGCCGTACGCCCAGTCGGGCGAACAGGATGACCGCGATCACCAGCACGATATCGGAGCCGTTCATTCCTCCATGGGTGCTGAAAGCGCGATGATGCGGTCGATCGTCTCCTGGATCACGCCCAGCTCGCCGTTGACGCCATCGGTGCCGAGGATGTCCTTCAGGTTCATGTGCCGAAGGATGACCAGGTTTTCATACTCCGTACTTTCCAGGAAGGACAGGTCGATCCGCGGATCCTGCAGACCGCCGAAAAAGGCGAAATGCTTGATCATGTACGGAGTGATAGTGCCGATCAAGACCTGCGAGGCGATCTTCTCCTCCTCCTGGTAGTCCGCGAGCACATCGTTCCAGCTCACGAGCAGTTTGCGCAGCTCGGGATCGGAGATCAGCTCGAACGAGGAGGTGTTCACCAGGGAGTTGATGATGCCTTGCGAGGGGTTGAAGGTGTATCGGTATCCCATGCCCTTGGATTTCACTTGGAAACTATCCAGGTCGAGGGAGTCCACTTTGATGGGGAATTCGGCTATGATCGCTTTGGCGCTCATCATGGCTTTCCGATGGAAGGAGATCACTTCTTCCAATTGGGCCTTGTTCGCCTTGAACTCCTCGTGGAGTTCCTGCAACAGGACTTTTTCCTTATTGCGGGCCTGCCGTTCCTGGTTCCACGTGCTCACCTGCAAGGCGATCAGGATGCCGATCACCACCAGGAATATCTCGCCGATGGCATACAGCAGGTAGCGGGTGGTCCTGTTCTCTTTCAACATGCGCACGCGTATTTGACGGAAGACCTTCATTCTCGGTCTCCTAGGGTCTTCCTGAGTGCGGCAATGAAGGATCGATTCTCTTCGATCATGTTCTCGACCCGGATCAGGATCACGCTTTCCAAGCGTACCAGTAAGGTCGAATAGCCGATCACGTCCTCGTCATCGCACCAGATGTGGAGGTCTGCAACGCTGATGGAATCCTGGTCGGGGAACGTATAGCTCAGCTCGATCACGGGATCCGTGGTGTTCGCTTGAAGTGAGTTGTTGACCAGTTCGGTCCCCAGTGCGACATACTCATACATGAGTTTGTACTGGCGTAGTCCGTTCTTCAGGTCCGGATCGGATATCCCGTTGATGGCATCCGGGGAATTGTTCATTACGTCGGAGTGGGACAGGATCAGTAGGAAGGGGCTTTCGATCACGGGAAGGATCCGTTCCGCTTCGACCGTGTCCAGCCTGCCCTCGCAAAGTGCCCTGAAGTTCACCATGGTCTTGATCTGACCGTTGAAGAGCGACTTGCGGGATGCGAAATGAGCGGAGTCCGCTACGGCATCTTCCAGTAGTTGCTTCAACAACGCGGTTTCAACCTTCGCCAGCTTCCGACCCTCATTCCAGTTGTTGATGTTCAACGCGATCAAGATCCCGATCACCACCAGCACGATCTCACCCACGGCGTAGATGAGGTAGCGCGTGAAGCGGTTCTCTGCGAGGGTGCCTCGACGGACCTTGCGGAGGAGGGTGATCATTCGGGCGTGTCGCTCAACTCGTTCAACACTAGCTGCTTCAAGGCCTGCGACGAACGCGCGATCTCGATCATCTTGTCATGGTTCTTCTGCTGCGAATCGAGCGCGATGGCAATAGCGGTCTGGAGATCCTGGTATTCCCGCGATGTTGGCTGGAAGTACCACGGATAGTCCGCGATGCTGAATCGTTCGGGAGCATATGCGTGGTCCAGCAAGAGCTTGCCCAAGCCACCCTCGATCATCTCGATGGCACGGATGATATGGTCATTGTGCATGCGGTTGTAGTACTCCTCGCGCAGATGGCGTTTGTTGTAGTCCTTGATGGCCGCCACCAAAGTATCTCGGCCGACGGAGTTCAGGTGTCCGGTACTCTTGAGCTCCTCGAAGACATCGTCCTGCAGGTTCAGGCTGCTTCGCCCCGCGAAGAAGCGGGCGCTGAGGATGAAGGGAAGGTGGTCTTCGGTGAGCCCGTCATAACTGAGCCGAAGCAGCGAATCGCAGTTGAGGATGGCTTCGTCCAGCGGAGGGAAGCCATAGGCCATCGTCCCTTTTCTGTCCGAGGTGAGCAGTTCCATGCGGGCGATGTTCTCGTCCATCTCCGTGACCATCTTCTGCAGATGGACCCGGTTCGATCGTGCGATCTTGCGTTGCTCGTTCCAGTTGTTCACGTTCAGCGCGATCAGGATCCCGATCACCACCAGCACGATCTCGCCAAGTGCGTAGAGGAGGTAGCGGGTGAAACGATCGTTGGCCAACGAACGGCGGCGGATATGGCGGAAGAACTTGATCATGATCCACTTCTCTTCTCCAGCTCGTTCTCGATCGCTTGTTGACACTCCAGGATCCTTTGTTCAAGCTGTCGATAGTTGCTCAGCATGTAGATGCGCAGGTCGATGTTCATGGTGAGCGCGTTCTGCAACGCATTACCCTGCCGTATCGTGGAAAGATCGATGGGTCGCCCTAACTGCAGGCCAGCGGTCTCGCCACCAGGAACAGGTCTTACCTGGACATGTTCCAGGACACCGGGCATCACAACATGGTATTGCAACGCATGATCATCCTGCTTCTCGAAGTCGATCACATTGTGGTAGTGAAAGGAATAGAGGTTGGTGATCAGGCGGCGTAAGCTGTCGTTCGCGATGATCTCTATGCCTTGGGAGGTCAATGCGTCGAACGCGCTGTAGTTCACCACGGACCTCGTGGTGTAGAGCAAGCTCCCGAAGTGCCTGTCAAGCGTATCGGAGTACGCCGCCTCGCTGTTCAGGAAATCGAGCACGATACGGCTGGAGCGCAGCCGGTCCTCATTGAACCGGATGTTGAAGTGGACGTCCTTCAGGTCGCTTCGGAGGCTTTTGGCGATCTCGTTCAAGTACTGGGTCTCGGACCTCCTGATCTTCGCTTCGCTGTTGCGGTTGTTCACTTCGAGGGCTATGAGGATACCGATCACCACCAGCACGATCTCGCCGAGGGCATAGACCAGGTACCGCGTAAGGCGGTTCCCGCGCAACAGGCGCATCCGGAAGGCGTGGAAGAAGCGGGGCATGTGCGCAGCGGAGTTGAAAGATGCGAGATCTTTCGCCTCCGGCCGCGCTCAGCGGTCCAACAGCAGCAGGCGCTCGGTGCTCCAGCTGCGGCCGCTGCGGACGTGGAGCAGGTAGACGCCCGCGGACCGGTCACCCAGGTCAAGTTCCAGCAGCGGTGAGCGATCTGTAACAAGGATCGGATCCGTTCTGCCCATCGCGTCCGAGATGCGGACCTCATCGATCTGCCGGTCCCGAGCGTCCACGAACACCTTGCCCGTAGTGGGGTTCGGGTACACGCGGAAAGAGGATTCAGCTTCCTCCGAAATGCCCACGTACTGGGGACTGCAGGCCCCGGGCGCGTTCACGAACCAGGCCCCCTCTTCCCAGCGCACGGTGTCCTGGTGGCTCATGCAATGGATGCCGTACCAGTAGCCGCTCACGTTCAAGGGGTTCAGCGTGAACAGGCCGTGGATGCTGCCGATGCCCTCCACCCATTGGAAGTCAATGCCCGGCCCCAGGTCCAGCGGATGGCCCTGTACCTCGATGCGTCCATCGTAGTTCGTGCTGGGGGCGGAGGACGTCACCACCAGGTCGATCAGGTCCGCGTTCATCCACCCCCCGGTGCCGGTGCCCAACAGCTCGTTCACATAGACGTCCCGCAGGGTATCGCCCATGCTGACACCGAAGTCGTACAACAGGTATGCCTGCGCGGAATCGGCAGGCTGGAAGTACACGGCGCCGGTGTCCTGCCGGATAGCGCCCACGTAGCCGCCCGCGCAATCGGAGAGCCGGGTGAAGCTCATGCCAGCGATCAAGGTGTCGGTGCCGTCCATGCAGAAGTTCGCCGTGCTCACCCACTCGAAGGTGGGCAGGGGCGGTGGCGATACCATGGTCTCGTAGTACTGCACCCAGGTGGCGGCGCTGTCCGGGAACGGGAAGTTCACCTGGGCCTGGGCGCTGAGCGCCAAGGTCATGAACGGGATCGCGAGTGGACGCATCGGATGGGTTCCATTTCCGAGGGAGGACGCTTTTTGATGATGTTCCGCTGCCTGCAGCAGCGGTCGTCAGGCCGTGAGCTCAGTGATGGCGTCACTGAGCCGATCGCAGCAGCGGATGGCATCGCGCAGCAGCTCGGGCCGGGGTGTCAGTGTGCTCTCGCGGAGGTCGTCCACCAGGTGGCGCAGATGCTGCGTGCGCGGGTGCGTCGCGATGCCCGCCTCCAGCTGCGCCTCGATGTCGGCGATCAGGCCTTCGTCCACATGCTCATGCCGCAGCTCCGTACGCAACATCACCACGGTGCGTTGCAGGCGGCGCAGGGCGCGGGTGAGGGATAGGGAGTCCATGGTCCGCATGCTGGGGTACGAACCTACGTGCTCTTTCGGTGCCGGTCGCCGAGGACCTTACCGCAGGACATGGACCGTACCGCGTTGCACCCGGGCGCCCACCTCGGCCACGTAGTAGTAGACGCCGTCCGGGACCGCGCCCCCGCTCTGGCTTCTTCCATCCCACGGTGCTCCGGCTCCACTTCCCTCGAAGAGCTGGAGGCCCCAGCGATCGTAGATGCGTAGCGTGAAGCAGGCCAGATCGCCAGGAGTGCCAAGGGCCGTGAACACATCGTTGATGCCGTCGCCGTTCGGGGAGAAGACGTTGGGGAAGACGACGTCCACGTCATCACTGCCTGGGCCGGGAATGCCTTCCACCTCCAGGAGCACCGTGTCGGAGCACAGGCCTTCGGATACGACCAGCTGCACCTGGTAGGTGCCGGTGGTGCTGTACTGATGCGCTACCGACGGACCGGTGGCCGTGTTGCCATCGCCGAACGACCACTCGTATGCAGTGGCGCCGTCGGCGGCTTGGAAGGTCCAGGTGCCGCCAGCACATACGCCGTCGTTCACAGCGCTCTGAACGACCGCTTCCACTCCGGTGAACAGGACCAGGACGGTGTCCGACCCCATGCACCCGCTGCTGTCGGTGACCTGCACCGAGTAGGAGCCACTCTCCATCACCACGAGCGTGGTGCCGGACCCCTGGGCAATGGTGTCGTTCAGGGTCCAGGCGATGGAACCTGACGACGGCACGGGACCCAACAGCAACTGATCGCCAGCGCACAGGGTCGTATCCGGCCCCAGGTCCACCGGCAGTTGCGGCTCCGGGTCCACGCTGATGGTCTGCTGCACGGTGTCGCAACCGAAGGCGTTACAGACGATGAGCGTGATGGTGTACTGACCGCCCATGGCGTACTGCACCGGCCCGGGGTCCTGGTCGGTGGACGAGGCCGGCTGACCGCCTGGAAAGGTCCATTGCCAGGACGTGTCCGCGGCACTGGTATTGAACAGCTGCACCAGACCACCGGTGCAATCAGGTTCCACCAGCGTGTTGAAGGAGGCGTTCGGCGGTGCGTTCAGTTGTTCGCATCCCAGCTTCAGGAAGAAGGGCTGGTCCGCGATGCCATTCACCTTCACGGGCTGGTACACACCAGGCGTGGTGGGAAGGTCCTGGGAATGGGTGGTCGCGCTCAGGCTCACCACATCGCCACTGCCGGTGCCCTCCAAGAGGTCGATGGACGGTGCCAGGTAGTCATAGAAGTTCCCGTAGTATTCGTCGGCACTGCCGCCGAACAAGGTCGATCCTCCGCACCCGTAGGCCGAACCATCCGCGTTCAGGTGCACCACGAAGATGTCCGAGGACAACAGGCTGGCCACCGTTTCCTGGTACGCACCCGCACTGGTGGGGAAGTCCACATGGGCCAGTCCGGTCACGTAGGCCTCGCCCTGGGCGTTCACCACGATGTCCGTTCCCTCGTCCTCCTTTGGACCTCCGAGGAAGGTGGAATAGAGCAGGGAGGAGCCCGTGGCATCGAGCTTCATCACGAAGGCATCGTTGTTCGCATTGCCGAACATGTCCGCGCCATGCACCGGTTGCAGCGCTCCGGCAGTGGTGGGAAAGGCGAACGTGCGTGTACGGCCCGTCACGTACGCTTCACCGCTCAAGGGGTCCACGTCCACACCGCCGCCCATGCCGGGCCCCAGGAAGGTGGCATAGTCGATGCTGGCCGGCAGGGTGTTGCCCACCTTGAACAGCAGCGCGCACAGCCCGTCCTGACCGCTCGTGTAGGTGCTGCTGTAGGCACCCGGGGTCACGGGAAAGGAGAGGGCGCCCGAGTTGGAGGAGATACCACCCGTCACGTAGGCATTGCCGGCGGCATCCACGCTGATCCCATGCACCTGGCACTGGTCGCCCACCGAGCCCACCCGGAGGGAATAGACCACGCTGGCCGGTCCGCTCTGGTCGATGTCGAACTTGGTCACATAGATGTCCCGTCCGCCGTGGGGGTACGCGGTGGCGTTCACCTCGGGGAACCCGATGAAGCTGGTGGTGCCGGTCACGTACGCGATGCCCGGCGGGCCAAGGGCGATCCCGAATCCGTCCTCCGGGGAATCACCACCAAGGAAGCTGGAGTAGACCAGGGAACTGCCTGTGGGGTCCAGCACGGTGAGCATGGCGTCCGGGCCCAACGCATGCACCGGCTGGTAGGCGTTGGCGGTGGACGGATAGGTGGTCATGTTCGTGATGTTCAGGTCCACCTTGCCGGTCACGTACGCCCTTCCCAGGGCATCCACGGCGATGGAGGTGCCGAACTCCGATGAGTTCCCGGGCAGGTAGGTGCTGTACAGCATGGTGCTGCCGTCACTGCTGAACTTGGCCACGAAGACCTCCGGCACCACGTTCCCCGGTCCCGAGTACGAACCCGGTGTGGTGGGGAAGGAACTGTCCACCATGCCGGTCAGGTACACGTTCCCCTGCGGGTCCATGGCGTTCGCGAAGCAGTAGTTGATGTTGTTGCTGCCGCCCGTGGCCCCGGTGTAGGATGCCCAGAGCAGGTCGAACAACGGGTCGATGATCAGGTCGGCATCTGGATCGTATGCGCCTTGGACACGGAAGCCATAGGTCGAATCCCCGTGCAGCACGTAGTCCACCTGTACGGGACGGCGTTCACCGGCCACCACCTGCCAGGAAACGGGGGCATGTTGGCGGTGTACGCCCAGGCCCGTGCGCACGAGCAGGTGCCCCTCGGCGTCGATCCGGAGCTCCTTGATGCCGCGGTAATGGCAGCGCACCGAGGCGGGGTCCGTGCCCGCATGCACCCGGTGGTCGTATTTCACCCCATCGCCCTGGTGGTACAGCACCACGTCCACGCCGGGTTGCACGGCATGGTAGGTGATCCTGCTGACCTGTTGCGGATGAACGATGTGCCCACGGGCATCCGGGCCCCGGAGAAAACTGTGCACACTGGGAACTCCGGTGTCGCTGGTGATCCTGGTGCCCGGTCCGGCATCGCCCAGATCCAGGTTCCACACGAGGTACCCTTGCTTCTCGGGATCGCCCTCATCGGCCTCCGCGAGCGGAATTGCGGTGGAGAAGCTCAGGCCGGTGCGCAGCAGGGACACGTTCGCTCCTTCGGACCGGCTCCGGTACAGGACCTCCGCCGGCCACTGCCCTTCGTTCCGCAGGAAGGCCTGGTCCGAAGGAGGTCCGGGCTGGGCCAATACGACCGGTCCCAGGCCCATCAGTGCCATGGCGGCCGCGTACTTCGGCACGATCCGTCGCATGGCGGATAAAGGTATCCGCCGTGCCAGGGCAGGCACAGCAGTTGGTGACGAACCGGGACTTCCGGCCGACGGAGCGGTCGCCCGGCACCTGTCGTTCGGCTGGATCCACCTGGACGGAGTCGCTCCGGCCGAGCTCATCGATCGGGGAGATGGACACGTGGAATAGAACGAACGTTCTATTTCCGGCCGGCTGGTAGGGGAGTAGTCTTGCTTCACCCTACCACCATGCGACAACTGATCCTCCTCCAGTTCCTGATCCTCGCCGTCCTGGCCGGTGCACAGGTCCCGCAGTCCTTCCAATACCAGGCCGTTGCCCGCAACGGTTCAGGTGAGGTATTCGCGGCCCAACCGTTGACGGTGGAACTCGCCGTGCATGCGGGTTCGGCGCAAGGGCCGGTGGTGTACCAGGAGACCCATGCCGTGGTGACCAGCGCGCTGGGTCTGTTCACGCTGTCGGTCGGGCAGGGGACCGTTGTATCCGGCGAATTCCAGGCGGTCCAGTGGGGTGCTTCCTCCCATTTCCTGCAGGTGTCGATCGACCTTGGTGGCGGTCTGCTGGACATGGGCACCGCCCAGCTCCTCAGCGTGCCCTACGCGCTGCATGCCGGTGGAACGGACTGCGCGTCGGTGAGCCTGCTGGGTGACACGCTGAAGCAGGCCAACGGCTGCTTCGTGATCATCCCCGGGCTCAGTGCCGCCAACGGTGGTTGCCTGGACGTGGATCAGGATGGGTTCTACCACATCGCGGGCTGTGGCCCGGTGGATTGTGATGACACCGATGAACAGGTGAACCCCGCCGCCTCCGAGGTATGCGGCAATGGCCTGGACGACGACTGCGATGGCGGTACGGACGACCTCGTCGATCCGCTGCTCTTCCTGGACTGGCATCCCGATGCGGATGGCGATGGCTTTGGTGATCCGGCCATCACGATCAGCGCGTGTGCGCAACCTGCTGACCACGTGCTGGATGGTACCGATTGCAATGACGCGGATCCCCTGGTGTTCCCCGGAGCGGGGTGCAGCCTGACCTGTACGGCTTCCGATGTGGCCTGGGTGGACCAGAATCAATTCCTCTACTTCCAGCTCGCCCAATCCGAATGGGCGAATTGTTTCTTCGAGGCGGATCCGGTCGCCTGCATCATGGCCGGCCTCGATGCGGGACAGCAGACCCCTCTTGCTCTGGCTTGCCATCAATGCGTGGCGGAGCGCTTTGTCTGCATCACCCAGAACTGCATCGCGCAGTGCCTGGAACAGGGTCCGGCCTGTGATGCCTGCGTCCTGGCCGCCGGGTGCGATGCCACGTTCGTCTCCTGCATGGGTCTCATGGATGCGGATGGGGATGGCTGGGTCTCGGGATCCGACTGCGACGATGCCGATCCATCGCGCTACCCGAATGCGGCGGAGGCGTGTGATGGTATCGACAACAACTGCGATGGCAATGTGGATGAGGGCGCCACTAGCGCATGGTATCCGGACCTGGATGGTGATGGATACGGCGATGCCAATGGCCTGGTGATCGCCTGCTCACCTCCCGATCCCTCCTACGTCAACGAAGGTTTCGACTGCGACGATACCGATCCGCTGGTGTTTCCCTATCAGGGCTGCCCCGGCTTGGACTGCGGCTTCTTCTATGGGTTGGAGTTGGGTGATTGTGCGCCTGGTTCCTACTGCGACAATGGCGTGTGCCTGCCGTGCGAGGACCTGGACGGCGATGGGTTCACGGAATGCGACGGGGACTGCAATGACAGTGATCCGAGCATCTACCCGGGAGCCATCGAAGGCTGTAATGGCATCGACAGCAACTGTGATGGATTGCTGGGCGGAATGACCGGCAACGAGGTGTACAGCCCGGACTGGTCCGCCCTATCGTCCGACGGCCAGACCGTGACCCTCTTTGGTCTGCTGGCACAGGGCAAGACCGTTGTCCTTGACCTCTTTGCCGCCTGGTGTGCCCCCAGCCAGCAGATGCTCACCTCCAACTTCCTGCAGGATTGGAACTTGCACATGGGCCCGAACGGGACGGATCAGATCCGGATCGTGGCCGCGGCGGTGGACCAGAACGCAGGGAGCGTGGCGCCCTTCATCGCGGCCGCGCAATGGCCGGTGATCGTTCAGGACGCAGAGGACCTGGGAACGCTCTACGCGTCCATCGGCATGTACGACAATGCCGTTCCGACCCTGCTCATGATCTGCCCGGACAGGAAGGTGACCATGCTGTACCCACAACCTGATGTGCTGCCCTATGCCGGTCTCTTCACCTACGACCCGGTGGCGGCCACGGCATTGGTGGACGCGAATTGTGCCTGCAACCTGACCCCGTGCCTCACCAACATCGGGTGCATGGACCAGGGCAGCTGCGATTTCGACCCCAACGCCAACTGCCCGGGCCCCTGTGCCACTGCCCAGGAGTACTTCCTGGACAACGATGGCGACGGCTTCGGTTCCAGTTCGCTGGGTACGTCATGCACGCAGCCACCCGGTTCCAGCACCATCGGAGGCGATTGCGATGACAACGACCCGGACGTCAACCCCGGGATCTTCGAGCTCTGTGGGAACGGGGTCGATGACAATTGCAACGGCCTCCTGGACGAGGAGGAGGACTGCGACTGACCCCGATCACGGAAGGAGCCTGCTCCTCACTGGATCCGCTCCAGCGTCTCCAGCAGGTAGCCCCAGTACTTCTGCACGCTGCTGATCTGCACCTTCTCGTCGGGCGAGTGCGCACCGCGGATGTTGGGGCCGAAGGAGATCATCTGCATGTCCGGGTAGTTGGTGCCCAGGATGCCGCACTCCAGGCCCGCGTGGCAGGCCAGCACGTGCGGGTCCTCCTTGAACCGCTCCTTGTAGATGGCCTCCATCAGCTTCACGATGTCCGAGCCGGGCTTGGGCGTCCAGCCGGGGTAGGAGCCCGCGAAGTCCACCGTGGCGCCGATCAGTTCGAAGGCCGCGCGGATGGCCATGGCCTCGTCCATCTTCTCGCTGTCCACCGAGCTGCGGGTCAGGCACAGCACCTTGTAGCTGCCGTCCTTCAACTCGATGCGGGCCAGGTTGTTGCTGGTCTGCACCAGGCCGTCCACGTCGGGGCTCATGCGGTAGATGCCGTTGGGACAGGCCTGCACGGCGCGCAGGAAGCGGCGCTGGTCGTCGGCCTTCATCACCGGCCCTTCCACGTCCACCGGGGTCAGCTCCACCTCCAGGTCAGGGTCGGTGGTGCCGTATTCCTGCTTCAGGATGTCGGCCAGTTCACCGATGGCCGTGCCGAAGGCCTTGGCCTTGTCCGAAGGCACCAGCACCGTGGCCACGCTCTCGCGCGGGATGGCGTTCCGCAGGCCACCCCCATCGATGCTGGCCACGCGCACACCGTGCTCCTCACCGGCCATCAGCAGCCGGTTCATCAGCTTGTTGGCGTTGCCCAGGCCCTTGTTGATGTCCATGCCCGAGTGCCCGCCGTTCAGTCCGCGAACGGTGAGCCGGTGGCCCACCTGGTCGGAGGGTGCGGGCTCGTTGGCGTAGCTGCCGCTGGCCGTCACGTCCACCCCGCCGGCGCAGCCGATGGTGAGCTCGTCGTCGTCCTCGGTGTCCAGGTTCAGCAGGTACTTGGCGTGCAGCAGGCCGCCCTTCAGCTCGAAGGCGCCGGTCATGCCGGTCTCCTCGTCGATGGTGAAGAGCGCTTCCAACGGAGGGTGGGGGATGTCCGTGCTGGCCAGCAGCGCCATGATGGAGGCGACGCCGATGCCGTTGTCCGCGCCCAGCGTGGTGCCCTCGGCCTTCACCCAGTCGCCGTCCACCTGCATGCGGATGCCTTCGGTGGCGAAGTCGAAGTCGGTGTCGTTGTTCTTCTGGTGCACCATGTCCAGGTGGCTCTGCAGGGCCACGGTGGGGGCGTTCTCCTTCCCTTTGGTGCCCGGCTTGCGGATGATCACGTTGCCGGCATGGTCCACTTCCGTCGGCAGGCCGAGCCCTTCGCCGAAGGCCTTCGCGAAGGCGATCACGCGCTCCTCGTGCTTGCTGGGCCGGGGCACGGCGTTCAGGTCGGCGAAGTGGTTCCAGAGCGCCTTGGGCTCCAGGTCGCGTACGGCTTGGCTCATGGTCGTGCAGCTTTCGGTGGGGCGTGAAGATAGAAGGCTCCTCGCGGCCGCCCTGTGCCCGCCATCACCTACGGCACGGCTGAGGCGAACTAGTTTCGGGAAGTCCTTACTTCGTTCCATGCAGTCGCACTTCGCCTTCCATCGCCTCACCAAGCGCGCGTTGCCCGTGCTGGCCATCCTCTGCACCGGACTCGTCACCGCCCAGGTGCTGCCGAACTACGCCCTCTTCGACGGCAACGGAAGGAAGGTCTCCCACAAACGCTTCCAGCGCACGTTGGGCGAAGCCGACGTGGTGCTCTTCGGCGAACTGCACAACAACTCCATCGCGCACTGGCTGCAGCTGGAGGTGGCGAAGGACCTGGCCGATCGCGGGCCGCTGGTGCTGGGTGCCGAGATGATCGAGGCCGACGACCAGGCCACCTTGGACCGCTACCTGAAGGGCGAGATCGACCAGGCGGCGTTCGATACGCTGGCGCGCCTGTGGAAGAACCATCCCACCGATTACGCGCCGCTCGTGGACCTGGCGAAGGAACGCGGCCTGCCCTTCATCGCCACCAACGTGCCGCGCCGCTACGCGCGTGCCGTGAACCGGGGCGGGTTCGAGGCGCTCGACACCGTGCCGGAGGACGAGCGTGCGTGGATCGCCCCGCTGCCCATCGCATTCGATCCCGAGCTGCCGCAGTACGTGAACATGCTCACCATGATGGGCGACCACGGCAGCCCCGACATGGTGAAGGCCCAGGCGCTGAAGGACGCCACAATGGCCCATTTCCTGCTGATGCACCTGCAGGAGGGCGGTCGCTTCCTGCACTTCAACGGTACCTACCATTCCGACTTCCACGAAGGCATCGGGTGGTACCTGCAGCAGGCGCGCCCGGAGCTGAATGTGGTCACCATCGCCACGGTGACGGCCGAGCAACTCGACCGCCTACCCGACGAGGACCGCGAGCGTGCGGACATCATCCTGGTGGTGGACGCGGACGTGCCTGGGTCGTACTAGAAAGGGTGCCTCTCACGCACTCCGCGCCTCGGCCTTGCCGAGCCAATCCAGCGCGTCCTGTTCGGCCTCGAACCAGGCTACCTGGAAGGTGAGTTGTCCGTCCACCGCGGTGAAGGAGCGTTGCACGCTGGTCTGGTTGAAGTAGTCGCGGCTGGGCAGGATGGCCATCTTCTCCAGCCCCGTGCCGAAGAGCTGCGGGAACCACTCCGTGTTGGCCCAGTGCTCGTCCTCCTGCAGGATGGCCGTCATGCCGCGCAGGTCGGCCAGCCAATGGCGCACATCGTGGCCACGTACGAATGCGAGCGCCCGCTCCAGCCCGTAGCGGTACTGCCCGCTGCGCGCATGGCCCTTCCATTGAAGGCGAATGAGGCTCTGGTCCGGCACGAAGTCCATGTGCAGGAATTCCTCATCCATCAGGATGCACGACTGGTTCACCTCGGCCACCACCTTAAAGATAACCGTCCGAGGTCGGAATCCAATGACCTCCAGCTCACTCCCAGGGCCCCTCGCGCGGCATGTGCTTGAAGGTGCCCTCGTCCAGGCGGAACAACCCGCCGCTGAAACCGCACCACAGCCGGCCCTGCGCATCCTCCGCCATGCCCTGCAGCCCGAAGCTCGCGTTCAGGTCGGGGCGGTCCGTGCGGTCGAAGAGCGTGAACTCGCCATCCTGGTAGCGGTAGGCGCCGCGCCCCGTGGCACCGATCCAGATCGCCCCGCCGCTGTCCTTGAACAGGGTGTAGAGATCGTTGTGGTGCAACCCTTCCACATCCGGAAAGGTGGTGAAGCGTGCTTCCTCTGCGGTGGCCACGGACGGGTCCTCCAGGCGGCACAGCCCGCCATCATAGGTCATCTCCGGCTGGTAGGCCTGCATGCAAATGAACCAGAGCCGGCCCTGGTCGTCCTCCACGATGCCGTTCACCATGTTGCTGCACAGCCCGTGCTCCTTGGTGAATTGGGTGAAGGTGCCATCCTTGTAGCGGATCGCCCCCGCCCCGTCCGTGCGGAACCACAGGTTCCCTCGGCTGTCCTCCAGGGCCAGCGAGGCGCGACCGGGAACGATGGCGTACTCCCCGATCACCGACCGATCGATCGGCAGGGGGAAAGGCACGAAGCGGTCACCCTCCTGGCGCAATACGCCCGCGTTGGTGCCCACCCATACGGTGCCCGCTCGGTCGGTGGTCACGCTGGTCTCCTCCTTCCAGAGGGTGGTGATGACCGGAGGTTCTGCGGCAGGGTCGAAGTAGCGCAAACCCGTGCCTTCGTGCCCGGCGAACCAGATGCGGCCTTCGGCATCCTCGTTGATGCTTACCACCGTGAGCCCTTCCGTACCGGGGAAGAACGCGAGTTCGTTCCCGTTGTAGGAGGCGAGCCCATGCTCCATGGTGCCGAACCAGACCGTGCCCCGCCTGTCCGCGAAGGCCTCCACCACGTATTGCGCGAGCGGGGTGCCTTGGTGTAGGAGGGTGTCCTTGTTCCTGGCTGCTTCCGCCGGCAGCTGTTCCTGAGGGTTCCCCTGGCCGCATGCGGTGAGCAGGGAGGTGAGGGTGATCAATAAGGAGCTGCTGTGCATGGGCTCCAAGGTAGACCGTGCCTCGACGTGCCCCTCACCAGGTCAGCGCGTCCCCCTCCGGAACCACCTTCAATGCCGCCACACTCGCGAAGCCTTCCGCTTGGTTGGTGGCGATCTGCACCACGGCCAGTTGCACCGCTTCCTCGGTGGTCACGCGCAGGATCATGCGCAGCGTGCCCGCCTCGTTCGGCTGCGTCCACCCGTTGCCTTCAAAGAAGTTGCCGTAGCCCTGCCAGGCGACGCGCAGGTCTCCGCGGTCCCAACGGAAGTTGCCGTTCGCCAGCCCATCGGCCAGGCTGTCAGGCTGCAACCTGCCGTGCCGTTCGGGGTTCAGGATGTCCCCGTTCCTGCGGGCATCAAAGCCGTACAACACCTGTACGTGCGGCCCGGTGGCGATCGCCTGGATGCAGTGCCCCGCGCTGCTGGGTACATCCTCGGTGCCTTCCACGATCCCGTGCAGCCAGAGGTCGGCGCGTGTGCTGTCCAGGGGAGACAGGTGCCGAACAGGAAGCGGGCAGGGATCCTGTAAAAAGAGCTCGCCGGGCTGGGCCAGAAGAGGCGTGGCTACAAGGAGCAGGAGGGGGATGGTCAGGGGTCTCATCAGGGTCGCAAGATGACATCGATCGGTGTGAACTCAGGGTGGCCTGATCGGGGTTCGTAGACCTCGTCTTCGGCCCTGCCGCAGAGCGGATGGCAGTCATAGGAGCGGAGCGGCACCACCTGTTCGCGGAAACGTGGCGCATCCTGGTCCATGTCCTGCACCAGCACGCTCCATCCGGTTCGTAACAGCCCCACCGGTACCACCAGCACATAGGTGTCACCCGCGAAGGGGAACCGCCGATCACTCCGGCCTTTCCACGGGAGGCGCTGCTCCCAACTGGCGGTGCGCAGGTCGTTCCGGTCGAAGTCCCCGTAGGGGTTGTCGCTGTGATGCATGGCTGGCACCCCGGCGCTGTCCAGCAGGGTGATCCGTAATCCGGCGACCAGTTCTGGGTCACCCTCCGCATGAGCGTGTATGGCGATGAGGCCGGCACCGCAGTATCCGCAGTGCTGGGCGGTGGCCAGGAACGGAAGTAAGGCCAGCAGCAGGGTGGTCGCTCGCATGCCCTGCTGTACAAGCGAGCCCCGGTCAGGTTCGATCAGGCACGGGTTTCACCGACAACGCCCCGCCGAAGCGGGGCGTCGCCCTCTGTTCTTACACGGCCAGGCCGTGTAGCGATCACTGCTTCACGAAGCGGCCGATGCGCCGGCCTTCAGGCCCTTGCACCTGCAGGAGGTAGCTGCCCGGCATCAGGTCCTGCACGTCCAGCACCAGGTGTTGGGAGCCGGTCCG
Source organism: Flavobacteriales bacterium (assembly GCA_020635695.1). Taxonomy (GTDB): domain Bacteria; phylum Bacteroidota; class Bacteroidia; order Flavobacteriales_F; family PHOS-HE28; genus PHOS-HE28. The sequence continues at coordinate 3,635 of JACJZH010000006.1, read as the reverse complement.
GCCCGTCCGGAGCAGGCGGCCTTGCTCGTCCAGCATACGCCAGATCTGACCGCTGCCCGCGTCCAGCAAAGTGAACCGGTCCTGGCAGGGGTTGGGGAACCCGGTGAGCAAGATCATACGGTCCAGGGTCTCAGGAACTCCGACCACGTTGAAGTCCAGCGTGTAGAGGCCGTGATCATCCAAGCGCGCGAACACACCCACGTTCGTCATGTAGTGCACTTCGTCCGCTTCCGCGCTGGGCAGCCCGTTCACGATGTTCGTCCAGGTGCCGCCATTGTCCAGCGAACGATACACGCCGCCGGTGGTCCCATTGGCGCTCGCGCAGTAGACCTCGTTCCCGTTCACGGTCACGTTCTCGAAGTCCTCGTCAATGGAGAGGGTCCAGGTATCACCATTATCGGTGCTGACGAAAAGCCCGTCCGAATAGGTGATGGCGAACAGGTTGCCGTTGCCAACGGCGAATTCCTCGATGTCCGTATCCGTGAGCCCGGTGTTGATCACCTCCCAGGCACCGGTCAGGTCGTTGCTTCGGTATAGGTTGTACCCGTCAGCAGTGAAATAGTAGCCGTTCGCAGCCTTGCGGATGAAGGTCATCGTCACATCGTCGAGGTTGGTGTTCGCGTAGGTCCAGCTCTGGCCCTGGTCATCGGTATAGCGAATGCCGTATTCGTCCGTCGCTACCACCAGTCTTCCACCCGGCTCGGCCAGCAGGTCGGTCACGAACACCTCGCCACCGGGAAAGGCGGAGGAGATGTCCGTCCAGGTGATGCCGTCCTGGCTGCGGTACAGTTGTTCGGAACCCGCGTACAAGTCGCCGTTCGCCGCCTTGGTGATGGCCAGGACCTCAGTGTCCACCATGCCCATCACGCTTTGCTGCCAGGTGACTCCCTGGTCGGTGCTGCTGAACACCCCGTAGTCCGTGCAAGCGTAAAGCACTCCGTCAAAGGACCGCATGCGATCGAAGAGGACGCCGGTGATCCCTTGGTTCCGTGCATCCCACGAGGTGCCGTTCAGCACCTGTACCCCGGCCGCCTCGGTACCGGCCATCAGTTCGTCATTGGAGTTCACCATCAGCACGATCGTGGCCGCGTTGGGCAGGTCGTAGCTCACGTCCGTCCAGGTGTTTCCGCCATCGGTGCTACGGAACACGAGGTCGTCGTAGGAGCCTACGAACACATCCCCGGCAGCGTTGGTGGCCATGGTGTATCCTCCGTTGGTGCCCGGCAGTGCGGGCAGCAGGGTCCACGTGTCGCCGTTGTCGGTGCTCTTGTAAAGGCCTGAGAAGCTTGTAAGCGCATACACCACATCGTTGCCCACGAAGGCGAAGACCTGGATGTCGTTGGCGGCCGTGAACAGCTCGATCCATGTGTCTCCGTTGTCATCGCTGCGGAGTATCCGCTTGTTGGTCGTACCGGCAAAGAGCTCCTCGTCCGGGCTCAGCTGCAGACTTCGCAAGGTGTGCTGGGGGGCGGGCGTCGGGATGGCGCTCCAGGTGTCGCCTTCATCATCGGAACGCCAGGCATTGGTGTTCGTGGAGATGAACACCTGCCCGTTGCTGTTCGTCAGCAACTCGCTGGCGGAGGTCCAGTTGGGGGTGACCAGGGGTGTCCAGCTCTGACCGGCGTCGGTGGATCGAAGCGTTTCGAAGGCGCTCTTTTGAACCAGGTAGGTGCCGGAAGGGGTGGAGGTGGCGCTGGCGAAGGACCAGTTCGCGTAGGTCCCGGAAATGTTCTGCCAGGACTGGCCGTCATCGGTACTCCGGTACAATCCCTTCAGCGTGCCGCAGAGCAGGGCGCCATCGGTGGCTTCGTGCAGGCAGGCCACGCGCCCACCGAAGGGCTCGTTGGCAGGGTACCAGGTCTGTGCGTTCACGTTCGCGGCAAGGGGAAGTAGCAGAGCAGGGAGTATGAAAGACTTCATCAAGTAGGTCCTTTGGTTCATGTCGCTTCACTTATCGAACAGGACCCTTGATCGTGAACGATCGAACGCTCGCTTCCCGGCCATGCCGCATCGGAACGGCCATTGCCGGGACAGAGAATAGCCCCCGGGGATCTTCGCGATCCCGGCTCAAGGCCGGAATGACAGCGCGGTGGGAATGAGAGGAGAGGGGCGTCCCAATGGATCGTCATGCCGGGCGTCCTGAGCCTGTCGAAGGGCCCGGCATCGCGGAAGACAAAGGACCGCAGCCCTCGTGGGGCTCTTCGCGATTCCGGCTCAAGGCCGGAATGACAGGAGAGCGGAATGACAGGAGGGTGGAACGACAAGAGAAGAAGAGCAGTCTCTCCTTCCTCACGGTGCCCGCAGCACCTCACCTTCCTCCGCGAACGTCAATAGCTCCAGGTACAGCTCTCCGCCGGGCAGTATGCCCACCACCCGGAACGCGGCCCACATGGGTCTGCCATAGGTGGTGTAGCGGACCACGAAGGGCTCCTGCACGAAACCTTCTGCGTAGTGCCAGGCCACCGGACCGCCGGGAGCATTGGCATCGTGCTCCAGTACGCCCAGCACCATGTCCGTTCCATCCTCCTCCGTCCAGCGGAGGATGCCGTTGGCGAGGCCTTCCTGAAGTTGTTCCGGACGCAGGCCGCCTTGTGTGGGGAAGTGGTAGGGCGTCCAGATCCCTTCGCCGTGCTGCGCCATCAGCAGGGCGGCACCCGGCGCCGGGGCGATGCCGCGCACGTGGTAGGCACCATCGCCATTGCCGTAGGGGTATGCGGTGTGGCCCACCAGCACCACCTCGGGCACGCCATCGCCGTCCAGGTCCACCTCCTCGTCCGGGGGCACGCCGGGTGGGATCACACGCTGGTAGGCCGTTCCGTGGCCAAAGGGATCGTCCTTTGGCAGGGGAGACGCAGGCGTCAGCTTCCTTCCGTAGGCGTAGGGCACTTCGATCGTCTCCACCGGCACCACGCTCACCGTACCCGCCGGCAGGGTGAAGCGTACCCGGAAGGACGCCAGCCAGGTGCGGCGGCCCTCGGTGCGGCGCAGCACCAGCACCCCGTCCGGTTGCACGCCGGTGCCCGTCCAGATGGCGGCCTCTTCGCTGATGCCCGGACCGAAGGCCTGCTGCAGGATGCGGAGCTCCGTGCTGCCGTCCTCAGGCCCCCAGCTCAGTTGCTGGTAGTGCAGCCGGGCGGCCAGCAGCGCGGTGTCCAGGGTTTCCCCCTCGGCCAGTTCCACCAGCCGGCTTTGGTGGCGGGTGCTGTGGTACAGCAGCGCCGTGCCCGGCACCGTGCGCACCACTTGCTGGTACCAGCCATCCAGCCTCTGTGCGGGGTCGGGCCGCCGCTCGGCACGGCCTTCCAGCATCAGGTCGGGACTACCGGCGCCGCTCAGGTACACGGCCTCGGTGGGGCGGATGCCCTGCACCAGCGGTTCGCCCGGCTCGGAGGCCACCTGGGCCGTTCCATCGGCGACGGCGATCCGGGTCAGGGCGGCAACGGAAAGGCGGAGCATGCCCCACAAAGGTGGTGTGCCGGGCAACGCCCGGATGTCACCTGTCCACATAGCTCTCCACGACCGGCACGCTCTCCCGCTCCAGCCAGGCGGCCTGGTCCGGCGTGGTCCAGAACAGCAGGCGAACTGTACCGTCTCCCTTCGCCGTCCGGTACTCCCGGTACGTCATCCCGCCCAGG
>JACJZH010000005.1 GCA_020635695.1 Flavobacteriales bacterium | reverse complement strand
CAGCGAGCGGTCCACCGCGCGGGCCAAGCGCACCATGGCCCCACAGGCCCAGGTGGCGATGCCCTTGCCTTCGTTGCCGGGGAAGGTCCAGTAGGCCAGCTCCACCCGGCCTTCGTTCGGCGCACCGGTGAAGCCGCAGGTGCCCAGCACCTCCTTCCCTTGCACGATGAAGTAGCCCAGCCAGGGCGGGTGGTGGCCCACTTCCCGGTAGAAGCGCTCGTAGGTCGCCAGCAGCTCGGCCGCCTGCCCGCTGCGGAAATGCGCTTCCGCTTTCGCAGGGTCCGCCGGGATGGCGACCAGGTGGTATTTGTTCGCGGCCTCGGCCATGGGTCAGCGTGCTCGTACGATGTATTGGTAAGGCAGCCGATCCACGTCCACCTGGAAGCTGGTGTAGCCGGCCTCCTTCAGCTCGGTGATCACGGTGTCCAGGGCCACCTTGTGGTCCACCGGCGGACCCACTGGCAGGTCGGCCTTGAAGAAGTCGACGATCACGAGCTCGCCGCCCGGCTTCGTGCCCTGCCGCACCTGGCGGAAGTAGGCGGCGCGGTCCTCGATGTGGTGGTAGGTGTTCGCCAGGAACACGAGGTCCACCTCCGCGTCCTTCAGTGCGGGAGAGTCGTAGGGGATCAGCCGCAACTCGATGTCCTGCAACCGGTCCTTCGCGATGCGTTCCCGCAGGTAGGCCTGGAGCTCCTCGCTCACATCGGCGGCGATCACGTGGGCGCCGCGTGCGGCCAGCTTCACGGAGAAGTAGCCCGAACCCGCGCCGATGTCCATGATGGTCTTCCCTTCGATGCTGCCGAGCAGGTCGAGCACCTTTTCGGGCTGCTGGTAGGCGTCGCGCTCGGGTCCCTCGAAACGCTGCACGAGCTGCTCAGTGCTGCTTTGGTGCATGTACGCGTTTGCCGAACCGGCCGTGCTGTCGCTGCCGTGGTGATGGCCGTGCTGGTGATGCTGGGCCGAGGCACCGCCGGCCGTGAGCAGCGCAAGGAGGGTGAGCAGGAGCTTGTTCATGATCGGGAAGGCAAGATACCCGCTCGGCAAGCCACCTTTGTGCGATCCCGTCCGTCCAGAGACCATGTTCCGCGCACTGCTCCTGCCTGCCCTGCTCGCCTTCACGCTGGCCCATGCCCAGCCGGACACGCTGCGGGTGCTCTTCCTGGGCAACAGCTACACCGCCGCCAACAACCTGCCGGCGCAGGTGGCGGGACTGGCGGCCAGCGCGGGGCACGTGCTGGTGCACCAGGCCGTGACCCCCGGCGGACACACGCTGGACGGGCACAGCACCAACCCGACCTCGCTGGGCCTGATCATGCAGGGCGGCTGGGACTACGTGGTGCTGCAGGAGCAGAGCCAACTCCCCACCATCCCCTACTACCAAGTGAACTCGATGTACCCCGGCGCGCGGCGGCTGCAGGACAGCATCCACCTGTACGATCCGTGCGCGAACGTGCTCTTCTACCTGACGTGGGGGCGGCGCTTCGGCGGCATGCAGTGCGATGGCGGCAACGTGCATTGCAGCCCGGACTTCATGGACTTCGGCCACATGCAGGATTCGCTGACCGCGGCCTACTTGGGCATAGCCAACGAACTGAACGCGCAGGTGGCCCCCGTGGGCGAGGCCTGGCGCCATGCGTTGCAGGACACCACGCTGGTGCTGCACACCGCGGACAACAGCCACCCGAACGTGGCGGGCACCTACCTGGCGGCCTGCACCTTCCACGCCGCGTTGTGGGATGAGAGCTCGGTGGGCCTGAGCTACGACCCCGGTCTGCCGGCCGCGCAAAGGGCCGCATTGCAGGCCAGCGCGGATGCGGTGGTGTTCGACCCGGACGCGGAGTGGGGCCTGGAGCTGGACAGGCCGGTCGCCGGGTTCAGCTACGTGGTGAACGGAGGAACCGTGGAGGTGACGGACACTTCCCTGGCCCCGGCCACGAGCACGTACACCTGGGACTTCGGTGATGGCGGAACGGCCATCGGTCCCACCGCCACGCACACCTATTCAGGCACCGGCACCTACACGGTCTCGCTGGTGGTCTCGGCCTGCGGGCGCATGGACACGGTGATGCAAGAGGTCGCCATCACCACGCTGGGGCTGGCCGAGCGGGAAGGGCTGAGCGAAATGCTGCCCGCCGTGGTCTTCACGGACGTGCTGCCGGCGGAGGCGCAGGAGGCCGTGCGCGCCGAGTTGCTGACGGTTGAAGGCCGTGTGGTGGCGAGCACTCGGTTGCGACCGGGCCGGAACACCTGGTCACCGGGAAGTGACCTGCCCGCAGCGCTCTACACCCTGCGCACCCTGACCGCGAACGGTGCGGTGGAGCGCTGGCAGCGGGTGGTGAAGGAACGTTAGTCCCAGGGCGTGGTCAGGGGCTTCCTATCCGGCCTTACCCAGCCGTAGCGGGCCTCCCGGCTCCAGAGCAGTTCCGGACTGTAGTAGGCGTAGGTGTGGTCCCTCAGCCCTGCCGGACTCGCGATCAGTGCGTTGGTGGCCTCCAGCACATCCTGCTCCGGATGGGCCGCCAGGTGATCGCGGACCAGTACCAACCAGAAGCGCGTCACCGTTTCGTGGTAGCCGTCCTCGTCGGTGGTCACCTTGCCGATGCCGTCCAGGTAACGATGGATGCCGGTGCGGACCAGGTCCACGGCCTCCTGCAACGGGTGGCGGTGCACGTACCAAGCGGCCACCACCAGGTGGGCGGGATGCGTCCATGCGGCAGCGGTAAGCGTGCCGGCCCGGAAGCCGGCAACAAGGGTTTCGGCCTCTTCCTCGGAGTAGGCTGTGAACGTACTCATGTACCAGGCATCAGGACCACCTGGACGCAGGAAGCCCTGCGGACGTTGGCCGTGATCGAAAGAAGTGGGCGACCGCTATAGGATGATGATCAGCAGCAGGATGATGATGATCAAGCCGGTGGTGCTGATCACCACCACGTTCGCAGCGGCCTGTTCGTTCACCTGGTCCATCTCGGCCTTCAGGGAACGCCACTCGTGACGCAGCTCCTTGCGCTCGGCGCGGGTCAGGTCGCTGCGGTCGGTGTTCAGCAGGGCGTTCATTCGGTCGCAGAGGTCCAGCGCCTGTTGCTGCAGGGCCGGATCCAGGTGTTCCAGGTGCTCCTGGTCCACCTCCACGTGCTTCTTGGGAAGGGGTCCGGCCCATGCGGCGGCGGGAGCTGCCAGCAGGGCGGTCAGGGTCAGCGTTCGGACCAGGCGAAGTGTTCTGTCGATCATGGGGTCTGGTTTGAGGTGTTCAGAGCTTCCGCCTGCCGAAGATGAGGCTGAGCACGAAGAGCACCACGAACACGAAGAACAGGATCTTGGCGATGCCCGCGGCACCCGCGGCCAGGTCCGTGAATCCGAACAGGGCGGCGATCAGCGCGATCACCAAGAAGATGATGGTCCATCGGAGCATGGGGAAGGTGGTATTGTTCCCCACAAGCTACGACATGGACCGGGGCACCCCGGTATGGCTCAATGTTCTCTTGAGAACTGGATCACCAGAATGCTCGCTGAGCTACTCGCAAGCTTGACCGTGAACTGGACCTTCTCCGGAGCCCCTAGCCACATCCTTTGCTCAGGCGCGAGCGCGACAGAGACCAATTCCCCTCGGAAAGAGATGCCTTTACCAGCGTTCATTGAGGCATTATCTAGAATACCGTCGCTTCGGATGACACTCTTGGATAGGAGTTCAGGTTCAACGTGAAAGTGTCCTAGTCGATAGCCTTGTCCCAATTCGACCAGCCCTGGATGCATGCCCCTCTTCACCTTGATCGCGTCGGCTTTGGGTCCAAGGCTAGCAGGCTCAAGGCCTACCTCAGGAGACCCGCATTTCACCAAAACCGCTAGTGGCATTCCAGTGTGGTCGTAGGCCACAATTACCGAATCTCCATGAGCAGGGATCAGCGAGAAGGCCACCGCACTGCTCGGAAGCTGATCAATAGCCAATGGATCCCAACCGTGGAGCCTACCTGCATCGAATCGCTGCAGTTCGTATTGCTCACCTTGAGTGGGCCGCCCGTTGAACAGAACGTATAGCACCACAAGCCCGACCACCCCAAGGCTCAATAAAATAAGGGCAGCTCGCTTGCTCACTTAACTGATCTGAGCTAGAACCCGGCTCAGCCGAGCTTTTCCATCATGCCGTCCACGATGCCGTAGTCCACGCTTTCCTTGGCATCCATCCAGAAGTCGCGGTCGAAGTCTTCGAGGATCTGGTCCACCTTCTTGCCGCAGTTCTTGGCGAGGATCTCGGCGCCCAGTTGGCGGGTCTTGATGATCTCCGCAGCCTGGATGGCGATGTCGCTGGCCTGTCCGCCGGCGCCACCGCTGGGTTGGTGGATCATCACCCGGCCATGGGGCAGGCAGAAGCGGCGGCCCTTGGCCCCCGCGCTCAGCAGGATGGAGCCCATGCTGGCGGCCAGGCCGGCGCACACGGTGCTCACCGGGCTCTTCAAGCCGTGCATGGTGTCGTAGATGGCCATGCCGGCGGTGACGTACCCGCCCGGGCTGTTGATCACCAGCTGCACCTCCTTCTTGGGGTCCACCAGGTCCAGGTACATCAGGCGCTCGATCACGTGCTTGGCACTGCGGTCGTCCACTTGTCCCCAGAGGAACACGCGGCGTTCCTCGAGCAGCTTGGCGTCGATCTGGTCCTGAAGGCGATTGTAGTCCATGGGGAAGGCTTGGCTTGAGGTGGGCGAAGATACCCTTCGGAGGTGGTCGGGATGACAAGGGATCCGTACGCCAATTTCCTATGCACCCACCCCTTAGGCAATGGACACATCCATGTATCGGCTCCCAACAAGGAGCCAGCAGGCACGGAACCGGCCTACTGGATCAGAATGGGCCTCGCCACCTGTCCCCCATCTGCCCCTGTGATCTGCACGAGATAGGGGCCCGGAGAAAATCCTTCCAAGTCAAGCTGCACCGGACCCGCTGCGTTGGGGTTCCGCTCCCGGACGACCTTCCCAAGAGGGTCAAGGATTCGCACGAACCTGATCGATCCCGCTTGCGAGGCGATCGTCAGTTCCCCGGCCTCCACCGGGTTGGGGAACACGACGAGGCCTCCCTCCTCCTGTTCGCTCATTCCATTGGTCCCGTCCTCCACCAGGAACTGGCCCATCATGCCATCGTCCTCGTGGCTCAGGATGTGGCAGTGGTACATGTATGGCACCACGGGATCGCTGAAGTCCTCGTACTTCATGATCACTTTGGCCGTGCGCATGGCCTCCACGAGCACCACGTCCTTTCGTCCGGCTTCCTGGGGCGGTGGTGGAGCACCGTCCTTTTCGAGGATGTAGAAGTGCCCGCCGTGGATGTGGATGGGGTGGGCCATCATGCTGTTGTTCGAGATGTTCCATACGACGGTACTGCCCAACTGGACGGTCTCATCGATCCGCATCATGTCGTACTTGAGGCTGTTGATGAACCAGTTGTTCCCCATCATCGGCAGGCTCATCAGACTCAGGTTGATGGTCTGGCTCGCATCCGCCTCGTCCCACGCCACATTGGTGGTGAGCTGGGAGGGTACGATGGTCACCGCGTCCGGCGTGGGGGCGATCACGTTCACGTTCAGGAGCGTCAGGGTGGTGTTGTCCACCGGTGCGGCAGGCAGCATCATGCCCGGCGGGCCGCCCATCACGCCCTGAGGCAGTTCGTTGCCATAGCTCATGAGCTGGAAGCTGGTCCCGTTCATGCCCGACAGGTCCAGCAGCACTTCCGCACGCTCACCGGGGCTCAGGTCCAGTCGGTTCAGGGAGAGCGGCGCGTCCAGTAGTCCGGCGTCCGAGGCGATCATCTGCATGGGAACGCCAGCGGTGGTCCCCAACCGGAAGGTGCGCATGCTGCTGCCATTGAGCAGACGCAGACGTACGACCTGTGCAGGAAGCTCCGCATCCGGCAGGATCGATCCGTTCACGAGGACCTCGTTATCCACCTCATCGTTCATGATCAGCTGACCCTGGGCATCGATCCCCTTGAACTGAAGGACCAGGGGGATGTCATCGACCCCGTAGGTGCGCGGTAGGGGCAGCATGGCCTCCTCTGCGTCCCCGACGATGATCATGCCGGCGGCCCCCTTCAGCACCTGCTCCATGGTCTTGCCATGCGGGTGGGGGTGGTACCAATAGGTGCCCGCCTTGTCCATGATCGTGAAGGACGGCGACCACGTGCCCCCTGGAAGGATGGCCGAATGAGGGCCACCGTCGTTCTGGGGGGCCACATGCAGGCCATGCCAGTGCACCGTGGTGGTATCCGCCAGGTCGTTCTGCACCGTGAACTGCACCTGGCTGCCAGCGGCCAGGAACAGGGTGGGACCGAGAAGGTCACCGTTGTACCCGATGGTCGGTGCAGGCATGCCGGGATAGAATTCATGGGTGCCTTCGTCCACAGTTAGACCGATCGTCGTACCGGTCAGGACGGGCGGGATGTACAGTGAGTTCTGCGCCTGTAGTCCGAGTCCGGACAGCAATAACAAGAGCGCGACTTGATCCTTCATCATTCAGTGCTAATGGACCCCAAAAATGCGGTGAGCCAGGTCAACTGGAACATGACCCAACTCACATTGTGGGGGCCCTACGCTATTCTCCGCGATACAGGCAGCAGGCCGGCAGGTCGTCATAGACCGTGTCGTCAGCCTGGTCGAGCTCGGTATCATGGCCTGCCCCGGAAATGGCTTTGGAGACCTCGGTGCGGTCGGTCACCGCAGGGTCGATGTGGGCCGTGAGGGTCTTCCGATCCACGTCCCAGGTCGCGGCATGGACGCCCGCTACTGCACGGGCGGCCTTCTCGATGCGCGCCTTGCACATCTCGCAGTTCCCTGAAACCTGCAAGCTGATCTCCTTCGCCCCGTGCGCTTCGTGCACCGCCCCCCCGGTGGCCGCCGATCCAGTAGATCCGCCATGTTGGTGTCCCGCAGGTGCCGGCCCGCCTTCCGGGGACATCATGCTGGGCACACCATTGAGCTGTGCTGCCGCATCCACGGTGAAGGTGCCGTTCACCACCACCTCCTCACCGGGCCGCAACCCGGAGGTGATCACCTGATGCTCCCCCAGCGAGGGACCGAGCCTGACCTCGCGCAACCGGAACGACCCCTGCTCCGCACCCGGGTCCTTCACGTACACCACCGAGCGCTCGCCCGTCCACAGCACGGCGGACTTCGGCACCACGATCCCGGAGTCGCCCCGTGACCGCTCCAACTGAACGGTGCCCGTGGCGAACATGCCCGGCCGCATAGTACCCTTCGGATCGGGCACCTCCACGCGGGCCCTGGCCACACGGGTCTTGGGATCCACGATGGGATCCACGAAGGTGACCGTCCCCGTGAAGGAGCGGCCGGGTAGCGAGCGCACCGTGAATGCCAGATCGGTCCCGACACGGACATGGGCCAGGTCACTTTCGTAGACGTCGAACAGCACCCAGACCTTGGACAGGTCGGCAATGCGGTAGATCTCCTCCCCGCGATCCAGGTAGTCGCCCAAGGCGGCGCGCTTCTCCAGCACCACTCCTCCCACGTCCGCATGGATCGTCAGGCGGCCGTCAGCCACCCCGGTCGTCACGAGGGCATCGATCTGTGCATCGCTCAGTTTCCAGTTCCTCAACTTGGCCCGTGCGGCCTGGTACAACGCGGGCTGTGATTCGCGGGTCCGGTGGGCCTGCAGCAACTCCTCCTCCGCGGTCACGAGTTCCGGGGCGTAAAGGACGGCAATGGGACGACCGATGGCTACCCGCTCGCCGGTGAAATCAACCAGCAGTTCTTCGACACGGCCAGCCACGTGCGCGCTCTGGGCGTACACCCGTCGTTCATCGGCCTGCACACGACCGGTGAGGCGCAAGGTGCCCTCCACCGATCCGGCCCCCACCTGCATGGTACGCACGTTGGCCAGGGCCATCGCCTCCTCACCCAGATGCACCGCCATCGGATCCATCTCTGCACTCCCCTGGGAACCCACGGGGATCAGGTCCATGCCACAGATGGGGCACTTGCCGGGCTCGTTCATCCGGATCTGGGGATGCATGGAGCAGGTCCACACCGTGGCCTGCTCGTGGGACAGTTGATGCTGCGCCTCCTGACCGGCCTGACGGAACAGGACCCGGCCGAGCAGCAAGCCCATGGCGAGCGCGCCGATGACGAGCAGCGGTACGCGATAACGGAGGATGAGGTCAGGTAGGCGCATCATGCGAGGTGGTTCGTTACTCCTTCACTTCCGCCAGGTCCATCTTGCAGACAGGGCAGGTACCTGGTTCCTCGTAGGTCTTGTCGCCTTCGCATTTCATCGGGCACTGGTAGTGGGCATGGTCGTGGTGCTCATGTGTCCCGGTCGCATGCGGTGCGTCGGTCTGCTGCGTGGTGTTGGTCCGCTCGGCAGGTGGCTCACCCCCGCCGCATGCGGCGAGGGTGAACAACGCGAAGGCGATGAAAGCGGTGGGCAGGTAGTGCGCTCTCATGGTCGTAGGGTTGTTGGTGTTCAAGTTCACGGTCGTTTGGCGGTGAGCAGGTCGATCCGCGCGATGGCGGCATGGTGTTCGCGGAGGGCCGAAAGGCGCATGAGGCGCTGGCGCAGCAACTGCTGCTGGGTGCGCAGCACTTCCTCGAAGTCGCTGCCATTGCCCGAGTAGGCGGCCAGGAGCAGTTCGAGGATCCGCTCGTTCACCGCGACCTGTGCATCCATGAGCTGTGCCATGCGGGCGGCCTTGTAGGCCTCGTAGCGGGCGGTCTCGTAGGCCGCTGCCAGGTCGTTCCCTCGCTGCACACGCAGCAGCTCGTAGCTCCGTTGCAAGGCTTCCGCCTCTTCCACCCCGCTGCGGTACTTGCTGCGGTAGATCGGCAGGCTCACGCTGAACATGGGCATGATCACGTCGCGGCCGTTGTCGGGGAGGTCCATGTCGGTGCGCTCATCCACTACCACGTAGTCGATACCGATGCCCATTCGCGGAGCACCCATGCGCCGGGCCGCCTCGGCCTGGGACAACGCCGCATCCATGCGCAGGTCCAGTTCGTGGAGCCGGGGATCCATGGCCAGGCTGTCCGCAGGCCTGAGCAGGGACAGGTCCACGAGGCCCAGGCTGTCGCGGGTGCTCACAGGCACATCCTCGGCATAACCGACGGTACGGACGAAAGCCACCCGCAGGGGTTCCCGGCGTTCCTCCAACAATGCGATGTCCACCTCCGCCTCGTTGATCGCCAGCTCCGTGCGCAGCACATCCACCATGCGCCCCTTCCCGCTCTCGAAACGGGCGAGGGCCAGGTCCTGATGGCTGCGCAGGATCTCGAGGTCGGCGCGCTCCAGTTCCACCGCCCGGTCCAGTTCATGCAGTGGATAGTAGGCCATGCGCACCTTGTAGACGAGCTCGTTCCGCGCCTCCAGGAAGGCCTGGTACCTGGCCTCGGCCAACAGGTCGGTCGCTTCGGCCTGTGCGCCCAGCGTTCCGAACCAGGGGAACATCTGCGTGAGGGAGAAGCGTGCCCGCTGGGGGCCTACACGCGTTTCCACCGGACTGATGAAATAGCCGATGGAGAGCGTGGGGTCGGGCAGGCCACGTACCTGGGCCGAACGCACGAGCGCCGCTTCGAACTCGGCATAACGCGCTTGCAGACCGGGGTTGAGCTCAATGGCCCGCTCAAGATGCTCGTCCAGTGATTGCGCACGCAGCACCAGGGCAGGCAGGGTCCCAAGGATGAACAGGAGCGTTCTCATGGTCGCTGGTCCTTCAGCCGCCGTTCCATGCGGGCACAATAGAGCACGGGAACAACGAAAATGGTGATGCTGGCAACGACCATCCCGCCGAACGAAGGGATGGCCATGGGGACCATGATGTCCGAACCACGGCCCGTGGACGTGAGCACGGGCAGCAGTGCGATGAGCGTGGTCGCCGTGGTCATCATGGCGGGACGTACCCGTTTCATCCCGGCCTTCACCACCGCCGCACGCACGGCGGCCACATCCGTGGGGGTGCTCTTCCTGAACTGATCGTCCAGGTACGTGGCCATCAGCACGCCGTCGTCCGTGGCCACTCCGAAGAGAGCGATGAAGCCCACCCAGACCGCCACGCTCAGGTTCACCGGGTGGATCTGGAAAAGGTCGCGCATGGAGCGCCCGAAGAGATCGACGTTCATGAACCAGTCCTGTCCGTAGAGCCAGATGAGCATGAACCCGCCCGAGAAAGCGACCGCCACACCCGCGAAGACCATGAGCGATGTGGGCACCGCGCGGAACTGGAAATAGAGGATCAGGAAGATGGACAACAGCACCAGCGGCACCACCACCATCAGGCGCTTCTCGGCCCGGAGCGAGTTCTCGTAGCTGCCGGAGAACCGGTAGCTCACCCCGGCCGGGACCTTCAGGGAACCATCGTCGATGCGGTCCTGGATGGCTCGTTGTGCATCGAGCACGACGTCCACCTCCGCCTCGCCCTTGCGCTTGTCAAAGAGCACGTAGCCGACGAGGAAGGTGTCCTCGCTACGGATCATCTGGGGGCCACGCTCGTACTCCACGTCCGCCAATTCGCCGAGGGGCACCTGCACACCGGTGGGCGTCGGCACCAGCACGCGCCGCAGCTGGTCGGGATCGTCGCGCAGCTCCCGCGGATAACGGACCCGCACGGGATAGCGCTCCCGGCCCTCCACGGTGGTGGTGATGGCCATGCCACCGATGGCGGTCTCCAGGGTGCGCTGCAGGTCCTCGATGGTGAGCCCGTAGCGCGCGATGGCCTCGCGGTCCCACCGCACCTGCAGGTAGGGCTTGCCCACGATCCGGTCGGCGAACACGGCCTCGGCCTTCACCGATGGGACCTCCTTCAGCACACCCTCCAACTCCCTGCCGAAACGCTCAATGGTGGGCAGGTCCGGGCCGAACACCTTGATGCCCATGGGTGCGCGCATGCCGGTCTGCAGCATCACCAGCCGGGTCTCGATCGGCTGCAGCTTGGGTGCGGAAGTGACCCCGGGAAGCGAAGTGGCCGCGACCACCTCGGCCCAGATGTCATCGGTGCGCCGGATGTGCGGGCGCCAGTTGCGGAAATAGCGACCCCTTTCGGCAGGCACCAGCCGGTCCCGGTCGAACCCGGCCACGAGGGCGTCCTCCTGCGAAACGGTGTCGCCGTCGGCTAGGATGAAGCGCCCCTGCCTGTCCGTGCGGAAGGTGATGCGATGCCCCTTGTCGTCCACCTCGTACTCGGGTCGGTAGTTGATGATGTTCTCGTACATGCTGATGGGCGCTGGGTCCAGGGCGGTCTCAGCACGCCCCAACTTGCCCACCACCAGCTCCACTTCGGGGATGGCCATCACCCGCATGTCCAGCTGCTGCACCACGCGGTGGTTCTGCTCCACACCGGCATGCGGCATGGAGGTCGGCATCAGCAGGAAGCTGCCCTCGTCCAGTGCGGGCATGAACTCCCGGCCCACTCCGGGGAAGACCGAGGCCAGACCCCGCCATGGCGACGTGTCCGCGATGTCCCAGCCGATCGCTCGTGCGCCTGCCTTGATCGGCGAAAGCAACTTGTCCGATCCCTGCCAGATGAGCAGCCCGAACAGAATGATCGCAGCAGGGATGGAAAGGAACAACGTCTTGTGCCGCAGGCACCAGCCCAGGATCATGGGGTAGTAGCGTTGCAACGACCACAGGAAGAGCAGGATCGCTCCGATCGCGAGGCCGACGAGCACCACGTTCAGCACCAGTGAGCGCTCCACCCCCAGGGGCCGCCAGAGCCCGGCCAGCAACCAGACCACCGCTAGCAACACCACCACCAGCGGCAGGTACTGCCACCGCGTGTCGCGTCCACTCAAGCGATCCACCAGAACATGGGTGGCCAGGAGCGCCAGCAGCGTGATCCCTGCCCATAGCGATCCGTTCCAGAACGCGAACGCGCCTCCGACGAGCATCACGCCCCGCACCATCCAACGCATACCCCGCCGGCGGGCATCGATGCCGAAGACCAGGTGGATGAAGGTGGGCAGGAGGAACAAGGTGACCAGCACGGAACCGGTGAGCGCGAAGGTCTTGGTGAAGGCCAGCGGACGGAACAGCTTGCCCTCAGCAGCTTCCAGGGTGAATACCGGGATGAAGCTGACGATGGTGGTGGAAACCGCGGTCACGATGGCCGGGGCCACCTCGATCGCGGCCTCCTGGATGGTGCGACGCAGGTCCTTGACCACACCCTGCTCACGCAGGTGGCGCACCACGTTCTCCGAGAGGATGATGCCCAGGTCCACCATGGTGCCGATGGCGATCACGATGCCGGAGAGCGCCACGATATTGGCGTCCACGTGGAAATAGCGCATGGCGATGAAGACCAGGAGCACCGCCAGGGGCAGCAGGGAGGCGATGACCAGGGAGCTGCGGAGCTCGGCCACCATGACCAGGATCACGATGATGGTGATGAGCACCTCCAGTGAAAGCGCCTCCTCCAGCGTGCCGAGCGTTTCCTGGATTAGCTGCGTGCGGTCGTAGAACGGCACGATGGTGAGCTGGCTTACCCGGCCATCGTCCAGCACCTTGCTTGGCAGCCCCGGGGCGATCTCCGCGATCTTGTCCTTGACGGCCTGGATGGTGGCCAAGGGGTTCGCGCCATAGCGCGCGATCACGACCCCGCCGCTCACCTCCGCCCCTCCCTTGTCCAGCAGGCCCCTTCGGGTGGCGGGTCCAAGGGTCACCCGCGCCACGTCCCTGATGCGGAGCGGCACGTTGTCGTTCACGGCCACCACCGCCTGTTCCAGGTCCTCCACGGAGCGGATGTACCCGAGGCCGCGTACGAGGTACTCCACCTGGTTCACCTCAATGGTCTTGGCGCCGGCATCGCGGTTGCTGTTCCGCACGGCCTGCATCACCTGGTGGATGCCGATGCCGAAGGCCTTCAGCGCCTCGGGGTCCACGTCCACCTGGTACTCCCGCACCATGCCTCCGATGGAGGCCACTTCGCTCACCCCCTCCACCCCGTTCAGCGCGTACTTCACCTGGAAGTCCTGAACGCTGCGAAGCTCGTCCAGGTCCCAGCCTCCGGTGACCCGGCCATCGGGATCGCGGCCCTCCAGGGTGTACCAGTACACCTGCCCGAGCGCCGTGGCATCCGGCCCGAGCGCGGGTTGAACGCCTTCGGGTAGCAACCCTGAAGGCAGCGCGTTGATCTTCTCCAGGATCCGTGAACGCGACCAGTAGAACTCCACGTCCTCGTCGAACAGGACATAGATGCTCGAGAAGCCGAACATCGAAGTGCTCCGGATCGACTTCACGCCGGGGATGCCCAGCAGCGCGGTGGTGAGCGGGTAGGTCACCTGGTCCTCGATGTCCTGCGGGGAACGGCCGGCCCAGTTGCTGAACACGATCTGCTGGTTCTCGCCGATATCGGGGATGGCATCCACCGGCACCGGGTCGGAAGGCAGCGGGTCCACCTGCCAGCCAAAGGGCGCGGTGATGATGCCCCAGCCCACCAGCACGGCCAGCAGCAACAGCGTCACCAGCCGGTTGTTCAGGAAGTAGGTGATGAGCTTGTTCAACATGACCTGGACTGGATCCTTCGTGTCACTCTTGGTGGTCCTGGTCCCTTAAAGTTGGGCCCATTTCAGCCTCAGGCTGTTGCTCACCACGCTCACGCTGCTGAAGGCCATGGCCGCACCGGCGATCATGGGGTTGAGCAGGTAGCCGGTGAACGGATAGAGCACACCGGCGGCGATGGGGATGCCGATGACGTTGTAGATGAAGGCCCAGAAGAGGTTCTGGCGGATCAGGCGCACCGTCTTGCGCGATAGCGTGATGGCCCGTGGGATGGTGTTCAGGTCGGTGCTGATCAGGGTCATGCGCGCCACGTCCATGGCGATGTCGCTGCCCTTGCCCATGGCGATGCTCACATCGGCCTTCGCCAGCGCCTCGCTGTCGTTGATGCCATCGCCCACCATGGCCACCACCTGGCCCTGCTCCTGCAGGGTGGCCACGAACACGGCCTTGTCCCTGGGCAGCACCTCGCTGCGGAAGTGCTCGATGCCCACCTGCTGCGCCACGGCCTGGGCCGTGCGCCGCGCATCGCCGGTCTGCATGTACACCGCCACGCCTTCGTCCTTCAGCCGGGCGATGGCCTCCTTCGCCGAGGGCTTGATGCGGTCGGCGATGGCGATGGCAGCGCGCACCCGGTCCTGGTCGGCGAACCAGATCACCGTGTGCGCGGCCCCCTGCCAGGTGCGTTCCTTGTCCCGGAACGACCTGTCGATCCGGATGCCGCTCTCCTCCATCAGCCGTGGGCTGCCCACGATCCAGGTGGTGCCGTTCACCGTGGCCTTCACGCCCTTGCCGGTCAGGCTCTCGAAGCTGGAAGGTTGAAGGTTGGCATCCGTTGGGGGTTGAAGGTTTAGCAGATGACGCACGACAGCCTCGGCCAGGGGATGCTCCGAACGGGATTCGATGGCCAGCAACGCGGACGCCGCTTCTGGGTCATCCAGTCCCACGGCGTCCACCACCTCGGGACTGCCCTCGGTGATGGTGCCGGTCTTGTCCAGCACGATGGCGGTGATCTTGCGTGCCCGCTCCAGGCTTTCCGCGTCCTTGATCAGGATGCCGTTCTCGGCGCCCTTGCCCACCCCGGCCATGATCGCCGTGGGCGTGGCCAGGCCCAGCGCACAGGGGCAGGCGATCACCAGCACGGTGACCAGCGCGAGCAGGCCCTGCGTAAAGGCATGTTCACCGCCCAGCACCCACCAGACAATGGCGCTCAGGATGGCGATGCCGATCACGATGGGCACGAAGACCGCCGCGACCTTGTCCACCAGCTGTTGCACAGGCGCCTTGCTACCCTGCGCCTCCTGCACCGCCTGCACGATCTGCGCCAGCAGTGTGGCGCCGCCCACCTTCTTCGCGCGCATCTTCAGGCTGCCCTTCTGGTTGATGGTGCCTGCGAGCAGCGAGGTACCCTGGCCCTTCGCCACGGGTACGGGCTCGCCGCTGATCATGCTCTCGTCCACGTAGCTCTCGCCCTCGATCACCTCGCCGTCCACGGCGATGCTCTCGCCGGGCCGCACGAGCAGCACATCGTCCACGTCCACTTCGGCGATGGGCACCTGCTCGGTGTTGCCGTCGGCCTTCACGCGTTGCACGGTGTTCGGGCGCAGACCCATCAGTTTCTTGATGGCGCTGCTGGTGCCGGCCTTGGCACGCTCCTCCAGGAACTTGCCCAGCAGGATGAAGGTGATGACCACCGCGGCCGCCTCGAAGTACACGTGTGGTTCCTGCCCGCGCTCGGTCCAGAACGCGGGGTACATGGTGTTGAAGACGCTGAAGAGATAGGCCACCCCCGTGCTCAGCGCCACGAGCGTGTCCATGTTGGCGCTGCGGTGCTTCGCCTGCTTCCAGGCATTGATGAAGAACTGCCGCCCGAAGACCAGCACCACCGGCGTGGCCAGCAGCCACATGGTGAAGTTGGCCCAGGGCTCATGCATCAGGAACATCCCGATGACCACCAGCGGCACGCTGAGCACGATGGACGCGATCAGGCGCTGCTTCAGGGTACGCATGCGCACGCGCTGGAGCTCCTCCAGGTCGGTGGTCCCGCTCTGCTCCGCCTCGATCACCAGGTCGTAGCCGATGCTCTGGACCGCCTTGCGCATGCCGCGCTCGTCGATCACGCTGGGCACGTACTGCACCTGCACCGTGTTGGTGGCCAGGTTCACCGCGGCCTTCAGCACCCCGGGGGTGGCCAGCAACATGCTCTCCACGCTGGCCACGCAGCTCGCGCAGGTCATGCCGGTGACCGGGATGGTGCGCTTCATGGTGGGCACGTCGTAGCCGTTGTCCCGGATGGCCTGGACGGCATGCTGCACGGCCTCCACCGGCCGCTCGCTGCGGAGCACGGCGACGCGGTTGTTCAGCTCCACATGGTGTTCCTGCACCTCGGGCACGTCGCCCACGGTCTTGTCCACGATCAGCGCGCAGTGCTCGCTGTCCATGCCTTCGATGGGGAGCTTGATGGTGGTGGCTTCGGTCTTCATGGCTCGCATTGGGATGATGATGCAAAGCACGACACGGCGGCGCCCAGACCCCTTACAAGATCCCGGGAAAGTCTTACATCGTGCTACGGACCCAGCTGGTCCAGCGGGGTGCGTCCCGCCTGGGATAGCTGTCGAAAGGCCGTGGGCGTCATGCCCGTGAGCTGCTTGAACTGTGCACTCAAGTGCGCCGCGCTGCTGAAGCCCGCAGAGAAGGCGATCTCCGAGAAGGTCATTTCCCCGTAGCGGATCAGTTCCTTCACCCGCTCCAGGCGCTGCAGCAGGAAGTAGTGCTCCAGGGTCATGCCCTCCACTTCCGAGAACAGCTTGCTCACGGACGACAATTCACGGTGCACCGTGTCTCGTACCAAGGTGGCCAGGTCCACCCGTCCACCAGCCTCGTGATGCACGCGCCGCACCACTTCGGCCTTCACCTTGGTGATCACCCGGGCATCCTGGTCCTCCACCAGGTCGAAGCCGTTCATTTGAAGCGCCTGGCGCAAGC
Organism: Flavobacteriales bacterium; assembly: GCA_020635695.1. Classification (GTDB taxonomy): domain Bacteria; phylum Bacteroidota; class Bacteroidia; order Flavobacteriales_F; family PHOS-HE28; genus PHOS-HE28. The sequence continues at coordinate 242,048 of JACJZH010000005.1, read as the reverse complement.
GAGGCCACATGTCGGCGGGTAAGGCTTCCCTCAGCTCCACTTCACCCAGGTCGATGTGCCTGACCGGGATGCCCAGTTCCTGGAACACCCGCCCCACGGCCGACCGGCACCGGTCACAGACCATGTTGCGCACGATCAGTTCCGTATTCCCTGGATCTTCCGCCACTGGAATTCCAAGGTACGGACCACGCGCCCATTCCTGCTGAGGGCCCACGTGGACGGCCATGCGGTACCGAAGGGATCCCCAGTCTTTCCAACGATCGGCCCATGACGATCGTCAGCTGACCCGTAGCTTTAGGGCTTGCGTGCACCAATACTGAACTTCATGCGTACTCTTCCATTCCTGGCAGGAACGGCCCTGCTTACCCTACCCCTGATCTCCTTCGGCCAATGCCCTCCCGGCGAGGTGGAGGTGACCATCGCCGCCACCACGGACAACTACGGTTACGAGGTGTACTGGGAGCTGCTTCCCAGTGGGAACGCCTGCGGCAACGGGACCCTTTTCAGCGGCGGGAACAATGCCGTGGGCTGCAATGGAGCCGGTGCGCAGAACCAGACGCCCGGGGGATACCTGAACAACACCACCTACACCGAAGGCCCGTGGTGCCTGACGCTGGGAGCCAGCTACGACATCTTCTGGGCGGATGACTGGGGCGATGGCGGTCTGATGTTCGAGGTGTACGTGAACGGCATCAGCACGGCCCAGTTCACGGGGACCGGCGCCGGGCAGACCTTCACCTTCGTGGCGGAGCTGCCCCCGGACCGCGACATGGCGGTGACCAAGAGCTTCAGCCCCTTGTATGCCTTCGAGGGCGAGGACGTGACCTTCACCGGGGAGGTGAAGAGCTTCGGGGCCGTCCCGGTCACCAGCTTCGACCTGAACTACCAGGTGACGGGCGGGCCGGTGGTGACCGCCACGCTGAACGGCATGAACCTGAACGCCGGGGAGACCTGGAACTTCACCCACCCCACGCCGTGGACGCCAGCGGGCAACGGCCCGTTCGAGGTGACGCTGTGGTGCACCAACATCAACGGCGGCAGCGACCTGGTGCCGGGCAATGACGAGCTGATGCTGGACATGGTGATCAATGCCCCGATCCCGAACATCATCGACGACTACCTGAGCGGCACGCCCGTGATCGTCAACGTGGCCGGTGTGGACGAGGACCTGCTGGTGCCGCGCGACCTGGACTTCCACCCGGACCTGGCGCGCAACGAAGTGTGGGTGATCAACAAGGAGACCGAGAACAGCGGCGGCAGCACCGTGACGTTCTATGACGCGACGGCGCCCGACCTGGTGTTCGAATACCGCAAGGACGGCAACGCCTGGCACTTCATGAGCCTGCCCACGGGCATCGCCATGGGCGACAACAACAACTTCGCCACGAGCCCCGGCGTCTTCGATGCCAACCACAACGGTCCGCCACCCTTCACCGGCCCCAGCCTGTGGAGCTGCGATACGGCCGTGTACGCACGCCCCAGCGGCGGCAACGGCAGCCACCTGGACATGCTGCACGTGAACCCCGAGTGCCAGGGCATCGCGCACGAGGCGGCCAACGTGTACTGGGTCACCGACGGGTTCAATGGCGATGTGACGCGCAACGACTTCCAGGACGATCACGGTCCCGGCAACGACGACCACACCGATGCGATCATCCGCCGCTACACGGGCTTCAGCATCACCAAGGACCCCAACGACCACATCGTGAGCCACCTGGTGCTGGACAAGGCCACGAACTGGCTCTACGTGGTGGACCACGGCGCGGACCGCGTGATGCGGCTGGACATCACCACGGGCACGCCGGGCGGCACGCCCACCTGGCCGCCGGGTGGCAACCCCTACGAGCCCTATGTGGAATACAGCGTGGTGAACGGCTACACCTGGGAGGAGGTGATCAACACCGGACTGGTGGAGCCCGCCGGCATCGATGTGATCGGTGACCGGCTGCTGGTGAGCGACCACGCCAATGGCGACATCATCGTGTACGACATCAGCGGTGCGCCGGTGACCGAGCTGGGCCGGATCGTGACCAACAGCCCCGGCATCATGGGCATCAAGGTGGGTCCTGATGGCCGCATCTGGGCCGTGAACGCCTCCACCAACAACCTGATCGTGATCGATCCGGACGGGTTCAGCGTAGGCCTGGAGGAGAGCGCCATCGACGCGATGCGCGTGTACCCCAACCCCGCCAACGAGCAACTGGTGGTGATGCTGGAGAACGAGGCCCCGCAACGCATCGAGCTGCTGGACGCCACCGGCCGCCTGGCCCTGACCCAGCGCCCGAACACCGCACAGGCCACGCTGGACGTGCAGGCCCTGCCCGCAGGCACCTACGTGCTGCGTGCGCTGCTGCGCGATGGCAGCATGCTGCAGGAGCGGGTGGTGATCGCGCGCTGATCGGGCCCGATCGTCATGAACGGAGAGAAGTCCATCGCCATGGGCGCCGCTTTCGGAGCGGCAGTCGGGGCTGTCATAGGTGCGCTGACCGGCGACATCGGTCCATGGATCGGGGTCTGCATCGCGCTGGGCGCCGGCATCGGCCTCACGATCGGGAAGCAGGCCAGGAAGGACTCCCCGGACCCCTGAGCGGGAACGTCGTATCGAACAAAGCACATGGAAGGCCGCCCCGATCGGGGCGGCTTTCGCTTGTCACCGCATGATCATGAGCGGCCCTGCCGCCAACGGCCTGCGCTCGCGGTCCAGCACCAGCACCACATGGTGGCCTGCAGCGATCGCGGACACGTCCAGTTCCACTTCACCCTGCACCAGGACCTCCGCTTCGCGCAACAGCTCGCCGTGCATGCCGCGCAGTTCCACCCAGGCGGCCTGTGGGTGGGCGCAGGTGATGCGCACCCGATCGCGCGCGGGGCTGGGAGCGGCCTGCACCGTAGGCCTCGGCTGGCGGTCGCGCAGGCCGGTGCTCAGGGCCGTGTCCACCAGCAGCACGCCCTTCATGCCCACGAACCCGTGGGGCGAGCACACGAAGTAGTAGGTGCCGGCAGTGTCGATCACGAAGGTGGTATCCTCCCCGATGTTGGTCACGAACCCGCCGTTGCTGATCGCCTGATCGATGGCCCACGCGGCCGAGTCGGTCTGCACCATGTCGTGGATGCCCTGTGTCTGGAACTTGATGCTGTCGCCGGTGACCATGACCACCGTGTCCGGGTCGTAGTAGAAGTCGAGCCCGCGGATGACGTGGGTGGTCTGGGCGGTGGCCTGGTAGGCCAGCAGCACCAGGAGGAACAGGAAGATCCTCATGGCTTCACCATTCCGGCCGCTTGGGCGCATTGTCCAGCACCTTCTCCACCTTCGCCATCACCTCGGGCGTCAGCAGGTCCTGGGCCTCCACGGCCTTGAGGTTCTCCTTCAGCTGGGCGGTCTTGCTGGCGCCAAGGATCACCGTGCTCACGTGCGGATTCTTGAGGCACCATGCCAGGGCGAAGACCGGCATGCTGAGGCCCAATCCATTCGAGATCTTCATCAGCTTATCCACCTTTTTCAGACGCTCTTTGGTCAGTTCGCGTTCGCGCAACCAGTCGAGCCCCTGCATGGTGAGGCGGGTGCGGGCGGCTGCTTTCTCCTTGTGCTTCCCCGTAAGAATGCCGCTGGCGAGCGGGCTCCAGATGGTGGTGCCCAGGCCCACGCCCTGGTAAAGCTGTCCGAACTCCACCTCCACCTTGTCGCGGTGGAACATGTTGTACTGCGGCTGCTCCATGACGGGACCGATCAGGTGGTGCTGGCGGGCGACCATGTGCGCCTCGGTGATCTCCTGCGCGCTCCACTCGCTGGTGCCCCAGTAGAGCACCTTGCCCTGCATGATCAGCTGGTGCATGGTCCAGACGGTCTCCTCGATGGGCGTGCTCTTGTCCGGCCGGTGGCAGAAGTACAGGTCCAGGTAGTCCACCTGCAGGCGCTTGAGCGCGGCGTGGCAGGCCTCCACCACGTGCTTGCGGTGCAGCCCGCGCTGGGTGGGCAGCTTGCCGCCGGCACCGAAGAACACCTTGCTGCTCACGGTCCAGGTGTCGCGCGGCCACTTCATCTTCTTCAGCACCTTGCCCATGACCTTCTCGCTCTCGCCGCGGGCGTAGATCTCGGCGTTGTCGAAGAAGTTGATGCCGTTGTCGTAGGCGATCTTCATGAGCTGTTCGGCGGTGGTGTCGCCGATCTGCTTGCCGAAGGTGAGCCAGCTGCCCAGGCTCAGTTCACTGACCTGGAGGCCGCTATTTCCGAGGTGGCGGTAGCGCATGGGTGGGGGGACGTTGAACGTTGCTGGTTGAAGGTTGAAGGTCGTTCTTCGCCGGTGAAAGAACGACGTGCCGTACGCGAAGTTCGTTCAAGGGGCCTGTTCATGGCCGGTGAATAACCCGCGGCCCGGGGAAGAACCTTTCACACGCGGCCAACGTCTTGCTAACAAGCGCCGCGGACCTTCGCGATACGTTCTTTCCATACACGCGGTCGCGCATGCCAACGGTGGAGTGGTTCCGAGCAGGAGCGCTCCTTCGTCCGTCACCTTCGGACAAGGCCCGGGAGGGCCGGACCACCGCTCAGCCGGCGGGGTCGGTGGCGGACATCCGGTGCGCGGTCGTGACGGGAAGGGTCCGGGGACGGGCCCTTTTCCGTTCCCGGTGGAAGGCGGATCTTCGTGGCATGAGCGAGGCCATCGAAAGCAGCAAGGCACCCGAACCCGTGGGCCTGTACCCTCACGCCCGGCGCGTGGGCGACCTGTTGTTCCTGAGCGGAGTGGGTCCCCGGGAACGCGGTACCAAGAAGATCCCCGGCGTGGAGTTGGACGCGGAAGGGAACATCGCCTCCTACGACATCGAAGCGCAGTGCCACAGCGTGTTCCGCAACATCCGCTACATCCTGGAGGATGCAGGCAGCAGTTGGGACAAGATCGTGGACGTGACGGTGTTCCTGACCAACATGAAGGACGACTTCGCCACCTACAACCGGATCTACGCCGAGTACTTCAAGGACAACCGGCCCTGCCGCACCACGGTGGAGATCAACTGCCTGCCCACACCGATCGCCATCGAATTGAAGGTGATCGCGACCATGTGACCATGACGGGCCAGGCGATCGCCGAGCGGCTGCGTGCCACGCACGATGCACTGATCGCGACCGTGACCGCGCTTCCCGAGGGGGTGCGGACCGCACCCGCCAACGGCAAGTGGAGCCCGGCCCAGCACCTGGAGCACATCCGGATCGGACTCGCATTGACGAACAAGGCGCTTGGGCTGCCTCCGATCCTGCTCCGCTGGCGTTTCGGCAGGCCGAACCGCCCGGGCAGGGACTACGACGCGCTGGTGGCCCGCTACCGCGAAAAGCTGTCGGCCGGCGGAAGGGCACCTTCCCGGTTCGTGCCGAAGCAGGTGGACGAGAACGGACTCAAGGACCTGCAGGCAGCGATCACGGAACACGTCGAGATCCTGGCCCGGAGGTCAACCCGCTGGTCGGATCGCAGGATGGACAGCTACCTGGTCCCTCACCCGCTGCTCGGAAAGATCACCCTGCGTGAGCTGTTCCATTTCACCTGCTACCACGCCGAGCACCACCAGGCGCTCATTGAACGCGACGTGAACGCCGATCAGGCGAACACCAGCCTGCCCAGCAACAGGTAGAGGGCGACCAACACCACGGCGCCCGCCGCATCGATCCAGAGGCCGGCCCTGACCATCCGCCGCACGGGAATGCGCCCGGTGGCGAAGACGATCGTCTGCATGGGGCTGGCCACCGGCAGCATGAAGCCCAGGCTGGCCGCGAGGGTGGCGGGCACCAGCAACAGCACCGGGTCGCTGCCCCAACTCTCGGCCGTGCGCGCCAGGATCGGCAGCACCAGGCTGGCGGTGGCGGTGTTGCTTCCGAGCTCGCTCAACAGGCAGACGACACCCACCAGCGCAAGCAGCATCAGCGGAACAGGCCAGTTGCCGAAGGCCTGCATGGCGCCGCCGATCACCTGGTCCAATCCACTGCGGGCGATGCCCATGGCCAGTGCCATGCCCGCTCCGATCAGCAACAGCACACCCCAGGGAAGCCGCTTCTCCGCCCAGTCCCATTCCAGCAACCGTCCGTTGCCGTGCGCCTGCGGAAGGATGAACAGCAGGACCGCACCCGCGACCGCCACCGCGGGATCACCCACCGGTGCGAGCATCGGAACATCCCGCCAACCAGGCAGGTCGAGTCCGCCGAACGAGAGACCATCGCCGGTGACCCACAACAACGCGGTGATGGCGAAGACGATCCCGCTCCAGCGCTCATCGCGGGTGGGCCGGCCAAGCTCGCGCAACCGCTCACGCACGGCATCGCGGCCCTCCAGCTGGATGCCCTTCACCGGTTCCAGCCAGCGCACGAGCAGCCACCAGGAAAGGCCCAGGAACACGATGGCGAACGGGATCCCGAAGCTCATCCACTGTCCGAAACCGATGCGCGGACGGCCGGGGAACAGCTCCTCCCACAGTTGCAGCAGCACCAGGTTGGGTGGTGTGCCCACCGGTGTGGCCATGCCGCCGATCGAGGCCCCGTAGCTGACGCCCAGCAGCAGGGGAACGGCCAGGCGTTCGCGGCCGTGGTCCTCGTCCAGGCCATCCACCAGGCTCAGGGCGATGGGCAGCATCACGAGCACGGTGGCGGTGCTGTTGATCCACATGCTGAGCAGCGCACTGGCCACCATGATGCCGAGCACCAGGCGCGCCGGTGAACCGCCGAGCTTCAGCACGGTCCACAGGGCGATGCGGCGGTGCAACCCGCTGCGCTCGATGCCCAGGGCCAGCAGGAAGCCACCCAGGAAGAGGAAGATGATCTCCTTGCCGTAGTTGGCGGCCGTGTCGCCCAGTCCCGCGATGCCGAACAGCGGGAAGCACACCAGCGGCAGCAGGCTGGTGACCGCGATGGGCACCGCCTCGGAGATCCACCAGACGGCGATCCACGCCACGAGCCCGGCCATGGTGGCCGCATCCGGGCCGTGGTGCGCCAGCAGGAAGCGGACGAGCAGCCCGGCGATCGGGCCGGCGAGCAGGAACAGCGGGCGCTTCATACGCGGAACGGCCCTCCGCTGGGAAGGGCCGTTCCGAAGATAGCGGGGCCTGTCGCCTCAGGCCTCGATGCCGTCGTGCGCAGCAACGGGTCGTGTCGAGGTCACATCCTCGGAACGCACCGGGATGAAGCGGTACATGACCTTGGTGAGCAGCAGGAACATGACCGGCACGATCACCAGGGTGAGGAAGGTGGCGAACACCAGTCCGAAGATCACCGTCCAGCTCATGGGGCCCCAGAAGATCGTGTTGTCACCGCCCAGCACGAACTGCGGATCCAGCTCGCTGAAGAGGGTGAAGAAGTTGATGTTGATGCCGATGGCCAGCGGGATCAGGCCCAGCACCGTGGTGATGGCCGTGAGCAACACCGGGCGCAGACGGCGGGCACCGGCCTCCTCGATGGTGGCCAGCACCTCGTGCATCGGCAGGCGCTCCTCATCGCTCATGCCCAGCTGCTTCTTCCGCCGCGTCTGCAGCAGGATCATGAAGTCCACCAGCACGATGGCGTTGTTCACCACGATGCCGGCCAGGGAGATGATGCCCACCATCGTCATCATGATCACGAACTCCATGCGGAAGATCAGCAGGCCCAGGAAGACGCCGATCAGGCTGAAGACCACCGAGCTGACGATGATCCCGGGGATGGCCGCACTGTTGAACTGCGCCACGATGATCATGAAGATCAGGAACACGGCGATCATGAGCGCGGTGCTCAGGAAGCTCATCTGCTTGGCCTGCTCCTCCAGTTCGCCGGTGAACGCGTAGGTGAAGCGTGGGTCCTTCGGGTAGTTGGCGAAGGCGGCGATCACGTTGTTCACCACCTGCTCCTTCTTGAACTCGTCGGTGACGTTGCTCTGCACCTGTACCATGCGCTTGAGGTCCTTCCGCTTCACGGCGCTGAAGGTGCTGGTGTACCGCGGGGTGGCCAGGGCGCTGATCGGCACCTGCCGGATCTGTCCGTTGGTCTGGTCGCGGAAGGTGACGCGCATGCTGGTGAGCGCCTCGGGATCGTAGCGGTACTCGTCCTTCAGGCGGATGTTCACCGGATAGTCGTCCTCGCCCTGCTTGTAGGTGCTCACCTCACGGCCGTAGAGCGCTGTGCGCAACGCATCGCCGATGGCATAGGTGCTCACGTTGTAGCGGCGGGCCTTGGCGCGGTCGATCTCGATGGGCATCTCGGGCTTGCCCAGTTCCACGTCCAGCTTCAGCTCCTCCACCATGGCGATGTGCTGGTCGTCCAGGAAGCGGCGCACCTTCTCACCCTCCTCGATCAGGGCCAGCACGTCGTCGCCCTTGATCTCCAGGTTGATGGCCTTGCCCACGGGCGGACCCGCGGCGTCCTTGTCCACCACCACGGAAACGCCCGGCACGCCACGTACGGCCTGGCGGATCTCCTCCATCACATGCAGTGAGCGCAAGCCGCGGCGTTCGGCGTACTTCACGAAGCTCACCTGCACACGGCCCTTGTGCGGCGTGGCATCGAAGCTGGGGCCGGCCATGGGATCGCTGGTGCCCTCGCCCACCTGGGCGATCACCGAGCTCACCATGAAGTTCTGCGAGCGTTCCACCACGCTCCCGTCCGGCAGCGTGTCGGTGACCATGTCGTTGTACCGGGGATCGGCCAGCACCTCGAACACCCGGCGTTCCACCTCACGGGTGGTGGCGTCGGTCTCATTGATGTCGGTGCCCACCGGCTTCTCGATGAACACGTTGACGTACAGCGGTTCGTTCACCGGGAAGAACAGCGTGTTCGGCGGGAACATGCCGGTGAGGATGAAGGAGAGGAACAGCAGCCCGATGGTGCCGAGGAACATCCATTTGGGGCGACCGCCCGCCAGCACCCATTGCAGGAAAACGCGGTAGCGCTCCTCCAGGCGCGGCATGGTGCGTTCCTGGAAACGCACGCTGGCCGGGTAGAGCACGTAGTGGTTCAGGTAACCGAAGAGCCCGAAGGCCAGGGCCAGGTTGCCCAGCGTGAAGAGCGCCTTCATGTCGCCGAAATGGCCCGCCAGGCTGAACACGGCACCGAGCGCGGTCATCCAGCCACCCACCTTGAAGGTGAGGAAGCGTGTGGGGCCCTCCTGCTCCACCTTCATGTAGCGCGAGGCGAGCATGGGGTTGATCACCAGGCCCACGAAGAGCGAGGATGCGAGCACCACCATGAGCGTGATGGGCAGGAACTTCATGAACTCGCCCATCATGCCGGGCCACAACAGCAGCGGCACGAACACCGCCACCGTGGTGGCCGTGCTGGCGATGATCGGCCAGGCCACCTCGCCGATGCCGTTCTTGGCGGCGCGGATCGGCGACTGCCCCTCGCTCATCAGGCGGTGGGTGTTCTCGATCACCACGATGCCGTTGTCCACGAGCATGCCCAGGGCGAGCACCAGGGCGAAGAGCACCATCATGTTCAGGGTGTAGCCCAGCGCGTTCAGCAGGATGAAGCTGAGCAGCATGCTCATGGGGATGGCGATGCCCACGAACACGGCGTTGCGCAGGCCCAGGAAGAACATGAGCACGCCCACCACCAGCAGCACGCCGAAGATGATGGAGTTCTCCAGCTCGTCCACCTGGGTGCGGGTCTGGTCGCTGAGGTCGCCGGTGATGGTGACGGTGAGGTCCTTGGGGAACACGTCCCGCTCGAAGCGGTGCAGCAGCGCGTTCACGCTGTCGCTGGCCACGAGCAGGTTGCGGCCGCTGCGCTTGATGATGTCGAGCATCACCACGGGCTGGCCGAACTCGCGGGCGTAGCTGGTGGGTTCCACGTAGGTGAAGGCCACGTCGGCGATCTCGCCCAGGCGCACGATGTCCAGGTTCTCCTGCTTCACGATGATCTGGCGCACGTCCTCGGGGTCGTTGAACTCGCCGTCCACGCTGATGCTGCGGCGCAGGCCGTCCAGCAGCACCTCGCCACCGCTCACGCTCACGTTCTCGCTCTGCACGGCGGAGGCCACGTCCTGGAAGCTGATCTCGCGGGCCTCCATCTTGGGCAGGTCCAGGCTGATGCGCAGCTCCTTCTTGGGCACGCCGCGGATCTCCACCTTGTTCACCTCCTCCAGGTCCTCGAGCTTGTCCTCCAGGTCCTCGGCCCAGGTGTTCAGCTGGTCCAGGCTGTAGTCGCCGCTCAGGTTGATGTTCATCACCGGCATCATCTCCGAGAAGTTCATCTCGAACACGTTGGGGTCGGCCGGCAGGTCGGTGGGGAAGTCGGGATCGGCCTTGGCCTTGTCCACGGCGTCCTTCACCTTGCGCAGGGCCTCGCTGGGCTCCACGCTGAAGTCGAACTTGATGTCGATGGTGCTGTAGCCCTGCACGCTGGTGCTGAGCACCTCATCGAGCCCGGTGATGGTCTTGATCTCCTTCTCCAGCGGGCGCGTGATGAGCTTCTCCATGTCCTCCGGCGAGTTGCCGGGGTACACGGTGCTCACGAAGATCTCGGGGGTCACCACCTCGGGGAATGCCTCCCGGGGCATGCTCTGGTAGGCGTTCCAGCCGATGAGGGCGATCAGGATGCCGAGCACCATCACGGTGGCCCGGTTGTCCACGGCCCACGAGCTGAGCCCGAAGCGTTTGTCCTGGTAGCTCTTTCCGTTCTCGTTGGACATGATCGGTTTCCTTTGGATCGCTCGTTGATTCCGCGATCAGGCCTTCTCCAGGACCTTCACCTCCTGCTGGTCCACCACCATGCGGGCGCCCTCGTCGATGAGCGTTTCACCGCCCTTGATGCCCTGCTCGGAACGCTCCAGCAGCAGTTCACCGCCCTGGTTGCTCAGCACCTTCACGAACACCTTGCGTGCCCGGGCCTGGCTCTGCTCCTCGAGCACGAACACGTAGCTCTCGCCGGAGCTGTTCTCCATCACCAGGCGGCTGGGGACCACCAGGGCCTCCTGTACCTCCAGGTCGCGGATGCGCACGTTCACCAGCTGGTTGGGCCTCAGGGTCAGGTGTTCCGAGGGGTCCAGGCGCAGGGTGGCCTTGAAGGTGCGGTTGTTGGGGTTGATGTACTGGCCCACCTGATCGATCGTGGCCTGGAACTGCCCATTGAGCTCGGGGACGATCACCTCCACCGGGTCGCCCACCTTCACCTTGCTCAGCAGGTCCTCGGCCAGGTCCACCTCCACGCTGGCCTTGCCCAGGGCCACCACACGGGCCACGGGTTGCATCGGTGAGGCCATGTCGCCCACATTGGGGAAGATCTCGTCCACCACCCCATCGAAGGGAGCCAGCACCTGCGCGCTGCGCAACTGCTCCCGCAGGGCCGCGAGCTGGGCCTCTCCCGCGTCCTTGTTGGCCTTGGCCTGGAGGTACTGCACCTCGCTGCCGATCTGCTGGTCCCACAGGCGCTGCTGCTTCTCGAAGACCGAGCGGGCCAGTTCCACCTGGGCCTCGGCCTGCCGCACGCTCTCGCGCAGGGCGTCCACATCGATGTCCACGATCGGCTGACCGGCTCGCACCGTCTGCCCCTGCTGCACCACGATGCGGCGGACCTCACCGCCCGAAGCGGAGTACACCATCGCGTTGCGGTCGGCCTTCACGCTGCCGTGGGCCTCGGTCCAGTGCGCGAACTCACGCGGCTGAAGGGCATAGGTGGTGACCACCGGCAGGTTGCGGCGCAGCTCGGGGTCGTTGGCGGCGAGCCAGCCCTCCACCTCGGCGATGGCGGTGTTGAGCTCCTGGCGTGCGGCCTTCAGCGAATCACGCTTGGCGCGGTGCTCGGCGATGGCCTCGTCGATCGGCGGAGCGCCCCCGCAGGCTGCGAGCGCAAGGAGGGCGGTGGAAAAGATCAGGTTCCTCATGACTTGGTGGATGGTGGATCAGAACAGGTCGAGGGTCTTGCGCAGTTCGGTGCGGGCGTTCACCAGATCGGCGAGCCGCTGGATGTAGGCCTGCTGCTGGCTCAGGTAGTTGCCCTGCTCGGTGGTGAGCTCGAAGCTGGAGGAGAGCCCCTCGGTGAACTTGGTGGAGGTGCGTTCGAACACGCGCCGGGCCAGCTCCAGCCGGTCCCGCTGGTTGTCGTACAGGGCCTGGGCGGTCTCCACGTCGCTGCGGGCCTGCGCCTCCTCCAGCGCCAACTGCTGCTCCACACGCTGCTTGTTCACCTCCACCTGCTGCAGGGTGAGGTCGGCCTGCTTCACCTTGTTGGCGCGCATGCCACTGCTGAAGATGGGCACCTGCAGGTTCACGCCCCAGAGGGTGCCGGGGTACCAGTCGGTCTCCACCACGTCGTTGAACCCGAAGGCCTGCTGCTGGTGGCTCAGGAAGCCGTTCAGCCGGGGCCAGTAGGCGGCCTTCTCGTTGCGCACGTTCAGGGTCTGCAGGCGCACCTGCGACTCCGCGATGCGGTGCTCCACGTGTCCGGCCATGTCCATCGGCTGGCCCACCAGGGCACGCTCGTCGGGCGCGTCGATCAGCTCCTGCAGGTCGTCGGTGAGCTCCATGGGGGTGCCCGAGGGTACGCCCAGGTAGAAGCGCAGCAGGTTGAGGGCCAGCACCTGCTGCCGCTCGAAGACCATGAGCTGATCACGGGTGTTGGCCAGTTCGATGCGGATGCGGTCCACGTCGGTCTCCTCCATGAAGCCGGTCTCCTGCATGGCCTGCGCTTCGGTGAGGCTGCGCTCCAGCACCGGCACCGACTCGCGCAGGGCCTCTGCACCCTCCTCGGCGGCCAGCACCCCGTAGTAGGCCTTGGCGGCCGCGGCCCGTGCGTCGCGGATGGCGAGCTCCAGTTCCTGATCGCTCTGCTGTTTCAGTTCCTTGGTGGCCTGCAGGCCGATCAGGTAGGAACCGTCGAAGATCAACTGGTTCAACTGCACCTGCCCGGAAAGCGTCCAGGGCACACCGAACTGCGCCTCCAGGAACTCGGGGCCTTCTCCGAAGAAGTTGGGCACCACCGAGATGGGCACGTCGATGTAGTTCTGGATGCCGCCCGAAGCGTCGATCTGGGGCAGGCCGATGGCCATCACCTCCTTGATCTTGCGGCGTGCCTTCTCGGCCTCCAGCTCGTTGGTGCGGACGCTGTAGCTGTACTGCGCGGCATGGTCCATGGCCTGCTGCAGGCTCATGGTCATGGGCCCCTGGGCGTTCAGACCAAGGCCCGTGGCCAGGAGGAGGATGAGCGTTGTGTTCCTCATGCTGTGGCGTGTTCGCGCTTCACCTTCTTCATCAGGTACTTGATGCCCTTCTCGCTGGCGATGCCGCGGATGTGGTAGCGATAGACCTCCCAGATGATGTCCTGGAAGTTGTACTCGGACTCGGGGAACAGTTCGCCGTCGAACACGGCATCGAAGCGGGCCATGTAGATCTTGGCCACCACCGGGATGTTCAGGTCGTCGCGGTACAGGCCTTCGGCGATGCCCTTCTCCATGTTGCGGGCCACGCATTCGTAGATCTCGGCCTTCTCGGTGCGCTCGAGCAGGTCCCAGGCCTCCGGGTGGTACTTCAACAGGTCGAAGTGGATGCTGGGGTGCATCTCGCCCAGCTTGGCGGCGATGAACTTGGCGATCTCGAACTGCTCATCGATCGCGTTCAGGCCCCGCTCACAGATCCCCGTGATGGCCGCGTGGTGCTGTTCGCAGTTGTACTTCACCACGCGCTGCACCAGGTCCTGCTTGTCCTTCACGAACTGGTAAAGCGTCTTCTTGCTGATGCGCAGGTGCTGGGCGATATCGTCCATGTTCACGCTGCGGATCCCCAGGCGCATGAAGACCTTGTGTGCCTGGTCGATGATCTGCCGTTCGCGGTCGCTCATGGTGGCGTTCCTGTCAACCTCCGGAGCACGGATGCGCCGGAAGGGGGTGCAAACGTAGGACGAAATGCACATCGGAAACAATACCGCTCATGAAATGTTTCCGCCGTTCATCCCAGGGACACGTTCCCTTCACCTCGCCTTCATGCGCCGGATGGGGTGTGTCGTTCCTTTGCGGCCTGCACCGCCGGGCCCGTGGCGGCCACACCCATGGAACGGAGAGACCACCTCATGCACCAGATCGACCAGCTCGGCCTGGTCCTGCAACGGTTGATGGGCAAGCTCCTCGGCACGCCCGATCCCGCGACCACCCTGCAGAGCACCCTGGACCAGCTCACCACCGCCGTGGGAAAGGCCGTGACCGATGTGGAGGGCGACCCTCGGGACATGCTGAACGCGATCGCCGGCAACCCCGCGTTCACCACCACGAACGCCGAACACCTGGCGGAACTCCTCTGGCGACTGGGCGATCCAGCGGAAGCCCCAGCAGCAAGTCCGCATGCCTCGCGCGCCTGCCGCGAACGCGCCCTGCTGATCCTGGAGCACCTCAACGCCACCGACCGGACGTACTCGTTCGAGCGCCATGCCAAGGTGGCCGAGTGGCGAGGGATGCTCGGTGGCTGATGCAAGATCGGCGGGGCCTTCATTCCTTTGCGGTCCATTCGAACACGCGATGCCCAAGCCGATCCGCGAAGTACTGACCAACGAAGCCCTCACCGGCGCCACCGTGACCGTGGCCGGCTGGGTGCGCACCTTCCGCAACGACCGCTTCATCGCGCTGAACGACGGCAGCACCATCCACAACCTCCAGCTGGTGCTGGATCCGGAGGGCACCCCGCGCGAGTTGGTGGACCGCATCACCACCAGCGCGGCGGTGAAGGCCACCGGGGAACTGGTGCCCAGCCCCGCCAGCGGACAGCGCGTGGAGCTGCAGGTGAAGGAGCTGATCGTGCTGGGCGACAGCGATGGGGAGACCTATCCCATCCAACCAAAAAAGCACAGCCTGGAGTTCCTGCGCGAGCAGGCGCACCTGCGCTTCCGCACGAACACCTTCGGTGCGGTGTTCCGCATCCGGCACCAGGTCAGCTTCGGGATCCATGAGTACTTCCACGACAACGGCTTCTTCTACTTCCACAGCCCCATCATCACCGCCAGCGATGCGGAGGGGGCAGGCGAGATGTTCCGGGTGACCACCCTGGAGGACACCAAGGGCACCGATCCCTCGGAGGATTTCTTCGAACGGGTCACCAACCTGACCGTGAGCGGGCAGCTGGAGGCCGAGCTCGGCGCCACCGCGCTGGGCCGGGTGTACACCTTCGGCCCCACCTTCCGCGCCGAGAACAGCAACACCGCCCGCCACCTGGCCGAGTTCTGGATGATCGAGCCGGAGATCGCCTTCGCAGACCTGAAGGACGACATGGACCTGGCCGAAGGGCTGTGCAAGCACCTGATCCGCCGGGTGCTGGAGCAGAGTGCCGACGACCTGGCCTTTTTGGACAAGCGCTACGCCGACGAGGAGAAGCAGAAGCCCGAGGCCCAGCGCAGCAGCATGGGGCTGATCGAACGCCTCCGCTTCGTGGCCGACAACCCCTTCGAGCGCATCACCTACACCGAGGCCATCCGGATCCTGCAGGACAGCAAGCCCTACAAGAAGAAGAAGTTCCAGTTCCCCGTGGAATGGGGACGCGACCTGCAGAGCGAGCACGAGCGCTACCTCGTGGAGAAGCACTTCAACAAACCGGTGATCGTGACCGGCTACCCGGCGGCGATCAAGGCCTTCTACATGCGCATGAACGGCCCCGGCGACCTGGGCCACAGCGATCAAGGACCCACCGTGGCCGCCATGGACGTGCTCTTCCCGGGCATCGGCGAGATCATCGGCGGCAGCCAGCGCGAGGAGCGGCTGGAACAGCTGAAGGAGCGCATGGCCGCCATGGACATTCCCGAGAAGGAGCTCTGGTGGTACCTGGACACGCGGAAGTTCGGCACCGTGCCGCACGCCGGTTTCGGCCTGGGCCTGGAGCGCTTCGTGCAGTTCGTGACCGGCATGGGCAACATCCGCGACGTGATCCCCTTCCCGCGGACGCCGGGGAGCGCGGAGTTCTGATCATTGGTGAGCAGGGTGAAGGTGGAGATGGTGGGGAGAAGGTGATCGCGGCTCCAGCCGCCACCCTCACTTTCTTTGGACCTCTGTGTTCCTCCCTCACCCATATCTCCATTTTCATCTCCCCGTGACGATCTACCACCTCTCCACCTGCAGCACCTGCCAGCGCATCCTGAAGGAGGTGCCCGGCCTGGAGCGCTTCGATCTGCAGGACATCAAGACCGAGCCCATTACGCCGGAGCAACTGGACCACCTCCGGGAACTGGCAGGCAGCTACGAGGCCCTGTTCAGCCGGAGGGCGATGAAATTCCGTGCGATGGGCCTGCATGAGCAGCAGCTCACCGAGCAGGACTTCCGCCGGCTGATCCTGGAAGAGTACACCTTCCTGAAACGGCCGGTGGCCGTGATCGCGGACCGCATCTTCATCGGCAACGCCAAGGCCACCGTGCAGGCGCTCGTGGCGGCGGCATCGGCCTGAGCGAGCGACCGTCACTCGCCGAGCAATTCCTCCAGTTCGGCCTTGATCTCCGCGTAGTCCGGCTGGTCCCGGTCGTATTCCTCCAGCAGGGCCAGCGACCGGCGAAGCGATGCCCTCCCCATGGCGGGATCGCTTTCCAGCAGCAGCTCGCCAACGGCGGCATGGAACTCCCAGTAGCCGGGATAGAGCTCCACCCCTCGCTGGAACACGGCCAGCAACTGCTCCGGATGGTCGCCCGTCATGAGGCGCGAAGCCATGCCGTTGATCTCCGCCAGTTCCCACGGGATCGACGTGCCGCGCCAGGCCAGGTCCTCCTCCACCTGCCTCAACAGTTCCTCGGCCGGGGGCGGAGGCTCATCAAGCTGGTAGTACATGTTCACCGGCACCAGGCTGTCGCGCAGGGAGAAGGCGTTGAAGCAGTGGGACAGGAACTCCGGCGTGGCCCGGATGGGCACCGCATTGTGTGCTGCATGGGGCACCTCGCGGAACACGAAGTTCGGCAGGTCGCCCGGGAGGCCTTCCTTGCGCAGCGCCTCGGTGTTCCACCCGTGGTGCCACTTGTCCTTCTTTAGTTCAGGCCCGCCCACACTGAGGTACACCGCCCGATCGGGGTCCTCCTGCACGTGTTGCTTCACACGCGCCAAGTGGCCATCGGACCCATTGCCGGGCGTGTGGGCGAGCACCACCGGAAACCGCTCCGGGTACTTGGCGAAGGCGTACAACGCGAAGCTCGCGGTGAAGGAGTGGCCGATCAGCAGCTGGAAGCCGCCCGGGTGGTAGGGCTCCAACAGACCCGGCAGCTCCTCCACCAGCATGCGCAGCAGGGCGGGTTCCGGTCCCTCTCCCTCCGGGATGCGGCACTCGCTGATGCGGTCGGCATGCGGCACCTCCACGGTGATGCACTGAGGCAGCTCCTTGGTGAAGGTGAGGTAGCGGATGTCGTTCACCACCGGCCCCACGAACCACTCGTGCTGGCCGTCCAACACGACGATCACCGGCATGCGCACCTCTTCGGAGGCGTAGCGGTGGAACTCCGGCAGGTGAACGACCACCAGGCGATCGGCATCCATCGCCTGCGACCGGAAACGGAGGGTGTCGGTGTGCTGGGCCATGCCCGCGACGGGAACGGACAAGGCGAGCGAAAGGAACAGGCGCGACCACATGTCCCGAAGATCGCATCGAACACCCTTCGGGGCGCGGGCCACCCGTATTTTTGCCACGCATGCTCAAACAGGGCCTATTCCAGAAGCTGCAGCAGAAGCTGAGCCCCCAGCAGATCCAGCTGATGAAACTGCTGCAGGTGCCCACGGCGGAACTGGAGCAGCGCATCAAGCAGGAGATCGAGGAGAACCCCGCGCTGGAGGAGGGGCAGGATGAGGACCGGGCGGCGGAGGATGCCGAACTGCCGGAGGCCGACGACCGGGAGGAAAGCGAGGGTGGCGACGAGGAGGAGTTCGACCTGAGCGACTACTTCGACGACGACGACACGCCGGACTACAAGCTGAGCGCCAACAACCGGAGCGCCGATGACGAGGAACGGGAGATCCCCCTCAGCGGCGGCCGCACCTTCACCGATCACCTGAAGGCCCAGCTCCAACTGAGGCGGATCGACGACCGCACCGAGATGCTGGCCGAGAACCTGATCGGCAACCTGGACGAGGACGGCTACCTGCGCCGGGAGCTGGATGCCATCGTGAACGACCTGGCGTTCACCCAGAACGTCTCGTGCACCAAGGAGGAGCTCGAACGCGCCTTGAAGGAGGTGCAGTCGCTGGACCCCGCCGGCGTGGGCGCCCGCGACCTGCGGGAATGCCTGTTGCTGCAGCTGGAGCGCATGCCCCATGACCTGGACCAGCGGATCGCGCGCGAGGTGGTGGAGAAGCACTTCGAGGCCTTCACCAAGAAGCACTACGACCGGATCCTGGAAAAACTGGAAGTGGACGAGGACGCCCTGCGTGGGGCCATCGAGGTGATCGTACACCTGAACCCCAGGCCCGGCAACACCAGCCAGGAGACCGCACGCCCGGTGCAGACCGTGGTGCCCGACTTCCTGTTGAACGCCGTGGACGGCGACCTGGACCTGCAGCTGAACGGACGCAACGCCCCGGAACTGCGCCTGAGCCGCACCTACAAGGACATGCTGCAGGAATACGCGCGCAACAAGAAGGACAAGGACCAACGCGAGGCCCTGCAGTTCATCAAGCAGAAACTGGACAGCGCCAAGTGGTTCATCGATGCGATCCGGCAGCGCCAGCACACCCTGCTGATGACCATGGAGGCCATCATGGAGCACCAGCGCGACTTCTTCCTGACCGGTGATGAGACCCGCATGCGGCCGATGATCCTGAAGGACATCGCGGAGAAGGTGGGGCTGGACATCAGCACCATCAGCCGGGTGGCCAACAGCAAGTTCGTGCAGACCAACTACGGCACCTTTCCGCTCAAGTACTTCTTCAGCGAGGGGCTGAGCACCGACAGCGGCGAGGAGGTGAGCACCCGGGAGGTGAAGAAGATCCTGCAGGACGCCATCGATGCGGAGGAGAAACGGAAGCCCCTGACCGACGAGAAGCTCACCACGCTGCTGCAGGAAAAGGGCTACAACATCGCCCGGCGCACCGTGGCCAAGTACCGCGAGCAACTGGGCATTCCCGTGGCCCGCTTGCGGAAGGAGCTCTAGCCGTTCCCCCGTCGCGCCGGACCAGGCCCGTTACCTTTCGCGCTGATGCGTACCGTGGCCCACCTGCTCAGCATCGTCCTGCACCCGCTGTTCATGCCGTTGTACACGCTGGTGCTGGCCTTCCGGCTGGACCCCAACCTCAGCTTCTTCCTGCCGGAGGAGGTGCGGCTGATCACCTTCGCCATGGTGTTCCTGATGACCGTGCTGTTCCCCCTGCTGAGCACCGTGCTGCTGCTGCGTGCCGGGGTCATCCAGCAACTGTCCATGCCCACGCGTCAGGAGCGGATCATGCCCTTCGTGATGACGCTGTTCTACTACGGCCTCACGTACTACCTGCTGCGCCGCACGCTGCACCATCCGGCCACCTACGCGATGCTCCTGGGCGCCGTGCTGGCCCTGGCCATCACGGCGGTGATCACCCTCCGCTGGAAGATCAGTGCGCACATGGTGGGCATGGGCGGCCTGCTCGGCGCGCTGAGCGCGCTGCTCGTGCTGCACCACACCTTCGCGCCGCTGGAAATGGCCGCGTTCATCCTGTTGGCGGGCGCGTTGGGCACCTCCAGACTGATCGCCGGGGCCCATTCTCCGGCGCAGGTCTATGCGGGGACGGTGCTCGGCTTCACCTGCACCTTCGTGTGCGTGATGGCCGTACCCGGCTAGTCGCCCGCCAGGGCCTGCTGCCAGCGCCAGGCATCCGCCAATGCTTCCCTGAGGCCGTAGCGGCATTCGAACCCGAGCACGTCGCGCGCTCTGGTCGGGTCGGCATAGACCGCAGGCACATCCCCGGGGCGCCTGGGACCGATGCGATGCGGAAGTGGCAGACCGCTCACCTCCTCGAACGTCCGGACCACCTCCAACACGCTGTTGCCCGTTCCGGTGCCCAGGTTGAATACCTCGCAGCCGGGCACGTCCTTCCCGTCGAGCCGGCCAAGCGCCAGCACATGGGCCCGCGCAAGGTCCACCACGTGGATGTAATCGCGGACACAGCTTCCATCCGGGGTATCGTAGTCATCGCCGAACACCGTGAGCTCCTTCCGCAGTCCGGCCGCGGTCTGCGTGACGAAGGGCACCAGGTTGTTCGGGACCCCCAGGGGCAGCTCACCGATCCGCGCGGAGGGATGCGCACCGATCGGGTTGAAGTAGCGGAGCAAGGAGGCCCGCAGGTCCGGATCCGCGGCGCTCTGATCGCGCAGCAACCGTTCACAGACGACCTTGGTGAAGCCGTAAGGCGACATCGCATTGCGGTCCGGGGCGGACTCCGTGACCGGGAGCCGGTCGGGGTCGCCGTACACCGTACAGCTGGAGGAGAAGACGAGCCGCTTCACCCCGTACCGCTCCATGAGCCGCAGAAGCACCACCAGGGACCCGATGTTGTTGTGGTAGTACTTGAGCGGTTCGGCCACGCTCTCGCCCACCGCCTTGTAGGCCGCGAAGTGGATGACGCCATGCACGGCACCCTGCTCGAACACCCGTGCGAACGCCTCCTCGTCCGTGCAGTCCACCCGGTGCACCTCGGGGTCCTTGCCAATGATCCCTGCGATGCCTTGAAGTGCCCGTTCCTCGGAGTTGCGCAGGTCGTCCACGATCACCGGGTCATAGCCCGCCTCCGCCAGCTCAACGGCGGTGTGCGACCCGATGAAACCCGCGCCTCCGGTGACGATGACCCGCTTCATGGCGGTGCAAGATAGACCCCCTTTCCGCCGCCTGCACGCCGCCTATCTTGGCCCGATGCGCACCCCCCGCCTGAGCAACCTGGCCCTGCTCCTGATCGCCGTGGTCTGGGGAGTGCTCATGGTCCACTGGCGCTGGCAGGGCACCGATGGCGAGGGCTGGCGCTGGGTGGTGCGCAGCGATGTGAAGGGCTATCAGGGATACCTCAAGGCCCTGCTGATCACCCACGACCTCGGCCAGGAGACGCCCGACCCGGACTACCTGCACCGGACCCCGACGGGATCCCTGAACAAGTACTTCGCCGGCACCTCCGTGCTCATGCTCCCCTGGTTCACCGTGGGTCATGGGTGGGCCCTGCTGACCGATGCTCCCCGGGACGGGCTCTCCGCCCCCTACCAGAAGGCGCTATCCCTTGGTGGTGTGGTGCACGGCCTGCTGGGTCTCTGGCTGCTTGGCGGCCTCCTGGTCCGGATGCGGGTGTCCGACGGGCTGACAGCCTTCCTCCTGCTGGTGCTCGCTTTCGGCACCCAACTGCTGCAGTACGCGGTGATGCAGCCGGGTTGGACGCACGTGCACAGTTTTCTGCTGTTCGCCCTGTTCCTGCGGCTGGCCTGGGGCCTGGATGAACGATCGCCCACCTGGCGCATCGTGGCCACTGGCGCCGTGCTCGGGCTCATCGTCCTGGTGCGGCCCACGAACGGCCTGGTCCTGCTGGCCCTGCCGGTCCTCTGGGGAAGTGGCACCGTGGCACGTGCGCTCGGCCTGATCACCCAGCGTCCTCTTGCCGGTTGCGCAGCTGTGCTCGGGGCCTTGATCATGGTGGGCCTTCAACCGCTCCTGTGGAAACTGCAGACCGGCAATTGGTGGGAATGGAGCTACCGGGGCGAAGGGTTCCACTGGGGCCGGCCCGAGGTGTTCCACGTGCTGTTCAGCTGGTGGAAGGGGCTGTTCGTGTGGACGCCCGTGATGTTCGTTGCCCTGCTGGCCGCCGTGTCGCTCGTCCGCCGCGATCCCTGGCGCGGCATCGGGGCGCTCGGCTACTGGGCGGTGGTCACCTACGTGATCTCCGCCTGGTGGATCTGGTACTACGGCGGCGGCTTCGGACACCGGGCCTTCGTGGAGCACTACGCCGTGTTCGTCCTGCCCCTGGGCTTGGTGTTGCAGCAGGCATCACCCGCCTGGCGCAGGTCGGCCCTCGTCCTCCTGGTCGCCTTGGGAACACTGCACGCCTTCCAGTTCTGGCAGTACGAAAAGAACATCATCCACCCGGTGCACATGGACCGGGCCAAGTACATGCACGTGTTCGGCCGGACGGCGCCGGAATTCCGCAACAGCCTGGGGGGCAACATGCAATGCCCGCCCTTCCACCCCCATGGCCTGGAGCTGGTCCTGACGGACACCTTGGGATGGAACGATGCCCATTGGCAGTGCGGCGACCCACGCGGGCAGGAATGCGTCATGATGCAGGAGTTCGGCGCGGGCTTCGAACTGCCTCCCGGGAGCTTGCCGGAAGGACGCGCCCTGTTCGTGGAGGTGAAGTTCGAACGCTACGTGGGCGATGCGGACGGGACCCGCGATGTGCTGGGCGTGCTCACCGTGGAAGCACCGGACACCCTGTTCCATTACGAGACCTTCCGCATGGACCCGCTGCCGGCCAAGGCCGGGGTATGGGAGCCGATCACCTACCGCATGCGCCTGGACCCCCTGGGGCCGGGACAGCGGGTGAAGGGATACTGGTGGAACCGACCAGGCGCTACGTTCAAGCTCCGCGAGCCGCGGTTGCGGGTGTACGCGGTGAAGCCCTGAATGCCTGATCGCGGTGGGCCCAGCAGGATTTGAACCTGCGACCAAGGGATTATGAGTCCCCTGCTCTGACCGCTGAGCTATGGGCCCGGTCTGTTCCGGCGAAATTAGACCAGCCGGGGATGGGATAGCTTCGCGCCCCGACATGAACGGCATCGACACCATCCTGCTGGACCTGGGCGGCGTGCTCATCGACGTGGACTACGACCGCACCGCCCGGGCCTTTCGGGCGCTCGGGTTCGAGGACTTCGACCGGCTGTACAGCAAGGCGAAGCAGACCGACCTGTTCGACCGCTTCGAGACCGGCGACCTGGACGCAGCGGGTTTCCGGGACGCGGTCCGTGACCTGTTCCGGCCCGACCTCACCGATCGCGAGATAGACGCCTGTTGGAACGCCATGCTGGGCAGCATTCCACAGGAACGGCTGGACCTGGTGGAAGACTTGAAGGAACGCTACCAGGTGCTGCTGCTCAGCAACACGAACGCCATCCACGTGCCGGCCTTCACCGAGATCGTCCGGCGGGAGAACCACATCGCCGACTTCAAGGGGCTCTTCCATGGCGCCTACTACAGCTGTGAGCTGGGCCTTCGGAAGCCGGACAAGGAGGCCTTCGTTCATGTTCTGGAGCGGCATGGCGCCGATCCGGCAGCCACGCTCTTCATCGACGACAGCATCCAGCATGTGGAGGGTGCCCGAAAGGCCGGGTTGCGCGCCGAGCACCTGGAGTTGGACCGTGAGGATGTGATCGGGCTGTTGCGACGCCTGGGATCGGTCTGACCGGGCAACGCCGATCACGCGCCGGACGTCCGACGAACATGGGTCCCAAGGTCCTTCTGCCGTTCCTGCTCCTGGCCACTCCTTCCTTGCTGCATGGAAGCCTTGCCGGTGCGGAGATCGACCTGCGCCACCTGCAGAACGATACCTACGAGGTGGACCTGGTCTCCTGGTGGAACTGCGATGGCGCCACTGTTCCCCAGACCATGCAGGTGGAGTATGATAGCCCCTGCGGCTCCGGTGTTCTGACGGTGACCGCCGTGGGGAACGAGGAGGTCTCCATGCTCTGCCCCACGGCCCTCTCCAACAGCAGTTGCAACGGCGGCTTCCTGCCGGGCTACCGCCGGTTCGTGCACCAGGCCACCATCGACCTCCCCCCCTGCGACAGCTGGGCGGTCTCGTTCCAACGCTGCTGCCTGGATCCCGTGAACAGCAACCTCTCCGCGCAGCACATGACGGTGACCACCACCCTCAACAACCTGTTGATGCCGTGTCGCGACACGCCCAGGTATGAGCAGGAGGACCTTCCCTACACGGGGAGCCTGGGGGCGTTCGAACATGCCCTGTTGCCTTGGAGCGATGGCCCCGGCTTCTTCACCTCGTCGCTCGGACCCTTGCTCGACACGACCGGGACGCCTTACACCTACGCACCTCCCTTCACCGGCGCGGAGCCCTATGCCGGACTCCTGCTGGACAGTGCCCTCGCGCAACTATCAGCACCGGCCTCCGGGCTTGCCGGGGGGTATGTCATCAACGTGAACGGAACGTTGTCGGACGGCCTCGGCAATGTCCTGGGTACGGTCCAGCGCATGTTCCTGCTGGTCGCCATTCAGGAGGAGGCCTTTGCACCCGCTCTTGCATCCGGCACGATCCAGCTCATGTCCGGCCAGGCACAGGTGACCGGACCCCACGAACTGAGCCTGGAGCCGGGGCAGTCGTTCTGTTTCCAGGCGGAGTTCTTCGACCCGGACAGCGCCGACGTGATCACGCTCGGATCCGATGCAGCGACGATCCTGCCGGGGGCCACGTTCACGAGCACACCGGGTGATACCGCCACGGCCTCGATCTGTTGGACGGCGCCGCCCGGGACCCTCGGCCGCCTCCATTTCCGCATCGACGCCCGCGATGATCACTGCCTCCTGGAAGGAAGACAGTCGTTCGGCTACACGGTGGTCGTCGTGCCCGACACCCTGGATCCGTGTTTGAACGTGGGTTCGGAAGAACGGCATCGCACGGTCACGTCGGTGAGCGTCCTGCCGAATCCTGCCGACGGCCCGTTCCACATGCGCTTCCCTTTTGCCGCCTCCCAGCTGGCCCGACTGGACGCGACCGATCTGCACGGCCGCCAAGTGCCTGTGAGCTGGACGGTGGGCCCGGATGACGCGATCCTTGTCATCCCCCCGAGCGATCGGCGGGGCCTGGTCCTGATACGCTGGCACACGGCCGGAGGGACCGGGGTCGTCCGGGTGCTCCTACGCTGATCGATCGATCTCCTGGCAGAGCTCCACGAGCACGCCGTTGGCGCTCTTGGGGTGTACGAAGCACACGAGCTTGTTGTCGGCGCCGCGCTTGGGCTCCTCGTTCAGCAGGGTGAAGCCCTCCGTCCTCAGGCGGTCCATCTCTGCCCGGATATCGTCCACCGCGAAGGCGATGTGATGGATGCCCTCTCCACGCTTGGCAATGGCCCGGGCGATCGGACCTTCCGGGTCGCTGCTCTCCAGCAGTTCGATCTTGTTGGGTCCGCTGCGGAAGAAGCTGGTGACCACGCCCTCGCTGGCCACTTCCTCGCGCTTGTATGGCGCCACGCCCAGGAGCCGGGTGTAGATGTCCTCGGCCGCCTGCAGGTCCTTCACGGCGATGCCGATGTGCTCGATGTGCTTCAAGTGCTCCATGGGGTCGGGAAAGCGGACGCCCCATCCCGCGGTGCGATGATGGGGCGTCGGATGACGGACGGGGAACGCTTCACCGCTTGATGAAGGTCTCTCCCAGCTTGTTGTCGTAGTTCAGGTAGTACTTGTCCTTCTTCAACGTGCTCACGTCCACGGACGTCCCGTAGCCGCGCTTCACGATGTTGCCGTACAGGTCGTAGATCTCATAGAGCGTGGGTGCGCTGAAGGTGATCTCGTCCTTGGGCTTGTCGGGGGACCAGGTCACCTGGGCGATCGTGGGGTCGGTGTACTTCACGGCCGGCCCGAACCGCGGCTTCTTGGTCAGGTCCACCTGCTTCAGCCTGAAGGTGTTCTCACCATAGTGCGGGGTCACCTTGAACTCATAGCCGTGCTCCCCGGGGGTGCCCACGCCCATGACCTCCCCCACCTTGATCCATTTGTTCCAGCGCTTCTGTTCGATGATGAAGGGAAGCTCACCGGTCTCATTGGTCGTTGTCCAGCGGTACACGCCGTCCTTGTCCACTTCCTGGAACACGATGTCGAACGTGCTCTTCGGCTTCAGCACCTCGGGGTTCAGGATCAGTGGGGTACAGCCGTCCTTGTGCTTGATCTTCACCGTCAACGCATCACCAGGAGCAAGTCCGTAGTTGCCCAGGTCGATCTCGAACGCGCTGGAGTTCAACTCATCGGTGGCCACCTGATCGTTCACCGTCACCTCGTACACACAGAAGCCGACACCGGCCTCCGAGAAGGGATTCTGCACGAACAGGTTCTTGCCCTGGTAATGCCCTTCAAGCACCAGTACCCCGGCCAAGGACGGCAGGGCCAGGAAGGAGGCGAGGATGAGGATGGCGTTGCGCATGTCCGGAACGGGTCTGAACAGTCCGCAATGATACGGGATCCGGCCCGCAATATCCAGCAGGGGGCCTCGGACCCCTTGTCAGTCGTGGAACTTGAGCACTCCGGCGGTCACCCTCAGGGGCAGGTGGTTCTCCGCAGGAGGTATCGGACAGGAATAGCGGTGGCTGTATGCGCAATACGGGTTGTAGGCCCTGTTCAGGTCCAGTTCCACCTGCTCGCCCAGGGGGCCCCACAGGTCCAGGTAGCGCCCGCCCCCGTAGGTCTCCTCCCCATTGGTCAGGTCCGTGAACGGCACGAAGAAATGGTTCCGGTAGGGCTCCTGTTCGGAGAGCTTCACGTTCTGGTAGACGTGCAGCTCCTCCTTCCTCCCGTCAAGCATGAAATGCAACACCCCCACCTTCCGGTACTCGGGCACCCGATCGGTGCTGGTGCGCATCCCGAACGAACGGACCTTGCGGGCCGGCTTGAACCGGGCCAGGACCCGGAATGCGGGGTCGGCAGGAAAGCGGTGCAGGTGATCGAAGGCCTCCCGGTCGGCAGAGTCCAGCGGGGAATGCTCCGGATCGGCGAACTCCCGGTCCAGCTTCGCCCAATACGACTCCAGGCTGTCCCGCCAGGCACCGTCCTGTGCACCAGCCACCAGGGAAATGACGAACAACGTGCCGGCCAGGATCGCCCTCATGCTCCTTCCCTGGGGACGACCGACCGGACCATGACCTCCACCTCCGCCTCATTGAAGTGCCCCTGCGGGTGGGTCTCCACGACGAACGAGCGGTCCCCCACCCGGAGCTCCCGGTAGCCATGCACGAACACGAGATCGGGGTCATCCGGAAAGGCGCTTCGATAAATGAGCAACCCCGGCTCCTCGGCCAGCACCTCATGGGTCCGGAGCAGGTCCCGTTCCAGGTCGGCCTTCAACCGGGCGATGTCGCCCGGGGCTTCCACCACGACCAGCGAGAAGTGCTCGCCGCCGCGCACCTCCAATTGACCGAACTCCTCGTTCCATTCCACCTGAAGGCTGTCCGCCAGGGTGCCGGGGGCGTTCACCTCCAACGGCACATCCCAAGGCGAAAGGTCCACCACCCGTTCAGCTGCCGGGGAGGCTGGCTCTGACGCGCTCGGACCATCATCGGTCCCGCCACCACAGGCGATCAGGATCGGCAATGCCCAGACAGATCGGCTCCATGCGCTCATGGACCCGAAGGTAGGTGCGTTCAGGGCAACTGCTCCTGACGCGTGGCCGTGGGCACCACGCCACCGATGTTCTGCAGGATCGGATCCCGGTCGTTGTCCGAGCCCGTGTACTTCACGTTCCCGTCCAGGTCCACGTCCTCGGGGTGGTAGCCGCTGACCACATTGGTCGGCACCACACCACCGATCCGTTGCAGGATCGGATCCCGGTCGTTGTCCGAGCCCGTGTACTTGATGTCGGCGTTGAACCTCACATCACCCGCCCAAAGTGCCTGCACACTTCCCACGGTCTTTCTGGCCTGGGTGCCGAAGGTGCTCGTTGCCGCGGAACGCAGGTCGATGGTGGTCGACGACGCGGACAGGGCGACGGCGCCTGCGGTCATGCATCCAAGGTGGTTCCGGTGCCTGACCGCCACGTGGTAACTGCCTGCCGGCACCTGGAAAAGAACGGCCGAGGTCCCGTCGGTATCGACCACATCGCCATCGCGCTGGAGCAAGGCACTGCGTGAGGCCACCACGGTGGAGGGGTCGCCCGTCGCACGGAGCTCCAGCACCACCCAGTCCACCACCGCATTGTTCCCGGTCACCGCCAACACGCCCGGGGTGGTGGTCTCCCCGCCTCCACCAACGTGCGTATAACCGATCCCCGAGTATGGTTCCACGGTGGGAACCAGCCCGGCGGTCCGCAGGTCATCGTTCATCGAGCCGGCACCTGCATTGTACGGGCCTTCCAGGAAGACCTGGACCGAGGCTCGTATGCCGGAGGAGACGGTGATGTTGATGTCGTCCACGGCCATGTCTCCCTGCCAGCCGTTGGTCGGATCACTTCCGGTCACTCCCCGGAAGCGGACCTCCAGGTCGGCGGCCAGGTAAGGCGTCAGGTCCACGGTGGCCTGCTGCCAGACATCGCCCTGATCGCCGGAACGGGACCAGACCGAGTTGTTCCACGTGGACCCATCAAAGACATCCACATGCAGCGTTCCCATGAACGCCCCGAACATGTGGTACCAGAACCCCAGGGTCGCTCCATTGGCTGCCGAAAGGTCAAAGCAGCGGGAGAATGCCGCGGTCCTGGAGGGGAAGTTCGGGTTGCTCGCCTCGGTGTAGAGATAGGAACCGGTGCCGGTGGTATGGTCCCCTGCCGGACCAGTGCTGCCCGACGGCGTGCCGCCACTGTTCAGGGTCCAGTCGAAGTCGTCCGTGGCATCCTGTGTCCAGTTCTGGGTGCCGTTCTCCAGGTCATCGGAGAACGGATAGGTGGACGTGCAGCGCGGCACGCAGAACGCGGCGGATACCGGGTTGTTGATGTTGATGTCGCCCGACACGGCGGCCACCTCGGTCCCGGCCACCTCCACGCTGATCACGCCATTTCCGTAGGCACAGCAATTCCCGTCGCCGAACGAGTCGTTCACGATCAGGGAATAACAGCCCTCGGGAACGCATACGTTCACATCAGGCTGAGGGTATTCGCCGTTGGTCGCTTCGTCCGTGTAGGGGCCACCGGAAGCGACCACCGCGTTGTTGTCATCCTCCAGGGTCCACGTGGTCTCGCTCCCATACCGGTCCAGCACGATCTTGATCACCAGCGGCACGCAGTCGCCCGTGGTGAACGACCAGGTCGGTGAGGCTGCCCCGTTCCCGCAGGCGTTCCCGGCCTGGACCCGCCAGAAGTAGGTGGTCAACGGCGCGGTGGCCGTGGTAGGGGTGTAGCTGGTGCCGATGACGCCCGTGGCGGACTCCACCACGTTCAACAGGCCGGCATCCGTGGCGATGGTCACGGAATAACTATCGGCGTTCGCCGCCGCGTTCCAGCTCAGGGCCCCGCTGACCCCCGTGGCGCCGTTGGCCGGGGCGAGCAGGGTCGTGGCTCCCGGCGTAGCGGTCACCTCCAGGGTCAAGGGAAGGCTCTTGGGGCCGCTGGTACTGCTGGCCTGGAGGGTGAACCCGTAGCTGCCCATGGCCACGGAGCCCGTGTTGCCGATGGTCAGCGTACTGCTTCCTCCAGGGGTCACCGGGTTCGAGGAGAACGCTGCCGTGAGTCCTGCGGGAAGTCCGGTCACGGACAAGGTGACCGGTGCGCTGTAGCCGAGCAGGGAGCCCACCTGGATGGTATAGCTGGCGGCGGTCGGCTGGCAGGCGGTGGCCGTGTTGCTGGTCACCGCCAGGGTATAGTCCGGTGACGTGACCGGCAGGCTGAACTCGAAGATCCGGGTGCGCCAGGACGACGTGGTGTTGTAGCAACCCGTCCCCCAGAAACTTCCCGTGCTGGGGTCGGTGTCCAGCGAGAAGTAATCGCCCCACCGGTTGCTGGCGTTCCCGCTGGTTCCCGCGGCGATGGAGGTCTCGGTGACGGTCATCTGGCCCAGCGGATCACTGGCGTTCCGTCCCGTGTACCGCAGGGAGGGCGCGGTGCTGCCGCTGCTCACGCTGTAGGCCAGAGCGATGTCCCCCAGGTCATTGATCGCGATCCCTGCCATCCAGCGGCTGTCCCCGTCAGGGGCATAGGTGCCCTGCTGGTGGATGCTCCAAGGCTGGCCCGGGCCTCCCGTCCGCCGCAGCTCATACCAGCGGATGCCCGCATGATCGGTGCCATCCACATCGGTCACGTGGTTGCACACGATCACTTCATGTGTGCCCAGGTTCCGGTAGTGCGCCCGGTTCATGATCACCTCGCGCAGGGGGTCCAGGTTCACGCTCGTGCCCGGTTGATCGATGCACGAGAACGATGTGTAGCCGCACAGTTCGGTATCGAATGGTTGTGTGGCATAGGTGGTCGGGCCACTGAGCACGGAGTTCCCCGGCGTGGTGAAGTCCACGGTCAAGGTCCAGAGCTCCAGCCGGTCGTTGGGGATCGACGCGGACCAGGCATCATCGGCCATGCGCATGAGCATCGCCGGAGCCCCGGCGGGCGGTGCGGAACCACCGTCGAAGGTGATCGGGGTGGTGGCCTGGAACCCGATGGTCGGGTAGTCGGGGGTGGTGAAGCGCTGCGTGGTGGCCGAGGGGTCGCCAGCCAGCATCTTGGTGCGGTCCAGCGCATAGATCGGACAACCGGTCCCTTCGTTGCTTGTCACCATGTACATGCTGTTCCACACACTGTACTTCGGATAGTCCGGAAAGTTGGGTGTGGTGAAACTGTACGCGTACCAGGAGCCGGTCGGGTCGGGTGTCTGGCTGATCGCCACCAACAGGCGGTTGCCGCTGGCAGCGAACTCGCTCATGAGCCAGCGGTCGGCAATGGCATCGTACAGCACGATCGGATCACCGGCGCCGCCCACGGAGCCGACGAAGTTGTCCAGATAGACCGCCGCGCCCAGCGAGGACCCGTTCTTGTCGAACACCTGGAAATAGGAGCCGGAACCGCCATTGATCATTTGCACCACGTGGTTGGGTCCCACGTCCAGGCAGGGGTCTGCCGGGTTCACGCTGGTGTAACCGATGCCGTCCTGGGTCAGGTCGAGCGCCCGGTTGCGCGAAGACTTCTGCCCGAAGTCCTGCTGCCAGACCGGATCGGCACCATACGGCCGTGCCTTGGGGTTCAGCTTCTGATGAAGCCCCTTGTTCTCCAGCTCCTCATGGGGGATCAACAGGCCTCGCTCCGTCCGCACGATCGGGTCGGGGAACTCCTGCGAAGCGTCCCAATCCCTGTATGCCGGGGTGAGCCCGAGGAAGTCCATATGGATCACCTCGGCATTGTGCAGTTCAACGTATTCCTGTTCCTGGGCCCGGACACCCGTCACGGTCAGCAAGGCCAAGGTCAGGAAGGCAGGGCTGTAGCGCATCATGGATTCGAGAATGTGCCGCAACAATAGGGCAGTTCGCCCTGCCGCGCAAGGACTTAGGTCGCCGCCATCTTAGTATCCTACCACCACCCGAACGCCTTCGCTGTGCGAGTTGAACTCGGGCGCGTACAGGCATTGGGCGCTCGTGATCCCCTGGCTGAAGTCCCCGTCGTGCGTCACGCGCAGCTCGTGCTCGAACACGTAGGTACCCGGCGCCATCCGGTCGATGAAGATGTGCAGCGCGGCATCGCGCACGCTCTGGTAATGGCCCAACCCGTCCTGGTACCGGTACCCGCTCAGCCGTTCCAGGGGCTCGGTACCGGCGGCGCGGAGGTCCTTCAGGTGAACGAAGTCCAGCCAACGGTCCGTACGCAGCTCGATGCGCACGGTGAGCACGTCTCCCGGCCGCAGGGTACGGGCCTGGTCCAGCGGCACCAGCACGGGGCCCTCGTCGGTGTTCTCCCGGAGCATCACCTGCCGGCTCAGGTCGAAGGGGCTTTCATGCGGGGTCACGGCGTCCATCCGCTCGAAGTAGCGCCAGTGCAGCGCACCCCAGGCCACGCGGTCGTCCGTGGTGGTCACCGTCACCCGGCCCATGTCCGGCCGCACCTCCTCCGGCCCCCAGGTGGCGCTGAAGGCCCCGGTGCCGGGCTCCTGGGCGGAAGGATCCACACGCTCACTGCCCACCGTGATCACCGGAGCGGGTCCTTCGCCCAGCAGGTCCGGGCCGCCGAGCAACAGGGCGTGCACCGCCTCGGCCGTGGCCTTGGTGGTCTTCCAGTCGGTGGTCCGTTTCAGCTTCAGCAGGTGGATGCGCAGTTGCTTCACGGCCTCGTCATCCCCGGCCACTTCGTGGAAGGCCTCGATGGCCAGCGCATGGGTCTCGGCAGGGAAGGCCCACCAGTCCATGCCGGCGTGGAAGCTCTTCCAGGTCATGCCCAGCTCATCATCGATCGTGGCTCGCTGCCGCAGGGAGTTCAGGATGTCCCGTGCGGTGGACACATCCCCCGACCGGTGCAGGGCCAGGGCCAACAACAGTTGCTCCTGCAGACCGTAGGAGAGCCATTCCGCAGCGGCCCGTTCCTGATAGAACCGGTAGACAGCGGCATTCGCTCCGGCCACCGGCCAGCGCCGGAAGAAGCTCCGGGCGTAGAGGTGGTGCAGTTCGTCCGGACCGGGCCGGTAGGCCGAAAGTTCCTTGGCGCTCAGGCGGTCCTTGAGCTCGCGGTGCCGTTCGCGCAGGTGGTCGTCCAACCACCCCACGGCGCGCTGGAGCATGCCTTGCACCTGGCCATCCGGGCGGAGGTCCGCAGCGCCAAGGGCTTCCAAATGACCGAAGCCCGCGACGATGTGCCTCGTGATGTACGGGGAAGGCCGCATGCCGCCGAACCAGCTCCAGGCACCTTCGCTCCCCTGCATGTCGCGCAGCTGCTGCAGCGCCTTCGCCTCCTCGCCTGCCATGCGGTCCAGGTCGAACAGCAACGCGATCTGTTCCTTCCGCTCCCGCTCATCGCGAGCATCGAGCAGCCAGGGCGTTTCGGCCAGCGCGATGTCCTTCAGCTCCGGGTCCTTCTCCAGTGCACTGAGGAAGGCGTCCGGCCCGGCCTCACGCCATTGTTCGAAGACCTCGCGGATCCGTGGCTTCTCCCCCACCACGTGGCCTGCCAGGCGGTTGGCGTAGTACCTGCTGAAGACCTGTTCGGCGCAGGCATGCGGGAACTCCATCAGGTAGGGCAGCGCCTGCACGGCCGTCCATGCCGGGTTCGGGGTGAACTCCAACTGCAGCCGCTCGTGACGGAGGGTGGTGCTCTTCCCGCTGTCCAGCAACTTCTGCAGGGTGAAGGCGTGCGTTCCGGGGCTGCTCACCGGCAGGGGCAGGCTCTCGGTGACCAGCACGCGATCGGTAAGGACGGGCAGCACATGCTCCTCGCCATCCCCGTAGCTGGCGCCACCCACGGGTCCACCACCACCCCGGGCGGTGATGCGCACCCCGACGGCCTGCACACCCTCGGGCACCTGCAGCTCCCAGGCCACGGAGGCACTGGCACCGGGGGCGGCCACGAAGACCTGCTCCGGCACCTGCAGCCCGAAGGCCTTGTCCAACACGGCATTCGTGAACGGGTCGAAGAGCTCAAGCCGCGCAGGACCTTCCACCCGCTGCTCTAGCGCGTTGATCTTGGCGGTGACGGTGATGCGGTCCCCTTCGCGGAAGTAGCGCGGCAGGTTGGGCACCACCATCAACGGCCGCTGGGTGATCGCTTCCCGCTCGAAGCCTGCGAACTGCAGGGCCGTGGTGTGGGCCAGTCCCAGCACCTTCCAGCGGGTGAGCGCATCCGGCACGGTGAAGCGCAGCACGATGTTCCCGTCGCGGTCGGTGAGCTGATCGGGCAGGAAGAAGGCCGTTTCGCGGAAGTCCGTGCGCACCAACGGTGGCGGCTGGGGAGTGGGACCCGCATCCGAGCCCGGTGCTTCAGCCTTGTCCTCGGCCTCCTCCACCGCGTTCATGTCGTCATCCGCGAACCCCTCGGCCGCACCGCGCATCATCATGGCGTCCATGGCGTAAAGCATCCCTCCTCCGGGGAACCCGAAGGTGTTGAGGGTGGGATAGGTGTGCTGCGGCACGTCCACACGGAAAGGCTGCCACCACACCGGCCGCCCAGTGGCCACCCCGAACGGCCGCACCTGATCCCAGGCAAAGCGTGGCCGATGGACCGGCCACAGGTCGGGCACCTGCCAGGCATGGGGTACGAAGGCGTCGAGCGAGGCGTCGTACATCCCGGCCAAGAGCTGCGCGGCCACCGCCTCGCCACCGGGACCTTTGATCGTCAGGCGCCACTCCTCCTGATCCCCGGGGCGCAGCTTGTCGCGGAAGGACATCCATTCCACCTCCAGTTGCTTGTTGCTCCACGGCACGGTGATGGGCACGCTTCGGCGATGCGCCCGACCCCGCTCCACGCACAGGAAATGCACGGTGAGGCCACCCCGGTCGCTTTCCTGCACGGGCAGTTCGATGCGCTGCTGGCCCTGGCGCAGGGCGAACCGGCGGCGCACCGCGATCGCCCCTCCGCGCTCCACCTCCATCAGCACCGAGGCCTTGTCCAGGCCGGTGCTCAGCAGCAGGTCGGCCTTCCCGCCCGGCTCCACCCGGGCCTTCACGGGTTCCACGTGCATGGCCTCCGCGTCGAAGCCGGTCCACTGGATGTCCGGGTCGTACAGGGCGAAGGTGCGGCCAACGGTCAATTCGGCGCCGTTGCCATCCTGCGCGGAAACGGTGATGCGGTAGGTGCCGACGCGCCAACTCCTGACGTCGGCCAACGGAAGCGGTCCTCGCACCTCATTCCGTTCCAGCACCACCGCCTCGGCCGGCCAGGTCATGGGGTCGGTCTCGTTGTCGTAGGGGTCGTCCGGGAACAGCCGGGTGTGCTCACCGCGGTCCAACACGAAGCCGTCGGGGCGTTCCCAGATGCGTTCGCTCAGCAACTTTCCACCGGGCGGCGCCACGCGTTCGATGGTCACGGATGCCGGGAGCTCCAGGGCCTCGCCGTTGAGGTTGCGCACCCGCACGGTGAGGCTGTCGGCCTCGGTCCGTGAGAGCCCTTCGCCCAATGCGAGGTCGATGGTGAAGCGGCGCTGTCCAACGACCAACCCCGTGCTGCCGCTTTGAGTTTCCCCGTTCAGGTCCGTCACCGAGGCCTCCACGCGGTAGTGGAACAGCGGGTCGGCGGCCATGGGAATGGCGGGATCCGCCAGCGCGGGGAACGAGAGCGAGAAGTGGCCCGAAGCATCACAGGTCGATGTGCCCTGCGCGATCTCGGTGGAAGTTCCCCAGGGGATCACGGACCGCCAGTAGGTGCCGCACCACCAGGGCATGCGCGGCTCCCGCAGCACCCGCCATTGCACCGCAGCGCCGTCCAGGGGAACGCCGGCATAGCTCGTTGCAGCGCCCGATACCTCCACGGCTTCACCCAGCACCGGGCTGCCGGCCACCGGATCGAAGACCACCTCGAAGGTGGGGCGCTTGTACTCCTCCACGCGGATCGCCTGCGAGCCGTGCTCCTCCGCCAGGCGCATCACGCCGGTGAGCGTACCGGTGGGCGCGGTGAAGGTTCCATGGAAGCTGCCGAAGGCGTCGGTGGTGACGGCCAGTTCCGCGACGACCTCCCCATGCGTATCGTGCAAGGCGATGGAGGTGGTCAGGTCCTTGACCACCTGGTGGTCCGCGCCCTTTCCGCGCACCACCAGACCCTTGAAGAACACGGCCTGGCCGGGGCGGTAGATGGCCCGGTCGGTGAACAGGAAGGTGCGTATGCGTTCCTGCTCCTGCAGCTCGTTGCGCTGCCAGAAGTAACGCGTGGCAACACGAATGCGGTCCTCGCCGGAGCGCACATCCCAATGCCCATTGCCACGTTCACCGGGGAACGGGAAGACCACCCGGCCTTCGGCATCCGTGCGGCGCCGGTCCTGTTCCACCAAACTCGTGCTTCGGCCTTCGCGCCGGTGCACCATCAACAGCACCTCTGCGCCTTCCAGCGGACGACCTGTGACCCGGTCCAGCACCAGCAGCTCCGTGGCATTTTCCGGCCCTTGCCGCTCCACCAGGGAAAGGCGCGTCGTTCGGAACGGCACATGCACCAGCGGTCCCTTGGCGGGGTCCAGGTCCTCGGTGGCCGAGATCACCAAGCGATAGCCGCCCACGGGCAGGCCTTCGAATGGCAACTCGACGGCATGCTCGTTGAGGTCGTCATGATCTGGCAGTTCCTGCTTCCCTTGCAGGACCGGTTTCCGGGACCGCAAGGCCTTCACGCCATCCGCGTCCAGGTGGTCCTGCCAGGCGTCGTCCGGCTCCGGCACGATGCGCCAGAACACCTCCTGCAGGTTGGCGTGGAAGAGCAGTGCCCGAAAAGCCTGTTCCGGTGCAACGGCCTCCTCCGCCTGCAGCCGTAGCGCCGGGCGGGTGAGCTCGCGCCTCAACGCTTCACAGTGCCTGGCGCCGAACGAGCCGGGGAAACGCGCGATGCCCTCCTCGCACAGCGCCAGGGCCGTATCCTTCGCATGCTTGTACGCGTCCCCGGCCAGCCGCTGGTAGCGCCCGCCTTCCCCGGCGTGGAAGCGCGCCATGGCATGCGTCACCTCGCTCCAGCAGCTGTCCTTGGGCAGGCGGGTCCGCAGCGTGGTCAACGCGTCCAGGTACAGGCTGTCCTTGTCAGGCAGCACACTGTGTTCGCGCACGAAGGCCAGTCGTTGCAGCTCCACGTCCACGAGCGCGTCGGGCCGGGTGTCTGACAAGTGGAGCCGGGCCAGATCGCGGTACAAGCGCAGGGCCTGGAACAGCCAGGAGGCGGAGTCCGGATGCTGCTGCCGGGGATGGGCAAAGGACTCGAACAGGGCGAAGTCCTTCTCCTGGTCCAGTTGGAAACGTGACGCCGGTTCCGCCAGTCGGGTCTCCGGGTTGGTGAACACGGCCAGCGCCCGATGTGCCAGCAGGTCGTACACGGTCGGTCGCAGGTGTGCCTCGCCCGCCGGGTCCAGCAGGCCGTCCAGCACGTGCACCGGCAGTTCCACCAACGTGTCACGAGCTTCCAGAGACGCCTGGAAATGACCCAGCACCTTCGCCATGTAGGCGCGCTGTCCCCAGGTGTCCGGGTCGTCCGGGTCGCCGATGGTATTGGTGCGGTCCAACACCCGCCAGCGTTCGTTCTCGTAGCGCTGCCACCAGGCCTGGCCCAGCGCACTGTGCAACAGGGCGCGAAGTGGTTCCGGGGCGTCGCCCGCCCTGGCCTCGAGCTCGTCCAACGAGACCGACTCATCCACCCCGGTATATCCCTGGAAACGTGCCCGCTCCATCCACGCCCGGAACTCCGTCAACCGATCGCCTTCGGAGCGTGCCGTGGCCAGCACCTCATCGGTCAGCCGTAGGGCATCCGCGTAGAGACCTTTCTCCTCCAGGGAGTCGATGGAGGACCAGCGGGGGTCTGAGGTGCCCGGTTCCATGGTGAGGAGGGTTCCGGGAGTGCGGCAGCCCAGGACGGCAAGCAGCACTCCGATGAGCGAAGGAAGCAACGATGATCGAGGCATGGATCTACCCGGTCCCATGGCTACGAAGGTGCGCAACGTTCCGCGGGTCACCGCTGACACTTGGCTAAGTTTGGCCGGGATGCGCGACCTCTTCTACACCACGAGCATCGGCCTGATCGTGGCCATTGGCATCGTTGGCTGGTGGGTCCCGGGCGTGTGGTGGGCCTACGCGGTGGTGCTCCCGTTGTTCCTGATCGGGGTGCTCAACACCCTGCAGCACCGCCACACCATCCTGCGCAACTTCCCGGTGCTGGGCTATGCCCGCTATTTCTTCGAGTTCATCGCGCCGGAGATCCAGCAGTACTTCATCGAGCGGCATACGGACGGACGCCCCTTCAGCCGCCAGCAACGCGCCCTGGCCTACACGCGGGCCAAGAACGTGAGCGACACGGTGCCCTTCGGCACGCAGCTGGACATCAATGCCATGGAGTACGAGGGGATCCGCCACTCGTTGTATCCGGCGCCCGTGCAGGAACATCCGCCGCGGGTGCGCATCGGCGGCCCGCATTGCACCCGGCCCTATGAGGCCAGTCTGCTCAACATCTCGGCCATGAGCTTCGGCTCCCTGAGCGCCAATGCCGTGCTGGCATTGAACGCCGGAGCGAAGAAGGGCGGCTTCTACCACAACACCGGTGAAGGCGGGCTCTGCGACTACCACCTGCACCACGGCGGCGACGTGGTCTGGCAGATCGGTACGGGCTACTTCGGCTGCCGCGACAAGGATGGCCATTTCGATGCCGACCTGTTCCGGGAGAAGGCCGCGAACGAGGCCGTGAAGATGATCGAGCTGAAGCTGTCGCAGGGCGCCAAGCCCGGGCATGGGGGCGTGCTTCCTGCGGCCAAGAACACCGAGGAGATCGCGCGCTTCAGGCATGTGGAACCGCACACCACGGTGCTCTCCCCACCCGGTCATTCATCGTTCACCGATGCGCGTGGGATGGTCGACTTCATCCGGCAACTGCGCGAACTGTGCGGCGGAAAGCCGGTGGGCATCAAGCTTTGCATCGGCCGCACCGAGGAGTTCGCCGAGCTCTGCCGCATCATGGCCGAGCTGGGGGATGGTCCCGACTTCATCACCGTGGATGGTGCGGAGGGCGGGACCGGGGCGGCGCCGCTCGAGTTCGCCGACACCGTGGGCATGCCCCTGGAGCCCGCGCTGATCTTCGTGCACCGCACCCTGAAGCGCCATGGCCTGCGGGACCGGGTGCGGATCATCGCCAGCGGCAAGGTGCTCAGCGCCGCCTACCTGCTGAAGATGCTGGCCATGGGTGCGGACCTCTGCAACAGCGCGCGGGGCTTCATGTTCTCGCTGGGCTGCATCCAGGCCCTGCGGTGCAACACCAACGACTGCCCCACGGGCGTGGCCACCCAGGACCGCATGCTCATGAAGGGCCTGGTGGTCACCGACAAGAGCGAACGGGTGTACCACTTCCACCGGAACACCTTGCTCACGGTGATGGAGCTGATGGCCGCGGCCGGCAAACGCGACCTCAGCGAGCTGGGCATGGACATGTTCCTGCGTGGCGACGAGTTCATCCGCCTGGAGGACCGCTACTTCCCGGACAGCCTGCATGGAGCGGACGGGGGCGACCCGCGGACCTACTGAACGGATATCCGCTGGATCCCTCAACTTGTGGGTTCCAACCGCTACGATCATGCTTCGAGCCACCTTGTTCCAGGTCATCCTGTTCGTCGTGTCCACCAGCGGGATCCAGGCCCAACCACTCTTCGAACGGACCTACGGCTCCGCTGGCCCGGACGTCGGTGAAGCGGTGGCGATAACGCCTGGCGGGTTGGTGGTGGTCGGCTCCACGTTCGGCCTGGGTGGAGCGGACCAGGACGTCCTCATTCTCTCCTTGAACGCTGATGGCGAAGCCGATTGGAGCGTGCGGACCGGAGGACCTGGGGCGGACGTGGCCTTCGATGTCCTGAGCATCACCAGCAATGAGCTTCTGGTGGCCGAGAAGCATGCAGATGGCCAGGGCGGTTTTGCCAACGGCTTCCTCGAACTGGACGGGGCTGGAACGATCACGGACCAACGCAGTGTGGGACAACAGGGCAGCCAGGTGCGCTGCCGGCTGGCGGCCTTGACCGACAGCACCTTCCTCCTGGTGGGATCACATGAGACCGCTCCTCCCGACCTGTTGCTGAGCAGTGTGGCCGGTATCTACCGGACCGATGGCACGGTGATCGGGATCGGCACCTGGACGGACACCTTCGCCCAGGAAGCGTATGGTGTGACCGCGACCTCGGACGGAGGGGCCCTGGTCGTGGGCTACACGCGCGGGTTCCACAACCTGGGAACGAGCGACATGCTGGCCATCCGGCTGAACGGGGCGGGTGACACCTTGTGGACGCGGGCCTATGGCGGTGGCTTTCTGGGCGGCCTGGCCTTCGATGCTGCGCAGACGGCCGATGGTGGCTTCATTCTTTGCGGAGATCGGGATGGGAACGGCACGCTCGTGCGCCTGGACACCAATGGGGACCTGCTCTGGGCGCGATCCTATGGCACCGCGTTCAATGGGGATGGGCTGGTCGCCGTAGTCGCCCTCAGCGACGGCTTCGCGGCCTGCGGAAGGATCCAGGGACAGGGCACGGACATCCAGAACGCCCTGCTGATCCGCACCGACCTGAACGGAGACACCTTGTTCACGCGGACTTACGGGGATGTGCTCGAGGACGAGGCAAGGGACCTGAAGGTGCTGTCCGATGGCGGGTTCGTACTCACCGGAAGCCGTTCCGACGTGGCCAGCGGAACGGATGTGTGGGTGGCCCGCACCGATGCATCCGGACTCACCGGTTGCGACCGTGGTCCGGCACAGGGCCTGGTGGTGAACACACTGAACCTGGCGACCCAGGCAGCCCCCATGACCGCTGGCTCGTTGGGCGACGGATCGCTCTCGTGGTCGGGAACACCGGTGGTCCCGGACCCGGCCATCCAATGCCAGACCCTGGGGATCGCCGAGGAACCCGTCCGCTCGTTGATCGCACATCCCAACCCGACGAAGGAGCAGATGACCCTGCAAGGCACTTACCAGCAGGTACTGGCATTCGATGCCCTTGGCAGGACCGTGGACCTGCCCGTCATCCGCACCCAGGTCGACGCCACGCTGGTGGACCTTTCGTTCCTCGCCAGCGGTATCTACCCGATCCAAGCCGTGGACCGGGCAGGCAACCGCTACGCGGGACGGGTGGTGGTCCTACCCTGATCGGAGAACCGCGCTGCGTCCACTTCCGGATCCAGCGGTCGGCCTGCCATCAGGTGATCGGCCAGATGACGCGCGCACCAGGGCGCGAGCAGCACCCCGCGCGAACCGAGACCGTTCAACACCGCCTCCTGCGGCGATGTCCGTCCGAGGATCGGCCGCCGGTCCTTCGATGCGGGCCGGACCCCCGCCCAGTGATCGACCACCTCGTAGGGCAGCATCAGCAACTGCTTCAGTCGTTCCTCCAGCCAGGCCCTGCCCTGATCCGTGGGACCGCTCCAGACCTGGTCCCAGGCGAAGGTGGCGCCGACCCGGAACAGGTCGCCACCTTGTGGAAGCAGGAACACGCCCCGGTGAACGATGCCTGGCAGTTGGAGGCCGGGCACGCGGATCGTGAGCCCTTCACCCCGTACCCGCGACAGGCCGGGCACCTCCGCGAACGGACCGGTGGTGTGAACGACGAGCCTGGCACGCCGCTCGAGGACGACCACCTCCCCTGCGGATCGGCGCACATCGGCCGGGCCCACTTCCTGTTCGATCAGCCGGCCTTCCGCCGACCAGGCCTTCCGGTGCGCGTCCAGGAGCGCGGGAACGTCCAGCCAGGCAGCGCCCAGTACCGGCCCCATGCCGAACGGGGCGTCCACGCCACCCGGCACGTCATCGCCCGGCTGACCCAGGAAAGACCCCACCTCCGGATCATCCTGATGCCTGACCCAGTCCTCCCGGTCCGTATCGCCTGGGAATACGCGGAACAGGGGTGATGGATGCCAGCAACGCACGTTCAGCCTGGCTTCCAGTTGCCGGTACCGTTCACCGGCGAGAGGCAACATGGAGGCCGCCCGCCAACTGGGCACGGTACGGCGCAGCACCACGGGGTTCACCACGCCGGCGGCCACGGCGGAAGCCCTGCCGGGGCGCGGATGATCAACGACCAGCACATCCAGGCCGCGTTCGCGCAGCTCCTCGGAAAGGAGCACGCCCGCGATGCCACGGCCGATCACGATCACGTCATGTACAGGAGCGCCGGGCACGGGCACAAAGATGCCCTCAGGCGGCCATCAACCGGCGCATGCGCTCAACCAGCTCGTCCTGGTCGTACGGTTTGCGCACAAGTGCATCCGCACCGGCACCGCGCACGGCCTCTTCCAGATGAGGCAGGTCGTACGCCGTGAGCACCAGTACCGGCACCGAAAGCCCTCTGGCCCGGACCCCTTCCACCACGGCCAGTCCATCGAGGTACGGCAGGCCCAGGTCGGCCACGATCAGGTCGGCCGGACGATCGGCGAGCAACGCATCCAAGCCTCGGGCATCACGCAACGCGGTCACCGACCAGCCGGCGGCCTCCAGGCGCTTGGCCAGCAGCATGCGCACGAGCGCATCATCCTCGATCAGGACCACATGGTGCATGGGGAGATCAGGCGGCTGCGCCGCACGACCTGTGTACGTGAACAAGCTGCTGCGGTTACGCGTCCTCCTCCGCGACCGATGATGATGGCAGCGATCCCGATGGATCCCCGGTCACGCTCAGGTCCGCCTTGTTGCCACTGGTCATCAGACCCACCATCATCACCACGCTGGTCACCAGGATCACCTCCAGCAGGATGCTGCCATCGCGGTCGGGGATGCGCAGGTGGTCCGGGATGTTGTAGGCCAGCAGGATGGTGATCAGGCCCCGTGGCGCCACCATGGTGATCGTGCGCACGCCGCTGCGGCGGAACACCCCCACGAACACGCTGCGTACCGCGTAGATCACCACCACGATGATGCCGCCAAGCAACAGCACCTGCGGGTCGGCGAGCCGGGTGACGTCGATCGTGAGACCGAAGACCAGGAAGAAGAAGGTGCGCACCAGGAAGGCCGTCTCCCCGGTGATCAGGTGCAGTTCCTTCTCGATGGTGTGCATCACGCCACTGCGGGTCAGCCGCGAGATCCATCCCCGGAAGATCATGCCGTGGTTCTTCACCATGAGCCCGAAGACCAGGATGATGAGCAGCGAGGACAGGTTCATCTTCTTGCCCAGCGCGTACAGGAGCATGAGCACCGCGATCAGCAGGAAGAACTTGACCCGCGTACGGATGCGCTGGAACACCCAGATGAGGGCGATGCCCACCAGCAGGGAGACCAGCACCGTGACGAACACACTGCCCGCCACGTTCGCGGCGATCTGCCCGGCGGTGGCATCCCCGTGGTCATCCACCAGGAAGTAGAACAGCATGATGCCCAGGATGTCCGAGAACGTGGCCTCGTACACCATGAACTCCCGCTGATCGCGCTGCATGCTGGTGACGCTGGGCAGCACGATGGCACTGCTCACGATGGCCAGCGGCGTGGCGTAGACCAGGCAGCGGAACACGTCCTGCACGAGCACCGAGTAAAGCACGAACGCGATGGCCGCGGTGGTGCCGAGCAGGGTGCAGAACGCCACGGCGAAGGAACGCGCGATCAAGGCCCGGCGATCCCGGGTCAGCTCGAGGTCCAACGCGGCCTCCAGCACGATCATGATCAGCCCGGCGATGCCCAGCACGTTCAGCACCTGCACGAAGAGCGGCCCCGGGGTGAAGCCCCCGAAATACCGCAGCACCTGGTGCAGCACCAGGCCCAGTGCGATGAGCATGAGCACGCTCGGGATGTTCGTCGCCTTCGCCAGCACATTGAACAGGTGCGAGACGATCACCGCCACGGCGGCCACGATGATGAAGAGGTAGGGATCCATGCCTCAGAGCTCGCCGGTGAACCACTTCACCACGTCGTTGCCATTGGCGAACAGGATCAGCGACAGCAGCAGCACCATGCCCACCATCTGGGCCACTTCCAGGACCTTCTGGTTGGGCGGGCGACGGGTCAGCATCTCGTAGAGCAGGAACATCACATGACCCCCGTCCAAGGCCGGGATCGGCAGGATGTTCATGAAGGCGAGGATGATGCTCAGGAAGGCGGTCATCTCCCAGAACCGCTGCCAGTCCCAGTCCGAAGGGAACAGGCTGCCAATGACCCCGAATCCACCGATCTGGCTGGCGCCCGCGGGGCTGAAGAGCAGCTTCAACGACGACACGTAGTCGGACAGGGTGTTCCAGCCGTAGGCGATGCCGGCCGGGATCGCGGCCGTGAAACCGTAGTCCTGATGAGCCAGCTCGAACTGCTCGTCCAAGGGCGTGTTGTAAGCCCCGATGGCGCCCCGGTCGCTCACCTCCACGAGCATGCTTTGTCGCTTTCCATCGCGCTCCACGTCCAAGAAGGTCCATTGTCCGGAGAGGTCCCGGACCGTCCGCTGAAAGTCGGCGAAGTAGGGGGTCTCACGGCCACCCACACCCACCACACGGTCGCCCACGCGCAGGGTGCTGGACGCAGCTCCTGAACCGGGCACCAGGCTGTCGATCACGAAGGGCACCCGGGGCAGGAAGAGCACCTTCTCCTTGCGGTCCAGGATGCGTTCGTCGACATCCCCGCTCAGCGTGATGGTCTCCCGGCGTCCGTCGCGTTCGACCTGTACGCTGCGCGCCTCGCCGATCAGGATGGCCTTGCCCAGTTCGTCCACCGAGCGCACGTCATGCCCCTCCACGCCCAGGATCCTGTCACCGGGACGGAACCCTTCTTCCACCATCACGGCGCTCGGCTCCACCCCGTAGGTGGTGCTGGCCAGCGGCAGGTAATCGCGGCCCCACACCCACAGGATGCCGATGTAGATGAGCATGCCCAACAACAGGTTCACCGTGACCCCGCCGACCATGATGATCAGGCGCTGCCACGCGGGCTTGCTGCGGAACTCCCACGGCTCGGGCGGCTTGGACAACTGGTCCTTGTCCATGCTTTCGTCGATCATGCCGCTGATCTTCACATACCCGCCGAAGGGGATCCAGCCGATGCCGAAGACGGTATCGCCGATCTTCTTCTTCCACAGGGCGAAGCCGGCGTCGAAGAAGAGGAAGAACTTCTCCACGCGGGTGCCGAAGAGCCGGGCCGGGACGAAGTGCCCCAGCTCGTGGAGCACCACCAGGATGCTCAGGCTCAGGATCAGTTGCGTGGCCTTGATCAGGAATTCCATGCGGTCGGGATGCGTTCGTACGCCAGGCGGCGTGTCTCACTATCGGTGGCCTCCAGGGCCTCCAGGTCGGGCGATGCCACGTGCGGCACGCGGTCCATCAGGTCGGCGATCAGGTCGCTCATTTCCAGAAAGCCGATCCGGTCCTGAAGA
Organism: Flavobacteriales bacterium; assembly: GCA_020635695.1. GTDB lineage: Bacteria > Bacteroidota > Bacteroidia > Flavobacteriales_F > PHOS-HE28 > PHOS-HE28. The sequence goes on along the minus strand of JACJZH010000005.1, from coordinate 197,567 downwards.
AAGGCCTCCACGGCCACCTCGTTCGCGGCGTTCAGCACGCAGGGAGCGGTGCCTCCCCGGGCCATGGCCTCCAGGGCCAGCGCCAGGTTGCGGAAGGTGCCCAGGTCGGGTGCTTCGAACGTGAGCGAGCCGTAGTCGGCGAAGTCGAAGCGCGGCCAGCTCGTGGGCAGGCGGTCGGGAAAGGCCAGGGCGTACTGGATGGGCAGCTTCATGTCGGGCAGGCCCAGCTGGGCCTTCATGCTGCCATCGCGGAACTGCACCAGGCTGTGGATGATGCTCTGGGGGTGGACGACGATCTCGATCTGATCGGGCCGCAGGCTGAAGAGCCATTTCGCCTCGATGGCCTCCAGTCCCTTGTTCATCAGGCTGGCGCTGTCGATGGTGATCTTGGCGCCCATGTCCCAGTTGGGATGCTTCAGGGCCTGGGCCTTGGTCACCGTGGCCAGCTCCTCCCGGGTCCTGCCGCGGAAGGGTCCGCCACTGGCCGTGAGCACGATCTTCTCGATCGGGTTGTGCCACTCGCCCACCAGGCATTGGAAGATGGCCGAATGCTCGCTGTCCACCGGGTAGATGTTGACCCCGGCCTCGCGGGCCGCCCGGGTGATCGGTTCCCCGGCCACCACCAGCGTCTCCTTGTTCGCCAGGGCGATGGTCTTTCCCGCCCCGATGGCCGCCAGCGTGGGACGCAGGCCCGCATAGCCGACCATGGCCGTGAGCACCACGTCGATGCCGTCCATGGTCACCGCCTGGGCAATGGCCTCCAGCCCGCCATAGACCTTGATCCCCTGCGGGAAGAGGGCGTCCTTCACCCGGTCCAGCTGGGGCGTGTCGGCGATCACCACGGCGTTCGGCTTGAACTCCAGGGCCTGCGCGATGAGCAGGTCGGCATTGCGCCCGGCGGTGAGCAGTTCCACCTGGAAATGGCCGGGGTGCTCACGCACGACGTCGAGCGCCTGCGTGCCGATGGATCCGGTGGACCCGAGTATGGCGATCCCTTTGGGCATGAACGACGGACCCACCGGCCCGAACGCGCAAAGATCGGGCTATTCGGCCAACACCCCGGCGGGGGCCGGGTTCATTCCACCGGCCTGACGACCGGTTTGGTGAGCTGGTAGATGAGCGAAGGTGGCTCGCAAAGCACCGCGCGATCACCCAGGAGGGCGATCGGCCCCTTGAGCAACCTGGGATTCCGGGCCAGCACGTCCAGCCAGCCCTCCATGTTCAGGTCGCGGCCCCGCACATGCTGCTGGTAGTAGGGGTCGGCCCGGTTCAGCAGGTCCTTCGGACGCAGCTGCAGGGCCTTCACCACCTGGCGCACGAACGTGGTGCTGAGCTTCACCTCGCTCACGTCCTGGCGGTTCACCTTGGACGAGAGCGAGAAGGCATAGGCCAGCGCCTTGCGGCCTTCCGACGTGGTACTGTCGTACACGAGGGTCAGTTCCCGGGGGTTCAGCGTCGTGCTCATGGCGGTTGGGATCAGCGGCCCGAAGGCTTCCTGAAGATAGGTCGGCGCAGGGAGCTTTCCAAGGATGCACCCGGCCCGTCGGTATCAGGCCGGTCGTTGAGCGGCCGCCCGGCGCAGCCGATCATTGATGGCACGACCCAATCCCTCCTCCGGGACCGGCTCGGCCAGGATCACCGCCACATCGCTGGCGTCCAGTTCACGAAGCGCCGCGAACAGGTTGCGTGCGGCCTCCGCCAGATCGCCGCTGGGCGACAACACGCGGCAAGGCCCCGGCGACCGCTCCCGCTGAAAGGCGATGGTGGCGGTCCGTTCGCCGGCATGGGCGGCATGCAGTTCATCCAGGTCGCCAAGCACCACCGGCTTGCGCGGGGCATAGTGCGAGGCCAGCATGCCCGGTGCCGGCAGTTGCAGCGGGCTTTGTGCCTGCACTTCCGGCTCCTTCCCCAGAACACGGGTGACGTCCTCCATCCCAATACCGCCCGGGCGGTACAGCCTCCACCGGCCGCTTTCATGCCCCAGGATGGTGCTCTCCACTCCCACCACGCAGGGTCCACCGTCCAGGATGTAGGGCACCCGGTCGCCGAGCTGGTCGGCCACGTGTTGCGCGGTGGTGGGGCTCACATACCCGAAGGGGTTCGCGCTGGGGGCGGCCAGGGGAAAGTCCAGTTGGCCCAGCAATTCCCGCAACAACGGATGGGCGGGCATGCGTACCCCCACCGTGTCCAGGCCGCTGGTCACCACATCGGGCACCTCCGCGCTCCTGGGCAGCACCAGGGTCAGCGGCCCGGGCCAGAAGGCGTCCATCAACGCTTCCGCGCCGGGTGGAAGATCCCGTGCCACACGGGCCACTTCGCTGCGTTCCCCGACATGCACGATCAACGGATCGAAGCTTGGCCTTTCCTTGATGGCGAAGACCTGCAGCGCGGCATCCGGATCGAAGGCGTTGGCCGCCAGCCCGTAGACCGTTTCCGTGGGCACGGCGACCACGCCACCTTCACGGAGCAGGCGGGCCGCCCTGGCCAGATCGGTGCCCACCTGTGCGCCCATGCGGCAAAGGTGCGAAAGCGCCGCGGCGGACAGCGCGGTTCGGGGTGACCCACGTACCTTGGACAAGTCCAAAGGACCCATGAACACGCCGACCATGATCCGCAGTACCCTCACCCTGCTCACGCTCACCACCGGGCTTGTCCTTGCCGCACAGGACTACGGCTTCTCCACCTCCTGGACGCATGACCTGAAGCCGGTCCAGGACTCCCTGAAGATGGACACGATCACCCGGCCGGCCCAGCTGATCGTGGTGCACGAGGCCGATGATGGCGAGGTGTACGACCTCTGGAAACAGCACTTCAAGGAACGCGCCACCAGCGTGGACCGCAGCGGTGGCATCCTGGTCGCCGGACAGGCGATGCTGGATGAACAGGGACCGGTGGACCTGCGCGGTCAGTTGAACTGGGACAAGAAGCGCGTGGCGACCGACGTGCGCCTGGTGGTGCTCGACTCCCAGGGATCGCCGGTGGACGGCGCCAGGGCCATGTCCGTGGCACACGATCTGGCGGTGGCCCTCAACCAGGCCGTGGTGAACGAGCAGATCGCCGAGGTGCAGAAGGACCTGGACAAGGTGAACGACGACCTCGAAAAGGCACAGAAGGACCATGGCAAGGCCGTGGACAACGAGGACGACCTTCAGCAGGACCTGACGAAGCTTCAGGACAAGGCCGAGGACAACCTGAAGGATGCCGAGAAGGTCCGCAAGGAGATCGCCTCGTTGCAGCGGAAGTACGACCTGAACAAGGACCCGAAGACCCTGGAGAAGATCGCGAAGAAGCAGAAGGAGCTGGCCAAACTGGAATCCAAACAGATGGACCTGATGGAGGACCAGCAAAAGACCTCCAAGAAGATCGACAAGGCCGGAGATGATGCACCGGACGCCTTGGAGGACATAGGCGACCTGCAGGCGAAGAAAGAGGCGATCGATGCGGTGATGGAATCGCTCAAGGTGAAACTCGCCAGCATCCGATGATCGCCCGTTCCTCCTTCCTGCTGGCCCTGGCGATGCTCACCGCATGTGCCCAGACCGGCCCACTGACCGGCGGGCAGGAGAACGCCGACCTGGCCAGGCGATTGACCGGCACTTGGACGGGCGACCTGCCCTGCGCCGATTGCGAGGCCGTCCGCACCGAGCTCTCCCTGCGTCCTGACCATACGTTCGAGGAACGCACCGAGTACCTGGGCACCGGTGGCGGGATCTTCACCAGCCTGGGCACCTACCTCTTCATCAGCGACAGTACGCTGGTGTTGGAAAAGGCCCGCGGACAGCGGGTCGGGTACCGGGTGGATGGCGACCGGCTGCGGATGCTGGACCAGGAGGGTGGCCGGATCACCGGCGACCTGGCCGACCACTACTTGCTGGCGCGGGAAATGGATGCCACCGACCGGGGTGCAGAGCATTCCGTGAACATCGCCCTGGTCAGGGACAAAATGCTGCGCGGCGTGGACTTCATGGCCTCGGGCAACGAACCAGGCTGGTGGTCGGAGATCGACCTGGAGGAGGGGATCACCTTCAGCCGGATGGGTGACGCTGAACCCTTTCGCACGCCGGCCGTGGAGCCCGAACGTGCCCAGGACGCGGACGTGATGCGGTTCAGGGCCACCACGGAGTCCGGCACGCTGGACCTTCAACTGGTGGCCTCCGACTGCCAGGACAACATGTCCGGTGAACCCTTCACCAACCACGTGACCGTGACCTTTCAGGGTGGCCGGGACACCGTCCCTTCGACCTACCTGGGCTGCGGCCGGTGGATCGCGCCGGCCCGGTTGCACGACAGCTGGGGGCTGGTGCGCTTCAACACGGACACCATCGATCCGGGGTCCTTCGGAAAGGGCGCTCCCTATCTGGAGTTCCAGGCTGCCGAAGGGCTGGTGATGGGCAGCGCCGGGTGCAACAGCCTCACGGGGGGCTTCACCCCGGGCTACAGGAGCATCCGCTTCGGCGACCTTGCCTCCACGGAAATGTGGTGCATGGGCGAAGGGGTGATGGACTTCGAGGCCCGCTTCCTGAAGGCCTTGTCCGGAGGCCGCTTCGACCTGTCCTTCACGAACGTGGAGCTGACGCTTCGGCACGCGGACGGCACCGAGCTGGTGTTCCGCCGCATGGACTAACCCAGCCCGTCCACGTAGCGCCGGTCGTTGGCCAGGCGCGGCACCTTGCTCTGGGCGTCGTTCATGCCACGCGCCTTCATCCAGGCGGCGAAACCGCCCCGCCGCACGGGCACCAACTCCAAGGGGCGCAGCACGTTGCCGGTGATCAGGTCGCGGTAGTAGGGGTTGCGGCGCTGCAGCGCCTCGTCCAGGATCTTCGCGAACGCGGCCTTGTCATCCGGTTCCGAGGCGAACTCGATGTGCCACTCGTGGCGGGCCAACCCCCCATCTTCCGGTGTCAGCTGAGGGGCCACGGTGAACTCGGCCACCTCGCAGGGAACGGCCGCCACCGCTTCCTGCAGCGCGCCTTCCACCTCCTCCGCGATCACATGCTCACCGAAGGCGCTGGTGAAATGCCTGGTGCGGCCGGTCACGAGCATCCGCGGCGGAGAAAGGGATACGAACCGCACCACGTCACCCAGCTCGTAGCCCCAAAGACCTGCATTGGTGTAAAGGACAAGGGCGTAGTGCTTCCCCACCTCCACCTCCCCGATGGAAAGGGGCTTCCGGTCGGCCGCATGCATGGGCAGGAAGCCGAAGTAGATCCCCTTGTCCAGCACCGGCAACAGCCCTTCGCCCGGACCCTGGTCCTGGTAGGCGATGAACCCCTCGCTGGCCGGAAAGAGCTCGACGCTGGGCACGGAGGCCCCGATCAGCGCCTCCATCCGCGGCCGGTAGGGTCCGTAGTTCACCCCGCCGTACACGAAGAGCGAGAAGCGTGGGAACACCTCGAGCACGTTCGCCTTGCCGGTGCGCGCCAACAACCGTTCGAAGTACATCTGCACCCAGGCGGGAATGCCGCTGATCAGACGCAGGTCCTGACCGATGGTCTCCTCCACGATGGCGTCCACCTTGGTCTCCCAATCGGGAATGCTGTTGGTCGCCAGACCGGGCAGCCGGTTCTTCAACAGGTAGGCGGGCACATGGTTGGCCACGATCCCGCTGAGGCGCCCGGTGGGCACCGCGCCGGAGGTGTCCAGCACGGGACTGCCCTGCAGGAAGATCATCTTCCCGTCCACGAACTCCGCGCGACCGGTGCGGGCGATGTGCGCGAGCAGGGCGCGACGGGCACCATCGATGTGGTTGGGCAGGCTGTCCCGGGTGATCGGGATGTACTTGGCCCCGCTCGTGGTCCCACTGGTCTTGCAGAGGTACAGCGGCGCTCCCGGCCAGAGCACGTCCCGTTCGCCGGCGACCAAGCGGTCGATCCAGGGCTTCAAGCCCTCATAGTCCCGCAGTGGAACGGCATCGATCAGGTCCGCATGCCCGCGCACCTGGGCCAGCTTGTGTTCCCGGCCGAACTCGGTGGACGCGCCCTTCGCGACAAGGTCCTTCAACACCCGCTCCTGGGTGGCCACGGGTTCCAGCGCCCGACGCATCACGGCTCGGGTCACGAGCCTGGCGTAGGGGCCGGCGATGAGCGACTTCAAGCCCATGGCCGTGCGTCCCTGCATGCCCGCGATCCTGAACGGAGGTGTTGATAAGGCATCCGGCGGTCCATCACTTGAACACCATGTAGGTCTCCGGATCCACCGGGTCGCCATCGAGCCAGAGCTCGAAATGCAGGTGCGGGCCGGTGGACAGTTCCCCGCTGTTCCCAACGATGGCGATCGCCTCTCCCGCCTGAACGCGATCTCCGGCGGACTTCAGCAGCACACTGTTGTGCTTGTACACGCTCACCAGGCCGTTCGCATGCTGGATCTGCACCACATGGCCCCCGTCGGTGGTCCAGGAGGCGAGGGTCACCGTGCCGGGAAGGGTCGCCTTGACGGCCTCGTCCACCTTTCCCACGATGTCCACCCCATAATGACCCACCGTGCGGTCCAGGGCTCCCGTCACCGCGCCTCTCAACGGGGGAAAGAACACCAGGCCGGCGATCTCCCGGCGGTCCACCACCGCGGGTCCGCTCGCTGTCACCCGGTAGGCCTCCTCCTCCGAGATGCGTGCACGCCAGGCACTGTCCAGGGGGGAGGGGGCCAGGTCCTCCGCGGAGGGCTTCTGATCGATCCTGTTCAACGCGGGCACGCTGTCCGTGGCAAGCTCCCCGCGAAGGATCGCCCTCACGTTCCCGATGTAGCGTTCCTGAACGGCGACCACCTCCGCCAGCGAATCGGCCTTCTGGGTGGCCCGGTAGGCGTTCAGTTTGACCCGCTGATCGCTGTATCCGGGTATGAACTCCTTCATCGGCGTCAACACGATCAGGGCCAGGATCAGGAGTCCGTGCAGGGTGAACGCGAGCAGGGCGAGCAGGATCACGTTCATGCGGGAAAGCCGCATGCTGAAGCGCGGCTCGAAGCTGCCCTCGTCGAGCAACTGCAACCGGTACTTGTTGCGCAGCTTGTGCAGCACACGCTGCCGCTTGGTGCCATCCCCCCGGGCCGCCATGGCACAAATATCGGGGGTGCCGCGCCGCAGGGCCCGAGGCAGCTACTTTCGGCCCGTGCGCAGGCCTTGGAACGACCCCTTCGTCCTGTTGACGGCGGCCGTGTTCGCAGGCCTGCTGCTGCCCGTGCTCGTTCAGGACGGCATGTTCATGGACGGGCTGCTGTACGCCACCGTGGCGCACAACGAGGCCAATGGGTTCGGTACGTTCTGGGAGCCCCGTGCCAGCCAGCTCGGTCTCGCGGGCCTGCGCACCTTCCACGAGCATCCTCCGCTCACGTTCGGCCTGCAGGCCCTGTGGTTCAGGGCATTGGGCTCCGCCTTCTGGGTGGAGCGTGCCTACTCCCTGTTCACTGCCCTGATCACCGCCGGCCTGATGGCGATGTTGTGGCGCAAGCTGGTGCCGAAGGACCGGCCCGAACGGGACCTGGCCTGGTGGCCGGTACTGCTCTGGGTGGCCATGCCCACGGTGCATTGGTGCTACCACAACAACATGCAGGAGAACACCTTGGGGGTGTTCACCACGGCAGCGGTGCTGCTGCTCGTCCTGGCTCGCGAAGGCCGCACCTGGGTTCCGACCCTGGCAGCCGGCCTGATGGTCTTCGCGGCGAGCATGGCCAAGGGCGTGCCGGGACTGTTCCCCTTGGCCGCTCCGGTCACGTTGGCCCTGGCCGGGGATCGCCGCCTGCTTCGCGCCCTGGCCCGGACGCTGGTGATGCTGGCCGTGGTCGGGGCCGCCTACGGGCTGCTGTGGACCTGGCCGGAGGCCCGGGAAAGCCTGCGCACCTATGTGGAGGCCCGGCTGTTGCACCGTATCACGGAAGCACCCACCGTGGACAGCCACTTCCGGATCCTGGGCGATGTGTTCTTCGCCGCGCTCGGTCCGGTGCTCGTGGCCGCCCTCGTGCTCCTTGCGGCGAGGAGGAAAGCACCCCTCCCGGCCAGGGCAGGAGGACCCGCACTGGCCATGCTGCTCACCGCTTCGGCCGGGGTGTTGCCGCTGATGCTGACCCGCGTGCAGAAATCGTTCTACATGGCCCCGGCCCTCCCGCTCCTCGCGCTGGCCATCGCCCTCTTCTCCGCACCGGCCCTGAGCACGCTCCTCGGCAGGATCCGTCCGGATGCAGCGTTATCCCGCGGCATCAGGAGCTTCGCCGTGGCGGCCCTGGCCGGAGTGGCCCTGGCCTCCGTGCTCCTGTTCGGCAGGCCCTCGCGCGACGCGGACATGTTGCACGATGTGGACCGGATCGGTGCGCTCGTGCCCCCGCACGGCCTCATCGCCTCGGAGCCCGGGCATTGGGCCCGCTGGAACCTCCAGTGCTACCTGATGCGCAGGCACTTCATCTCCATCGACCCGGAAGGGCGGGGGCATGCCTGGGCCCTGTCCGACCTGCAGGCCCCGGCCGACAGCCTGCGCTGGACGGAGGTCGACGCCGGGCTTCGCACCCTTCGCCTGTGGCAGCGCCGGGGGCCATGAAATAACTTTACCCGCCCGCAGTTGTAGCAGGTGCGCCCGTGATCCGTCCCATTCCATACCTCCAGGCACCGCTCGTGCAGTTCGTCGGGGCGCTGGTCCTCTGTGCGCTGGCAGCGGGGTGTTCCACGGAGAAGGACGCCTTCCTGAACCGCACCTACCACCGCCTCACCGCCCGCGACAACGGGTGGTTCAATGCCAACGAGAAGCTCAACGAGACCATCACCGGCATCGAGGACGCGCATGAGGACGACTACGACGAGGTGCTGCCCATCTTCGTGTACGGCACGGAAGAGCAGGCCAAGGCCGCCATTCCCGACCTCGAGACCTGCATCGAGAAGTGTTCGGTGGTGATCGACCGGCATTCGATGACGGTGCGCGACAAGGAGCGCAACACCTGGATCGACGATGCCCACTTCGTGATCGGCAAGGCACAGTTCTACAAACGGACCTATGTGGAGGCCGAGCGCATGTTCGCGTACATCAGCCGGCGCTACAAGGACCACGACAAGCAACTTCCCGCCAAGCTCTGGCAGGCGCGCACGCACATCCAGTTGGAGCGCTATGCCAAGGCCCAGAGCGACATCGACGAGATCCTCGATGAGAAGGAGCTTCCCAAGCGCTTTCCACACGCCGAACTGGCCGCCGTGCAGGCCGACCTGGACCTGAAGCGCGGCAAGGTGGACGACGCGATCGTGCACCTGGAGCGTGCCGTGGACCTGGCCCGTGACAAGCGCGAACGGGTGCGCTGGGCCTTCGTCCTGGCCCAGCTCTATGAAGCGAAGGGGATGGAGGACAAGGCCATCGCCCAGTACGAGAAGATCACGCGGATGAACCCGCCCTACGAGATCGCCTTCCACGCGCAGATCTTCCAGGCGCTGGCCTTCGACCGCGGCAACAGCAAGGCCCTGCGCCAGAAGCTGAACCGGATGTTGAAGGACGACAAGCACCGGGACCACTTCGACATGATCCACTACGCCCTGGCCGACCTCGACTTCAAGGAAGGGCAGGACAGTTCGGCCGTGGCACACCTGCGTACCAGCTGCCAGGTGAGCACCACCGACATCAAGCAGAAGTCGAAGAGCTACCTGCGCCTGGCGGACCATTACTTCGACGGACGCGACTACGGGAACGCGCAGCTCTACTACGACAGCACCAGCACGGTGATGGCCGAGGAGCACCCCCGGTTCGAGGAGGTGCTGACCCGTGCGGAAGTGCTGGGCGAACTGGTGGAACAGCTGGCGATCATCGAACTGGAGGACAGCCTGCAGGCCATGGCCTCCATGGACGAGAACGAACGGGAGAAGCTGATCCGGGAGCGGATCCGCGAGCGGGAGCGCGCGGAGGAGGAGAAGGCCCGCCTGGAGACCGCTGCGCGCGAGGCCCTGGAACAGGGCGGCGGGTCCGGCGGGGGAAAGCCCACCGGAGGAGGAGGCGGTGGTGGTGCATGGTACTTCAGCAATCCCCAGGCCATGGACCGGGGCATCAGTGAGTTCCGCAAACGTTGGGGACGGCGGGAGCTCGAGGACGATTGGCGACGACGCGACAAGAGCGGCACCGCCGCGGCCGACCTGGCCGACATGGAGACCGAGGAGGCCGCCGAGGAACTCGCCCAGACCAAGGAGGGAGAACCCGAATGGAAGGACCCGCAGTTCTACCTGAAGGACCTGCCCATGGACGATGCGGCCATCTCCGCATCCAATGCCAAGGTCTGCGAGGCGCTCTACATCTCGGGCATGATCTACAAGGAGAAGCTCAAGGACACGGACAACGCCGTGGAGAGCTTCGAGGTGCTGAACAATCGCTTCGACGACTGCCGCTACACCCCCGAGTCCTACTACCAGCTCTATCGCATCTACCTCGACAAGGAACGTTCGCAGGGCTTCATCGATTTCGGTGGAGGTGGCTCCGCCATGTATGCCAACGTGATCCTGGACCGCTGGCCGGATTCCGAGTTCGCCCGGCTGGTGCAGAACCCCGACCTGCTCGGCGCCGACTCCCTGAAGCACCAGCAGGAGGTCACCGCCTACGAGGAGGTCTACGGGCGCTTTCGCATGCGGGCCTACACCAGCGTCATCACCAGCTGCAACAACGTGATCGCGCAGCAGCCCGGCAACCACCTCCTGCCGAAGTACTACATGTTGAAGGCCATGGCCGTGGGCGGCACCCGTCAGGAATCGGCCTTCCGGGAGGCGCTGCAGGAGGTGAAGTCGAAGTTCCCCGGGACCGACGAGGAGAAGGCCGCCACCGAACTGCTTGCCGCGCTGGACGGACGCGGAGGCGCCGAACAACGCCCGCCGGGAAAGGGCGAGGACGAAAGCCCCTACATGACCGACAGCGGCAACCACTACGTGGTGCTGATCGTGCCGAACGCCGACGGACCCGTGAACGTGGTGAAGAACAAGATCGCCGACTTCGCCAGGGCCTATTTCCCCGGCATGACCCTGGACATCCAGAGCAGCTTTCTGGACAAGGACCACCAGGTGGTGCTCATGAGCCTGTTCGATACCAAGGTCAAGGCCATGGAGTTCTACGACCTGTTCCTGTCGGACAAGTCCAAGCTCACCGGCATCAACGACAAGGGGTATGCCGTGTTCGCCATCTCCCCGGACAACTACTCCACCCTGTACAAGAGCAAGGACGTGGAGGGCTACACCGCGTTCTTCACCACGAACTACCTGCAGGGGCAATAGGATAAGTGCCTGAGCCCGTTATCTTTGCGCACTGAACGGCGCCACCTTCATCGTCAACGATGGTGTTCCGGAGCGATAAAAAGACCGACCTCATGAACAAGTCCACCGAACCGGTGAACACGGGCAAGATCAATTCCATCATGGAGGGCACCTCCATCGAGGGCGAGATCCGCTCGGACAGCAACCTGCGCATCGACGGCAAGGTGAAGGGCACCATCCACGCCCGCGGTCGGCTGATCGTGGGACAGACCGGCGTGATCGAGGGCGAGGTGCATTGCCAGAGCTCGGACATCGAAGGGACCGTTTCCGGCAAGATCACCTGCCAGGACCTGTTGAGCCTGAAGGCCACGGCCAAGATCCAGTGCGACATCCACACCAAGCAGCTCGCCATCGAGCCGGGGGCCGTGTTCACCGGCAACTGCAGCATGGGCGGCGGCGTGGTGAAGGAGATGGACCCCGTGCGCCTGCGCACCGGAGGTGAGGAACGCGGCGGGGACGACGATGCCCGCTCCCGCTCCCAGGCGAACCGCTGATCCCTTTCGTTCCATCATGGCCGCGGCGCCGCGTCCGCTCCTGCTGCCCCTGCTGCTGTTCACCGCGGCCGTGGGCGCACTGTTGTGGAGCTCCCTGAAGCTCGCCGGTGTCCCGGTCGGCCCCGTACACCTGGGCATCCTGGTCTACTTCGGCCTGGCCAGCCTGCTGCTGCACCGCTGGCAGGAAGGCGGTCTGGAAGGGCGCCCGATGCTTTTCCAGCAACGGTTCATGGCCGGTCTGGTGATCAAGATGCTCGTCTCCCTGGTGCTCCTGGTCGTGCTCGTCCTCGTGCTCCCGCGCGAGATGGTGCTCTCGGTGGCGATCACCTTCTGCGCCCTCTACCTGGCCTATCTGGGTTTCAGCACGGCACGCCTGGTGGGCATGATGCGCCGCAACGGCCGGGCATGAGCACGAAGCCCGACGACGAGCTGGACAAGGCCCGGCGCCGCTACCAGGACTACCTCCGCTTCAGCGCGCTCGGGCTGCAGATGATGGGCATCATCCTGGCCGGGGTGCTTGGCGGCTGGTGGCTGGACCGGCAGCTCGGCTGGAAGTTCCCGGCCGCCACCCTGGGGCTGAGCCTGCTGGGCATCGTGGGTGCCATGGTGTTCCTGTTCAAGGAGACCGGCCGAAAGTGATGCACGCCCGGGTTTCGCCATTCGGTACCGATGGCTACCTTTGCGCCCGTATTTCGGGGGCAGTTCCCTCTGCAAGCCACGTGAAACCCTTGCTGCGCGCCGCTTTCCTGCTCATCCTCGGGGTGCTCTCCTCCCTGTTCCCGGTCCAGGCCTCCGGGTCGGAAGAAGGTCACCATGGCAAGGAACCCTTCGATCCCGGGCACATGATCATGGGCCACGTGGGCGACGAGCACGGCTGGCACCTGTTCGGGCACACCACCCTGCCCCTCCCCATCATCGCCTACAACACCGAGCGCGGGCTCAGCGTGTTCTCCAGCGGCCGCTTCGACCATGGTCACAAGACCTACGGTGGCTACATGCTGCAGGAGGGCAAGCTGGTGGCCACCACCGCCCCGGACGGCACGCCCGTGGAGGAGGCCACCAGGGACGAGGCCCTCACCAAGGCCACCTGGGACATCAGCATCACCAAGAACGTGGCCGGCATGCTCACCAGCGTGGTGCTCATGCTGCTGATCTTCCTGAGCGTGGCCAAGGGCTACCGCACCCGCGGAACCGGCGCCCCCAAGGGCCTGCAGAGCTTCATCGAGCCCATCATCCTCTTCGTGCGCGACGATGTGGCCAAGCCCAACATCGGCCCCAAGTACAGGAAGTTCATGCCCTTCCTGCTCACGGTCTTCTTCTTCATCCTGATCAACAACCTGATGGGGCTGATCCCCATCGCACCCTTCGGCGCCAACGTGACCGGCAGCATCTCGGTCACCTTCGCCCTGGCGGTCTTCACCTTCCTGATCACCCTGTACTACGGCAACCGCCACTACTGGGGCCACATCCTGGCCATGCCCGGGGTGCCCAAGCCGGTGCTGCTGATCCTGACCCCGGTGGAGATCCTGGGCGTGTTCCTGCGCCCGGCCATCCTCATGATCCGACTGTTCGCCAACATCACGGCGGGCCACATCATCGTGCTCAGCTTCTTCGCGCTCATCTTCATCTTCGGCGAGATCAACGCCGGACTGGGTTGGGGCGTCAGCGTGTTCACGCTGGTCTTCACCGTGTTCATGAGCATGCTCGAACTGCTCGTGGCCTTCATCCAGGCCTTCGTCTTCACCTTCCTGTCCGCCATGTACTTCGGCGCAGCGGTGGAGGAGCACCATGAGCACAAGGAATCCCTGGTATAACACTCCAAACCAAACGACCGACCCATGTTCCTCTCGATCCTCCTGGAAGCCGCCGCCAATGCGCACTTCGGTTTCGCCGCCATCGGCGCAGGCATCGCCGCCCTGGCCGCCGGCATCGGCATCGGCCGCATCGGTGGTGACGCCATGCAGGCCATCGCCCGCCAGCCCGAGGCCACCAACGACATCCGTGCCAACATGATCCTGGCCGCCGCCCTCGTGGAAGGTGCCGCCATGTTCGGCATCGTGGTGGGCCTGCTGGCCATGGTGCTCTGAGGAGCATCACCCTCCCTTCGTTCCACCTCATCCCCCTGAGCCATGCTCATCGAGTTCTCCTTCGGCCTCATCTTCTGGATGACCATCTCCTTCCTGGCGGTGCTGTTCATCCTGCGGAAGTTCGCCTGGAAGCCCATCCTGGACACGCTGCACGAGCGTGAACAGGGCATCGAGGACGCCCTCAACGAGGCCAAGAAGGCCCGCGAGGAGATCGCCACGATGCAGGCGGGCAACGAGGCCCTGATGCGCGAGGCGCGGGAGGAGCGCGAGGTGCTGCTGCGCGAGGCCCGCGAGATCCGTGACAAGGAGATCGCCGCCGCCAAGGACAAGGCCAAGGCCGAGGCCGACGCGCTGCTGGCCCGCGCCCAGGAGGAGATCCGCAACGAGAAGAACGCCGCCATCACCGAGATGAAGAACCAGGTGGCCGAACTGAGCATCCAGATCGCCGAGCGCATCCTCCGGGACAAGCTCGCCGACGGCGCCGCCCAGAAGGCCCTGGTCGAGAAAGTGATGGCCGACGCGGACAAGCACCTGTCATGAACATCTCCCCGGTCGCCTACCGCTACGCGCGCTCCCTCATGGCCCTGGCCCTGGAACGGGACCAGCTGGAGCCGGTGCGCGCGGACATGGAGGTGGTCGCCGACACCTGTTCCGCGAGCCGCGACCTTACCGTGCTGCTGCGCAGCCCGGTGGTCAAGGCCGACAAGAAGGACAAGGTGCTGGACAAGGTCTTCGCCGGCAAGGTGGGCACCATCACCAACGCCTTCATGGGCATCCTGGTCCGCAAGGGCCGTGAGACGCTGCTGCCGGAGATCGCCGCCGGGTTCGGTGAGCTGTACCGGAAGCACGAAGGCATCCTGATCTGCCACGTCACCAGCGCCACCGCGTTGGACGAGGCCGGCCGCAAGCGGGTCACCGACCTGGTGGCGGCCAAGCACCCTGGAAAGACCATCGAGCTCTCGGTCTCGGTGGACCCCGAACTGATCGGGGGCGTGGTGATCCGCATCGGCGACGAGCAGTACGATGGCAGCGTGAGCCGCCGCCTGCTCGACCTGCGGCGCCAGTTCTCCGAGAACCCCTACGTACCCGAATTCTAAGGACCACGCAAGATGGCAGAAGTGAAACCGGCCGAAGTATCAGCGATCCTCAAGCAGGAGCTCGCCGGCTTCCGCACCGAGGCCGAACTCGAGGAGGTCGGTACCGTCCTCCAGGTGGGTGACGGCATCGCCCGCATCTATGGCCTCAACAGCGTGCAGAGCGGTGAACTGATCGAGTTCGCCAGCGGCCTGCAGGGCATCGTGCTCAACCTCGAGGAGGACAACGTCGGCGCCGTGCTCCTGGGCCCCAGCGTGGGCATCAAGGAGGGCGACACCGTGAAGCGCACCGGCCGCATCGCCTCCATCAAGGTGGGCGAGGAGATGGTCGGCCGCGTGGTGAACACCCTCGGTGAGCCCATCGACGGCAAGGGCCCCATCGGCGGCGAGCTGTTCGAGATGCCCCTGGAGCGCAAGGCCCCGGGCGTGATCTACCGCGAGCCCGTGAAGGAGCCGCTGCAGACCGGCATCAAGGCCGTGGACGCCATGATCCCCATCGGCCGCGGCCAGCGCGAACTGATCATCGGCGATCGCCAGACCGGCAAGAGCACGGTGGCCATCGACACCATCATCAACCAGCGCGAGTTCTACGAGGCCGGGCAGCCCGTGTTCTGCATCTACGTGGCCATCGGCCAGAAGGGCAGCACCGTGGCCGGCATCGTGAAGACCCTGGAGGAGAACGGCGCCATGCCGTACACCGTGGTGGTGGCCGCCAACGCCAGCGATCCCGCCCCGATGCAGTTCTACGCCCCCTTCACCGGGGCCGCCATCGGCGAATACTTCCGCGACACGGGCCGCCCCGCCCTGATCGTGTACGATGACCTCTCCAAGCAGGCCGTGGCCTACCGCGAGGTGTCGCTGCTGCTGCGCCGCCCCCCCGGCCGCGAGGCCTACCCGGGCGACGTGTTCTACCTGCACAGCCGCCTGCTCGAGCGCGCCGCCAAGGTGACCGCCGACCAGAAGGTGGCCGAGCAGATGAACGACCTGCCGGAAAGCCTGAAGGGCAAGGTGAAGGGCGGAGGTTCCCTCACCGCGCTGCCGATCATCGAGACCCAGGCGGGTGACGTGTCGGCCTACATCCCCACCAACGTCATCTCCATCACCGACGGGCAGATCTTCCTGGAGAGCAACCTGTTCCTGAGCGGTGTGCGCCCCGCCATCAACGTGGGCATCAGCGTGAGCCGCGTGGGTGGCAACGCGCAGATCAAGAGCATGAAGAAG
Organism: Flavobacteriales bacterium; assembly: GCA_020635695.1. GTDB lineage: Bacteria > Bacteroidota > Bacteroidia > Flavobacteriales_F > PHOS-HE28 > PHOS-HE28. Next base: position 181,420 of record JACJZH010000005.1, on the reverse strand, counting down.
GTGGCCGGCACCCTGAAGCTGGACCAGGCGCAGTACCGCGAACTGGAGGCCTTCGCCAAGTTCGGCTCCGACCTGGACGCCGCCACCAAGGCCGTGCTGGACAAGGGCGCGCGCAACGTGGAGATCCTCAAGCAGGGCCAGAACAGCCCCATGCGCGTGGAGGAGCAGATCGCCATCATCTACTGCGGCACCAAGGGCCTGCTCAGCAAGATCCCGGTGAAGAACGTGAAGCAGTTCGAGGCCGAGTTCCTCACCATGCTGCGCAACAAGCACAAGGACGTGCTGGACGCGCTGAAGCAGGGCAAGCTGGACGACACCATCACCGGCACCCTCGAGAAGGTCGCCGCCGACCTCGTCAAGAGCCTCGATAATTGATGGCGAAGCACCTGTAGCGTCGACCCACCGGGTCGACCTGCCACACGCAACCGCACACCCGCCCCGAGATGCCCAGCCTGAAGGAGGTACGCAGCCGGATCACGTCCGTCAACAGCACCAAGCAGATCACGGCCGCCATGAAGATGGTGAGCGCCGCCAAGCTGCGCCGTGCCCAGGACGCCATCCTCCGCATGCGGCCCTACGCCGAGAAGCTCGGGCAGATCATGGGGAACGTGAGCGCCGGCCTGGACCCCTCCGAGGGGAAGTACGGCCAGCAGCGGGAGGTGCAGCGCACCCTCTACGTGGCCATCACCAGCAACCGCGGCCTGGCCGGCGCCTTCAACGCCCAGATCGTGCGGCAGATCAAGCGCCTGGCCCAGGACACCCCCGGGCAGGTGCATGTGCTGAGCATCGGCAAGAAGGCCATGGACCAGTTCAAGCGCACGAGCTGGCACACCACCGACCTGCCCACCGACCTGGCCCGGCTCTTCGACGACCTCAGCTTCGATCAGGTGGCACCCGTGGCCCAGCTGCTCATGGACCGGTTCGCCGACGGCAGCTACGACCGCGTGGTGCTGGTGTACAACCGCTTCAAGAACGCCGCCACCCAGGTGGTCACCACCGAGCAGTTCCTGCCTATCGTGGCCACCGGAGAGGAGGCCTCAGAAGGCTCGTCGGCCACTTCGAAGGGCGAACACATCATGGAGCCCGATCGCGCCACCATCGTGGAGCAGATCATCCCCAAGAGCCTGAAGGTGCAGCTGTACAAGGCCCTGCTGGACAGCCATGCCGCCGAGCACGGCGCCCGCATGACGGCCATGCACAAGGCCACCGACAACGCGGACAGCCTGCTCAAGGACCTGAAGCTGACCTACAACAAGGCGCGCCAGGCATCCATCACCAACGAGATCCTGGAGATCGTCGGTGGGGCCGAAGCCCTGAAGGGCTGATCCGTACTCAGAACGACTTGCTCTGCACCCGCCGGCGCGCATCGCGTCCGGAGTGGGTGGCGAAGTACACGATCGAGAACTCGAAGGCCCCGTTGTTGTTCGTGTAGCTGCGCAGCTCGCTGGTGGTCACGTCGTAGCTGAAGCGGTACATGTTGTTCTTGTGCCGCAGGCCGGCGTGGGCGATCACCGCATCGTTCAGCCGGTGCGAGACGCCTCCGATCACGCTGTAGGCCGAGCCGCCGACGCTCACCAGGCCGAGCAGGCCCACGTTCACCTGCTGGTCGGCACCCTGCCTCCAATACAGGCCCATAGGCTTCACCATCACGATGTCGTTGATCTCAATGTCGCAACCGCCCATGAAGGACCAGCGGATCGGCAGTTCGTGCTTGGCCGTCCGTAGGATCGATTCGTCCGGCGTGGTCACGTGGAAGGCCGCGAAGTTGGCGAAGGGGTTCACCCGGCGGCGGTCGGACTTCGACCGGTAGGCCACGCCCAGCCCCAGTTCGGGCATCAGGCGCGCACCCCGCTGGAACTGCTCCCCGCTGGGCAGGTCCGGATCGAAGTAGCCGTCGTTGTACTGCTGGTCGAACAGCAGTTCGGGCTCGCTGATCTTCTTGTAGATGATGCCCGCACGCAGGCCCACCGACAGGGTGTGCTCCGCGTTGGCCTCGCTCACGTTGTAGCTGGAGGTGACCCCGAACTCGAAGGTGTTCATGAGCCCCGCCATGTCGTAGTTGCTGATGTAGGCGCCCGCCCCGTAGCGTTCGTTCACCAGCGCATCGTAGGCGAAGGCCGTGGTCAGGAAGGTGTTCCCGATGCTGTTCCACTGGCTGCGCAGGTTGCTGCTCATGCGGAAGTCGGACCCCTCGTACATGCCGGTGAGGGCCGGGTTCAGCAGGATGGGGGCCGCGTCGAACTGGCTCAGCTGCGCGTCCTGGGCGTGGGAGCCGGCGGCGGTGCCGAGGCAGGCGGCCAGCAGGAGGATCTTGCTCGTGTTCATGGTGCTGCGCATGGGGGTCAGCGGATCAGGGTGATCTTGCCGGTGCGGTCATGCTCCCGGCCGTCGGTGGAGGTCGCCTGCACGGTGTACACGTACACGCCATTGATGGCGGGCGTGCCGTCGCGCGTGCCGTCCCAGCCGAACTCCGGGTCGGTGGTCTCGAAGATGAGCTCGCCCCACCCGTTGTAGACCTTCAGGTCGATGGTCTCGAAGGGACCGCCGCGCACGTAGAACACGTCGTTCACGCCGTCGCCGTTCGGGCTGAAGGCGTTGGGCAGGCGCGGAGGCAGGATGTCCTTGGTCTCGATGCTCACCAGCACGGAGTCGCTGTCCGTGCAGCCCGCGGCGTTGCTCACGGTCTGCACCACGATGTACTGGCCGGCCTCGGTGAACACGTGGGTGGGCTCGGCGTCCAGGCTGCCCTGGCCATCGCCGAAGTCGTACCACCAGCCGGTGGCACCGAAGCTGTTGTCGGTCACGATGAACTCCTCACCGGTGAAGGGTTCACCCTCGATGGTGAAGCCGGCACTGGGCGCGGCCAGCACATCGAACACCTGGGTCAGGCTGGCGGTGCAGCCGTTGTCCGCGTAGAGCGTCAGCGTCACCGCGTACTGGCCGGCCGTGGGGAAGGTGAAGCCGACCTGCGGACCGGAGGCGGTGACCCCGCCCGGGAAGGTCCAGTTCCACCCGATGATGCTGCTGTTGCCCGAGGTGCTCGCATCGGTGAACATGGCCTCGCTGCCGGCGCACAGGTTGCTGGCGCTGAAGGCGGGCGAAAGCGGGTTCACGAAGGAGAGCATGGCGGTGTCGGCCGCGGCCGGACAGGCCTGGTTGCCGGTGGTGGTGAGCACCAGCATCACCTGCTGCATCACCGAGTCGGCCGCGCTGGGCTGGTACTGGGCGGTGGCGGTGAAGGCATCGGGCAGGAAGCTGCCGCTGCCGCTGGTGGTCCACTGCACGCCGGCCGCACCGGTGAAGCTGCCGGCCAGGTCCACCAGGTCGCCCACGCTGCAGGTGCTCTGGTCCGGACCGGCGCTGGCCGTCGGGGGCGTCTGCAGGCTCACGATCAGGGTGTCCACATCGGCCGGGCAACCCAGGTTGCCGGTGGTGGCCAGCAGGAACTGCAGCTGACCGGTCACGAGGTCCGCCGGGCTGGGGGTGTACACGGCGTTCAGCGTGGTGGCATCGGGCAGGAAGGTGCCGCTGCCGCTGCTGCTCCATTGGCCGCCCGACACGCCTGTGATGGCGCCGTTCAACTGGATGGGGGTGCCATCGCCGCAGAGCGCTTGATCCGTGCCCGCATCAGCGATGCGCGTGGGACCGATGTCGATCAGGATGGAGTCGCTGGCGTTCGCACAGCCACCGGTGCCGAAGGCGGTCACCACCAGGTACACACCACCGCTCACGCTGTCGGCCGCACTGGGGGTGTACACCGGATCGGGGATGGTGTCCGTGCTGAAGCCGCCGGTGCCCGTGGTGAACCACTGGATGCCGTCATGGTGCTGGGCGCTCGCCGCCAGCTGTACGGGTTCGATACCATCACAGAGCAGCACGTCCTGGCCCGCGTTCACCGTGGGCGGCAGGTGGTAGCTCACGATCAGGGTGTCGCGCGCCGGCGGACAGCCCAGGTTGTTCGTGGTGGTGAGCACCAGGGCGATGTCGCCGATGATGAAGTCGGCCGGGCCGGGCACGTAGGTGGCGTTCAGCGCCGTGTTGCTGGGCGTGAAGCTGCCGGTGCCGGTGGTGCTCCACTGGCCGGTGGTGGTGCCCGCCACGCTGCCGTTCAGGGCCACGTTGGGCTGGGTGCTGCAGGTCACCACATCGGGGCCCGCATCGGCCTCCAGACCGCCGCCGAAGGTCACCTCCAGCTGATCGCTCACCGCGCCGCAGGGCTCCATGCCAGTGGTGGTCACCGAGAGCAGTACGGAACCGGCCAGGCTGTCGGCCGCGCTCGGGTAGTAGAGCGTGGTGGCCGCGGTGGCATCGAAGAAGGTGCCCGTGCCCGAGGTGCTCCAGAGCACCCCGGCCGCGTTCGACACGAAGGCGTTCAACGTCACCGGGTCGGCGGTGCAGACGATCTGGTCGCTGCCCGCGTCGATGGCCGGCAGGCCGTTCACGGTCACCGTCACCTGGTCGCTCACCGGCAGGCAGGCCCCGCCCGTGATGGTGGTGAGGGTCAGCGTCACGCTGCCGTTGGCCAGGTCCGAGGCGCTCAGCGTGTAGGTCGGGTCCAGGAAGGAGGTGTTGTTGAAGGAGCCCGTACCCGAGGTGCTCCAGACACCGCCCTGCGCACCGCCGCTCACGTTGCCGTTCAGTTGCACCACGGGGGAGTTGGCGCAGGTGGTCAGGTCATCACCGGCGTCGGCGAAGCTGCTGTTGCCGAAGGTGAGCACCAGCTGGTCCTGCACCGGCGGGCAGGTGCCCGTGTTGGTGCTGGTGAGGGTGAGCACCACCGAGCCGTTGGCCACATCGCCGGCCGAGAAGTAGTACTGGGCGTTCAGCGCATCCGGGTCGGGGCTGAAGGTGCCGCTGCCCGTGGTGGTCCAGGTGCCGGTGGGCGAACCGTTCAGGATGGCGCCCTGCAGCTGCGCATGGTCGGAGAGCACGCACACGCTCTGGTCCGGGCCGGCATCAGCGATGATGCCGTCGGTGAGCCAGATGGTCATCTGGTCGGACACCGGGGCGCAGTTGCCGTTGTTGAGCGAACTGAGCGTGAAGTCGATGCGCCCGGCCGCGATGTCCGCAGCGCTGGCCGAGTAGGTTGTCGTGAGCGAACCCGGGTTGGCGAGCGTGCCCGTACCCGTGGTGGTCCACTGCCCCACGTTGGTGACCCCGCTGATGGTACCGTCCAGGGTGAAGGTGGAGACCTGGTTGCAGTAGGTCTGGTCCGGACCGGCGTTCACGTACGGTGCCGGCGTCAGCGTAAGGGTCAGCGCATCGCTGGCGTTGTTGCAGCTGTTCACCGCGGCCAGGGTCAGCGTCACGGAACCGATGGCGGTATCCACGGCGCTGGGGATGTAGGTGGGCGTGAGCACCCCGGCGCTCGGGAAGAAGATGCCCGTGCCCGAGGTGGTCCACAACACCTGGGTGGCATCGCCGCCCAGCACACCGTTCAGTTGCACGGTGGCGTTGTTGGCGCAGAAGGTCATGTCCGCACCGGCGTCCACCGTGCCGAAGGGCAGGATGTCGATGTGCAGGGTGTCGGCATCAGCAGGGCACACGCCCGTACCGGTGGCGGTGAGCACCAGGTCCACACCGAGCGCCAGGGAGTCCTGCAGGCTGGCCTGGTACACGTTGCTGAGCGCGCTCGCGGGGTTGGCGAAGGTGCCGCTTCCCAGCGTGCTCCACTGCCCGGTGGTGCCTGCGCCGGTCACGGACCCGTTGATCACCACGTCCAGGTCATCGAAGCAGGTCACCAGGTCGGCACCCGCGTCCACGGCCGACTCCGGCACGATGGTCACGGTCATCTGGTCCTGCGCGTTGTCGCAGCTGTTCACGCTCCAGGTGAAGGTGAGCGTGCCCAGGGCCAGGTCCGTGCTGTCCGGCCAGTAGCTGGCGGTCGCACTGTTCGCGTTCGGGGTGAAGGTGCCCGCACCCGTGGTGGTCCAGGTGCCCTGCGTGGCGTTGCCGGTGATCAGGCCTTCGAGCATCACCTTGTCGGTGCTGGCACAGATCACCTGGTCCGGTCCGGCATCGGCCGTGGCGTTCGGGAGGATGGTCACCGTCAGCTGGTCCATCACGGCGTTGCAGAGGCCGTTGTTGGTGCTGGTGAGCGTGAGGTCCACCGTGCCGTTGAGCGAATCCAGCGAGCTGGCCAGGTAGGTGGCGTTCAGCGCCGTGGCGCTCGGGAAGAAGGTGCCCGTGCCGCTGGTGGTCCAGATGCCCGTGGTGGTGGTGCCGAGCACCTCGCCGTCCAGTTCGATGTCCAGGTCGCTGGAGCAGGTGGTCAGGTCGGGACCGGCGTCCACCGTGGGTGCATCGAGCACGGTCACGGTCAGCTGGTCGCTCACGGCCAGGCAGTTGCCGTTGCCCGTGGTGGTCAGCGTCAGGGTGAAGCTGCCGGAGCCCAGCTCGAAGTTCGAGGGCTGGTACTGGGCGTTCAGCGTCTGCGCATCGGGCAGGAAGGTGCCCAGGCCGCCGCTCCAGGTGCCGCCCGAAGCCACGGTCACCGCGCCGTTCAGGTCGATCACCGGGTTGTTGGCGCACACCTGCAGGTCCACGCCGGCATCCACCGTGGGCGCCGGGGTGAAGGTGATGGTCACCGTGTCCTGGTCGGAGAAGCAGGTGCCGTTGCCGGTGGTGGTCAGGTACAGCGTCACGCTCCCCGAAGCCAGTTCGGAGGCGGTGGGCTGGTACACCGGGTTGAAGACGTTCGGCGCCGGCGTGAAGGTGCCGCTGCCGCCGCTCCACTGGCCACCGTTGGCGTTCTGCACGTTGCCGCCCAGTTGAACTGCGGCGTTGTTCATGCAGACCTGCTGGTCGGGACCGGCGTCGGCCACCGGAGAGTCGGTGAAGACCACGGTGACCTGGTCGCTGATGGGCGCGCACACGGCGGAGCCCACGGAGGTGAGGGTGAAGGTGACCGACCCGGCCGCGATCTCGGCGGCGGTGGGCTGGTACTGCACCACCAGCGAGGCGGTGTTCGGGAAGTAGGTGCCGTTGCCGCCGCTCCAGATGGCGCCGGGGGCGTTGCCCACGAAGCCGTTCAACTGGATGGCCGGGTTGTTGGCGCAGACCTGCTGGTCGGGACCGGCGTTCACCACCGGCACGGGATCGATGTCGACCACCAGCGTGTCGCTCACGGCCACGCAATTGCCATTGCCCGTGGTGGTCAGGGCCAGCTGCACGGTGCCTGCCGCCAGTTCGCCCAGCGAGGGCATGTAGGTGGCGTTCAGCGTGCTGTTGTTCGGGGTGAAGATGCCGTTGCCGCCGCTCCAGGTGCCGCCAGTGGCCACGGTCACGCTGCCGTTCAGCTGCACCTCGGGGTCGTTGGCGCACACGGTGAGGTCGGCCCCCACGTTGGCGGTCGGCGCCGGGGTGAAGGAGACGTAGAGGGAGTCCCGCACCGCATCGCACAGGCCATTGCCGGTGCTGGTGAGGAAGAGCCAGAGGCCACCCGCGCTCAGTTCGGAGGCGCTGGGCGTGTAGGCCGCGTTCAGGGCGTTGTTGTTGGGCGCGAAGCTGCCCAGGCCGCCGCTCCAGCTTCCGCCGGTGGCGTTCTGCACACCGCCCGCCAGTTGCACGGTGGCGTTGTTCGCGCAGAGGGACTGGTCCGGACCGGCGTTCACCACGGGGGCATCACCGATCGTCAGGGTCACCTGATCGCTCACCGCGTTGCACAGGCCGTTGCCGGTGCTGGTGAGCGTGAGCACGGCCGTGCCTGCGGCCACTTCCGCGGCCGTGGGCTGGTAGGTGGCGCTCAGGTTGCCGGCCGACGGGCTGAACGTGCCCTGGCCCGTCCACAGGCCTCCGCCGGCGCCGGTGACCGATCCGGCCAGTTGCACGGCGGGGTCATTGGCGCAGGAGGTCAGCGGGGCGCCCGCGTCCACCACCGGTGCCGGAGTGATCGTGAGCGTCATGGCATCGCTGACCGCGTTGCAGGTACCGTTGCCCACCGTGGTAAGGGTGAGGGTGACGGACCCGGCCGCGATCTCGGCCGCAGTGGGCACGTAGTTCGCGTTCAGGGCTCCGGCGTTCGGCGTGAAGGTGCCGTTGCCGCCGCTCCACAGGCCGCCCGTGGCCACGGTCACCGCACCGTTCAGGTCCACGAAGGCGTTGTTCGCGCAGGTGGTGGCGTCCGGACCAGCGTTGGCGGTCGGGGCCGGGCTGAAGGTGTAGGTGACGCTGTCGGAGACGGACAGGCAGCCTCCGTTGCCCGTGGTGGTGAGCACGAGGGTCACTTCACCGGCCGCCAGTTCACCCAACGAGGGGGAATAGGCGGCGTTCAGCGTGTTCGCGTTCGGGCTGAAGGTGCCCTGGGCGCCGCTCCAGGTGCCGCCCGTGGCCACGGTCACCGCGCCGTTGAGGGCGATGCTGGCGTTGTTGGCACAGAGCACACCACCCGTCCCGGCCTCGGCCGTGGGAATGGCGGTGAAGGTGATGAGCACGTCATCGGTCACGGCCTGGCAGGCGCCATTGCCGATGGTGGTGAGCGTGAGGGTGAGCGTGCCCGCGGCGATCTCGGCCGCCGTGGGGGTGTACACGGCGTTCAGCGAGGCAATGCTCGGGGCGAAGGTGCCCGCACCACCGCTCCACTGGCCGCCACCGGCTCCCGTCACCGAGCCGCCCAGCTGCACCACCGCGTTGTTGGAGCAGACGGCGATCGGCGCACCCGCGTCGGCCACGGGGGCCGGCAGGATGGTGATGGTCATCTGGTCGGTGACCGGGAGACAATCCCCGTTCTGGGTGGAGGTGAGGGTGAGCGTCACCGTACCCAGGGCGATCTCCGCCGGGCTGGGGGTGTAGGTGGCGTTCAGCGCGCTCGCGTTGGGGCTGAAGGTGCCCGTGCCGCCGCTCCACATCCCGCCACCGGCGATGGTGACCGACCCGTTCAGGATCACCTGCGGGGCGTTGGCGCACACGGTGACGTCGGTGCCGGCGTTCACGGTGGGTGCCTGCGAGAAGACCAGGAGCATATCATCGCTTACGGCGGCGCAGGTCCCGTTGCCGGTGCTGGTCAGGGTCAGCGTCACGCTGCCGTTGGCCAGTTCGGTGGCCGAGGGCGTGTAGGCCGCGCCCAGGGCGGTGATGTTCGGCGAGAAGCCACCGGTGCCACCGCTCCAGATGCCGCCACCGGCGTTCGTCACACTGCCGTTCAGCACGGCGGTGGGGTTGTTGGAGCAGGTCAGTTGGTCCAGCCCGGCGTTCACCACCGGGGCGGGTGCGATGGTCAGCGTCACCTGATCGCTCACCGCGTTGCACAGGCCGTTGCCCGTGGTGGTCAGGGTCAGCACCACGCTGCCCGCCGCGATCTCCGCCGGGCTCGGCGTGTACACCGCGTTCAGGTTGGCAGCCGACGGGCTGAACGACCCGCTGCCGCCGCTCCAGAGACCACCTGTGGCACCGCTCACCGTACCGGCGAGCTGGGCGTTCGGCTGGTTGGCGCAGCTGGTGAGCGCGGGACCCGCCTCGGCCACCGGCGCCGGGGTGATGGTGATGACCACCTGGTCGCTCACCGGATTGCTGTTGCCGTTGCCCACCGAGGTGAGGGTGAGGGTCACACTGCCCGCCGCGATCTCCGCCGCACTGGGCGTGTAGGTCGTGGTCAGCGACGTGTTGTTCGGGGTGAAGGTGCCGCCACCTCCGGTCCAGATGCCGCCGCTGGCCACGGTCACGCTGCCGCTCAGCGACACCGCCGGGGCGTTGGCGCACACGGTCTGGTCCGCACCCGCGTCCACGGTGGGTGGGTCGGTGAAGGTGATGGTCATCTGGTCGCTCACAGCGGCGCAGCTGCCGTTGCCCGTGGTGGTCAGGGTCAGCGTCACGCTGCCTGCGGCGATCTCCGAGGCCGTGGGCGTGTACACGGCGTTCAGGGCCGTGTTCGACGGTGCATAGGATCCCGACCCACCGCTCCAGACCCCGCCACTGGCCAGCGTCACGGAACCGGCGAGCTGGGTGTCGGCGTTGTTGCCGCTCACGCTCTGGTCAGGACCGGCGTCCACGGTGGGCGAGGGGCTGAAGGTGAGGGTCACCTGATCGCTCACCGCCAAGCAGCTGCCATTGCCCGTGGTGGTCACGGTCAGCGTCACGCTGCCATTGGCCAGTTCCACCGGCGAGGGGCTGTAGGTGATGTTCTGGGCCGTGCTGCCCGGGCTGTAGAGTCCGGTTCCGCCGCTCCATTGCACGCCCGTGGCCACGGTCAACTGGGCGTTCAACACCGCGTTGGCGTTGTTGGCGCACAGGGTCTGGTCGGCACCCGCGTTCACCGTGGGCGACGGCGTGATGGTCCAGGTGACCTGGTCGCTCACCGGGTTGCAGCTGCCGTTGCCGGCCGAGGTCAGGGTCAGCGTCACCATGCCGGCCGCTACCTCCGCCGCACTGGGCGTATAGGTGGCGTTCAGCACCAGGTTGTTCGGGCTGAAGGTGCCGCTTCCACCGCTCCAGACCCCGCCTGTGGCGCCGCTCACGGTCCCACTGAGCGTGATGTTCGACGCGTTCGCACAGACCGTTCCGCCCACACCGGCGTCCACGATCGGAGCCGGAGTGATGAAGATGGTGCGCGTGTCGGTGGCGGCGTTGCAGGTGCCGTTCCCGGTGGTCGTCAGCGTGAGCGTCACCTGGCCGGCCGCGATGTCGGCCGCGCCCGGGGTGTAGCTGGCGTTCAGGGTGTTGGCGTTCGGGCTGAAGGTGCCTGTGCCGCCGCTCCAGCTTCCGCCGGTGGCCACCTGCACACTGCCGCCGAGGGCCACCGTGCCGTTGTTCGCGCACACGGTCACATCAGGTCCGGCATTGGCGGTGGGCGCATCGGTGAAGGTGAGCAGCACCTGGTCGGTGGCCGCGTTGCACAGGCCGTTGCCCGTGGTGGTGAGGGTGAGCGTGACGCTGCCGGCCGCGATCTCCGCCGCCGTGGGGGTGTAGATGGCCCCCATGTTGGTGGTGCTGGGGTCGAAGGTGCCCGCGCCACCACTCCACACCGCACCGGAGGCCACGGTGAAGGAGCCGGAGAGCAGCGCCGCTGCGTTGTTGGCGCACAGCACCCGGTCCACCCCCGCGTTCGCGGTCGGCGCCGGGGTGATGGTCCAGGTGACCTGGTCGCTCACCGCGTTGCAGGTGCCGTTGCCGGCCGAGGTCAGGGTAAGCGTCACACTACCCGCCGCGAGCTCCGCGGCGCTGGGCGTGTAGCTGGCGTTCAGGGTATTGGCGTTCGGGCTGAAGGTGCCCGTGCCGCCGCTCCACGTGCCGCCGGTCGCGCCGGTCACCGAGCCGTTCAGGGCGATGGCCGCGTTGTTGGCGCACACCGTGCCGTCGGCTCCCGCGTTCACCACCGGGGCGGGTGTGAAGGTGATCTGCACCTGATCGCTCACGGCGTTGCAGGTGCCGTTGCCCGTGGTGGTCAACGTCAGGGTCATCACCCCCGCTGCGATCTCCGCCGAAGTGGGCGTGTAGGTCGCGTTCAGGGTGGTGTTGTTCGGCACGAAGCTGCCCGCACCACCGCTCCAGATGCCACCACTGGCGACGCCCACCGAGCCGTTCAGCACCACGCTGGCGTTGTTGGCACAGGCGGTGATGTCCGCACCGGCGTTCACCACGGGCGGCGGGGTGAAGTTCAGGGAGACCTGGTCGGCGACGGCCACACAGCCGCCATTGCCGGTGGTGGTCAGGGTCAGTGTCACACTTCCCGCAGCGATCTCGGCCGGCGTGGGCGAATAGGTGGCCCCCATGTTGGTGGGACCCGGGCTGTAGGACCCACTGCCCCCGCTCCACACTGCGCCGGTGGCCACGGTGAACGAACCGTTCAGCACGGCGTCGGCGTTGTTGGCGCAAAGGGTCTGGTCGGCACCCGCGTTCGCCGTGGGCGCAGGCGTGATGGTCCAGGTGACCTGGTCGCTCACCGCGTTGCAGGTGCCGTTACCGGCGGAGGTCAGCGTCAACGTCACGCTGCCGGCGGTGATCTCCGCGGCACTGGGCGTGTAGCTGGCGTTCAGCGTATTGGCGTTCGGGCTGAAGGTGCCGCTGCCTCCGCTCCAGGTGCCACCGGTCGCGCCGGTCACCGCGCCGTTCAGGGCAATGGCCGCGTTGTTGGCGCACACCGCACCATCGGCACCGGCGTTCACCACCGGGGCGGGCGTGAAGGCGATCTGCACCTGGTCGGTGACGGCGTTGCAGGTGCCGTTGCCGGTGGTGGTGAGCGTAAGCGTCATGACCCCGGCGGCGATCTCGGCCGCCGTGGGCGTGTAGGTCGCGTTCAAGGCGGTGTTGTTCGGCAGGAAGCTGCCCGCACCGCCGCTCCAGACACCGCCGGTGGCACCGGTCACGGCACCCGCCAGGGTCACGTTCGCGTTGTTCGCGCAGACGCTCAGGTCAGGACCTGCATTGGCCACAGGGGCCGGGGTGAAGGTGAGTTGCACCTGATCGGTGGCGGCCACACAGCCGCCGTTCCCCGTGGTGGTCAGGGTCAGCGTCACACTGCCCGAGGCGATCTCCGCCGGGGTTGGCGTGTAGGTGGCACCCATGTTGGTGGGGCTGGGGCTGAAGGAGCCGCCACCACCGCTCCACACCGCACCCGTGGCCACGGTGAACGAGCCGTTGAGCATCGCATCGGCGTTGTTGGCGCACAGGGTCTGATCGGCACCGGCACCCGCCGTGGGCGAAGGGGTGAAGGTCCAGACCACCGCATCGCTTTCGGGGTTGCAGGTGCCGTTGCCGGCCGAGGTCAGGGTCAGCGTCACACTGCCCGAGGCGATCTCGGCCGCCGTGGGCGTGTAGGTGGCGGTCAGCGAGGTGTTGTTCGGGCTGTAGGTGCCCGCTCCACCGCTCCAGATCCCCCCGGTGGCGCCGGTGACACTACCGTTCAGGGCGATCGCCGGGGAATTGCTGCACACGGCCCCACCTGCACCGGCGTCCACGATCGGCGCCGGCGTGAAGGTGATCGTCATGGCGTCGTTGACCGGCAGACAGGAACCGTTGCCGGTGCTGGTCAGGGTCAGCGTCACGCTGCCGGCGGCCAGTTCGGCGGCCGTGGGCGTGTACACGGCGTTCACCGAGGTGGCCGCCGGGGTGAAGGTGCCCAGGCCTCCGCTCCAGACCGCGCCGGTGGCGCCGGATACGCTGCCTGCAAGCGTCACCGCGGCATTGTTGGCGCAGGCGCTCTGGTCCGCACCGGCGTTCACCACGGGTGCGTCGGTGAAGGTCAGCGTCACGTTGTCCGTCACGGCCAGACAGTTGCCATTGCCGGTGGTGGTCAGCGTCAGCGTCACGCTGCCGGCCGCGATCTCGGCGGCAGTGGGCGTGTAGTCGGCACCCATGTTGGTGGTGCTGGGGTCGAAGCTGCCGGCACCACCACTCCAGATGCCGCCCGTGGCCACGGTGAACGAGCCGTTCAGGGGGGCCACGGCATTGTTGGCACAGAGCGTCTGGTCCGTTCCGGCGTTGGCCGTCGGTGCCGGGGTGAAGGTGATGTCCACACTGTCGGTCACGGCCGCACAGGGTCCGTTGCCCGTGGTGGTGAGGTACAGGCGCAGTGAACCCGAGGCCACTTCAGCGGCTGTGGGCGTGTAGGTGGCGTTCAGCACGTTGTTGGCCGGCACATAGGTTCCGGCACCGCCGGTCCATACGCCGCCCACGGCATTCAAGACGGACCCGGCCAGAGGCACGGCGGGGTTGTTGCTGCAGGCCTGGATGGCCGCACCCGCATCGGGCACAGGCACCGGTTGGAAGGTCACGGTGGCCATGTCGCTCTCCGGCGTGCAGTTGCCGGTGGAGGTGAGCGTCAGCGTCACGCTGCCCAGGGCCAGATCACCAATGCTGGGCACGTAGGTCGCGTTCAGGTCGGTGTCGCTGGGTTGGAAGGACCCTGTTCCGGTGGAGGTCCAGATGCCGGTGGTGCTGCCGCCGGACACGCTCCCGGCAAGGGCCACATCCTCCCCGGCGCAGAGGTTCCGGTCGGGTCCTGCGTCAACCACGATCTCGCCGGCGAACTCACTGAAGAAGCCATAGCGGCAGCCGCTGGTGGCACCCCCGTTGATGATGGCCAGGGAGAACACATCGGAGGTGTTGCTCACGATGAACGCCTGGTTCACCGGCACCTGCGTGGTGTTGTATTGGATCTGAGCGGCCAGCCAGGCACCACCCGTACCGGGCACGGCCTGGAACGCGGACCCCGGGATGGTGGCCGTACCCGGACCATTCACCACGAAGTCGTTCTGCGAACCGGAGCGCACCAACAGGTTCAGGTAGAAGGGCTCGGAGGTGCTGCGGGTGAAGCTCAGCTGGGTGCTGCCGGCACAGTTCAGGGGCGGCAGGATGGCCATGCCCTGTTCGCATCCGAAACCGGTGACGTGGATGGCATAGACCGGCTTGGAGGCCGACACGTAGGCCGAGTTGTCCGCCGAGCTGTTCAGGTAGTCCATGTCGTGCCGGTAGTACTGCCCCGCAAAGAGCGTGGCCACCGGCGTCGGGTTGCCGTCCACGTACACCTGGGTGTTGTTCTGAACGGCCATGATGAACAGGGACTCATCGCCCCCGTTGTTCAGCTGGCCCTTCACGGCCACGTAGTCGGTGCCCAGGATGTCCACCGGCACGATCTGGTCCAGCATCAGGTCGTAGCATCCACCCGATGGGTTGTGGTTGCTGTCGTCCTTGATCGACACCGCCACCGGCTTGTTCGACAATACGACGGCACCGGAAGGGTGGGTCGAGGGATCATCGTGCGTGGCAGGTACCGTGTTGGCGCAGGAATAGGTCTCCCCGCGATCCAGGTACACGGTGAAGGGCGTGAGCGCTGCATGTCCGTCCACGTCGACCGGGCTGTAGATCAGCACGGTGGTGTTGTTCTCGGTGGCCACGATGTCGAACGAGGCGAAGGCCAGGTCGTTCGCATGGGGCATGAAGTCGTGGTTGTGGAACGGCGCGTGCTTGTGCAGCGGGATGTAGAACTCGTAGCCCAATCCGTTGGCCCCTTTCAAGGCCAGGATGTCCGGGTTGTTCGTGTTGCTGGACTCGTAGTAGCAGGTGATGTCCGCGGTGCTCTGGACCAGCAGGCCGGTGTTGCGCACCGTGTTGGTGGGGCGCGTTTCCAGCTGGGCCTTCAGCGCGGTCATGTTGTGCCGCACCGCCGAGTTGGCCGGCACGTTCAGCACGATCGGCGTACCCCCGTTGAACGCAGGGTTGGCCGGCTGTGACACCGTGACCACCGCGGGCGCGTTCCCCGTGGTGACGTTCAGGAAGATGGGTTCATCACCCGGGTTGTTGTGCCGCACCGTGACATCGGGCGGGGCCACCCAGAATTCCGTACCTGTCTGTGCGGTGAGGTGCACCGACAGGAACGAGGTCAGCGCGAAGAGTAACGCCTTCTTCATTCCGTCGAGATCTGTGGGCCCTCGTTCAGGGGGCCCGGACACCTTCCTACGGGATCCCCATGTATTGGTTCGCAACCCATTGGGCGACAACCCCGAGGAGGACGACCGCGCCTGTACTTTGGCGCGGCTCTTGAGGCCACCGAGCGATATGCGGATCCCCCTGATGCTCCTCCTTGCCGGATCACTGGGCATCACCCTGGCCCTGATCTGGCCCAGACCCGATCCGGACCGGGCCCTGGAGCAGGCCGTGGCGGAGGTACAGGCGGGCGTCACGACGCTGGACCACCAGCTGGAGGCCGTCGTGGATGAGGTGGCCGAGCAGGTCGCCATCCGCGGAGCCGGATCCCTGTGGCAGGAACCCCCGACCGACATGCCGGCCGGGGCCATGGTGCTGGTCTGGCAGCAGGGCGAGCTCGCCTACTGGGACCGCTCGCCAGTCGATGCAGGCCGGATCGATACCGCTTCGAACGGACCGTTGATCCTCCGGGATGGCATGCACCTGCACCACCGGGCGGGCGATGGCGTGCACGTCCTGTTCCGCGTATGGTCCCGCCCCCCCATCGAGAACCGGTTCCTGCACAGTGGCTTTGCTCCGGTGCTGAACGCACCTGAAGGCCTGGTCGCCACACGCGCGCCCGGAACGGGGCCCGTGCTTCGAGATGCGGCCGACCGGCCGATCGCCAGGCTCGTCTGGACAACGGACAGACAGCTGTCCCTCGGCATGCCGAGATGGCCGTTCTGGACGGCCGGAGGTCTGCTGGTGTTGGCCGGCCTGGTCCTTGGTTCCGTGAGGCTCTCCCGCCAACAGGGCCCTTGGGTCGGCGTGCTGTCACTGGTGCTGTCGGTGGCCGCTCTGCGCTGGTGGATGCTCATGGCCGGACCGCTCCCTGGGCTGGAAGGGCTCCCGCTCTTCGATCCGGCCCTCTTCGCAGCGAGTGCACTGCTGCCCTCGTTGGGGGATCTGCTGGTCAATGCCCTGCTGTTGTTGGTCCTGGCGGCCACGGCACATCACCTGCTCGGGCGCGGTCCAGCGGACCGGGAGCGTCCCCGGGAGGCCTGGGGCTGGGCAACGGTCCTGCTGGCACTCGGCGCATGGACGAACGGCGTGCTGATCGGCATCGTCAACGACAGCAGCGTGGACCTGGACCTGTACCATGTCCAGAGCTTCGACCGGTACAGCTGGCTGGCCCTTGCGGGCATGGGCACCCTGCTCGGTGCCTGGACCCTGTTCGCCCATACCGGGGTACGGCGCCATGCGGCCACCATCACCTTCAGGCGAACAGGGGTCGGGTTGCTCCTGCTGATCACCGTCCACCTGGTGGTGCTGCATCTGGCGGGTGTCCGGGATACGGTGCTCATGGTGTGGCCACTGCCTCCGGTGGTGCTGCTCGCGGCGCTTGACCGCAGACCCCGCATGGCGCCCGGCCTGCTCCTGCTGGCCGTGCTCGCGGCCTACACCGCCCATGTGCTCGACCGTTATGCTCAGAAACGCGAGGAACGCGATCGGCTGGTGCTCGCCGAACGGACCGTGGCCTTCGACGACCCCGTGGTGGAACTGCTGTTCCGCGACGTGGTGGACGCGATCCACGACGATGGCCGCTGGTCGGCCCTGTGGAAGGATGAGACCCTGCCCTGCACGCCCACGGACCTGGACCAGCTCCGGCAGGAACACTTCACCGGCTACTGGGAGCGCTACGACGTGCGCCTGACCCTGTTGGGTCGCGACCTGAGGCCGCGCTGCACCACCGCTGGCGAAGCCCTGGACTGGACCGCCTTTGCAGAGCTCACCGGCAACGGAATGCCCGAGCGGGACCGACCCGTGCTGCGCACCGAACGGCAGGGCGGGGGCGACCTGCTCTTCCTGGGTGCGGTCCTGCCCCGCAACGCCGAAGTGGGACCGATCGTGGTGGAGTTGCGCTCCCGCCTGATGCCCGAAGGGCTCGGGTTCCCGGACCTGCTGCTCGCCGGCGACCGGCCCATCGACCGGAGGCTGGAACGCTATGCCCGTGCCCGGTATGAGGCCGGCGAGCTGAGCGGCCTCACGGGCCCCTACCCCTATCCCTTGGAATGGGCCCGGGCCATGGACGGACCTGAGCTCCGCTTCCGCGAAGGTGCTTATGATCATCTGGCCTATGGCGACCCTGCGGGCACGCTGGTGGTCCTGGGACTTCCGGTACCTTCCCTCCTGGACCGGCTCACGACCTTCAGCTACCTCTTCACCTGCTACGCCCTGCTTGCCGGCCTGGTGCTGGGTCTTCGAGAGCTGGTCGTTCACCGCGGGTTCCCCCAACTGGGGTTGGGCATGAAGCTGCGTGTGGGCATCCTGCTCTTCGCCGCCATCGGCCTGGTGCTGTTCGCGATCGGCGCCAGGCGCCTGGCCGGTGGCCAGTACGAGGCCCGTTCACGGGAACTGCTCGAGGAACGCACCCGCTCCGTGCTGGTGGAACTGCAGCAGAAGGTGGGTGGCGAACCCCGGCTGGCCACCGACCTGGGGCCCTATCTGGACCACCTGCTGGTGAAGTTGAGCAATGTCTTCTTCACCGACCTCTCGCTCTTTGCCACCGATGGCGAGCTGCTGGCCACCTCCCGGGAACAGGTGTACACCGCGGGCCTGCTGGGTCGTTGGATGGACCCCGGAGCCTTTCGACGTCTCCATCTGAAGGGGGCCAGTGCCTATGTGCAGGAGGAACGGATCGGGGCCGCGGCCTTCCGCACCAGTTACGCGCCCCTGCGGAACGATCAAGGCGATGTGCTGGCCTACCTGGCCCTGCCCTACTTCGCCCGTCAGGCCGAACTGGAACAGGAGCGCGCCGGGCTCATCGTGGCCATCGTGAACCTGTTCGCCGTGCTCTTCGTGCTCTCGGTGGTGGCAGCCGCCTTCATCGCCAACTGGACCACGCGTCCGTTGAGGCTGCTGGAGCAGGGCCTGGAACGGATCGCGCTGGGGGGCACCAACGAACCGATCCGCTACCAGGGGCAGGACGAGCTGGGGCACCTTGTGGAGGTGTACAACCGCAAGGTGGCCGAACTGCGCGCCAGCGCCGATCGCCTGGCCGCCAGCGAACGGGAAAGCGCCTGGCGCGAGATGGCCCGCCAGGTGGCCCACGAGATCAAGAACCCGCTCACGCCCATGAAGTTGGGCCTGCAGCATTTCGAGCGCACCTGGGACCCGGACGCGCCCGATGCGGGACCGCGCCTGCAACGCTTCACCGCCGGCATGGTGCAGCAGATCGACGCGCTCAGCACCATCGCCTCCGAGTTCAGCTCCTTTGCCCAGATGCCCCGTGCCCAGGCCACCGACCTGGACTTGCGCGAGGTGGTGCGTGCGGCGGTGGACGTGTACCACGGCCATCCCCAGGTGCGTTTCACCGCGGAACTGTCGGAGCCCCTGCCCGTCCATGCGGACCGCGAACACCTGCTGCGCGTGTTCAACAACCTGCTGCTGAACGCTCTGCAGGCGATCCCGGAGGAACGTGAAGGCCAGGTGCGGGTGCATGGCGCTGTGCAGGACGGAAAGGCGATGGTATCCGTATCGGACAACGGCACGGGCATTTCCGAGGCCGACCGGGAGCGCATCTTCCGGCCCAACTTCACCACCAAGGGCAGCGGCACCGGACTGGGGCTGGCCATGGTGAAACGGCTGGTGGAGAACGCCGGGGGCTCCGTGCACTACGAAACGGAGGAGGGCTTGGGGACCACCTTCCGGGTGGAACTGCCGCTGCGCCGCTGAGCGGATACCTTTGCCCGACACCGCCCACCGCCATGGCCTACGAGAACCTCCTGATCCACACCGACGGCGCCATCCGCGTCATCACCATCAACCGGCCCGACCAGCTGAACGCGCTGAACCGCGCCACCATCGCCGAGCTGGACAAGGCGCTGGACGAGGCCGAGGCGGATGCCCAGGTGCGGGTGCTGATCCTGACCGGCAGCGGGGCCAAGGCCTTCGTGGCGGGTGCCGACATCAAGGAGTTCGCGCACTTCAGCGTGGCCGAGGGGCAGGCCTTGAGCGCGGACGGCCACAAGAAGCTCTTCGATCACGTGGAGCGCCTGAACAAGCCCGTGATCGCTGCCGTGAACGGCTTCGCCTTGGGCGGCGGGCTGGAGCTGGCCATGAGCTGCCACTTCCGCGTGGCCAGCGACAACGCCAAGCTGGGCCTTCCCGAAGTGGGCCTGGGCGTGATCCCCGGCTACGGTGGCACGCAGCGGCTCGCGCGACTCGTGGGCAAGGGCAAGGCCATGGAGATGATCTTCCTGGGCAGCTCGGGCATGGTGGCCGCGGACGAGGCCCTGCAATGGGGGCTGGTGAACCACGTGGTGCCCCAGGAGCAACTGCTGACCACCTGCATGGAGCTGGCCGGCCGCATCGCGAAGAACAGCCCCACCGCCCTGGCCGCCGCCATCCGCGCGGTGAACGCCGGCTACGAGCCGGGGACCAACGGCCTGCAGCGCGAGATCGAGGAGTTCGGCAACTGCTTCGGCACGGCCGACTTCAAGGAGGGAACGAGCGCGTTCCTCGAGAAGCGGAAGCCCGAGTTCAAAGGCGCGTGAACCCGATCGATTGAGCGCCCTCCGCAACCTCGCCGGCCAGGCGGCCATCTACGGGCTCAGCAGCATCGTTGCGCGCTTCCTGAACTACCTGCTCACCCCGCTGTACACCAGCAAGGGGGTGTTCCCGCCCGCCGACTACGGCGTCATCACCGCGCTCTACGCCTGGACGGCCCTGTTGAACGTGGTGCTGACCTACGGCATGGAGACGGCCTTCTTCCGCTTCGCCAACAAGTCGGGCGAGGCCGGTGACCGGGCCTATGCGACGGCCGGCTTCGCGCTGCTGGCCACCTCGTCGGTCTTCATGCTGGCCGCCGGCTTCACCGCACAGTCCATCGCCGGGGGCCTTGGCTATCCCGGCCATGCCTTCTCCGTGCTCATGTTGGTGGGCATCATCGGCATCGACGCCATCACCACCCTGCCCATGGCGCGCCTTCGCAGTCAGGGCCGCCCGTGGCGCTTCGCGGCCATCAACATCACCAGTGTGTTGGTCAACATCGGGCTCAGCCTGTTCTTCATCGGCTACTGCATGCGGAGCTTCAACGCCGGGGAGAGCAATGCCCTCATCGACGCGGTGTACGACCCCGATCTGGGCGTGGGCTATGTGTTCCTGATCAACCTGGTGTCCAGCGGGGTGAAACTGCTGTTGCTGCTCCCCTCCTTCCCCCGCCCCGCCTGGTACGACAAGGCCCTGCTGCGGCCCATGCTCGTCTTCGGGGCGCCGCTGCTGGTGGCCGGTCTGGCCGGCATGGTGAACGAGACCGCCGACCGCATCCTGCTCAAGTGGCTGCTTCCCGCGGACACGGCCGACACCCAGATCGGCATCTACGGCGCCTGCTACAAGCTGGCCATCCTGATCACGCTCTTCATCCAGGCCTTCCGCTTCGCGGCCGAGCCCTTCTTCTTCAGCCAGGCCGAGGACCCCAAGGCCAGGGAGACCTTCGCCAAGCTCATGAACTGGTCGGTGGCCTTCATGATGACCGCCTTCCTGACGGTGATGCTCTTCCTGGACCTCTTCAAATGGTTCATCCCCAACGAGGCCTACCACGTGGGGCTGCGCGTGGTGCCCATCCTGATGCTGGCCAACGTGTTCCTGGGCATCTACTACAACCAGAGCGTGTGGTACAAGCTCACCGACCGCACGCGCTGGGGGGGCACCATCGCCCTGTTCGGCGCGGGCGTCACCCTGGTGCTCAACTTCCTGTTGATCCCCCGCATCGGCTACCTGGGCAGCGCCTGGGCCACCCTGGCCTGCTACGGGGGCATGACGGTGATGAGCCACTTGCTGGGTCAGCACTACTGGCCCGTGCCCTACCAGGTGACGCGTGTGCTGCTGTACATGGCCGTCGGCGTGTTCCTGTGGTGGGGGGTGGAACAACTGCCGTTGGAAGGCGCCTTGAACTACGCCGTTCGGGCCGTGGTGCTGTTGGGCTTCATGACCGTGGCCTGGCGGGTGGAGCGGCCGTCGGTGCGACCTTTGTCCCCATGAGCATCCTCACCGAAGCACCGGCCACCGTGCGGCTGATCAACAAGGGGCGGCACCCGCTCCCGGAATACGCCACCGAGCACAGCGCCGGGGTGGACCTCCGCGCCAATCTGGAGGCGCCGGTGGTGCTCGCCCCCGGGGAGCGCGCCCTGATCCCCACCGGGCTGTTCCTGGAGCTGCCCGAAGGCACCGAAGCACAGGTACGGCCCCGCAGCGGATTGGCCTTCAAGCATGGCGTCACCGTGCTCAACAGCCCGGGCACCATCGATGCCGACTACCGGGGTGAGGTGGGCGTGCTGCTGATCAACCACGGGCACGCGCCCTTCACCGTGAACGACGGTGAGCGGGTGGCCCAACTGGTGGTGGCCCGGTATGTGCGGGTCTCTTTCACCGAAAGTCCGGACCTTCGCGGCACCGAACGCGGTTCCGGGGGCTTCGGCCACACCGGAACGAACTGAGCGAGAGATGAAGATCATCGTCCCCATGGCGGGCATGGGCAAGCGCATGCGCCCGCACACCCACACCACCGCCAAGCCCCTGCTGCCCATCGCGGGCAAGCCCATCGTGCAACGCCTGGTGGAGGACCTGGCCGCCGTGGCCGGCGAGGCCGTGGAGGAGGTGGCCTACGTGGTGAACCCGGCCTTCGGGAAGAAGGTCGAGGACGAGCTCGTGGCCATCGCCGAACAGGTGGGCGCCAAGGGCACCATCCACTACCAGAAGGAGGCCCTGGGCACCGCCCACGCCATCCTCTGCGCCGAGAGCGCCTTGAACGGCCGCATCATCGTGGCCTTCGCCGACACCCTGTTCCGCGCCGACCTGAAGCTGGACAAGGACTGCGACGGGGTGATCTGGGTGAACAAGGTGGACGATCCGCGCCCCTTCGGCGTGGTGAAGCTGGACGACCAGGGCATCATCACCGAGTTCGTGGAGAAGCCCCAGGAATTCGTCAGCGACCTGGCCATCATCGGCATCTACTACTTCGCCGACGGCGAGCGCCTGCGTCAGGAGATGCAGTACCTGATCGACCACGACATCAAGGACAAGGGCGAGTACCAGCTGACCAACGCCATGGAGCACATGAAGCAGAAGGGCGCGCGCTTCAAGGCCGGGGCGGTGGACGTGTGGATGGACTGCGGCAACAAGAACGCCATGGTGGACACCAACACCAAGGTGCTCGGCTTCCTGGACGGCAAGGAGGACCTGGTCTCCAGCAAGGGCGAACGGTCCAATGCCGTGATCATCCCGCCCTGCTTCATCGGGGAGAACGTGACCATCCGCGATTCCGTGGTGGGACCCTATGTGAGCGTGGAATCCGGCAGCACCATCGAGGGAAGCGTCGTGCAGCGGTCGATCCTGCGGCCCGGCACGCGTGTACAGCAAAGCGTGCTGGACAACTGCATGCTGGGCGAGAGCGCCAGCGTGGAGGGCCGGGCACTGGACCTCAGCATCAGCGACCACAGCACCGTCATCGTTTGAAGATCCGCCTCCATCTGCTCCTGGCCCTGCTGCTCGCGGCCTGTTCCGGGTCGCGCGACCTGGCGGAGGCCCCGCAGAAGCACCCGGCGGAGGCCGGCGACAAGGCCAAGGAAAGCGAGCAGCGGGCCCGGGTGATGGCCCTGTTCATGGAGGCCACCAAGGCCAGGCTGGCCGGCGAAATGGGTTCGGCCACCCAGCTCTTCGAGCAGGTGCTGAAGGCCGACCCGAAGAACGACGCCGCCTGTTTCGAGCTCTCCAAGCTCTACTTCAACCAGCAGCGCGGTGAAGAGGCCCTCGCCATGGCCCGCAAGGCCCGCGAACTGGACCCCGGCAACATCTGGTACCACTTCCTGCTGGCCGACCTGGACCTGCAACTGGGGCGCACCGATGAGGCCGTGAAGGTGTACCGCGACATCCTGGACCGCTGGCCCGACCGCGTGGAGGTCTACTTCGACCTGGCCAACGCCCTGGCCTACAGCGGCAGGACGGACGAGGCCCGGAAGGTGTACCGCGACCTTGAGGAGCGCTTCGGCCGCAGCGAGGAGCTGGTCATGGAGGAATTCAACATGCTGGCCAACACCGGCGACTACGAGGCCGCGCGCCAGCTGCTGGAACGCGAACTGGCCGATCAGCCCGACCGCATCGACTACCGGGGCATGCTGGCGGAGCTCTACGATGAGATGGGCCTGCATGAACTGGCCTTCGCCGAGTACCAGCGCATCCTGGACCAGGATCCCGACGACAGCATGGCCCGCATCGCCCTGGCCGAACACCACTACTCGCAGGGGGATCTCGGCAAGGCCTATGAACAGCTGGACCACGCCTTCGGCGACCCCGACCTGGACCTGGACGCCAAGATGCAGGTACTGCTCGGCTTCTACGAGATGACGCGCTCCGCCGGCAGCGGCACCGGCGAACAGGAGGAGATGCTCCAGCGCACCTACGACCTGATCGGCACCCTGGAGCGGGCCCATCCCGAGAGTGGCAAGCCGCACACGATCCACGGCGATTTCCTGATGCGGGACAACCGCTTCACCGAGGCCCGGGAACAGTTCCAGCTGGCCTTGGAATACGAGAAGGACCGCTTTCCCATCTGGCAGCAATTGCTGCAACTGGACCTGCAACTTCAGGACAACGAGGCCGTGGTGGAGGACGCGGCCCAGGCCATCGAGCTCTTCCCCACCCAGCCCACCCTCTACCTCTTCCACGGCATCGGCCTGTCCCAGCTGGGGCGCCACGACGAAGCCGTGGAGACCCTGACCATGGGCCGCGACCTGGTGATCGACGACCCGATGCTGCAGGCCCAGTTCTGGACCAGCCTGGGCGATGCCCACAACGAGGCCGGGGAGTTCGCCGCCAGCGACCGCGCCTTCGACCAGGCCCTGAAGCTGCGGCCCGACGACCCCACCACGCTGAACAACTACGCCTACTACCTGAGCCTGCGCAACGACCGCCTGGAGAAGGCCGCCCAAATGAGCCTGCGCTCCAACGAACTGGCCCCCGGGCAGCCCTCCTTCCAGGACACCTACGCCTGGGTGCTGTACCAGCAGGGCAAATACTCCGAGGCCCGTACCTGGATCGAAAAGGCCCTGGCGAGCGGAGGTTCCGGCGAGGGCGTGATCGTGGAGCACTACGGCGACATCCTGTTCAAGCTCGGCGATGAGGCCGGTGCCCGCGAACAATGGCAGCGCGCCCGCGATCTGGGCGGGGCCAGCGACGCGATCGACCGCAAGGCGGAGGAAGGCCGGCCCTGACCATGTTCCCCCGCCTCCACCCCACCCTGCGTCTGCTGCCCGGGCTGCTGGTGGTGGTGGCCTGCAAGAGCACACGGCCCGCGATGGACGCCACGCGCGACCTGCCCGCCCGCTCGCCCGAGAAGCTCATCGAACGGCTCACTGCCGCCCAGGGCGCCGACCTGCGCTACTACAGCGCCAAGGCGGACGTGTCCGTGGAGGGTCCCGATGGCTCGCGCAGCTTCAAGGCCCACCTGCGCGTGGTGCGCGACAGCGCGGCCTGGATCAGCGTGGTGCCCGCCTTGGGCATCGAGGTGGCCCGGGCCGTGCTGGGCACCGACTCGCTGAAGGTGCTCGACAAACTGAACGACCACTATTTCCTGGGCACGCTGGACAGCGCCAAGGCCCGCTTCGGGCTGCAACCCGACCTGGCGCTGCTGCAGGACGCCGTCTACGGCAAGGCCATCGGATTGGACCCGCAGGAGAAGTACCGCGCCGACCGCGAGGACGGCCAGTACGTGCTCACCAGCCGCGAAAAGAAGCGCTTCGTGCGCGCCGCCGAGGAACTGGCCCCCCTGGACAGCAGCGATGCCGGCGGCTTGGACGACGAACAACTGGAGCGCATCCTGGAACAGGCGGAGGACCGCGATGCCGTGGTGTACCGCTACTGGATAGACCCGGACGACTTCCGCGTGACCCGCGTGCTGATCACCGACCTGGCACGCGGCAGGCAGGCCGAGGTGCGTTATGAGGAACGGACCCCCGTGGACGATCGCAGCCTGCCTGTTCGTATCCGGATCGGCCTGGCCGATGGCGAGCGCGAGGCGGGGGCCATCTTTGAGCTCTCCAAGATCGCCTTGGATGGACCGCTGCAACTCCCCTTCCGCATCCCGGCGAAGTTCACCCCCATGGACTAGGGCGGCCGCGTGGCTCGTGCTGGTGCTGCTGGCCGCAGGACTGCACGCGCAGGACCGGAAGACGCTGGAACAGAAGCGGGACGCGCTGGACAAGCAGATCCGCACCACCAGCACCCTGATCGAACAGGCCAAGAAGGAGCAGGCCAGCGCCCAGGAACAGGTGCAGCTGCTGGCCCGCCAGATCGCCGCCCGCGAGGAGCTGGTGCGCACCTTCGACAGCGAACTGCGCCGGCTGGAGCGCCGCATCGAGGAGGACCAGGACAAGGTGCGGCGCCTGGAGGAGGACCTTGCCCGGCTGAAGGAGGAGTACGGCCGCATGCTCCGCTTCGCCTACCGCAACCGCAGTTCCTACGACCGGCTCAGCTACATCTTCGCCTCGGAGTCCTTCACCCAGGCCTACCGCCGCTCGCGCTACCTGGACCAGATCGCCACCCACCGCCGGCGCCAGGCCGAACTGATCGAGGGCACCCGCGACACGCTGGAGGCCACCATCGCCGGGCTCAAGGAGCAGCAGGCCGAAAAGGTCGCGCTCCGCGAAGGGCAGGTGGCCGAACGCAGCCGCCTGGCCGGCGACCGCCAGGGCCGCCAGACCGCGCTCAACGCCCTGCGCAAGGAGGAGGGCCGCCTGAAGGCCCAGCTGAAGAAGCAGGAGAAGCAGCGGAACGAACTGGACGCCGCCATCCGCCGCATCATCGAGGAGGAGGTGCGCCGCAACAAGGGCAGCAACAAGGGCACCTTCACCCTGACGCCTGAAGCGCTGGAACTGAGCGCCGACTTCGAGAAGAACAAGGGCAAGCTGCCCTGGCCCGTGGAGCGCGGGGTCATCACCAGCAACTTCGGCCGCCAGCCCCACCCGGTCCTGCCCGGCATCACCATCGAGAACAACGGGGTGGACATCACCACCGAGAAGGGCGCCCCCGTGCGGGCCGTGTTCCGCGGCACCGTCACCAGCGTGATCGTGATCCCCGGCGCCGGCAAGGCCGTGGTGCTGGACCACGGCGCCTACCGCTCGGTGTACAGCAACCTGCGCGACGCCCGCGTGGCCAAGGGCGACAAGGTGGAGACCAAGCAGCCCATCGGCACCGTGATGACCGAGGACAACAGCAGCAAGGCCCACGTAGAGATCTGGAAGATCTCCGGCAGCGGCCTCGAGAAGGTGGACCCGGCGCTGTGGCTGTTCCGGCAGTAGGGGCTGGATCCGTTCACCCTACCTTTGCTCCAGAAGCGCACCCCATGTCGCACCTCCCCCTCACCATATTCCTCGGCATGATCGGGCCCTGGCAGATCGTGCTGATCGTGCTGGCCCTGCTGCTGCTCTTCGGGGGCAAGAAGATCCCCGAGCTGATGCGCGGCCTCGGTCAGGGCATGAAGGAGTTCAAGGACGCCAGCAAGGGCGACGACACCGCCGGCAAGGACGGCAAGGGCTGAGTCCGGCGATGGCGGCCGAGAACACGGACCGAGCGCGCGGCCTGCGCGATGTGCAGGACCTGCTTTCCCGGAAGGCCACCTCCGTGGGCGCCCTCGTGGACCAGGCCCTCGTCCAGTCCAAGGAACAGGCCCACCTGAACGCCTTCCTGGAGACCTTCGACACCAGCGCCCGCGAACAGGCCGAGCGCGTGGACCAGCGCCTGAAGGCCGGTGAGGCCGGTCCCCTGGCGGGGCTGGTGCTGAGCATCAAGGACAACATCTGCTACAAGGACCATCGCGTGAGTGCTTCCTCGCGGATGCTGGAGGGCTTCACCAGCCTGTACAGCGCCACGGTGGTGGAGCGGCTGCTCGCCGCCGATGCCGTGGTCCTGGGCCGCACCAACTGCGACGAGTTCGCCATGGGCTCCAGCAACGAGACCAGCTTCCACGGCCCCGTTCGCAACCCGCTGGACGAGAAGCGGGTGCCCGGCGGATCTTCCGGAGGTGCAGCGGCCAGCGTGGCGGCCCAGGTCGTGCATGCGGCCCTGGGCTCGGACACGGGCGGTTCCATCCGGCAGCCGGCCTCCTTCACCGGCACGGTCGGCTTCAAGCCCACCTACGGCCGCGTGAGCCGCTACGGCCTCATCGCCTTCGCCAGCAGCTTCGACCAGATCGGACCCTTCGCGCACGACGTGCACGACGCCGCCCGGGTGTACGAGGCCATGGCAGGCCACGACCCGCTGGACAACACCAGCAGCCACCGCCCCGTGGAGCCCGCCGCGCTGGACACCCACCCCGGCAAGCTGCGCATCGCCTACTACCGCGAATGCCTGGAGCGCCCCGGCACGGACCCCGAGGTGGTGGCACACCTGCAGGCCACCATCGACCGGCTGAAGGCCGAGGGCCATACCGTGGAGCCCGCCGAGCTGCCCATGCTGGAGCACCTGGTGCCCACCTACTACATCCTGGCCACGGCCGAGGCCAGCAGCAACCTGGCCCGCTACGACGGCATCCATTTCGGCCACCGCAGCAAAGAGGCCAGGAGCCTGGAGGAGATCTACCGGATGAGCCGCAGCGAGGGCTTCGGTCCGGAGGTGCAGCGGCGCATCCTGCTGGGCACCTTCGTGCTCAGCGCCGGCTACTACGACGCCTACTACGCCAAGGGGCAGAAGGTGCGGCGCCTGATCCGCGAGGCCACCCTGCGCACCTTCCAGGACTTCGACCTGATCCTGATGCCCACCAGCCCCATGACCGCCTTCGAGCTGGGGGCGTTGAGCGAGGACCCCATCGCCATGTACCTGCAGGACATCTTCACCGTGCAGGCCAACCTGGTGGGCAACCCCGCCATCTCGCTGCCCACGGGCACGCACAGCAACGGGCTGCCCTTCGGCGTGCAGCTCATGGCCGCGCCCTTCCGGGAGGACCTCCTGCTGCAGGCCTCCGCCCAGCTCTTCGGGGCCTGATCACGGGCGATCGCACGATCGATCGTTGGCGGCGGGCCGTCACAACAAAGCCGGCCCCGGTACGTATCACCAGTAACTTTCGACCGAACATGGCCCGTACCCGGAACCTGCTCGCCGCCCTGCTCCTGCCCGGGCTGCTCGCCGCCCAGGAGCCCGCCCCGGCGGAAGCCCTGCCGGCCGACGATCCCGTGCTGGCCCAGCTGGACGCGCTGGCCATCCTGCCCTGGCTGCTGAACGACCCCTTCACGGCCGACACCGCCTCGCTGAACGTGCATGGGTTCGCCCCGCACGAGGTGCCCGCGTACGACGAACGCATCTACGCCGAGCGCCTGGCCATCCTGGACCACCGCACGCCCTTCTCGCTCACCTACAACCGCACGGTGCAGGCCTACATCGACCTGTACGCCCAGAAGCGCCGCGAACAGACCAGCCGCATGCTGGGGCTGGCGGAACTGTACTTCCCGGTGTTCGAGGAGGCCCTGGACCGCCACGACATGCCCATGGAACTGAAGTACCTGGCCGTGGTGGAAAGCGCGCTGAACCCGGCCGCCCGTTCCCGCGCCGGCGCCACCGGGCTCTGGCAGTTCATGACCGGCACCGGCAAGCTCTATGGCCTGCACGTGGACAGCTACGTGGACGAGCGGCACGATGTGTACAAGAGCACCGAGGCCGCCTGCCGGTACCTGAAGGACCTGCACGGCATCTTCGGCGATTGGGAACTGGCACTGGCGGCCTACAACTGCGGGCCTGGCAACGTGAACAAGGCCATCCGGCGCAGCGGCGGCAAGCGCGACTACTGGGAGGTGTACGCCTGGCTGCCCCGCGAGACCCGCGGTTACGTGCCCGCCTTCATCGCCGTGAACTACATCATGGCCCACGCGGCCGACCACAACCTGTACCCCGTGGCGCCCACCTACTGCGCCTACGAGATGGACACCGTGCAGGTGTGCTACCCCTTGGAGCTCGCCGACCTGGCGAAGGCCACCGGCACCACCGCCGAGTTGTTGCAGGAACTGAACCCCACCTTCAAGCGGGGCCTGGTGCCCGATCCGGACCAGCCGGTGGCGCTCTACGTGCCGCGCGATGTGGTGGCGGCCTTCCTGGCCGGCGAGGACAGCCTCCGGTACGCCTGGTACGAGGCCAAGGTGGAGGCCGGAGAAGCGCTGGCCACCGCCCCCCAGGAGGTGGTTCACATCGTGCGCCGGGGTGAAAGCCTGGGCCTGATCGCCCAGCGCAACGGTGTCACCGTATCGCAGCTGAAGCACTGGAACGGACTGCGCAGTGACCGCATCCAACCCGGGCAGCGCCTGCGGATCGAGAAGGAAGCCCCGGTACGTGCTGCGGCGAAACCTGCGAAGGAGAAAGCTGCCGAACCCGTGGCGGAAAAGGAACCCGCCAAGGACACGGAGTACATCTACCACACCATCCAGAACGGCGACACGCTGTGGGACATCGCCAACAAGTACCCGGGCGTGTCCGTGGAGGACCTCAAGCGGCTGAACTCCGACCTCAATTTCCGGCGGCTCTCGCCGGGCAAGAAGATCCGCGTGGGGGTCCAGCAGGGATGAGGAGCCCCTTCTTCGTCCTCCTACTGGCCGCCGCCCTGCTGGGCTGTGACGAGGGAGTGACCGTGAAACCCGAGGCCGCCGGCGCCCAGGGCGAGGTGCTGGTGGTGATGGACACCACGTACTGGAACGGGGATGCCGGTGTGGCCGCCCGCGGCGTGCTGGAGCAGTATTTCCCCCGCCTGCCGCAGCGCGAGCCGCACTTCCGCGTGGCACAATGCACGCCGAAACAGTTCGGCGGTTTTCTGCGGAACCACCGCAACGTGCTGCTGGCCGAGATCGGTCCCGGGCAGGACAGCGTGGTGGTGCAGCGCCAGCCCGATCGCTTCGCCCGTGGTCAGGTGGTGCTGCGTGTGGCGGCGCCGAACACCGGGCTCTGGGTGAAGGCCCTGCAGGACCGTGCCGGTCAGGTGCTCTCTGCCTTCGACGATGCCGAACGCGAGCGTCTCCAGGAACGGCTTGCCAGGGAATCGGACCAGGCCTTGGGCACCAGCCTGCTCTCCCAGTTGCAGGTGGAGATGAACGTGCCAGGAGGCTTCCGGGTGGCCAAGCAGGCGCCGCACTTCGTGTGGTTGCGACGCGACCGGATCATGAGCGGTGCCGGGCTGGAGCACAACGTGCAGGAGGGCCTGCTGGTCTACACCTACCCCTACGTGAGCGACAGCACCTTCCTGCTGAAGCCCCTGGTGGACATGCGCGACAGCGTGCTGAAGCTGCACGTGCCCGGACCCGATCCCAACACCTGGATGATCACCCAGCGCCGGTTCGAGGAGGTGGACCTGATGCCCCTGGCGCAGGACCGCGAAGTGGACGGTGCCTACGCCAAGGAACTGCGCGGCCTTTGGGGCATGCATGGCATGCTCATGGGCGGGCCCTTCATCAGCCTCACCCGGGTGGACGAAGCGCGTGGCCGCGTGGTCACCGCCGAGGGCTACGTGTACGCTCCCCAGTTCGACAAGCGCGAGTACCTGCGCGAGCTGGAGGCGGTGATCTACGGCCTGCGCTTTCCGGAGACCGCGACGCCCTGAGCATCAGGCCGGTCGCCGGTTCCGGACACCGCACTATCCACCGCGGAACGGGCGTTCTGTTGAAAAGTCTGCTGGCCTTTCACGGGTCCTGCCCACTACTTTTCGGAGTCGCTTCCCACCGCATGGAGCTCACCCACATCCGTCGCTTCTACAACCAGCACTGCCGCTTCAAGCTGCGCAGTGGCAAGGAGGTGTTCGGCGTGGTATGGGAAGTGGACCACGGAGGCAGCACTCGGCTCTTCTTCGCCAGTGTACGCGACTACGAGCGCTTCCAGAGCGACCCCGGCCAGCCCTTGGAAGTGGTGCCCCTGCAGCCGGACGAGATCATGGCCGCGGAGAGCATCGCCAGCTGATCAGTTGCGCGCCTCGCCGATCAGGAAGGCGAAGTCCAGCGCGATCTCCTTCAACCGCTCGAACCGTCCCGAGGCCCCGCCGTGCCCGGCCTCCATGTTCGTGTGCAGCACGATGGGCGCATCACCCTGCTGGTGATCGCGCAGGCGCGCCACCCACTTGGCCGGCTCCCAATACTGCACCTGGCTGTCGTGGAAACCCGTGGTGACCAGCAACGCCGGGTAGGACACGTCGTGCACGTTGTCATAGGGTGAATAGGACATCATGCGGAAGTACGCCTCCTTCTCCTTGGGGTCGCCCCATTCGTCGAACTCGCCCGTGGTCAGGGGAATGCTGTCGTCGAGCATCGTGGTCACCACATCCACGAAAGGCACCTCGGCCACCGCGGCGCGCCACAGGTCGGGACGCAGGTTCAGCACCGCACCCACCAACAGACCACCGGCGCTCCCGCCCATGCACATCAGGCGGTCCGGGTCGGCGTAACGCTCCCTGATCAAGTGCTCCCCACACGCGATGAAGTCGGTGAAGGTGTTCATCTTATGCTCCATGCGCCCCTCCTCATACCACGCACGGCCCAGGTCCTCGCCGCCCCGGATGTGCGCCAGCGCGAACACGAAGCCACGGTCCAAGAGGCTCAACCGCGCGATGCTGAAGGTGGGTTCCATGCTGATGCCGTAGGAGCCATAGCCGTACAGCAACAGCGGGGCCTTGCCATCCAGGGCCACGTCGCGGCGGTGCACCACGGAGATCGGTACGCGGGTGCCGTCCGGCGCGGTGGCCCAGGTGCGCTCGCTGGTGTAGTTGCCGGCATCGAAGTCGCCCAGCACCTCCTGCTGCTTCAGGAGGGTGTCGGTGCCGGCGTTCATGTCGTGCAGGTACACGCTCTGCGGCGTGGTGAAGGAAGTGTAACCGTAGCGCAACTCGTGGGTGTCCCACTCGGGATTGGTTCCTGTCCAGGTCACGTAGGCGGGGTCCTTGAAGCCGATCTCATGCTCCTTCCCGTCGCTCAGGCGGCGGATACGGATGTGCGTAAGGCCCTCACGACGCTCGCTCAACACAAGGTGATCGCGGAACAGGTCCACGTCCTCCAGGCGCACGTCCTCGCGATGCGGCACGACCTCCAGCCACTTCGACCGGTCGTTGCTGTCCTCCTCGCCACAGGCCATCAGGCGGAAATTGCGGGCCTGCCAGTTGGTGAGGATGTAGAAGCCGCCGGGGTGGTGGTAGATGCTGTGCTCATGGCCATCCTCGCGCGGGAGGAAGACCCGGAACTCCCCGAGCGGCTCGTCCGTGGGCAGCAACCAGTACTCGCTGGTGAGCGTGCTCTCCGTATCGATGATCACGTAGCGGTCCGAGCGGCTGCGGTACACGTCGCAGCTGTAGGCCTCGTCGCGCTCGTGGTACACCTCCACATCGTCGGCGGCATCGGTGCCCAACACGTGGCGGAACACCTTGTAGGAGCGCAGGGTGTGGTCCTTGATGGTGTAGAACACGGTGCGGTCGTCCGCCCAGGCGCAGCCACCCGCGGTCCGGGGGATTCGGTCGGACAGCTCCTCCCCCGTGCGCAGGTCCAGGAAGCGCAACTCGTAGACACGGCGGCCCACGGTGTCCACGCTGTAGCACACCAGTCCGTTGCCGGGGCTCACTTCAAAGTCGGCCAGATCGAAGTAGGCATGGCCCTCGGAAAGCTTGTTCTCGTCCAGGAAGTCGACCTCCGGGGCACCTTCCCGGTCCTCGCGGCGCACGTGCACGGCGTACTCCTTGCCTTCCTCGAAGCGGTGGTGGTACCAGTACCCGTTCTCGCGGTAGGGCACGCTCATATCGGTCTCCTTGATCCGTCCGCGCATCTCGGCATAGAGGCTGTCGCGCAGGTCCTTCACCGGGGCCAGCACGGCCTCGGCATAGGCATTCTCCGCGTTCAGGTGGTCGATCACGCGTTGCGTGTGGGCATCGGGCGGATCGGCATCGCGTTGCTCCTCGCTGAGGCGCATCCAGAAATACGGGTCGGTGCGGTCGTGGCCGTGCAGGCTCAGCAGGTGGGGTTCCTTGTCCGGACGCGGGGGTACGGGTCGTTCCATGGTGGTCGCGGGCCGGCAGGCGGCCAGGATCAGGATGAAGGGGAGTGCGCGCATGTTCGCGGAGACCGGCGAAAGTACGGCCGCATGAACGGCCCTCAATGCAGGACCTGGTGCAGCACGGCCGGCGAACGCAACTCGCCCAAGCCCTCCACGTGGAAGCGGTAGTAGAGCAGCAACTGGTCCAGCAGGCGGCGGCGCAGATCTCCGGGAAGCACCATGTCCGAAGCACCTCCGATCGGCACCTCCAGCAGGTAGGCCAGCGCCTTGCCCACGTCCTCGTCCATGGCATGCCCGCTGTGCTCGGCGGTGTTCAGGAAGCGGCCCTCCTTCAGGTCGAACCGCCCCTCCACCCCATCGGGAGCCTCGGGAAAGAAGCCCAGATGGCGGCTGAGCTGCACCAGAAAGAGCTGTGGGAACAGGACCGGGTCCGGACCCTCGTCCAGTTCCGTGAGCGCGTCGTCCAGGAACGCGAACAAGGCCGGGTCCGGCGATTCCTCGCGCAGCACCCGCACGAGCAGCTCCTGCAGGAAGAGCAGCACGCCGCCACGCACGGGATCGGCATGCACCCGGTGGTAGGGGCGGTCCACCCGGATCTCGCGCAACTGATGCAGATCCCGGTCGGGAGCCCCTTGGGCGGTGAGCTCCACGCGTGCCAGCGGCTGGAACGCTGCCGCGGCGGCACCTCCCTTGCGACCGGTACGCGCGAAGTAGCTCCGTCGGCCGGACTCCTGGGTGTAGGCCTGCATCACCCGGCTGCGGTCGCCATGGGCGATGGTGCGCAGCACGATGGCCCGGGTGCGGTGCAGCATGGCGTCAGCGCACCACCAGCACTTTGGTGTTGCACTTGGAGGAGCCCGTGGGGTCGGTGGCGAAGATCAGGTACACCCCGGTGCTCACCTCCTGACCCTGCAGGTCGGTGCCCGGCCAGATGGCCTGTCCCCCGAGCGAGGTGGTACGATACACCAGGTTCCCGCTGATGTCGGTGATGCGCACGTCGCTGTCACGCATCATGCCGGTGATGGTGATGGGGCCGTCGTAGGTGCGGTCGACCGGATTGGGGAACACCGTGGCACAGCTGGCCTCCACCAGGCCGGCCGAGGCATCGCTCCGGTAGCTCAGGATGCCCTGCTCCGTGCCGATGAACACCTCTCCGCTCTCCCCATCGATGGCCAGGTCGGTGATCGTGTTGCTCGGCAGCGGGCTGTTCTCCACGGTGAAATGGAGCACCTGTTCGGTGCCGTCAGGGGAGACCAGGAACACCCCGGACGACTGTGTTCCGAGCCATTTGCGGTTGGCGCCATCCACGGCGATCGCGCTCACCGCCTCGGTCTCCAACAGCACCTGGATGTTGCCGTCCTGTTCGATCAGGATCTGCTGGGCATCGAAGTCGCCTCCGGAGAACACGGCGTCCGGGTTATAGAACACGGCCACCCCCCTGCCGGTCCCCACCCAGATCTCGCCATCCAGGTCCTCGGCCATGGACAATACGTCAAGCGAGGGAAGCCCGCCGCTGCCCTCGAAGGTCGTGAGGGCCTTGTACTGATCGTCGGAGGTGTTGCTGAGCGTGCCGTTGTCGTTGAACACCAGCATGCCCTGGCTTCGAGGACGGATGATCCATTTCAGGCCATTGGTGGCCGGAAGGATGTCCCGCATGAGCGAGTTGTTGTTCAACACGGCCCCCGGCGCAAAGCTCCTCCAGCTTCCGGTGGGCGTCCTCACTGCGATCGGCGCGGCGCAATTGCTGTTCGTCATCCACAGGTTGCCCTCTGCATCGAAGGCGAGCCCGCCCAATTCGACCTTGTTCTCGGCGCCCAGTCCACCATTGATCTGCAGCGTGGAGTTATCGGGATTGTAGATGGCCACCAGATCACGGTCACGGAACTCGAGCAGCCCATCATCCCAGCTGGCGGCAAAGGCATGGTCCGGGTCGTCGGGGTCCACCACCACGTCCAGGATGTCGTTCACGGCCCCACCGAAGGTGTTGGCCCCGGTCGCCATCAAGGCATTGTTCGACCTGTCGGTCGTACGCCACTCCCCGTTCTGGAGATGATGCACACCATCCTTCAGGAACTTGTTCGTGTAGTTCCCCTCCACACCTCCCGTGGCCACGTAGACCGCGCCTCCAGCGGCATCCAGGCGCACGTTGTTCGTGGTGGTTGGCCCGTTGGGTTCGATCCTCGAGAACTGCGAGCTCCCGACCGGAGCGATCAGGCCCAGGTCGCCGGTGGCGATGAAGACCTCGTTGCCCGGCCCGATGTCGGCCTTCCTGGTGTTCATGGAGACCCCCTGCAGGTCATACAGGGCCCCGATCTCGGCGAAGCTGGCATCGAACCAGCGGACCCAGCCGGGAAAGCAGACGGCCAGTGCCTGATGTCCGTCCGCCGACAAGGAACGAACGGGGTTCCCTGAAAGCGTGGGGATCGCGGTCCACTGCCCCGCCACCAAAGCGAACACGGTGTCCTGCTCCGATGCCGACACCCGGCTGATCAGCAGCGTGTCGCCGAAGACCAGGATGTTGGTGATGGCGTTGGTGGAGGAAGGGACGTCCGAACGACGACGCCAGTTCTCGAAGGAGGCCAGGTTCGGTGCCTGTTCAAAGGCACTGAACAACCCATCCTCGGTGGCCACATGGATGGAGTCCTGGAAGAACGCCAATCCATTGGCCTGCAGCTGTGACCCTGCGGGGCCGATCAACCAGGTCTCCTCCACCTCCACGGCGTCCAGGTCCACCACCACCACGCCGAAGCCACAGCAGAGGTAGGCGCGGCCGTTCTTCTCCTCGATGGAATAGACCCCCTTGTCACCGAGGATGTTGCTCCGCTTGATGTCCGGGAGATTGATCACGGACGTGCCGGTCAGCAGGTCCAGGTTGCCGTTCCCATAGCCGATCAACAGCAACTGCCGGTCAGCGACCCAACGCACCGTGCTGATCCCCACGTCGCTCAGGGCATTCACCTTGGTGAAGCGTTCGATCTCCCCGGTGTTCCGCCCATAGCGGTAGACCGCCGTACTGGTGGCCCCATGGATCGATGACCCGGAGACCTCCACGTCCACCAGGTCACGGTAGGGAAAATGGTCCTGCCACTCCCCGATGGCCACCTGCCCGGAGGCCTGGAGATGCGCCATCACGCACAGGAGGCAGAGCAGGTGGATGAGTGGGGCTCGCATGGCGGAACGGGTTGCTAACGCACGAGGGCGCCGATCGGTATGGGCAAAGATCGCCCTCCAATGAAAAAGTCCCCGATCAAGGGGACTTCTTCGGAGGTCACGAGCGGAGTCGAACCGCTGTACGAGGTTTTGCAGACCTCTGCCTAGCCACTCGGCCACGTGACCGGAAAGGACCGCGAATATACAGTACCGGTGTTCAGCCTTCCAGTTCGTAGACCACATGGTCCACCGCACCGGCCACGGGAGGATGCTCCTTCACCAGACGCACCTGCCAGGCCAGCTCTCCGGGCCACTCGGCCTTCAGCGCGTCCAGGATGCGCCTGGCCACGTGTTCGATCAGGTTGGCGCGGATGGCCATCTGTTCCTTCACGATGGCGGTCACCCGGCCGTAATCCACGGTCTCCTGCAGGCTGTCCGAGGCCTCCGCGTTGGAGAAGTCTCCCAGCACGCTCACGTCCACCTGGAACTGGCCGCCGATCCGGCCTTCCTCGGCCAGGCAGCCGTGGTAGGCAAAGACCCGGATGCCGTTCACACGGATCAAGCCCATGACCGGCAGTGTTCCAGTCCCGCACGCAGCCGCAGCACCACCTCGTCCCGCCCAAGCAGCTCGCTCACTTCGAACATGCCGGGGCCCTGCATGGCACCCGCCACGAAGAGCCGGTAAAGCGGCATCACCTTCCCCATCTTGGCCCCCGTCCGGTCCATCACGGACTTGAACGCGGTCTCGATGCCTGAGGCGGTGAAGGGGTCCACCGAGGGCAGGGCCTCCACGAAGGCGTCCAGCACGGCACCTCCTTCCTCGCTCCAACGCTTCCTCAGCTCGGGGTCGTGGTCGGCGGTCAGTGGGCTTCCGCTGGTGAAGAGGTACATGCCCTCGAGCATGTCGTTCACGAAGGTGGCGCGTTCCTTCAGCAGGTTCGCGGCCTTGGCCGCCCGCTCCGCTGGTACGTCGATGCCCCGGTCAGCGAGCTTCCCACGAAGCGCCTCGCCCAGCTCGGCGTCCGGACGCTGGCGCAGGTACTGCTGGTTGAACCAACGGGTCTTCTCCGGATCGAACCGGGCCCCGCTCTTGTTCACCCGGTCCAGCGAGAAGGTGTCCACCAATTCGTCCAGGCTGAACAGTTCCTGTTCGGTGCCGGGGTTCCAGCCCAGCAGGGCCAGCATGTTCACGAAGGCCTCCGGATAGTAACCCCGCTCCCGGTAGCCGCTGCTGCGTTCACCCGAGGCCGGGTCGGTCCAGTCCAACGGGAAGACCGGGAACCCGAGGCGATCGCCATCGCGCTTGCTCAGTTTCCCGTTGCCGTCGGGCTTCAAGATCAGCGGCAGGTGGGCGAACTCCGGCCGTTCCCAGCCGAAGGCCTGGTACAACAGCACGTGCAGGGGGGCACTGGGCAGCCACTCCTCGCCCCGCACCACGTGCGTGATCGCCATCAGGTGGTCGTCCACGATGTTGGCCAGGTGGTAGGTGGGCATGCCGTCGCTCTTGAACAGCACCTTGTCGTCGATGTGGCTGCTCTGCACCACCACCCATCCCCGGATGCGGTCCTCGAAGCGTACCTCCTCATGGCGGGGCACTTTCAGCCGCACCACATAGGGTTCTCCGTTCGCCAACCGGGCCTTCACCTCGTCCGCCGGCAGGCTCAGGCTGTTGCGCATGTGTTCACGGGTCACCGCGTTGTAAGCGGGTGCGGCCACTCCTGCTGCCTTCAGCCGTTCGCGCATGGCATCCAGTTCCTCGGGGGTGTCGAAGGCGTAGTACGCCTTGTCCGCCTCGATCAGCTGGTCCACGTAGCCGCTGTACAGGTCCTTGCGTTCGCTTTGCCGGTAGGGCCCGTGCGGCCCGCCCTTCCAGGGACTCTCGTCGGGGCTGAGGCCACACCAGTCCAGCGCCTCGCGGATGTACTCCTCGGCCCCGGGAACGTACCGTGTCTGGTCCGTGTCCTCGATCCGCAGGATGAAGGTGCCCCCCGCCTTACGGGCCAGCAGATGGTTGTACAGGGCGGTGCGCACCCCGCCCATGTGCAGCGGGCCGGTGGGGCTGGGTGCGAAACGGACGCGGACGCTCATGTTCGGGTGTTCTGAACGGGGCGCGAAGTTACCCGATCGCATCCGCCCCTCAGGGGGATACCGGCTCGATGGAAGACGCTATCCGCAGCAGGTCCTCCATGTCCTGGTCGGTGGTTCCGAGAAGGGCCACATGGATGCGGTCCTGGGCGGGTCCGGTCATGAACTCCAGCAGTTGCAGCCCTCCATCAGGGTCCCTGTAGTGGTCCCAGATCACCTCCTGGCCCAGAAAGGTTCCTGGCCGGGAGCTCCGCGTGCCGGTCCCGAGATCCAGTTCCCTGGACAGCGGTGTGGGAGCAGGGCCACAGCTCAGGATCACCTGCGGCCTGGATGTGGACAGGAGCGGCATCAGCCGGTCCACCAGATGCACCTGCAGGTCCTTCCGGCGTTCCGTGGTCACCACATGGTCCGGCGGGAGAAGCACCGTCACCAGGGTGCCCTCGCACAGGGCAAGTCGTTCCTCGTGTTCTTCTCGGACCATGCGGCCGGGGCCGGCGACCACGCTCGTGAAGATCCGCACCACCAGGGAATCGAACGCGCTCAGGTGCCCCCTGGCCCTGGCGTCCACGAAGGCATCCAGGCGTACCAGTCCATCATCCGGAAGGCGCACCAGCAAGCCTTGCAGAAAGATCCCATCACTGCCGGTGCCACGCTCCGCCTCCTGATACCGGATGCGGTCCAGGTCACGTCTCCTGGGCAAACGCTCCAGCGTATAGGCGCCCTCCTTGGCCGGGTCCAACACCATGCGCCAGTCACGCAACAGGTCGTCCGTGCCCAGTTCGCGCAGGTCCTGAACGCGCAGCACAAGACCACCGTGAGGCGTGTGGAGTTCCATGCGGGCCTCCCGTTCACCCGCGGCCCCGGGGTCGGCCATCATGCTGTCCGGCACCAGGAGCTCCACCCGGTCCTGGATCAGCAGTACCCGCTTATCCAAGGACAACTCCGACAAGGTCTTCTGAGCGACCGCCAGGGCCGGCGGGACAAGAATCAACAGAAGTACCGAAAGGTGCCGGAAAAAAAGAGTAGGAACGTTCATCGGCCACAAGGTATCGCCTCACCATGCATCAGATCCCCTGCCGAATGCCCCTCGGTCGCCGCGGCTCCAAGGTCGAGGGCCTTGTTCCGCCTTAACTTTCGGAACAATTCCCGGTTGTCCGGGACGTTGGAAGGGATGGCGTGATGCGCACCGACTACGAGCTTTTGATCGCCAAGCTGGATGCGTTCATCCGGCGCTATTACAAGGACCGGCTGATCCGGGGTGGCCTGTACGCCGTTGGGCTCCTCGCCGGCGCCTTCCTCGTGGTGGCCCTCCTGGAGCACTTCGGACGCTTCAACAGCCTGGCCCGCACCGTATTGTTCTGGGGCTTCCTGATCGCTGCGGGAACGGTGTTGGTGCGCTTCGTCGCAGGTCCGCTCGTCAAGCTCTTCCGCCTGGGGCCGGTGATCTCCCATGCCCAGGCGGCCCGCATCATCGGGACGCATTTCGGCGAGGTGAAGGACAAGCTGCTGAACACGTTGCAGCTTCGCGAGCAGGCCGGCGCACACCCGGGGCGGCGCGAGCTGATCGAGGCCAGCATCGCCCAACGGAGCCGCGAACTGGGCCCGGTGCCCTTCGCCCAGGCCATCGACCTGCGGCGCAACACGCGCTACCTGCGCTATGCCCTTCCCCCGCTGCTGGTCCTGGCCGTGCTGCTGCTGGCCGCTCCCAGTCTGATCAAGGAACCCACGCGCCGCCTGATGGCCCACGGAACGGAGTTCGTACCAGAAGCGCCCTTCCGTTTCCTGGTGAACGACACCCTGGAGGTACCCGAGCAGGAGGACTTCGAGCTTGAGGTGGACCTGCGCGGGCAGGTGCTTCCGCAGCAGGTGGAACTCTTGGTGGGTGATAGGCGCATTCCCCTGGTGCGCCAGAACGCTGCCCGGTTCACCCATCGTTTCCGCAATGTGCAGGCGCCCATCAGCTTTCAGCTCACGGCGGGAGGCTTTCTCTCCGAGGAGTTCGTGCTGAACACCCTTCCCAACCCCACCCTGCTCGATTTCGCCCTGGACCTGGCCTATCCGGCCTACCTGGGCATGGCGGCCGAACAGGTGCGGAACACCGGGGATGTGACCGTGCCTGCGGGGACGCGCATCACCTGGACGGTGAACACCCGCAGCGCCGACCGGTTGCTGCTGGCCTTCGACGACAGCACCTACGCCCTGGACGATCGCGGGGATGGGCGCTTCACGGCCGAACGTCGCCTGCTTCAAGCCCGCAATTACCGGATGACCCCGGCCATTGGCGACCGGCGTTCCGAACGGTCCCTACCCTACCGGATCGATGTGGTCCCCGACCTCTACCCCACCATCGATGTGGAGGAGCGCACGGACAGCCTGGCGCCGAAACGACTGGTCTTCAGCGGGCGGATCGGTGATGACCACGGGTTCCGGCGTCTTGAGTTCCACTACCGGGTCGCCGCCGGAGGGGACAGCCTGGCCGCCGATCAACGGGAAGGGGTGATGCCCCTTGGGCTGGAGCCGAAGGCCACACGCCAGGTGTTCTACCACGACTGGGACCTTTCCGCGCTCGACCTGATGCCCGGTGACCGCCTGGAACACTGGTTCGAGGTCTGGGACAATGACGGGGTGAACGGAAGCAAGAGCGCCCGCACCAGCGTGCGGGTGTTCGCCGCACCCTCGCTGCGGGAGCTGGCCGAACGTCAGGAGCAGGATGCCGACCGCATCAAGGAGGCCCTGCAGGAGGGCATCCGGGAGGCCCAGGAACTGCAGCGAGACCTGGACCGCATCCGCCGCGAAATGCTGGACAAGAAGGAGCTCGACTGGCAGGACAAGCAACGTTTGGAGAACACCCTGCAGCGGCAGCAGGACCTTCAACAGCGCATTGAGCAGACCACCGAGCAGTTGCGCCAAAGCCAGCAGTTCCAGCAGGAGTTCCAGCCCATGAACGAAGAACTGCTCCAGAAACAGGAGCAGCTCCAGGAGCTCTTCGAGAACGTGCTCACCGAGGAAATGAAGGAGCTCTATCGGCAGATGGAGGAGCTTCTCGAGAAACTGGACAAGGAAGCCCTGGAGGAGCGCATGGAGGAGATGAAATTGAGCCAGGAGGACATCGAAAAGGAGCTGGACCGGTCCCTTGAACTGTTCAAACAACTGGAGGTCGAGCAACAGGCCGAGGACATCGCGGAGCAATTGGAGGAGCTGGCGGAGGAGCAGAAGGACCTGTCCGAGGAAAGCGACAAAGGGGATAAGAGCGCCGAACAACTGGCCGAGGAACAGGCCGAATTGGACCGGAAGTTCGACGAGGTGCAGGAGCAGCTGGACGAGCTCGAGAAGAAGAACAGCGAGCTGGAGAACCCCCTGGAACTGCCCGACACGGAACCCCAGGAAGAGGCCATCGACCAGCAGCAACAGCAGAGCCAGGAACAGCTGAAGCAGGACGAAAAGAAGAAGGCCGGGGAAAGCCAGAAGAAGGCCGGGGAGCAGATGGAGCAGCTGGCCTTCCAGATGCGGAGCAGCATGCAGAACTCCGAGCAGGAGCAGCAGGAAGAGGACATGGACGCCTTGCGGCAACTCCTGGAGAACATCGTGCAGCTGAGCTTCGACCAGGAGCGCGTGATGGACGACCTGTCGGCCACGAAGCCCAAGGACCCGCGCTACGTGGAGGTGGGCCGCGACCAGAAGAAGCTGCGCGATGATGCCCGTGTGGTGGAGGATTCCCTCTTCGCCCTCAGCAAACGGATCCCACAGCTCCAGTCCGTGGTGAACCGGGAGATGAACGCGGTGAACGAGAACATGGACCAGGCCGTGG
The DNA here is from genome assembly GCA_020635695.1 of Flavobacteriales bacterium. Taxonomy (GTDB): domain Bacteria; phylum Bacteroidota; class Bacteroidia; order Flavobacteriales_F; family PHOS-HE28; genus PHOS-HE28. The sequence goes on along the minus strand of JACJZH010000005.1, from coordinate 138,987 downwards.
CCCTGATCAGCGACAGCCGGGGCAACGAACGCCAGAAGCCCGTGGCGGCCGAACGGCAACAACGCGCCATGACCTCCTTGAACAACCTGGCCCTGCTGCTGGACGAGGCGCTCCAGCAGATGATGCAACAGATGGCCCAACAGATGCCCGGCAGCGGTTCCTGCAACAAGCCCGGCGGGACCGGTAGCGGGCAGGGCAAGAAACCCTCCATGGCCAAGATGAAGGCCATGCAGGAGGCCCTGAACAAGCAGCTGGAGGAGATGCGCAAGGGTCAGCAGAAAGGCAACAAGCCCGGCGAAAAGAACGAGGGGTCACAGGGCATGCCCGGCATGAGCAGGCAACTGGCCCAGATGGCCGCCCAACAAGCCGCGATCCGCAAGGAGTTGCAACGGATGGCGCAGGAGATGAACAAGGATGGCAGCGGTTCCGGGAACCCCTTGAACAAGCTCGCCCAGGAGATGGAGGAGGTCGAGAAGGACATCGTGAACCGCCGCATCGACCAGGAGACCCAGAAACGCCAGAAGGACATCCTCGTACGCCTGCTGGAGGCCGAGAAGGCCGAACGCGAACGGGAGCTCGACCAGCAACGTACAAGCAACGAAGGGCGGGAGACACCGCACGAGGACCCCGCCCGCTACTTCGAGTACCAACAACGCAAACAGCGCGAGACCGAACTGCTGCGCACCGTGCCACCCGGGCTCAAGCCCTACTACCGGCAGCGCGTGAACGACTATTTCGGTACTTTTGACCGACCCTGATCGAAGCCATGGGAACCCTGATCGAGGACGTGCAGTTCACCCACCGGATAGAGTTCCCCTCCAAGGCGGAGAACATCGCCCTGGTGGAAAAGCTCATCGATGACGCCTGCAAGGCGCACAACGTCCACGAGTCCCGTTATGGCAACATCCTCATCGCCCTTACCGAGGCGGTGAACAACGCCATCCATCACGGCAACCGCCAGGACGCCTCCAAGCAGGTCACCGTGGGTTACGAAGTGGAGGCGGACCGGATCATCTTCCTGATCCGCGATGAAGGTCCGGGTTTCGACCATGACCACCTGCCCGACCCCACCGACCCGGAGAACATCGAGAAGCCCCACGGACGCGGGGTGTTCCTGATGCGCGCCCTGGCGGACTCGGTGGAGTTCGAGGACAACGGGGCCAGCGTGGCCATGGCCTTCAGCCTGCTTCCCGTGCAGGAGTGATGGCCGCGCCTTCCATCACCTTCCATCACCGCGACGTTCCCGACGCCTTCCGCCACCGCGGCCGTCTGCGCCGCTGGCTGAAACGCGTGGCCCGGGAGCATGGGCTGGAAGTACATGAACTGGCCTTCGTGCTGATGACGGACGCCGAACTGCTGGAATACAACCAGCGCTACCTGGGGCACGACACGCTCACGGACGTGATCACGTTCGATGGGCAGACGGGCACCGGCGTGTCGGGGGACGTGCTGATGAGCTACGACCGCATCCGGGAGAATGCCCGCGAATACGGCACCAGCGCACAGCGCGAACTCCACCGGGTGATGGTGCACGGTCTGTTGCACCTGCTGGGCCAACGTGATAAAACGGAGGCCCAGCGAAAGGCGATGCGCGGCGAGGAGGATCGCTGGCTGGCCGTTCTGGACCGCCTTCAGTAGGTCGCCGCCAACGGTTCGCGCGGGGCTCCTGCACGGCCCTCGATGTGGTCCATGCAGCGGGCATGGACCAGCTCGCCCACCCGCCTTCCCAGGCGAAGTCCCTCCACGTTGTCGGTCTGGATGTGGTATCCACCCAGCACCCGCGAACGGCCGGCCATCTCAGCGGTCTCTGTGAAGGTCGGGAACCGCAGGGTCACGCTGTCCTGGGTGATGCCCGGTTCGGTGAGCCATCCGGGAAGCAGGGTCACGGAAGCCCCGTAGTGGTCGCTTCCCGTGAACAGCTCCAGCGCCTTGCCACACCCACCGCTCACGGTGCTGTGGCCGCTCGGATAGGCAGGGAACGGCGGACAGAGGAAGTTCGCCGGCGAGTAGGGACGCCAGTCCTTCCCCTTCATGGCGATCATGCCGACACCTGGTCCGCCCCAGCCGGTGATGTCCTCCTCGCCCAGGAGGTGATGCACCTGTTGATAGGGCCGGCTGTTGTCGTAGTGCATCTTGGCGTCCCAGCAGGCGATGAAGCAGTCCATGGCCGTGGAGGCCACGACGAAGTACATCTTCACATCATCGTCCAGCGTGTGGTCGTCGCGCAGGCTCACGTCCCGCGCGAAGATCAACCAATGGCCGGCCTGCTGCACGCTGCGGGGGCCGTCACGCATGAACTCCACCAGGGCCTTCTCCTCATTGGTGAGCCCGGCCTGCATGGCCACCACCTCGCGCACCTCGGCCTCCAGCCTCGGATCGCCCATCACGGGTGGCGCCGGCGGTCTGAACTGGGCAGCGCTGTCCAGGAATAGTGGTGCCACATGTTGCCAGTGCGGCGAAAGACAGCCAGGCGCAAAGCGCCGACCGGTCGTTTCCTCCTCGAAATACTTGGGCTGCCAGCGGTCGATGTCGTTCATGCGCGTGGCTTGGTTCACGGGCACGTAGTGGGTGTAATCCCCGTAAAGCGTGTCCGCGTCCGGGTGGTCTCCGAACATGTTGCTTCCGTCGTGGCGCCTGGCCTCGATCACCGTGTGTGCGGCCAGGTTGCCCAGTCCGGCGGGCGTGGTCGGGTCCAGGTCCGTGTAACCGGGATCATAGCCCAGGGCGGTCAATTGATCGGCGAACAGCTGGCTGTCGGCCGGATAAACGGATGTCAACGCCCGGGCCATGGCATAGCTGATCGCCTCCTCCTTGTTGGCCTCCGTGTGCTCTGCCACAGGGCGGCGCTCCGCCTTCAGGAACACCGGGACCGCCAGGCTGTCGTATCGGCTCCACGCATCGAATTGTGCCACCATGGGCAGGGCCAGCATCCGGCTGTTCACCGTGGGCCGCGGTTTGTTGTTCTCGGTGTCGTTGGCAGTGGCCTCCAGGGCCACTCCGCCCCAGATGTAGGCCACATTCGCGGCACCGCGTTCCATCGGGGCGGTTTCATTCACTTCCTGTCCGGTCGGCTCCGGGGCAGAGCACGAGGCAAGGACCAACAGGACACCTGAAAAGGCAGCAGCGGAATTGCGAGGATGCATGGTCTGGAACTTCAGATCGCGAAGATGGCACCAGGATGGTCATTTCCGCATTCGCTCCGGGCGGATCACCCGAACGCTGCTGCCAACACCCCCTTGTGCTACATGGGTATCTTCGTGGAATGAGACCGACCTACGCCCTTCTGCTCATTTCCGTTCTTATCGTCGCCGACAAGGCAAGCGCCCAGGATGGCGCGCCAGGAGACACCTTCACCCTCACCAGCAGCTCAGTGGGTGGCCAGGCCACCACCCGGGAGGTGTTCGATGGGTTCGGCTGCACCGGGGAGAACCGAAGCCCGCAGCTGACGTGGGCCCATGCTCCGGATGGTACGAAGAGCTTCGCCATCACCATGTACGACCCTGACGCGCCTACGGGAAGCGGATGGTGGCACTGGGTGGTGTTCGACCTGCCCGCAACGATCAACGGCCTGCCCATGGGAGCGGGTTCAACAGGCGGGGCCGGAATGCCCAAGGGAGCCGTTCAGAGCATGACGGACTTTGGAACCACCGGATACGGAGGTCCCTGTCCGCCCCCTGGCCATGGCGCCCACCGGTACATCGTCACGGTCTCGGCGCTTGATGCGGAGAGCTTGGGATTGGACCCGGAAGCGCCTCCTGCCATGGTCGGGTACACCATCAACAGTCACGCGCTTGCACGGGCCAGCATCGTCTTCTATTACGAGCGATAGGCATACTCTCCTGAATATCAGGGATTTATGACCCGCCGAGGTGTTGCCTCGGCGGTGGTCAGCTGGGGGGTGGCTCCCTATCTTTGCGCCCTCTTGTCAAGGAGGTTGTTCCACGTGGAACCATGAGCACTTTGGACCGATACGATGTCATCGTGGTCGGCGCGGGACATGCCGGCTGTGAGGCCGCGGCCGCGGCTGCCAACCTGGGTTCGCGCGTACTCCTGATCACCATGAACATGGGGGTCATTGGGCAAATGAGCTGCAATCCCGCCATGGGTGGGGTGGCCAAAGGCCAGATCGTCCGCGAGGTTGACGCGCTGGGCGGCTATTCGGGCATCGTGAGCGATAAGAGCATGGTCCAGTTCCGGATGCTGAACCGGAGCAAGGGGCCTGCCATGTGGAGCCCTCGGACCCAGAACGACCGAGGCTTGTTCGCTGAGACCTGGAGGAGGCTGTTGGAAGGAACGCATCAGGTCCATTTCTGGCAGGACATGGTGACCGGCATCCTCGTGGAGAATGGCTCGGTGATCGGCGTCCGAACAGGCCTGGGCATGACCATTCCGTGCGGGGCCGTGGTGCTTACCAGCGGCACGTTCATGAACGGTGTGATGCATATCGGCGAGCGTCAACTCGGTGGCGGCCGGGCTGGCGAAAAGGCCTCACATGGCATTACCGAGCAGCTCGTGGAGCTGGGTTTCGAGGCAGGTCGTATGAAGACCGGCACCCCACCGCGCGTGGACGGAAGGAGCATCGACTACACCAAGCTCGAGGAGCAGCTCGGTGACGAGGACCCGCGCACGTTCAGCTTCCTGCCGGAAACCAAGCCTCCACCCAAGCAGCTTAGTTGCTGGATCACTTACACCAGCCCTGAAGTTCACGACATCCTGCGCTCTGGTTTCGATAGGAGCCCGATGTTCTCGGGGCGGATCCAGGGTGTCGGTCCTCGCTACTGTCCCAGCATCGAGGACAAGATCGATCGCTTCGCCGATCGCGACCGGCACCAGATCTTCGTGGAGCCGGAGGGGTGGAACACCGTGGAGACCTACATCAATGGCTTCAGCACCAGCCTCCCGGAAGAGGTCCAGATCAAGGCACTTCGGGCAATGCCGGGATTCGCACAAGCCCGGATATTCCGACCAGGATATGCGGTGGAGTATGACTACTTCCCTCCCACTCAGCTCAAGCATACCCTGGAGACCAAGCTCGTCTCCAGGCTCTACTTCGCGGGCCAGATCAATGGGACCACCGGGTATGAAGAGGCCGCCTGTCAGGGGATCATGGCTGGGATCAACGCCCACCTTGCGCTCAAGGACAAGGACCCGTTCATCCTGAAACGAGACGAAGCATACATCGGTGTGCTGATCGACGACCTGATCACCAAGGGCACCGAAGAGCCCTATCGGATGTTCACCAGTCGTGCGGAATTCCGCATCCTCCTGCGTCAGGACAATGCCGACCTTCGTCTAACACCACGCTCACATGCGCTGGGATTGGCAAGCAGGGAGCGCATGTTGCGCGTGGAGCTCAAAGAGGCTCAGGCATCCGAATTAACCGCGCTACTTCGCCAGCAGGGTGTATCCCCCGAGGTCGCCAACCCGGTCATTGTTCCACGTGGAACATCCCCCATCAGACAACAGGTCAAGCTGCACGACCTGGTCCTTCGGCCCCAACTGGACCTGTCCACGGTAGCAGCGCTTTCGCCATCCATCGGGGAGGCTCTCTCCAGCATGGGCGACCTTCAAGAAGAGGTGGCGGAGCAGGTGGAGATCAACGCGAAATATGAGGGATACCTGGCCAAGGAACGCGAACAGGCCGAACGGCTCTCGCGCCTGGACGAAGTGATCCTGGACAAGGACCTGGACTTCCTGAAGCTCACCTCCCTCTCCATGGAAGGAAGGACCAAGCTTCACCAGATACGACCTACGACGCTTGGACAAGCCTCCCGGATCAGCGGTGTATCTCCGGCAGACCTGTCCGTCCTGCTCGTCTATCTTGGCCGCTAGACCCATTCCACGTGGAACACGCCGACCAGGAGTCACTCCTCGCTTGTCCGATCTGCGGACGAACCGACCCGCAAGTCTGGGGCCCAGTTCTAGACCATTCCGTTAGCAAGGAGCCCTTTACCCTGGTTGATTGTGTGCACTGTGGCTTCAGGTTCACCTCTCCAAGGCCTCGTCCGAACGCGATCGGCAGATACTATGCGTCGGAGGAGTACATTTCTCACTCCAACACCAGAAAGGGTTTCGTGGCGTCGGCCTATCAGCGTGTGCGTGCGCATGCGCTGCGCAAGAAGGTGGACCTTGTCAAACGACTTCAGCCCAAAGGCCGCGTGCTGGATGTTGGCTGTGGGACCGGGGAGTTCCTGGCAGAGCTCAAACAGAACCAGTACCTGGTCCAAGGCGTGGAGCCGGAGGTCAAGGCCAGGGAGCAGGCCATTGCCAACCATGCACTTTCCGTGCTTCCCAAGCTCCAACTGGTCGAGGCCCGGGAACAGTTCCAGGTGATCACCTTGTGGCATGTGCTTGAGCACCTCCATGACCTGCGAGGCAGCATGAAGCAATTGTTCGCGCGAACAGCTGAAGATGGTGTGCTCATGATCGCCGTACCGGATCGGGGAAGCTGGGACTCCGATCACTACGGCGAGAACTGGGCGGCCTATGATGTTCCTCGACACCTGTGGCATTTTCGACAACAGGATGTGCGCCGCCTGTTGCATGAACACGGATTTGAGCTCATGGAAAGCCGCCGCATGCCGTTCGACGCCTTCTACATCGCCATCCTGAGTGAACGGTATCGGGGGCATTCCCTTCCCGTGGCGTTGGTCCTCGCGCTCCTGAAGGGATCATGGTCCAACCTGGTGGCATTGGCCACAGGCCGCCCGACATCAAGCACATTGTACATCGCCCGAAAGGCGCGGGTCTGAGAAGGCTGTTTTTCGGGGCCCTGGCGCCCCCTTCCCTCTTTTTGGCACTCCGATATCAGCGGTGGCCGAAAGGGCCGAAAATGGCCGAAAAACAAGCCGCGCGCATTGCGTTGATTTTCAGGAGGTTACGCGTGCGGCAGGCGTGCCAAGGCTAGCGGAACTCTCGCTCAACATCATCAGGCTACCTTTGCGGCCCATTTTCGATCGCGCACATGAACACCCTTTCCTCCACTTCTTCCCGGATCGCTGATGTACTGGATCGCCTGGGCATCTCCGAACAGAACTCCGGCGTCTCCACTGGTGCTACTCCCATCCAAGCCAGCGGCGAGGAGCTCATCTCCTACTCCCCGGTAGATGGGTCCGAGATCGCTCGCGTGCGCGGGGCATCGGAAGAGGACTATGAGCACGCCTTGGGCAAAGCGCGTGAAGCGTTCCTTCAATGGCGTACATGGCCGGCTCCCAAACGGGGCGAGGTGGTCCGTCAGATCGGAGAAGCCCTGAGGGCGCATAAGGCGGACCTCGGCAAGCTGGTGAGCTACGAAATGGGGAAGAGCTACCAGGAGGGCCTGGGTGAAGTGCAGGAGATGATCGACATCTGTGACTTCGCGGTCGGTCTGAGCCGCCAGCTCCATGGCCTGACCATGCATAGCGAGCGACCCGAACACAGGATGTACGAGCAGTGGCACCCTTATGGCGTGGTGGGCATCATCACGGCCTTCAACTTTCCTGTGGCCGTCTGGAGCTGGAACAGCATGCTCGCCTGGGTATGCGGTGATACCTGTCTGTGGAAGCCCAGTGAGAAGACCCCGCTCTGCAGCATCGCCTGCCAGCACATCGTACAGCAGGTGTTCCAACGCAACGATGTTCCCGAAGGGGTGAGCACCATCGTGAACGGAGGGCGCTCGGTCGGCGAATGGATCGCCAACGACGGTCGCATTCCCCTGGTCAGTGCCACGGGAAGCATCCGCATGGGCAAGTCCGTGGGTGCCGCCGTAGGTGCCCGGCTCGGCCGCTCACTCCTGGAGCTTGGGGGCAACAACGCGATCATCATCAGCGACAAGGCCGATCTGGACATGGCCCTGCGTGCAGCCCTTTTCGGCGCGGTGGGTACTGCCGGCCAGCGCTGCACGAGCACCCGCCGCCTCATCATCCACGATTCCGTCTATGATGCGTTCAAGGAGAAGCTCGTGAAGGCCTATTCCCAACTGCGCATTGGAGACCCCCTGAACGAGGACAACCACGTTGGTCCCCTCATCGACCACGATGCTGTGGCCGCCTACGAGCGTGCCCTGAAGGCGGTGATCGACCAGGGGGGAACCCTGCTGGTGGAAGGCGGTGTGCTCAGCGGGTCCGGTCACGAAAGCGGATGCTATGTGAAGCCGGCCATTGCCGAAGTGATGCCCGAGATGCCCATTGTTCAGGAAGAGACCTTCGCTCCGATCCTTTACCTGCTGCGATACCGTGGTGACATCCAGCAGGCCGTGGCCATTCAGAATGGCGTCGTGCAGGGCCTGTCTAGCGCGATCATGACCACGGACCTGCGCGAGGCGGAACTTTTCCTGGCCTGCACGGGCAGCGATTGCGGCATCGCCAATGTGAACATCGGTACCAGTGGAGCCGAGATAGGTGGCGCCTTCGGAGGCGAGAAGGAGACCGGAGGTGGCCGGGAAAGCGGGTCGGACGCCTGGAAGGCCTACATGCGCCGTCAGACCAACACCATCAATTATGGCACGGAACTCCCGCTCGCGCAGGGGATCCGGTTCGATGTATGATCCCAATACAGGCCCCGGTTCCTCCACACTCCTTCCCCGCTCGCTGATATCTTGCACGGATGCGACCCCTGCTCATCATTCGGGCGATCCTGCTGGTCTCGGCCCTGAGCCTGGTCGGGGGATGTGGTGGTCCCGGATCGGACCGGACGCCCACCGGCCCCCGGACCGGCATGTGGCGCATGGTGCTCGATCTCGGTGAGGAGGACCTCCCGTTCCTGTTCGAGGTGGATGATGATGGCGATGGGTGGGTCATTTCGGTCTTCAATGGCGAGGAACGCATCGCCATCAGGGACGTTGAGGTCCGGCAGGATACCCTGCACGTCCGAATGCCCTTGTACGACTCGGAATTCCGTGGCATCCTCCACAATGACTCGCTCTTCTCCGGCCATTGGTACAACCACCTGAAGGGACCCGACTACGCCATTCCCTTCACGGCCCGGGCCGCGGCCGGCGAGCGCTTTCCGGGCGAGCTTCCGCCCACGACGAACGTATCCGGCAACTGGCATGTCAACTTCAGCGCGTCGACACCTGACGCCTATGAGGCGCTTGGCATCTTCCAGCAGGATGTTGATGGCCGGGCGACGGGCACGTTCGTGACCGAGACCGGTGATTACCGGTTCCTGGAAGGCGCCGTCCATGGGGATTCCCTGGTGTTGTCCTGTTTCGATGGTTCGCATGCGTTCCTCTTCAAGGCCAGGATGGCAGGCGATAGTCTGGTCGGCAGCTTCTGGTCCGGAGTCCATTGGCAGGAGCCCTGGGTGGCGGTGCGTGACCCGGGTTTCCATCTTCGGGATCCCGACTCCCTCACCTTCCTGAAGGAGGGATACGACATGATCGAATTCCGATTCCCGGACCTCCATGGGGATAGCATCTCCCCCAAGGACCCCCGGTACATGGGCAAGGTGCTCCTGGTCCAGGTCATGGGAAGTTGGTGCCCGAACTGCGTGGATGAGACCCGCCTACTGACCGAACTTTACCGGGAACATCACGATGCCGGTCTCGAGGTGATCGCGGTGGCCTTTGAGAAACATGCCGATCCCGCTCAGGCTTTGGATGCCCTGGTCCATTTCCGGGATGCGCTCGCGGTACCCTACGCCATCACCTATGCCGGTATGGCGGCCAAGGAAGAGGCCGCCCGCAAGCTTCCCTTCCTGGATCACGTGATGAGCTATCCCACCTGCATATTCGTGGACCGGAAGGGCAAGGTGCGTCGTATCCGCACAGGGTTCTATGGACCCGGTACCGGGGAGCATTACGTGAACTACCGCCGTAACCTCGAGGCCTTCCTTCAGGAGATGCTTCAGGAGGCACCGCCTTCCGCGGTGGCCACTCGGTGATCAGGGCCCATCCTCCCCCACACCAACGTCCACCTTCACTCGTCCGGGGCGGTTCGCCAACTCCCAGGCGGTATGGAAGACCAGCAGGGTGCGTTGGCGTAGCAGGTCATACCGGATCTTGTGCTCCTCGTCACCCACCTGGTGGTAGTCCTCGTGCACACCACTGAAGTAGAAGATGCAGGGAACACCGTGCTTCGCGAAATTGTAGTGATCGCTCCGGTAGTAGAACCTGTTCGGGTCGTCCTCGGCATTGAAGGTATAGTCCAGATCAAGACCTGTATAGACCTTGTTCATGGCCTCGTTCACCTCATGCAGCTCCGTGCTCAGCCTGTCGCTGCCAATGATGTACACATAGGGATCACTGCCCACATGGCTGGAGTCGAAGCGACCGATCATGTCGATGTTGAGGTCCGCCACCGTGCTGTCCAGCGGAAACACGGGATGGTCGGTATAGAACCGGCTCCCCAACAGGCCCTTCTCCTCCGCGCTCACGGGCATGAAGAGCACGCTCCGGCGAGGGCCATGCCCATCCTTGGCCGCCTGGGCAAAGGCCTGGGCCATCTCCAGGAGGGCCACGGTACCCGATCCATCATCATCCGCGCCATTGTACACCTCATCACCATGAACTCCGATGTGGTCATAGTGAGCGGTGACCACCACCAGTTCACCAGGCCGTTCGGTGCCCGGGACATAGCCCAGTACGTTCTCGCTGACCAAGGTTCCGATCTTGGGTTCCAAGACCACGTCGAACCGCGTAGGAATGGTCTTCGGCGTCCTGGCGGTCCTTTTCCGGGCCTTCTTCAAGGTGGTCCTCCCATTCCGTAGCATGGCGTCCGCCAGTTCCTCGCTGATCAGGATGGTCTGCAGACCTGTGGAGCCTCTGGGCTCTTCCCCCGCGAGTCTCATCCTCGGGTTCGTCAAATAGTGCCCCATCTGCTCCTTCAGGCTGTCCAGTTCCGGCGTGACCACGAGCAGCAGGGAAGCCCCTTCAGCCTCCATGCGCTTGCTCTTCAAGGACAGTTCCTGGAAGAAGGAGAATTGCTCGGAAGACCCCTCCGCATCGCGGATGCCCCCGAGCAGCATCACCGCCCGTCCAGCCACGGATGATCCATTCAAGTGGGCCTTTCCCTGCGCATCCACCACAGGCCCTGCCACAACAAGTTCCTCGAACGCGGTGTCATTGACCAGGCGCTCGGAGAAATAGATGAGGTCTCCGAGATAGTCGTGCCTCACACCGTCCAGCACCAAGCTCATCGATCCCGGGGTGGTCACGGTGAGATCGAAGGGCTGATAGTAGCCTTCAACGACCCCATCCTGCTCAGCAAGCGGACCGATGCCGAATTCCTGGAAGGAGTTGCGCAGATAGTCGGCCGCCATTTTCTGGCCCTTCATGCCCGCCTCCCTTCCTTCGTAGGCATCGCTGGCCAATACGCTCAGATGCCTCTTCAGGTCCGCTTCGGTGATGGTGGCCGCATAGCGCAACTGAATACTGTCCTGCTGGGCCATTGCCCAGTTGATCATGAGCAGGATGAACAGTGTCGTGGTGGTCCGCATGACCGATCTTGGTTCAGGGTTTACAAGCGATCTTCTCCACACGCCGCTGATGACGTCCCCCCTCGAACGAAGCGGCCAGGAAGGCATCGAGGATCTGGACCGCCTCATCATCATCAATGAACCTGGCAGGCAAGGCAAGCACGTTGGCATTGTTGTGTTGGCGGGCGAGAGCGGCGATCTCAGGGTTCCATGCCAGGGCCGATCGGATCCCCGGATGCTTGTTCGCCGTCATGTTCACTCCGTTGCCGCTACCGCAGATCACCACCCCGAGATCCGAGTCACCCGTTCCCACGGCCTCTGCAACAGGATGCGCCGTATCCGGATAGTCCATGCTCTCGGTACTGTCCGTACCGAAGTCCCGTACATGGACCCCCTTCCTGCCGAGGTGCTCGATCAGATGCTGCTTCAGGGAATGTCCTGCATGATCGCTGCCTATGGCTATCCGCATGATACTGGTACTTGCCTTCAAAGATACCCGTCGCGGAAGCTGTTCACGATCGGATCGTGGATCACCGTGAATGATCGTGGATAACCGGATGGTAGAACGGGGATCCCACGATCCATCAACACCCCCCTTAAGGTTCCCCAGCTCAATGTCAAGCCCAGGTTATCCCCGAAAGCCCACGCTCCGTGAACGATCGATGGACCAGGACCACCCCGTAAAGATCCAACCCGGAGTAAAACGATCGTCCATGAACGATCGTTGACAGGGTATGCCGATGTTCATGCACGACGCGGCCTTGTCTGAAGGATCGCTGATGGCGGATCGTCGATCGAGTGTTGGTTACTTTTGATATCCGACCCCCGCAAGCATCCAGGCCTTTCGATCCCCACACGATCAACAGCCCTTACTATATCATCAATAACCTTTAAATGAATTGGTATAGGTGCCTGTTGGTCCTGATGCCGATCCTGGTCGGCCTGGCCGTTAGGGCCCAGGGTGGTGATGAGGACGGATACGAACGGTTCCATCACCCGAACGGGCAGGTGAGCAGTGAGGGTCATCTGGTCAATGGAAAGCCGGAAGGGTATTGGAGGACCTACTATGAGGATGGTACGTTGCGGAGCGAAGGGAACCGGCTTCGCTTCCAGCTGGACAGCACCTGGAGGTTCTATGATCCAGAGGGTCATCTGACCACCGAGATCGACTACCGGTCCGATCAACGGGAAGGCTTCACACGCACCTACTCGCCAGATGGTGTTCTGCTTAGCGAGGAACCCTATTCGGGCGATCGCAAGCAGGGGGAGGCGCGCTACTTCCATCCTGACGGCTCCTTGAAGCGCATGGTCCCCTTTGTGGAAGGCAAGGAGGAAGGCACCGGTTTCGATCATGCTCCGGACGGGAGGGTGATCACGGTGACGGAATATCGCTCCGGCATGGTGCGGAAGCGGGAGGAGATCAACCGGAAGGACAAGCAGGGACTGCGTCAGGGGCCTTGGAAGGAGTTCCATGGCAACGGCAGGGTGAAGTGGGAGGGCCCCTTTCTGGACGACAAGCGTCAGGGCGTGTTCAAGTCCTACGATAACCGGGGCAACCTGACGGAGATCGTGAAATACACCGCGGACATGGTGGATGCGGACGCTCCCGAGTCCATGATGTTGGACATCCGGAACACATACCACCCGAATGGTCAGGTGGCCTCCACGGGCAGTTATTCCCGAGCCGGACGGAAGGAGGGACTGTTCCGGGAGTTCGATCGGCAGGGAGAGGCGGTCGGTGCCAAGATCTATCGGGATGGCGTGCTGTTGAGCGAGGGGGGGGTCAATGAGCTCGGGATGCTGGACGGCCCTTGGGTGGAGTATCATCCCTCCGGTGAGAAGCGTGCGGAAGGGAGCTACGAGCAGGGTGTGCGCGAAGGGGAGTGGACCTACTACTTCCGGAGTGGAAAAGTGGAGCAGAAGGGCACCTATGCGCTGGGGAAACCCCAGGGGAGTTGGCGATGGTACTATGAGTCCGGACCACTGCACCGGGAGGAGCGATACCGCAAGGGCAGGGAGGATGGTCCTTCCGTGGAGTACGATGAAGAGGGTGGTGTGATCGTCCAGGGGGAATTCATCGATGGCCTTCGGGAAGGGGAGTGGACCTACCAGGTGGGTGACCACACCGAGCGGGGTGCATACCGTGATGGTGCCAAGGACGGGGAGTGGAAAGCGGAGTATGAGAGCGGCCGAACGCAGTTCCTGGGATCCTACATCGGAGGTGAGCCACATGGTCGGCATCGGTGGTACTGGCCGAACGGTCTGCTCCGGTTGGATGGTCGGTACACCATGGGCCTTGAACAAGGCGATTGGACCTGGTATGATCTGAACGGCAATGTGGCGATGGTGATCCGGTACAAGGACGGAGCCGAAATGAAGATCGACGGGGAACGGGTGCCACCTCCCTATCGGCCGGGGGACGAAGCGGACTGATGCGTTCGACCACAGAAGGAGCATGACCCTGCCGTAGCTTCGGGGCATGATGGGAGAGGAGGGTGTGGATAACGGGGTCTCCGATACCATGGCCGGCCTGTTGGAGGCATTTCCACTGCCATTGATCCATGTGTCGCCTGCCGGGGCTTGTTCGTGCAACAAGGCCATGTGCGAACTCCTTGATGTTCAGAGCCTGCCGGAGGAAGGTCCGTTGGCCCGCATGGCTGGAAGGGAGTGGACGGGGATGAGCTCGTTGGTCCGGGACCTTGCCGGCGCAGGGGCATTTCCGGTGCAGATGCGCGTAGCTGACCGTGAACCGATGGAGGTGTTCATCGAGTGCGGGTCCGTACCAAAAGGTCAGGGCACCCTTGTCCGCGTCGTTCGGGTAGGCCTGGACCCGGAAGAGCATGTGGCGGAGGGCATGCGGTCCCACATCGCCGAGGAGGTGAATCGTCTGCTGCGTTCGGAGATCAAGGAACACCGGAGGACGCAGAAGGCCCTTCAGCGGGCCGAACGATTTGCCAGGAGCTTGGTGGACAGCTCCTTGGACATGATCATCGCGGTCGATCAGGAGGGTTGCATCACGGAGTTCAATCCAGCGGCCGTGCTGCGCTTCGGATGGGAGGCGGCCGAGGTGCTGGGCAGGCATTCGAGCATGCTGTACGCTGAGCAGAGCGTGTACGAGCACATGCAGCAGGAGCTGGACCGCCACGGGGCATTTGCCGGGGAGATCGAGAACGTGGATCGTGACGGGAACACCTTCACCGTGTTCCTCGCTGCTTCCCGCCAGTACGACGCGAGTGGAGACCTCGTGGGCTCCATGGGTGTATCCCGGGATGTGACCGCTGCCAAACGTGACCGTGAAGCCCTGTCCGAAAGCGAGGAACGTTACAGGGACCTTTTCGAGAATGCCACGGACCTGATCCAGAGCGTGGACCCCGATGGTCGTTTCCACTACGTGAACCGGGCATGGAAGCAAGCAATGGGGTACTCGGACGAGGAGTTGAGGTCCTTGACGCTCTGGGATGTCCTGGACCCCGCCGAAGAGGAACATTGCAGGCGGATCATGAACGACCTGTTGGACGGAAGGTCCATTGGAATGATCCATACCGTGTTCAGGGCCAAGGATGGCCGGAAGGTCCGTCTGGAGGGCACTTCGGGTGTCCGGCTCAAGAACGGAAGGGTGGTGGCCACCAGGAGCATCTTTCGGGACATCACCCTGGTCGAACAGGCCCGGGCGGAGGCTGAAAGGCGGTCGGCCAAATTGAGCGCGCTGTTCAAGAGCCGGGAGCATATGTTCTGGACGGTGGACCGTCGGATCGCGCTCACCTCGTTCAACACGGGCTACTCCGACATGGTGTTCCGGCTGTACGGAAAGCGGCCCGAGATCAACACCGACCAGGAGCGTCCGAGGAGGGAGTTCGCCGAAC
The DNA here is from genome assembly GCA_020635695.1 of Flavobacteriales bacterium. Classification (GTDB taxonomy): domain Bacteria; phylum Bacteroidota; class Bacteroidia; order Flavobacteriales_F; family PHOS-HE28; genus PHOS-HE28. The sequence goes on along the minus strand of JACJZH010000005.1, from coordinate 123,730 downwards.
CGGAGTACCACGAGTTCTGGAAGGCCAAATACGAGGAGGCCTTCCATGGCAAGGCGGTCCGGTTCGAGACCGATCGCATGGACCAGCAGGGACTGCGGGTCTGCAACGAGATCTTCCTGAGCCCTGTCCTGGGTCCTGATGGCGGGGTCGAGGAGGTGTTCGGCATCGGTCATGAGATCACCACGAAGAAGGAGGCCGGGGAGCGGCTCCTGGAAAGCCTGCACGAGAAGGAGGTGCTGCTCAAGGAGGTACACCACCGCGTGAAGAACAACCTGCAGATCATCAGCAGCATCCTGAACCTCCAGAAGGCCTATGTGGGTGAGGACCCCGCGGTCCAGCAGCTGCTCCATGACAGCCAGGATCGCATCCGCTCCATGGCCTTCATTCACGAAAGCCTCTATCAGAACAAGAACTTCAGCGGGCTCGACCTGTCCGAGTACATCGACGGACTGGCCCGCAACCTGCTGATGAGCCATAGCCTGCATGGACGGGTCGCCCTGGAAATGGACCTGAGGCCGGTGGACCTGGGGCTTGACCAGGCCATTCCTTGCGGGTTGATCCTCAATGAGCTGATCAGCAACGCGCTCAAGCACGCCTTCCAGACCACGGGAGAGGGGACCATCACGATCGCGCTCTCCTTGAAGGACGACACCATTGGGTTGATGGTCCGGGATGATGGCGTGGGGATGGCCGAGGACTTCGACCTTGAACGCGATGCCAATCTGGGCCTTCAGTTGGTATCCACCCTGGTCGACCAACTGGACGGCTCCCTCGAGCGCACACCTGGCCCCGGGGCGGGGTATTTGATTACCTTTGAACGGTCCAATTAGAGCACCGACGATGGCGCAGACGAACGTTCTGGTGGTGGAGGACGAGAGCATCGTCAGCAAGGACATCCAGCACAGTCTCAAGAAGCTCGGCTACCATGTGGTGGGCGCCGCTTCCTCGGGGGAACAAGCCGTTGCGCTTGCCCTGGAGTCCGAACCGGACATCATCCTCATGGACATCATGCTCAAGGGCGAGATGAACGGGATCGAAGCGGCCACACAGATCCGCTCAGAGACGAACATTCCCGTCATCTTCCTGACCGCTTATGCGGACGAGAGCACGTTGAACAAGGCCAAGGTCACCCAGCCCTATGGGTACATCATCAAGCCGTTCAAGGAGATCGACATCCACACGTCGATCGAGATGGCGCTCTACAAGCACAAGAAGGAGCTGGAGGTGCTGAAGGAGCGGGACCTGCTCTATTCCCTTGCCGAGAACAAGGAGAACGCGAGCGACATCATGTTCGTGAAGAGCAATTCACGGCTGGTGAAGCTTCGGTTGGGCGACATCTACTTCATCGAGGCGCTGAAGGACTATGTGGTGATCAACACGTTGAACACACGGTACACGGTGCACAGCACCATGAAGGACATCGAGGCCAAGCTGCCCGACAACGAGTTCCTGCGTGTACACCGGTCCTTCATCGTTCGGCTGGACAAGATCCTGGCCATTGAGCAGCCCAACCTGATCCTGGAGAACGACAAGAAGATCATCCCGATAGGAGGGTCCTATCGCGATGAGCTGGCGCGTCGTCTCAACCTGGTCTGAGCGGCCGGCGGCTACCGCTTCTTTCTTTTTCCCTGGGCCCGGCGCTTGTGCTCGCGCTTGGAGGCCTCCTGTCTTCTGCTTGACGCCGTGCGGGCCTTCCTTTCCCGCGCTTGCGCGGCATCCTCCTTGGGCAACAGGTCCACCGTACGTCGTTCCATGTCCACGGAACGGACGGTGACCTCCAGTTCATCGCCCAACCGGAACACCCTGCCACTGCGCTGGCCCACCAGCTGGTATTTCTCCTCCTCGAACCGGTAATGGTCCCCGGGCATGTCCCGAAGAGGGATCATGCCTTCGCAATGGTTCTCGTTCAACTGCACGTACACCCCCCAGGCCGTTATTCCGGAAATGGTGCCGGCAAAGCTCTCGCCCAGCCGCTCCAGGAGGAATTCCGCCTGCTTGTACCGGATGCTGGCCCGCTCCGCGTCCGAGGCCATCTTCTCCATGTTCGAGCTGTGCTTGCACAACACGTCCATCCGCTCCCGGTCCAGCGGCGCGCCACCATCCAGGTAGTGCGCCAGGGCCCGGTGAACCATCAGGTCCGGGTAGCGGCGGATGGGGGAGGTGAAGTGGGTGTAGTACGGGAATGAGAGCCCGTAGTGCCCGATGTTCTCGGTGGTGTACACCGCCTTGGCCATGGAGCGCACGACCACCTGGGTGAGCAGCCCCTCCTCCTCGGTGCCGCGCACCTCCCGCAGCAGCCGGTTGATGGCGTGTGGCAGGTCCTCCTCCTTCTTGCTCACCAGGGAATGGCCGAAGCTCTTCGCCAGGGCCCTCAACTGGGCGATCCGCTCCTTGTCGGGCTGGTCGTGCACCCGGTACACGAACGGATGGGCACCCCCTTTTTTCAACCCGGCAACCCAGGTGGCCACACGCTTGTTGGCCAGCAGCATGAACTCCTCGATCAGCCAGTTGGCCTCGTTCATGATCTTCTCGTAGACCTCCAGCGGCTTCCCCTGCTCGTCCAGGCGGAACTTCATCTCGGTGGTCACGATCTCCAGGGCGCCCTTCGAAAGCCGGTCCTTCCGCAGCACCCGGGCCAGGGCGTGCAGGGCACGTACCTCGTCGCTGAGGGCGCCCTTGGCCCCATCGATGGCCTCCTTGGCCTCCGCATAGGCGAACCGTCTCCGGGAGCGGATCACCGTGCGTCCGAACCATTCGTCCTTGATGCGGGCCTGCTCATCCAGGTGGAAGATGGCCGAGAACGTCAGCTTGTCCTCATCGGCATTGAGCGAGCAGAGGTCGTTGCTGAGCCGCTCCGGAAGCATGGGCACCACGCGGTCCACCAGGTACACCGACGTGGCGCGGGAAACGGCCTCCTGGTCCACGCGGGAGCCGGGCTTCACATAGTGTGACACGTCCGCGATGTGTACGCCCACTTCCCACAGGCCGTTGTCCAGCTGCCGGATGCTGAGCGCGTCGTCCAGGTCCTTCGCGTCCTCCGGGTCGATGGTCAGCGTCGGAACTTCCCGCATGTCACGACGCTTGGCGTACTCCGTTCCGCCCCGGTCATCCCGGATCGATCCGGCGGCCCGGACCACATCCTCGGGAAAGTCATGTGGCAGCCCGAATTCCGCCAGGATGGCGTGCATCTCCACATCGTGCTCGCCCGCGCGCCCGAGCACGTCCACGATCCGTCCGCGAGGCAGGTCCCTCGGGTCGCGCCAGTCGCCCAGCTCCACCACCACCTTGTCGCCCTCCCTGGCCTTGGCAGAGTCCACTGCCGGCACGAAGAAGGGCTTGTTGATGCGCGGGTCGTCCATCACCACGAGCAGGCGCCCCTGTTGCCGGTGTACCACACCCACGTAAGAGGCGCGCCGCCGCTCCACCACCTCCAGCACCTTGCCTTCCGGTCTGCCGCCACCCCCGCCCCGCAGCTTGACCTTCACCCGGTCGCCATGAAGGGCCAGCCCCAGGTCGCGTTGTTGGATGAACACGTCACGGCCACCCTCCTCTGGGCGCAGGAACCCCGCCCCACTGCCGATGATCTCAAGGGTCCCGGCCAGGATGCCGGCCCCATCCGGACTGTGGTACCGTCCCTTCTTTCCGCTGGTCAGGCGCCCCTCCTCCAGCAGGACGTCCAGGGCATCGAAGACCAGGTAGCGCCGGCCTTTGTCCTTGATCCCCAGACGAAGGGCGATCTGCTGGGAGGTGATGCCGGACCGGCCGGCCTGACGCACGATGGCCAGCACGTCCTCCATGATCTGACGGGGGTCGTGCTGGTCGTTGTTCTTGCGAGGCATGCAGGGGTGGGGGAGGGGCCGGATGAGTGGCGGAGCGAAGATAGGCGGATGCTCCGGGGATGGGTCCACCAACGATCGTTGATAACCCGCTCTTTACTACCTTTGCAGCCCTTTCCGCGCCGGGGATGTACGAAAGCGCCAAGATATTCAGCGGCACAGCCACGCGATACCTCGCGGAGAAGATCGCTGCGTACTCCGGTGAGCGGCTCGGCGAGGTCCATGTGAGCCGCTTCAGCGACGGGGAGTTCCAGCCCTCCTTCGAGGAGACGGTGCGCGGTGAGCTGGTGTTCATCGTCCAGAGCACGTTCCCGCCCACGGACAACCTGTTCGAGCTCCTCCTCATGGTGGATGCCGCCCGGCGCGCGTCCGCCAAACGCATCGTGGCGGTGATCCCCTATTTCGGGTTCGCCCGGCAGGACCGAAAGGACAAGCCCAGGGTGAGCATTGGCGCCAAATTGGTGGCCAACATGTTCACCGCGGCGGGCGTGGACCGGATCATGACCATGGACCTGCACGCGGACCAGATCCAGGGCTTCTTCGAGGTGCCGGTGGACCATTTGTTCGCCAGCAGCATCTTCCTCCCCCACATCAAGGACATGGAGCTGGAGGACCTGGTGATCGCCGCACCGGACACCGGGGGTACCAAGCGGGCCAACGCCTATGCCAAGCATCTGGGGGTGGACATGGCCATCTGCTACAAACAGCGCAAGGTGGCCAACCAGGTGGAGAGCATGACGGTGATCGGGGATGTGAAGGGAAAGAACGTGGTGCTCGTGGACGACATGATCGACACGGCCGGCACCCTGACGAAGGCCGCCGACATGATGGCCGACCTCGGCGCCACCAGCGTCCGGGCCATGTGCACGCATGCGGTGCTGAGCGGGGAGGCCTGCCAGCGTATCGAGGCGTCGGCCCTCACCGAACTGATCGTCACCGACACGATCCCGATGAGCGACGAGAAGAAGGCGCTCACCACCAAGATCCAGCAGCTCTCCGTGGCCCAGCTATTCGCCGACGTGATCAAGCGGGTGCGCAACCACGAGTCCATCAGCAGTCATTTCATCATCGCATAACCTCAACGGTCATGAAGAAGGTAGCCATCCAGGGCATCAAGCGCGAAGGCCAGGGCACCAAGGACGCCAAGCAGTTGCGTCGTGTGGAAAAGGTCCCCTGCGTCCTTTACGGCGGTGGCGACACCGTGCATTTCGCCGCGGACGAACGCGCGCTCAAGAAACTGGTCTTCACGCCGGAGACCTACCGCATCGAGATCGACATCGATGGCGAGACCACCATGGCCCTGCTCCAGGAGGTGCAGTTCCACCCGGTCACCGACGCCATCATCCATGTCGACTTCCTGCGCATGGAGCCGGGCAAGCCGGCCAAGGTCGCCCTGGCCCTCAAGTTCGTGGGCCAATCCGAGGGTGTCCGCAAGGGTGGGCGGCTGAACCAGACCAAGCGCAAGTTGCGTGTGAAGGGGGTGCCGGCCGATCTCCCCGAGCATCTCGAGGCCGACATCACCAAGCTGGACCTGGGCCAGAGCCTGCGCATTCGTGACCTGGGCTTCCAGGGCCTCACCATCCTGGAGCCCGCCTCCGAGGTGGTGGCCACGGTGAAGATGGCCAAGGGCGGTGCCGTATCCGAGGCTCCGGCCGACGAGGAGGCCGCTGCTCCGGCCGAAGGTGCCGCTGAGGCCGCCGAGGCCAAGGCCGAGTGATCTGAGGGCCCGTGAAGTTCCTGATCGTCGGACTGGGCAACCCCGGACCCGAGTACCAGGACACCCGGCACAACATCGGCTTCCGCGTGGTGGAGGCCCTTGCGGATGCCGGGAAGGGGACCTTTCGGAGCGAACGGTATGGGGAGGTGTGCGAGGTGCGACTGAAAGGTCGGCAGCTCGTGCTTCTCAAGCCCGCCACGTTCATGAACCTGAGTGGCAGGGCGGTGCGCTATTGGGCCGACCAGGAGAGCGTGCCGCTGGACCGGACCTTGGTGGTCACGGACGACATCGCCCTGCCCTTCGGCAAGCTCAGGCTACGCGCCAAGGGCGGGGCTGGAGGTCACAATGGCCTGTCCGATATCATCGAGACCCTTGGGACGGAGGACTTCCCCAGGCTCCGTTTCGGGGTGGGGAACGACTTTCCCAGAGGCCGTCAGGCGGATTTCGTGCTCAGCCCGTGGGATGAAGCGGAACGGGAGGCCCTTCCGGCGCTGCTCGGCAAGGCTGCGGACGCGGTGCGTGACGTGACCTTCCTTGGGCTTGCCCGTGCCATGAACCAGCACAACTCCCGCTAGGGCGCACCGTTCGCCCTACCTTTGCGGGAAAGCACCAAGACCCATGCTCAGCAAGAAGATCGAGAAGGCCCTCAACGGACAGATCGAGACCGAGGCCATGAGCAGCCAGTTCTACCTGGCCATGGCCTCTTGGGCGGAGACCGAGGGGCTCAATGGTACGGCCGCCTTCCTCTACCGGCACAGCGATGAGGAGCGCATGCACATGCTGAAACTGGTCCGTTTCGTGAACGAAAGGGGTGGCAAGGCCTTGATCCCGGCCCTGGGCCAACCGCCACGCACCTTCAAGGGCATCACGGACATCTTCCAGACGCTGCTCTCCCATGAAACGAAGGTGACGGGAGAGATCAACAAGCTGGTGGACATCTGCCTGCGCGACAAGGACTATACGACGCACAACTTCCTTCAGTGGTACGTCAGCGAACAGATCGAAGAGGAGGCCCTGGCCCGGACGTTGATCGACAAGCTGAACCTGATCGGTAACGACAAGGGAGGCCTCTACCTGTTCGATCGCGATCTGGAGGGGCTCGCGGCCACCCCGATCGAGCAGGGCTGAGGCGTCACCACCGCCATTCCCCCTGTATCCGGAGCTTCTCTTCCAGCCCGTCGTCGCGGAGCTTGTCCCGCAAGGCTTGGTCTTCCAGGCCATGCGGCAGGATGGCACGATCGGCCAGCGCCGTGGCGAGCATGCCAACAAAGCGGACATTGTCGACCATGCGCCTTGGATCGACCAGGTGGATGTCGTCGCAACTGCTGTGATAGCAGCCGTAGACATGTCCTCCGAGGTCGCACATCGGCAGAATGACCGGGACCCCCTCCAACAGGAACGGCTGGTGATCGCTGTGCAGGTAGGCGCGGTCGTCGACCACGCCCCGGAACGAGGTGTCGACCTTCTGGATCTCGGCGCCGATCGTATCGAGCACATCGGTCCAACCCGCACCCCCGACCACGTTGAATCCGTATGGTCCTCCGGTCATGTCCAGGTTGATCATGCAACGGACCTGCCGGAGTTCGTCGCGCGCCTTCATCTCGTTCAGCCAGGCCGTTGAGCCGAGAAGGCCCTGTTCCTCTCCCATGAAGAGCGCGAAGACGATGGTTCGCGAGGGCTTGTAGCCGATCGCGGTCAGGCAGCGGGCCAGGTCCAGAATGGAGAACGCCCCCAGCCCATTGTCCGTGGCGCCGCTCGCCAGGTCCCAGCTGTCCAGGTGGCCACCGATCACGATGACCTCTTCCGGGTGGGTATCTCCAGGAAGACGGGCCACCACACTTTCGGCACGAACGGCTCGGACGGCATTGCTCATTGAAATGGCGACCTCGATCGGGGCGTCGGGGGAGATCTGTGAGCGCAGTAGCTCGCCATCCTCCGAACCGATGCAGACGGCCGGTATGCCGATCACCCGACCATCCAGCGACGCGGTCCCGGTGAGCAAGACACCATGTTCGGCCTGGTTCACGAACACCACGGCCGCGGCACCATGTTCGATGGCCAACGCCACCTTTTCGCTCCGGTGGAGGTTGATCGTTCCTTCGGGAGCGTTCACGAGGCCCAAGTTCATCAGGACGGCCTTTCCAGGGATCGCATGGGCAAGCCCCTCCATGTCATCACGAAGTCCATTGCCTGCATCGATCAGGGGTGCGCGCAACGAGACCGTTAGGGGTGTATTGGCGAGGGACTCGGCCCGGAGCGCATGCTGAACGGTTCCATCCCCATAGGTCAACTCCAGTGCTCCCCGCATCCAGACCTCGGCTTCGAAAGGAACGCGGCCCACCTGCAGGCCCATTCGGGTGAACAGGCTGTCAGCCAGCTCGGTGGCACGGCCCCCCTGGTCCGTACCGGTCAGGCGATGCCCGATATGGATGGTGCTGTATTCCAACCATTCATAACCCCTGGCGCCATGGACGGCCTCTTCCTCCAGGGCCATCCATGAAGAAGGGAGCTGGGCGGCCAGTTCAACACAGGCGTGTGAAAAGAACCCCAGCACCAGCAGACGACCGACTGGGGCGAAGTGGCTTCTTTGTCGTGTGGGTCCGGGGATCGGCACGGGATCGGTAGGGGCTGCCTTCAAAAGTAGGCCCCTGAGCAGGTTCCTTATATCCCGGTCGCGCCTGCTCGTCATCCTGCTCCCGATGCTGATGGCTTCTTTCGACCTGCAGCGGGACCCGGAGGATGATACGACGGCGATCGTCCAGGCCAGCTATATCTACAACATCGCCAAGCTGGTGGAGTGGAAGGATGCCGGCATGCGGCAGGGCAACTTCGTGATCGGTGTCGTGGGAGGGGCCAACCTTTATCAGGAGCTGATCAAGAAGTACGCCACCAAGACCATTGGGAAGCAACCCATCGAGGTCCGCAAGCTCCCCCGCTCGGTACAGGTCGACCAATGCCACATCCTGTTCGTGGGAGAGAACGAACTGGACCTGATGTCCGGCATCTATGAGACGGTCCGGGACCGCAGCACGCTGGTCATCACCCAGTACGCGGGTGCCTTGGAGGACGGTGCGGTCGTGAACTTCGTGAAGGCCGAGCAGATCGTGCGCTATGAAATGAGCCTTCCCAATGCCAGAAAACACCGACTGGAGGTCGGCTCCACCCTGAAACAACTCGCACATCGCGTGATCGAGTGACATGCGGAAAGGATCCGTCATAGCATTGCTGTTCTGCTTCGGCTGGTGGGGCGTTAGGGCCCAGGACCCACTGGTGGAGGGCTTGCGTGCATACCAGGCGGGAGACCTGGAGCGTGCACGCGTGCTGGTCGATTCGGCGGTGTCCATTCCGTCCCACGAAGAGGATGCGGAGGCATGGCTTCTTCGCGGATTCGTGTACAAGGACCTGTACAAGCAGCGGAGCCCGGACAGCGACCCCGACACCCTTCGGTCCAGGGCCCTGAGGAGCCTTGACCGGTGCCGGGCGCTGGATACGGAAAGGACGTTCGCCCAGAACGCCGAACAGGCCTACCAGTTCGTGGCGCGGTCCTTCTACAATGACGCGGCCAAGGCGCTTCAGGATGGAAGGGAGGATCATGCCATCGACCAGTTCGACCGCTTCCGCGAAGCGATGGCAGGCCTTCCGGAGGAGGGAGACCTCGATCAACGGGAGGTCGACTTCCTCAACGCCCTTGGCACGGCGTACACCCGACGATACAATGAGGACCGGCTGGACACGGTGGTCTTCGACAAGGCGGTCAGTGCCTATGAGCGCGTCCTGCAGAAGGACACCGGCAACTACGGGGCCAACTACAACCTGGCCACGCTCTATTACAACCACGGCGTTTACAACATCCAGCAACTGGGCGTTGACAATGACCTGCTGAGCATCGAGCTCATACAGCAGGTGAGCAAGGAGCTGTTCAAACGGGCGCTGCCCTACATGCTCAAGGCACATCAGATGCGACCCGACCGGAAGGAGACCCTCCTTGGCCTGGAAGGCATCTACTACAGCCTCCAGGACGACGAAAGGTCCGAAGAGTTCCGGACGAAGTTCGAGGCCCTTCCACCGGACAACGAATAGTGCCCATGGCGAGCCGGTTCCGGATGACCATCGGGCGGAAGATCGGGATGGGCTTCGGCCTGTTCATCTTCTTCGCCCTGCTGGTGGTGGTCCTGACCAACAGGACGCTTGAGCGGAGCCGGGAGATCAACGAGCAGATCAACAAGGTCTACTCCCCGTCCGTGGATGCGCTTGTGCGGCTGCGGAACCTCGTGGTCAATGCGCACGTGCTCATCAAGTACTGGGCGCAGGTGGAGAGCCGTACGGACGCCAGGGAAAAGATGACCCTGGTGGAGCTTACCGAACGGGACCTGCCGGCACTGCTCGATCGGGTGGACACGCTCTCGGCGGGCTGGGACCGGGAGGAGGTCGCCCGTCTGGCAGGCATCTATGCCGAACTGGACCGCTTGTTCGCCATGCACTCCCGGGTGAAGAACATGCTTCCTTCCATGGAGAGCTACAAGGACCCGATGGTCTGGCTTGAACGGAACGAACTCGCCGAGGAGGGCGGGGTCCTCGATGTTCAGACCGAACTGGTCCTGGAGGAGCTGGACCACCTCCTGGAAATGCAGGAGAACAGACGGAAGGAGCTCGGGGGCAGCATGCTGGTGTCGTTCGACTCCCTGAAGTTCTTCGTGCTGTACATGGGCCTTGCCCTGATCGCCATCGGGTTGGTCGTCTCCTGGTTGATCGTGCGCGGGATCGTACGGCCGGTGCATTCGCTGCGCCATGTGCTCCTGTCCCTTGGCAGGGGCGTGTTCCCCCGAACGCGGGTGGTGCAGACCGGCGACGAGATCGGGGACATGTCCAAGGCGCTTTCCGAGCTGGTCGACGGACTTCGTCGAACCACCGAGTTCTCCCATGCGGTAGCCGCCGGACGGTTCGATGCCGAGTACATGCCGCTCAGCGAGGAGGACGTGCTCGGACATGCCCTGCTGAAGATGAGGGATGAGCTCGGGCAACGCGAACGGATCCTGGAGCAGAAGGTCCAGGAAAGGACGGAAGAGGTCGTTCGCCAGAAGGAGGAGGTCGAGCGGCAGGGAAGGAAGGTGGTGGAGCTGTACAAGAACGTCACGGACAGCATCCGCTATGCCAAACGCCTTCAGGAGTCCATTCTGCCCCCGGACCAACGGGTGCGGGAGATGCTGCAGGAATCATTCGTCCTCTATCGGCCCAAGGACATCGTATCGGGCGATTTCTACTGGGTCGAGTCCGTCGGAGAGAAGGTCGTCATTGCGGCGGTGGACTGTACCGGTCACGGAGTTCCAGGGGCGTTCATGAGCCTGGTCGGCTACAATGGGTTGAACCAGGCGATCAAGGAACACGGGCACCTGAGACCATCGGAGATCCTTGGGGACCTGAACAGGATCGCCTACGAGACCCTGCACAAGGACCGGGACAAGTACATCGTACGGGATGGCATGGACATGGCCCTGTGCAGCCTGGACCCGAGGACCCGGGTGCTTGAATATGCGGGGGCCAATTGTCCCCTCTACGTGGTCCGCGACGGTCAGCTCCTTCAATTCGCCCCGGACAAGATGCCGGTCGGGGGCTTTGACCTGGAAGGGCGCACGTTCACGGACCACCGCATCAAGCTCGAGGAGGGAGATGCCATCTATTTGTTCTCGGACGGATACCCCGACCAGTTCGGGGGCCCCCGAGGCAAGAAATTCCTCTATCGGCGTTTCCGTGAGTTGCTCGTCAGCATCAGCCAGGAGCCGATGGACCGCCAGAAGGTCCTGCTACAGGATGCGCTGAACGAGTGGAAGGGCCCCCACGATCAGGTGGACGACATCCTGGTCATGGGCATCCGGGCCTAACGCTCACTGGAAGGACCAGCCCCCCCCGGTGCCCGTGTTGCGCGGGTTCATGAGCATCACGGGGATCTGCGCCTCGTTCGTAATGACCTCCTGCTCGTAGGGGACCCCAAGCACCCCGAAGATGTTGCCCTGCTGCAGGTTCATGATCGTGATCAGGTCGGCGTCCACCTGGATCGCATGGCGCACCACGGCCTTCACGAAGTTCGAGCTGTCCTCGTCGGCGATGGTGGCGTCGTGTTCGATCTCCCGCTCGTCGAGGTATTGGTTGGCGAACTTGATGTTGTTCACCAGCTGCTTGTGCAGGAACTCATCGTCCTCCTTGGGGGTGATCAGGTGCACCTTGCTCTGGAAATACTTGGCCATGTCGGCCACCAGGGTCAGCTTCTGGCGGGTCTCCTTGTGAAGGTCGAGGGGCACCACGATGGAATCGTAGCCACCCTCCTTGATGCCGCGCTCCTGAACCACGATGAACGGCACCGAGGAGTTCGTGATCACGCGCAGCGCACGGCTGCCGGTGATGAACTGCATGCCGCGCATGCCATGCGTGCCCATGATGATCAGTGATGCGTCGATCTCGGTGGCCGCATCTCCGATATCCTCGAAGATGGACCCGATGCGCACCAGCTTATGGACCGGGACGGAAGCGTCGATCTCCTTGGCGCGCTTGATGTCCATGTCGAGCTTCATGCGGGCCTCCTCCGCCTCGGACGCCTTGGGGACCACATGAAGAAGGTACACCTCGGCCCCCATGGTGCCGGCAAGCGTGATCGCATGCTCCATGGCGCAATCGGCCACTTTCGTGAAGTCGTCAGGGACCAGGATCTTCTTGGGTTTCTCGCTCATCGCTGGATCATTGCAGGTAGGTGTCGCCCGCACGGCAGGGCGGCGGCTAAGATAGGCGACCGTCGCCAAGCGTTCATGCGCCAGGTCAGGGTCAGTGGGCCACCATGATCCGGGTGCTCATCATCACGCCGCCGTTGCGAAATACGAGCAGATAGGCCCCCGTGGGGACCCCGGAGACCACAAGGTCCTGTCGTTCACCATGAACGGCGACATCGAGATGCGGCCGGCCCAACAGGTCCACCAGCTGGAGGTGACCGGAATTGATCCCCAGAGGCAGTTCAACGGTGATCCTCTCGCCTGCCGGGTTCGGCCTTGCCCGCAAGGACTGCGCCGCTTCCGGCTCTTCGACCCCCAGCAGGCCAGTGAGGTCGATCCAGGAACACGTCGTCGCCGTGCAGCTGTCGGTGAACAGCGGTCCAGAGACGGAGACGCTCAGGCAGATCTGGACAAGGCCCCCGAACGGATAGGAGTGAAGGGCGAAGGGACCGGTCGCTTGCGTGCCATCGCCCAGGTCCCAGAGGTGTTCACCGGTCATGCCCGAGGTCAGGCTCGTGCTCCACAGGGCCACTTGTCCGTTCGGAAGTACGGCGTGGTCGAAGGAGACGGTGAGCACATCCTCACAGGGAGGGTCCACCGGGCCGCTGTAGTACCAGTGACAGACCGTGCTCGTACACGGTTGCTGTGTGCTGTCAACGGCCGATACGGTCAGGCAGACCTCGTGCGGCCCGGGAGTGGTGAACACGTGTTGGGGCGCGGACCCGATGGCGGTGGCGCCATCGCCCAGGTCCCACGCAAGGCCCACCACGCTGGCCCCGGAAAAGGCGGTCGTCTGGTCGATGAACTCCACGGTATCCCCGCTCACGACCACGGTGAACTCGGGATCGACCCCGGGACAATGAGGCTCCTGCACGTCGACCAGCCCGCAAACGAATAGTGAGCACGTGTCCAGCTGCTGGTTGTCCACCACCGACAGTGCTGCGCAGACCGGTTGAACGCCTGCGCCAGGGAACTGGTGGTGCAGCTCGCCACCGAGGCTGGTCTGGACCGAGCCGTCGGCGAAATACCAGAACACGATCCCGACGGGTTCGGCCTGAGGAGGTAGTTCCACGCTCAACAGGACCCCGAGATCGACCGTATCCGGTTCATGGGCGAGGGTGGCGCCCAGAGAGTCGCAAGGCTGTACCTGGGCCATGGTCCGGCCTCCCGCCAACAACATCACCACCCCGAAGAGAGGACCGCACCATCGGATCAGGTTCGCCTCGTTCATCGGCCGGGTCGTTCAAGCAGGTAGGTCAATCGCAACCGGCCACCGGTCCTGCGGTGCAAGGAACCCTCGTCGGAGGTGGACACGACGCCTCGATCATGCCAGGGGCCTGCCGAGATCAGGAGGCGTTCGGAGGGCCAGAACCCCGCCATGAGACCGGCCCGTAGACCGAACACGTCATACCGCAGGGTGGTCTCATTGGCGTAGGACGTACCGCTGACGCCCCCTTCAGCCGTTCGGACCATCATCGGCCCACCGGCCCACCGCCGTCGTTCCCAGGCCAACCCCGCCAGCAGTTCCAGGCTCCAGCGCCCCTTGCGCAGGCCCCAGCCCACCTCCACTGGGACCACCCACGACTCGAGCCGGGTGGTGCCGGTGGTCCTGCTCGCCCGAGCGTAGATGGTCCCCACCGAGTCGGTGGCCTGGGCGATGACCAGGGTGTCGAGTACGACCACGTTCTCGAGTACGTCCCAGGCAATGCTGTCCTTGCGGGTATCGTGGACGAACGCGTGCTCGCCGGCATGCCGCGAAACCCCGATGCCGAGTCGAAGACCGTTCCTCCAGGTCCTGCCCACCAGGATGCCGGCCCCCATCTCCCGCCCAGGCGAAAGACTACGGTCACGGTCGGCGGCCAGCGCGGCGTCGTCACCAACATGACGCTGATCCCAGCGGAACAGGCCGACTTCCGCCGATACCCACAGATCGGCAGGACGCAGTACGAAGGGCTCCGGCCGGGCGTCTCGTGGAGTGGCTGGCCCCAGGCCGGTCCCGACAGGAAGCAGGAAGAGCCTTTGGAGCGTCTCCTTATCCATCGGGCCATTCCCGTCGTCGGCGGTGGGGCGCTCAACCTGTGGTGCCGGGGGAACCTCATCTCCTGCCCCGGACGGCACCATGCGCTCCATGATTTGGTGGGTACCAGGGGCGGGTGCTTCAATTGCGCTGGACTTGTCCGGTCGACCAGCCCCAGTAGGCTCTTCCACCGCAGTCATTCCGTGCTCGGTCAGACCCTTTTCGGACCTCTTCTCGACCGAGGCAATGGAGGGTGTCGGGCCGGTGTCGGTCGAAGCGACGGGGCTCCTTCCCTGTCGCCCCTGTTGGTCGGTGGCGAAGGAGCCTTGGTGGTCAACGAACGCATGGCCAACGAGGCCATCGGCTTCGATGTTGCCTGGCCCCCACTGGCGTACAATGGACCAGGTCGCTGCGCCCAGACCCAGGAGCAGAATGCCTGCAAGGGCCTTCCGCCGCCAGCCACCACGGCCGCGGGAGCGCTGCACACCGGCCCACACGGATGGCGGCGGTGTCACCGAGGCCCCTTCCAGGCCCTGCCGGAAGAGCTCATCGATCGGATGCTTGTCCTGCATGATGATGTACTGCATGTGTTCCCATACGCTGCTGGAGCATGCGCCTGGCCTTTGCCAGCTGGCTTCGCGATGTGCTTTCCCCGATGCCCAGCAGCTCCGCTATCTCCCGATGATCGTATCCCTCGATGGCGTAGAGGTTGAAGACCAGTCTGTAGCCGTCCGGCAACCCCTCCACCAGGGTCAACAACTCCTCCCGGCCCAGTCGCTCCAGGGCCAGCGGGGCCACCGGCGATTCGGGCAGTTCCTCGTATCCGAAGCGTTCATTCTGGAACGCCTTCTTCCGGTATTGATTGATGGCCGTATGTACCATGATCCGACGCACCCATCCCTCCAGGGAGCCCTCCAGCCGGAAGCTGGACAACTTCTCGAACACCTTGATGAACCCGTCCTGTAGCAGGTCCTGGGCCTCCAGGTGATGTCTCGCGTAACGCAGGCAGATGGCGTACATCCTGCCGGAGAAACGCGCATAGAGCGCCTCTTCGCAACGGGGCTCGTTGCGCAGACAGCCCTCCACGAGCTGCTGATCGCTCAGGTCGTTGGCCCTCAAGGGTTCGTTCCGCCAGGGATAGGACGCGTCCGGACCGCGCAACGCTGCCCGTACCCGGCCAAGGCCACCGGTGGCTTCCCCTAAAGCTATGAAGGCCGGTCTGGAGGGGCGCTGGCCGAGTCGGAGCAAAGCCGTAAAGCAACCGACAGCATCCGGTTGACAAACGGCTGCAAACGACTACAAATGACAACTCACCGGATCAGGGGAAGAGGTGCCTCCAGTTTTGCATCGTCAACGGTCGGAAAGCCGGCCAGCGTTCAAGTCCAACCCAAACACACACAGGAATCATGAACACGACGATGAAGAACAAAGTGCAGTTGATCGGCAACCTGGGCAAGGACCCCGAGATGCGGGAGCTGGCGAAAGGAGGGCGGGTGGCCCGGATGAGCGTGGCCACCTCCGAGCGCTTCAAGGGCCCGGACGGCGATTGGAAGGAGGATGTGCAGTGGCACGCCGTGGTGGCCTGGGGCCTCACCGCCGAGCGGGCCTCCCAGCTGTTGAAGAAAGGCAGCAAGGTCGCCCTGGAAGGTCGCCTGGTGCATCGCAGCTACGAGACCAAGGACGGCCAGAAGCGCTACATGACCGAGGTGGTGATGAACGAGTTCCAGCTCATGGGCACCAAACCCGCCGTGGCCGCGGAATAAGGCCAGACCCGAACGAACTACAACGAACAACGACAAACCCGTAAGCCATGAAGACGTTGAAGAACAAAGTGCAGTTGATCGGCAACCTGGGGTTCGATCCTGAAGTGCGTGAGATCGCCAAGGGGCGGAAAGTGGCCCGCATGAGCATCGCGACCCACGACACGTACACGAACAAGGAGGGAACGAAGGTGACGGACACCCAATGGCACACGATCGTGGCCTGGGGCCGTACGGCCGACATGGTGGAGCGCCTGCTGCGCAAAGGGATGCCGGTGGCCCTGGAAGGCCGGTTGGTGCACCGGACCTATGAGGGTCGCGATGGCGTGAAGCGTTACGTGACGGAGGTGGTGTTGAGCGACTTCCAGCTGCTGCCCTCGAAGAAGGCGGCAGCCTGAGGCGAAGGAGCCTCCTCACGTGGACCAGGAAGGGCCGGCAGCTGCCGGCCCTTCCTCATTCATGCCAGAACGGGTCCGGCAGAAAAACTACCTTCGACGATGGAAATGGGCGTTCTGTCGAGCCCGTTGAGCCGCTTGTCGATGGAATGAGCTCCTTGGGACAGGATACATCGCGACCACCGGCCGGGCCTGCCCCGAGCGTTGAGCGCATTCCCCGACTGGCCCATTATGTGTGGCTGGGAGGTCGACCGCTACCTGATGATGCCAAGCGGTTGATCGAAGGCTGGCACCGAGTCCTTCCCGACTTCGAGATCAAGGAATGGAATGAGCGGACGTTCGATGTCCAGCAACACCCCTGGATGCAACGGACCCATGCCGAGGGCCGGTTCTCCTTCGCCAGCGATTATGTCCGGTTCAAGGTGTTGGAAGAGCAAGGCGGGATCTATCTGGACACGGATGTGGAGCTTCGCAAGAGCCTTGTCCCTTTTCTTCGGGATCGCTGCTTCTTCTCCTTTGAGTTCGATTCATTCCTTTCGACCTGTTTGATCGGGGCGGAACCGGGCCATCCACTGATCCGGGCCATTCTGGGCAAGTTCGACCACATGGATGGCTGCCAGGTGAGCAACATCTACTGGACGCGCCATATGATCGACACGTATCCGGCCCTGCGTCTGAACAATCGGGAACAGTACATCGGGGACGGGATCCGCATCCTGCCCAAGGAATACTTCATCGTACCGGGCTACGGCGCGACGGCCAATTATGCCCGGCACCACGCGAAAGGAACCTGGAAACCGGGCGGTGGAAGTTCCAGGCGGCCCCACTGGCTGAGAAGGGTCCTGGGGGAGGTGCTCTTCTTCAAGCTGGTGAACCTGCGCATGAACTGGAACAGCGAATTCCGGCGCCTGGAGAGGGGCCGGCGCTGACTCGATCACTGGCGCTGCACCCGGATCGTGCGTCGAAGGCCATCCGCCCGCAGCTGCACCAGGTAGAAGCCGGAGGCCAGGTCCCCCAGGTCCAATTGCGTCCGGAGCCCTGCCACGCCCGTACGTGAGCGGATGCGTCGTCCTTGGAGATCAAGGAGTTCGACCAGGTACGGCCCGGCCGTGCCCGGCAATTCGACAAAAAGCAGGTCGTTCGTGGGGTTGGGCCAGACCTTCAGGGTCGTTCCGGAGCCCATCCCGGCAACAGCCTGTGGGCCGTTGCTGCCGGGAGAGACCAGTTGGCAGCTCACCGCAAAGCAACTGTCCGTACCCGTCCATGCGCCCACCCAGAGGCACACCTGGTAGGAGGCCGTGTCCGGGTACGTATGTGCCGGATCGGGGTCCGTTGACAGGCCACCATCCCCGAATTCCCAGAAATACGATAGCGGCTGCACGGCGGATTGCGAAAGGTCTTCGAACATGACCACCGTTCCCTGGGACATCCACGTGAAGTCGGCGACCAGTCCAAGGCTGTCACACGGATCGCCCTGTCCGACCAGATCGACCAGTTGGCAGGAGGTCGCGAAGCAGGTGTCCTGGGTGAAGGGGTCCCAGGCCCAGACGGTGAGGCAGGCCTGGAAGAGGGTTGGTCCCGGGTACTGGTGGGTGATGATGGGTCCGAAGTCGGATGTTCCATCCCCGAACTCCCAGAAGTAGGTCCACTGGTTGTTGAAGGTGTTGGGCTGGAAGACCACGGTGCTCCCGCCCACCAGGTTGAAGGTGAAGGTGGAGTCCAGGTCGTCACACGGTCCTGTACCGCCAATGGTGACCAGTTCACAATACGAGGCGAAGCAGGAATCCGCTCCGCCGTTCGGTCCAATGGCGATCGTGAGGCAGACCTGATAGGTGCCGGATTGGGCATATTGATGAAGGAAGGCAGGCTGTACCGAAGTGGTCCCGTCCCCCAGGTCCCAGAGGTAGGTGGCCCCATATCCGGAGGTCAAGCTCTGGTCCGTGAACTGGACCAGGTTGCCGTTCACCGCGGCCGCGAAGTCGGCTTGCAGGGGAATGCTGTCGCAAGGGCTGCCCTGCCCGATCAGATCGATCAGTTGGCAGGAAGTCGCGAAGCAGGTGTCCTGGGTGAAGGGGTCCCAGGCCCAGACGGTGAGGCAGGCCTGGAAAAGGGTTGGTCCCGGGTACTGGTGGGTGATGATGGGTCCGAAGTCGGATGTTCCATCCCCGAACTCCCAGAAGTAGGTCCACTGGTTGTTGAAGGTGTTTGGCTGGAAGACCACGGTGCTCCCGCCCACCAGGTTGAAGGTGAAGGTGGAGTCCAGGTCATCGCAGGGGTTGTTCTGGGAGAAAGGCCCGACGGGTTGGCAGGCCGGGACGGTCCAACAAGTGTCGGTGCCGTTCCAGTACCAGGCTTGGAGGCAGGCGTTGTACGGCCCGCCAGGGGGATAGACGTGGTTCACGAGCTGCCCACCGCCCTGGGTGCCATCGCCAAAGTCCCAGAGATAGCCGTTGGCCTGCCCGCCGGAGCTGGCCGAGAAGGTGGCCACGTTCCCGTTCAAGGTCACCCCGAAGGTGGCCACGAAGGAGCTGTCGCAGGGAGCGCCCCCGGTGGCGGTGATCGTCAGGCAAAGTGAATCCACGCAGTTCTGCCAGCTGGTCGTCAGGCAGACATCCCACACCCCTGGCGGGAACGTGTGGATGGGAGCGAACTGGGTGCTGGAGGTCCCGTCACCGAAATCCCAGAGGAACTGGGTGTTGAAGGGATCCGGAGAGGAGGAGCAGTTGTTGAAGAAGAAGGCCTGTGGGCCGGCAACGGAGGGCACAAAACAGGCCTGCAGACTGTCGCACGGATCGCCCTGTCCGAGCAGATCGACCAGTTGGCAGGAGGTGGCGAAGCAGGTGTCCTGGGTGAAGGGGTCCCAGGTAGACACCGTCAGACATACCTGGTATACGCCAGGAAGAGCGAACGTGTGAAAGGGGTTGGGCCCAACCCCTGACGTTCCATCGCCAAAATCCCAGGAATAGGACCAACTCAGGTCGATGGTCGAATTGGCGAAGTTCACGCCCGGGCCTCCGACGGCTGTGAATCCGGCGTCAAGGCTGTCACACGGTCCCGTACTGCCAATGGTGACGAGTTCACAATACGAGGCGAAGCACGAATCCGCTCCGCCGTTCGGTCCAATGGCGATCGTGAGGCAGACCTGATAGGTGCCGGATTGGGCATATTGATGAAGGAAGGCAGGCTGTACCGAAGTGGTCCCGTCCCCCAGGTCCCAGAGGTAGGTGGCCCCATATCCGGAGGTCAAGCTCTGGTCCGTGAACTGGACCAGGTTGCCGTTCACCGCGGCCGCGAAGTCGGCTTGCAGGGGAATGCTGTCGCATACGCTGCCGCCGCCACCGACGACCACCTGGAGGCAGGTGGAGGTCCAGCAGGAGTCCTGTGTTCCCGTGTTCCAGTACCATGCATCAAGGCAAACGGGGTAGACCCCAGGCTGTTGATAGAAATGCTGGGTGGACATCCCGTATCCGAGCGCCCCGTCCCCGAACTGCCAGATGTAGCCATCGGCGTTGAGGTTCGTACTGCCTTGGAACACGATGATGTTGGAGCCCTGGTCGAACCAGGTGATCTGTGCGGAGAAGGTGGAGTCGCAGGGCATTCCCTGCCCGATCAGATCGACCAGTTGGCAGGAGGTCGCGAAGCAGGTGTCCTGGGTGAAGGGGTCCCAGGCCCAGACGGTGAGGCAGGCCTGGAAGAGGGTTGGTCCCGGGTACTGGTGGGTGATGATGGGCCCGAAGTCGGAGGTGCCATCCCCGAACTCCCAGAAGTAGGTCCACTGGTTGTTGAAGGTGTTGGGCTGGAAGACCACGGTGCTCCCGCCCACCAAGCTGAAGGTGAAGGTGGAGTCCAGGTCATCGCAGGGGTTTGGCTGTGCCAGGGCAAGCGTCGGCAGGCCCAGGGCCAAGGCAATAAGTGTCCGGAGGATCATCGTTCGGGTGCTAGTCCTGAGCATGACGCGCAGAAAGCCCATTCGGCTGCCCGGAAAAGAAAAAACCCCGGACATGCCGGGGTTTCGCTCCTCAGGCTGGACTTGAACCAGCGACCCTCTGATTAACAGTCAGATGCTCTAACCAGCTGAGCTACTGAGGAAGGTTTCCTTGGAAGGGAGCGCAAAAGTACAGCACCCGACGGAATTGGACAATGGCGCGGCGGGCGGGCGAAGGGGTCCGGCCGGTTCCCCCATCTTTGCCGACCGCGGCCGTAAACCAGCGGTCACCGAACCCATGAAGCTGATCACTGTCGGAACCGTTGCGTTCGATCGCATTGAGACCCCCTTCGGCACTGCCGAGAAGGTGGTGGGGGGCGCTGCCACGTACATCTCCCTGGCCGCCTCGTTCTTCCTGGAGCGATCGGGAGTGGTGAGCGTGGTGGGTGGCGACTTTCCCCGGGAGGTGATGGATGACCTTCGATCCCGGGGCATCGATCTGGAAGGACTGGAGGTGATGCCCGACAAGGAGAGCTTCTTCTGGGCCGGTCGGTACCACTACGACATGAACACGCGGGACACGCTGGAGACCCGCTTGAACGTGCTGCTGGACCTGGACCCGACGCTTCCGGCCGCGTATCGGGAAGCTCCGTATCTGATGTTGGGCAACCTGGACCCGGGCGTGCAGGCCAAGGTGCTGGACCAGATGGCCGAACCGCCCGCGTTGGTGGTGATGGACACCATGAACTTCTGGATGGACAGTGCCCTGGAGGCGTTGCACAAGGTGATCGGGCGCGTGGACATCCTGGCCATCAACGATGCCGAGGCACGGCAGTTGAGCGGGGAGCACAGCCTGGTGAAGGCGGCCTCCAAGATCCTGGCGATGGGCCCGCGGCATTTGGTGGTCAAGAAGGGGGAACATGGCGCCCTGCTCTTCAGCGGGGACCGCGTTTTCTTTGCGCCCGCCCTGCCGCTGGAGGACATCGTGGACCCCACGGGTGCCGGGGACACCTTCGCCGGCGGCCTGATCGGCTACCTGGCCAGCACCGGCGACCACAGCTTCGAGAACCTCAAGCGGGCCATCATCGTGGGCAGCGCCATGGCCAGCTTCTGCTGCGAGCGCTTCGGGATCGAACGGCTACTGGAACTGGACCGGGCCAGCATCGATCGCAGGATCCGGGAGTTCGTGGACCTGGTCGATTTCGACATCCAGGTGGTGGACCAGTAGGACCGGCCCGGCATCAACCCTCCAACACCCGGAAGGTGCGCTCGCCGGAGTCGTTGAACGGACCGGGCACAAGGGCCCCTTGGGCGTCGATCAACTCCAATCGGACGGTGTGCTCCCCGAGCCCCAAGCCTTCGATGAAATAGGGCGCCCAACGCGTGAGGATCACAGGGTGACCATCGATGGTGGCACGCACATGATGCCCACCCTCGCTCAGTCCGTCGTTCACCAGGAAAAAGTCCAGCAGGACCTTGCGACCATCCTCGCCAACGTAGTCCCCTTTCGGCCGGCTGTAGAACAAGGTGGGGTCGTTGTACAGGTCGAATTCGGGAACTCCGCCGTCGCCCTTCATCATGAACTCGGTGACCACATAGGCACCTCCGTTCTTGACGCTTTCGTGGTAGGAGCGCGACAAAAAGGCAAGGAGGACATTTCGCCCGGGCTTCACCGCCTCATCGAAGGAGGCTTCGTACTTGGCCAGATAGGGGGCATTGTTCAGGATGAAGTGGATGTGCTGGCCATCCGGGGAGTTGGCACAGCCCCGTTCCCCGGCATCCGGGGTCTGACCTTTCAGGGTGAACCCGGTCACGTTGAAGTCGAACCGTGCGGTCAGGTCCTCCTGATCAGGCCTCACTTGCAGGCCCAGGCTGGCCTCATCAAAACCGGCGCCCGGCATGGCCACGCTGACCGTGAACGGAGCATTCTCGGGAAGGATGACCGCCCCATCGCCTGAACGGGTCGTCGAGGAATGGTCCCCGACCTGTGCCGCACCGGGGTTCTCCGGACGGGAACCGGGATCATCTTCATGCGCACCATCGTTGGTGCCACATGCCGTGGCGCAGGCCAGCAGGGCCATTGCAGGAAGGAGAGCGGGGCGGTCGAAAAGGAGATCGTACATGGTCATCGTGCTTCGAACGTGATCAGGAGGTGTCCCTTCTCCACGGCGGTTCCCGTGGCTACGTTGAGGGCCTTGACCCGGGCATCGCCGGGGGCCTTGATCACATTCTCCATTTTCATGGCCTCCAGCACGATCACGGGATCGCCTTTCGCCACTTCCTGCCCGGGTTCCACGAGCAGGTTCAACACCATGCCCGGCATCGGAGCCTTCAGCTCCGGAACCACTGCTCCGGCCCCGGCACCGATGCCAAGTGTGGCCATCAGGCGGTCACGCTCGTCCTGGACCTCCACGGAATACAGGCGGGGTCCGATACGCACACGGACATGCCCGTCTTCACCGTCCTTGATCACCTGAACATGATGGTTCCCTCCCGGGGTCCTGACCCGGAAGGTGGAACTGCCCGTACGCTCGGCATCGGATCCGGGTCCGTCCTTGGGGCGCCAGGGGCCGTCCGGAGCGGACCGCTCAAGTTCGAGCGGGTCCGTGGCCCCGTTCACGGTGGCGAAGAGTTTGCGGGCCATGTGGCACGAAGATAGGCATGGATCATCCGGCGCTTCCGTCCTCGTACCCGCTGTCCGCCGGGAGGTCGGGCTGCTGGCCGGCCGCCACGGCCAACTGGTCACAGAGTTCGTTCTGCGGATGCCCGGCATGCCCCTTGATCCACCGGAAACGGACCTGGTGCTGACGGTAGACCTGCAGGAACCGCCTCCAGAGGTCCGGGTTCTTCTTGTTCTTGAACCCCTTTTTCTCCCAACCGAACAGCCAGCCTTTCTCCACGGCATCCACCACGTACTTGCTGTCGCTCACCACGAGCACCTCCATGCCCGGGCGCTTCAGGGCCTCCAGGCCTGCGATCACCGCCAGCAGCTCCATCCGGTTGTTGGTGGTCCGGCGGAATCCGCCCCAGAGCTCCTTGCGATGCCTGCCGCTTTCCAGCACGACGCCGTACCCGCCGGGTCCGGGGTTCCCGCTGGCCGAGCCATCCGTGTGGATCACCACCTGTGCCATGGCCGCAAAGGAACGGTGGACGCGTCGTTCATGCCTTCGGCACACCCGTGGCACGGCCCGGGTGGTAGAGATCCCTGCTCAGGGGAACAGGTAGGTGATGTTCCCGGCGAACAGTTTCACGCTGATGGCGAGGAGGATGATGCCGAAGGCCTTGCGGAGCACGATGAGCCCGACACGCCCCAGAAGCCGTTCGATCCGTTCGGTGAGCAGCAGAACGACCACTACGACGAGCATGTTGAGCACGATGGCGGCCAGGATGTTGGGCCTTGCATACTCGGCACGGAGCGAGAGCACGGTGGTGATCGTGCCCGCGCCGGCGATCACCGGGAAGGCCAGCGGCACGATGCTGTAGACCTTCGGATCATCGCTGGGAAGGCCGGGAGCGGAAGTGTCCTCCTTGAAAAGGCGCACTCCCAGGACCATCTCCAGGGCCAGGAAGAACAGCACCAGCGAGCCAGCCACGGCAAAGGAGCGTACGTCCACCCCCACCACGCCCAGGATGGTCTCGCCCAGGTAGAGGAAGGTGACCATGATGGCCAGGCTGACCAGGGTGGCCCGGGCCGGATAGATCCTGCCGGCCTTCTGACGCACCTGCAGGATCAAGGGGATCCCGCCTACCACGTCAATGACGGCGAAGAGCACGAGGAAGGCCTTACCGATCTGCTCCAGGTCGAACATGGGCCAAAGGTGCCATGCTGGTGATCACCGCCCGGCGAGTGCCTCGGCCAACTTTTCGACCACCTGTGGGTAATGGCGGTGCTCCAGCTCATGGATGCGGACGGCCAGACTGTCCGGCGTGTCGTCCGGCAGTACCGGGCACCGTGCCTGGAACAGGTGCTCGCCCTCGTCGTAGTGCTCGTTCACCAGATGTACGGTAATGCCGCTCTCCGGTTCCCCCGCGGCGAGCACCGCTTCATGCACATGCCGGCCGTACATGCCCTTGCCGCCGTAGGCAGGCAACAAGGCGGGATGGATGTTGACGATCCGGTCCGGGAATGCGCCCACGAGCGCCGATGGCACCAGCCTGAGGAACCCGGCCAGTACCACCAGCCCGATCCCCTGCCCGACGAGTTCCTGTTGCACCGTGCCATCACGGAGCTCCGTGCCGGAGAAGAGCAGGGAGGGCACGCCAAGGTCCCAGGCGCGTTGCAGCACACCCGCCCCGGGCCTGTCGCAACCGATCAATGCCACCCGCATGCGTGGGTGTTCGGCAAAGTGCCGGACCAGGCGCTCAGCGTTGGTCCCACTACCGGATGCGAGCACCGCGATGCGTAGCATGGTGCGAAGGTCCGCCATTCCCGCGGATCCCGGACGGGGAGTGCCGAGGTCTTTCGGCGCGCTCGTACCTTCCGGCCATGAGCACCCTACGCACCGTGGCCTTGGAACGGGAGCAATTGGCGGACGCCGAGATGCTGTCCCGGGCAAGGGCCTTCCACGAGCTGATGGACCGCCGCCGCTCGGTGCGGGAGTTCAGTGACCGGCCCGTGCCCAAGGCCCTGATCGACGAGTTGGTGCGCACGGCGTCCACGGCGCCGTCGGGTGCGCACAAGCAACCCTGGACCTTCTGTGCGGTGAACGACGCGGAGTTGAAGCGCAGGATCCGGGAGGCGGCCGAGGAGGAGGAGCGGCGCAATTATGGCGGGCGCATGAGCGAGGCCTGGCTGCGCGATCTGGAGCCCCTCGGGACGGATGCGGACAAGCCGTTCCTGGAAACGGCCCCCTGGCTGGTGGTCGTGTTCAAGCGCGCCTACGAGGAAGGGCCGGAAGGGGAGAAGCGCAACAACTACTACGTGACCGAATCCGTGGGCCTGGCCACCGGCCTGTTCCTGACGGCGGCCCATCAGGCCGGCCTGGCCACCCTGACCCACACCCCCAGCCCGATGAACTTCCTGGCCGAGCTGCTGGAGCGACCGGCCAACGAGCGGGCATTCCTGCTCATCCCGGTGGGCCATCCGGCGGAGGATTGCCGGGTGCCTGACCTGCGGCGCAAACCTCTGGACCAGGTCCTGGTCCACTATGGCCCGGGATCTTGACGCGACAAGTCGAAAAAACCTTTCCTTTGCAGCCTGTTCAACCAACACAGCACGGACATGTCGGACATCAAGTCAAGGGTCATCGCGATCATCGTGGACAAGCTCGGCGTAGACCAGGGCGAAGTGACCACGGAAGCGAGCTTCACCAACGACCTTGGCGCTGACAGCCTCGATACCGTCGAGCTCATCATGGAGTTCGAGAAGGAGTTCAACATCGCCATCCCCGACGATCAGGCCGAGAAGATCCAGACCGTGGGTCAGGCCGTCGATTACGTGGAGCAGAACGCCAAGTAACACCCGGGCAGCCGCATGGAGCTCAGACGTGTGGTCGTCACCGGTCTGGGCGCGCTCACGCCTGTCGGCAACACCCTCCAGGAGTACTGGGACGGGTTGGTGAGCGGCCGCAGCGGAGCTGTGCCCATCACCAAGTTCGACGCGGAGAAGTTCAAGACGCGCTTCGCCTGCGAGGTGAAGGGGTTCGACCCCACGGCGTTCATCGACCGGAAGGAGGCCCGCAAGATGGACCCCTTCTCCCAGTATGCCGTGGTGACGGCCGATGAGGCCATTCGCGACAGCGGATTGGAGCTGGAGAAGGAGGACCGGGACCAGATCGGGGTGATCTGGGGCTCCGGGATCGGCGGGTTGCAGACCTTCCAGGACGAGTGCTTCAACTTCGCCAAGGGCGACGGCACCCCGCGGTTCAATCCCTTCTTCATCCCCAAGATGATCGCCGACAGCGCGTCGGGGCTCATCAGCATGCGCCACGGTCTGCGCGGCCCCTCCTATGTCACGGTCTCGGCGTGCGCCTCGAGCAACAACTCGATGATCGACGCCTTCAACTACATCCGGCTGGGCATGTGCACGGCGGTGGTGACCGGCGGCAGCGAGGCGGCGATCAATGAGGCCGGAGTGGGCGGGTTCAATGCGCTGCACGCCATGAGCACGCGCAACGACGACCCGGCCACGGCATCGCGACCCTATGATCTCGACCGGGACGGGTTCGTGCTGGGCGAAGGGGGGGCGGCCATCATCCTGGAGGACCTGGAACATGCCCGGGCCCGCGGCGCCCGCATCTACTGCGAGGTGATCGGCGGGGGCATGAGCAGCGATGCCTACCACATCACGGCCCCACATCCCGAAGGGGAGGGTGCCTTCCTGTGCATGCGCAACGCGTTGAAGGACGCGGGGGTCGGCCCGGAGGAGATCGACTACATCAACACCCACGGCACCTCCACGCCCATTGGCGACCCACAGGAGGTGAAGGCCATCCAGCGCCTGTTCGGGGAGCATGCCTACGGGCTGAACATCAGCTCCACCAAGAGCATGACCGGGCACCTGCTGGGTGCGGCCGGAGCCATTGAGGCGGTGGCGAGCATCATGGCCGTGCACCATGACACGGTGCCGCCGACGATCAACCACTTCACGGACGATCCGGAGATCGACCCGAAGCTGAACTTCACCTTCAACAGCGCCCAGAAGCGCACGGTGAACGCGGCCCTGAGCAACACCTTCGGGTTCGGGGGCCACAACACCTCGGTGATCTTCCGCAAGCTGCGCTGATCCACCCGTGATCCGCTCCCTGTTCATTCGTCCCGGCACCCCGGAGGAACGCAAGGTCCGGGCCTGGTGCCGAAAGACCCTGCACCTGACCCCGGGCGACCTCCCCCTTTACCGCCAGGCCCTGCGCCACAGCAGCGCCATTCCCGAGGATCGGCCGGACCTTCCGGACAACGAGCGCCTGGAGTTCCTGGGCGATTCGGTGCTGGACACCATCATCGGAGACCTGCTCTTCCGCACCTATCCCGACCAGGGGGAGGGCTTCCTGACCCGCATGCGCAGCAAGCTGGTGAGCCGCCAGCAGCTGAACGCGGTGGCCCAGCGGATCCAGATCGAGGAGGTGATGGAGAGCAATGTGGTGCGCGGGCATGAGACCAGCGTGCCGGGGAACGCCTTCGAGGCCTTGATCGGCGCGCTCTTCCTGGACAAGGGCTTCAGGCGCACCCAGAAGGCCGTGGTGGGCCTGCTCTCCACGCATTTCGACCTCAAGGCCATTGAACTGGAGGACCGTGACAGCAAGAGCAAGCTGTTGGAGTGGGGCCAGAAGAAGAAGAAGAAGGTGGAGTTCCGCGTACATGAGGAGCGTGCGGGAAAGGGCCGCGGCAAGCAGTACGTGGCGGAGGTGTTGGTGGAAGGGCGGTTGAGCGGCACCGGGCGCGGACCCAGCAAGAAGAAGGCGGAGCAGGAGGCCGCGGAGAGGGCCATCGCGCGCCGGAAACGGCGGTCCCGCGGGGGCAAGGGCCGCGGGGGCAAGGGGCGACCCTCCCCGGAGACCTCCGGCGGAACGCAGTCCTGATCTTCACGATCCCGCGTGCACGACATGGCGGGGCCATCGGTGCCCGGATCGGGGCGTGGCTACCTTTGGGCCTCCTGCACGGAACCCGCATGGCACGCCTCAAACTGGAGCTGGAACCCGATCCCGAGGTCGTCGTCATCGGCATCAGCTGCCACGAACAGGATTACCGCCTTTGCTGGGCGTTGAACCGACACCTGGGGCTGACGCTGACCCGCCGCCGCACCGGCCTCCACGACGCCGAGGATGGCACCGGGCTGCACGCCGCCTACGACCACATGGCCGGACCGGACCACATCAGCCATACGGTGGTGGACAATCACGGAACCAGTGGGTCACTGATCCGGGAGCACCGGGAAGCGGACTATTTCCTGGTGGTGGACCGGGAGATGGCCGAGGCCGATGAGAGGCTGCTGGAGCGCGTGCGGGGAACGGATTTCGTGCTTGCCGCGTTCCTGTTGGATTTCGGCACCCTCAAGGCCGGGCACAAACTGCTCGGTTGAACCCCATGACCGACCCCAAGACCAAGATCGTCGCCACCATCGGACCCGCCTCCGCACCCCGCGAAGTGCTGCGTGAGATGCTGGTCCATGGCCTCGATGTATGCCGCCTCAACTTCAGTCACGGTAGTTACGATTTCTACCGGGAGGTGATCGCCACCATCCGGGAGCTCGACGATGAGCTCGGCCTCACCACGGCCGTATTGGCCGACCTGCAGGGCCCCAAGTTGCGGGTGGGCGAGATCGAGGGCGGGTCGATCGACCTGCCTGACGGGAGCGAACTGATCTTCACCACGGACCAGCTGCCCGGCGTACCGGGCCGCGTGAGCATGTCCTATGCGCAGTTCCCCAGGGACGTGAAGCCCGGGGAGCAGGTCCTGCTGGACGATGGCAAACTGCGTCTGGAGGTGCTGGCCACCGATGGGGAGAAGGAGGTGCGCACGCGTGTGCTGCATGGCGGCAAGCTCAGCTCGAACAAGGGCGTGAACCTGCCCAACACCCGGATCAGCCTGCCCTGTCTCACGGAGAAGGACCGGCGCGACCTGGAGTTCGCCCTGGAGCAGGATGTGGACTGGGTGGGCCTGAGCTTCGTCCGGAACCCGGACGACATCGAGGAGCTGAAGGCGCTGATCCGGGAGCTGAACGGCCATGCCCGGGTCATCGCCAAGATCGAGAAGCCCGAGGCCCTGGCGCACATCGACGCGATCATCGACGCCACCGACGCCCTGATGGTGGCACGCGGGGACCTGGGGGTGGAGATCCCCATGGAGCAGGTGCCCCTGGTGCAGAAGGACATCATCCGTCGCAGCCTGGCCAAGCACCGGCCCGTGATCGTGGCCACTCAGATGATGGAGAGCATGATCACCAACATCACCCCGACCCGGGCCGAGGTGAACGATGTGGCCAACGCCGTGCTTGACCATGCCGATGCCGTGATGCTGAGCGCCGAGACCAGTGTGGGCAAATTCCCGGTGGAGGTGGTGAAGGCCATGAACAAGATCCTGCTGGAGATGGAGAAGAGCGAGGACATGTACAACGTGCCCCAGCCCTCCCTTGGCCGGGGCGACCGCATGGTCTCCGACGCCATCTGCATGGCCAGTGTGCGCATGGCCGCGGCCATCGACATCAAGGCCATCGTGACCATGACCCACAGTGGTTACACCGGCTTCAAGATCAGCAGCATGCGCCCGAAGGCGCACATCTTCGCCTTCACCAGCAACCGCCGGATCCTGAGCATGTTGAACCTGGTCTGGGGTGTCCGCGGTCAGTACTATGACAAGACCGTGAGCACGGACCACACCATCTCCGACATCAAGCACCAGCTCCGCAAGCGGAAGTTCGTGCAGAAGGGCGATCTGGTGGTCAACATCGCAAGCATGCCCATCGCGGAGCAGGGCATGGCCAACATGCTGAAGCTCAGCGAGGTCTGAGCGTCATCATGGCCCTTGCTGCAAGGCGGGTACCTTGGCACCAATGGACGAGCAGGCGTGGGACCGTGTAGCGGAGCATTTTGACGAGGCCATCCTGGACGTGCCCGGAACCGATCGCCGGGGACTGATCGCCGCCGTGCTTGACCGGCTCGCCGGCACCGAACGCACGGTGGCCGACATCGGCTGCGGCGTGGGCCGGGCCCTGCACCTGCTTACGCCCAGGTTCGGCAGGGTGTACGCCACCGACCTGAGCCGAGAATGCCTGGCCATTGCCGAGAAGGAACACGCCGGATCCGGGCAGGTGCAGTACATCCATGCCGACCTGACACGCACCCATGGCCTTCCGGAACAGGTCGATGTGGCGGTCTGCATCAACACGCTCCTTCACGCCTCCCTGGAGAAGCGCGAGGCCATGTGGCAGAACCTCTGCGATGCCGTGAAGCCAGGAGGCCACCTGCTGGTCGTGGTCCCCTCCCTGGAAAGTGCGCTGTACGCCAGTCACCGCCTGGTGCGCCTCAACCGGCGAAGCGGCCACTCGCCCCGCGATGCCCAGCGAAAGGCCCGCAGGGCCATGTCCGACCTGGACCTTGGGATCGTGGTGGTGGACGGCGTGCCCACCAAGCACCACCTGAAAGAGGAGCTGCACGATGTGCTGAGGGCGAGGAGCATGCAGGTGCTCGAAACGCGGAAGCTGGAGTATCCCTGGCAGTTCGTGTTGCAGGATCCGCCCTCGGACATGGAACCGCCGGACCCGTGGAACTGGATGGTGGTCGCTGAGAAGAAGACCTAGGGCCAGGCGATCATCGTGTGCCCCGCACCAGCTTCCAATAGAAGCCTGGCTTCTTCAATTGCGCCCGCAGGTCGAGGTCGGTGAACATGCAGGCGATCGTGTCGGCCAGGGCCGGGTTCTTCGCGGCGCGGTCCACCACCAGGTCGAAGAGCCAGGCCTGGTCCGCCAGTCGTTGCAGCCGGGTGCTGATGGAAAGTTCCTGCCCAAGCCGTTTCCAAACCCGTGCATCGTAGGCCTTGGCAGCCATTGCTGAAAGGTCGTTGCGGGCCAGCATGTCCGCTGCCACATCGGCGGCGTGCACACCACTGATCATGGCATGGCTGATGCCCTCGCCGGTGAAGGGGTCGATCAGGTGGGCGGCATCGCCGATGAGGAGGTAACCCTCGCCGCTGATCGACCGGCGCCTGCTGCCCAGCGGCAGGCCCATGCCCTGAACGGACCCCACCGGAACGGCATCCACGAAACGTTCCCGCAAGGTGGCGTGTTCCCGCAGCAGGCGGAGCAGTTCGGCCTTCAGGTCCAGCCTGCGCCGTTTCACCATGTCACTGCGCAACCCCAGTCCGACGTTGGCATGCCCATCGGGCAGGGGGAACACCCAGAGGTATCCGGGCAGCAGTTCCTTCAGGAAGTGCAGCTCGATGAAGCCGTCCGGGTCCAGCCCCTTCACGCCCGAGAAATAGGCCCGTACACCCGCCGCATGGTGGCGGGGTTCCATGGGCAGGCGGGCCACATGCCGGGAGAACGTGCTGTTCGCGCCACTGGCATCCAGGATCATGCGGCAGTCCAACTCCGTCCTCGCGCCGTCCGGACCGGACAGGGTGATGTGCCAGCCCCCTGATGTGCGGTCGAAGGCCTTGGCCGTACGACCTTCCATCACGTCCACCTGACCACCGTGCTTCACGGCTTGGAACAGCAGGTCGTCGAAGTGAACGCGGGGCAGGATGGCGCCGGGCGCTTCACCCTCGCCCGTGTGCCGGCTGAAGGGAACCCTCAAGGACGCTCCGCCGGGAGCCACGAACGTGACCCCCCAGCTGGCCTGGACATGGGCGTCCCCGTTGACCCGTTCCGCCAGGGCGGGGTCCAGCCGTTCGAGGGTGCGCATCACCTTGCCGCTCAGGGCATCCCCGCAGACCTTGTCGCGGGGGAAGACCGCTTTTTCCACCAGGGTGGTGCGCACCCCATGGCGGGCCAGTTGAAGGGCGGCCGCCGAGCCTCCGGGGCCTCCGCCCAGGATGCAGACGTCCGTGCCGCCCGATGCGGTCATCTAGTTGCGGAAGGAACCGTCGCTGAACTGGGCCAGGAAGCGGACATCGTTCTCCCAGTAGAGCCTCAGGTCGGGCACGCGGTACAGCAGCTGGGCAATGCGTTCCACGCCCATGCCGAAGGCGAAACCACTGTACACCTCGGGATCGATGCCGCAGTTGGCCAGCACGGCCGGGTCCACCATGCCGCACCCCATGATCTCCACCCAGCCGCTCTGTTTGCACACCGCACAACCATCGCCGCCACAGATCGTGCAGCTCATGTCCACCTCGGCGCTCGGTTCGGTGAAGGGGAAGTAGCTGGGTCGCAGCCGGATGGCCACCTCGGGGCCGAAGAGGCTCTTGGCGAAATGGTCCAGGGTGCCCTTCAGTTCTGCGAAGCTCACGCCCTTGTCCACATAGAGGCCTTCCACCTGATGGAACATGCAATGGGCGCGGGCGCTGATGGCCTCGTTGCGGTACACCCGCCCCGGGCTGATGGTCCGGATCGGGGGCTCCTGGTGCTCCATCACACGCACCTGCACGCTGCTGGTATGGGTGCGCAGGGCGAGTCCTTCGGGGCTTTCCACGAAGAAGGTGTCCTGCATGTCCCGGGCGGGATGCTCGGGGGGGAAGTTCAGCGCTCCGAAGTTGTGGTGGTCATCCTCGACCTCGGGCCCCTGGCTCACGGTATAGCCAAGGCGTTCGAACACCCGCACGATCCGCTGCCGGACCAGGGTGATGGGGTGCAGGCCTCCGGTCTGCTCGGTGGCCACCGGGCGCGTGGGGTCGCCTTGCTGAACGGGGGCGGCACCCTGTCGGGTGGTCCCCGCCTTCATCTCCTCCCAACGGGCCTGCGCGGCCTGCTTCAGCTCGTTCATGCGCCGGCCCAGGGCCTTCTTGTCCTCGGCGGACATCTCCTTGAAGGCGTCGAACAGCGCGGTGACGGCCCCTTTGCGGCCGAGCATGGCCACGCGAAAGCGCTCCACTTCCTCGGCCGTGGCGGCTGCCGCTTGGGCCACTTCCGCCTCCAACTCGGCGATGCGGTCGGCCAGGCTCATTCCAGCACGCGCATGAACATGCGGACATCGCTCACCGGCCGGTCGCGTCCATCCCGCTGCACGGCGGCGATGCGGTCGATCACGTCCAGGCCTTCGACCACCTCGCCGAAGACCGTGTAGGAACCGTCCAGATGAGGAGCCCCGCCCTCGGTGGCATAGGTCTCCTTCTGTTCCTCGGAATAGGTCACCGGCGTGCCATGGCGGGAGGCACGTTGGGCCACCATGTCCAATTCGTTCGGTTGGAAGGGCTTGCCCTGCACCAGGTAGAACTGGCTGCCGCTGCTGCGCTTCTCGGGATTCACCTGGTCCCCTTGCCTGGCCGCGGCGAGTGCACCCTTGGTATGCACGAGCCCTGGAACGATCTCGGCAGGGACCGTGTATCCGGGGCCGCCATTGCCCAGCATCTGACCGGGTGCGGCGCTCCTGCTCTCCGGGTCGCCGCCCTGGACCATGAACCCCGGGATCACCCGGTGGAAGAGCAGACTGTCGTAGAACCCTTCCTGCACGAGCTTCAGGAAGTTGTCACGGTGCTCGGGCGTCTCGTTGTACAAGGCCACCACCATGCGGCCCATGTCGGTGCGGACCTCCACCAGGCGCCTTTTCTCCGATTGGGCGGACACGGCAAGGGTCAGGCAAAGGGTCCCAAGAACGGCGATCGATCGAAAAGCCCTGGATGGGTGCATTGTTGCGCGCAACATTACCTTTGAAGTTCGCGTACCCCGTGGGGAAGCGCCCCAAAAGTAACCCAATGGCCCCTTCGATCCTGCGTACTTCACTGCTCCTGCTGCTTGCCGTGGTCGTTCTTTCCGGTTGCAACAAGGAGAAGGACACGATCGCCCGCATCACCATCGTGAAGGAGAACGGGCAGCCCGTCACCGAGGCCTATGTGAAGCTTTATGCCAATCCCGCGTTCCCGTTGGGAGATGCCACGCGGCTCACGCAGGAGAAGCTCACGGATTCCCGGGGGATGGCGGAGTTCGACTACAGTGGCTTCTATGAGCAGGGCCAGGCCGGCTTTGCCGTGCTGGACATCGTGAGCTTCAAGGACAGCATGGTGGGGGAGGGGATCATCAAGATCCTCGAAGAGGAGGTCAATGAGGAGACCGTGACGCTGATCCCGGTCACTCCCTGATCAGTCCTCCCGCTCGAAGTATTCCAACACGGCCTCCTGCATGAGGCGCTCCTGCTCCTTCGCGTTCAGTGGAGGGAGTTCCTTGGTGCGCTCGAAGTGGGGCCAACCGTCGGCATCGCGCCCCAACTCCCTGTAGTATCCGTAGGGCAGCAGGAGGACACAGATGCCGATGTGCATCAGCTCCACCTTCTCGTCCTTCTTGAAATCGCGGGCGTGCTGCCCCAGCTCCTGCACGCCGATCAGGAAGATCAGCGCGTTCAGGTCCACCGGACCGCCGAAGCGCTGCTCCATCAGCTTCAGCAGGTCGCGCCACCGTTTTTGGAACTGCAGGTCCATGAGGGGTGCAAAGGTCCGTCATCCGGCCCCTCGTTCGTACCGGGACCGACCCGATGCTTTGCCGGGTTTGCGCATTTTTAGCGCATGAACTGGATCGACTGGGTGTTGCTGGCGGCGATCGCCCTTGCCGCGTTCAAGGGGTGGTCCCGGGGCTTCATCGTGGAGGTGGGATCCCTGGTGGCGCTGGTGGCCGGTGTCTGGGCGGGCATCCACTTGAGCGATCAGGTGGTGGATTGGCTCGGGCTCGGTGTACGCAATGCCGTGGTGGCCTTTTTCATCACCTTCCTGGTCGTGATCCTGGCCGTTCATCTGCTGGCCCGCTTCCTGACCACCGTGATCGATGTGGCCCGGCTGGGACTGCCGAACAAGGCCGCCGGGGTCCTGTTCGGTGCCTTGCGCTCGGTCTTCATGCTCAGCATTCTGTTGAATTTGGTGGCCGGATACACGCGCGAGAGCTGGCCGGACCAGGATCAGGTCGAGGCCTCCAGGCTGCATGCTCCGGTCCGGTCCCTGGCGCCGATGGTGTTCCCGGACCTGGGAAGCACGAAATGGGTGGATCGTGCGATGGACTCCGTGCGTGACGAGGCGGATCGGGTGCTGGGCAACTAGTCCATGCTCCGCAGGAACACGTGGCGATGCCCGTAGGCGTTCAGGAACAGGCTGTCCCCGCGCAGTTCCCCGACCATGCCGTTGTCCAGTTCGATCCGGTCCCCTTTCCTGGCATAGCCCCTCCGGTCCATGATGTCGCTGCCGGGCATCAACAGGTCCACCTGGAGGCCTTCCAGAAAGGCGATCCTGCCCGCGTTCCCGCAACCTTCGCATCCGGGTCGAGGCTGGACGCTTCCGGTACCTTGAAAGGAGCTTCCTGCCAGGGACTGGGCACCGGCCATGGCCGGAAGCAGGATCAAGAGGGCCCAGCCGAGACGCATGTTGGCGACCGTTGGGACGCTCAGACCTTCTTCACGCGCACGGCGTTGAGGCCCTTGGGCCCCTGTTCCAGTTCGAAGGAGACCTTGTTGCCCTCGATGATCTCCTCCTCGCAACCCGTGATGTGCACGAAGTAGCGCTGCGGAGTGCCGATCTCATTGATGAAGCCGAAGCCTTTCTGGTGGTCGAAGAAATCCACCACCCCGGTGTGCACCGGATCCTCGTCGCCCTCTTCCTTGGGCGGGATGCCGAGCACGATGTCCTCCGCATCGATCTCCTCGCGTTCCGCCGGATCGGGGGGAGTGTCCACGATGTTCCCGTACTCGTCCACGTAGGCGATCATGCTGTCCAGGTCCCCGCTGCCGGGGTTGGCCTTGCGTTCCTCCTTCTTGCGTTGCTTCTCTTCGCGCTTCTTCTCGCGCTTCTTCTCCCGTTCGCGTTTTCCGAAGGAGGTCTTGGATCGGCCCATGCGTGCTGTGTTCGGTCTTTGGACCCGGAAAGGTGTGACCGGGCCTGATTCGCGTGCGAAGGTACGGAAAGCCGTGAAGCCCAGCATCTTTCCGGCGCGTGGGTCGAGGCATACGGTTCACATGTCCTCATTCGGCGTTCCTGCGGGCCGTAGGTTTGCGCCCATGAACCTACGCGCCCTTCTGTTCTCGGTGGCCGGCCTGGCCTTGATCACCGCCCACGCCCAGGACTGGAACCCCGAGGTGTACCGCCTTGGCGAGAAGTACCCCGGCTACATCATCGATGCCGACGGGAAGAAGACCGAGGGCTACATCGAGCTCAAGGACCGTTACTCCATGCAGAACGACGTGGAGTTCTACACCGACAAGGACGACAAGAAGACCAAGCAGAAGCTGAAGTCGAAGGACCTGAAGGAGTACCAGGTGGCCGACAAGCTCTACCGCTGCATCAACTACTCGGGCGGGCTTTCCGGATCCGCCATCCGGGGCAACCTGGTGGTCGAGGATGGTTGCATCACCCAGTACGTGTGGTACAACCGGGCGGAGAACTACATGATCATGCAGCAGGGGGCCAACGAGAGCCACGAAGAGTTCATGGCGCGCATGTACCCCAGCGTGATGGTCTTCCACAAGGAGGGCGATGACAAGCCGCGCTCGGTGGACTACTTCGGATTGAAGTTCCCCCAGAAGATGAGCGAGTACGTGGCGGACAACGCGGACCTGGCCAGGAAGGTGGCCGACAAGGAAAAGGGCTACGGCATGCTGCGCATCCTGGAGATCGTGCAGGAGTACAACGCTTCCTGCACCCCGGGGCAGTGAGGGTCCTCGGTCTCGCGGGCCTTCTGGCCCTGGGTGTCGCACAGGCCCAGGAGCCGGTCTACCGGTGGGGTCCGCCGGTCACCAATGACCACACCGAGCGGCGCATCGAACGGCTGCTGACGCTGGGTGATGACGGGTTCGTGCTCCTGCGCACGCTCACCGACGCCACCACGGTGGAGCACTACTGGCTGGAACGCTATTCCAAGGACCTGGCGCATGTGTCCACGGAGGAGGTCGAGTTCCATGGCGGTGTCATGGGCGACAGCCGCTTCCTGGACGCCATCGAGGTGGTGAACGGGCGGCTGGTCGCCTTCGTGACGCACTGGCACAAGGACAGCGGCAAACACACCTTGCTGATGCATGACCTCGCCCTGGACGGCACGCTGGGCGAGGGTCGGGAGTTGGACGTGATCGCGGCGGAGAAGATGGGCAACCGCGGTTTCTTCTCCACGGCCTTCAGCCCCGATGGCACCAAGCTGGCGGTGCTCGCCGACCTGCCCTACGAGAAGAACATGCAGGGCAGGGTGCGCCTCTCCTGCTTCGACCCTACAACGGGCGAACGCCTTTGGAACAAGGAGCAGGAGTTGGATTGGGGGTCGGAGAAGGCTCCGCGCCACGACCTTGTCGTGGATGACAAGGGGCGGGCCTACCTCTTCAAACAGACCTGGCAGAAACCGGTCTGGATGTACGCCCTGTACAGCACCAACGGCTCCGACTGGCAGGTACACCGGACCAAGCACCTGGACGGCAAGCAGGTGGAGGACCATCGGATGGCCATCGGGCCGGAGGGTCAGGCGTTCGTGTATGCATTGTACACCACCGAGCCAAGCAACTACGACAAGCGGGTGCATGGCAGCTGGTACGCCTTGTTCGGTCCGGATGGCTCCCTGGCGGTGGACCGTGCCGAGGGATGGCCCCGGGAGGTGGTGGCCATGCTCGGCAGCGAGCACCTCGCGAACAATGCCGAAAAGGCCCATGTGAAGGACCTGCGGATCAAGGACGTGCTGGGCACACGACCGGGCAAGTCCTACGGTGATGGCAGGCTCCTTGTGCTCCTGGAGCAGGTGGAGGAGAAGAGCGACCCCATCGCCGGCTCATCACCGATGCAGTACACCTATTCCTGGGTCTACGATGATGCGCTCGTCCTCAGCCTGGACGCGTCGAGCGGAGACCTGGACTGGTGGCGGCACATCGACAAGCATCAGGAGGTGCGCAGCAGCACCCCGGTGGACGAGTTCGGCAGTTACCTGCCTTATCTGAAGGAGGACCGGCTGTTCCTGTTCTGGAACAACACGGACCTGAGCGTGCCCTCCATCCCGCCCGCAGGCTGGACCGAACCGGACGGGACCAAGTACGTCAAGAAGAAGGCCTTCGACGAGAAGACCGCCCACGGTACGTTCCTCTACGTGATCGAACCCGATGGACACATCACGTACGGGGATCGGACGCATGGTCTGCCCCTGCTCCATCTGCATGAAGGCGCTGTGTTCGAGATGAGCCTGACGACGCCGTTCTTCTTCGATGCCAACGGGCAATTGGTGGTGCTGGCGCAGATGCACAACGGCGGCCAGCGTTACCGGTTCGGGTTCATCGGCCTTTGAGCCACGCCACCTCGCTCGGTCAGCTCCTGCTCACCATTGGTGAAAGCCCTGCGGTGCCCTGACCTGTTCTTGACCAACGTCAACGGATCGGGGTCGCGGGACCGGGTAGTCTTGCACCAGCAAACCGTAAGGACCCATGCAGACCCTGACCTTCGCACCCCGTACCGTGGCCCGCTTCGCCGGGCTCATGTACCTGATCATCATCGCCTGTGGCCTTTACGCCGGACTCGGCGTGCGTGAGGCCATGCTGGTACCCGGGGATCCGGCGGCCACGGCCTCCAGCATCCTTGAGGACCCGTTCCGTTTCCGGCTCGGCTTCGTGGCCGACCTGGTGATGGCGCTGTGCGATGTGGCCGTGGGCGTTGCCTTCTTCGTCCTGTTGCGCCCGCTCAGTTTCGGCTTGTCGCTGTTGGCGGCCTTCCTCCGTCTGGCCCAGGCCTCGGCGATCGGCATCAACCTGCTGAACCATTTCTGGCCGGTGTTGCTCCTGCAGCCGGGCGGTGCAGGTGCGGCCTTCGCCCCTGACCAGCTGCATGCGCTGGTCATGCTCTTCCTGCAGGCGCATGCCACCGGCTACCTGATCAGCGGGGTGTTCTTCGGGCTCTGCTGCCTGGTGCTCGGCTACCTGCTGTTCCGGGGTCATGTGGTCCCGCGCTGGATCGCCGTGGGCATCGTCGCTGCCGGCTTCGCCTACCTGCTGGACTGCACGGCGAACTTCCTGTTCCCCGACCTGACCACCTACACGGAACTGCTCATGTTGGTCACCGCGGTGGCGGGTGAGCTCTCACTCTGCGTGTACCTGTTGGTGAAGGGCGTTCGTGCCTGATCGCGACCTTCCCGCCATCACGACCCTTGGGTGGATGCCGGTGGTGGCCGATCGGGCCCCATGGCCAGCCGGAGGCAGAGCAGGGCGAGCAGCACCGTGACCGCGGCCATGATGCGTTCGAACCAGGAGGTGGCCAGGAGGTTCCCGACCGTGTTCAGGATGAACAACACCACCAACGGCCACATGAGCCAGCGACCGATCCGCTGGGCGGTCCCGCTTCCGATGCGACCGGAGGCGAGCAGCACGAGCCCGATGCATGCAGCGTTCACGACCAGTGCGAACAACTCGAATTCCAGCAGTTGGCCCGGCTCCACACGCCCACCCCAGAGCAGGTCCACCGGCTCGTGATCGAACGCGAGGATGCCGACGACCACGACGAGGTGGAACACCGCCAACATCAGGAAGAGCCGAAAGGCCCAGGTGGCGGCGGTCCGGAAGGGAATGAAGTGTCGCATGCCGGAGCGGTGAACGGCAAGCTAAGGACCGTGGCCGCGGGGTCTTTGGCAAGGCTCTTGCAGGGCAGCTAGCTTTGAACTCCGGAACCCCACCGAAAACGACCTCTGGCATGAAGCACTTCGTACTCCCGCTACTTCTTTCCGTGGCGACTCCCCTGGCGGCCCAGAAGACCTCCAGCACGGACGTCAAGATGGACTTCCTGCACCTGCCTACCCTGCCCATGACGGGCGTGGACCAGGTGGGCATCGAGGTGTACACCGGCGACCTGCCCTTCAACAGGGACACCCTGCGGCATTACCTGGGCAACATGGACGTGCTCAAGTCGGGCGGCGAGCGGCTGTCCAAGATCAAGTTCGAGGCGCTTACGGAGACCGACATCGTGGGTGGCACCGGCGACATCACCATCCGCATGGCGCTGGGCAAGCCCTTCGAGGGGAACAAGGAGTTGCTGGACGCGGCCTGCATGATCGCCAAGGACGGCTGCAAGCAGTACTACTACAAGGTGGACTACCGGTTGCCGGCCGTGGTGCAGGCCGTGAAGGGGGGCGAGGTGTTGGACACCTGGGAACTGGATCCGGCCATGCAGCTGCAGTTCGGCAACGAGCAGGTGGAGACCCAGTCCAGGACCGCCGAAGGCTCCACCACCACCATCCGGGTGGTCAGCTTCAACTCCCAGGAGGCCTTGGACAAGGCCTACGGTCTGCAGGGCGGCTACTGGCTGGCTCGCAAGGCCGCGCTGGTGCAGCTGGGCCGCATGATCGAGAGCGTGTACCCGCGGCTGTTCTTCCTGAAGGACGAACTGAAGTTCGACCTGACCTACGGCAAGGGCGACGCCGCCGACTACAGCGAGACCGAGCAGGCCAGTGTGCAGGCGGCCAATGCCCTGATGACCGGTGACTACAAGGCCCTGGCAGGCCCCATCGCCACCTGGGAGAAGTGGCTGGAACGCACCGATGCCAGCGACAAGAAGGCCGCGGTGAACGCCAACGTGGCCGAGGGCCTGCATGAGAACATGGCCATCGCCTGTGCCTTCGCCGGGGACTACGCCAAAGCGCACAGCAACCTGGACCAGTCCTTGAAGTTCGCCCAGCAGGGCATGGTGAACGTGAACAAGGTGGACCGCCTCAAGGCCTTCCACGGCTTCATCGATGACCTGGAGAAGGGCCGTGCGAGCAATGGCAGTGCGAACACGGCCAGCCTGGTGGAGGCACCGGACATCAAGAAGTTGCTCGGCCGCCGGAAGTTCAACGAGGACATCGATTTCCTGATCGCCCAGGACAAGTACGCCGAGTTCTCGGGGAGCATGACGAGCACCTCGGAACAGAACGCCGGCGAGGCCACCTTGGAAAGCGCCCTGGGGGCCATGCTGGCCGGTGGCGGAGGCAGTTACGAGAGCCGCGTGAACAACGGCATGCTGGTGCTGAACGCCTTTTTCGACAAGGACCTGAACGGGCAGCCCCTGCCGGAGAGCATCTGTGGCATGTCCGGCCTCACCACGCTGAACGCACGCAACATGGGCCTCACCGGGGTGCCGGCGTGCATCGGCCAGCTCACCGGGCTGGACAAGCTCTACCTGGACGGCAACGCCATCACGGAGCTGCCGGAAAGCCTGGGCCAGTTGACCGACCTCACGCTGCTGGACATCTCCGACAACCAGCTGACCTCCCTGCCCGAAGGCATCTACCAGCTGAAGAACCTGAAGAAGCTGACGGTGAGCGGCAACCAGCTGGGGCCCGAGGTGATGTCGAAGCTGGCGGAACGGCTGCCGGACTGCAAGATCAAGTAGTTCGATCCCGGTGCAGGGCGTAGAGCCGGGCGGGGGCGCCGTCCTCCTCCACGTCCTGCTCATGGGCGAAGCCCAGTTTCTCCAGCACCCGGATGCTGGCCAGGTTGTCCGGCAGCACCAGGGCGATGATGCGCTCCAGGCCGAGCACGTCGAAGCCCCAGTCGACACAGGCCCGGCACGCTTCCGTGGCCAGTCCTTTTCCCCATTGGGCACTGACGAGCCGGTAACCGAGGTCCACCTCGTCGCGGTCGGGCAGGTACTTCAGGCCGGCGAAGCCGATGAATGCGTCGGTCCCCTTCAGCACGACAGCGAGCCGGCCGAACCCGTACTTCGCATAGTCGCCCAGGACGTTCTCGCGAATGCGACGTTCGATCTCGGCACGGTCCACCACGCCACCGTCCTGGGTGTAGCGGCTCACTTCGCTGTCCAGGTTCATGCGGTAGCTGGGATCCACGTCGGCCAGGGTGTGCGGACGCAGCAGGAGCCTTTCGGTCTCCAGGGTGGGTGGTCCTCCAGGGTGCATCATGCCACGTGTTGTCCGACGAGCTTCTTCACCAGCACGATCTGCCCCAGGTGGTAGTGCGTGTGTTCCACCAGGCCCATCAGGTTGCTGAAGGTGGTGCCATACTTCGGGTCGCCAAAGGGTCCGAAGAGTTGTTCATCGGTCAGCTGTTCCACCCGGTTGGCCAGTTCCGCGGCCTGGTCCAGCCACTCGGCGATCAAGCCGTCCCAGTCCTGCTGGGAGGTTATCGCGGGCGTCTCCCAGCTCAGCCGGTCATGCCCTTCCAACGGCCCGCCACGCAGCACCTGCAGCTGTACGCCCACGAAGTACTTCAGGTGATGGGCCAGGGTGGCGATGGAGTTGGAGCCGGGCACTTCCCGAACGGCCACCCGCCAGTCCAGGCCTTCGAGCTGCTGCTTCACATCGCGCTCGGTCCAGTTGCCGCCGGTGTGGATGCCGCGCAGGTGCGTGGCGAGGTGGTGTGCGACAGACATGGCCCGAAGGTACCTGACCGTTATGGGAGGAGGACCCTCAGGTAGGTGTACTTCTCCGCGTTCACCTCGTCCGGCTGGTCACCGAAGTAGACCTTCATGGCTACCGATCGATCATCCACCCAGACCACCTCTTCGATGGAGAACCGTCCGGTCTCGAAGGTGAGGCCCGTTCGCATCCCGGCCAGCCCTTTTCCCGGCGTCAGGTGGTAGGTGATCAGGTCGGCCCGATGATCGTACCAGGCCTCCCAGGAGGGGATGTCGTAGGAGCTGAAGAACAGTACCTGCTCGCTACCCGGCGACACCGCGAGACCATGGAACCCGTTGTCGAAGGTGTAGGGCAGGTCCATCCGGGTGCCTGTCCGGGCGTCCACGAGTTCCAGGGTGTTCAACTCGTCGCCGGCGAAGCAGACCAGGTAGTGCGCGTGCAGGGCAGGCACGAAGCCGTGCAGCATGCAGGTGTCCAGCCGTTCGGGGAGGGTCAGCGTGTCATCCCCATGGGTCAGTCGCAACCGGCCATCACCCAACTCGGTCAATTCACCGGGCTCTGTAACGGCGGGGAGGCCTTGTTCGCGATGGCGGAGGAAGTCGGCCTCATCGATGACCTCGTACCGGAGTTCACCAAGGTCCAGGGTGTCCTCCTGCGCGGCCAGTGTGCCTGATGTGCACAGCAACAGCAGAAGCGGACCGGCCCGGTGGATCATTCCACCTCGTACTCCAGCTTCACCGTGATGGAGGCGGTCTTGTCGCGGTCACTGGTGTTGAAGGTGCCGCCCCAGCTGTATTCCTCGTCGGAGTTCTGCCCGGTGATCTGGAACACGCCCATGCTGGCGGAACGCAGGTCGCCCAGCCGGCTGCCGGCGTTGGTGGCGATCTGCTCGGCCCGTACACGCGCGTCCTCGGTGGCCTTGCTGATCATCTCGATCTTCAGCTCGCCCAGCTTGGTGTAGTAGTAGCGCGGCGCATCGCTGTAGAACTGCACGCCCTGGTTCAGCAGCTCGGTCACCTCGCGGCTGATGCGTTCGATCTGCTCCACCTCGGGACTTTCCACGGTGAGGCTCTGGGACAGTTCATAGCCCACGAACTCCTCGCCCATGTAGTCGCCGTCCGGGCTGTAGAGGGCCTTGTTCCGTTGGTTGGTGCGCACCGCGCTGAACACGAGCTTGTCCTCCGGAATGCCCTTGCCCACCAGGTACTCCCGGATGATGGCCTTGTTCCGCTCCAAGGTCACGTAGGCCTGCTTCAGGTCGCGGTCCATGGCTCCGAAGCGGCCCTCCCACACGATC
This sequence comes from Flavobacteriales bacterium, assembly GCA_020635695.1. Taxonomy (GTDB): domain Bacteria; phylum Bacteroidota; class Bacteroidia; order Flavobacteriales_F; family PHOS-HE28; genus PHOS-HE28. The sequence continues at coordinate 80,157 of JACJZH010000005.1, read as the reverse complement.
AGGTCGCTGGTGAAGTCCGCCTGCCCGAGGCCGGTCACGTAGATGTCGCCGGCAGTGCGGTTCCGGTTCTTGAACGCGTTGCCGAGCGCCAGTGCGGCCAGCACGATGGCCAGGCCGAAGATCAGGGCGGTGGTGGTGTTCTTCATGGAAAGTGGGTGTTCCGCAAAGGAACGGGATGGCGGGTCTAGTTCGTCTGAAAGCCCTTCAGCTTCCTGCGAACGGCGTTCCGAACACGCCAACTGCCAATTCCGCCCAGACCAGCAGCAATAGCAAGCCGAGGACCCCGAGCCAGGCGAAGCGGTGGCTCCGCTTGGTGAACGTGCGCAGGATGCCCTCGGCCAGCAGCCCGGTGCCCAGCAACAGCGCGCCTGCCACCTGGAAGTCGGATCTCGTCCAGTGCACTTCGTCGGTGAACTGCATGGCGATGAGCGGGATCGCCAACAACAGGCCCACGGCAAGCACGATCACTGCCAGCCTGCGCGGAGGATCGAGGAGCGGGTGGCCATCCATGCATCCGAAGTTAGGAAGGAGCCGATCACCGCAACTCTCGAAAGGCTTGGGTCGCCAGGATCAACGCAGGGCAGGGCTGCCAGGGCCAACGCGTTACGCAGGGCCATCACGGTGTGCGCACGATCGAGGTCCCGGCAAGCCGGTCGTACGGTGCCCGTGCCCCACCGCTGGCGGCCATCCCGATCAGGTAGGTCAGCATGATGAGCTGAGGTGCCACGAGCAACACCCAGACCCAGGTTGGAGGCGCTTCCTCACCGAAATGCCGGACCCAGTGGACACCCGCGTGTGCCACTTCCCATGGCAGGAGCTTCAGCACATTGCGAAGCAGGATGTTGCCCCGGGTTCCCTCCGCGGCCGCTTCCACGCGCAGGTGCATCACGCGTTTGCCGAGGGTGGCCCGTCGTGGTCCACGTTCCGTGAGGAAGAAGTACAGGAACACCGGAAGCGTGAGCGTGGCAAAGCCGACCAGCTGTCCGGAGACCGGACCGAGCGCAGGCGGGCCCACGGCCAGGGTGATCCCCAGCACCGCCAGGGCGTAGCAGATGATCACCAGGTAGTCCACCAGGAAGGCAGCGATGCGGCGCAGGATGAGGGAGCGGCCCATGGTCATTTGATCGTATCGCTCAGGGTGCCGCTCATGGCCGCGGGGAAGGCGACGATCACGATGCGCTTCAAGGCCAGAACGTTGTCCACGCCCCAGGGGCATTTGCGGATCAGCGTCAGGATCAGCGCCACCACCAGGAAGGCGATCAGGTAGGTGCCCACCACGCGCTTGATGAACTCGAACCCGTTGCCGCGGAAGTGCGCACGGTAGAAGTTGAAGTAGACGAAGACGGCGATGAAGATCAGGCTGATGCCCAGGATGCCGAGCGTGTTGGCCACCGGCAGCGTCTCGCCCAACCGCCAGGCCTCCTCGGTGAGGCTCACGGGAATGGCCAGCAGCGCAGCGCCCACCGCCACCTGCAGCACATCGCGCGTGCGGAACTCCACCATCAGGGGGTTCAGCACGTAGCTGAGCACCTGGCCGCTCTTGTCCGCGATGGGCACCACACGGTGCAGGTACCCACCGATGCGGCGGATGGTGATCTTGGGCTTGGTGTCCGTGCCTTCGGACATGGGCCGTTCAAGGTAAGCAGGGCGCCGGCCCTACTTCAGGTCGTCCGTGAAATGCCCGCCATGCGCGCCGCGGCCGAACTTCTCCTGGTTGAACGTGGAGGAGCCTCCGCGCGGGATGGAGAGCGAGCGCCAGCCTTCACCCTTCAGGATCCGTCCGAGCAGCACGAGCTGGCCCACGTGGTAGGCGTAGTGGCACAGCTGCCGGTTCACCGCGTCGATGATGGTGTGCGCCTGCGCCCGGATGTACACGGTGGTGTCGAAGTTGTCCGCGGTCACCGTGTCCAGGGCATCGAACACGCACTTCCAGCCCTGCTCCCACAAGGCGAGCAGCTCGGCCCGGCTGGTGATCACGTCCTCGAACTCACGGTCCCGCTCGCGCCATTCCTTCTCGCCATCAGTGGTCAGGAAGTCCGTCCACCGCGAGCGCATGTTGCCCCACAGGTGGTTCACGAGAATGGCGATGGAGTTGCCTTCGGGGTCGGCGCGCCAGAAGAGCTGGTCGTCCTCCAGCTGGGCGAAGGTCTTCTCGCCGAGCGCCTTGTAGTAGGCGAACTGCGCGCGGGCGCTGGCCAGGTAGGTGGTGGCGTGGTCCATGTCCTGCGGAAGGTAAGCCGGTCTTACAGGCGTAGGTGCGCGCTCAGTTGCCAGTAGTACTTCCGCCAGGTGTTCGTGCTTTGGAGCATCGCCCCCGCCTGTACGCGCCAATGGGGGCCGAGCACCCTGCCCACGGCGGCGTAGAGCCGGTTCCGATCATAGAACGTGGTCCCCACATCGTCCCAGAAGATCACCGGGCCGTTCAGGAAGACCTCGTCGTAGAACGCCAGGTAGGTGGTCCCCGGCTCCAGCGTCGGGTTGTTCAGGGGCACGTTCAGGAACAGGGCGTAGCGCATCCGGGTGCGGAACTCGAGCCCGGGGGTCCATCGTTCCTCCAGGCGTACACGGTGGTTCAGGAAGAAGCGACCACCAGGGTGATGGGGCCACAGCCCTTCCTGATGGATGCGTCGTTCCGCGATGGAACCGCGTTCATCTCCGGGTACGCCGATGGGGATGTGCGCATAACCGACGGTGTAGATCGCTCCTCCTTTCTTGGGTCGCCAGGTGGCCCCGGCGCGCAGCATCAGCTGCTCCAGGTCGGCGCCCAGGTCATGCGTCCGGTACTGCACGTCGCCCTGGAAGCCCCAGGGGCTGTCCTTGAGGTCCACCCGGAAGAAGCCCATGGTCCATAGGCCCCACTGGTCCTCGTCCACCTGTTGTGCGCTCGACTGCGACGCGACGAGCAGGATCAGGAATGTGAGAAACCGCTCGAGGAAATTCATTCGGGACGGACGGCCACGACCACCTTGCCGGTGTGCCGTCCTTCCCCGAAGTAACGGATCAGCCGGGGTGTTTCCGAGAGGGGGTGTGGGCCGTCGATCACGGGCTTCAGGGTGCCGTGCTGCAACAGGGGAGCCAGGGCCTCCAGGTCGCGGTTCGGCTTCAACGGGAGGATGTGCTGGTCCTTCCTGCCGAACAGCCGACCCAGCAGCAACTGGAGCAGACGTTGCAGCTCACCACCCACGGTCACGTAGCGTCCGTCGGGAGCGAGGGCCCTTGCGTGTGCGCGCGGGCTTCGGGTGGTCTTCATGTCCACCACCACATCGAAGCGTTCGTCCAGACGGGTGAAGTCGGTCTCCCTGTAGTCGATCACACGATCGAAGCCGAGCGTCTTCATGGCCTCCAGCTTGGGACCGGTGTCCACACCCCAGACCTCGCAGCCCTGGCGCTTGGCCAGCTGCAGGCAGAAGGTGCCCACGCCACCCCCGGCGCCGTTCAGCAGCACGCGTTCCCGGTCCTTGAGCTTCGCGATCTGGATCAAGGCCTGGTACGCGAGCTCCAAGGCGTGCGGCGTGGCGGCGGCGAACACGAACGACAGCCCGTCCGGCAGGGGCACCAGCCCGTCCTCGTGCACGGCGCAGTACTCGGCGAAGGTGCCGAAGCCGTGCTCGGAGATGTCACCGTACACCCGGTCGCCCACCCGGAATTTGGAGCTGTTAGGACCGACGGCCTCCACCACGCCGGCCAGTTCCATGCCGGGCACAGGCCGCTTCGGACGGGTGAGGCCGAACATCAGCCGGTAGATGGCCGGCTTTCCACGGACCAGGCTCCAGTCGTAGTCGTTCACCGCGGTGGCATGCACACGCACGAGCACCTGCCTTTCGCCGGGAACGGGCATTGGCGCTTCACCGACCACCAGCTCCTCGGGCGGTCCGTAGCGATTGCAAAGCACTGCCTGCATGGTGGCCGACATGCCCGCAAGCTACCGGCGGACCAACGGTCCGTCAGTCAACTTCGGCCGAGCGGCGGAACCCAAGGAGGAACGGATGCAACCTCCAACATTCAACATTCAACCTGCAACCTTCGCCCCTCACACATGCTGGTCGATCAGCACGGGGTTCCCATCGGGGTCCACCACGACGAAGCTGCCGGGTCCGCTGTCCTCACCCGCTTCCTGCAGCACCTCCAGCCCCTGGGCTTTGAGGCGTTCCTTGATCTGCCGCACGTCGGTGAACTCGGGCAGGGTGTTGGCGTCCTCGTCCCACCCGGGGTTGAAGGTGAGGATGTGCTCCTTGAACATCCCCTGGAAGAGCCCGACCAGGGCGCGGCCGTTCTTCATGATGGCGTAGTGCTCGCCATCGCCGCCGAAGCGGTGGAAGCCGAGCTTCTCGTAGAAGGCCATGGAGGCCTGGAGGTCCTTGACAGGGAGGCTGATGCTGAAGGCGCCGAGCTGCATGGCGATAGGGGATTGGTCCGAGGTCTGCAAGGAACGACGCATTTGCAGCGGGAGCCGTTGGCTCGGACCTCAGCGTGCCGTCACCACCCGCTGTGCAAGCCCCCGCTTACCGCTCCAGGCGCGGACCAGGTAGCAGCCTGCGGCCTGTTCCAAGGGCAGTACCTGCGTGGGTGCAGGAGTTCCGGAACGGTGCAGCAGCCGGCCGTCCAGGCTCCAGAGCTCGGCGCGGTCCAGGGTGCCGTGGCCGGGCAGGGAGATCACGAGCCGGCCGTCCTCCACACGGATCGTCAGTTCAGGAAGCTCCTCTTCCCCGATGCTCGTGCTCGGACAACCCTGCAGGTAGGCCGGCAGGGCGGCGAGCGGCAGGCTGTTCAACCCGTCCGCGATCGGTCCGGTGACCTGGCCGTTGCCGTAGTTCAGCCAGTACACCCCACAGACCGAGATGTGGTAGTCCCCGACCATCTCCAGGTCCGGTGGGTATTGCTGGTTCCAGATGAAATTGCCGGAGAGGTCCGACTCGTGGAGGCCCCAGAGCACGGTGTCGCCGTTCGCCCAGGCACCCACGTACACCCGACACAGCGCGCCGTTGTCGCCCCAGACCATCAGCGTGTCACCCGCCTCCGCATCGCCCTGGAGCACCTGCACCACCTTCACGTGCATGCCGTAGTGCAGCTCGTCCAGTTTCACGCCCAACACCACCAGGTCGGGCTCCACCCAGCTGGTGTCGGTGGCCTCGCAGAAGGTGGCGGTGCCGAAACAGCTGCAGGCCAGCATGGGTGCGGACCAGGCAACAAGACCGGAGAGGAGCAGCGAGCGGAACATGGGCGGGCTTTCCTGTAGGACAAGGCCTGTGCCCGATCTGTTGCCTGTGGTTTCCTGGATGCCCCCTCCACCCTCTGGAGGAATGGTCAACGGAGCCGGAAAAGAATGGGCAATTTGACCTTCACCGGGACAGGCTTGCCTTGCTGTATGCAGGGTCGCCAGTCCGGCATGCCATCTGTTACGCGCCAGGCTTCGTGGTCCAACAGCGGATGCACGCCACGCATGATCGAAACGGTGCGCCAATCGCCGGTCTGGTCCACGACACCATACACATGGACCAAGCCCTGGATGTCGCGATCGACCGCTTCGCGCGGATACCGGATGTTGGTTGTGAGGTAGTTGATCAATTCCGCCTCGCCTCCGGGGAATTCGGGCATCACCCCAACGAGCGCCAAGCTGGTATCCGTTGGATCGATGGATACTGCAGGGACGCTTTCTGGAAAGTCCTCCGGCTCGCCATAGCGCAGGATGTCCATGTCGCGCTCGGCCACCAGGACTCCCTTCTTGTCGTATTCCTTCCAGACCCCCACGGCGCGGTCGCCCTGGTAGTAGTGGGTGCTCAATACGGTGCGGCCTTTCTTGTCGAGGCGGTCAACTTGGCGCACGGAATCGTTCAGTGCGGTCGTCCGGATCCTTGGGTCGGTCGTGCCGGTCGTCACCTGTGCCGTGATCGGCAGGGCTGCGAGCAAGGGGATCCAGATAGACCAGCGCATGGCGAGGAAGGCAAGATAGGCGCCTTCCCGCGTCACGGTCGTGCATCCGGCGCCCGGCACCGCCTCCGGTCGAAGGGCACGCTCAGGTGCACTTCGGCGGCCACGCGCTTGTTGCCCTTGGTGGCGGGTTGCCAGCGGGGCATGGCCTTCAGCAGGCGCTCCGCCTCGCGGGCCAGGCCAGGTGCCCCGGGCACCCCGTTCACGATGCGCACCGAATCGACCCGGCCTTTGCGGTCCACCCCGATCGTCGCCAGCACCACGCCCTCCTTCCGTTTCTCCCAGGCCTCTACCGGGTAGTGGCAGCTGTTGGCGAAGTAGCGCAGCATGGCTTCCGATCCCCCGGGGAAGCGTGGGGCCACGTCGTAGGGCCGCTCCCGGGTGGGCACGGGGAGGGTGTGCTCCTGTGCGGCTGCGACGGAACAGATCAGCAGGGTTGGGAGCAGGAGGGCGCGCATGGCGGGAGTCCGGCAGCCAATACCATGCCGGAAGGCTGCTTCGCTTCAGGACCCCTTCCCCGACACCCGGTAGACCAGCCGCAGGAAGGGGAGGTAGCTCGGCCGATACCGGGCTTCCTGCCCCTCGTAGAGCGCGATCTTCTCCAGGCTCACGCGCAGGGCCATGTCCACGGTGAACTTGTGGAACTCCAGGTTGGCCCCCAGCTGGCCATATCCGCCGAGCGAGGTCACGGTGGGGATCGGTGCGGTGATCAGTTGATCGGCCGCCAGTCCGACGGTCTGGGCGCGCAGGATGTTGTAGGTCCGGTCGCCGATGCGGAACTGGTTGTTCCGTACGCGGACCGAGGTGAGCATGGGGCCGAACTCCAGGTGCAGCCCGAACTCGGAGGGCGCTCCCAGGTTCACGTGGTACCCGAGGCTCATGTTCATCCGGTCCTCCTCCCCGGTGATCTCGAAGCTCTCGTAGACCGGTTGGGTGGCCCCGGTGTTGTTGGCATACTCGATCACGAAGATGCCGGCCGATCGGAGCCGGGCGTAGTTCAGGTCCCCGACCACGGCGTGGGTCCAGTTGAACTGGTACCTCACATGGCCGCCGATCGACAGGGCATCGTTGTACCGGTACTCCTGCGGGTATTCGCTCAGCCGATAGTTCGCGGCCAGGTCGCCCAGGGTGTTGATCACCTGGTCGCGGATGAACCACAGGTCCAGGTACTCGTTCAGGTCCAGGAACGCCGGGTCCTTGGGCGTGCCATCGTAGAACGTGGCCGGCTCGTCGTTGGGCAGCAGGTAGCCGATGTTCAGGCCGACCATGAAGCCTTTCTTCTTCTTCGGATCGACCACGTGGAGCTCTCCATCCTGAGCGGACACGCTCATCCCGCAGCACAGGCTGAGCAGGAACAGGAGGTGCTTGTGGTCGAGAGGCATGGCAGCTGAGCGAAGATCGGGATGAGGTGGCCACGAACTTCCTTGGGAAGAAACGCGAGGAGAGCCTTGGGGTTCTTTCAATCCTTCGACGGGTAGCGGCCGTCTAGGAACTTGCCAGGCCGATCAGCCCTTCCGGCAGAGGTGGCGCCTCCGGTGTCAGGCGCCCTGCACCAGGGCCCACACCTCCAGGCTTACCCAGCGCCCGTTCTTCCATTCGTGGTCATGCAGCACACCCTCCCGGGTGAAACCGGCGCGTTGCAGGACCCGGGCGCTGGCCGCGTTCTCAGTTTCCACCTCGGCAACCATCCGGTGTAAGCCCAGCTCGCGGAAGGCGCGGTCGATCACCACGGGCAGCACCCGGGCCATGATGCCTTGCCCCCAGTGCTCCGGCAGCAGCCAAAAGCCCAGTTCGCCGCGCTGGTGCTCGCGCACGATCCCATTGATGCCTATTGCACCAAGGAACTCTCCCTCACCATCTCGAATGGCCCACCATCGACCGGCCCCCGTACGCTCCAGGTCAGCGAACCAGTCCAATTGGGATCTGGCTTCTTCCAAGGAGTTGAAGTGCACGCCATAGTGGTGTGTCACCCGAGGGTCGCTCAGGCCGCGAAAGACCACTCCCAGGTCGGAGGAGCGGATGGGATGAAGGGAGGGTATCACCCGGTGATCGCCGCGATCCCCGGCAGTTCCTTTCCCTCCAGGTACTCCAGCATGGCGCCGCCGCCGGTGCTCACGTAGCTGATGCGGTCGGCCAGGCCGAACTGGTTCACGGCCGCCACGCTGTCGCCGCCGCCCACCAGGCTGTAGGCGCCCTTGTCGGTGGCTTCGGCCACGGCCTGGGCCACGGCGATGGTGCCCTGCTGGAAGGGTTCCATCTCGAACACGCCCATGGGGCCGTTCCACAACAGGGTCCTGCTCTTGAGCACCACCTCGCGGAAGGCCTTGATGCTCTCCGGACCGATGTCCAGGGCCATCCAGCCGTCGGGCACCTGGTCGGCCTGGGCGGTGTCCGTGTTGGCGGTGGCGCTGAAGGCGTCGGCCACCACGGCGTCGGTGGGCAGGTGCAGCTGCACGCCGTCCTTCTTCGCCTGCTCCACGATGGCGCGGGCGGTGTCCAGCAGGTCGTCCTCCACCAGGCTGGCGCCGGTCTGTCCGCCGGCCGCCTTCACGAAGGTGTTGGCCATGCCCCCGCCGATGATCACGTGGTCGCACTTGCCGAGCAGGTTGCGCAGCACGTCGATCTTGCTGCTCACCTTGCTGCCGCCGACGATGGCCGTGAGGGGTCGCTTGGGCTTGTCCAGCACCTTGCTCACGCTGTCGATCTCGCCCTGCAGCAGGTAGCCGAAGAGCCTGTCGTGCGGGAAGGAACGGGCCACGATGGTGGTGCTGGCGTGCGCGCGGTGCGCGGTGCCGAAGGCGTCGTTCACGTACACATCGCCCAGGTGGGCCAGGGCCTGCGCGAACGCCGGGTCGCCGGCCTCCTCCTCGGGGTGGAAGCGCAGGTTCTCCAGCACCAGCACCTGCCCCGGGGCCAGGTCGCGGGCCTTGCGGTTGGCATCGTCGCCCACGCAGTCGGTGGCGAAGAGCACATCCTTGCCCAGAAGCGTGGCCAGGTGGTCGGCCACGGGCTTCAGGCTCAGTTCGGGCACCGCCTTTCCCTTGGGGCGGCCCAGGTGGCTCATCAGGATGGCGGAACCGCCGTCGGCCAGGATCTTGTTCACCGTGGGCACGATGGCCCGGGCGCGGGTGTCGTCGGTCACGCGGCCATCGGCCAACGGCACGTTCAGGTCCACGCGGACCAGCGCCTTGCGGCCTTTGAAGGAGAAGGTGTCCATGGTGAGCATGCGGCGAAAATAGAATGTGGAAATGAGGCCATGTGGGAATGTGGAAATGGGAGTGCAGGAGGCGCTTTGGGGGTGGGGGCATTTCCACATCCAGGCATCCCCACATTTCCACATCCCTCGTTCCCCCCCAGCCCTACCTTCGTCGCGTGCGTTTCTCCTCCCTCACCGGGCATGCCGCGCTGAAGGCCACGTTGATCAACAACGTGCGCGAGGGGCGGGTGGCGCATGCGCAGCTGTTCCTGGGCCCGCGGGGGAGCGGTACCCTGCCGCTGGCGCTGGCCTACGCGCGCTACCTGTTCTGCCAGCAGCCAGGTGCCGCCGATGCCTGCGGGGAGTGCCCGAGCTGCCAGCAGATGGACCACCTGGCGCACCCGGACCTGAACCTGGCCTTTCCCATTTTCCTTGGCGAAAAAGGCAAGAGCTGTTCACCTTACCTGGAGCAATGGCGGGAGGCCGTGCTGGACGAGCCCTACCTGGACGACGAGGTCTGGCGGCGGGAGCTGAACGGCGAGAACAAGCAGCTCACCATCGGGGTGGACATCGCGCAGGAGGTCAACCGGCAGTTGAGCCTGAAGGCTTACCGCGGAGGCTGGAAGGTGATGCTGATCTGGCTGCCCGAGGCCATGAACCTGCAGGCGGCCAACAAGCTGCTGAAGGTGCTGGAGGAGCCCGAGGAGCGGACGGTGTTCCTGCTGGTCGCGCACCAGGCCGAGCATCTCCTACCCACCATCCTGAGCCGGGTGCAGCTGGTGAAGGTGCCGGCGCTCACCGAGGCCGACGTGCTGGAGGAGCTGCAGGTGCGCTTCCCCGACCTGGGCGAGGCCGAGGCCCGCGCCATCGCCATCCGCTCGGAGGGGGATGTCTTGGAGGCCACCACCATGGCCGAAAAGGGTGAGGACGAGCTCTTCCTCCTGTTCCGCGACTGGCTCCGCGCCTGCTACGCCCGCAAGGTGGACCTGACCAGCGGGCACATGGAGGTCTTCAACAAGCTGGGCCGCGAGAAGCAGAAGGCCCTGATGCGCTACGCGCTGTACCTGATGCGCCAGTGCGTGCTGCAGTGGCAGGGCGCGCACCCCCTGGTCGTGGTGGCCGGCGAGGAGCGCGACTTCGTGGAGAAGTTCGCCACCCTGGTGAACGAGCGGAACATCCCCGGCATCCGCGAGGAGCTGGAGACCGCCCACTACCACCTGGAGCGCAACGCCAATCCCAAGGTGCTCTTCATGGACCTGAGCTACCGGATGATGGGGTTGTTGCGGGCTTAGGCCGCATGTGGAAATGGTCGAATGTGAAAATGTGGAAATGAGGCGGGGGGCATTTCCACATCCAGCCATTTCCACATTCCCACATTCCCCTTGGGTTAACTTCGCCCCTTGCCTGAAGTGGGCACTGAACGGAGCGAACGATGGGGTGCGCGAGCTGCAGCAACGGGAAGGACGGCAAGCCGGCAGGCTGCCGCAGCAACGGGTATTGCAGCACCAGCGGCTGCAACAAGCTGGACGTGTTCGACTGGCTGGCGGGGGTGCCCCTGCCGGGCGGTCAGCAGCCCTTCGATGCCGTGGAGGTGCGCTTCAAGAACACCCGCAAGGGCTTCTACCGCACGCCGCCCGGCCTGGGCCTGGTGCCCGGCGACCTGGTGGTGGTGGAGGCCAGCCCGGGTCATGACGTGGGCATGGTGAGCCTGGCCGGCGAGCTGGTTCGCCTGCAGATGGAGCGCAAGGAGAAGGCCGGCGACACCTTCGAGCTGCGCAAGGTGCTGCGCAAGGCCACCCAGGAGGACATCGACCGCTGGCACAACGCCCGCCGCCTGGAGGACGACACCCTGTTCGGTGCCCGCGGCATCGTGCGGGACATGCGCCTGGACATGAAGCTGAGCGACGTGGAGTACCAGGGCGACGGCACCAAGGCCATCTTCTACTACACCGCCGAGGAACGCGTGGACTTCCGCGACCTCGTGCGCCGCTTCTCCGACAACTTCCACATCAAGGTGGAGATGAAGCAGATCGGCGCCCGGCAGGAGGCCGGCCGGATCGGGGGCATCGGCGACTGTGGCCGGGAGCTCTGCTGCAGCACCTGGCTCACCGACTTCCGCAGCGTGACCACCAGCGCCGCCCGCTACCAGCAGCTGGCCCTGAACCCGGTGAAGCTCGCAGGCCAGTGCGGCAAGCTGAAGTGCTGCCTGAACTACGAGCTGGACATGTACATCGAGGCGGTGAAGAGCTACCCCTCGGCCAAGGCCAAGCTCAAGACCCAGGCGGGCACCGGCATGCACATCAAGACGGACATCTTCCTGGAGAAGATGTGGTACATCTTCAAGGCCCCCGGGCAGGTGCCCACCATGGCCGGCCTGAAGATCGAGCAGGTGCGCGAGATCCAGGAGGCCAACAAGGCCGGCGAGGTGCCCTTCATCGACCTGGCCTTGGTGAACGAACCCGAGCCCAAACCCAAGACCCACGACTACGAGAACGTGGTGGGGCAGGACGACCTGACCCGCTTCGACTCCAAGATCAAGAGCGGCAAACGCAAGCGGGGCGGGGGCAAGAAGCGGTCCGGCGGCAGGCCCAAGGGCGAGCAGCAGGCCGCGCCGGCCGCCAACGGGGAGAAGCCCAAGCGCCGCAAGCGTGGGGGCAAGGGCCGCCGCAAGGGTGGGTCCGGAGGGGGTGGCGACAAGCCCAAGGAAGGCTGATGCGCGCGGCCTGGTCCCTGTCGTTGCTCCTGCTGGCCGCCTGCACCGACCGGGTGGTGTACCAGGCCGATGTGCCGGTGCCGGACGCCCACTGGGACCGCAGCCATACCCCGGAATTCAAGTTCCTGGTGAAGGACACCGTGCGTCCCCACGACGTGTACATCGACGTGCGGCACACCAGCGAGTACCCCTACCAGGACCTGTACCTGTTCGTGGACCTCTGGGATGCGGAGGGCCGCCACCTGCGCGACACCGTGGACTGCCTGCTGGCCGACCCGGCCGGGCGGTGGCTGGGCAAGGGCACCGGGTTCATCCATGCCGACCGCTACGAGGCGCACGTGCTGTACCGCTACCGCGACCGCTTCCCGCGCCCGGACACCTTCACCGTGCGGCTGGAGCAGGCCATGCGGGTGGAACGGCTGCCCGGCATCCTGGACGTGGGCATCAGCGTGGAGCGCTCGGCCGTGGGTGAATGATCCCGGACACGATGCCGGAGACCCCGTGCGTTATGCACGGACGGGCGATGATACTTGACCGCCGTGCCGCGGAAGGCCGGCAGGGCCGCCCGGATAACTTCGTGCCCGCATGGCGAAGGAGAACGTGAAGCCGAAACGGCGCCGCTGGCGCTGGCTGCTCCTGTGGTGGCTCATCGTCCTGGGCCCCGGTCTGGGCCTGGCCTTCATGCTGTTCCTGGCCGCACGCAGCGACCTTCCCGGCACCGCCGACCTGGAGAACCCGCGCAGCGACCTGGCCACGGCCATCCTCTTCAGCGATGGCACTCAGATGGGGCAGTACTACCGGGAGAACCGCATCCCCGTGAAGTACGAGCAGATCAGCCCCAACGTGGTGGATGCTCTGATCGCCACGGAGGATGAGCGCTTCCGCGAACACAGCGGGGTGGACCTGCGCGGCACCGTGCGGGCGGCCGTGTACATGGGCGGGAAGGGCGGCGCCAGCACCATCACCCAGCAGCTGGCCAAGCTCCTCTTCACCGAACGGTCGCCGAACCTCTTCGAGCGGGTGTTCCAGAAGTTCCAGGAGTGGATCATCGCCGCGCGGCTGGAACGGCAGTACACCAAGGACGAGATCATCGCCATGTACCTGAACCGCTTCGACTGGATCAACCAGGCGGTGGGGATCAACAGTGCGGCGCGGGTCTATTTCGACACAACGCCGGACAGCCTGCGGGTGGAGGAGGCGGCCATGCTGGTGGGCATGCTCAAGAACCCCGCGCTCTTCAACCCCCTGCGCCGGGCGGACACCACCCTGCACCGCCGCATGGTGGTGATGGCACAAATGGTGAAGAACGGCTCGCTCTCGCCACAGGAGTACGATTCGCTCAAGCAGCTGCCACTGGGCCTGCGCTTCCAGCGGGTGGACCACACGGAAGGTCCCGCGCCCTACTACCGCGAGGTGCTGCGCGCCCAGCTGCAGGACCTGTTCCGCCAGAAGGACGAGGAGGGCAACTACCTGCTGGCCAAGCCCGACGGGGAGCCCTACGACCTGTACACCGACGGCCTGCGCATCTACACCACGCTGGACCGCCGCATGCAGGGCTACGCGGAGTGGGCCGTGAAGGAGCACCTGGGCACCGAGCTGCAGGACGACCTCTGGAGGGACCTCGGGAAGAAGAAGAACCGCCCCTTCGATTGGCGGGTGTCGGAGAAGGAGATCGACGCCATCATGAACGCGGCCCGGAAGCGCACGAAACGCTACCGGATCCTCACCGGCAAGCAGTGCGGGAACTGCGAGCGTCCGGCGGCGTACATCGTGAAGGCGAAGCACGAAGGCACCGAGCACTACCACTGCGACCCGAAGAAGGGCGGGTGCGACACCTGGTGGCCGGTGCTCAGCGAGGAGGAGATCGAGGCCACCTTCGACAAGCCGGTGCCCATGCGGGTGTTCAGCTGGAAGGGTGAGGTGGACACCGTGCTGAGCCCCAACGACAGCATCCGCTACTACAAGAGCTTCCTGCAGAGCGGCCTGCTGACGCTGGACCCGCACACCGGCTTCGTGAAGGCCTGGGTGGGTGGACCGGACTTCAAGCATTTCCAGTACGACCACGTGGCCCAGGCGCGCCGGCAGGTGGGCTCCACCTTCAAGCCCTTCGTCTACGCCACGGCCATCCGCGAGGGCATGGACCCCTGCACCGAGCTGCCCAACCAGCAGATCTGCTTCGACATGCCCGAGGGCCAGCCCGACTGGTGCCCGAAGAACAGCGACGGCAGCTACGGCGGCATGATCACGTTGAAGTACGCGCTGTCCAACTCCGTGAACACGATCACCGCGTGGCTCATGAAGCAGTACGGCCCTTCGGCCGTCACCGTGCTGGCCCGTCACATGGGGGTGGAAAGCCCGCTGGACCCCGTGCCTTCGCTCTGCCTGGGCGTGGCCGACCTGACGCTGGAGGAGATCACCGCGGCCTTCGCGGCCTTCGCCAACGAGGGCGTCTACATCGAGCCGATGGTCTTCACCCGCATCGAGGACAAGAACGGCAACACCGTCTTCGACGTGACCCCGAAGACCTTCGAGGCGTTGGACCAGCGCACGGCCTTCATCATGTTGCAACTGATGAAGGGCGTGGTGGACGGGGCCTATAACCGCAACACCGGCAAGACGGTGGGCACGGGCATGCGCCTGCGCATGAGCTGGGGCAACCGCGCCAAGTACGCCAACATCAAGTACCCCACCGCGGGCAAGACCGGCACCACCCAGAACAACAGTGACGGCTGGTTCATCGGCATCACCCCCGACCTGGTGACGGGCGTGTGGACCGGCGCCGAGGACCGCAGCGTGCGCTTCAGCACCACCGACAAGGGCCAGGGCGCCAACATGGCACTGCCGATCTACGGCTACTTCATGAACAGGGTCTACGCGGACAGCTCCATCACCATCTCGCGCGGGGATTTCCCCAAACCGATGGGGGTGGAGGACATCGATGTGGACTGCCGCGACCGGCCCGCCAACGGCAACGGTCCGGACACCGGCCCCCTCTGGGAGTAGCGGCTATCTTCGTCGTCCGACAACGGACGAGCGCATGAACAAGGTGGTGGCGAACGCCGACGAGGCCCTCGAAGGCCTTGCGGACAACATGACCCTGATGCTGGGCGGCTTCGGCCTGTGCGGCATCCCGGAGAACAGCATCGCGGCCATGGTGCGGAAGGGGGTGAAGGGCCTCACCTGCATCAGCAACAACGCCGGGGTCGACGACTTCGGCCTGGGCCTGTTGTTGCAGACCCGGCAGATCCGCAAGATGATCAGCAGCTACGTGGGCGAGAACGACGAGTTCGAACGGCAGATGCTGAGCGGCGAGCTGGAGGTGGAGCTGATCCCCCAGGGCACGCTGGCCGAGCGCTGCCGCGCGGGCGGGGCGGGCATCCCCGCCTTCTTCACGCCTGCCGGTTACGGTACCGAAGTGGCCGAGGGCAAGGAGACGCGTGAGTTCGACGGCAAGATGTACGTGATGGAACGCTGGCTCCGCGCCGACTTCGCCATCGTGAAGGCCTGGAAGGGCGACCGGCTCGGCAACCTCGTGTACAAGCACACCGCGCGCAACTTCAACCCCATGATGGCCATGGCCGGTACTGTCACAGTGGCCGAGGTGGAGGAACTGGTGGAACCCGGCGAACTGGACCCCAACACCATCCACACCCCGGGCATCTTCGTGCAGCGCATCTTCCAAGGGGAGCGGTACGAGAAGCGCATCGAACAACGGACCACGCGCAAACGCAGCTGATCATGGCACTCACCAAGGACCAAATGGCCCAGCGCATCGCGCGGGAACTGCAGGACGGCTGGTACGTGAACCTGGGCATCGGCATCCCCACGCTGGTGGCCAACTACATCCCCGAGGGCATCAGCGTGGAACTGCAGAGCGAGAACGGCATCCTGGGCATGGGCCCCTTCCCCTTCGAGGGGGAGGAGGACGCCGACCTGATCAATGCCGGCAAGCAGACGGTGACCCTGAAGCCCGGTGCCTGCATCTTCGACAGCGCCACCAGCTTCGCCATGATCCGCGGGCAGCACGTGCAGCTCACCGTGCTCGGCGCCATGGAGGTGGCCGACAACGGCGACATCGCCAACTGGAAGATCCCCGGCAGGATGGTGAAGGGCATGGGCGGCGCCATGGACCTGGTGGCCAGTGCCGAGAACATCATCGTGTGCATGATGCACACCAACAAGGCCGGCGAAAGCAAGCTGCTGAAGCAGTGCACCCTGCCGCTCACCGGCGTGGGCTGCGTGAAGAAGGTGGTGACCGACCTGGGCGTCTTCGACATCACACCGGAGGGCTTCGAGCTGAAGGAGCTGGCCCCGGGCGTGACCGTGGACGAGGTGAAGGCCAAGACCGCCGGGCGGTTGGTGGTGAGGGGGGAAGTGCCTGAGATGGCGATCTGACGAAGGGCGAGGTGGACCGGGACCGACACGGGAACGATGCGGGCAACGTTGCCGGCTCCCGTGATCACGGTCCATTGATGCTGGCCCTTGGGATCGCCGGCACACTGCTGGTCGTCCGCGTCCTTTCCCCGGGCATCCCGGATGCAGGTGACGGCGTGAACCACTACCAGCACGCCCGCTACTTCTGGCAGCATGCCGAAGTGGCCCTGTCGCAGTGGGGCAAGCCGGTCTTCTCCTTGCTGGCTTCGCCCTTCTCGATGCTGGGCCTCTGGGGGATGGCCGCCTTCAACGCGTTGGTCGCGACGGCCACGTGCTGGGCGATCATGCGGGCCCTGGGCCGCAGGCTACAGGCCTGGTGGTGGCTGGTGCCGGTGGTCCTGCTCACCTCGCCCCAGTATGTACACACCGTGTTGGCTGGACTTACCGAACCACTGTTCGGCCTGTGCGCGGTGCTCGTGGTGTGGGCGCTCATGGAACGGTGGCACACCGTGGCCATGGTGCTGGTTTCCGTGTTGCCCTTCGTGCGACCGGAATACGCGGCCTTCGCACCCTTTGCAGTGGGGCTGGTGGTATGGAGGCGGGATTTCAAGGCCCTCCCCTGGCTTCTGACCGGAGTGTTTTTCTACAGTTCATTGGCCGGTGTCCTGTTAGGCAAGCCACTGATG
Source organism: Flavobacteriales bacterium (assembly GCA_020635695.1). Taxonomy (GTDB): domain Bacteria; phylum Bacteroidota; class Bacteroidia; order Flavobacteriales_F; family PHOS-HE28; genus PHOS-HE28. The sequence goes on along the minus strand of JACJZH010000005.1, from coordinate 63,260 downwards.
TTCTTTGACGAGCATACCTATGCCGGCAAGGACACGTACGGCCCGGGCGACCTGTTCCACTTCTTCCACGAGTTGGACGAGACCTTCGGACTGCCGCTGAAGCGTGCCCTGATCGCCGCAGTGCTGCTGTTGCCCCTGTTGTTGTGGCGTGATGTGGAAGGACGAGTACGTCACCTCGCACTGACCGCACTGACCCTCCTGCCGGCCGTTGGCATCTTCGCGCTGCACAGCTACGCTTATTGGAAGGGTGGCCTGGGATCGCTGGGCTTGCTGCGGGTACTGGCGACAACCGTACCGCTGCTCGTGCTTTTCATGGTGCATGTGCTGGGGTCGCTCTGGACCCTCCTGGTTCCGTCCAGGCAGTGGAACCGTGTCTTGTTATTCCTCCTCGTGCTCCTGTATGCGAACGCGGGCTACCATGAACTGCTGCACCGCCTGCGCCTTCCCATGCCGGATGACGAAGTGCAACGCATCCAACGAGAGGCATCCGACCTGGTGAACGAACGACGCGCTCCGGGCGAACGGGTGATCACGATGGATCCACTTGTCGCGCTGTACACCGGGGTGGATCCCTGGGCTCCTGAGGAGTACCTGCCCATTGACGGCCATTGGCGCTTGGTGGAACATTCCGAAGGCGCACGTGCCGGCGACTGGATCGTGTGGGACGCACACTTCGCGGCGAACCAGTCGGGGGTCTCGGCCGATACGTTGATGAACGACCCCCGATTCCGACCGGTCGCTGTCCTGGAGCCGCCCACGCCGCTCACGACCTTGGGTGGACGTGCCTACGAGATGAGGGTCTTCCAGCGGTCCGAAGGAGACTGGGAGCATGTGAAGGAGAGCCTCTTCGTGTTCGGAACCGGGTCGGGAGACCTGGTCTTGGAGCGTTGCGACACGCTGCCCTCAAGGGGGGGCGGTCACACGTTCAGTGGTACCGAATTCCCCTTCACCCTCGCCGGCCTTCCTGCCGGTGGGCAACTGGACGTGGAGACCCTGGAAGTGGCGATCGGTCTTGATGGACTGAACGAGCAGGACACCCTGCTGCTGGTGCTGGCAAGAGAGGATGGGGCATCGGGCACACGGTTCCAGGACCAGCGCTTGGTGGCCGGAGACCAGGTGGTGCGATTCCCGGTGGCCGCAACGGATGCAGGATCAGGCAAGCTCTACCTCTGGAACCGATCGGGAAGCAGCTTCCAGTTGATCCGGTTCCGAGTGCTTCGCGAAGGGTATTTGAGGGATGCCGATCGAGCTGCCCATGATCAGTGAGCCGCTCGCATCAGGGCCTGACGGTCGAAGGGGCCGCATTGGCGCTATGCCGGTCCAGGTGATCGCCCTGTTGTTATTCGTCTACGCTGCGGTGCGCGCTGTCATGGTCTCATTGACCTACGACGAGAGCTACACGTTGCTTCACCATGTGCTTCCCGGGGTGTTCTACCCGGACACCTTCGAGACCATGCCGGCCAATCACCATCCGGTGAACGTCTGGACCGTTTGGTGCAGCACACACCTGTTCGGCACGTCGGAACTCGCCGTTCGACTGCCTTCATTGCTGGCCTATCTCCTCTACCTGGTGGCTACGGCCGGCATCACCCGGCAAGTGCCGTCGAAACCCCTGCGTGTGGCCGCGTTCCTGGTGTTGAACGCCCATCCCTACCTGGTGGATTTCTTCTCCTTGGCCCGTGGATATGCCTGGGCCCATGCCGGTATGATGTTGGCCTGGTGGGCCCTGCTGGAACAGCTGGAGCGTGGGCAGGTCCGTCGCCTGTGGTTGCCGGTGGCCTTCTCGGTCCTGGCCACCTACGGAAGCCTGGTCCTGGTCCACTTCCTGCTGGCGGTGCTCGCCATCCAGACCGTCCGTTTCGTGACCGCACCAAGGCACCTGCGTCGTGCTTCGGACCTGCTGTTGGCCTGGATGCTTGCCATCGCTGGGCTTGCGGGTCTGCTGCCCTATGTGCTGGGGGCCATGGAAGGTGGTGCCTTCGGTCAGGGTGCCGCCGGGTTCTGGCGGGGCTGCATCAGTTCCCTCGCCGAACACCTGCTGTATGACCGGCCATCCGTGGACGATCCACTGGTGGTCGCCGTGCCATTGGTGGTCGTCCTCCTTGTCGTGCTGCTGGCCACTTGGCCTCGCGGCGGTCGTCGCAGATGGTCAGAAGGGAACCTTGTGGTGCTGACATTGCCTGCGATCGTGCTGGGTTCCATGGCCATGCAGCATCTGTTGCTGGGAACGGCCTGGCCGATGTCGCGATCGGCGCTCTTCCTACTGCCCCTCGTGCTTGTCCCGCTCGTCGTGATGCTGACCGGACCAGGTGCCGGGCGCTGGCAAGGTGTCATGCTCCTTGGTCTGGCGTTCGTGTTCACCGGCCATTTGCTGGCCAACCTGAACATGTCCCACACCCGGGAGTGGTTTGCAAGCGGGGAGGCACGGAAGCTGTTCGGCCTGATCGTGAAGGATGCACCGGACCTTGCCCCTGCAGGCCGCGTGATCACGGTCTCCTCGGGGCAGCAGTGCTTCGGAGTGTCCGAGTACTACCGGATGCGGCTCGGGTTGGAACACCTCAGCTTCACCGAGCGTTTGCCCGACCAGGATTTCGCTCCGGCCGATTACTACCTGGTGGAGTCCTGGGGTCAGGAACTGGTGGACCATGCCAATTGGGAATTGCTCCATCATTCCGCCGGCACCGGCACCTCCCTCTTCAGGGACAGGCGGTCCTTGCAGGTGAGAGGCGTGGCGGTGGCGCACTTGGACCAAGGTCCTGAGCCCTTTGCAGGTGACGCGTTCCATGGCATGGCACAGCTCATCTGGGTGGTGCCCGACCCGGCCCCGGAGCCGCCTGTATTGGTCATCGGTTCAGGCATGGTCTTGCAGCATGACGAGCGGAATTGGATCACGTTCGTGCTCCGACGGCGATCCAACGGAACGATCGTACAGGAGCGCATGATCGCCTCGAAGGACCAGACCCGGGAGACCGGCGGTCCGGAGCCAGTTTCCGTGGTGCTGCGCATCGATGAGCGCCTTGGACCTGGAGACGAGGTCCGGTTCATCGGGCTCCCCTACATCCTGTTTCCCGACCTGCATCTCGACGACCGGACCATGAGCGTGTGGCGTTGAGCGGCCTGTCCAAGCCGACCTTTACCGCTCAACCTTGCGACGTTCTGGCAAAGAGGAGGAATCCGGCCTCTTCATGCACAAGCGCCCATTCCCGGGAATTCATGAGCCAATCGATCTGCTGGGTGTATTCCTCGAAGGTCATCGGCCAGGGATAGGCATGACGGACCAGCAGGATGAATTCGGAGTTGCCGATCAGCGGGAACTGGTAGAGGTATTCGCGTTCCACCAGATGAGGGACCAGCGGCGGCATCGTGCTTACAGGAGCCCCGTCCGGGACCTTGGATAGCAACCGTGAAGCAACGTCACGATCGAACACCGGGCGATAATGTCCCATTGACCAGAAGCGCAGTCTGTCGTGTGCTCCGTGCATGGGGTCGCGGTGCTCCTCGGGCAGATACAGGGCATGGAAAGTCCCGGCCAACACCAGAAGAAGGGTGATGCCGCCTGCCCTATGTCGCCATCGCAGGTCAGGCACCCTTGCGATCCAGGTGAACGCGGCCAGCGGGAGGATCACGGCGAACTCGACCGAGTACTGGTCGAAAAGGCCCCATTTCGCCGGGTCTTGGTGCAACATCTTCTGGGCGATCAGTGGAAGGGACATGACCAGGTATGGCCAGTTCCGAATCAAGGCCCAACCCCCTGAAACAAAGATCACCAAGTACCATTCCAGCTTGATCCGGTCGCCGAGAGGATGCGCACCGTTCACATCGTGGATCAAAGGCATCAACAGGTCCAACAGCCCCGCGCTCATGGGGTCCTTCGGAAGGAAGGCATTGGCCAGGTGGTACTCGCCCGAGGAATCCAGCCAGGGCATTATCAGGCGGATCACGACCAGCGACCACACCAGGGAGAGCGCGGCCTGGAACAGCAGCGTACGCATTCTGACCTCACGCAGGAACGGGAGGGCAAGAGAAGCCAAGCAGACCGCGAAGAGCCAGATCCCCATGTTCTCCTTCGCGACCAGCATCAGTATCAGGAATACCCAGGACCAGGTCTTGTGGCCTTGTTTGTGCGCAAGAAGCCACCAGGGAAGGAGCATGGCGGCAACGACGTTGGAGTGATAGTCGAATGACAGTGCCGTGAAAACACCGAAGAAGCCCAACATGGCCGACATTGCCAGGATGGAGATCACCGCGTCCCCGGTGATCGAGCGGGTAAGACGGAGCACACCAAGGGCACCGAACAGCACGGCCGAGATCTGCACCAGCAGCAATGTCCATTCCCCGAAGACCCAGGTCAACGGGGACCAGAGCATGAGCATCAGATCAAAATGGTCCGCCAGCATCGGGTCGGTATCCGCCCGGAAGAGGGAACGGTCCGGCAAGATGCCATGTCCATAGCACCAGCTCGCGTGCGTGTAGGCACCCAGGTCCAGGGCATAGGTCCTGAACATGAGGTGGTTGACCGGGCCGATAAGCAGGTATAGGAGGCCGAACAGGACAAGCACGACGATCCCGGCCAGGTGTGTCTGCGATTGGATGAACCGTAGCATGATCGCTCGCTTCATTGACCTGTTCCGACCGTGATCTCCGGCTCCCGACACCGAAGCTGACACGGGCCCTCCCGAGGGAGGTGGCAAGGCTCGGCTAATTTCGCGCATCCATGGCGAAGTCGACCAGCCTCTCCATCATCATTCCCGCCTACAACGAGGAGGGGACCATCCACCGGATCCTGGACCGCGTGCGGCTCGTGGCGTTGGACCATGGCTTCACCAAGGAGGTGGTGATCGTGAACGATGGCTCCACCGATGGTACCGTGGCGGCCGTGGAGGGTTACATGGCCGCCCACCCCGAACTGGGCATCCGGTTCTTCCAGCAACCCCGGAACATGGGTAAAGGGGCCGCGATCCACAGGGGCATCGCCGAGGCCACAGGCGACTACCTGATCGTACAGGATGCCGATCTGGAATATGATCCGCGCGAGTACAACGACCTGCTGCGGCCCGTGGCCGAAGGATTTGCAGACGTGGTCTATGGGTCGCGGTTCATGGGGCATCACCCGCACCGTATCCTCTTCTTCTGGCACAGCATCGGGAACAAGTTCCTCACCACCCTGTCCAACGCGTTCAACAACTTGAACCTGACGGACATGGAGACCTGCTACAAGCTGATCCGCAGCGACATCGCCAAGGGGCTGGAGTTGAAGGAAAAGCGCTTCGGCTTCGAACCCGAGGTCACTGCCAAGCTGGCGCGCGTGCCCGGTGTGCGGATCTATGAGGTGGGCATCAGCTACTACGGGCGCACCTACGCAGAAGGGAAGAAGATCGGTTGGCGGGACGGGTTCCGGGCGATCTGGTGCATCCTGAAGTATGGAATGGGAGGTTGAGCATACCCGTGGAAGCAGGGCCACCCGGAACGTGAATTCCCACAGGTCATGAACCGGCTCGGGCAACTTCTTTTCACGGCGCTCTTGGTGGGCGGGGTCGTTGTTCAGGTGATCCAGCGGCCGTGGACCACGCCGATCGCGTGGGACGGATTCGGGTACCACCTCTACCTCCAGTTGATCTTCATCCACGACGATCTTGGCATGAACGATCCGGCCACGATCGAGGGGATCTTCCGGGACCATCATCCATCGGACACGTTCTACCAGGCCCATCGGGCGCCCACCGGCAACATGGTGATCCGGTACACACCGGGCCTGGCACTGATCCATCTGCCCGGCTTTCTGGTGGCGCATGCCGTGGCCCTGGGGAGCGACCATCCGGCCGATGGGTTATCGTTCCCCTATCAGGTGGCGGTGACCTGCACCGCGATGTTGTTCCTCTTCCTGGGGCTGTGGTGGACGCTTCAGTTCCTGCGCCGCTTTTTCGAGCCGTGGCCGGCCTTCCTGGCCACTGGGCTGCTGATGTATGGAACGAACCTGATGGACCAGGCCGTGGAGCAACAGTTGATGACGCACCTGTACTCCTTTTCGCTTTATGCCCTGCTGCTGCTGACTACCGATCGCCTGCACGAGCGCCCCGGTCCGTGGCACGCGCTCGGGACCGGGGCCGTATTGGGCATGCTGGTCCTCGTGCGGCCGACCAATGCCCTCGCCGTGTTGATCCCCATCCTCTGGCCGTTCCGGGACCTGGGTCCGTGGGGTAAGCTGCAATGGGTCTGGGAACATCAGCGGAAGGTCCTGGTGGCACTGGTCCTGGGGGGCCTTCCACCTGTGCTCCTGTTGCTCTCCTATTGGAAGGTCTATGGCGGGGCCTGGATCTTCGACAGCTACCAGAACCCAGGAGAGGGGCTGGACCTGTTCTACCCGCACCTGCACCGGTTCCTGTTCAGTTTCCGCAAAGGGTGGTTCATCTATACGCCGCTCATGTTGGTCGCAGCGGCCGGGCTCCTGTTCGCGCTGAAGGAGAGCATGCGTCCAGTACGCCGGGCATTGGGGGTCTTTCTGGTGGTCCACATCTATATCGTGTCCTCCTGGACCATCTGGTACTACCCGGGCGGGTTCGGGCAGCGTGCGGGTGTGGATATCCTGCCGCTGATGGGCGTTGGACTGGCCGCGGCGCTTGCCTGGGGGTTTGGTGGCAGCGCTTGGCGCCGGGTCCTGCTGCTGACCGGTATCGCCTGCCTGGTGGCGCTGCTCCAGTTCCAGGTCCTGCAACAACGGCGCGGGGTGTTCCCACCGGACCGGATGACAGCGGCCTACTATTGGAGCGCGTTCCTTGACCTGAGGCCGGACCCGGACATTCAGCACCTGCTTGCGTTCGACCGGCCGACCTACCAGGTGGATGAACCAACGGAGGAGGTGAGGCCACATGCCAAGGGACCATGGACGCAGGATCCGGGGGCTGCGGGCGGTGAGGCGCCTGGCGGTGTACGCGCCTTCCCGTTGAACGGGGATCACCTGTACTCCCCGGCGTTCGAGGTGCCATTCCGAGAGTTGACGGACGGTGACCATGCCTGGGTGGAGGTCACAGGGTCAGTGTACATCCAGGACACTTCCTCCACCAGGGGGTCCATTGTGGTGCATATGGATCATGATGGTGCCTACGGTTACCGGGCCTGGGACCTGCAGCAGGCCGCCCGTCCGGTGCCGGGGGAATGGTCCCCCTTCCGGGTGGTCTACCTGACCCCTCATGCCCGTCGGCCCTGGGACATGCTCCGTACCTATGCCTGGCATCAAGGAGGTGCGCCATTCTGGATGAAGGACCTGCAAGTGCAAAGCCATGTTCCGCGCTAGACCACCTGCCTGGACCGGATGCGGTCCTGTCCTGCCCGGGCGAATGGGGGCATGGTCGGTCCTGCTCACGTGCCTGCTGCTCGGGTGTGATCGTCCGGGAAGCCAGGGCTTCGTGGACCTGCAGGATGGTCACCTCGAGGTCAACGGGCAGCCGATGTTCCCCGTGATCATGAACTACCAGGTGAACCTGGTCTTTGACGGAGCGCTCATGTGGCCAGCTTCCTACTGCGGCTACAATCCGGGTGACAGGTATCGGTTCCGTGACCCGGACTCCAGCGCCCTGCAGGTGCGAGCAGAGCTGGCGATCATGAAGGAACTCGGGTTCAATGCCGTGCGCGTGACGAGCCTTACCGAGGGTCCCGTGCACCTGGAGGATGATCCGACCCCCAGGCTGCGTGTCAGAACGCCTGAAGGCCAGCAGGAGTTCCTGGACCTTGCCATGGAAGGGTTGGAGCGGAACTACCTGGCCGCGGTACGCCGGTTCCTTGATCTGGCGGCCGAAGAGGGCATGCGCGTGATCCTGCTCACCACCATCCACGACGACCGGCCCGGTTCGCGGGAGCACTTCACCACGGTGGCCGACTTCCTGCGGAACGACACCACCATCCTGGCCTTCGACCTGTTCAATGAACCACTGTACTTCGATCTTCCGCCGCGATCCAAGAAGGAGGTATACCGCATGGTGAAGGAATGGAGGAAGCTCGCCGACCGGCATGCACCACACCACCTGATCACCATCGGCCTCACCGGTATCCGCGAAGTGCATGCCTGGGATCCGGAGCTGCTGGATGTGGACTTCATCTCCTTCCACCCATACGAGTACGAACCCGACCAGGTGTTGAACGAGCTTGCCTGGTACGGCCGGTACCTGACCATACCCTGGATGATCGGGGAGACGTCGCTGCCCGCCGACGATGACTCGGTGAGCTACGCGGACATGGCGCGCTTCGCCCAACAGACGCTGGAACGGACGGTCGCCTGTGGGGGCATCGGCTATTCCTGGTGGCAGTTCAAGGACGTCCGCTGGGGGCGCTTCCATTCCGACCACATGGGCCTGCTGACCATGGAGGGGCATGAGGACGTCGAGGACCATCCGATCGGGGTGGAGGGTACGCCGAAGCCGGCGGCCGAAGTGTTCCGCGACTTCGATCCGGGGAAGGTGACCATGGACTGCCGCGAGCTACCCAACCAGTTCAATTACTCCGGGCACGACCGCAGCCGCATCACGGGCAGGCTCGTGGATGAGCACGGGCATCCGATCGAAGGAGGCGTGGTGCTTGCCTGGAACCGGTTCTACAGCCATTCGTACCATACCACCTCCCGGGCGGACGGGACCTTTGAACTGTTGGGCGACATGGACTTCCACCACTGGATCGCCTCGGCCGTGGGGCACGCGATGGTCCGTGGTGAATGCCCGGCCAGCGGATTCCGCCGCGACCCTGCAGGAACGGCCACCTTCCACTTGGGCGAATTGGAACTGAAGGACCTGGGTCTACGTCGCTGAACGGTTCAGCGTACGCCGGTGGGCAATTGCGCAAAGCGGAGCCGAACGGCCTGCTGCAGGCTGTCCGCCCAGGCATGGAGTCCGCCGTGGTGGTCCATCTCGACGAAACGTCCATTGTCCGCGATCAGGGCGAAAGCGCCACCGTCAAGATCAACGACCCGGAAAAAGCAGTGGTCCCCGGCTACCGGCGCATCGGCCCGCAGGGCCAGATCACCGTCCGAAAGATCGGCGGCCACGAAGCGGTCGTTGGCGGCCAGGAGCACCAGTCGGTCGTTCACAAGTCTCACCGCGGTGAAACAGGAGTTCAGCGAAAGGCTGTCCTCCCCGATGACCAGGTCCGTGGCTAGCGGCTCCTGTATCGCCACGGGAACACCATCGGCGGTCAGCAGGGCCGCCTTGATCAGGTCCTTCCGCGGCAGTCCGAGGTTGTCGATGCATTGCACCGTGGCCGGGTCCACTCCACTGCGTGCAAGCCATGCGTCCAGCGTTGTCCGGTCCATGTGGTCGAAGAACGGCATGTAGCCCTCCGGATAGGACCCCGAATAGCCGTTCACGATGGGGATGCCCCGCTGCTGGGCGGCCAGCATGGCGGTCAGGTTGCTGGCGATGGTCTTGCGGTGCTCCTGGTCCTCGGCGAGCGGAGGGCGCACAGGGCACCAGGCGATCGCCCGGGAGCGTCCGTCGTACTGTTCCTGGATGTGGCGGTCCACCTGATCGACCGCATGCCGGCTGGCATGCTTGTCGTAGCGCGTGGTCCAGTCCACCGCCACCCGCATGTCGAGGACCGTGCCCACGGGAAGGAGCAGCACAATGGTCCAAGCGAGCCATGGTGGCCGTTGGATGCGCCCCAACCCCTGGGCCAGCAGCAGCATGAAGAAGAAGGACTGCACAAGCACGAAGCGGTCGATGGAACGCAGTGCGGAAAAGCCGGGCAGGGCATACACGGCGCGGTAGGTATACACATTGCCGATGTGCAGGCACAGCAGGATCGACGCTCCCCAGGCAAGCACGAGCACGATGAGCTCCCTGCGCCGGTCCGGTCCGGTGCTTTGCAATACGAGCATCACCAGAGCCACGAGCACCCCGATCCACGCCACCCCACCCATGAAGTGCGTTTGTTGCCACCATGCAGGAATGGTGTCCTGGCTTTGCGAGGCCAGGTCGCGCCAGTTCTCGGCCGCGGGGTCGGTGGAGAACAGGGAGACCGGCCGGGGCACGCTGCCGGCCACCTCGGCGAAGGATCGTATGCCGGTTCGTTCGGCGATGGCGATGTAGGGGCGCATCACGGGCAGCAGGAACAGGGCTCCAAGCACCAAGGCCCCGATCGCAAATGCCAGGTGCCGCTTGTTGCGAAGGCGTTGAAGCCATGGACCTCCGCGATGGACCACCAGGTGGGCTACGGTCAGTACCAGGAGGCCATAGGTCAGGATGAAACCGAGGTAGATGCCACACCAGAACTGGTAGGCCGTGGCCAGTGCTGTCAGGTACCACCAGCGGGCACGACCGCCTTCCAGCACCCGCCACCAGGCCATGAGCGCGATGGGCAGCATGAAGCGTGGGAACACCTGCACATGGCTGAGATGCCCGATCTGGTGGATCCCGAACGCATAGATGAACGCACCGCAGGCGGCCACCACGGGTCCGGTCCGCCAGCCGCGGAGCGCGACGAAAGCCCCCCAGTAGTTCAGGGCGAACAGCACGAGGATCCAGAGCTGGAACGCATTTTCCCGGTCCCAGCCGAGACGGCGGCACGCGTCATAGATCGGTGCGGTGCCCAGCAGGTTGTCCGAGCGGGCGATCACGTTCTCTTCCGGATGCATGAACGGGGCGTCCCAGAAGCTCTCCACGCCGCCTCCGACGTACTGGTGGAAGTGCTCCAGCACGTAGTTGTTGAAACGCGCATCGCCAAGGTCCCCGGGGATGAGCGCATGGTCGGGGTTGAGCAGGGCATAGGGAAAGGACCACATGCCCCAGGCGAAGAGCGCGATTGGGACGATCGTCCGCCAGATCGAGCCGGGTAGTGATCGAAAGGTCAGGCCCATCTGCTTGTTGGCGTTCACGCGGTGCCGGGTACCGCGCTCAGCAGCCTGCGCGTGTATTCCGCCTGCGGGTGTTCGTACAGGTCGTCCGAAGGCCCCAGTTCGGCGATATGCCCCTGTTCCAACACCAGGATCCGGTCGCACATGTAGCGCACCACGTTCAGGTCGTGGCTGATGAAGAGGTAGGTGAGCCCGTGCTCCTCCTTCAGGTCGTTGAGCAGGTTCAGCACCTGGGCCTGCACGCTCACGTCCAGGGCCGCGATGCTCTCATCGCACACGATCAGCCGCGGTTCCAGCGCCAGGGTGCGGGCGATCACGATCCGCTGCCGCTGCCCTCCGCTGAACTGGTGCGGGAAGCGGTCGAAGTGTGCCGCCTCCAGCCCTACGCGATCCAGCAAGGCCATCGCGCGTTCCCTGCGCTCCCGTGCGTGGCTTCCGATGCCATGCACCGCCATGGCCTCCGTGATGGCGCCGCCCACGGTGAGGCGCGGGTTCAGTGAGGAGTACGGGTCCTGGAAGATCAGCTGCAGCTCGCGGCGCATGGCCCGCATGCCACGGTCGTCCAGTTGGCGCAGGTCCGTGCCCCGGTACACCACTTCGCCTGCCCCGGGTTCGACCAGCCGCAGGATGCTCCGCCCCAGTGTGGTCTTTCCGCTTCCGCTGCCACCCACGATGCCCAGCGACTCGCCGGGGAACACCTCGAAGGTCAGGTCGTGCAGCACGGGCTTGCGCGCTCCGCCGGCCGCGGGGAAGTCCTTGGCAAGCCCCTTGACCCGGAGCAGGGGAGGCCCGGCCATGAGCTTTTCCAGGTGCTGCCGGCGGGACTCATCGCTCACCAGTTCCTGCGTGCCGGGCGGGAGCTCACCGCGCAGGAAGTCGTCGACGGTGGGCAGCTTCCGGGGCTGCGTGCGTCCCGGCCGGCAGGCGAGCAGGCCGCGTGTGTACGGGTGCTGCGGGTCCGAAAAGAGTCGCTCCACCGGAGCCTGCTCCACCACCTTGCCCCGGTGCATCACCAGCACCTCGTCGGCCACCTCGCGCACCACGCCCAGGTCGTGCGTGATGAACAGCATGCCCATGTGACGCGTACGCTGAAGGTCCTTCAGCAGGATGAGGACGTCCCTTTGAACGAGCACGTCGAGCGCGGTGGTGGGTTCATCGCAGATCAGCACCTTCGGACCGCAGCTCAGGGCCAGGGCGATGACCACGCGTTGTTTCTGCCCGCCGCTCAGCTGGTGGGGATAGCGGTCGTACAGGGCTTCCGGGTCGGGCAGACGCACTTCGTGGAAGAGCTCCACCACCCGCTTCCGGGCCTCGCGCCGGCCGATGCCCAGGTGCTCCCTCATGGCCTCGGCCACCTGGTCGCCCACGCGGTACACGGGGTCCAGCGCCGTCATCGGTTCCTGGAAGACCATGGCCAGGTCGCGCCCACGATGCCGGCGGAGTTGGTCCGGGTGAAGGCCGTTGAGCTCCACCGGTCCATCATCACCGGTGAGCCTGATGGAGCCCTTCACGATGGCGTTGCCGGGAAGCAGTCCCATCAGCGCCAGGGAGGTCACGCTCTTGCCCGAGCCTGAAGCGCCCACCAGGCCGATGCACAGGCCCGGACGCAGGTCGAAGGACACGTCCTTCACCACGGGCTGCCCGTCAAAGGCCACGTGCAGGCCCTTCACCGAGAGGATGGTGCCGGTGTCGCTCACACCTGTTCGATGTGCGTGTCGGGGATCAGGGCTTCGCCCCGGAGGCGCAGGTACAACTGCGCGGTGGCCACCACGTCCTTGCGGCAGTAGCGGGCGATCCGCTCCAGGTCCTGCTCTTCGTAGTACACCCTGCCCACGTCCGCCCCGCTGATGTCGTCCTTGGGCGTGGGGATGCCCAGGATGCGCGTGAGCAGGGCCAGTGAGGTGAAGTTCTTGCGGTCGCCGAAGGACCAGAGGTTCATGGTGTCCAGGTGCCCGACCTCCCAGGGCTTCAGCCCTGCGATGTCCAGCAGGCGGGGCAGCCGTACTCCGTTCACCACGCAGCGGCGTGCGATGTAGGGGAAGTCGAACTCCTTGCCGTTGTGCCCGCACAGCCAATGGTCGTCGCTGGCGTAGTGCCTGTCGAGCAGCGCGGTGAACTGTTGCAGGACGTCCTTCTCATCATGTCCGTGGAAGGTGGTGGCGCGCAGGTGCAGACCGTCGCCTTTGCGTTCGATGCGACCCACCCCGATGCAGATGATCTTGCCGAACTCGGCTTGGATCCCGGCCTCCACGTAGAGTTCCCCGGCATTCCGGCCCAACTGTTCCTGCCGGCGCCGGGTCTTGGCGGCCCAGAGGTCCTGCAGGTCGGGCTCCAGGTCCTCCCAGCGCCACACGGCGGGCACCGTCTCGATGTCGAGGAAGAGCACCTTGCTCAGGTCGCGGACGACTTCGCTGCGCACGGTCGGTGTCCGGTGGGGGTTGATCCGGCGGCCACCGGGACGCCCGCCAAGTTATTCGATCATCACGCCTCGCTGTCCCATCAAGGGCAGGTCGGTGAAGTGCTCCTTCGTGATGGTCTCCGGCAGGAAGATGTACTTCTTGTCGTGGATGATGCCGTCCAGGTAGAAGCTGAGCCAGTACTGGTTGTTCAGCCCGAAGACGTCCTCCATGATGCGTTCGATGCGGGCCCAGCTCCGCGGCCCGAGCTCTTCCAGGTAGTGCCGCATCTCGGAGGTCTTCTTCTGCTCGCCTTCCAGTTCCCCGTAGCCGCGTGAGCTCACGAGCACGTTCTCCAGCCGGCGGTCGGTGCGGTTGATCAGGTAGACGTACCAGGCGGGATCGCCGTCGGGGTCGGGCTCCTGCACCACGGCCATGGCCACGCCGCTCACCTTCGGTCGATCGATGTCGGCCTTCATGCGCCCTTGGCCTGCGCCGCCAGGGCACGCGCCGTGGCGATCCATTGGAAGACATCGTTCGGATGCCCCTCCTCGTTCACCTCCTCGCGCTCGGTGCCCGTGCGCACGAGCACGGTGCCCTCATGGGGGATCACCACCACGTACTGCCCGTGGAAGCCCCGGCAGTAGTGGATAGGCTTACCGTCCAGCTCGGCCAGCCACCAGAAGTAGCCGTAGCGCCGGTTGGGCTTGCCCTTGTCCTGCACGGGCGCCGGGGTCACCGAGGCCAGGAAGTACTCCTCGGGCACGATGCGCGTGCCCCGCCACAGGCCGCTGTCCAGGTAGAGCTGGCCGATGCGGGCGAAATCGCGCGGGGTGGCGTACAGGCAGCAGAAGGCCTTGTAATCACCGCCACGGCGGTCCTTGCCCCACCAGGCGGTGTCCTCACAGCCGAGCGGGGTCCAGATCTTCTCCTGCACCAGGTCCAACAGGTTGCGGCCGTAGGCGGTCTCCAGCACCTCGGCCATCACCTGGGTGCTGCCACTGATGTAGTCGAACTCGGTGCCGGGCTGGTCCCGGCAGGGCTGGTCGATGCTCAGTTCCCGCACGTTGTAGCCGTAGTAGCCCTTGGCGTTGTCACTGAAAGGGTCGGCGCCGCTCTCGCTCCAGTCCAGCCCGGTGCTCATGGTCAGCAGGTGGTACAGGGTGATGTCGGCGTGGCAGCCTTCGGCGAACTCGGGGAGGTAGTTACCCACGGGGGTCATCACGTCGGTGATCACGCCTTCCCGCATGGCGATGCCCGTGAGCACGCTGATGTAGCTCTTGGCCACGCTGAAGGAATTGCTGGCCACATCAGGCCCCCAGTCGTCGTAGTATTTCTCGTAGAGCAACTTGCCGCCCTGCAGGACAAGGAAGCCGGCCGTGTGCAGGGCCTGCAGCTCGGCGTCCTGATCGGGGGTCAGGGTCACCTTCCCGTAGGCGGCGTGCCTGGTCCAGGGCTGGGCGTTGGTGGCGGCGATGGGGTCGCTGGGGAAGAAGTCGCGGTCGTCGATCTCCGGCGAGGTGCGGCCGATCAGGTAGGTATAGCGTACCCCGCGCACCAGGTAGCCGTTGCCGGTGACGTAGGCCAGCGCGATCAGCACCGCCAGCACCACGGCGATGCGCAGAAGGATCTTCACCAGTTTCTGCATGGGGAGAGGATGCGTGCGAAGGTAACGGCGCAGGGCGCTGGATCAGTCCACCAGCTCCACGTCGAAGAGGTCGGCCAGCTCCAGCTTCAGGCGGTCCTTCACCTCCTGCATGTCCACCAGACCGCCCAGCTCCTTCGCCATGCAGGTCACACCCTTGTCGGCGATGCCGCAGGGTACGATGTGCTCGAAGTAGCCCAGGTCGGTGTTCACGTTGAAGGCGAAGCCATGCATGGTGACCCAGCGGCTGGCCCGGATGCCGAACGCGCAGATCTTCCTGGCCTTGAACGGATCGTCGGCGTCCAGCCACACGCCGGTGAGCCCTTGGATACGTCCAGCCTTGATCGCATAGGCCTCCAGCGTGCCGATCACCGCCTCCTCCAGGGTGCGCAGGAAGCGGTGGATGTCCGTGAAGTGGTGGTCCAGGTCGAAGATGGGGTAGCCCACGATCTGCCCGGGGCCATGGTAGGTGATGTCGCCGCCCCGGTCGATCGGAAAGAACTGCACGCCCTGCTCGCGGAGGCCTTCCTCGTTCAGCAGCAGGTGCTTCTGGTCGCCGCTCTTCCCCAGGGTGTACACATGGGGGTGCTCGCAGAAGAGCAGATGGTCCTCCGTGGGCACCTGTTCGGCCTCAGGCAGGTCGCGATTCGCTCGCTTGCGGGCGATGGTGGCCTCGAACAGCCGGGTCTGCAGGTCCCAGGCCTCGGCGTAGTCGATCAGGCCCAGGTCACGGTAGTGGACGGTGCGCACGGCGCAAAGGTGCGGTCATTGCGGGCAATGCGGGTAATGAGAACAATGCGGACAATGCGGACAATGGGAGGGATGGCCCTGCACTAGCTGTGCGCCTCACTTCACCTCGGCCAGCTTGCCCTTCAGCATGTTGATCACGGCGATCTCCGTGGGGTCCACGCCCTTCTTCTCGGCCAGGTAGTAGCTCACCCAGTCGCCCAGGTTGATCAGGTACAATTGCCGGGCGAAAGCGTCGTCGCCCTGGCTCCACACCTCGTGGATGTGTTCGGTGTGCCGCGCGAAGACCTCCTTGTTGATCTCCATGCGCACCTGTGAGCGCTCGTGATCGCTCGTGTGCCGGAAGAGCACCACGGCAAGGTGCTTGGCACCGCCGGCCCAGCCCACCAGCTCGTTGTGGTTCATCTCGGGGATCACGTGGTGCCAGCAGAGCTCCTTGCTGTTCTCGTTCAGCTGCTGGCGGAAGCGGATGCTCACGGCCTCGGTGGCGGCCTCGCTGTAGATGATCACGCGCTTGCCGAAGAGCTTCGCGGTGAGGTCCTTCGCGGCCTGCTGGATGGCGGCCTTGTCGTTGGCGAGCATCGTGGCGGCCTTCGCCATCGGGCCCTCGAAGTCGCCGGCGATGATGCCGAAGTGCTTCAGCAGGAAGAACTGCTGCACCAGCGAGTAGGCCAGCATGGTGCGGGGCGGGTTGCCGCCGGGGATCACGATGTGGTCCAGGCCCTTCTCCCGGGCCAGTTCGAGCATGGTGCCGCCGCTGGTGATGCAGGCCACGCGGGCGCCCTTGCCCAGGGCCTCGTGCATGGCGGCGAGCGTTTCCTCGGTGTTGCCGCTGTAGCTGCAGGCGATCACCAGGGATCCCTTGCCCACGTAGCCGGGCAGGTAGTAGTTGTTGTACACCTCGATCGGACAGGTGGCCTCCTGCGCCACCAGCTGCGCCGCGATCCGGCCACCGATGCCACTGCCTCCGAGACCAGTGATCACCACGTTGGTGAAAGGCCCGCCCGGGGCGTTCAACTTGGCCGCGCGGCCGATGGCCAGGGCTTCCTCCAACTGTTTCGGAAAGGCGTCGATCAGCTCGTACATGGATGCGGTGTTGCGGGTCGAAATTAGCCCCCTCTTACGCGGAACCCGCCCTTCCGGTTGCTGGGTATCTTTGCGGCCCTTCATCCGGAACGCCATGTCCCACGCCCTGTCCGACCAGGAGGTCGCCCGCCGCGAGGCCCTGAACAAGCTCCGCGAACTGGGCATCGAGCCCTTTCCTGCCGCCGCCTTCCCGGTGACGCATACCGCGGCCGCCTTCGAGAAGGACTTTGCCGATGCCGGCTCTGCGGAAGGGGAGCAGCCCGCCGCCGACGTAGTGATGGCCGGCCGCCTGATGAGCGTGCGCATCATGGGCAAGGCCAGCTTCGCCGTGCTGCGCGACCACACGGGCGACCAGCAGGTCTACATCGCCCGCGACGAGATCTGCCCCGGCGAGGACAAGACGCTCTACAACGAGGTCTTCAAGAAGCTGCTGCACCTGGGCGACTTCATCGGGTTGCGGGGCTTTGCGTTCCGTACCCGCACCGGTGAACTGACGCTTCATGTGAAGGAGCTCACCGTGCTGGCCAAGTCCCTGCGGCCGCTGCCCGTGGTGAAGACCGACGACGAGGGCAACGTGCACGACGCCTTCGCCGACCCCGAGCTGCGGCACCGCATGCGCTACGTGGACCTGGTGGTGAACGCCGGGGTGAAGGAGACCTTCCTGAAGCGTACCCGCGCCGTGAGCGCCATGCGCCGCTATCTGGACGACGCCGGTTACGTGGAGGTGGACACCCCGGTGCTGCAGGCCATTCCCGGCGGTGCCGCGGCCAAGCCCTTCGTCACGCACCACAACGCGCTGGACGTGCCCTACTACCTGCGCATCGCCAACGAGCTCTACCTGAAGCGGCTGATCGTCGGCGGCTTCCATGGGGTGTACGAGTTCAGCCGCAACTTCCGGAACGAGGGCATGGACCGCACCCACAACCCGGAGTTCACGGTCATGGAGCTGTACGTGGCCTACCAGGACTACCACTGGATGATGGACTTCATCGAGGGGCTGTTCCGCCACGTGGCCACCGCCACCAACGGCACGCCCACCTGCACCTTCCAGGGCAACCACATCGACTTCGGCCCGGCCTTCCAGCGGATCACCATGGTCGGAAGCCTGCTGGAGAAGACCGGGAAGGACGTGCTCGCGCTGGACGAACGAGAGCTCGGCGAGCTGTGCAAGCAGCATGGCGTGGAGGTGACCAGCGCCATGGGCAAGGGCAAGCTGATCGACGAGCTGTTCAGCGAACTGGTGCAGCCGGAGCTGATCCAGCCCACCTTCGTCATGGACTTCCCGGTGGAGATGAGCCCGCTGTGCAAGAAGCACCGGGAGGACCCGCGCCTGACGGAACGCTTCGAGCTGTTCGTGAACGGCTTCGAGGTGGCCAACGCCTACAGCGAACTGAACGATCCCATCGATCAGCGGGAACGCTTCGAGGACCAGCTGAAGCTGCAGGCGCGCGGGGACGAGGAGGCCATGTACATCGACCAGGACTTCCTGCGGGCGCTGGAATACGGCATGCCGCCCACCAGCGGCGTGGGCATCGGGGTGGACCGCACCATCATGCTGCTCACGGGCAACACCACCATCCAGGAGGTGCTGCTCTTCCCGCAGATGCGGCCGGAGAAGTTCGACTGACCGATCGGGGGCCAACGCGAACGGGCGGCCACCCAAGGTGTACCGCCCGCATGTTCAGGTCCGATCCGCTGGTCAGGAGCCGGTCTTCTCAGGTTCGGTCTTCAACATGCCCTGCAGTTCCTCACGAATGGTCTCGCGGGTCTTGCCGAGCTTCTTTTCCAGGCGGCCGAGCAGTTCGTCGGTCACGCCTTCGCCGAAGGCGAGGTCATCATCGGTCAGTTGGCCGTATTTCTGCTTCATGCGGCCTTTGATCACGTTCCAGTTGGCTTTCAGTTCTTCAGTGTTCATGGTCTGTTGGTTTTGTGTTGGTTCAACTTCGGTCCGTCCGGTTCAGGAACGCTTGGTGAATGCGGTGAGCATCCAGTGGCGTTTCTCCAGGTAGCGGATGTAGCCCTTCACCAGGTCCTCGGTCCCGCTGTCGCCGTGCGCGATCGCGCGATCCAGTGTGCTGAATAGGTGTTCCAGCAGGATCCGTTGATCGGCCAGGACCTCCTTGACCATCGCGTGGGCATCGAGGTCGGTGCCGCTCTCCTGGATGTCCGAGGTGTCCAGGTACTCGCGCATGGTGCTCGTGGGTGTCCGTCCGAAGACGCGCACGCGTTCGGCGATCGTATCGATGGCCTCCGCGGCCTGGTGGTACTGTTCCTCCAGCTTCTCGTGCACGTCGAAGAAGTCGCTGCCGGTCACGTTCCAGTGGAAGTTCCGGAGCTTCTGGTGGTGCACGGCGTAGTTCGCCAGCAGGATGTTCAGGGCCTTGACCAGGTCCTGCGTCTCGGACTTCGTGTAGCCGAGCTTGGTGAAGGTGCGTTCCTTGGCACGTGGTTTTTCCATGGTGCCGTTCACGTTCAATGCTGCTTCTGTCATGTCGGGAAAGTGTTTGAATGAGCGCCGTGACGAATGCCTTGCGGAAGGCGGCGGAAGGAGCGGGCACGGCGGATACCCGCCTTCCCGTGTCAGAAGGTCCCGATGGGTGTGGACCCGGCTGCGACCCCTGCGCGGAAGCGTTTCCGCAGGTCGGGGGAGCTGTGATGTGGGTCGTTCAGGATGAGGGTAGTATACGACTTAATATCCTGAAATCCAAATCCTTGCGTGGTTCTCTCAGGGAAGCCGTTCCACGCGCCGCATCACATCGCCCACTTGAAGGCGCTGCACCACGTCCAGGCCATCTACCACATGGGCGAAGCGCGTGTAGCGTCCATCCAGGTGCGGCGCGGGTCCAAGCATGATGAAGAACTGGCAGCTCTCGGTGTCCGGTCCGGCGGAGGCCAGGCCCACGGCACCGGTGCTGAAGCCCGGCAGCCCCACTTCCGTGCGCAGGGTCCAGTCCATGCTGCCGAAGCCGTCGCCGCGCGGGCAGCCGCCCTGCACCACGAATCCCGGCACTTGCCGGTGGAAGGTCTTCCCGTCGTAATAGCCCGCCGTCACCAACGAGTCGAAGGCCACACAGCTGCCCGGTGCCACGTCCACTTCCAAGGCCAGCGTCACCTCGCCCTTGTCCGTCAAGATCCGGTACTGCCGGCCGTTCTCCAAGGCGAGCAACCGGTCGCGATCGATGGGGTGGTCGAACGGTGGCCGTTCATGCGCAGGATCTGCACTCCCTTGCAGATGGGCCCTTGCCCGGGCGATGGCCAGATGCGCCTCGAAGTCACGCGGCAGGTCCAGGCCTTCATTCACCTTCGAAAGCGTGGCGAGCAAGCGGCCGGGATCAGAGGGAGGATCGCCCGCGGCCAGGTGCTCCGCCACCAAGGCCACCAGGCCTGGATCCTGTGTGGTCAACAGGTCGATCAACGGCGCATCGCCCCGTTCGCGCAGGTCCTGGACCCGGGAGAGGATCACCTCGGTGGCGGTGCTGCGGACCAAGGCATGTTGACCGGGGTCGAGCGCCAGCATCAGCAGGCTGTCCATGATCCACGAGAAAGCGCCCGCTTCCCCAAGTGACCGCAGATAGGCGCTTCGCAGATGCGGGTCCTCTGCGGTCGCCTGGTGCTCCCAGGCACGTGCAGGCAGTTCCCGGTCGTCCGTCATAGCCGCCATGGCGCCACCGAGCAACAGGGCGTGTTCGGGGGATGCCTCATCCGGAGTTGATGCGACCCATTCCGCTGCGTTGTCGGCGGTCATGGCGCGGGCGATCCCTTGGGCGGCGAGGGTCCGCAGGGTGGCATCATCGTCCTGGAGCAGCTCTGCGGAACGCTCCGGTCCGCTCCCGGTGCGGCCCACCAGTACGCGCAGGGCTTCCACACGCACCGGACGCATGCCTTCCTGCAGCAGCTTCCACAACAGTTCGTCCACTTCCGCACCCGCCATCCCGCGCAGCCCCCGCACCAGCATGGCCTGCACCTCGGGGTCGGTCTCCCGGCGCACGAGGTCCACGTAGGTGGCCTGCATGTTCCGGAGGGTGTCCGCGGACAGTCTGCGCAAGGCATCCGCTGCCCGCACCCGTTCGTGCCCGGTGTTCCGGTCCAGGTAGTAGAGGATGGCGTTCGGGTCGCGCAGCATGCCGGTGCGGACCATCTCCCGGAAGGTGGCTTGCAGGTAGGCGCGCTGTACGCTGGTGTCGGATTCCAGGACGGCCCGTTCGGCCAGGTCCACCACCAACGCGCTGTCCGCGACCAGGCCGAGCGCGAACACCGTGGCGGCTCGCACGCGGGGCTCAGGGTCGTCCAGGGCGCCCGTCAGGCAGGGGATGCCGGTCGTATCCTGCACCGAGGCGAAGGCCAGGGCGGCGCTCCGCCGCACCTCGGCATCGGCATGATCGAGCGCGTTGCAAAGGGCGGCCACATCGCGCCGGTCCTGTGCCTGCAGCACGTTCCACAAGGCCTCGTCGGCCCAGCGGTTGTTTTTCCTGTCAGGAAGGGAGGATGAACACCCAACGGCGAACAGGCCCAAGGCCAGGAACAGCTTTCCGGTCATGCCACGAAGTTCGGGGCGGTGACCGTAGCGTCGACCCACCGGGTCGACCGGGGCGGATGTGCCACAACGGCACCCGCCACGTTCACGCCCGCCCCAGGTCCAGGGCCTTGCGCTCGCTGAACAGGTTGGTCAGGTCCCAGCCGAAGTAGCGCAGCACGCCCAGCAGCACCATGGTGGCCGTGGCCTCGTCCACATTGCCCACCAGCGGCAGGTTGTCCGGCAGGAACTCGAACAGGCCCATGGTGGGGTTCACCAGGTAGAGGAAGGCGAGCAGGCCGGCAAAGGCGATCAGGAGCTTCTTCATGGTCATGTGTCGGTCAGGACTTCCCGCAAAGAACGCGCCACGGCCGCCCGGCGTATGCCACCGGTTAACTTCGCGGGTCCCATGAGAAGCCCTCTTTTCCTCCTGGCCGTCATCGTGGCACCTCTCGTGCTCGAGGCCCAACGGCTGTCCGATGCCGACGCGGTGGACCAGATGAAGTACGACGTGCAGTACCTGGCCAGCGACCGGCTGGAGGGCCGCGAAGCAGGTACGGCGGGTGAGCGCCTGGCCGCCGAGTACATCGCCCAGAAGTTCGGGAACATCGGACTGATGCCCTATGGCGACAGCGCCACCTACCGGCAGGCCTTTCCCTTCGCGGGCGTGCCGAAGCTGGGCGAGGCCAATGCCCTGCAGCTGGGCCGGAAGAAATTGAAGCTGGACAACGATTGGTCGCCGCTGCCGTTCTCCGCCTCCGGCGAAGTGCGTGGCACGGTGCTGAAATGCGGGTACGGCATCCACGCCCCGGACCTGGGGTACGACGACTACGCCGACCTGGACCTGACCGGCAAGGTGGCGGCGCTCTCCATCAGCTCGCCCGACGGCATCCATCCGCACAGCAAGTACCTGGCCTACCACGACCTGCGCACCCGTGCCGACCAGGCCACCGAACGGGGCGCGGTGGCGGTGCTTTTCTACAACGACGACCCCACGGCGGAGGACCCCTCCCTGCGCTTCTCGGACGCGATCAATGCCGGGTCGGTCCCCGCCATCTTCCTGAAGGGCGACCGCTACGAGAAGCTGGTGGTGGACGGCAATCCCTGCGCACTGGCCGTGGAGGTGGAGCGCCCGCAGCTGACGGGCTACAACCTGGTGGGCATGCTGGACAACGGCCGGGAGCATGTGGTGGTGATCGGCGCGCACTACGACCACCTGGGCTACGGGTCCGACGGCAGCCTGCACCGCGGCGAGAAGGCCATCCACAACGGGGCCGACGACAACGCCAGCGGCGTGGCCGTGATGTTGCAGCTGGCCCGCGACCTGGCCGACATGGACGAGGCGCGCGCCAATGACTACCTGTTCATCGCCTTCAGCGGCGAGGAGAAGGGCCTGTACGGATCGAACTATTGGACCAAACATCCGACGGTGCCCATCGCGCAGCTCAACTACATGATCAACCTGGACATGGTGGGCCGGTTGGACAGTGCGCACACCCTGGCGGTGAACGGGGTGGGCACCTCGCCCGCCTGGAAGGAGCTCGAGCATGTGACCGTGGGCGGCATGGACCTGCGCACCACCGAGAGCGGCATCGGTCCCAGCGACCACAGCGCGTTCTACATGGTGGACGTGCCCGCCATCCACTTCTTCACCGGCACGCACGAGGACTACCACAAGCCCGGCGATGATGCCGAGAAGCTCAACTACGCAGGCATGCTCGAGGTGGCGCGCTTCATCGAGAGCCTGGTCACCGACCTGTCCGACAATGGCAAGCTGGCCTTCACCAAGACCAAGGAGGACACCGCCGCCACGCCGCGCTTCACCGTGACGCTGGGCGTGGTGCCCGACTACATGTACGACGGCAAGGGCATGCGGATCGATGGCATCACCGAGGGCAAACCCGCGAGCCAGGCCGGGTTGAAGCCGGGCGACGTCGTGGTGCGCATGGGCCAGGTGGAGGTGAACGACATGATGGGCTACATGAAGGCGCTCAGCCTCTTCCAGAAGGGGCAGACCACCACCGTGGTGGTGTTGCGCGGAGGGGAGGAGGTCGAGTCCGAGGTCACGTTCTGATGGAAGGGACACACATCGCCGTCATCGGGGCCGGCTCCTGGGGCACGGCGCTCATGAAGCTGCTTTCGGCCAACGCCGAACGGGTGGGCTGGTGGGTGCGCAATGCGGACATCATCGAGCATGTGCGGAAGTACGGCCACAACCCGAACTACATCAGCGCGGCGCAGCTGGACGCGGAGCGGTTGGACATGCGCACCGACCTCACCGCCGTCGTGGACGCGGCCGATGTGCTGGTGGTCGCCGTGCCCTCGGCCTTCCTGAAGGCGGCCTTCGATACGCTGCCGAAGGGCGCCTTGCAGGGGAAGACCATCTTCAGCGCGGTGAAGGGCATCGTGCCAGAGACCAACCAGATCGTGGGCGAGTTCCTGTTCGAGCACCACGGGGTGCGCGAGACCGACTTCGGGGTGATCTGCGGACCCTGCCATGCCGAGGAGGTGGCCATGGAGCGCCTGAGCTACCTGACCATCGCCTGCCAGGACATCGGCAAGGCGAAGGCCATGGGCGATGCGCTGAACGGGCGCTTCATGAAGACCACCCTCAGCGACGACATCTACGGCACCGAGTACGCGGCCATCCTGAAGAACGTGGTCGCGGTGGCGGCGGGCATCAGCGTGGGGTTGCGTTATGGGGACAACTTCCGCGCCGTGCTGGTGAGCCGCGCCATCCAGGAGATCGAACGCTTCGTGGACGCGGTGCATCCCATCCAGCGCGACATCAACGAACCGGCCTACCTGGGCGACCTGCTCGTGACCGCCTACAGCACCTTCAGCCGCAATCGCGAGTTCGGCACCATGGTGGGCAAGGGCTACAGCGTGCGGGCCGCGCAGCTGGAGATGAACATGGTGGCCGAAGGCTACTACGCCGTGAAGTGCGTGCACGAGATCAACCAGCGCGTGCAGGTGGACATGCCCATCACCGAGGCCACCTACCGCATCCTCTACGAGCGCATCTCGCCCGTGGTGGAGATGCACCTGCTGAGCGAGAAGCTCGCCTGATCGTGGGACTGCTCCGTTTCCATTGGGACTTCTTCGGGCCGGACGCTCCCGCCACGGCGGACCATTTCCGGAAGCACCTGGAGGAGTTCTGCGCACGGGAAGGCATCACCGGTCACCGGCACTGGACCACCGCCATGCCGCGGCGCTGCATCGCCACCCTGGAGTGCGAGGAGGCCCACCTCGCCGTGGTGCGCGACCGGCTGCGTCCGAAGCGGGCGGAGCGGGTGGTGGCCGGCTGATCAGCCCAGCACCCAGCGCAGCAGGCGCTCCTTGAAGCGTGTGTAGGGCGGGAACTGCAGCCCCGGTTCCACCAGCGTGCTGGCGTGGACCAGGCCCTTGTGGTGCGAGAACAGGTCGAAGCTGGCCCTGCCGTGGTAGCGCCCCATGCCGCTGGTGCCCACCCCGCCGAAGGGCATGTCCGCGTTCCCGAACTGCAGCATGGCGTGGTTGGTGCAGCCCCCGCCGAAGGCGATGCGCTCGGTGAAGAACCGCCGGGTGTGCCGGTCATCGCTGAACACGTAGGTGGCCAGGGGGAAGGGATTCCGCTCCACGAACGCCAGCACCTCCTCCCGTTCGCGCCAGGGGATCACCGGAAGCACGGGACCGAAGATCTCCTCTTGCAGGCAGGCCGCATCATCCGGCACGTCAATGAGCACGGTGGGGGCGATGTAGCGGTCGGCCGCATCATGTTTTCCGCCATGCACCACAGTGCCCTCGCCCAGGTAGCCCTGCACGGTTCGGAACCGCCGTTCGTTCACCAGCCGGGCGTAGTGGGGGCTCTGCTGCGGGTCGTCGCCGAAGAAGCGATGGAGGTGCTTCTTCACGGCAGCCAGGAAGGGATCGAGCACGTCCTCATGCACCAAGGCATGGTCGGTGGCGATGCAGGTCTGGCCGGCGTTGAAGGTCTTGCTCCAGGCGATCCGCTGGGCGGCGCGGTCCAGGGACACCTTGCGGTCCACGATGGCCGGGCTCTTGCCACCGAGCTCCAGGGTCACCGGGGTCAGGTGCGGCGCGGCCAGGGCCATGACCTGCCGGCCCACGCCGGGACTGCCGGTGAAGAAGATGTGATCGAAACGGAAGGGCTCGATCAGCGCCGGGCCCATGTCACGGCCCGGGCCCTGCACCACGAGCACCTGATCGGGCAGGGCCTCGTTCAGCAGGCGTTCCAGCACGGTGGCCGTATGCGGCGTCTGTTCGCTGGGTTTCACAACCGCGCAGTTCCCGGCGGCGATCGCTCCGATCAGGGGGTTCAGCACCAACTGTGCGGGATAGTTCCACGGGGCGATGATCAACACCACGCCCAAGGGCTCCGCCCGCACTTCGCTGTGCGATACCTGCAGGGACAACGGGGTGCCGGGCCGCTCGGGACGCATCCATTCCTGCAGGTGCGCCAGCGTATGGTCCAGCTCACTGTGTACCAGGCCCACGTCCGCCAGGTAGCCCTCGAAGCGCGGCTTGCGCAGGTCCTGGTGGAGCGCTTCCAGCAGGGGCTCCTCGTGGTCCAGTAGGGCCCGCTTGAGGCGCTTCAAGGCCTCGCGGCGGGCGGCGTAGGGACGGGTGGCGCCCGATCGGAAATGGTTCCGCAGGGCCTCCAGCCGGTCGGTCAGGTGCGTGCGTTCCGCCATCCCGACCAAGGTAACGGCTGCCGAAGTCCGGTGTTCGCAGGGCTTATCGGACAAAGCGCACCGTCGCGTGGCGCTCCTCCGACCGGTACTCCACCAGGTAGGTGCCCGGGGCGAGATCGGACAGGTCCACGTGGTAGGTCTGCTGCCCGGCGGGGATACGGGCCTTCACCAAGGTGCGCACCAGCCGGCCCGATCCGTCCAGCAGCCTGAGTTCGCCGGTGTCGGCGGCGGGAAGCTCCAGGGTCACCCGCACGGCATCGGAGCCGGGGGCGCCGTTCACACGCAGCAACTCGCCACCTGTCTCCTGCTCGGCGATGCCGGTGGGTCCGCTCACCAGGTACACCCGGAACAGCCGCGTGGAGGCATCGCTCTGGGTGCCGGTGTTGATGAAGAAGATGTTCGCCGCGCTGCTCTCGATGCCACCCATGATGTGCCCCACCAGCACGGTGTCGGCGGTCATCTGGTCCAGCTTCAGCATGCCGTTGATGCGCTGTGGTGCGGCAGGCCAGGGAATGAACTCGGCGCTGGCGCCCAGGAGCGCAGGCATCTCGCCGATCGCGAGTTCCTGCATGACCCCGTTCGCATCCCGCTCCACCAGGCTGATCGTGTTCACGAAGGGCACGTTGGGGTCGTCCCATAGCGTGCCGTTGCCGTCGAAGTAGTAGCGCCCGATGCCCCCGAAGAACACGGTGCTCATCACGTTCGCCAGACTGTCGTACAGCGCCATGTGCGCCGTATGGTATTGGTTCAGCAACTGCTCGAAGTCCGGCACCACGGTGTAGCTCGTGCCCTGGATGTCCACGGTGTTCAGCCAAGGCAGGTCCTGCCCGTATTGGAACACGCCGGTGAACGCGGTGAAGCCCGTGGTCCCGTTGGGGAACACCTGCGGTACCAGGTTGTAATCGCGCCGGTGCAGGTTCACGGTATCGATCACTTCCTGGTAGTCCGCGATGGTCAGGTTCACGCCATCATCCTCGATCCGGAAGCGGCGGATGGCGTTGGTGTACTCCTGCACGAAGCCCGGGCCGTGGTTGGGCCCCATCGGGTTGTAACGGCCCTCGAAGCGCTGGCCGCCCACCAGGTGGAAATGGTCGCCCTCCAACCCGAGGTAACCCCCGGTCACCTCCATGCGGGGGTCGGCCAGGGAGCGGAAATGCGGACCGAGCGGTTGCCCGTTCTTGATCGCCTGGATCGCACCGGGCACATCGATCGCCGTCAGCCGGTCGTGCGTGGTGTGGTCGAGCAGGGAAGCGGCATAGCCGTAACCACCGATCACGTAGAGGGTGGTGTCCCGCTGCACGTACTCCATGTTCGTGCATTGCAGCTGTTCCACCAGGGCGGCGGGAAGCGAGGTGATCGACGTGCTCCAGACCTGCAGGCCCACGGGATCCACCACATAGGCCGTGGTGTTGTTGTCCGCCGCCAGGAAGGAGGCGAAGGGCTGGCGCTGGTGCAGCCCGTCCGTGCGGCCACCGAGGATGAGCCATTCGCCGTTGTGCTGTGCCCAGGCGAAGGACTGCACACCCGGCATGCCGGGCAGCGTCACTTCCTCCAGGTACACGGTGCGCCCACCCAAGGCCTGGGCGTTCACGTGAGCGTGGACCAACAGGGCCGTGGCGAGCAGGATCGATGATCGGTTCATGGGGTCTCGGGAATTGCCGCGAAAATGGTACCGGAAAGCCCTACCGGAACGTGACGACCGTCACGCTGGCCTAACCGGCGAGCAGGAAGTCCTCACCTTCCACCAGCCCGATACCGCTCAGGAATTCCGCGATCCGGTCGCCGGTGCCTCGCTGGCTGATGAACGACACGATGCACGCCTCACCACGCGGAGGAAGTCGGTCGTGTGGCAGGAAGGCATGGCCCGGCACTTCACGCGGCCTCACATCGGTGAAGGCGCCGATCGGGATCCCTTCCGCCTCCAGCTTCGCCGCCCGGTCGCGACAAAGGGTGCTCGTGCCGGCCACGATCACCGGGCGGCCGTTCAAGGTCCGCTTCAACCACTTGGCCAACCACCTGGCCTTGGTGGTGAAGAAGGCGTCCGTGCTGTAGTTCGGATGCGTGCGGCTGAGGCGGCCGGCGTGGTCGTGCCAGGTGAGCAGTTCCTCGGGCAGCTTGGCAAAGCGCACCCCCGCATCCATCCAACGCAGCCATAGTTCGTGGTCCTCGGGCAGCGGACCGGTGTCATAGGCGCCATGCCGGTCCACCAGTTCCCGCCGGAACAGCACCGTCGGGTGGGCCACCGGAGCGTCCACGAAGCGCTTCACGTAGTGATCGTGCGGGCTCAGGATCGCGTTCTGCCAGTCCACGAACCACTGCATGCCGCTGTGTCGTGCCACGGTGGAAACGAAATGGGTCCGGGTCCCCAGCACACCGACCTCCGGGTGTGCGTTCATGAAAGCGACCTGGCGTTGCAGGCGTTCGGGACGGCATTCGTCGTCGGCGTCCATGCGGGCGATCAGGTCGCCTCCTGCGTTCAGGAGCCCGGTGTTCAACGCATGGGCGATGCCCGGGCCGGGTTCGTGCAGGAGCCGGATGCGTGGGTCGCGTACCGACCATTCCCGGGCGATGGCAGGCCCTCCGTCCGTGCTCGCGTTATCGATCAGGAGCAGCTCCCAGTCCTTGAAGGTCTGTGTCTGGATGCTCGCGATCGCACGGTCCAGCCAGGGACCGGCCTCGCGATAGGGAAGCAGGACCGAGACGCACGGCTTCATCGCGGACCTCGCACGAGCACTTCCTCGATGGGCAGGCCCAGGAACAGGGCGACCAGCACGGTGCACAGGAGCACGTAGAGCAGGAAGGTCGCTGGCACCATCACCACGGCCTTCAGGATGTTCCAGACCGTCCGGCGATGCAGGGAGATCGCGGCCCCGATCAGGATGCCGAAGATCACCAGGAAGCCCAACAACTGAAGGCCCGGCCAGTGCGTGTACAACGGGATCAGCAGGGTGGAACAGATCAGGTAGGTGCCGGTGGCGAAGAGGTAGTGCACCAGGCGCTCCGACCAGCTGAGCTCCGTGCGCAGGAAGAAGAGCCGGTCGGCCGAGGTCAGCATGATCATCATGATCGGCAGCAGCAGGTTCACGTTGCGGCTCATCCAGTGGTTCACCCGGAGTGCGGGCGTGTCCGGAAGCTCCTGCTGCCCGGACAAATGCATCGCCGCATCCACGGGGTCCCAACCCAGGATGAACCGCATGAGGTAATAGAAGCCGACGCCCATGAGGAAATACCGCACGGGTGGTGTGAAGGCCTTGCGGCGGCCGGCCACGAACAGGCGGGTCAATCGACCGGGCCCCTTGAAGAAAGTGTACAGCGTCCGCGGCAGGGGAGCGTCCACGTTGAACAGGCCACTGACGAAGTCGCCCAGCACCTCGCCAAGCCGGATCCCGGGCTTCACACGCTTCTGCCCGCAGGCGTGACAGAACGGTGTGGCGAACGATGCTCCGCAGTTGGGGCAGGGCTCCATGCCGAAAAAGTACGGCGGCCGGGCGATCAACGGGTATCCCGGCCACTCCACAGGGGGCCGCCCAGGTACACCCGCAGGGTATAGGCCACGCTCAGGTAGCGCCAGTCCTGCACCGGTGCCTGCACGCCCAGGCGATGCTCCAGCTTTCCGGGTCGGTGGGTGGTGAGCGCCGCCCGCAGCACGATGGGACGGTCGCGGAGGTCCAGGTACCCCAGGTAGCCCGCCACGCCCACTTCACTGCGCAGGCCGCCATGGTCGCCAAGCACACCCGCCCCGAATAGCAGGCAGTCGTTCTGGTAGAAATCGTCCCGGTTGGTCTGGTAGACCAGGAAGCCGGCCATGGCATGAGGCCGCCAGCGCTTCAGCCACCCGGAACCCGCCTTCAGCCAGCGCCCCCAGGAGAGGTCGAAGGAGTAGCCCGGGGTCTCCGAATGACGTGCGCCGGCAAGGTTGTTGCCGCTGGCGGTCTTCAGCCGGATGCGCAGCAGCAGGCCACCGTGGTCGTCGTTCTCCTGGACCAGCTGCACCAGCGTGGCCACGTACAGGTCGCCGGTGCTCACACCGGTGCCATCGCGGTCCCTGGCCGCGCGTTCGTCGCGCGTAACGGTGTCCATCGTGTAGTGTTCCAGCGCCATCCAATCCAGCTGCAGGGCCACGCGGCCACCAGCGAACGGGGCATGGAGGCCGGTCATCAGGTCCTGGGTGTCATCGCCACTGCTGAAATGCCCTTCGGCACCTAGTGAAAGGCGCACTTCGTCATCGAGCTCCCCGTTCATCAGCGAGGGAACGGGAAGGGCGTTGGGCCCGAGGTAGTAGGCCGATGGCGTGAGGTAACGCCACCAATGGGTGACCCCGTCCCACTGGTGGGTCTCGTTCCACCAATCCCAATCCTCCTGGGCCTGGGCGGACAGGAAGCCGATCAGCAGCAGTGGGAGGGCCAGGGCACGCATGGGGCGAAGATCAGGTTCCGGCCGCCAGGGCCTTCAACACCACATCGGCCTTTTTCGCTCCGATGGCCGCGGATACGTCCTCCGGAAGGGCGTCCTTGATGCCCTGGATGGACCCGAAGCGGGTCAGGAGTTTGCGAGCGGTGCCTGGCCCGATCCCGGGGATGTCCTCCAGCGCGGTGCGCACCACCCGCTTGCTGCGGCGCCCGCGATGATGGGTGATGCCGAACCGATGCGCCTCGTTGCGCAGGTGCTGGATCACCTTCAGGCTGCTGCTGCGCTTGTCGATGTGCAGGGGAACGGGGTCGTCCGGGAAGTAGAGCTCCTCCAGTTTCTTGGCGATGCCCACCACGGCGATCTTCCCGCGCAGCCCCAACCGGTCCAAGGCCTTGACCGCTGCGCTCAACTGGCCTTTTCCGCCATCGATCACGATCAGCTGGGGCAGCTCCGAACCTTCGGTGACCAGACGGCTGTAACGACGTTCCACGGCCTCCTCCATGCTGGCGAAGTCGTCCGGTCCCTCCACCGTGCGGATGTTGAAGTGCCGGTAGTCCTTGCGGCTGGGCTTGGCGTCCTTGAACACCACACAGGCGCTCACGGGGTCGGTGCCCTGCGTATTGCTGTTGTCGAAGCACTCGATGTGGCGGGGCAGCTCGCTCAACCGCAGGTCCTCCTTCAATTGCTGCAGGACACGCTCGGTGGCCCCCTCCGGGTCGGTGAGCTTCTCCTGTTTCTGCTTGTCCAGCATGAAGTAACGCGCGTTGCGTTCGGAGAGCTCCAGCAACTGCTTCTTGTCGCCCCGCTGGGGAATGGTGAAGCGCAGGCCGGGCACCTCGATCTCCGGGTCGAAGGGCACGATGGCCTCCGGTGCGGTGCTGTGGTATCGCTGCCGCAGTTCGGCGATGGCCAGCTGGAGCACCTCGGCGTCGCTGGTGGCGATGCGGCGTTTCAGTTCGATGGTGATGCCATGCACCACGGCCCCGTCGATCACCCGCATGTAATTGACGTAGGTGCTGCCGGTGTCGCCGGCCAGGCCGAAGATGTCCACGTCGCCGATGTCCGGGTTCACCACGATGCTCTTGGCCCGGTAGTGCTCCAGGCGCGCGATCTTCTCCTTCAGCTCGGCGGCCTCCTCGAACTCGAGCTGCTCGGCATGCACCTGCATGCGTTCCTTCAACAGGCGGATCACGCCCGTTACGCGTCCCTTCACGATCTCACGCACCAGCTGGATGTTCCGGTCGTACTCCGCCTCGGTCTGCAGCCCTTCGCAGGGTGCCTTGCAGTTGCCGATGTGGTACTCCAGGCACCGCTTGTACTTGCCTGCCTCGATGTGCTTCGCGCTGAGGTCGTAGTTGCAGGTGCGCAGTTTGTACAGTTTGTGCACGAGCTGCAGCACGGTCTTCATGGTGCGCACGCTGGCATAGGGGCCGTAGTATTCGCTGCCGTCGTCCTCCGGGTTGCGCATGCCTTCCACCCGGGGGAAGCGTTCGTTGCGGATGCGGATGAAGGGGAAGCTCTTGTCGTCGCGCAGGTTGATGTTGTAACGTGGCTGGTGCTCCTTGATCAGGGAGTTCTCCAGCAGCAGCGCCTCGAACTCGGTGGGCACCACGATCACGCGCAGGTCGGCGATGCGCTTCACCAGCATGCGCGTCTTTCCGTCCGGGTGGTGCTTGGCGAAGTAGCTGCCCACGCGGTGGCGCAGGTCCTTGGCCTTGCCCACGTAGAGGATCTTCCCGTCGGCATCGAGGAACTGGTACACGCCCGGTGTGTGTGGCAGCAGGCGGACTTTCTCGCGGACGTCGATGGACATGCGGTGCTCGCCGATGCGAGGGCGCCGGCGGTGAGGCGAAGTTCGGCATCACCACGCAGAGGGATGCGGCGCGGCGAACGACCTCGCTGCTACCTTGGCGCTCCATTCAGAACGCTCCCCCATGCAATTCACCGCCGCACAGATCGCCGAGCTCCTTCAAGGCACCGTGGAAGGCGACCCCAACGCCACGGTAGGCCGGCTCTCCAAGATCGAGGAGGGTGGTGAAGGGTCCCTGTCCTTCCTCGCCAACCCGGCCTACACGCAGTACGTGTACGACACCACCGCCAGCGTGGTGATCATCGGAACCGCCTTCGAGCTCACGGCCCCGGTGAAGACCACCCTGGTGCGCGTGCCCGATGCGCAGGCTGCCTTCGCCAAGGTGCTGGCCCTATACAACACGATCAAGCTGGACAAGAAGGGCGTTGCACCGCAGGCGGTGATCGAACCGGGCGCCACCTACGGCGACAACTGCTACATCGGCGCGCTGGCCTACATCGGCGCCAACGCCAAGCTGGGCCACAATGTGAAGGTCTACCCCCACGCCTACATCGGCGACAACGTGACCATCGGCGACAACACCACGGTCTTCGCCAACGTGACGATCTACTCGGACTGCGTGGTGGGGGCCGACTGCATCATCCACAGCGGCACGGTGATCGGCAGCGACGGCTTCCGGTTCGCCACGGGGCCGGACGCCGCGGAAAAGGTCCCGCAGATCGGCAACGTGGTGATCGAGGACGGCGTGGAGATCGGTGCCAACTGCGCCATCGACCGGGCCACCTTGGGCAGCACCATCCTGCGCAAGGGGGTCAAGTTCGACAACCTGATCCACATCGCGCACAACGTGGAGGTGGGCGAGAACACCTACTACGCGGCGGGTGGTGTGGTGGCCGGCAGCACCAGGATCGGAAAGAACTGCATGTTCAGCGGGCAGGTGGGCATCATCGGTCATTTGAAGATCGCCGATGGCACCATCGTGGCCGCACAGAGCGGCATCAGCAAGAACACCCGGGCCGGAGAGACCTACATGGGTTCGCCCGCCTTCGAGGTGCAGAAGTACCGCAAGAGCTATATCCACTTCCGGAACCTGGAGCGGTTGGTGGAACGCGTGGAAGGCCTGGAGGAGCGGGTGAAGGATCAGTAGATCAACACCCTCGGCTCGCTCATCTCGTGCATCGCGTAGCGCGGCCCCTCGCGCCCCAGCCCGCTGTCCTTCACGCCACCATAGGGCATGCCGTCCACACGGAAGCCGGGCACGCCGTTGATGATCACGCCGCCCACCTGAAGCTCGGCAAAGGCCTGCCGTACATGGGCCTCGTTCGGGGTGAAGACACCTGCCTGAAGTCCGTAGCGCGAATCGTTCACCAGCCGGATGGCCTCGTTGAGGTCCGTTGCACGCTCCAGCACGGCGACCGGCCCGAAGACCTCTTCGCCGTTCACCTTCATGGACGGGTCCGTGCCGGTGAGCAGGGTGGGTGAATAAAGGCGATGGTCCGCATCGAGCGGCCGTCCGCCGCAAAGCACCTCGGCCCCTGCCTCCTGCGCTTCACTTACCCAGGTCCCGATGCGCGCGAAATGGTGGTCGTCGATCAATGGTCCGTTCACGACATCATCCTTCGCGGGGTCTCCGCTCACGACCCTTCCGACCTCCTCCACCAGCCGCTCACGGAAGGCCTCGAACACCGCGTCCACCGCGTATATGCGCTGGGTGCTGATGCAGATCTGGCCGGCATAGAGGTAGGCGCCGTAGGCCACGGACTTGGCAGTGGCGGACAGGTCCGAGCCCTCGTCCACGATCACCGCAGCGTTGCCGCCCAGCTCCAGGGCCACCTTCTTCTTTCCGGAGATCGACTTCAGCTTCCAACCGACCTTGTCGCTGCCGGTGAAGCTGAGCATGGCCATGCGCGCGTCGGTCACGAGCCGTTCGGCCACCTCGTTGCCACAGACCACCACGTTGAAGGAGCCCGGAGGGAGGTCCAGGGTGTCGATGAGTTCCGCCAGGGCCAGGGCGGTGAGCGGGGCCTGGGGGGCGGGCTTCAACACCACGGGACAGCCCATGGCGAGCGCCGGGGCCACCTTGTGCAGCACCAGGTTCAACGGGAAGTTGAAGGGCGTGATCGCGGCCACCGGTCCCACCGGCATCCGGCGCACGATGGCCGTTCGTCCCTTGCCGGCATCGTAGTCCACGTCGATGACCTCGTCCTTCAGCCGCCGTGCTTCGGCCGCCGCCAGCTTCACGGTGGTGATCCCGCGCGACACTTCCGTGCGGGCATACGCGATGGGTTTGCCGGCCTCCCGGCGGATCAGCTGGGCCAGGTCCTCGTGGCGTTCGGCGATCGCTTCGGCCAGTCGTTCCAGTCGGTCCGCACGCTCTTCCGCAGGAAGTGCGGCCAGCTCGGCCCTGGCACCATGCGCTGCTGCAATGGCCTGGTCCATCTGGGCGGCCGTGGCTTGAGGCACGCTCGCAAGCGCTTCGCCGGAATAGGGATCGTGCACGCTGTTGAAGGTGCCGTCGCCGGCGGAGGACCACTGGCCGCCGATGTAGTGCTCGGACCTCATTCGAAGCGGTGCGCCAACGTCACCGTGCCGCGGTACTTCTCCACGTTGCCGGCCAGGTCGTAGGCCTCGAAGACCACCACGTAGGGCCCCACACGGGCCTTCTCGCCGCCCTCCATCACACCGTCCCAGCTCACCGCGCCGTCGGCGCCCAGCAGGGTGTTCTCCATCAACCGGCGCACTTCGCGGCCGGCCAGGTCATAAATGCCGAGCGTGCCCACGAAGCCGGGCTCGTTGAAGCGGTAGCGGATGGTGAGCAGGTCCTGGTACCCGTCGTTGTCCGGACTGAAGATGGCCGGTTCGATCGTCATTTCGCCGCTGGGCTCGGGGGCCTCGCTGAACTGCGAGTTCAGGAAGCCGGGTGTGGCCCAACCGGCGGTCTCGGCGGCGCTGTGCCAGTTGGTGGGCTCGTCGCTGGATCGTGCCGGGTCCACGCGCTCCAGGCTCACGCCCTCGGTCTCGTTGATCAGCGGGAAGTGCAGGTCGTCCGTGTAGCGGAACAGGTCCAGCATGTTGCCCTGCGGGTCCTGCAGCACCACGGTGCCTTCGCCGTTGTTGTAGCCGGGCAGGTCGCAGAGCAGGAAGCGGTCGGTGCGGCCCTGCGGATACTCCGTCGCGATGTTCGCGGGGTCCTCGGTCAGCAGGATGTACTCGCCGGGCAACAACAGCACACTGGCCTGGGTGATCACGATCGGGTTCGCGATCTGGCCATCCTCCTCGTTCGCCATGCGCAGGCCGGCCAGCCCCAGCACCTTGCCGCTGCGGTTGTACAGTTCCACGAAGTCGCTGCCGCCCACCCGCGGGTCGTAGAGCACCTCATTGATCACCAGGTCGCCGGGCAGGACCGCTTCGGGCAGGCCGAACACGGCGCTGTTGTCCCCGCCGATCGGGTTGCCGGGGCAGTCCGTCAGCCCGGTCACGGTCACGGTGTACACCTCGCCCACCACCAGCGGGTCGTTGAGGTCGAGGACCACGGTGTTCGCCTCCGGCCCCGGGACGGCCTGGGCCACGTCCAGGAAGGGGTCGATCGTGTAGCCTGCGGTGCCGATCCCATCGGTGTCCAGCGCTTCGTTGAAGACGAGCACGACCTGGGAAGGGCCGTTCACCTGCACGCTGATCAGCACGGGCGGGTCGTTGTCCGGCACGATGGCGTACACGCTGTTCTGCGCACCTGGCGTGCCTCCGGCGCCGGCGTTGCTGGCGGTCCAGTTGGCCGCGCCGCTGCACGGGGTGGTGGGGTCGATCTGTTCCAGCGTCCAGCCGCCGTCGTCCTTCACGGCATCGTTGTACCAGCTCAGGTCGTAGGTCACCGCATCGATGGTGGTGCCGTTGTCGTCGGTGAGCACCAGAGGGTCGCCGCTGTTGTTCAGTGCGGGAAAGCCGGGCACGGCCAGCACGGTGCCGAAGCCGGTGAAGAGCGGCGCGTCCGCGACCGTGGTCAGGAGCACGAACTCCCCGGGACCCAACGTAGCCGCGGGCAGTGCGGCCGGTGTACCGCCATCGGAGATCGTCCAGCCCCCGAGCTCGAAGAACCTGTCCGGGGTGGCGTTGTGCAGCTCGATGAACTCGGCCTCCGGCATTCCCACCACCGGGGTGGGGTCGGCCATCAGCTCGTTGATCGTGACATCGCGGAACTGCGCCACATCCGGCACGAAGTAGCTGAAGGGGATCGGTGCGCCCGCGGGCAGGACGTTCCCGGCCAGGTCCTCCACGCCGCTCACCAGCAGGTCGTAGGTGTTCCCGCTCGTGAGGGCCAAGGTGGGCGTCAGGTGGACCAGCGCGGGGTCCGTACCGTCCAGCACGGCCGTGTTCACCCCGATGAAGGGCTGGATGTCGTAGTTGTTCGCGTCGCCTGCCGTGGCCGGGTCCAGCGGTTCGTCGAAGAGCACGTCCACAAGCACATCGGAAATGGCGGTGACGCTCACCACCTGCGGTGGGGTCAGGTCCACGGGAATGGCCCCCACCAGGATGTCATCGAAGAAGTGGTTGTTGATGGGACCGGCGGCACTGCTCTGCTCGATGCGGATGCCGAAGTGGGTGCTGCTGCCGTGCGTGGCATCGGTGGCCGTACCGGCTGTGAGGTAGGTGCCAGTGGCGCCGTCATCGTAGTCCAGCGTCCACAGGTCGTTCACATCGCGCTTCACCCGGATGCGGAAGGGGTTGTCACTGCTGCTGTTCACGATGCCGTCCGGGGAGACGATCAACGAGGTCGCCGTTCCGCCGTTGCTGCGGAAGAGTTCCAGGCGGTCCTGCGTTCCGCCCATGCGCACGTAGTAGCCGTTCACGCCGCTGGCCAGGTCGGCGTTGTCGCTCATCAGGTACACGTCCACGTAGTTCGCGCCGCTGGTGCTGAACTTGAGGTCCACGAACAGTTCCCATTGGGCTTCCGCGGCCTGGGTGCTGGGCGTGCTCAGCTGGTAGTTGGCCGCGCCGGGGCTGTTGCTGCGCAGTTGCCCGGCATCCACGGTGAAGAGCGCATCGTCGCCGCTCCACGCCGGGTCCGCCGTGAAGTCGCCATCGCTGAAGTCGTCGCTCACCTGGGCGTTGAGGGCACCCGAAAGGGCCAACCCTGCGAGCAGGAGGACCGGTGTGGACAAGGCCTTGCGCATGGCGGTACGGGAGCAGGGCAAGGTAGTACTTTCGGCACCTGCTGAACGTTAAGCATTCGTCATGAAGGTCGCTGTGGTCGGGGCCACCGGGCTGGTCGGTGGGGTCATGCTGAAGGTGCTGGAGGAACGCGGTTTCCCGGTGCGGGAACTGCTGCCGGTGGCCAGCGCACGCAGCGTGGGTAGCACCGTGCACTTCCGCGGGAAGGACGTGCCCGTGATCGGTATGGAGGAGGCCGTGGCCGCGCGGCCCGATATCGCGCTGTTCAGTGCCGGTGGTGGCACTTCGCTGGAATGGGCGCCGCGCTTCGCGGAGGCGGGATGCACGGTGATCGACAACAGCAGTGCCTGGCGCATGGACCCGAACGTGCCGCTCGTGGTGCCGGAGATCAATGCGGACGCCCTTGCCGGGCACCAACGCATCGTCGCGAACCCGAACTGCAGCACCATCCAACTGGTGATGGCGTTGGCGCCGCTGCATCGGGCCTATGGCGTGCAACGCGTCGTGGTCAGCACCTACCAGGCCGTGTCCGGTACGGGCATGAAGGCCGTTCAGCAGCTGGAGGACGAGCGCCAGGGGGTGCAAGGCGATAAGGCCTACCCGCATCCGATCGACCGCAACGTGATACCCGCCTGCGACGCCTTTTCGGAGGATGGCTACACCAAGGAGGAACTGAAGCTGGCGAACGAGACCCGCAAGATCCTGGACCCGGTCATCCGCGTCACGGCTACGGCGGTACGCGTACCGGTGACCGGCGGGCACAGCGAGGCGGTGAACGTGGAGTTCGACAAGGAATACGACCTGGCGGAGGTGAGGAGCCTGCTTGCCGAGGCTCCCGGCGTGGAGCTGGTGGACGACCCTGCGGGCAACAGCTACCCCATGCCCATCCTCGCGCACGACCGCGATGCCGTGCTGGTGGGCCGCCTGCGCCGCGACCTGACCCAGGAGCGTACGCTCAACCTCTGGATCGTGGCCGACAACCTGCGCAAGGGGGCAGCCACCAACGCCGTGCAGATCGCCGAAGTGCTGGTGGAGCGGGGCCTGGTGGGGTGAACGGGGTCAGCTGACCGGGTCCGTGGCCGGGTCCGCTTCCGCCGTGGGTGTGGCCGCTTCGGAGCCCTCCTCTGCCGACGCTTGCTCCTTCCGCCTGCCTCCCCGCTGCATCAGGATGTACAGGGCGATGCCCACGGTGATCGCCGCATCGGCGATGTTGAACACCGGGCGGAAGAAGGTGACGTGCCGGCCGCCCCAGATGGGCACCCATTCCGGAAGGCGGTCATCGTAGAGCGGGAAGTAGAACATGTCCACCACGGCCCCGTGGAAGAGCGAGGCATAGCCGCCCTCGGCGGGGAGGAACACCGCCCGCTCGGTGAAGGTGCTGCGGCTGAAGAGCAGGCCGTAGAAGGTGCTGTCGATGATGTTGCCCAGGGCGCCGGCCAGCACCAGGGCCACGCTGATCACCAGCAGGCGGGGTGCGCCCTCGCGGGTGATGCTGCGCAGGTACCAGCCGATGCCGAAGACCGCCGCGATGCGGAACAGGGTAAGGGCCAGCTTCCCCCACTCCCCGCCGAACTCGAGCCCGAAGGCCATGCCGCGGTTCTCGATGAAGTGGATGTAGGCCTTGTCCCAGCCCGGGATCAGCGGGAAGGCCGTGTCGTAGAGCATGGTGAGCTTCACCCAGACCTTGAGCACCTGGTCGGCGGCCACCACGAGGCCGGCGATGAGCAGGGCACCCCGGAGGCCGAGGGTGGCGGTGCGCCGGGCGGAAGAAAGGGGGTCCACGGTGCGTGGGCCGCTTGCAGGGTCAGCCGTTCATCTGCTGCTTGGCCTCGATGCTCAGGGTGGCATGAGGCACAAGGCGCAGGCGCTCCTTGCTGATCAGCTTGCCGGTGACGCGGCAGATGCCGTAGGTCTTGTTGCGGATGCGCAGCAGGGCGTCCTCCAGGTGCTTGATGAACTTCTCCTGGCGGGCGGCGAGCTGGGCGGTCTCCTCGCGGCTCATGGTCTCACTGCCGTCCTCGATCATCTTGAAGGAGGGGCTGGTGTCGTCCGTGCCGTTGTTGTCGGTGTTGGCCAGCGTCTGCTTCAGCAGCTCGTAGTCGTTGCGGGCCTCGTCGAGCTTCTTGAGGATGATCTCCTTGAACTCGCCGAGCTCCTTGTCGGAGTAGCGGTCCTTGTTGCCGGCCTCCAGGGTGGAGACCTGCTTCTTCACGACCGGGGCCACGCGCGGGGTCTTGGGAGCGGCCTTCTGGACCACCAGCGGGGCCTTCGGTGCGCTTTCCTCGGTCTTGCGGGTGGCGGCCTTCTTCGAGCTCTTCTTGGCAGGGGCCTTGGGTGCGGCCTTTGGAGCGGCCGGCTTGGTGGCGGTCTTCTTCACGGGAGCCTTCTTCACGGGAGCCTTTTGGGCCACTTTCTTGGGGGCGGCCTTCTTCACAGGGGCCTTCTTGGCCACTTTCTTGGGAGCGGCCTTCTTGACAGGAGCCTTCTTGGCGGCCTTCTTGGGAGCGGCCTTCTTCGCAGGGGCCTTCTTGGCGACCTTCTTGGGAGCGGCCTTCTTCGCAGGGGCCTTCTTGGCGACCTTCTTGGGAGCGGCCTTCTTCGCAGGAGCTTTCTTGGCGACCTTCTTCGCGGCAGCCTTCTTCACCGGGGCTTTCTTGGCCGTGGGCTTCTTCGCGGAAGCCTTCTTGGAAGCCGCCTTCTTCGCCGGGGCCTTCTTGCCTTTGCCCGCCGACTTCTTGGCAGCGGAAGGGGCGGCTTTCTTGGCAGCAGCCTTCTTCGCAGGGGCCTTTTTGGTGGCCTTCTTGGCGGCGGACTTGCGGACGGTCTTCTTGGCCATGGTCGTGGCTCTTTTAAAGGTCCGCGAATATACGGCTTTTCCGCGCTCAGCCTGCGATCGGGACCAGCTGCAGGCGGCAGGCCAGCCCGTCAGCCAGTTCCACCTCGTGCAGCGGGCCTCCGGCGGGCACCGGCTCCGTCACAAGTACCTGGTCCTCAGGGGTCAAGGCCAGGGTCTCGGCCAGGATGTGGGGGGCATGGGCACGCACGGCCTCCTCCACCCGGACATCCCCGTTCGGCAGGATGTGCAGATCGATCCGGTCGGTGACCTCCAGGCCGGTGTCCTTGCGCAGTCCCTGGATCCGGCTCACCAGCTCCCGGGCGATGCCCTCGCGGGCCAGCTCCTCGGTGATGGTGATGTCCAGCGCCACGGTGAGGTCGCCATCGCTGGCCACGCTGAGCCCGGGCACGTTCTCCGCGGTGATCTCCACCTCGTCCAAGGCCACCTCCACGGGCTCCCCGTCCAGCGCCAAATGCACCCGGCCTTCGGTCTCCAGTTGGGCGATGCCCGCCTGGTCCAGCCCGCTGATCGCCGCCGCTGCCGCTTTCATCTGCTTGCCCAGCCGTTTGCCCAACTTCTTGAAATCGGGCTTGATGCGCTTGGTCAGCCGGGTCTGGTCGGGGTCCAGCAACTCCAGTTCCTTCACGTTCACCTCGGCGAGCACCAGTTCCTTCACGGCCAGCAGGCGTTCCCGCATCGTGCTGTCCAGGGCCGGCACCAGCACCTTCTGCAGGGGCTGACGCACCCGGTGACCCTCCTGCTTGCGGATGCTCAGCACCAGCGAGGTGAGCCGCTGAGCCAGTCGGGTGCGGGCCTCCAACTCCTTGTCGATCAAGGCCTTGTCGCTTTCCGGCCAGTCGCTCAGGTGCACGCTCGAGCCCCGCAGGTCGCGGTACAGGCGGTCGGCATAGAACGGGGCGATCGGTGCGGAGAGCTGGGCCACCACCTCCAGGCAGCGGAACAGGGTCTGGAAGGCGGCGGTCTTGTCGGTGCCCGCTTCCCCCTTCCAGAAACGACGCCGGTTCAGGCGCACGTACCAGTTGCTCAGGTCCTCCACCACGAAGTCCTGCACGGCACGGGCCACCACGGTGGGCTCATAGTCCGCGAAGGCGGCATCGCACTGGGCCACCAGCGAGTTCAACCGCGAAAGGATCCAACGGTCCATCTCGGTGCGCTGCTCCAGGGGCACGGCCGGGGACTCCGGGTCGAAGCCGTCGATGTTGGCGTACAGCGCGAAGAAGCCGTAGGTGTTGAACAGGGCCCGGAAGAACTTGCGCTGCACCTCGGTGATGCCCTCCTCGTCGAACTTCAGGTTGTCCCAGGGCGCCGCGTTGCCGATCATGTACCAGCGCACCGCATCGGCACCGTACTGGTCCAGGGTCTTGAAGGGGTCCACCGCGTTGCCCAGGCGCTTGCTCATCTTCTGCCCGTGCTTGTCCAGCACCAGGCCGTTGCTCACCACGGTGCGGTAGGCCACGGAGTCCTGCGTCAACGTGGCGATGGCGTGCAGGGTGTAGAACCACCCGCGGGTCTGGTCCACGCCCTCGGCGATGAAGGCCGCCGGGAACTTCTCCTGGAACGTGCCTTCGTTCTCGAAGGGGTAGTGCCACTGGGCGTAGGGCATCGCGCCGCTGTCGAACCACACGTCGATCAGGTCGGTCTCGCGTTTCATGGCCTTGCCGCTCGGGCTCACGAGCACGATGTCGTCCACGAAGGGCCGGTGCAGGTCCACCCGGTCGTAGTTGGCATCGCTCATGTCCGCCGGGTCGAAGGCGGCGTAGGGATCGTTCTGCATGAAACCCGCTTCCACGGACCTCGCGATCTCCTCCTTCAGCTGCTTCAGCGAGCCGATGCAGAGTTCCTCGCTGCCGTCCTCCGTGCGCCAGATGGGCAGGGGGATGCCCCAGTAGCGCGAGCGGGATAGGTTCCAGTCCTGGAGGTTCTCCAGCCAGTTGCCGAAGCGGCCGGTCCCGGTGCTGGCGGGTTTCCAGGTGATGGTCCGGTTCAGTTCGATCAACCGGTCCTTCCTGGCGGTCACCCGCACGAACCAGCTGTCCAGCGGGTAGTAGAGCACGGGCTTGTCCGTGCGCCAGCAGTGCGGATAGTTGTGGGCGTACTTCTCCACCTTGAAGGCCCGGCCCTCCTGCTTCAGCTTGATGGCGATGCGTTCGTCGACGCTCAGGTACTTGTCGCGCCCCTGCTTCTTCGCTTCGGCGGCCTGCTCGTCGGCGCTGAGGTACTCGGCCTTGACCGGCTCCCCGGCGAAGTCGGTGACCTCGGGGGTGAAGCGGCCACGCAGGTCCACGAGTGTAAGCGAGCCGATGTTGTGCTGGCGCGCCACGCGTTGGTCATCGGCACCGAAGCTGGGCGCCGTGTGGACCACGCCCGTGCCATCCTCCGTCGTCACGAAGTCGCCACCGATCACCTTGAACGCATCACCACCGGTGGGGGTGCCGTACTTCAGCAACTGCTCGTAGCGGACGCCCTCCAGCTGGTGCCCCAGGAACTCCTGGTCCATGGTCCAGGGGATGTGCTTGCCGTCCCCCTTGTAGGCGGCCGCGGCCTCGTCCCAGGCGGCCGTGTCCACGAAGTGCTTTTCGGGGAAGTAGGCGTTCAGCCGGGCCTTGGCCAGCACCACCGTCTGGGGCTCGTGGGTGTAGGGGTTGAAGGTCCGCACCCGCACATAGTCCAGCGCGGGCCCCACGGTGAGGGCGGTGTTGCTGGGCAGGGTCCAGGGCGTGGTGGTCCAGGCCATGATGAAGACCTCGCCGAAGGCGTCCTGGAAGAGGAACTCCGAGGCGGCGTCGCGCTCCACCCGGAACAGGGCCACGGCGCTGGTGTCCTTCACCTCCTTGTAGGTGCCGGGCTGGTTCAGCTCGTGGCTGGAGAGGCCCGTGCCGGCGGCGGGGGAGTAGGGCTGGATGGTGAAACCCTTGTACAGCAGGTCCTGGTCGTACAGCTGCTTCAGCAGGTGCCACACGCTCTCGATGTACTTGGTCCGGTAGGTGACGTACGGGTGCTCCAGGTCCAGCCAGAAACCGATGCGCCGCGTGAGGTCGTTCCACACGTCGGTGTAGCGCATCACGGCCTCGCGGCACCTGGCGTTGTAGTCCGCGATGGAGATGGTCTTCCCGATGTCGTCCTTGGTGATGCCGAGCTCCTTCTCCACGCCCAGTTCCACGGGCAGGCCGTGGGTGTCCCAGCCGGCCTTGCGGTCCACCCGTTTCCCCTTTTGGGTCTGGTAACGGCAGAAGATGTCCTTGATGGCACGGGCCATCACGTGGTGGATGCCCGGCAACCCATTGGCGCTGGGCGGGCCCTCGTAGAACACGAAGGGCGGGGCGTCCTTGCGCAGCTCCAGGCTCTTCCCGAAGGTGTCCTCGGCCTCCCACTGCCCCAACACCTCTTCGGCGACCTTGGGCAGGTCCAGTTCGTCGTACTGGGGAAAACGCTTGTCCATACTGCTGAAGTCGCTGGAAAAGAGGCGCAAAGGTAGCGTTCAGGGGCGTGCAGCGCCCCCCGGAACGCACAAGGCGCCCCTTCGGGACGCCCTGTGCGAAGCGTTCTGCGGGGGCGTGCTACATCGCCCCCTTCATCATCCGGTTCCAGTAGAGCCAGGGCAGCACGTACTTCTTCAGGACCCACATGCTCCAGAGCGGCTTGCTGGTATCGAAGAACCTGCTCAGCAACGGGTCGCTGTCGCGCACGTTGTCGTACTTGAACTCGGCCAGGAGCATCTTGCCGTAGCCGGTCACCAGCGGGCAACTGCTGTAGCCCTCGTAGCGCTCGGTGGAAAGCGCCCCGTTCTGGATGCGATGGAGGATGTTGGCCACCACCACCGGGGCCTGCTTGCGGATGGCGGCGCCGGTCTTGGCCGTGGGCAGGGCGGCCGCATCGCCCAGGCCGAAGATGTTGGGGAAGCGCTTGTGCTGCAGGGTGTTCACGTCCACTTCGAGCCATCCTTTGTTCGCGCCCTCCGCATAGGCGAGCGGACTGTTGCGCACGAAGTCCGGCGCGCTCTGGGGTGGGGCGAGGTGCAGCATGTCATAGGGCATCACGATGGTGCTCTGGCCCTCGATCTTCTCCTGGAGGCCCTGCTCCTCGTTGATCACGCAGTTGTTGTCGCCCGGCTTGCTCCATTCGAAGTGGATCTCCT
Source organism: Flavobacteriales bacterium (assembly GCA_020635695.1). Lineage (GTDB taxonomy): Bacteria > Bacteroidota > Bacteroidia > Flavobacteriales_F > PHOS-HE28 > PHOS-HE28. The sequence goes on along the minus strand of JACJZH010000005.1, from coordinate 18,967 downwards.
TGCGCACGGGATCGATGCGGACCGGCTTGTAGAAGGTCTTGAGGATGATCTGCTTCTTGCGCACCACGTCCTCCAGGGCGAAGCGGAAAGGTTCCACGCCGAAGATGACCGAGCCAGGGGTGGCGAACACGAGCTTGGTCTTGTCGCGGACACCGCTCTTGCGGAGGTACTCATCAGCGAGGTAGACCGCCTTCTGGGGCGCGCCTCCGCACTTGATCGGGGTGGCGGGCTGCGTGAAGACCGCATTGCCCCCCTTGAAGTTCTTGAGCACACGGAGCGTCTTTTCCGGGTCGATGTAGTTGCTGCACACCACATCGGTCTCCAAGGCCTCGCGCAGGCCGGGCATGGCGTCGATGTCCAGCTTGATGCCCGGGCACACCACCAAGTGGTCGTAGGTGATCGACTTCCCCGAGCGCAGGGTCACCTGGTCCTTCTCAGGCTGAAAGGTCTCCGCGTAGTCCTGCACCCAGTCCACCCCTTGGGGGATCTGGTCGGCCTCGTCCCGGCGTGTGGCGCCCATGTCAAAGGTGCCCGCCCCCACCAGGGTCCAGGCGGGCTGGTACCAATGGTCCTTGCTGGGCTCCACCAATCCGATGGTGAGGTCGTGCTTCTTCCGCTTCAACTGGGCGGCGGTCATGATGCCGGCGGTGCCTCCGCCGATGATCAGGACCTGATAGTGCGTATCGGCCATGTTCGTTCGGTATTGAGAACGAAAGGTGGCCCGCCGATGGCGGAATGAACGTGACCTGCGTCACGCCGGCACCAACAGGAAGGGCCCGGCATGCGCCGAGCCCTTCCCCACGGAGGCGGGGTGCCTCAGGCCTGGTGGGCCAGCTGCACCTCGCACAGGATGCGCACTTCGTCGCTCACCAGCACACCGCCGGTCTCCAGGGCCGCGTTCCAGGTGAGCCCCCATTCCTTGCGGTCGATCTTCCCGCTCAGGTTCAGGCCGGCCTTGGTGTTGCCCCAGGGGTCCTTCGCCTGGCCGCTCCACTCCACGTCCAGCGTCACGGGCTTGGTCACGCCCTTGATGGTGAGGTCGCCGGTGACCTTCCAATTGCTGCCGCTGCCTTCGATGCGGGTGCTGGTGAAGGTGAGCTTCGGGAACTGCTCGCTGTCGAAGAAGTCCGGGCTGCGCAGGTGGGCGTCGCGCTTCTCGTCGTTGGTGAAGATGCTGGCGGTGTCCGCCCAGAAGCTCACCTGGGCGTTGGTCAGGTCGTCACCTTCCAGTTCGGCCTCGGCGCCGAACTGCTTGAAGCTGCCGGTCACGGTGCTGATCATCAGGTGCTTCACCTTGAACTGCACTTCGCTGTGGGCCGGGTCGATGGCCCATTTGGTCGTGGTGGTCGTTGCGGTCTCCATGGTCGTTGTTGGGTTGTGGTGCCGGACGGCACCGGTTCATGTTCGGTTCAAAGGGGAAAGGCGATCTCGTCCAGCGGTTTGCGGGTACGCGGGGCCAATTCCCGGCCTCGGAAGGGTTCCTCCAAGGTTTCCGGGTCCGTGATGCGGCCGAGGGCGAGGATGGTCACCACCTCCTCCCGTTCCGGGTCCAGCCCCAGGTGTTCCTGGGTGCGCTCCTTGTCGAAGCCGCCCATCAGGTGGCCGTGGATGCCCAGCCCGGTGGCCTGCAGCAGCAGGTTGGCGGTGGCCATGCCCACGTCGTGCTGCCAGGAGGCGTTCGGCGCCTCGTTCCGGGCATGGTGCTTCACCCCGGAGATGGCGATGAGCAGGGCCGCGTTCCGGGTCCAGGGCTGGTTGCCCGGCTTCAGCAGGTCCCAGAGCGCATCGAACGCCGGGGTACCCCGCCGGGCATGGCGGAAGCGCCAGGGCTGCTCGTTCATGGCGCTGGGGGCCCAGGCCGCGGCCTCCAGCAGGGTGGCCAGCTCATCGTCGCCGATGGACGCCTCCCCGAAGGCACGGGCGCTCCATCGGCGCCGGACCAGGGGATGCACGGGGTGCGTGGTCGGGGCCTCCTTGAGGGCGTCGGTATGCGGAAGTGTGGTCGTCTCCATCAGGAAAGGGTCATCGGTACGTCCATCAACAACAGCTCTCCGCCTTCCGGGCCGAACGTGACGTCCAGCTGCTCCACGTCCCAGACACCCAGCCCGTCCCGGCGGCCCAAGGGCTGTCCCTGCACGGTGGCGGAGCCCTCGATCACGAAGGCATAGACCCCGTTGCCCGGACGCTTCACGGTGTAGTTCGCCTTTTCACCGGCCGGGAACTTCCCGAGGTGGAACCAGGCGTCCTGGTGCACCCACACGCCCTCATCGTTCGGGTCGGGGGAGAGCACCTGCTGGAAGCGGCCCTCGCGGTCCTTCGGGTCCAGGGTCAGCTGGTCGTAACGCGGCTTCACGTTCCGCTTGTTGGGGAACACCCAGATCTGCAGGAAGCGCGTCCGTTGGTCGTGGTTCCGGTTCTTTTCGCTGTGCGTGATGCCGCTGCCGGCGCTCATCACCTGGATGTCGCCGTGGCGGATCACCTGCGTGTTGCCCATGCTGTCCTTGTGCTCCAGGTCGCCCTCCAAGGGAATGGAGACGATCTCCATGTTCTCGTGCGGGTGGGTGTTGAAGCCCATGCCCGGGGCCACGGTGTCGTCGTTCAGCACCCGCAGCACGCCGAAGTGCATGCGCTCCGGGTCGTAGTAGTTGGCGAAGCTGAAGGTGTGCCAGGTGTCCAGCCAACCGTGGTCGGCATGGCCTCGCGTGGCGGCAGGGTGCAGGACCATGTTGCTCATGATGCGGGGGGTGTTGGTGGGGAGGTGTTCGAAGCCAACGGTCTCCGGTGCCGGTTCGTTCAGGAGCCGGGCCGCGGCGGTGCCTCCTGCCGCAGCAGCGGCGCCCAGGAGGCTGTTGCGGAGAAAGGTCTTCCTGTCCATGACGGTGCAAATATATACCATGGAAAATAAATCCAGGGCAAGGAAATGCATCTCGCTTGGATGCCTGAGCGGAAGGATGGGCCGCGGAAAGGCTGAGCATGGTCACGTTCAGTGCCCGGGCGATCGGTGTCCTTTGCCGCATGGCACTTCCCTGGACCACCGCCGAAGAGGCGGTCGCGTTGGTGAACAATGGCGACCGGGTGTTCATCCACGGCAGCGCGGCCACCCCGCACCGGCTCGTGAACGCCCTGTTCGCCCGGGCCGGGCAGGTGCGTGATGTGGAACTGGTCAGCATCAGCACCTTGGGGGAATTGGGCTTCGACCGGCCCGAGGTGCAGGAGAGCTTCTTCCTGAACGCCCTCTTCGTGTCGGCCAACATGCGCCATGCCGTGGACGGTCCCCGTGGAGACTATGTGCCGGTGTTCCTGAGCGAGATCCCCCGCCTCTTCGACCGCGGCATCCTGCCCATCGATGTGGCGCTGGTGCATGTATCCCCTCCGGACCGGCATGGCTTCTGTTCCCTGGGGGTGTCGGTGGACGTGGCCCGGGCGGCCGTCCGCAATGCGGGAACGGTGATCGCCCAGGTGAACCCGAACATGCCGCGCACCCTGGGCGATGGGCAGGTGCATGTCGGGCAGTTCGCGGCCATGGTGGAGGTGGACGATGCACTTCCGGAGGTGGACTACTCCACCCGCATCGGTCCCAGCGAGCGCCGCATCGCGGAATTGGTCAGCGACATGATCGATGATGGCTCCACCCTGCAGATGGGCATCGGGGCGATCCCGGACGCCATCCTGCACGGGCTAGGCGACCACCGCGACCTGGGCGTCCATACCGAGATGTGCTCCAATGGGATCATCGACCTGCTGGAGCAGGGCGTCATCAGCAACCGCTTCAAGAAGAAGCATAGGGGCAAGGTGGTCACCTCCTTCGCCATCGGCAGCCGGCGGTTGTACGACAAGGTGGACGACAACCCCTACTTCGCCTTCCTGGACGCCCAATACGTGAACGACGGCAAGGTGATCCGCGAGAACCCCAAGGTGGTGGCCATCAACAGCGCTATCGAGGTGGACCTGACCGGTCAGGTCTGCGCGGACAGCATCGGCACCTACCAATACAGCGGGGTCGGAGGGCAGATGGACTTCATGCGCGGGGCGGCCCTCAGTGAAGGCGGCAAGCCCATCATCGCCCTGTGCAGCACCACCGGCAAAGGGCTCAGCAAGATCGTGCCCTACCTGAAGGAGGGGGCGGGGGTGGTCACCACCCGGGCCCACGTGCACTACGTGGTCACCGAGCATGGCGTGGCCTACCTCTTCGGCCGCAACCTGCAGCAGCGGGCAAGGGCGCTGATCGACATCGCCCACCCCGACCACCGGGAGGCCCTCGAGCGGGCCGCAGCGGAGCGCTTCGGGGTCAGTTGGGCCCGCCGGTGACGCCCACAGGACATACCGATCGCTGAACTTCCCGCGTCCTACCTTTGTTCAAGCTGCATCGACCCGGACCGGACATGAGCGAACAGCCCCATTATCCCCTGCTCGAGCGCATCGGGCTGCCAGACGATCTGCGCAAGCTGCCCGAGGACCAGCTGGAGCAGGTGTGCCACGAGCTCCGCGATTTCATCATCGATGTGGTGAGCGTGAAGGGCGGGCACTTCGGTGCCAGCCTGGGCGTGGTGGAGCTCACCGTGGCCCTGCACTACGTGTTCAACACCCCATACGATCAGCTGGTGTGGGACGTGGGGCACCAGGCCTACGGGCACAAGATCCTCTCCGGTCGGCGGGAGGTCTTTCACACCAACCGCATCCACAAGGGCCTCAGCGGGTTCCCCAAGCGCAGTGAGAGCGAGTACGACACCTTCGGCGTGGGCCACAGCAGCACCAGCATCGGTGCCGGCGTGGGCATGGCCGTGGGCAGCCGGCTGAAGGGTGAGAAGGACCGCCAGGTGGTGGCCGTGATCGGTGATGGCGCCATGACGGCCGGCATGGCCTTCGAGGCGCTGAACCATGCCGGCGGTGAGGGCACCGACATGCTGGTGGTGCTCAACGACAACTGCATGAGCATCGACCCCAACGTGGGCGCGCTCAAGGAGTACCTCACCGACATCACCACCAGCCACACCTACAACAAGGTGAAGGACGAGGTCTGGAACCTGCTCGGCAAGATCAGCAAGTTCGGCCCCAACGCGCAGGCGGTGGCCCAGAAGGTGGAGGGTGCCGTCAAGAGCGCCTTGCTGAAGCAGAGCAACCTGTTCGAGAGCCTCAACTTTCGCTACTTCGGCCCGGTGGATGGCCACGACGTGGACCACCTGGTGAAGGTGATGCGGGACCTCAAGGACATCCCAGGCCCCAAGATCCTGCATGCCGTCACCGTGAAGGGCAAGGGCTACAAGCCGGCCGAGGAGGGCAGCCCCACCGTGTGGCACGCGCCCGGCCTCTTCAACAAGGAGACCGGCGAGATCATCAAGGTGGCGCCCAAGAGCCCCCAACCGCCGAAGTACCAGGACGTGTTCGGCCACACCATCGTGGAACTGGCCGAGAAGAACCCCAAGGTGGTGGGCGTGACCCCCGCCATGCCCACGGGCTGCTCGCTGAACATCATGATGAAGGCCATGCCCGAGCGGGCCTTCGACGTGGGCATCGCTGAGCAACACGCGGTCACCTTCAGCGCCGGCATGGCCACCCAGGGGCTGGTGCCCTTCTGCAACATCTACAGCTCGTTCATGCAGCGGGCCTACGACCAGGTGGTGCACGACGTGGCACTCCAGAACTTGAACGTGGTGTTCTGCCTGGACCGCGGCGGCCTGGCCGGTGCCGACGGACCCACGCACCACGGAGCCTTCGACCTGGCCTACTTCCGCTGCATCCCCAACATGGTGGTGAGCGCCCCGATGAACGAGGAGGAGCTGCGGAACCTGATGTACACCGCCCAACTGCCCGATCAGGGGCCCTTCAGCATCCGCTACCCGCGTGGGCAGGGCGTCATGACCGAGTGGAAGACCCCGCTCAAGGAGGTCAAGGTGGGCACCGGCCGCAAGCTGCGCAACGGTACGGACGTGGCCGTGCTCAGCATCGGGCACATCGGCAACATCGCGGCCCAGGGGATAGATGCCTTGGAGGCCGAGGGTTACAGCGTGGCCCACTATGACATGCGCTTCGTGAAGCCGCTGGACGAGCTGCTGCTGCACGAGGTCTTCGGCAAGTTCGATCAGGTGGTCACCATGGAGGATGGCTGCGTGCAGGGCGGCATGGGCAGTGCCGTGCTGGAGTTCATGGCCGATCACGGCTACCACGCCCAGGTGCGGCGCCTCGGCATCCCGGACCGTTTCATCGAGCACGGCACCCAGCCGGAGCTCTACACGGAATGTGGCTACGACGACCAGGCCGTGATCGCCACGGTCAGGGAGCTGGTGGCCGAGAAGAAGGCGAAAGGGGCGAAGGCCAGCGCCTAGGCCTCAGCCCTTCTCCAGCGAGAACCCCTCCAGGAACTTCGTGGTGTAGTCGCCCTTGCGGAACTGTTCGTGCTGGAACAGCTGCAGGTGGAAGGGGATGGTGGTGTGCACCCCCTCGATGACGTACTCGCTCAGGGCGCGCGTCATCTTGTCCAGGGCCTCCTCCCGGGTCTGGGCCGTCACGATCAGCTTGCCGATCATGCTGTCGTAGTTCGGGGGGATGGTGTAGCCCGCGTACACGTGGGTGTCCACCCGCACGCCATGCCCTCCTGGGCTGTGGTAGCTGGTGATCTTTCCGGGGGTGGGGCGGAAGTTGTTGAAGGGGTCCTCCGCGTTGATCCGGCACTGGATGCTGTGGCGGGTGGGCTCGTAGTTGAGGCCTGAGATGGGCACCCCCGCGGCGATCTTGATCTGCTCGCGCACCAGGTCGTAGTCGATCACCTCCTCGGTGATCGTGTGCTCCACCTGGATGCGGGTGTTCATCTCCATGAAGTAGAAGTTCTTGTTCTTGTCGACCAGGAACTCCACCGTGCCCACGCCTTCGTAGTTCACGGCGGCGGCGGCCTTGATGGCGGCCTCGCCCATCTTCTTGCGCAGGGTCTTGGTCATGAAGGGACTGGGCGTCTCCTCCACGAGCTTCTGGTGGCGGCGCTGGATGGAGCAGTCGCGCTCGCTCATGTGGCAGAAGGTGCCGTACTGGTCGCCCGCGATCTGGATCTCGATGTGGCGCGGCTCCTCGATGAACTTCTCCATGTACATCCCCGGGTTGCCGAACGCGGCCCCGGCCTCCTGGCTCGCCTTCTCGAAGGCCTCCTCGAACTCCTCCTCCTTCCACACCAGGCGCATGCCCTTGCCACCACCACCGGCCGTGGCCTTCAGGATCACGGGGTAGCCGATCTTCTTGGCCTCCTTCTTGGCCACCGCCACATCGGTGATCAGGCCCTCGGTGCCGGGCACCACGGGCACCCCGGCGGCGATCATGGTGGCCTTCGCCGTGGCCTTGTCGCCCATGGCCTCGATCTGCTCGGGCAGGGCGCCGATGAACTTGATGCCGTGCTGCTGGCACAGCTTGCTGAACTTGGCGTTCTCGCTCAGGAAGCCGTAGCCCGGGTGGATGGCATCGGCGTTGGTGATCTCGGCCGCCGCGATGATCCGCGGCATGTTCAGGTAGCTCTCCTTGCTCACCGGCGGACCGATGCACACGGCCTCGTCCGCGAAGCGCACGGGCAGGCTGTCCTTGTCCGCGGTGGAATAGACGGCCACCGTACGGATGCCCATTTCGCGGCAGGTACGGATGACGCGGAGCGCGATCTCGCCGCGGTTGGCGATCAGGATCTTCTTGAACATGGCCGCCTCAGCTGGGGTCCACGAGGAACAGCGGCTGATCGTACTCCACCGGTTTGGCGTCGTCCGTCAGCACCTTCACGATCTTGCCGCTCACCTCGCTCTCGATCTCGTTGAAGAGCTTCATGGCCTCGATGATGCAGATGACCTGCCCGGCCTTGATGGTGTCGCCCACGTTCACGAAGGGCGGCTTGTCGGGTCCCGAGGCACGGTAGAAGGTGCCGATCATCGGGGCCTTCACGGTGATGTACTTGCTGTCGTCGGCCTTGGCCTCGGCGGGCGGTGCCGCGGCGGGTGCCGGAGCGGGCGCGGGTGCCGCAGGCTGGGCCGCAGGGGCGGGGGCGGCGGGCATCGGCTGCGCGATCACCTGCACCTCCTTCTGCTTGGCGGAGACGGCGGTCTTGATGGTGATCTTGAAGTCCTTCTGCTCGATCTCCACCTCGCTCACGCCGCTCTTGGCCACGAACTTGATCAGCTCCTGGATCTGCGAGAGGTTCATGGGGGGTCGCTTGGTTGTGGTAGCCACGGATTGAACGAATGTAGGAAAGCCCGGCTCAGCCGCCGTAGGCCCATTTCACGTACACGGCGCCCCAGGTGAAGCCGCCTCCGAAGGCGCTGAGCACCAGGTTGTCGCCCTTCTTCAGACGGGGCTCCCATTCCCACAGGCACAAGGGGATCGTGCCCGAGGTGGTGTTCCCGTACCGTTCGATGTTCACCATCACCTTGCTGTCGTCCAACCCCATCCGGTTGGCCGTGGCATCGATGATGCGCTTGTTGGCCTGGTGCGGCACCAGCCAGGCCACGTCCTCCGGGGCCAGCTTGTTCCGTTCCATGATCTCGGCGCTCACGTCGGCCATGTTGGTCACGGCGAACTTGAACACCGCCTTGCCCTCCTGGTACACGAAGTGCTCGCGGGCCTCCACGGTGCGCACGGTGGCAGGTTTCACGCTGCCGCCGGCCTTCTGGTGAAGGTACTGGCAGCCGCTGCCGTCGGAACGCAGCACGCTGTCCATCACGCCAAGCCCGTCCTCGTTGGGTTCCAGCAGCACGGCACCGCAGCCGTCCCCAAAGATGATGCAGGTGGTGCGGTCGGTGTAGTCGATGATGCTGCTCATCTTGTCGGCACCCACCACCACGACCTTCTTGTGCGCTCCGGTCTCGATGAACCGGGAACCGGTCACCAGCGCATAGAGAAAGCCGCTGCACGCGGCCATCAGGTCGAAGCTCCAGGCGTTCTTCGCGCCCACCTTGTCACAGATGATGTTGGCCGTGGCCGGGAACTGGTGGTCCGGGGTCACGGTGGCGCAGATCAGCAGGTCGATCTCCTCGGGAGCGATCCCCCGCTTCTCGAGCAGGCCCTTCACGGCCTCGGCGGCCATGTCCGAGGTGCCCAGGCCCTTGCCTTTCAGGATCCGCCGCTCCTTGATGCCCGTCCGTTCGGTGATCCAGGCGTCGTTGGTCTCCACCAGCGTCTCCAACACCTGGTTGCTGAGCACGGTCTCGGGCACGTACCCGTTCACGGCGGTGATGGCGGCGGTGGTGCGGCTCATGACAGGGCTTCGCGGATGCGCTCGTTCAGGCGGCTCTCCACCACTTCGCGGCTGAAGAGCAGCATGTTCTTGATGGTGACGTCGTTGCTGATGCCGTGGCCGATGACCACGTTGCCGTTCACCCCCAGCACCAGCGTGCCGCCATAGTTCTCGTAGTCGAACCGGTCGAAGAACGGCTCGTGAACGCCGCGGCGCTTCAACAGGTCGTGGAAGGCCTCCACGGCCTTGAGCACGATGTTGCCGGTGAAGCCGTCGCACACGATCACGTCGGCCTTGTCGTTGAAGAGGTCGCGCCCCTCCACGTTGCCGATGAAGCGGTAGCCCTCGGCCTCCTTCATCAGCTGGTAGGCGGCCTGGGTGTGCAGGTTCCCCTTCTTCTCCTCGTGGCCGATGTTGAGCAGGGCCACGGCGGGGTCCTCGATGTGGAACACGTGACGGGCCAGCATGGCACCGAGCAGGCCGAACTGCTGCAGCACGTCCGGCTTGCAGTCGGCATTGGCGCCCACGTCCAGCAGCACCCCGAAGGAGCCGTTCTCCTTGGGCACCACACTGGTGATGCAGGGGCGCAGCACGCCGGGGATGGGCTTCACGCTGAAGATGGAGCCCACGAGCATGGCCCCGGTGTTGCCTGGGCTGGCGAAGGCGTCCAGTTGCCCGGCCTTCAGCATGCCGAACCCCACCGAGATGCTGCTCTCCGGCTTGGCCTGGAGCGCCTTGGTGGGGTTGTCGTCCATGGTGATGTCGTTCCGGCTGGGAACGATGTCGAAGTCCGCGGGGTCGGCACCTTCGGCCGCGAGGGCCTCGCCGATGATCCCGGGGTCACCGATCAGGACCAGCCGGACGCTGTCCGGCAACTCCTTTGCTGCGAGCACGGCCCCCCTCACCGGTACGGCGGGGCCATGATCGCTGCCCATGATGTCGAGTCCGATCCTCATGCAGTGAGGTGCGGGCGCCGTTGCCGGGAGCTGGGAGGGTTACTCCTCAGCACCGGCGGACACCACCAGCTTGCCGTTGTAGTACAGGTCGTCGCCGACCATGTACGCGCGGTGGCGCAGGTGGCTCTCCCCCGTCTTCGGGCAGGTGGTGATGGTGGGCATCCCGGCCCCCTGATGGGTGCGGCGCTTGGCCGTCCGGGTCTTGGAATGGCGTCGTTTCGGGTGTGGCATGGCTGTGCAGGGTCTGGATTAGGAACGCTGGTCCTTCAAGGCTTCGAGCGCCTTCCACCGGGGGTCGGGCGCATCGGTGTCTTCGTTCGGGGAGGCGGGCTCATCGCTGAGCTCCACCTCGGGGTCGCACTGCCCGGGGGCGTGCACGCGGCGGATGGGCAGGGCCAGCCGCACGCATTCATAGATGTAGTGCCCCAGGTCCACTTCGTGGGCATGGGGGTCGAGTCCCACGATCTCCTCGTCGTCGCTGTCCGGGTCCTGTCCGGTGAAGCGGAAGATCTGGCGCTGGTCGCCCTCGAGCGGGAAATCCAACGGGGTGTTGCAATGGTCGCAATCCACCTGCACCGTGCCCGACACGTGGATCAGGGTCACGAGCATGCTGGGCGACTTGTCCAGCTCCACGGTCACCCGCAGATCGGCGTCGTGCACCTCCTCGTCGGAGCGGTCCTGGAAGAAGGGGGCGCCGACCGCGTAATGGAAGTCGTGCCGGCCGTCCTTCAGGCCGCTGAACGCGATGGTATGTTCACTCCGGATGGGCATTCCGCGCGGAACGAACTGCAAAAGTAGGGAGTTCCCCCGATCCCGCGCGCCTCAGCCCTTCGTCCGGGCTGGTTTCTTGGCCTCCTTCAGGGGGTTGGCCGTCATTTCCTTCCACCGCTCGCGGGCCTGGAGCACGTCGCAGGCCAGCCAGACGGCGGCCCGGAACGAGCCTTCGTCGGCCTCGCCCTTCCCGGCGATGGCCAGGCCGGTGCCGTGGTCGGGACTGGTGCGCACCACCGGCAATCCGGCGGTATAGTTCACTCCCTGGCCGAAGCTGAGGGCCTTGAAGGGGGCCAGCCCCTGGTCGTGGTACATGGCCAGCACCCCATCGAACTGCTTGTAGGCGCCGCTGCCGAAGAAACCATCGGCCGGGTAGGGTCCGAAGGCCAGGATGTCCTCGTCGTTGAGCTTCCGCACGGCCGGCAGGATGCGTTCCCGGTCCTCGCTGCCCAGGGTGCCCTGGTCGCCGGCGTGGGGGTTCAGGCCCAGCACGGCGATCCGCGGCTTCACCACGCCGAAGTCGCGCCGCAGGCTCTGGTCGAAGAGGCGGGCCTTCTCCATGATGCCCGCGGTGGTGATGGCATCCGGTACGTCCTTGAGCGGGATGTGACCGGTGACGGTGCCCACGCGGAGCCCGTCGCCCACCAGCACCATGAGCACCTTCCCTTCATTGCCGGCCAGGTCGGCGAGGTATTCCGTGTGGCCCGGGAACGCGAAGCCCGCGCCCTGCATGGCGTGCTTGTCGATCGGGGCGGTCACCAGCACGTCCACCTTGCCGCGGGCCAGGTCGGTGGCGGCGGCCTCCAGGCTCTGGATGGCCTGGGCGGCCAGAGGTCCTGACGGCTTGCCGAGTTCGATCGGCAGGTCCTCCTCCCACAGGTCCACCACGTTCAGCCGCTTGGGTTGGGCCTCTGCGGCATCGGGGATGCCGTGCACCTGCACGTCGTCCAGCCCCAGGGCCTTGCGGTGCAGGCTCACGGTCTTGGCGGGGCAGTACAGCACGGGGGTGATGTCCTGCATCATCCGGTTGTCCTGGAAGGTCTTCAGGACCACCTCCAGGCCGATGCCGTTCAGGTCGCCACAGCTGATGCCGACCCGGATGCGGGGGCGTTCCTCGCTCATTTGGATGCGCGTTGGGCCAGGAACCGGTAGAACAGCCGCACGCCCACGCCGGTGCCGCCGCGCGGCTTCCAGGGTTCGGGCTTGTGCAGGAAGGCCGGTCCGGCGATGTCCAGGTGGATGTAGGGGCGGGTGGTGAAGCGGGCCAGGAACTTGCCGGCGGTGATGGCCCCGGCCAGGTCGCCGCCCAGGTTCTTCAGGTCGGCGATGTCGCTGTCCAGCTCCTTGTCGTACTCGTCCCAGAAGGGGAAGCGGGCCACCCGCTCATGCACGGCCATGCCGGCCTCCTCCAGGGCCTTGAACTCCTTCTCGGGTGCGGTGCCCATGGCCACCACGCCCTGGGTGCCGATGGCCCGGGCGGCGGCCCCGGTCAGGGTGGCGGCGTCCAGCACCAGCTCGGGCTTGTAGCGCTCGCCGAAGCTCAGGGCATCGGCCATGATCAGCCGGCCTTCGGCGTCGGTGTTCATCACCTCCACGGTGAGGCCGTTGTGCATGCGGAGCACATCACCGGGCACATAGGCGCGTCCTCCGGGGCGGTTGTCGGTGGCGGGGATCAGCCCCACCACGTGCAGAGGCAGTTTCCGCTTGGCCACGGCGTACAGGGCCCCGGCCACGGCGGCGGCACCGGCCATGTCGCACTTCATGTAGTCCATGCTGTGCGGGGTGGGCTTCAGGCTCAGTCCGCCGGTGTCGTACACCACGCCCTTGCCCACCAGCACGATCGGCGCCTTGTTCACCGCGTTCTTCGGCTTCCACTCCAGGATGTTGAAGGTGGGCGGGTCCGGACTGCCGCGGTTCACCCCCAGCAGGCCGCCCATGGCCAGGGCCTCGATCTGGGCCTTGTCGAAGACCGTGAGCTTGAACCCGCTGTTGCGGGCCATGTTCTTGAGCTCGCTGCTGAGCTGGGTGGCCGTGAGGAAGGAGAGGGGTTCGTTCACCAGGTCGCGGGCGATGCCGGTGGCTTCCACCAGGTCGGACAGCTCCTCCAGTTCGGCGGGCTTCACCGCCGGGGCCACCACGTTCAGCTTGGAAAGCGTGTGGGCCTGCTTGTCGTCCGACCGGTACTTGCGGAACTGGTAGTTGGCCAGGGCCACCCCTTCGGCCAGGGCCAGCACGGCCTCCCCATCGTCACAGAGCCCCAGCAGCTGGGCCTCCTTGCGGCGGGCCAGGTTCAGGCGCGCGGCCATCTTCGCCCCGGCCCGGCGGGCCGCCTCCAGCTGGGAGGCACGGTCCCCCTTTTCCACCTGGTGCACCATCACCAACCTTCCGGAAATGTCGCAGATGGCGGGGCCGTTGCCCTCCTTGAGCTGCTCCAGCAGGTACTGCCGGTCGGCCCGCTCGATGTCCACCTCGCGCAGGCGGGCCTTGTCGGTGAGCACCACCAGGGTGTCCTTGGCGGCGGCGGGCCGGGTGCGGCGGGTCAGGTCGAGCATGATCAAGGGAATTGCAGCGGAGGCCAAAGATAGCCGCCGCCGATGCGCCGTTCCCGCCGCCGAACGGACCGCCCGTCGGACGTGTTCAGGAATGGAGCAATAGTGCCTGATGTCACCCGTTCCACCCTCCGGGAAGCCGTACCTTGCAAGGCTTTTCCGCACGCGATGCGCCGCCTGTTGCCGCTTCTCCTGAGCGCGGTCCTGCCGCTGCTGTCCCTGGCCACCCACAACCGGGCGGGGGAGATCATCGTGTGCAAGCTGAACAGCGATCCGTTCGACTTCACCTATGAAGCGCTGATCATCACCCACACCAAGACCAGCGCCCCGGCCGACCGGCCCGAGCTGGTGCTGGACTGGGGCGACGGGGAGATCGACACCATCCCGCGCGAGAGCATCACGCCCATCCCCGGGCTCGATGCGCAGCGCAACGTGTACCGGGGATTCCACGTGTATGCCGGACCGGGGGTCTTCACCCTGCAGATGGACGACCAGAACCGCAACGGCGGCGTGCTGAACATCCCGAACTCCGTGGCGCAGAGCTTCTGCATCCGCACCCAGCTGGTGATCTCCGCGCAGACCGGTCACAACTGTTCGGTGCGCTTCCAGAACTCACCGCTGCAGGACGCCTGCTTCCAGCAGCCCTGGATCCACAACTCGGTGGCCTACGATCCCGATGGCGACAGCCTGAGCTATGAGCCGGTGGTGTGCCGGGGACTGAACTGCGACCCGATCACCGGCTACGATTACCCGGATGGGGTGTTCCCGGGGGCCAACAACAACTACGACATCGACCCGGTGACGGGCACCATCACGTGGGACAGCCCGCAGGCCACCGGCGAGTACAACATCGCCTTCCGGGTGTACGAATGGCGCCGGGTCGGAAGTGGCACCTGGGTGAACGTGGGTTGGGTGACGCGCGACATGCAGGTGACCGTGGTGCCCTGCAGCAACCAGCCGCCCGAGATCGCCGATGTGGCCGATACCTGTGTGGAGGCCGGCACCTTCCTGACCTTCCCCGTGCAGGCCAGCGACCCGGACGCGGGCCAGAACGTGACGCTGAACGCGCTGGGGCAGCCCTTCCTGGTGGGCAGCAGCCCGGCCTCCTTCACCAGCCCCAATCCCGGCAATCCGGTCACGGGCATCTTCAACTGGAACACCAACTGCAGCCATGTGCGCCTGCAGCCCTACCAGGTGGTGTTCAACGCCACGGACAACGGCCAGCCGGTGCAGTTGCAGGACTATTCCACGATGAACATCACCGTGGTGGGTCCTGCGCCGGAGAACCCATCCGCCACACCCAGTGGCACGCAGATCGACCTGCAGTGGGACGCCAGCATCTGCAGCAACGTCACCGGCTACGCGATCTACCGGCGCAGCGGCTTCTACGGCTTCGTGCCGGGGCCCTGCGAAACGGGTGTGCCGGGCTACACGGGCTACCAGTTCATCGGCAGCACCAGCGGCCTGAACAGCACCACGTACAGCGACGACCAGGGCCTGATCATCGGCAACGAGTACTGCTACATGGTGGTGGCGCTCTTCCCCGACGGGGCCGAGAGCTACGCCTCGGTGGAGTTCTGTGCCATCCTGGACCGCCAGGTGCCGGTGATCACCCACGTGAGCGTGGGCGAGACCGACCCCGCCACCGGCATCGACACCGTGCGCTGGAGCAACGCCTACGACCTGGACACCGTGGCCCGCCCCGGGCCCTACCAGTTCCGCCTGTATCGGGGCAACGGCTTCAACACGGCGGGCACCTTGATCTACACCAGCCCGACGCACCCCTTCCTGGCGCACCCGGACACCTCCTTCCTGGACACCGGCCTGGACACCGAGAGCGGTCCGCACGCCTACCGGGTGGAGCTGCTGGGCGATGACGGCAACGACCTGATCGGCTCGGCCAGCGTGGCCAGCAGCGTGTTCATCGTGCCCGATCCGGACGACGAGCAGATCACCCTGGACATCCAGCACAACACCCCCTGGGTGAACACCACCTACGAGGTCTTCCGCTTCGATGGGGTGCAGTTCGTGCTGATCGGAACCTCCACCACGCCCACCTACACGGACACCGGCCTGGTGAACGGGCAGGAGTACTGCTACTACGTGAAGACCATCGGGGCCTACAGCAACCCGGACATCGTGGCGCCGCTGATCAACTTCAGCCAGGAGGTGTGCGCCGTGCCGGTGGACCTGACCCCGCCGTGCCCGCCCACGCTGGAGCTGGTGAACGACTGCGAGGAGCCGCTGAACATGCTCACCTGGAACAATCCGAACAACAGCTGCGCGGACGACACCTGGCAGTACAACATCTGGTTCACCGACTCGCTGGGCGGGGAGTACGTGCTCATCGCCACGCTGAACAGTGCCGAGGACACCACCTTCACCCACGTGAACGGAAGTTCGGTGGCCGGCTGCTACGCCGTCACGGCCATCGACACGGTGGGCAACGAGAGCGCCTTCAGCAACGAGGTCTGCGGCGACAACTGTCCGGAGTACGAGCTGCCGAACGTCTTCACCCCGAACAACGACGGGCGCAACGACACCTTCCGGCCCTTCCCCTACCGCGGGGTGAACCGCATCGACCTGCAGGTCTTCAACCGCTGGGGCCAGGTGGTCTTCACCACCGAGGACCCCGACATCGGCTGGAACGGCACGCACCGCGACACCAACGAACCCGTGCCGGACGGGGTGTACTTCTACGTGTGCCGGGTCTTCGAGGAGCGCCTGGCGGGCGAGCAGCTGCGCGAGCTCACCGGCAGCGTCACCATCCTGGGCAGCGGCAGCGGACCGGTCAACTGATGTTCACGGGCATCGTCGAGGAGGTGGGTGAAGTGGTGGCCGTGCGGCCCGAGGGCGGCAACGTGCACCTGGACGTGCGCGCCCGCATGACGCCCGAGCTGCGCGTGGACCAGAGCGTGTCGCACAACGGCGTGTGCCTGACCGTGGTGGCCCTGGAAGGCGACACCTACACCGTGACGGCCGTGCAGGAGACCCTTCAGCGCAGCAACCTGAGCGACCTGAAGCCCGGCGACGGCGTGGACCTGGAGCGCAGCCTGAAGCTCGGCGACCGGCTGGACGGCCATATGGTCCAAGGCCACGTGGATACCGTGACGGAGTGTCTGGACGTGCAGGAGGAGGACGGCAGCTGGCGCTTCACCTTCCGCCTGCCTGCGGAGCACAAGCACCTGGTGGTGCCCAAGGGCAGCATCTGCCTGAACGGCGTCAGCCTCACGGTGGCCGGCCTGGAGGCGGACCGCTTCTCCGTGGCCATCATCCCCTACACCTACGACCACACCGTGTTCCGCAGTCTGCGGCCCGGCCACCGCGTGAACGTGGAGTTCGACGTGCTGGGCAAGTACGTGGAGCGGATGCTGGCGGGGCGGTAGGGCAGGCGGCAGCATATGCTGTCATGCGGCCACCAATGCCTCCAGAACATCAAGTTATGATCGGTCCAAGAATGCGGAAGCGTACGGCTGAACGACCTGCAGCTGACCTACAAGGCCCGTCAATGGCTGGGCCGCACTACTCGAACACGATCGTGCCCGAGTACCTCTGGGCGCCATCGGTAAGCTCCACCGGGTAGCTCCCCCTGGCTTGCGCACGGATGTCCAGCTTCAGTGGACCTGAATGGCGGCCCACCGGCTCGCTCTGCACCAACCTGCCGTTCAGGTCATAGATGTTCAGCACCAGTGCTTGCGTCCATTCCAACCCCTCGGGCAGGTCGATCGTGCAGGTACCGTCGTTGGGGTTGGCGTAGATATGAAGGCTCTGGTCCGCGCCGGACCGCTGCTCTGGCACGCTGGTGATCTGACCGTACTTGGCAACGAAATAGTCACGGCTACCCGTTCCGGTGAGGCCGCTGCCGATGTTCATGCTGGTGAAGAACGGCCCGCTCACGATCACGCCACCGTCCGGGGTACCATGCACGTTCACCCGGCCATTGGCCAACTCACCTCCTTGCACCACTCCCAGGCAGTTGCCATCCAGATCGAATCGAGCCACGACAAAGTCGCGGGCGGTCGACGGCGTGACCGTGAATCCGCCGAAGGTCATGGGCGCTGAAACATCCATGCCCAGGTAGATGGAACTATCCCCAGCAAGGGTGGAAGGGATGGCCGAGTAGATGACCTCGTTCGCCTCGAAATCCTGCAACCACATGGGTGTGCCCGCACTATCCAGCCTAGCAAGAACAGGTTGCGAGACCCCACTCGCTGCGACCAGCGTATCCCACGGCAAGAACAGATTCTGGCGGTAGCCGCCGCTCGTAATGAATGTGCCGTCCCCGAGCATTGAAAGCGCGTGAAACGTGCCAAGGCTATCGGTGCCCATTAGCTTGTATCCATTCAGCTGAGTGGCACTCGTATCCATTCGGGCGAAAAGTGGATTTGAATATGCACCTGTACTTGGTTGGATGGATGTGCCAATAAGCGTGGTTCCGTCGTAGGCGCTAAACACCATCGCAAGCGTCCCATCATCATCAGCCACCCATGCTGCCGATACGATCCATTGCCCCAGGTCACGGTACCAAAGTTCGTCGCCGCCACTGCTGTACTTCACCATGTACCCGAACTGGGAGAACTCGTAGAAACCTTGTACATAGATGTTCCCGCCGCCGTCGATCACCATATCCTGTGCCCCTCCGCCGGGCACGCTCCTCACCCATTGGCAGATGCCGTCCGTATCGTAGCCCGCAACGAACATGCCCCCTCCGCTCAAGATCATCCCAGGGCCGAAAACAACCCCGTTGCCGTTGTCCGCATACAAACCGCCCAGAATGATCTGTCCACTGACAGGGTTGAACATAACGACCTTGCCAACATCCAGCTCATTCGGTGTTGGGGGCAGGATCGCACCCCCGAAAGTGATGGCCCACTGGTACTCCATGGCCGCATTGAACTTGGCCAGGAAGCCGTCACGTGTGCCGTTGACGCTGAAGGAATGACCATCAACGGTCCCTCCAGGACCCAAGGCTCCGGTCATGTACAGATTGCCGGCCGGATCGTAGCACATATCGTATACCGTCTCGTCGAAGGCCCCGCCGATCTGCTTGATCCATTCCACCTGCTGGGCCTTGATCGGTTGCCATTGCGTCCCTATTAAAAGGACCCAGATAGCACTAAGGAGTGATCGTTTCATAGCGCCGATCGCTTGATCACAAGAACGCGGCATTCGTTGTGCCGCAGTTCACCGCCCTTCCCTCTCCAATGGGCACCACGTGACAAATCCCGAGCGCTCGCCTTGAGCGCTCTGCTTGCAGTCTCCGATCGTGCCAACAAGGCCATCTGCCGGAACCTCAAGGTACGAGTTCGCGCTCCGGAACGGTATGGTACAGAGCAGTGGAGCAGAGCCCCTATGGGCTCCTGAACGGTTAGGCGGACAGGCCTTGTCCTTACCCGGGCATCATCCTCAGAACGACTTGCTCTGGACCCGCCTGCGCGCCTCGCGGCCGGAGTGGGTGGCGAAGTACACGATCGAGAACTCGAAGGCCCCGTTGT
>JACJZH010000047.1 GCA_020635695.1 Flavobacteriales bacterium | reverse complement strand
AGTTGAGGCCGGGGTGGCGGGGACCGATGGCCGGGAGGAATGGGAAGGATGAGGGGGGCAGGCACGATGCGATCGCGCGGGGCAGAGTGGGGTGGTGGTAACGAGACCGGATGGTCAGCGAGAACTGTTCTTCCCCACCGGGGAATTCCAATTGTCGTTGTCCCGCCGGGACCGAAGGCAATGGGATGGAGAGCCGGCGGCCAAGGCGATCAGGAGGTGTCCTCGCGGTCGAACAAGGGGGGGCGTCTCTTGGTGATGACCTGCCATGCCAGGGTGAAGTCCCGAACCCGGGTGAGGCCCTGCCAGATGGCCGCAGGACCGGGGAGCCCGTCGGGTTTTCGGGCGAGGAAGCCCCCCAACTCAGCGACCTGGGTCACGAATTCCCCCAGCGAGGGTTTTTTCTTGAGGGCTTCTTCGCCGTGGCAGACGGTCCAGACCGATTGCCATTCATCTTCTTCAAAGACCACATCACAAGGCAACTCGGGGCATTCGCGTCCCAGCTTCATCACGTAGAGAACTCGCCACGCCACGACCATGTAGAGCGCAATGGCCACTTTGGTGCGCTCGTCCTTCTTGAGTTGGAGTTCCTCGACCTTGCAGCCGCTCTTCAAGACCCGATGGAAAACTTCGATTTCCCAGCGTCCCAGGTAGAGGTCAATGATTCCCACGGCCGCATCAAACCCCTCGACCGGGAGGCTGGTGTAGAGGACCCAGTCAATGGGATCCTCACCGGCCGGGGGATCTTTCTCGGTGGCGAGCACCACCTGAATGCTCACGGGGGGGAGCTTGGTGTGCTTGCGATGGGGAGGGCGGAGTCTCACGGTGGTGGCACGGACTTCCAACACCGCGGTTCGGGCCGAACGTTTCACCTTCTGGCGGCTGCCCCCCTTGACCTTCTTGTATTGTTCCTTGGTCTTGACCTGGGCGGTGAAGGTGCCCAGAAGGGGACTGGCCTGCACCTGTTCCCGAATTTTTCGACCCGGTTCGGCACCGGGCTCGTTGCGCGAACCGGAGGGCTTGAGCAGAGAGCGATCTTGATTGCCGCGAATGAGCCAGTGAGCGACCCGCTCTCCCCCTTCCACCCGTTGGTGGTACTCGCTGAAGATCTCGTAGAGGTCCCCTTCGCGGTCGGCGCAACTGATCACTTCGGTCCCTGGGGCGGCTTGGGCCAACTCACAGGCGCTGCGATAGCCTTCGAGCCACCGAAAACTCTCTTTCTCTTCAATGGGTTTTTGTTTCCGTTTTTCGGCCTTGCCGTGTTGCTCCTGGTCACGGGCATGGATGTCGGTGCGCCACACGCCCAAGGGCAGACGTTCGGGCGTGATCACCACATGGTTGTGGGCGAAGAAGCCCTGCCGGCTGATGTCACTCAACGGGCCGGTGCCCTTGAGTTCTTTCTTCAAGCTGTAGTCCAGTTCGGTGGTGTCTTGAAGCAGCAACACTCGCGGGTGTTCTTGGACTCGCCGCAGGGTCGCGTTGCGATGGGGAGCGAGAACCGCTTCGACGCTGGTGCGCTTGTTGTTGAAGAACCGGTAGGCTCCCATCAACTCCGCCCACCCCCTGAAAGCGGCCTTGATGCTCGCCAAGGGCGATTGGCTCAGCCTCGCAAGGATGAGCTTCATGCGCTGGAGCAAGCGCTTGTCCCCCAGTTGCGCGGTGGCCAGTTCCTGCTCGATCCACTCGATCATGGCCCTCACCCTCGGTGCTGGAGCACACGACGAAAGTCGCGGTGGAGAGGATAGAGCCAGACGTCCTTGATCGCCACCCCCGGAGTCTGGCGCACATGGGTCTTGCCGCGTCCCTGGGTCTGGCCCACCCACACCCAGTTCGCGGCCCGGTAGCAATGGCCGCTGAAGCGCTCGTGCTCCACGAACGATTCCAAGAGCACCGGCCCATAGCCATACTCCCGCTGAAACTGCTGGGGAAGGATTCGGGCAGACAAGCTCAGCACCTTCGAGGCGAGATTGGCGCTATGGACCCAGGGCAGGATCAAGAACCGGGAGTTATTGAGGATGAGATGGAGGTTCTGGTGTCGAACCTCTCGGCTCCACCCAATGAAGCGGTCCCGGGGTGCGATCTTCCAAGCCGAGGCGCCAAAGCCAATGGCGCCCAAGAGCCCTTGTTCCCAGACAATCAGGTAGCGCGCTTGGGCTCCTGCCAGGGGCTGATATCCCAGATAGTGATAGCGATCGATCAGGGCGTTATAGAGCGCCGAAGCCTCCGGGCTGCCCACCCGCTCCAACCTCAACCCCGCCAGTTGGTGAACCGGTTGGTTGATCGGCGCAGGCTGGGGCAACCGCAGTTCTCGAGCCCGCAACCGACGCCCGTTGCCGTTGGTCCGGGTGGGTTCGGGTAACTGAATCAACCCGGCCCGATGAAGCCGCAGCAACCCGACCCGCGCACTCATCAAGGGGGCATTGCCGCCGGGGGAAGTCCAGGCCAACCGCCGACACACCCGACGAGCAATCTCGGCGCGGGTTCGGGGGTGGGCTGCTTGGATCTCCTGGCGGATCGCAACCAGCGCCTCCCGGTCGAAGGGTCGGCCCACCAGGCGTGGCGGAACCGGCACCTCGGCCACTGCGTTCGCGTCGGTCATGGACAAAGGTGTGCCAGAACGGAGCGAGTGTGTCCCGCAAAAAATGAGAAAAGTTCAGCCGCTCCCTTCCCAATCCTCCCGCCATCGGGCTCCGAACCCCCGGCCTCAACG
>JACJZH010000046.1 GCA_020635695.1 Flavobacteriales bacterium | reverse complement strand
CCGCAGGGCGGCACTGTCCTGCACGATCACGGGGTCCACCTGCTTGTAGAAGGCCTCCTCGCGCGTCTGCCCGATCGTGATGTCGCTCACGGTGCTCGTGCGCCGACCGAAGAACCCGGTCATGTCCGCGCTGTTCTCGATCACGGTGAAGTCGCCGATCACCTGGCTGCTGCGCACGAACCATGGTCCTTCGGCCACCGGCGCACGGTCCTGCCGGATCCAGTAGTTGCGCACGAAGTTGATGTTGGCCTCGATGCTGAAGGCCAGGTCCACGCGCACCACCGCCTTCGACGTGGTGTCGATGAGCATCTCGCCGCGGAAGGCGGCGTCGCCGATGTGCTTCGGCCGGAAGGTGATGCGGTGGCAGATGTATCCGTCGCAGGCGCGCAGCGTGTCGTCCAGCAGATAGCGGTAGTACTGCTGGAAGTGGCTGTTGATCGGGCTGGGGAAGCTGCGGTCCAGGATCGTCACCTGCTCCTCGTTGATGTCCGGCTCGATCGCCATGTCCTCCACGAACTCCATGATGCGCGGCGCGCGGAAGAACTTGTAGGCCTTCGTACCCATCACCACGCGCTTCTCCGAGCGGGGGTCCCGCCGGTAGTCGTGCTCCTCCTCGCGTTCGTTCAGCAGGATCGGCAGGTAGCGCACGCCATCGGCCGTGGTATCGATGCCGTCCCAGAGATAGTCGAAGGGCTTGAGCAGGAAATTCTTCTTGATCCGGTCGGTGAAGTGGTTCAGGTCGAACCGCACCCGGTCGTAGCTGGTGTAGTGGTAGGCATCCAGCCGCTCCGGCGCGTTGAACGGCTTGCGGGCGATCACCTGCCGCAGGACGGCGAAGGCGGGGTTCTCGCCGGGCCGCACCTCGAACACGTGCAGCTCGACGTGCATCGGGTCGAGACCGATCACCAGACCCTGGTCCACCGCACCCTTCAGCGCAATGGTCCGTGCACGATACCCAGTCATTGACACCCGCAGGGAATCGCGGTGCTGGTCGTCATTCAACCGGAAGAACCCGACCGTGTCCGTGGTGGTGCCGACGGTACTTCCGGGGAAGACCACATTGGCATAGGGCAGCGGATCGCCGGTGGCCTGGTCGAACACGCGGCCGGTGACGCGCGTGCGCTGGGCATGCACAAGGACGGGCAACAGGAGGACCGCCAGCAGAAGAAGCCTCTTGATCGGCCGGGAGCGATGTACGGGTGAGAACCACGGATGGACGCAGATGAACACGGATCGTAGATCAAAGGGAACGACCGATCGACCAAGCCGCGCATCCGCGTTCATCCGCGTCCATCCGTGGTCACCTGAGCCCAGGACATTTTTCATCCATGGAACACATCGATCATGCAGGAACCTATCTACCTCCTTGTGTGCACTCACTTTATGCGCTTAGCGTCTTTGTGGTGAAATGTCCGCAGCCCTTTCCATGGTGGGAAAGATCCACATTCCATACACTTGAAAGGACCGCGCAATGCCGAAATTCGGCCAGATCCAGGCTTCGGCCAGCAGCACGACACGCGTGAAGATCATCATCGGCAGGGACCGCCACCTCAGCTTTTCAGCCACCACGCTCATCGGCGCCGACCTCGGCACCTGGCTGGGCATTGTGCGCGTGTACGGTCGCGGCATCTCCCGGCCGTTCATCCCCAAGGCGCTCCTGCTCACCTGGATCGTCCTCCTCTATACGCCGCTGGTGCTGTGGGAACGCCTGCGCTACGATCGCCGCATCCGCCGCACAAAAGTGAAGGCGCCGTTGTTCCTCATCGGCCACCACCGCAGCGGCACCACCTACCTGCACTACCTGATCGGCCGCGATCCGCAGTTCGCCTACTGCTCGGTGAAGGAAAGCTTCATGCCGTGGATCTACCTCAGCTTCGGCCGCTTCCTCGAACGTATGTACCGCAGGCGACTGCCGGAGAAGCGCCCCATGGACGACCTGCGTATGGACGTGGACCTGCCCACCGAACCGGAGTATTCCCTGGGCAACATGACGCCCCACACCATGATCCCGGGCTACTACTTCCCGCGGCGCATGCTGGAGGTGTTCCGCCGCAACGTGCTGTTCGAGGATGAGCGGGCGAAGCGCGGCTGGCAACGCACGCTCAAGTACTTCATGCAGAAGCTCACATACCGGCACGGCGGAATGCCTCTCGTGCTGAAGAGCCCGGAGAACACCGCCCGCGTGAGGGAGATCCTCGAGGTGTTCCCCGACGCGCGCTTCCTGCTGATCAAGCGCGACCCCTACCGCGTCTATTTCTCCACCGAACGCCTCTACGGCATCACGCTGCCGCTGGTGTCCATGCAGAAGGAGGTCGATGGGGCGCAGGTGCAGGACTACATCCTTCGCTCCTACCGCCTCACCTTCGAGAAGTACTTCCGCGACCGCGCGCTGATCCCCAAGGGCCGCCTGGCCGAGATCCGTTACGAGGACCTGATCGGCAACGAGCTGGCCGTGCTGGAAAAGGCCTACCGGGAGCTGGGGCTTGACGGTTTCGATGCGGCCCGCCCGCACATCCAGGCCGAAGTGCGCAGCTACACGGACTACCGCACCAACACATACAACTATCCCGAGGAACGCATGCGAGCCATCGAAGCGGAATGGGCGCACGTCTTCGAGCAGCTGGGCTATCCGATGGCCTCAGACCGGGGGCAGCAGCAGCCCGCGCAGGCGTGACACCAACCCGTCCGCTTCCTCCGGCGTGAGCGCCGGCGCGCGGTGGCCGATCACCAGCACCAGCCCGCCCTTTTCGCGGCCCATCACCACGCTGAGTCCGGGTGGTGAAGGCACGGGCGGGTAATGCTCCACGTGCGTGATGCGCGCGCCGAAAAAGTGCGTGGGCAGGCGGTCCAGGTCGCCGAGGTCGCTGAAGGCGAAGCTGGCCCAGCGGCCCACCGAGGGCATGTTGAACATGATGCGGTAGGCCGCGAACGGCACGCGTCGGAACGCGCGCAGCAGAGCCCTGTACCGCGTGGGGAATCCGCCCCGCACCTGCGTGATCAACTGGCCGGAGAGCGCCTTGACCGCCGTGGACATGTCTGTCAGTTCCGCACTGTGCAGCTTGAAGAACACGAACGAGGTCGCGTTGCCGATCAGGTGCACCGGTCCCTTCCGCGGGCGTTGATCGATCGGTGTGGAGAACCACAAGTAGGGCGGCCGTCGGCCACGCGTCTGCAATACTCCGTTCATCGCCAGCGCGATCGCGGCCAGATCGAACGTTGTGCGGCCGATGGTGGCACCGGATGCCCGCGCCTGCGCATCGATCCGCGCGGTCTCCTCCGGCGTGAAGCGCACGATGTGGAAGTCCGGATCACCGGCCTCCCCCTTCCGACCGCGCAGCAATGATCCCATGCGCGGACCGGCCGATCGGAAGGCCGTGGCGCCCATCGCCAGCACGTCCCGCCATTCCCCCTGCGGGCGCGGCACGTCGTTCGGTGCGAAGCGATCCTCCTCGGGAAGACCATCGTTCAGCCCATGCAGAAAACGCAGCATGCCGGCATGGTCGAAAGCCACGTGATGCAATGCGATCATCAGGCGCACGCGTCCGTCCGGCGCCCGGGCGATGTCCACGCGGACCGCGCCATCCGCAGGCATGAGCGGCACGGCCAGTTGGTGCCGGGTCCAGGCATCCATGTCCGGCGCCTGATGGATGGGTACCGTGGTGTCCACGTCCCACGCGAATTCCCACCGCGGCAGACCGGGCCAGGCGGTGCGCCAGTGCAGCGCGCGCACCCAGCGGAAGAGCGCGTTCGCCGCGAACCGGTCTTTCAACGTGTCGGCATCCACGCCCGGCTCCAGGTCGAACACCATGCGCGACACATCACCCGCACAGCCCCGAACGCGCATCACACGGTCGATCAGGAGATGGAACAGGTCCGGGCCGGAAAGGGTGTGCGGCGTCCCGCCATCGGTCGCGTGCGCGGCAGGCATCGCCGTTCAGTTCGCGTAGCGCAGGGCCGCGTCCGCCAGGGTATCCAGGCTGCGCAGGTCCTCCGCGGGCAGGTCCTCCACGGGGATCTTCCACCCGAAGCGGTCCTCCAGGTGCATCACCAGCTCGATCACCGTGATGGAGTCCACCCCGATGGCCTCCAGTTCGGTGGATCCGTCCAGCTCCACCTCGCCCGCCAGCACCCGGTCGTCCAGGAACTGACGCAGGGCATCCACTATTTCGCCGCGTTGCACCGACATTCGCGTGCCGAATTTAGCGGGACGGCGCACACCGTCAGCTGATCCGCATCAACTCATGTCCACGCCAGCGCCACAACGCAAGGTCGCCGTCATCGGCTCCGGCATCGCCGGACTGGCCGGGGCCATCCGCCTGGCCGCGCAGGGACTGGCGGTGGACGTATTCGAGGCCGAGCACACCGTCGGCGGCAAGATCTCCGAGCAGCATGTCGATGGCTTCCGCTTCGACAGGGGCCCGAGCGTGCTCACCATGCCGCAATACATCGACGACCTCTTCCGCCTGGCCGGGGAGGATCCCGCCGCGCACATCCGCTACGAGCGCCTCGACCCCGTTTTCCACTACTTCTTCGCCGACGGCTCCCGCTTCCAGAGCCATGCGGACCGCGAGCGCTTCATCACCGCGCTGTCGGAACTGACCGTCACCCGGCCGGAGGAGCTGCGCACTTTCTTCCACCGTGCCGCGCGCAAGCTGGAGCTCACCGACCCCGTCTTCCTGCAACGCTCGCTGCACCGGCTGCGCAACTACACCGACCGTGCCACCTTCCGCGGTCTCTTCCATCTCGGTGCGCTGCAGGCCTTCACCACCATGGACCGCGCCAACCGGCGCCTGCTGCGCGACCCGCGCACCGTTGCCCTCTTCAACCAGTACGCCAGCTACAACGGCAGCGACCCCTTCCAGGCACCGGCCACGCTGAACCTCATCGCCCACTACGAACTCGGCCTTGGCGCCTACTACCCCGTCGGCGGCATGTACCGCATCGCCGCGGAACTGCACGGTCTCGCCGAACGCCTGGGCGTGCGCTTCCACCTGGGCACACCGGTGGAACGCATCCTGACGGAACGGCGCCGCGTCACCGGCATCCGCGTGGGTGGCGCGGACCTCCCTTACACCGCCGTGCTGGCCAATGCCGATGTGCACCATGTGTTCCGCATCCTGCTGCCCGACGTGAAGGGCCCGCGCCTGGTGCTGGACCGCCCGCGTTCCAGCTCGGTGGTCGTGTTCTTCTGGGGCATGGAGGGCACCAGCCCCGAGCTCGGCCTGCACAACCTCTTTCTCTCCGGCGACCAGCGCGACGAATACGAACACCTCTTCCGCGCGAAGAACATCGGCGCCGACCCCTCGGTGTACGTCTACATCAGCTCCAAAAAGAACCCCGCCGACGCGCCGCCGGGCATGGAGAACTGGTTCGTGATGATCAGTGTGCCACCGCTCTCGGAACGGACCGACACCGAAGCGGAGATGGACAAGCTGCGCGCCCGGGCCCGCGAGGCCGCCATCACCAAGCTCTCGCGCCTGCTCGGCCGCGACGTGTCCGCCGCCATCCGCGTGGAGCGCACCATGGATCCGCGCACCATCGCCCAACGCACACGCAGCGCCTTCGGCTCGGTCTATGGCTACAGCAGCAACGGCATGCTCAGCGCCTTCCTGCGCCACGCCAACTTCAGCCGGCGCGTCAAGGGCCTTTACCTCTCCGGCGGCAGCGTACATCCTGGCCCCAGCATCCCCCTCAGCCTGCTCAGCGCCAAGATCGCGAGCGGGATGGTGGTGGAGGCGGTGGGGAAATGAATGGTCCCTTTCGCTGGCGTGGATCTTCGATCCGTGTCTCTGATCATCCGAGCCTCGTTCGTCCGTGGCTGTGCTGTGGCTACCCTCCTCTGGCCCGCCAGTTAGCCTCGCGAGGACGAAGGACGAGCATGGCGTCCTCCCCTGCCCTTCCGAATGCGAAGTGGCACCTCGGCCCCGGCATCCCCTCAGCCCGCGCAGCGCCAGGGTCGCGGGTGAGATGGTGGTGGAGAAGCGCAGGATCGATCCGCGACCGGGATCCCCTACGGATACGTGCGCACGAAGTGACCGTGAAAGCCCACATCGGGCAGGGTCAATACATAGCTCCCGGTCGGAAGCCCGTTGATCGGTATCGAGGCGCCTTGGCGCCAAGTGCCCCGTGCCACCACCGCACCGGCCATGTCATGGATCCGATACATGGTCCCTCGGGTACCTGATAGATCCAGCCACAAGGCACCGTTCGCGGGATCCTGACGGAAGTGGACATCCGCGCCCGCGGACGGTCCGGAAATGCCCACCGATCCCATGATCGTGGCGCTGCGGTACCGCACCACGTCCGCGCTCTGATCGCTCCAAACGATGCGGAAAATGCCGTTCGCGAATGCGATGTCGGGTGTCATCTGTGGACCGGCGCTGTTCACCGTCACGGCTTGTGGCGCGCTGAGCCCCGCCCATCCGGTCACGCTCCAGCTGAACAACACGTCCTTATTGCCGCTCATGGTCCGCTGCCAGACGATGCCGAGCGTGTCCCCACTTCCGGCCATGCGCGGGAATTGCTGCAACGTACTCGAACCCGCGGAGGGATCGATGCGAAAGAAGGGTCCCACGGTGAGGTCCGGCAGGTGGGTGCTGCCGGCGTATACCTTCAGGCCCTGGCTCGCACCGGACATCAGCACGTAGCGTAGGCTGTCCCCGGCGATGGCGCCATCGGCACTGGAAGAGGGACAAGTGTTGAACGTCCAACCGGTCGGATCGATATCCGCACCGCTGGTGCATGTGGCTCCGCCATCCCCTGACATACCCGCCCAGATGGTGCGCAGGTTCGCATCGTTGTTGCGGTACACCACCACCACGGTATCCCCCTGCGCGAGCGCCCTCCCCGGACAGCAATCGCACACCTCGCCCGGTGCGAAGGGCGCGCTGACCGGCACCGGTGGCTCCCAGGCACCTCCCACCCAGCGTGTCGTCACGTGGCGGGGGTCGGTGAAACCACTGTCGAACGCCATGTATTCCACCACCGCGCCGGCGGATGGACCTAGCGCCACCGTCGGAAAGCGGTCGAAAGGTCCGGTGGCCGCCCCGATCCGCAGCGTATCGCTCCAGGTGGTTCCGCCGTCCAGGGACCGCACGGCGTACATCGGCATGTCCATCTCGGGCAGGGCTTTGAAGACCACCCAGGCCTCATTGCCCAGGGCGTCCAGTTCGGGCCCCTGCCAATCGGCAGCCGCCACCTGCACCCCGGCGGGATGCAAAAGCTGGGGCACGTTGAAGCTGGTGCCGTTCCACACCGTGGCGTGGGCCGTGCCGTTCGGTGCATCGCCCCAGATCACGATGGGATCCAGGTCCGCGTTCAATGCGATGCGCGGTCGGTAGTAGCCGACCCCGGTGGGGCTCGCGTCCATTTCTGTTCCCCATTCCAGGAATTGGGCATCAAGCAGCGTCGGGATACACAATGACCCGAGAAGAAGGAGGTGTCCTGTGTGCATTTCCACAAGGTACGTCGTGCGAATTCCCCGCTCAGGGCGCGGTGAACCGGGCGTCCGTGAGAAAGGTGCTATCGGTCAGGGTGTTCAAGAAGGCGATCAACCGGTCCTTCTCCTCCCAGGTGAAGTTGCCGTTGGGCAGGTGCAGAAGACCGGTGAGGTTGGTGGTATCCACGTTGGGGGAGTTCGCGTCCACATGGCCGCCATAGAAGGTCACCACGTCGAACAAGGTGGGAAAGCGGCTGTCGTGCATGTAGGGCGCCGTCATGGAGATGTTCCGCAAGGTGGGCACCTTGAATTTGTAGAGGTCCGTGGACAGCCCGGTCACCGCGGCCAGCCCACTGTCGGTCACCGGGAACGGCAACCCATTGTTGCGCAGATCATCGTCCGTGAACAACCCGAGATCGTGGCATTGCGTGCAATGCCGTTCGAACAAGGCCATGCCGTCCAATTCCATCTGGTCGAGTGCGGAGCTGTCACCACCATAGTAGAAGCGGTCGAAACGGGAATCGAAGGAGACCATCGTACGCTCGAACTGGGCGATGGCCATCACCACAAGGTCGCTGTCCACCGCGCTGGTGCCGAAGGCGGCTTGGAAAAGGTCCGGATAGAGCGGGTCGTTCTGCAGTCGGTCCACCACGGTGGGCCAGGTGTTGCGCATTTCGATGGGGTTGGTCACCGGGTCGTGGGCCTGGCCTTCCAGGCTATGGCGGCGGCCGTCCCAGAACAGGTTCTCCGACCAGCCCAGGTTGATCACCGCCATCGCATTGCGGTCGCCGACGGACCCGTCCGTGCCGGTGCTGAAAGCATCGGGGTCGCTGAAACCGTGTTCCTGAAGGTGGCAGCTGGCGCAACTCATCGTGCCGTCGTCGCTCAGCATCTTCTCATGGAACAGACGCCGGCCCAGCGCCACACCCTCCACGGTCAGCGGGTTGTCCACCGGCATGGGCATGGGGCCGATGGAATCGAGCACCCATTGTGGCAGGTCCAGCATGAGGGGCGTGGGACCGACCGTGCCAACAGGAGCCGCTGGATCCTTGCGGCAGGACAGGAAAAGAACGGTGCTCATCGTGCAAAGAAGCAAGGTGCGTCGCGCAGGGTATCGCATGGTCGCAAAATATTTCGAGTTGGTCAGTGATGTGGGGGCGTATCGTGGGGATCCAATGTGTGGGCCTCCATATGGGTCCCTTCCATGCCCGGTATATGGCTTGAACGCAAAAGGCCTTGCGCCTGCATGCGCAACAGCCCGGCGTTCATCGCCACGATCACGGTGCTGAGGCTCATGAGCACCGCACCTACGGCGGGCCCGATCATGATGTTCGCGAAGGCGAGCGCACCGGCTGCAAGGGGGATCGCCACCACATTGTAGCCCGTTGCCCACGCCAGGTTCTGCACCATCTTGCGGTGTGTCGCGCGGCCGAAGCGGATCAAAGCACGGATGTCCCGTGGATCGCTGTTCACCAGGATGATGTCGGCGGTTTCTGCGGCCACGTCGGTGCCCGAACCCACGGCGATGCCGATGTCTGCCTGGGCCAGTGCCGGGGCATCGTTCACACCATCGCCGGTCATGGCCACGTATTGACCTTCGCTTTGCAAACGCTTCACGATATCCACCTTTTCGTGTGGCAACACGCCGGCATGGTAGCCATCCAAACCAAGGGTTTCGCTTACTTGAAGAGCGACGCGCTCGTTGTCGCCCGTCGCCATGATCACGCGGATGCCTTCCTCCTGAAAGGCCTTCACCGCAGGCCGCGATGAATCCCGAATCCGGTCCTCCAGGGCGATGGCACCCACGGGCCGATCATCCTTCAGCACGTACACCACCGTACCGGTCATCCCCTGCGCGTTCGTGGGGACCTCGATGTGCTTCTCCTTCAGGTAACCCGGGCTCACTACGGCCACGGGAGCGCCGTCGACCGTGGCGCGCACGCCCTTGCCGGTGATCGCCTGGAGGTCCTTCGCCTCCGGCGGCTTGAGGTCGCGTTGACGCGCGGCCTTCACGATGCCCGCGGCGATCGGATGCTCCGATCCGGTCTCCAACGCGGCTGCAAGTCGGAGCACGTCGGCTTCCTCCATGTCCCCGGTCAATGGCGAAATGGCCGACACACCGAAGGAGCCCTCGGTAAGGGTGCCGGTCTTGTCGAAAAGGATGGTGGTGATCCTCCGGGCGTTCTCGAACGCCGTGCGGTCGCGGATGAGCAGCCCGTTGCGAGCCGCCAGGGTGGTGGAGATCGCCGCCACCAAGGGGATCGCAAGGCCCAAGGCGTGCGGACAAGAGATCACCATCACGGTGACCATTCGTTGCAGGGCGTATTCGAGATCGGCACCGGCCGCCCACCAGGCCAGGAAGGCCACAACGCCGGCACCCAACGCGACGAACACCAGCCACTTCGCCGCGGTGTCCGCAAAACCCTGCGTGCGGCTCTTGCTCTGCTGGGCGGAGCGCACCAGTTCGATCACCTGGTCCAGATAGCTGTCCTTTCCCGTGCGGCTCACGCGGATGCGCAGCGGGCCGTTCCCGTTCACCGAACCGCCGATCACTTCATCGTCCCTGCCTTTGCGCACCGGCATCGATTCGCCCGTCAGCATGCTCTCGTCCACCTGGCTTTCGCCCTCGGTCACCTTGCCGTCCGCGGGCATCTTCTCGCCGGGCTTCACCAGCACCAGGTCGCCCTGCTGCAGTTCGTCGATCGCCACGTCGTTCACCTGGTCGCCCTCCACGCGATGGGCGGTGGCGGGCATCAGTTCGACCAGGAGTTCGAGCGATCGTGAGGCGCCCAGCACGGAGCGCATCTCCACCCAATGGCCGAGCAACATGATGTCGATCAATGTGACCAGCTCCCAGAAGAAGTCCGCCCCCTGCAGGCCGAACACGATCGCCGCGCTGTAGGCCCAGGCCACGGTGATGGCCACCCCGACGAGCGTCATCATGCCGGGCTTGCGCCGGCGCACCTCATCCACGGCCCCCTTCAGGAAGGGCCAGCCACCGTGGAAGTAGATGAAGGTGGAAAGTGCCAGCAGGATGTACATGCGCCCCGGCGGGTCCAGCGCATAGCCGAGCAACTGCTGGATCATCGGGGACAGCACCAGCACGGGCACGGACAGGACCGTCGCGATCCAGAAACGCCGCCGGAACTCGGCGATCATCATGCGGTGATGGTCATGATGGCCATCATGGTGTTCGGTGGAATTGGTTGGTCGCTTTTCATCCCTGTGATCATGTGCATGTTCATTCATATGGCCCTTATGTTCATCCATAGCACCTCATTGCTCAGACTCCGATCTGTACTGACAGCATTCGGGCAGCGCTTCGTAATCCTCCTCCCGCGCTTGGTCCAATTCAGTGTCGTGGCCGGCGCCGGCCACAGCCTTCGAGATCGTGCGCAACGTCGTCATACCCGGCATGAATTCCGTGGTGAGCATCGAGTCGTCCACGTCCCATACCGCCGAGCGAACACCGGTCACGGATAGGGCGGCCTTTTCGATCCGCTCCTTGCAGAGGTCGCAGTTGCCGATCACCTTCAGTTGTGCGTGCTCGGATCTGACCGGCTTGTCCTTCGCCTTGTCCGACATGCCGGGCATGCTTTCCATGGACCCGTGATGGTGCATCACCGGCGCGCCGCCTGCCGGGTCCATCATGCTCGGCAGGCCCTGCAGCTGGGCGGCGGCATCGATGGAGAAGACCCCGTTGGTGGCGATCTCCTCGCCACGCTGAAGTCCGGAACGGATCACGTAGGTATCGTCCAGCATCGGTCCCAGGACCACTTCGCGCAGGGTGAAGCGCAGGCCATCGGTCGCCTGGTGTTTCACGTAGACCACCGAGCGCACGCCCGTCCACAGCACGGCACTGGCCGGCACCACGATCGCCGTATCGCCCACGGCATGCGTCGGCGTGATGGTGGCATTGAAGTACATGTCGGGCATCAGCCGGACGCCGGGGTTCGCTAGCTCCACGCGGGCCCGTGCCACGCGTGTCCTCGGGTCCACCAGCGGATCGATGAAGCTGATCCGTCCCTTGAAGGTGCTGCCCGGCAGGGCGGGCACCGCGATGGACACCGGATCGCCCACGCGTACCACGGCCAGGTCCGATTCGTGGAGGTCCACCTGGGCCCAGATGGGGTCCAACGCGGCCACGCGCAGCAGCGGTTGACCGCGCATCACCTGGTCGCCCTGCACCACCAGCCGTTTGAGCACCGTGCCGGACACATCCGCCAGGATGGTGAAGTTCTCCCGCGGTCGTCCGCCACGCTCCAGGTCGTGGATCTGGGCATCGGTGAGCTTCCAGGAGCGCAGCTTCTCCTTCGCGGCACGGTAGATGCCGGGCGCAAGGGTGCTGTCCTGCGCCGCGCGCAACAGTTCCTGCTGGGCCACCACGAGGTCGGGCGCGTAGACCTCCGCCACGGGGTCGCCCACGGCGAT
>JACJZH010000045.1 GCA_020635695.1 Flavobacteriales bacterium | reverse complement strand
TCAGCTGGCCTACAACAGCACCCCGAACGTGCCGCTGCCGGCGGGCAGCCTGGTCACCGGCATCGATCGACCGGCCACCACCCCCTCCCTCGTCATGGAACCGGTGGACGACGAACTGGTGATCACCGGTGCGGTGCCGGCATCGGCCGAGCTCATCCTGCGCAACGCGGTGGGGCAGGTGCTGCTGCGGCGCGCGCTGCATACGCATGGCGATCGCGTGCCGCTGGCGGGTCTGCGCCCGGGCCTTTACGTGGCCACGGTGCAAGATCCGCGCGGCGCCACCTCCGTGCGGTTCGTGCGGTAGTTCGGGCGCGGATCGTGAGGTTTTCCTACACGCCCATTTCCATCGGGCTGTCAGACCGGCCTGCGCGCCGGTGTTGCGAACGGCCAGCTCAGCGCGCCACGCAAACGCGGGCGTACCCGATCGCATCGTCCTGGCGCAGGCGCAACTGATACTCGCCGTTGGCCAGTCCGGATACGTCGATCCGGATGCGATCATCTGCCGGCCGGTCGCTTCCGCTGGCGACGATCCTGCCCGCCGCATCGAGCACGCTGTAGGACAGTTCCGCGGACGAGCCCCCGACCACCATCGTGACCTCCGTGGTAGCGGGCACCGGATAGGTTCCAAGCACCCGGTGCGCGTCAGGATCGAATAGGCCGACACCGGAAGCGGGCACCCAGAGGTCCACCCCGAAGTCGTGATACTCGCCCACCGAGGTGAGCACGTTGTTCGTCCGGTACCAATAGTAGTATCCGGTGGCGATGCCGTCCTGGTGTTTCCGCATCAGCACCACGTCGGGGATCGTTCCGCCCGGGTAGAGGATGGTGCCGGTGGCCACCGGCTCGAACCCATAGGTGGTGTTCACGGGTGGCCCGGCATAGCTGCAGGTGGCCGTGTTCATGGCCAGGTCGCCGAGGGCATAGGGGAACACCATGGTGAGCCGTGGTGTGGAACACAGCAGAAGGTCCCCGTAGTCACCGCCCAGGTGCCAGAGCGTATCGCCCACGAGGGCGTAGTGGTCCCAGATCGTATCCGCACCGAGCAGGTAACCGCGTGCATGTGTCGCACCGGGGAAGTTCTGACCGCTGTTCGTGCTGTCGGGCGTGGCGATCAGGACGTGCCGCGCCTCGGGTTCCGAGGTCACCACCGCGGTGAGGTCCCAGATGATGCCGGTGCCCGAGGTGGGCATGGTGGTGGTGTTGCCGTTCCAATGCAGCAGGACCTCGCTGCCGTTCGTGGGCATCGCCGTAGGCAGGTCGAAGACGACCTGGGCGTTGGCGCAAATGGACAGCAGGGCGATGGATGCGACGGCGACGAGCGCTTTCATGACCTTGTCCCACAAATGTACCCAAGGTGCCATCCGTCGCGATGCGATGCACTACCCACAAGTGGGTCCTGCCATCTGCATTTTCCGAAAGGGGATGTGCGCAACGCCTTCGCCGCCGTCATCCGCCCTAACTTGCCCGCGCCGGTCGGAGCGCGGCCCGGGCCCCGGCCCGGCCGGTGATCCAGCGGACGGAACCTTGTCGGAAACCCAGGCATCTGCGCTGCGGCTGGCCTTCGCCACCACTTCCGATCCGGCGGACGTGCGCAAGTGGAGCGGTTCCATCCATTTCCTCACCCGTACCCTGCGTCGGCAGGATGTGGACCTGGAGGTGATCGGCCCCCTGCTGCGCAGGCGCCTACTGCTCACCAAGGCCGTGAACCGCGTGCGCGCCATGGCGGTGCCCGGCACCTTTCTGCCCTCAGAGCGCACCGAGGCCATGGCCCGCCGCTTCGCCAGGGCCATCGGCACCCGTTTCCGCGCCGGACAGGCGCAGGCCGTGCTGAGCCCCGGCAGTATCCCCGTGGCCCTGTTGGATGCGGCCATCCCCCACGCCTTCTTCACCGATGCCACCTTCACCGGCCTGCTGCACGAATACCCCGAGTTGGAGGGGTACGATGGCGGCTCCGTGGAGGAGGGCCACCACCTGGAGCGTGCCGCGCTGCAGGGCAGCGTGCGCGCCTTCTACACCTCGCGATGGGCGGCGGACAGCGCCGTGGCGCACTACGGCGCCGATCCCGCCCGCATCCGCGTGCTGCCCTTCGGCCCCAACCTGGACCTGCTGCCCACGCGGGACCAGGTGCTGCGCGCCGTGGAGCAGCGACCCACCGAGCGTTGCGAGCTGCTGTTCGTGGGGGTGACCTGGGAGCGCAAGGGCGGTCCGCTCGCCCTGGAGGTGGCCACCCTGCTCAACGCCCGCGGCCTGCCCACCCGCCTGACCGTGGTGGGCTGCACGCCCCCCGGCCCCCTGCCCGACTTCGTGGAGGTGGTGCCCTTCATCGTGAAGGACACCGCCCTGGGCCAGCGCCATCTGGTGCGCCTGATGTTGCACGCGAACTTCCTGATCATGCCTTCCCTGGCCGAATGCTTCGGCATCGTATACGCCGAGGCCAGCGTAATGGGCCTCCCTTCCCTGGCGCGGGACACGGGCGGCGTGGCCGATGCGGTGCGCGACGGGGTGAACGGCCGGCTCTTTCCATCGGATGCCGTGGCAACGGACTATGCGGATGCGGTGGAGGCCCTGATGCGCGACCCGGACGCCTACCGCACGCTCTGCGCCGACAGCCGCCGTGAGCACGAGACGCGCCTCAATTGGCCCGCGACCGCACGCGGCATCCGTGACGAGCTGGTGCGGGCGCTCGAATAGGGATGCCCTACGGAAAGGCGAGGCCGGTGATCACCGTGTCGCCATTGGTGGAGGGCGCCTTCCTGCATGCCACCATGGTGCCGCCGGGGCATTTGTTCCAATGCACCGGGGCATCGTCCACGTCGCGGCCGAAGGCGATGGGCTCCTCCCAGGCGTGCGATCGCACGGCCACGTACATGGCGCAGGTGTGCTGTACCAGGTCGAAGGCGCGGACCTGCGCGCAGGTGGCGCTGCGCAGCAGGGAGGGATCCGCCGGGCCGTCCGCGGCAGCCTCCGCAGCGGGGTCTGTGGTGCAGGAGAGGAACGGCGCCAGGAGCGCCGGAGCAAGGGAAGGAGGTATGCGCATGCCGTGGGTCTTTGATCCAAGGTAGCGGCGTCGTGCGCAGCGGGTGGCCCCGATCACATTCCTTAACGTTCCGCAGGCAGCGCACCGTCCAGTAATTTCCGTCCGCACCCGGATGCCCTCCCCCATGCGCTGCACCCTTCCGCTCGCCCTGTTCTGTCCCGTGCTCGCCGCGGCGCAGTATGTCTATGACACCTCGTTGCCCATCGCACAGATGGTGCAGCAGGTGCTGGCGGGTCCGGGGGTGCAGGTGAGCAACGTGCTGGTGACGCCCGGCACCACGGACCAGTACGCGGTGTTCACCGCGCCGAACACCTGTCTGCAGATGGCGGCCGGCCTGTTGCTCACCACCGGTTCGCCGGACATCGCCGGTCCGAACGCGGCGCTTTGCTGGAGCACGGAAGCCCAGCCATTCGGTCCGTCGGACCCGGACATGGTGACCGTGCTGGGCGGCACCACGCGGGACCAGGTGACGCTGGACCTGGACGTGATGCCCCTGGGCGATTCGCTCTACCTGGAGTTCCGGTTCGGGTCCGAGGAGTTCGGGCCGCAGGTTCCGGTCAACGATGGCATGGCGATCTTCCTCAGCGGGCCGGGGATCAACGGGCCCTACACCAACGGCGCGGAGAACCTCGCCCTCCTGCCCGGCACCGCCGATCCGGTATCCACCGTGCACCTGCTCACCACGGCGGACTCCGCCTACTTCGTGGACAACGGCGATGGTCAGACGGCGCCGTTCGACACCGATCCCTACTACGTGCAGTACGACGGGCTGAGCGTCGTGCTCCGGATGGAACGGGCGGTGCAGCAGGGGGCCATCTACCACCTGCGCATCGCGGTGGCCGATGTGTTCGATCGCAGTTGCGATTCCGGTGTCCTCCTCCGCGCGGGCGGTTTGCGTTCACCGATCCACGAAGGGGTGGCCGCGGTGGCCGCTCCACCGCCCGGCCTTTTTTGGGATCCACAACAGGAGGTGTTGCACCTGGCCACGACGGGCGGCGGTTGGTTGGTGCTGCACACGGTGGACGGCCGGCCGGTGCGGACGTTGCAGGTTGCGGATCCCGCGGGATCGGGCGCGGCGCTGCCGGGCCTGCCGGCAGGCACGTATCTCGTGATGTTCCAAAGCGACCGGTCCGCTGCCAGGGCGTTGGGCCGCTTCGTGGTGGTTCGTTGATCTACCGGCCGACCACCACTTTGCGGGCGATGCGCTCCCGCCCGCCGCGCACTTCCACCAGGTAGATACCGGGCGCCAGGTCGGCAACGTCAAGGGGTGCGCCGTCCCACGACCGTTCCAGGGTGCTGCGTCCGGAGGCGTCGCGGATGGTGAGCGCGACGGGTGAGGTGGCGGACATCCGCAGGGTCGGCAGACCGTCCCGGTAGGTGATCCGCAGCGGATCGATGGCGGCTTCATCGATGCCCGTGGTGCCGGCGAGGCAGCCGGCCAGTTCCACCGCGAACTGCGCCGTGGTCAGTGTAGTGGTGCCCTGACCGGGAAAGAGGTGGCCGCTGATCATGCCGTTGGAATAGCCGAGCCAGTACACCCCACAGATGGAGATCATGTAGTCCTGCGGCTGCTCGTAGGAGGTGCCGCAGATGGTGTTGCCCACCAGGTCGGTCTCCTGCAGCGCGAAGAGCACCGTGTCGCCCACGCTCCAGGCGGCGGTGTACCAGCGACACAGCGCGCCGCAATCGCCCCACACGGTGATCACATCGTCGGCGTCCAGCGGCCCGCTGAACGACCGCACGATCTTCACGTGCATGCCGTAGGCCACGTCCACCTGCTTCACCGCGAGCACCACGGCGTCCGGCGCGAAGTAGGCACCGGGGTCCACTGACGCGCAGAAATTGTCCGGCCCGAAGCAGGAACAGGCGAAGGCCATCGTGGGCAGCAGTGCGGATAGGGCGAAGGCGGTGCGGGTCGAACGGGGCATGAGCGGTCCTTTCCATGAAGATGCGGCGTGGCCCGGCCGCGCTGCCTGTGCCGAGGTCACGGCCGGTCACGGCACGCGCAGTGCATCACGCACCATGACCGGACGTGCGCACACCCGCTACTCTTTCACCAGCCGACCGACAAGTCGGGCACCCCGGGTCGTGGCCGCGCCGGTGTAAAGGCCGGGCGCCAGCCCGCTCACGTCGATGGTGTTCTCACCGGTGCGGAGGGTCCGCGTCAGCACCGTCCGTCCGGTCGCGTCAAGCACCTCCAACGCAGTGCCCGCGAGGTCCGCGGCCGCGTCCAGGTGCACGCGGTCCGCGCAGGGTGATGGATAGAGCAGCAGGGGCCGGATGTCAGGAACGGGTCCCAGGCCCACCTGGCCGTCCTGCCCGGTGCATCCGCCGTCCAGTTGTTCCCAGAACGCACGGACGGAATCCACCCGTTGCTGCAGGGCGGCCACACTGGCGAACGGACCACCACTGCCCGCGCGCGCATACACCAGTGCGTACACCAGGTCGAACTCCTCGCCGGGTTCCAGCGTGAAGGGTCCGCTGTTGCCCAGCATGCGCCGGTCGCCGGGTAGGTTCCCCGCGTTCATTTCGTTCCAAGCTGCTTGCACCGCCCCTCCGGTGCCCGCGCCCACAGGGTCCGTGTCGTCCGGGTAGGCGAAGTGCGCCGTCAGGTTCGGGTCCGCGTCCGGATCGGAGATGTGGCCGTTGCCACCGTACAACTGCGGTGAGTTGTCGGCCCAGAGCCCGCGGAGGTAGTTGTAATAGGCGCCGGCGGTCATCGGGTCGCCCATCGGCCCCCCGCCGTTATTGTAATAGCGGGTGTAGGCGATCCCGA
This sequence comes from Flavobacteriales bacterium, assembly GCA_020635695.1. Lineage (GTDB taxonomy): Bacteria > Bacteroidota > Bacteroidia > Flavobacteriales_F > PHOS-HE28 > PHOS-HE28. The sequence goes on along the minus strand of JACJZH010000045.1, from coordinate 8,362 downwards.
GCCGCTCATTGTCGTTCGCACCATCGCCGAACCCGGTGCCGTTCCAGGCCGGCAGGGTGTTGTCCACTGGATCATCGATCGCGTTTGCGTCCATGAAGGGCCCTTGCAGCATCACCGCGCCGAAGGCGGGGGGCTGCGTGCCATAGCCGAGCAGGCCGCTGCCGTTCTCGTCGTTGTTGTCGCCGTTGTATGCGTACCAGAGGTTGCGGGCGGCATCGCAGCCGATGAGGTCGTCGTCGTAGTTGCCCAGATCGAAGTCGGTGAAAAGGCTCACGTAGGTATTGTACAGGGTCAGGGTGCCCCGGTTGATCACGTGGTACTTCAGGAAGATGGTCTGTGCCAATGCCGGGTCGGCGGTGGCGAAGGCGAAGGGCATGGCCTGCACTTCCACGCCGATGGGCAGGCCGCCCGAGGCATGCGGGTGCAGCTTGTCATTGTAGATGAAGAACAGGGCCTGGTCCCCCTGGATGCAGGGTGCGTCCCCTTCGTCCGGGTCGTAGGCGCCATTGGCGTCGAAGTCGATGAAGGGTGCCAGGTAGAGGGCCTGGTCCTGTTGCAGGTCACCATGCGCGGGCCACTGGTAGAATCCGGCCGGTACGGTGTAGCCGGGGAATTCCACAGCAGGGTCGCAGCCCGGCGTGGCCAGGCAGGTGAAGTAGGCCTGGTGCTCGGCCACGTCGGCCGCATCGATCTTCCAGATCTGGTCATATTGTTGCGAGGTGGCCGCGGTGATGGTCGCGGTGCCATCGATGCTCAGCGGACCGGGAGCGAAGTCCGGATAGGTGTCCTGATCGTACTTCAGCGCGGCGAGGTGCAGTTGCTGCGAACCGTCCACGCCACCGATCCAGAGCGAGGCGGCATAAAGCGGATGCCTGCCGCTCATCGCGGGCACTTCATAGTCGGACTGGGAGGTGCCGGGGTTCTTGGCGATCATGCCGTGCGGCATGAAGAGCGCCTTCACGTCGTTGATTTCCAGGTAGGCGATGCTGGTGCTTTGCGCCGTGCATAGCATCGGCAGCATCGCGATCGCGGGTAGGAGAAGGGTCGTTTTCCGGACCATTACGCAGGGGTGCCATTTGAAGCACCAACACCAAAATATCGTTGTTCCCGATCGGTGCCCTTGCAGAAAGCCAGGCGGATATACGATCCCGGTGCGGGCACCCGGCCGGCCCGCGTTGGGTCCTTCGCTCAGGCCGTTCCCCGACGTGGTCCTTCCTCGTCCAGCCATTGCTTCGCCTCCTCCTCGGTGGTGAACACCCGGCTGGCGAAGTGGGTGGGGAAGTAGGTGAGATAGAGGCTTGTGAGTTCCTGCGTCATGCCGGGCGCGGCCACCCAGGCCACGGCGAGGGTCATGTCGACCACCTTGCGACCGCCGTAGTGATCGGTGGTCATCATGCCCATCTCGAAGTCCACGTCCTCGGGCATCACGATCAGCACCTGGTGCGGTCGTTCGCCGCCCATGCGCTCGCGCTGGTCCAGGATCAGTCCGATGCCTTTCGGTTCGAGCTTGATGCCGGGTTTGAAGCGCACCTCCACGCGATCGGGCCGCACCCGTGTCACGGTGGCCAATGGCGTATCGATCTTGTCCGGGCTGCTCATGGAAGGTGAGGTGGGAACGCAGCCGCGTACCGGATCACAAGAACGTCATTCTTTCAGGAACCGCAGCGTGCGTCGTGTGTCGTGCTCCTGGAGCAGTAGCAGATAGGTTCCCGCGCGCAGGTCCCGCACCTCGATGGTGACGATGCGTTCCTGTTCGGCGGCGGGCAGCATGCCGTTGCGCAGCGTGCGTCCGGTGGCGTCCATCAAGGTCCAATCGCTCGCTGCGGACATAGCATAACCGAGCTGAAGTGCATCGGTCACAGGTCCGATGATGCGTGCATGCATGCCATCGGTCAGCTCCGGTAATACTGTCGGCACACCCCCGGTGTCCCAGAACAGGTCGGCGTCCGGCGTGGTGTGCCCCGGCCAGAGCACGCCCACTCCGCCGCCGGTCAGGGCCACCAGACCGGGACTGTCGTTCACCGGCAGGTCCAGGGGCGCATGCCCGGAGATCGGTGCCGCGGTGGAGAAGACATCCGGTGCGGCGCCGGTCACTTGGTGGTGTACCAGCAGGTCCTGCGTCGGATCCATGCCGCCGGGCGTGGTGTAGGTCGCGTGCACGACCTCCAAACGCGTGCCGCCCATCTCGGCGTGTGCGATCGCACGCAGGTCCGCCACATCCTGGCCGGCACCGCCCACCACCTGGTGCGCCGTGCCGTAGTTCACCCCGTTGTCCATGCTGAGCCGGTACCACAGGGTGCGCCCGCCGATGGGCCCCTGCTCCCAGAGGAACCACACCCTGCCGCCGTGGATGGCCGAGGTGTAGTGCCACTTGTCGACGGTTACATCCGTGATCACATCCTGGAAGGTGCCGGGCGTCAGTGTCCCCGGACTTGATTCGGTATAGAACGCCGAGCGTACCTTGCTTTTTGGTCGATCGGCGAGTACGGGTCCATAGTAGTTCAGGACAACGGTGTCACCCGGACTGATCGACAGACGGGGAATGGACCCGGTCGAGGTCACCGAGGCACTGTTCCCCGTCCATGTCACACCGCCATCGTTCGAGCCCGCCCGTCGGATGCTGTTGCTGCCGGGCAGCTGCAAGTACAGGTAGAGCCATCCCGCCGGCGTCATCACGGCATCGAACTCCTCGGCATCATAGTCGGTGTAGGAACCGGTGACGCCCGTGCCCGGCGTGAACACCTTCACGGTGATCCCGTCGAGGAAGAGGCAATGGAAGGCGGTGGCGCTCTTCACCAGCTTGACGCGTGGACTGACGCCGTTGCCCGGTACCGTGTAGGAGGCCGGCGTCCAGGTCATCCCGCCGTCCAGCGAAAGATGAAAGGAGATCAGCGTGCCATCATTGGGCACCGTGTCGGCCACCGCAGCGACGAGCGATCCGTCCGGTGCTTCGATCACGTCGGTAACGCCACCCGAGAGGTAAGGGTCCACGGTAACATCAGGACCCCAGGCGCTGGCCTGCATGTAGAGGCACAGTGCAGGGAGGAGTAATGTGTGCTTCATGCCAGGAAATTAACAAAACGCCCGGGGGATGCGGTGCCCGTTCCATCCCCACCACTGCCCGCTCCGTCGGCCCTTTCGCCGGTCCGGACGGGGCCGATGCAATGATCGCCGCCGTGCGCACGTCCCTTTGACCGGTCCCTCCCATGGGGCCCTGAAAAATGGATCGAGCGGATTTCCTTCGGTTGGTGGGTGCCGGCGTCGGTGTGGCCGTGCTGGGACCCTGCCTGCAGGGCTGTCGCAAACAGCAGGACGCCCCACACCTGAACGTCGACTTCACGCTGGACCTGACGCAGTCCGGCAACCAGGCGCTCACCGCGAACGGCGGGTATCTGGTGACACAGGGCGTGATCGTGGCGCGTACCCTGGACGGGAACTACATCGCCGTGGCGGCGGCCTGCACCCATCAGGGTGTCACCGTGCAGTACCAGGCCTCGTCGCACCGCTTCCACTGCAATGGCCATGGCGCCAACTTCAGCGAGAGCGGCGTGGTGCAGAACGGACCGGCCACCACCGACCTGCAGCGCATGAACACCAGCCTGGAGGGGCAGGCCCTGCGGGTGTGGTCCTAGCGCGCACGGACGTGCATACATGGTGGACAGGCATGGAGGCTTTGACGACCTTCGTGAAGCATGCCGCGCCACATGCTGAAGCACCCACGCCCTGGGAAGTTGCGCCGCTTGGTGGAGCGGTGGCGTGCCGTATTCGACAGGTTGGTGCGGGCGCATGCCATCTGCGATCGGACATTGTCCGAACCGGCCGTGCATGAGCTGCGTCTGGCGGCACGACGTGCGTTGCCGGTGCTCGCGCTGATGGCCATCCATTGGCCGGACGACCCACGCATCGCGGGCGCCTACCGTTCCGTGAAGGCCACGCTGCGCGCGCTCGGCCCCCTGCGCGATGCGCAACTCCGGGTGTTGCGTTGCGGCAGTTCGGCGCGTACGACTTCGCTCCGCCCGATCGCCCGTGCCGAGGTGCGGCGGCTCGCTCCCGTGGCGCGCCGGGCCCTGGCCGCGATCCCCCTGGCGTTGCCCGCGGATCTTCTGTCGGGATCCGCTGCGATGGTGGGGGCGGACATTTGGAAGGCGAGCGGAAAGCGGTTCGGTGATCTGGCGGTGACCAACCGGAAGCGCTATGTGCGGCGCGAACGGAACGTGGTGAAGGGTGACACGGAGCTACAGCATCGTGCACGGGTTGCGTTGAAGCGCTACCGCCACCTGCTGATCACGCTGGATCCCGTGGTACGTGTCCGGGCGCGCCATTGGGTGGAACGCTTGAAGGCACGTCAGGACCGCTGGGGGGAGGCCCACGACCGTCACCTGTTCGATCAGTGGGTGGCCGCACAGGGATCCGTAGGAGAGGCGAAGCCCCGCTGATCCCCCGGGTTCACGCGGAGGTGGCGAGCAACGGACAGGCCGCCAGGCGGAGGACCCGCTCGGTGGTGCTGCCGCGCAACGCATCGAGGAACCCGTCGTGACCGGCGGTCGCCATTGCGATCAGGTCGGTGTCCGCGCCGGCCGCATCCACGATCGCCTGGGCCACTTCGCCGGAGACCGTGCGCCGCTCCCAGGTCCAGCCTTCCCGATGCGGTGGGTCCGTTTCCGGAGCGGGAGTGCCATCGTCCACATGCAGAAGGGTGAAGGTCACCGGTCCTTCGGCAAGCGATCGGGCGAGCTGCACCGCAGCGCCGATGGCGCGCTGTGGTGATGGTGCGGCCGCGATCGGCACCAGGATACGGCGCAGCCGTACGCTCCCGGATACCGCATCCACGAATCCCCTTCTTCCATGGGGGATGAAAAGCGTGGGTGCATGGGTGCGGCGTGCCAGCGGTTCGGCCATGCGTGGCACCAGCCAGCTCATCCGGCCTTCGCGCTGGTGTGTGTACAGCACGATCATCTCCGGCGTGTGGTGCTCCAGGTGTGCCACGCAGGTCTCGAGCGGATCGGCTCCCTGGGCCATCCGCTTCACCACACCCAGGCCAAGCGCCTTCAGCTCGGCATCATCGGAGGTGCGGGTGATCATGCCCCAGCGTTTGAGGGTCTCCCGCACCTGGGGCAACGTTCCCTGGTCGGGCTCCTCTTCATCGCCCACGTGCATGATGGATAGCCGGGCCTTTGCCGCGACCGCGAGGCGCAGGGCGTGCAGGAAGGCCGTGCGGCTGTCGGCCGTCAGGTCGGTGGGGTGGAAGATGGAGCGGTGATGGGAGTTCGCTTCGGGCATGACGCTGGATGTTCAGCACGCAAACAAATACATCATTTCGTGTCGCGGACCGACATTCCTCAGGTCCGGTCCCGATGTCAGATCAGGAGTCGGACCACCAACCATGCCAGTCCGGTGACGAACAACAATGCGAAACCGGGCAGCACGCGCTGCCACATGCCCCTGGCGCCGACGAACACCACGATCAGGAACTTGACCAAAGTGTTGCTCAGCATGGCCAGCATCATCACGTTCACCGCGAGCGAAAGTGTTCCGCCTTCCCGCACCATGCGCGCCATCGAAAGGCAGATCGCGTCCACGTCCGTGAGCCCGGACAGGCCTCCCGCGACATACACGCCGGTGTCGCCGAAGCGTGCGTTCGCAAACGCCACCAGCCATTTCACCGCGGCATAGAGCAGGGCGAACTGCACGGCCAGGCGCAGGTTCAGGGGGTTGCCCACCGCACGCGTGGGCGCGTCCTCTCCGCCGTCCTTCCACTCGCGCCGCAACTGCGGCACCACCACCACCGCTCCCGCGACGGTGACGAGCAGCACGCCCAGGGCCAGGGCACGACCCGTGGTCAGGGCGGTGACTGCTACGATCAGCAGCACGCGGGGGAACATCATGGTGCACGCCGTGAGCGTGGCGGCCGCCATCCGCTCCTTGGCGCGTTCGCCCTCCTGGTGTGACCGGCGGGAGAAGTTCAGCGTGGCCGCCGTGCTGGAGACCAGTCCGCCGAGGACCGCCGTCCACACCGTGCCGCGTCCCCTGTCCAGCACCTTCATCAGCACGTAGCCGGCGAGACTGATGCCGGAGACCAGCACCACCATCGTCCAGATCTCGCGGGGGTTCCACGCCGCGTACGGACCGAACGGCCGGTCCGGCAGGAACGGCATCATCAGCGCCGAGATGATGATGAACTGCGCGAAGGCGCGGATCTCCTGTGGGTCCAGCGTGCCCGCGAACCGGTGCAACGTGACCTTGAAGGAGAGCAGCAGGATCACCACCACGGTGAGCAGCAGGGCGAAGAGGATGTTCCCCGAATGCACGGTGGCGCCGATCAGGAAGGTGATCACGCTGGTGATCTCCGAGGTGCCGCCGTAGCTGCCGCCCCGTGCGATCATCGTGTAGGAGGCCACCACCAATGCGAACAGGCCGAGCAGACCGGCCGCGAACACCCAGGCACCATACCGATCACTGAGCAGCGCGGTCAGGAACCCGGCGATCGCGATCAGCGTGTGGGTGCGCACACCCGCCAGCTGCCGGTCGTCCTCCTCGATCCGCTTGGCGTACTCGCGTTCCAGGCCGATCAGGAAGCCTGCGCCGGCGGCCACGAGCAGATGGACGATCAGGTCACGGAGTTCGACCGCCACATGGTCCATGCGTCCAAGATATCCATTGGCCACACGCGTTTGGGATCGTGGGTGGTGATCCCGACCTTGGAGGTCCCACCATGACCGACATCCACCTCACCGAAGAGACGGCCACCGCGTTCATCACGCGCACCGGTCCGCATTTCATCGAGACCCGGTTCAAACCGGACATTCCCATCGACGCCAAGGGCATGGTGGAGAACATCCGTGCGCGACGACGCATGTGCGATGGTGAGCCCCATGTGATGCTCACTGTGGTGGAAGGCGATCGCTACTTCGATCCCGAGGTGATGCGTACGAACTTCTACGAGTTGCCGGAGGATCGCGCCGTGATCCGCGCCATCGCCCTGGTGCTGGACGGCGACCTGCTTCCGGCGATCGCGCGGCTCTACTTCGCCTATTTCCCGCAGACCTTCCGCACGGGCGTGTTCCGCACGGAGCAGGAGGCACGGGAGTGGCTGGCGGAAGAGCAGGCGGCGGTCATTTGAACGCCGGGATCCCTGTTACCTCCGCGCCGGTGATGAGCAGATGGATGTCGTGCGTGCCCTCATAGGTCACCACGCTCTCCAGGTTCATCATGTGGCGCATGATGGGGTACTCGTTGGTGATACCCATGCCGCCGAGGATCTGGCGGGCCTCCCGCGCGATGTTCTGGGCCAGTGCGACGTTGTTGCGTTTGGCCATGCTGATCTGTGCGGTGGTGGCGCGGCCCTCGTTGCGCAGCACGCCCAGACGCCAGGTGAGCAGCTGGGCCTTGGTGATCTCGGTGATCATCTCGGCCAGCTTCTTCTGCGTGAGCTGGAAGGCCGCGATCGGCTTGTCGAACTGCACGCGTTGTTTGGCGTAACGCAGGGCCGTGTCGTAGCACTCCATGGCCACGCCGAGGGTGCCCCAGGCGATGCCGAATCGGGCGCTGTCCAGGCAGCCGAGCGGCGCACCGAGGCCGCTCTTGTTCGGCAGCAGGTTGGCCTTGGGCACCTTCACGTTGTCGAACACGAGTTCGCCGGTGGGGCTTGCGCGCAGGCTCAATTTGCCGTGCGTGGTGGGCGTGGTGAAGCCCTCCATGCCGCGCTCCACGAGCAGGCCGTGGATCCGCCCTTCGGTGTTCTCGGCCTTGGCCCACACAACGGCCACATCGGCCATGGGGGCGTTGCTGATCCACATCTTGGCCCCGTTCAACACGTAATGGTCGCCGGCATCCTTGAAGGTGGTGACCATGCCGCCGGGGTTGCTGCCGAAGTTGGGTTCGGTAAGGCCGAAGCAGCCGATCTTCCTCCCTTGGGCCATGTCCGGCAGCCACTTCTTCTTCTGTTCCTCCGAGCCGTACTTCCAGATGGGGTACATGACCAGGCTGCCCTGCACGCTGCACAAGCTGCGCAGGCCGCTGTCGCACCGCTCGATCTCCTGCATGATCAGGCCGTAGCTGATCTGGTCCAGGCCCATGCCGCCGTATTCCTGCGGGATGATGGGTCCGAAGGCGCCGATCTCCGCCAGGCCGGGGATGATCTCCGGATGGAACTCCGCCTTCTCGAAGGCGTCCTCGATGATCGGTTTAAGGTGCTTGCTGACGTACTTGCGCGCCGTGTCCCGGATCAGCTTGTGCTCTTCGGTGAGCAACTCGTCCACCAGGAAGTGGTCGTGGTGTTGGAAGAGGTCCGTGGCGGCCTTGCGGGCGGGTGCCTGGGCGGGGGTGGAGGCGTCGTTCATCGGGCCGCAAAAGTAGTCAACCC
>JACJZH010000044.1 GCA_020635695.1 Flavobacteriales bacterium | reverse complement strand
CGGGCGCAGATCTCCTTGGGTCCCAGCACTTCGTGGGCGTTGCCCTGGCGGCCCGGTTTGTACATCAGCACCTTGTCGGTGACCAGCTGGCCGAAGTCCTTGTCCGGGGTCACCATGTAGGTGGTGTACCCGTCCTTCTCGGCATGCCGCGCCAGGGTGCCGATCACGTCGTCCGCCTCGTACCCGTCGCTTTCCAGGATGGGGATGTTGAAGCCCTCGATGATGCGGCGGATGTAGGGGATGTTCGTGGCGATGTCGTCCGGCATCTCCTCCCGGTTCGCCTTGTACTCCGTGTGTTCCAGGTGCCGCTCGGTGGGCTCGGCGGTGTCGAAGACCACGGCGATGTGGGTGGGCTTCTCCTTCTCGATCAGGTCCAGCAGCGTGAGCGTGAAACCGAAGGCCGCGCTGGTGTTGAAGCGCCGGCTGTTGATCCGCGGGTTCTTGATGAAGCTGAAGTACGCGCGGTAGATCAGCGCGTAGGCATCGAGCAGGAAGAGGCGCTTGTCCTCCTTGTCGGCGTCTTCGGCAGGGGCCATGGCGGCAAGTTAGCGCCAGGCCTCAGCGTTCCTTCCAGATCACCTCCATCACCGTGCGGCCCACGGCCTGCAGGGTGGTGCGGTCGATCACGTCCATCGAATCGTCGTGGGTGTGCCAGCTGGGGTGGAAGCCGTTGGTGCCTTCGTGGTACTCGATGATGTCGATGCTCGGGATGCGCAGGCGCCGGTTCACCACGTCGTGGTCATCGGTACCCACGAACAGCTTCACTTCCGGGATGAACCGGTCGCCGTGCCCCAGGGCTTCTGCCGTCCGCCACACCTTGCGCACCACGTGTGGCGCGTAGCGCATGCTGATGGCCTCCTGGTAGAAGCGGGCATCGCGGGCGCCGACCATGTCCAGCAGGATGCCGTAGCGGGCGGTGTAGCCCGGCACGTGCAGGTTCCGGGTCCAGTACTGCGACCCCAGGCACCAGGTGTCGCTGCTGGCCTGGTCCACCCCCATGGCCCCGCTGGGTTGGCCATAGTCCTCCACATCGAAGAAGATCAGGTCGATGCCCAGGGCGGGAGGTGCCTCCGCCAAGTGCCGGGCCACTTCGAGCCAGACCCCCACGCCGCTGCCGCCATCGTTGGCGCCGTCGATCGGCTCGTTCTTCCGGTCCAGGTCCTTGTCCGCGAATGGGCGGGTGTCCCAGTGCGCGAACAGCAGCAGCCGGTCCTCCGCCTCGGGCTTCCAGCTGGCGATGATGTTGCGCACGGGAAGCTGTTGCCCATTAAAGGCCTTCACCGTGCCTTGCTGTTCGATCACCGTGGCGCCATACCCCTTGAGGGTGGCGACCAGCCAGTCGCCGCAGGCCTGGTGCGCCTCGGAGCCCGGCACGCGGGGACCGAAGGCCACCTGCCGCTCCACGAAGGCGTAGGCGCTGTCGGGATCGAAGAGCGGCGTGGGCGGTCCGCTGACCTCCGGTGTGGTAGGTTGTTCCGGCAGCCTTTCTTCCGAAGCCGGGGAACAGGCCGCCAGCAAGAGCATGGCCGTCCAGAGGTACGTGGTGGTAAGGTCGGCCTTCATGCGCGTTCCCAGGTGGTGCCCTCCTTGGTGTCCTTCAGCAGGATGCCCGCAGCGGCCAGCTTGTCGCGGATGGCATCGCTGGCGGCGAAATCGCGGCGCGCCTTGGCCTCGGCCCGGAGCTGGATGAATTCCTTCACCAGCGCGTCGAGCACCTGATCGTCGCCGGCATCCTGCTCCCGGACGAGCCCCAGCACATCGAAGACCATCGTCCGCATCAGCTCCCGCAGGCGCTCCAGCGAGCCTTCCGAAACAGAGAGCTTGCTGTCGTTCACCGAGTTGATGATCCGGACGGCCTCGAACAGCTCGGCGATCATCACCGGGGTGTTCAGGTCGTCGTTCAT
>JACJZH010000043.1 GCA_020635695.1 Flavobacteriales bacterium | reverse complement strand
ACGGGCATCGCCTGGCTTTTCGCCTTCGTGCTCATGTGGGTCGTCACTGGCAACATGGCCGTGCTGCCGTTCGGGATACTCCCTTACGCTGTTCCGCTCAGTCTGCTGGAGACCTTCGTGGCGGCGTGGATCGTACGCAGGGTCGGCGGCATCGGATCGAACGGATGAAGGAGTTCTGGAACGACCGGTACGGTGCGCCGGAATACGCCTACGGCCGGGAGCCGAACGTGTTCTTCGCCCGCTGCCTGGAGGCCTATCCGGTCTCAGGCTCCATCCTGCTGCCGGCTGAAGGGGAAGGGCGCAACGCTGTGCATGCGGCCCGTCAAGGCCTGCAGGTGACGGCCTGCGACATCAGCGAAGCGGGGCGGGACAAGGCGATGACGCTGGCCGCCGAACATGGTGTACAACTACGATATGAAGTAGGCGATATCAGGACCCTGGATCTGGATCGGGAGCATTACCACGCCGCGGCCTTGATATACGCCCACTTCGCACCGGAGGTCCGTGCCGGGATCCATCAGCGGGTGGTGGACCATCTGGCACCTGGCGGACTGCTGTTCCTGGAGGCCTTCAGCAAGCAGAACCTGCCGTTGCGCCTGGCCGACCCGCGGGTGGGCGGACCTGACCGGGTGGACATGCTCCACTCCACGGAACAGGTGCTTGAGGACTTCGCGGGGCTGGAGGTCCTTGAGCTGCAGGAGATGGGGATCGACCTTCGCGAGGGTCCCTACCACCAAGGGCGGGCCCGGGTGGTCCGCTTCGTTGGTCGGAAAGCCCCCTGACCCCTTTCCCTGCTGGGATCCCAAGGGTCACCGACCGAACGCGACCGCCGGTGTACCGAAGTACGGTGGCCAGGGGCCTTCTTTGCGGACATGATGTCCATGCGCGCCAACCTCCTTCACGTGATCACCTGGTCCCTGCTGTTGTTCATGTTCATGACCGCAGCGCGGAACGATGACGGAAAGGCCGGTGCCACGGGTGCACCCGGGGAGGACACCTGTGTGGAATGCCATGACACCTCACCGCTCAACAGCGGCCCGGGCAGTGTCATGCTCGCCTCGCCCGACCTGGTGAACTGGACCTATGTACCCGGAACGACCTACACGCTGGAGTTGACCGTGGCCGAATCCGGCCGGGGGCTGTTCGGCATGGGCCTGGTGGCCTTGGACGGGAACGGCGCCAACGCAGGCATGCTCAACATCACGGACCCCAACAGTACGCGTATCCGCAACGCGTTGGTCAATGGGAACAACCGGCGCAACGTGGTCCACGAACTGAACGGCGGGACCGGTGCCGGCAGCAAGACCTTCACCTTTTCGTGGACGGCCCCCGCCACGGACATCGGACCGGTGACCTTCTACTACGCCGGCAACGCCGCCGATGGCGACGGCGACAACACCGGCGACCATATCTATTCCGGTTCCGAGGTGGCCTCTGCCGGGTCCGTGGGCCTTGCCGAGGCTGCGAGCGCAGGGCTTGTGGGCGTGTTCCCCAATCCGGCGCATGACCGGGTGATGTTGAACTGGCGGCTTCCCAACGACGAGCGCGTTCAGGTCCAGCTGCTGGACCTGCAGGGAAGGGTGCTGGCCGAGCTGTCAGAGGGCCTGGTCCGATCGGTGGACCAGCGACCGATCGGCGGCCTGGACCGCTTCCCGGAAGGCACCTACCTCCTGGCCTGGCGCAGCGCCACGGCCTCCGGTGCCACCCCGTTGGTGATCGCCCGCTGAACGTTCAGCGTACCTCGCTTCCCGGGGCGATCTCCGCTTCAGGCCCGACGAAGACGAGCTTGCCCCCGGAGTCCTCGGCCATCAGCACCATGCCCTGGCTCAGCACGCCGCGCATCTTCCGGGGCTCCAGGTTGCAGACCAGCACCACCTGCCGGCCCGGCAGGTCCTCGGGGTCGTAGTGCTGCGCGATGCCGCTGACGACGGTGCGCGGTTCGGCCTCCCCCACGTCCACGGTGAGCTTCAGGAGCTTGTCCGCTTTGGGCACCGCCTCTGCAGCGGTGATCCGACCTGCACGCAGGTCCAGCTTCGCGAAGTCGTCGAAGGCGATGTTCG
>JACJZH010000042.1 GCA_020635695.1 Flavobacteriales bacterium | reverse complement strand
GAGGCGTAGTGATCCACCCAGAGGTGCTTGAACAGGAACTCGTTCCGCACGAACTCGGAAGTGGCTATCCAGACCGTGGCCAGGAGAATGGCGGGAGTCAGCTTCTTCATGAATGCCGGACGGCTCCAAGATAGGTGCGATATCGGGCCTGCGCCCACCGGGGCTTCAGGCTATCTTCGGGCTTCACCAACGGACCATGATGCGTACGCCGATCCTCGCCACGCTGCTCCTCTTGTTCGCCACGGCCTCGCAGGCCCAGCCACTCAAGCGCCTGGGGTGCCGCTTTTACCACGGGGAGAAGCCCCCCAAGGCCAGGCCACTGACGGACGGACAACTGAAGAGCATCCAGGAGACCATCGCCCGGAGCGACACCTTCGACATCCAGCACTACGATATCCGCATTGATGTGACCGACTACAGCGGCAAGAGCATCACCGCCAGCACCCGGGTGGTCTTCACGCCCCGCATGACCGGCCAGGACTTCATCCGCTTCGACCTGTACCAGCTCACGGTGGATTCGGTGACCCATTCCTCCGGTCCCCTGGTCTTCACCCACGATGGCGAATACCTGAAGGTGGACCTTCCGTCGGTACAGGTGGCGGTGAGCGACACCCTGACCGTGCATTATCATGGAGACCCCTACCGGGAACCCAACTGGGGCGGGTTCTACTTCGAGAGCCAGTACATCTACAACCTGGGCATCGGGCTCACCACCATCCCGCCCAACTTCGGCAAGGTGTGGTATCCCTGCTTCGACAGTTTCGTGGAGCGGGCCACCTACACCTACCATGTGAAGAGCGCAGGTACGTTCAGGGCGCATTGCCAGGGCGACTTCCTGGGCGAGGTGCAGCTGGGCGGTGATACGGTGGTGCGCACCTATGACCTGACCGAACCGATCCCCACCTATGGCTCGGCCATCGCGGTGGCCGATTACCGCGACAGCACCTTCCTCCACACCGGGGTCTACGGCACCTATCCGATCACGCTCACTTCCAAGCCCGGGGTGCTGGGGCAGTTCGTGAGCAAGATGGCGGACCTGCCGGGCACCATCGACTGCCTGGAGCATTGGTACGGCCCCTACACCTTCGGCCGGGTGGGCTACGTGCTCACCACCGACGGGGCGTTGGAGATCGCGCAGAACATCGCCTATCCGGACTTCATGCCCGGTCAATCGCTGTTCAACAACCGCGGATTGCTCGCCCACGAACTCGGACACCAGTGGTGGGGCATCCGGGTGAGTCCCTACACCCACAACGAGATGTGGCTGAAGGAGGGTCCGGCCGAGTACAGCGGGCACCTGGCCGAGGAATGGCTTTATGGCCGGGACGCCTTCGTGGACGTGGTGAAGGACAACCACCTGGACATCCTGCGCACCGCCCACATCGTGGACGACGGGTTCCAGGTGCTGAGCCCGATCCCCGACGAGCATTGCTACGGCACGCACACCTACTACAAGGGGGCCAGCGTCATGCACAACCTGCGCGGTTACCTCGGCGACACGCTCTTCCGGCAGGGGATGACCCATGCGCACACCGCCCTCTACGACACGGCGATGACCGCGCAGGACTTCCGCGATGCCCTGGAGGCCGGGACCGGTTACGACCTGGACGCCTTCTTCGATGCCTGGGTGTTCCAGCCCGGCTACAGCGTGTTCGTGGTGCAGGACGTGAGCGTGACCCCCAACGGTGGCCAATGGGACGTGGAACTGACGCTGCGCCAGCGCCTGCGGGAGGCTTGGAACTGGCACGAGGACGTGCCCCTGGACCTGAGCCTGCTGGCTGCGGACCGGCAGCGGCGCGAGTTCGAGGTCATGGCCTCGGGCGAGTTCACCACGGTGACGGTCACCACGGACATCGAGCCGGTGATGGTCGTCCTGAACGGGCACACCCGCCTGAACCAGGCCCGCATGGACCACGAGTTCCTCACCTGGCCTGGCGACAACTTCAACAGCACCCTGCCGTACGTGGATTTCCGCCTGTACGATGACGTGCTCACCGACACGACCCTGGTGCGCATCGAGCACATCTGGGCCGGTCCCGACCAGGACCTGCTGGGCTGGGGCATCGATGAGATCTCCGGGACCCACTACTGGCGTGTGGACGGCCTGTGGCCTGCAGGCACGGAATTCCGCGGTCGCCTGATCTACGATGGCGCTGTGTCCACGGACATCGACTGGGACCTGCTTGGCGGAGGCAACGAGGCGGACGTGCTGCTGTTGTATCGGCCCGACCCCTCCCAACCTTGGGAGGTGTATCCGGACCATACGGTGAACCTGGGCAATCCCAACGATGGCAATGGCCTGATCGACATCGATGTGTTGCTGCCGGGCGACTACTGCTTTGGTCGCGGCAATGCGATCGCCTCGGTGGATGATGTGCCTGGCAACGGCGGCGGGGTGCTCAGGGCGTATCCCGTTCCGGTCGCGGACCGGTTGACCGTGGA
>JACJZH010000041.1 GCA_020635695.1 Flavobacteriales bacterium | reverse complement strand
CTGGCGCCCCTCCTGGGCTTGAAGGCCCAGGGCACCATCCAAGGCATCGTGCGCGACGCGCGTACGCGGGAACCGCTGCCGTTCGTGAACGTGGCCCTGGAAGGCACCACCGTGGGGGGCACCACCGACCTCGAGGGGCGCTACACCATCGCCGACGTGGCCCCAGGCCTGTACAACGTGGCGGCCAGCAGTGTGGGCTACGAGCAGAAGCTGGCCTACGAGGTGCAGGTCACCGCCGCCCGCACGGTGTTCCTGGACTTCGAACTGGAGCCCACCGCCACGGAACTGAAGGAGGTGGAGATCACCCGTCAGCCCTTCCAGCGCACCCAGGAGAGCCCGCTGAGCCTGCGCACCATCGGCACGGCCGAGATCATGCGCTTCCCCGGCGGCAACCGTGACATCAGCCGGGTGGTCCGCGCCCTGCCCGGCGTGGCCAGCACCACCAGCTTCCGCAACGACATCATCATCCGTGGCGGTGCACCGAACGAGAACCGCTTCTACCTGGACGGGATCGAGGTGCCCACCATCAACCACTTCAGCACCCAGGGCTCCAGTGGAGGTCCCGTGGGCCTCATCAACGTGCAGTTCGTCCGCGAGGTGGACGTGATCACCGGAGCCTTCCCGGCCGCGCGGGGCAACACGCTCAGTTCCGTCTTCGAGTTCAAGCAGCCCGAGGGCAATCGCGAGAAGCCCGAGTTCACCTTCCTGATGGGCAGCAGCGATGTGGCCTTCACCTTCGACGGGCCCACCGGGCGCAACGCCACCACCATCATCTCCGTGCGGCGCAGCTACCTGCAGTTCCTGTTCCAGGCGCTGAAGCTGCCCTTCCTGCCCACCTACAACGACGCGCAGTTCAAGCACACCATCCGCCTCGGGAAGAACGACCGCCTCACCTTCATCGGCCTGGGTGCCTACGACGAGGTGGGGTTGAACCCGGCGGCCAACGACGGCGTCACCGACCCCGAGCGGTTCGAGCGAAACCTCTTCATCCTGGGCAACCTGCCGGAGAACGACCAGTGGAACTACACCCTGGGGACCCGCTGGGACCACTTCGTGGAGAACGGCCTCCACACGCTCGTCGCCAGCCGCAGCCACCTCTTCAACCGCAGCAGCAAGTACCGCAACAACGACGACAGCGATGCCGCCGGTCTGCTGCTGGACTATGTGAGCGAGGAGATCGAGAACAAGCTGCGCTACGAGTGGACCCGCTATGCCGGGGAATGGAAGGTGGTGGCCGGGGCCAACTACGAGCGGGCGCGCTACACCACCGACACCTTCACCAAGCGCGTGGTGAACGGCCAGCCCTTCACCATCGACTACGAGAGCGCGCTGGACATGGACAAGTTCGGGCTGTTCGGCCAGGCCAGCCGGCAGTTCGGGCGCCTGAGCACCTCGTTCGGCCTGCGCACCGACTGGAACGGGCTGGGCGGGTCCATGAGCGATCCGCTGGAGCAGCTCTCACCGCGGCTGTCGTTGTCCTACGCGGTGAGCGAGGCGGTGAACATCAACGCCAGCGTGGGCCGCTTCTACCAGCTGCCGCCCTACACCGCGCTCGGCTACCGCGAAGGCGATGAACTCGTGAACCTGGACAACGGCCTGCGGTACATCGAGGCGGACCATGTGGTGGCGGGGGTCGAGTACTTCACCCGCAACAACGCCAAGTTCAGCGTGGAGGGCTTCCACAAGTGGTATCGCGACTACCCGCTGCTCGTGGAGAAGGGCATCAGCCTGGCCAACCTGGGTGGCGACTTCGGCGTGGTGGGCAACGAACTGGCCACGCCGGACAGCGAGGGACGTGCCTACGGTGTGGAGTTCCTGGCCCAGCAGAAGCTGTACAAGGGCTTCTACGGCATCGCCAGCTACACCCTGGTGCGCAGCGAGTTCACCAACGCCTCCGGCGACTACGCCCCCAGCAGCTGGGACTTCGGCAACATCGTGAACCTCACCGCCGGCAAGCGCTTCGAAAAGGGCAACTGGGAGGTGGGCCTCAACTGGCGGCTGCAGGGGGGGCAGCCCTACACCCCGTTCGACATCCCCACCTCCTCCCTGGTGGACGTCTGGGACGTGAACCAGCAGGGCGTTCCGGATTACGGCCTCATCAACACCCTCCGCCTGGGCGTCTTCCACCAGCTGAACATGCGCATCGACAAGCGCTGGTACTTCCCCAAGTGGACGTTGAACCTCTACCTGGACGTGGAGAACGTCTACGCCAACGAGACCCCGGGCGCACCCTTCCTGGACGTGGTCCGCGACGATGCCGGGCAGCCCGTGGTGGATCCCAACGACCCATCACGCTACCTCACCCGGCTGGTGCCGAACAACAGCACCACCGTGCTGCCCAGCGTAGGGGTGATGGTCGAGTTCTGAGCACGAAAAAGCCCCGCGTTGGCGGGGCTGGTGGGACATACTGGATTCGAACCAGTGACCTCATGCGTGTGAAGCATGCGCTCTGAACCAACTGAGCTAATGTCCCGAAAGGGCTGCGAAAGTATGAAAGAACGTCCGATCCGGGGATCGGTCGGTCCGTCGTTGCTTGGACTTCGGCGGACCGGGGTGGAGGCAGCCGGATTCGAACCAGCGACCCTCTGCTTGTAAGGCAGATGCTCTGAACCAACTGAGCTATGCCTCCAGGATCAGCGGTCCAGCGACCCTCCCGCCTGTG
>JACJZH010000040.1 GCA_020635695.1 Flavobacteriales bacterium | reverse complement strand
TGGGTGAACAGCACCGAGGCCATCGCCGATGCCGCCACCAAGGCCCTGGAACACCTGCAGGCCTCCTACGACCGCCTGCCCGACCAGGAGGCCCACGCCAGACCGGAACACCTGATCGCCACACCCGACCAGCTGCTCGGTGAACTGGAGCGCTTCCGCCTCGTCAACTGGTCAAGCAACGAAGTACCTCCGGCGGACCCCCACTTCAGCGTTCAGCGTTCAGCGTTCCCCTTTTCCACCAAGCCTCAGCCTTCCTTCGCCAAGGACTTCCAAGCGCTGAGCGCTGACCTGCACGCCAAGCAGGCCGAGGGCTACACCAACCTGATCGCCTGCAGCAACGCCAAGCAGAGCGAGCGGCTGTACACCATCTTCCAGGACATGGAGCACGAGGTGTGCTTCACGCCCTTGGTGCTGGACCTCCACGAAGGCTACATCGACCCGGCGCGGAAACTGGTGCTGTACACCGACCACCAGGTCTTCGAGCGCTACCACCGCTTCCGGCTGAAGGAGGGCTTCCGCCGCAACAGCCAGGCGCTCACCCTCAAGGAGCTCACCCAGCTGAAGCCCGGCGATCTCGTGGTGCACATCGATCACGGCATCGGCGTGTTCAGCGGGCTGGAAAAGCTGGACGTGAACGGGAAGCAGCAGGAGGCCATCCGGCTGCTGTACCGCGACGAGGACATCCTGTACGTGAGCATCCACAGCCTGCACCGGGTGAGCCGCTACACCGCGCAGGAGGGCGTGCAGCCCAAGGTGAGCAAGCTGGGCACCGCGGCGTGGAAGAACCTGAAGGAGCGCACCAAGAAGAAGATCAAGGAGCTCGCCTTCGACCTGATCAAGCTCTACGCCGAGCGCAAGGCCAAACCCGGCCATGCCTTCCCGCCGGACAACTACCTGCAGCACGAGCTGGAGGCCAGCTTCATCTACGAGGACACCCCCGACCAGGAGAAGGCCACGCTGGACGTGAAGAAGGACCTGGAGAGCAGCACGCCCATGGACCGGCTGGTCTGCGGCGACGTGGGCTTCGGCAAGACCGAGATCGCCATCCGCGCCGCCTTCAAGGCCGCCTGCGACGGCAAACAGGTGGCCGTGCTGGTGCCCACCACCATCCTGGCGCTGCAGCACTACAAGAGCTTCAAGGAGCGCATGAAGGGCCTGCCCGTGCGGGTGGAATACATCAACCGGTTCCGCAGCCCGAAGGAGCAGAAGGAGATCCTGCGCGACCTGAAGGAGGGGAAGATCGAGATCCTGATCGGCACGCACCGGCTGGTGAGCAAGGACGTGGTGTACAAGGACCTGGGCCTGCTGATCATCGACGAGGAGCAGAAGTTCGGCGTGAACGTGAAGGACAAGCTGAAGACCCTGCGCGCCACGGTGGACACGCTCACCCTCACCGCCACGCCCATCCCGCGCACGCTGCAGTTCAGCCTGCTGGGCGCGCGCGACCTCAGCATCATCAGCACCCCGCCGCCCAACCGCTACCCGGTGCAGACCGTGCTGCAGCCCTTCAACGAGCACGCCATCAAGGAGGCCATCGAGTACGAACTGAGCCGCGGCGGCCAGGTGTACTTCGTGCACGACAAGGTGAAGAACATCGGCCACATCGCGGACATGGTGCGGAAGCTCTGTCCCGGCGCCCGCGTGGCCGTGGGGCACGGGCAGCTGGAGGGGCACCAGCTGGAGGCGGTGATGCTGGACTTCATCGAGGGCAACACGGACGTGCTGGTGGCCACCACCATCGTGGAGAACGGGCTGGACATCCCCAACGCCAACACGATCATCATCAACGAGGCGCAGAACTTCGGCCTCAGCGACCTGCACCAGCTGCGGGGCCGCGTGGGCCGCAGCAACCGCAAGGCCTTCTGCTACCTGCTGTGCCCCAGCATGCACCTGCTGGCCCCCGACGCACGCCGCCGCCTGCAGGCCATCGAGCAGTTCAGCGACCTGGGCAGCGGCATCCACATCGCCATGAAGGACCTCGACATCCGCGGCGCCGGCGACATGCTGGGCGCGGAGCAGAGCGGCTTCATCAACGACATCGGCATGGAGACCTACCACCGCATCCTGGAGGAGGCCGTGCAGGAACTGAAGGAGGAGAAGTTCAAGGAGCTCTTCAAGGACGAAAAGGGGCCGAAGGACAGCTGGACGCGCGACTGCGTGCTGGAGACCGACCTGGAACTGCTGATCCCCAGCAGCTACGTGAGCGAGACCGGTGAACGCCTGGCCCTGTACCGCGAGCTGGACGAGGTGCCCGACGAGGAGGGCCTGGAACGCTTCCGCAGCAAGCTGGTGGACCGCTTCGGTGCCGTACCGCCGCAGGTGCTGGACCTCTTCGAGGCGATCCGGCTGCGCTGGGTCGGACAGCGCATGGGCTTCGAGAAACTGGTCGTTCGCGACGGGAAGATGATCGGCACCTTCATCGCCGACCAGCAGCACCCCTTCTTCCAGAGCGAGGCCTTCACCTGGGTGCTGGAGGCCCTGAAGGACCAGCCGCGCCGCTACCGCATGTACGAGAAGGCCGGCACCCTGCGCCTGAGCGTGCAGGACGTGAAGAACGTGCAGCAGGCCCGCAAGGCCCTGGCCGGCATGGCGCGAGTGGCGGTGGGGTGAAGGAATACCTCCGATCGGTCCCTCGGCGTAGCTTCAGGGTATGAAGCGCGTCCTGTTCAGCGGGCTGATCATGATGTCGAGCCTGCAAATGGCTGCTCAATCATGGGCACCT
>JACJZH010000004.1 GCA_020635695.1 Flavobacteriales bacterium | reverse complement strand
GTACCCATGCAACGAATGAAGCGCGCGATCGTGATGCTCGGACTGATGGCCGTGGTGGGCCTCCTGGCCGCCCTCAGCGGTTTTCAGGTGGGCCGTGCCCAGGGACCCAACCCCGGCAAGGCCGGATCCGACATGCACATGTACCAGGGCCGGGCCACCGTGGCCGAGGACTATGACCCCACCTATGATTTCGGGTTGGGTGATTCACACGTCAGCCAGCTGGAACCCTATCCCAACGTGACCAAGGGCGATCGTACGCCCTTCGACCTGTGGCGCTATGCCGGACGCGGCAAGTCCAGCTACACCACCACCGAGCTGCCCATGCCCTGGGAGGAGTGGCTGGAGATGAACACCAGCCGCAAGCCGGAACTCATGAAGGAGGTCCGCAGCTACATGAACGGCCGCTTCGACTTCAGCGGGGAGGCCATCCCCGGGGTCATGATGAGCGGAGGGCGCAAGGCCGTGATGGCCGGCCCGGCCAGCCGCCTTCCCAAGAGCGTGAAGAGCTGGGAGGAGCTCGCGAAGATGACGCCCGAGCAGATCAAGGAGCGGAACCTGTTCCCCTTCCAGCCCCTGGCGCACCCCATCCAGACCACGGCGCACATGGTGTTCCCGGACAACTGGCTGGCGAACCACCCCGAGCACGAGCGCATCGACATGGACCACGACTTCCCCGATGCCTACCTGCCGGAGTTCCCGCCGCCCCTGTTCCTCACCACCCACCTGGAACTGGGCGACGTGACCCAGGGGAAGGAGATCACCATCGGCAACTACTTCGAGATCTTCGACGGGCTGCTCACTCCCGAGCAGATGGAGGGCCTGAAGGAACTGCTGCGGCCTTCACCCAGCACCTGGTTCAACCACACCACGCACCGCATCACCGCCGAGCCCAGCGCCGGGGTGGCCTGCATGAGCTGCCACGTGAACGGGCACACCAACGGGGCCTTCGAACTGGCGCCCGACAGCCGCCCCAACCTGGCCCGCCTGCGCATGGACACCCCCAGCATGCGCGGCAACTACAACCTCATGCAGTTCTCCTCCAAGCGCAGCATCCGCAGCATGGACCACTTCGCCGAGGTGGAGGAGTACTTCGACGGCGACCAGAGCGTGGCCGCCGCCATCGGTCCGCGCGCCCACCAGAAGCAGGTGGCCAACCGCATGGGCGACTTCAACTCCATCATCGACTTCCCGCCCGCGCCCAAGCTCGACCCCCTGGGCCGGCTGATCAAGGGCAAGGCCACTGAGAGCGAACTGCGTGGTGAGGCCATCTTCAACGGCAAGGGCCAGTGCAGCCAGTGCCACCACGGCCCCGCCTTCTCGGACGACTACATGCACGACCTGAAGGTGGAGCGCTTCTACCACGGCCGTCCCGAGGGGCCCATCAAGACCTTCGCCTTGCGCGGCATCAAGGATTCGCCGCCCTACCTGCACGACGGCCGCCTGCCCACGCTGGACGATGCCGTCGAGTTCTTCAACCTGGTCCTCGAACTCCAACTCACCGCGCAGGAGAAGGACGACCTGCGCAACTACCTCCTCTGCCTATGAGCCTCGCCCGCAGCCTTTCCGCCCCGGTGGTTCGCCTCCGCGCCGTGCGTATGTCGCCCCTGCTGTACCTGCGCCTCAGCATCGGTCTCTGCTTCCTGTGGTTCGGTGTGCTCAAGTTCGTGCCGGGGCTCAGTCCGGCGGAACTGCTCGCCGAGCGCACGATCGCCGCGCTCACCTTCGGGCTGGTGTCCGGCAAGGTGGCCTTGGTGTTGCTCGCCCTCCTGGAAGTGGGCCTCGGCCTCGCGCTCATGACCGGTTTCGGCGTGCGCGTGGCGCTTTACGTGCTCATGGGCCACATGGTCTGCACGCTCTCGCCCATCGTGGTCTTCCCGAACGAGGTCTTCACGCACGTGCCCTACGGCCTCACCCTGGTGGGGCAGTACATCATCAAGAACTTCGTGATCATGAGCGGCGCGTGGATCGTGCTGCGCTCCTTGGACGAGAAGGCCCAATCGCCTGCGGAGGTGGCCTGAAGTGCCCTGTATTCACCCCTCGCCTTCAGGCGGGGTCATGTTCTCCAGGTCGTCCAGGTCCCGGTGTCTGCCGGTGGCTCGTTTGTTCTTGACCAGGTCGTGATAGCTGATGAAGTTCATGCGGAGGCCGCCGAAGTCCACCTCCTTGCGGTTGGCGTAGCAGGCGTCAAAGCTCACCCCGTCGATCGCCATCAGCAGGTCGATGCGTAGTGGTGGGTGCCCCAATTGGACCACGTTGTTCTCCTTCGTGAGGTCCTCGATGCCAATGGCCATGCCGCCAAATCCGAAATCCCGCAGGGCCGTCAGCACGCGCTCCGCATTGGCCCGTGAGGGGTTCAGCCAGATGTCCAGGTCTCCGGTGTAACGTGGGTAGCCATGCACGCCCACCGCGTAGCCGCCCACGATCAGGTACTCAGCGCCGTGCTCTTTGAGCAATGCGACAAACTCGCTGAAGTCTTTGCTGAACATGGTCTTCCTTCAGGTACCAGGCACGCAACATTTCCAAGGCCTCCAGACGCTCCTGGGGCGTTCTTTCGCTCCAGTAGGCCCGGCTGCCGTCGTCGCCCTTCCGGTCCGTGATCCGCACGACCCTCTCCATGCCTGAAAGATACGGGAAGGCTCAGTCGCCTGCGGAGGTGGCCTGGATCCCCACCCACTCCCGCAGCGGCAGGTCGTCCACGTACACCTCTTCCAGTGCGGCCTCTCCATCCAGGATGCGCACCAAGGCGTAGGCCTGTGGCAGGGGCAGGCTGTCGTTGTCCAGGTCGGGGATCCAGCCATTGGTCGCCTGCTCCGCGATCGGGCCCTCGCCTTCCGGCAGGTAGTAGCGGTCCACCGGCATGGCTATCCGGTAGCCGATGCTGTCCTCGTCCAGCCAGCAATAACTCACACGCACGTTCAGGTAGGCTCCTTCGGCGGGCGCTTCGGTGCGCAGGTCGCTGAAGCGAGCGAAGCCGTCCGCGTCCTCCTGCAGCAGGGCATAAGCGCGCTGGTCCCGGGTGAACAGGCAGCTGTCGCCGGGCAGGGTCAGTTGCTCCACATCGAAGTCCAGTCGCACGTACTCCCCGCGGAAGGGGTCGTGCGGATCCACCGGTGCCAGGCGGAACTTCCAGGCGGTACCCTCGCGCAGCACCTCGCGGTGGCCCAGGAGCATCTCCACCGGCACCGCCCACTGGGCCAGCGCCGCCACGGCCAGGATGATCAGCGGCTTACGCATGTCGGCTTCGGCGTTGGCGGACCAGCCACAGGTTCATGCCCAGGAACAGCGCACCGATCCCGATGAACAGCAGCCCGCGCAGGGCGTAGCTCAGTTCCAGGTCCAGGAAGCGCATGGCAATGGTGACGGCCAGGATGAAGAGGCCCGTGTTCATGCCCAGCAGCGAGCCCTCCGCGATCCCCCGGCGGGTGGTCAGGATGCCCAGCGCGAGCAGCAGGAGGTTCACCAGCACGGCGGCAAGGCCGGGGGAGAAGTTGGCGATGACCACGATGGGCAGGAAGATCAGCGGCACCTCCGGGAAGAGGTTGCCTGAGAACGGCCGGCGCAGCCTGCGGGCGGCCAGGTACGCGGCACCGTACAAGGCCAGTGCCACGCCCAGCGGTGCCACATCGGCGGCGGGAAGGGGCTCGTCCACGACCTCCTTCCACAGGTCGCTCCAGCTGAAGAAGAACAGCACCAGCAACAGGCCGCTGATGCCCACGCCGCGGAAGGCCCGCAGCCGATCGCCGCGTTCACCCGCCAGCACCGGCACCAGGGTGAATGCACCGGCCAGGGCCGTCGGGTACAGCAGCGACCATGCGCTCAGGTCGCGCCAGGTCAGGAACAGCTGGCTCACGTAGGCCATGCTCAGCGCGGTGAGGAGGGCCAGCCAGAAGGTGCTCACGCTTCGGGTGTGGTCGCGGAGCCAGCCCCACAGGAAGGGGAGGAGTGCTGCCAGCAGCACCAGGTAGGCCCAGGGCCGGTCGCCGAACACGTGCTCCCCGAAGCGGTCCACCCCGGCGTACCAGGTCAGCAAGACCAGCATCAGCAGGGCCGTGGTGAAGCTGCGGAGGGCGTACACCACCCCGAGCAGCAGCACGCTCCAGGTCAGCAGGAAGCGCGCCAGGTCGCCGGGGATGTGGTGGATCTGCGCCACCAGCGCGATGGCCGCGGCCACCGCACCGCTCAGGAACAGCGCCGACCCCTCGCGCCAGCCGGCGGAGGCCTCCCGCTTCAGCAACACCCAGGCGCACAGCACCTGCCCCAGGGCCATGGGCAGGAAGGCCAGCACGGTCTGCAGGGTGGTGCCCAGGTCGTCCCAATTGTGGGCCACCACCAGCACCACGCCCAGGCCGATCAGCAGGCCGCCCAGCACGCTGAACAGCAGCGTCTGCCGCCCGGTGCGCTGGTCGTCGGTGGGGGCGTAGTGCGCCCGGATCCGCTCGGCCTGCTCGGCCGTGATCAAGCCCTGCGCCACCAGGTCCGGCAGCGCCTTGCGGAAGCCGTGGTCGGCCATAACGCCAAGGTAGCGCCAAAAGAGAACGGCGGCCCGTGGGCCGCCGCTCGCGATACGTCCGGGGATCGGGTCAGTTGGCGACCTTCTCCACCTCCTTCTTCATGTCCTCCTTGGCCTCGGCCTCGGCCTTGGCGGGTTCCTCGGGCTGGCCGATCACCAGGTCCATCTCCTTCACCAGGTGGCCGGCGCCGGCGTACTTGTCGATCACCCACAGCACGTAGCGGATGTCCACGCTGATGGTGCGCTGCAGCTCGGGCTCGAAGGCGATGTCGCCGCTCATGGCCTCCCAGTTGCCGTCGAAGGCGATGCCGATCAGTTCGCCGTTCCCGTTGATCACGGGGCTGCCGCTGTTGCCGCCGGTGATGTCGTTGTTGCTGATGAAGCACACCACCAGCTCGCCGCTCTCGTCGGCGTAGCGGCCGTAGTCATGGGCCTTCAGCATGTCGTGCAGCTGCTTGGGCACCACGAACTCGGGGTTGGTGTTGTCCTCCTTCTCCAGGATGCCGTCGGCGGTGGTCACGTAGTCGTAGAACATGGCATCACCCGGCTCGTAGCTGCCCACGGTGCCGTAGGTCATGCGGATGGTGCTGTTGGCGTTGGGGTACCACTTGTGGTCGGGGTCCATCTGGCGCATGGCGGCCACCATCAGGCGGTAGCCCTTGCCGATGTCGCCGTCGGCCATGCTCAGGGCGGGGCCCAGCACGGCGCGGTAGTGCATCAGGCAGCTCTCCATGGCCTGCACGCCCAGGTCCTTCTCCATGGTCTTCAGCTTCGGCTTGGCCAGGAAGGCCTCCAGGCGGGCCTTGTCGGTCAGGATGCTCGTGGCAAAGACCTTCTCGGCCCAGGCGTCGAAGTTGCTCTTGTACTTCTTCTCGATGTCGTCCATCACGGAGGGCTGCAGGTCGCGGGCCACGTCGTCGTGGATCATCCGGAACATGGCGGCGGTCACCTCCTGGTCGATGTCCGCGTCGTACTCCTTGAAGAAGTCATCGGCGGCGGCCTGTACGCGGGCCACCTGGGCGGCCACCTTCTCGGCGTCCTTCTCGTCCTCGCGCAGCTGGTTCAGCAGCCCGAAGGTGCGGAAGCCCATCAGGATCATCTCGCTGCCGAAGGCGGCCTCCTGCATGTAGGTGGCGGCCTTCTCGAACTTGGCGCGCTCGGTGTAGCCGTTCTCCAGCAGGGTGTTGAACTCCCCGTACTTGGCCTGGCGGTCGGCGTCCTTGGCGATCCACGCCATCAGCTCCTCCTCCTGGGCCTTCTTCTTGTCGTACACCTTCAGCCGCTTCAGCCCGCGCTGCTGGCCGATGAAGTACTTCCAGTAGTTGCTCACGCTGGCGTACTTGCTGGCGTACATGATGCGGGTGGCCGGGTCGGCGTCCATGTGCTTCTTGTAGATGTCCAGCTTCTCGCCGCGGATCTTCACCCGGCTGGGCTGCTCCACGTCCAGCGCCAGCTCCACGCCGTGGCTGCTCAGGAAGCGGTCGGTGCTGCCGGGGAAGCCCATCACCATGGCGAAGTCGCCTTCCTTCACGCCGTTCAGGCTCACGGGGAAGTGCCAGCGGGGCTTGAAGGGCACGTTGTCCGCGCTGAACTCGGCGGGGGTGCCGTCCGGGCCCATGTACACGCGGAACATGCTGAAGTCGCCGGTGTGGCGGGGCCACATCCAGTTGTCGGTGTCGCCGCCGTACTTGCCGATGCTCTCGGGCGGGGCGCCCACCAGCCGCACGTCGCGGTAGTCGGTGTAGATGAAGAGGTAGAACTCGTTCCCCTCGAACATCGTCTTGAAGTTGGCGCTCTTGTTGGGGTCGTCGCCGGTGGCCTCCTGCACCAGGGTGCGGGCCAGCTCACCGATCTTGGCCTCGCGCTCCTCCTCGCTCATGCCGTCGTTCAGCTCGGCCATCACCTTGCCGGTCACGTCCTCGATCCGGTCCAGGAAGCTCACGTACAGCCCCGGCACCACCAGCTCCTGGTCGCGCGTCATGGCCCAGAAGCCGTCGGTCAGGTAGTCGTGCTCCACGCTGCTGAAGCCCTGGATGGCGTCGTAGCCGCAGTGGTGGTTGGTCAGCATCAGGCCTTCGGAGCTCACGATCTCGCCGGTGCAGAACCCGCCGCCCAGACGCGCCACGGCGTCCTTCATGCTGGCCTGGTTGATGCTGTAGATGTCCTCGGCGGTGAGCTTGAACCCGAGCTCACGCATCTCGGCCTCGTTCACCTGCTTGATCTTGTTCAGCAGCCACATGCCCTCATGGGCCTGGCTGGAAATGGCGATGAGCAGGAGCACCGCCAGGGAAAGCGACTTCTTCATGTGCAGCTTGGGTAGGATTCGCAACAAAAGGGCCTCAAAGGTAGCGGTTAGCCGCCCGCCTCCGGGCCCCGCGGGTGACCAGCGGCGGGAACGGGGGCCGAACGGGTTCACCGGGCCGCGCCCACCGGTCGCCAGGGCACCGGCACCAGCAGGGAGTCCGCGTAGCGGCCGAAGTCCTTCAGTTCCCTGGGCACCTTGTACCGCGCGGTGATGGCCTTGTCCCGCTCGCCGCTCACCATCCGGTACAGCGTGCTCGGCAGGTCGGTCACCGGACCGTCGTATTTGTCCTCCAGGCCGAAGTAGCCGATCCGCTCGGCCTCGTTCAGCAGGGCCTCCAGGGTGTCACGCCCGATCCGCCCGCGGTGCAGCCCCATCTTCTCCACGTGCCCCACGCCCTCCCAGGTGGCGTAGCCGCTGCGGTACACGTGGATCCGGTAGCTCGGGCACATGCCGAAGCAGGGGGTGCGCTCCAGGCTGAAGAACAGCGAGTCGGCCGGGGCCGGACCGCCGAAGCGGCCGTCGTCGGTGGCCACCCCGTTCTTCGGGCCGGAACAGGCGGCCAGCAGGGACAGGGATAGAAGGGAAAGGAGAACGGTGCGCATGATGGCTCAACGGCGGCCCTTGCGCGCCTGTTGTTGCTGCTGCTTCTGCATCTCCTCCAGCCGGGCCTGCCAGCGGCTCTTCTTCTTCGGCTTCTTCATGTTGGCCAGCAGCTGCAGGCGGATCTTGTCCTCGTCGATGAACCACTTCTTGAACACGGTCATCTGCAGGATGCTGATGATGTTCGCCAGCAGGTAGTAGTAGCTGAGCCCGCTGCTGAAGTTGTTCAGGAAGAACAGCATCATGATGGGGAACATCCACATCATCACCTTCATGCTGGGCATGCCCTGCTGGGTGGGCATCTGGTTCTGGTTGATCAGCTGGTACACGATGGTACTGGCCGCCATCAGCAGGGTGAAGAGGCTCACGTGGTCCCCGTAGAAGGGGATCTCGAAGGGCAGGTCCAGGATGCTGTCGTAGCTGCTCAGGTCGTCCGCCCACAGGAACTTCTCCTGCCGCAGCTCGATGCTGGCCGGGAAGAAGCGGAACATGGCGTACAGGATCGGCAGCTGGATCAGCATGGGCACGCAGCCGCTCGCGGGGTTCACCCCGGCCTTGCGGTACAGGTCCATCACGGCCTGCTGCTTCTTCAGCTGGTCGCCGTCCTTGTACTTCTCCGTGATGGCCTCCTGCTCGGGCTTCAGCGCCTTCATCTTGGCGCTGCTCTTCAGGTTCTTGTAGGTCAGCGGCGCCAGCAGCAGCTTGATCACCAGCGTCAGCACCAGGATGATGATGCCGTAGCTCCAGCCCCAGCCGTCCAGGAAGTTGAAGATGGGGATCACCAGCCACTGGTTCATCCAGCCGAAGATGCCCCAGCCCAGGTCGATGATCTTGCTGAACTGATCGATCTCCGTGCGCCGCAGGGTGCCGAAGTGGTTGGGCCCCAGGTACAGCCGCATGGGCAGTTCCACCGTGGGCGCGGCGGTGGCCTCGTAGTAGAGCTTGGCGGTGTACTCCTTGCTGTGCGTGCTGTCCAGCTCGTCCGTGCGGATGGCCAGCCGCGACCCGCCCCCGGCGAAGCCGCGCTCGCTCACCATGGCGGCGGTGAAGAAGTCCTGCTTGAAGGCCACCCAGTTCGTGCGGCCCTTCAGTTCCTCCTCATCGTCCGAGGTCTCGCTCAGGTAGTCGCGGTCGTCGCTGAAGTACTTGTAGTACACCCCGCTCTTCTGCCGCTGGCTGGGCAGGTGCTTCTCGGTGGCCAGGCCCCAGAGCTGCCACTGGAAGAAGAGCTTCCCGGGGTCCACATGCTCCTGCAGGCCCACCAGCTGGGGCTCCACGTGCAGGAAGTGCCCGCTGCTGTCCAGCGCGTAGCGGATGTCGAAGTGCCCGCCCGCCAGGCTGGTGGGGGCGCGGAAGGTCACCGAGGTCGCCGTGCGCTCGGCCACCTGGAAGTGCAGGTCGGCGGTGCTGATGTCCCGGTTCCCCAGGAAGAAGCGCCACTCGAAGCGCCCGGTGTCGGGGTCGGCCAGCAGCAGCGGACCGCCCTGGTAGGTCTTGTACTTCTTCAGCTGGATGGTGTCCGGCCGGGCGCCCTTGGTGCGGAAGCGGATGCGCAGCTCGGCGTTCTCCAGCACCACGGTCTCCCCGGGCCCTTCGGCGGCGGGGTGGAAGATGCCCCACTGCCCCTGCAGCCGGGCCACCCGCAGGCTGTCGGCCGTGCTGCCGGTGTCGGCGGAAAGGGTGTCCGGCGCCAGCAATTCCGGCGTTTCCGCGAGCACAGGCTCACGCGCCTGCAGCTCGGCCTCCGCGCGGCGTGCCTCCTCTTCCTGCGCCAGCACCAGCAGGCTGTCCTGCTCCCGCTGGAAGCGTGCCCGCTCCTCCTCGGTGGGCATCGTGTACCACGTGTACCCGCCCAGGATGGCGGCGATGAGCAGGAAGCCGATGATCGTATTGCGGTCCATCAGAGGGCGGCAAAGATAGACGGGAGGGGGTGCCGATCGGGCGATCAGATGATCGGTCGATCAGATGATCGCCTGAACGCTGCGGTCGCCCGAGGCACGCGCATTCAGGAAGTCGAGATGATACGCGAGCTCCAGGAGCCAGGCAGTCCCCCGATCATCTGATCATCTCATTATCTGATCATCTGATCGCCCGATCGGCCTTCAGCCTTTAGCGTTCAGCGTTCACACCTCAGCTTTCAAACTGACCGCTCCCTGTTTCACGGCCGCCTTCACGAAGTGCACGAACAGCGGGTGCGGCCTTGCCACGGTGCTGCGGTACTCCGGGTGGAACTGCACGCCGATGAACCACGGGTGGTCCTTCAGCTCCACGATCTCCACCAGGTCGCCCTCGGGGTTGATGCCGCTGGCCACCATGCCGCCCTTCTCGAAGCGCTTCCGGTAGGCGTTGTTGAACTCGTAGCGGTGGCGGTGCCGTTCGCTGATCTGCTTGCGGCGGTACACGCTCTTCGCCTTGGTGCCGTCCTGCAGCGTGCAGCGGTAGGCGCCCAGGCGCATGGTGCCGCCCTTGTCCTCCACGTCGCGCTGCCCGGCCATCAGGTCGATCACGGCGTCCTCCGTGCTGGCGTCCATCTCCGTGCTGTGCGCGTGTTCCATGCCCAGCACGTTGCGGGCGAACTCGATCACCGCGCACTGCATGCCCAGGCAGATGCCCAGGAAGGGGATGCCCTCCTCGCGGGCGAAGCGGATGGCCTCGATCTTGCCTTCGATGCCCCGGTGCCCGAAGCCCGGCGCCACCAGGATCCCGCTCAGCCCCTTCAGTTCCCGCGCCACGTTGCCGGCCTTCAGCTTCTCGCTGTGCACCCAGCGCACGTGCACCTTGGTCTCGTTCTCGGCCCCGGCATGGTCCAGCGCCTCCTTGATGCTCTTGTAGGCGTCCTTCAGCTCCACGTACTTGCCCACCAGGCCTATGTGCACCTCGTGCTGCGGGTGCTTGTAGCGCTGCAGGAAGTCCTTCCACTGCTCCAGGTCCACGGCCGGGAAGGTGGTGATGCCCAGCTTCTCCAGCACCACCTCGTCCAGCGCCTCGTCCTGCATCAGCAGGGGCACGTCGTAGATGGTCTCGGCATCGCGGCTCTCGATCACCGCCCGGGCGTCCACGTTGCAGAACAGGGCGATCTTGTCCTTCAGCCCCGGGCCCATCGGGTGCTCGGTGCGGCACACCAGCACGTCCGGCTGCACCCCCAGGCTCAGCAGTTCCTTCACGCTGTGCTGGGTGGGCTTGGTCTTCAGCTCGCCGGTGGTGCGCAGGTAGGGCAGCAGCGTCAGGTGGATCACCAGGCAGTCCTTGCCCTTCTCCCAGCGCAGCTGGCGGATGGCCTCCAGGTAGGGCAGGCTCTCGATGTCGCCCACGGTGCCGCCCACCTCGGTGATCACGAAGTCGTAGATCCCCTTGCGCCCCAGTTCCTGGATGTGCGCCTTGATCTCGTCGGTGATGTGCGGGATCACCTGCACGGTCTTGCCCAGGTACTCCCCGCGCCGCTCCTTGCCGATCACGTTCTGGTAGATCCGGCCGGTGGTCACGTTGTTGGCCTGGCTCGTGGGCGTGTCCAGGAAGCGCTCGTAGTGCCCCAGGTCCAGGTCGGTCTCCGCGCCGTCCTCGGTCACGAAGCACTCGCCGTGCTCGTAGGGGTTCAGGGTGCCGGGGTCCACGTTGATGTACGGGTCCAGCTTCTGGATGGTGACGGAGAACCCGCGCGCCTGCAGCAGCTTGGCCAGGCTGGCACTGATGATGCCCTTGCCCAGCGAGGAGGTCACGCCTCCCGTCACGAAGATGTATTTGGTGGAGCCCGTCATCGCCTTGCGATCGCGCCCTTGGTCAGGCGATCACGGGGTGTAAAGGTAGGCGTTGGATCGGACCCGGGAAGGGGGTGGGGGGAGAACTTCTTGGGGAGGAACGAGGAACGCTGAAGGCTAAAGGCTGAACGCTTAACGAGGAGCGCCGGGGGGCACTTCAGCGTTCAGCCTTCAGCGTTCAGCCTTTAGCGTTCAGCCTTAGAAACTATAGCTCACCCCCACGCTCGGGAGTATCGGCAACTGGTCCACCCGCTCGCCGCGCACGCGGTCGTAGTAGAAGATGTTCTGCCGGTCGTAGGCGTTGGTCACGCTCAGGTCCAGTTCCACCAGCTGGTGCTCGCTCAGCTTCCAGCTCTTGGTCAGGCCCAGGTCCATGCGGTGGTAGGTGGGCAGGCGGCCCTGGTTCAGCGGGCCGTAGATCGTGCTCAGGTCGGCGTTGGCCGAGGTGATGTCCGTGCCGATGCCCTGGTCGAAGGTCAGCAGGCCGTAGTAGCCCTGCGTCTGCGTGAAGGGGAAGCCGCTGCCGAAGTTCCAGCGCACGTTGGCCCGCCAGGAGTCGAACTTCCCGAAGGCGTAGCTGGCCACCAGGTTCACGTTGTGCCGGCGGTCCCAGATCGGGTTGTACTCGATGGTGCCGTCGAAGCGGTCCACGTAGGTGTAGCTGTACACCGCCCACAGCGAGGCGTTGCCCTTCTCGTACTTCAGCTGGAAGTCGGCGCCGTAGGCCTGCCCGGTCTCCACGATGAAGTCCTTCTTCAGCTCGTCCGGCTGGTCGTTGAACTCGGGCGTGTCCTCGTACAGCTTGTTCCGGTTGATGTTGGTCACCTGGCGGAAGTCCTTCAGGTAGCCCTCCACGTTCACGGAGATCTCGTTGGTCACGTCCACCTCGAAGCCGGCGATGTAGTGGTTGGCGCGCTGCAGCGGGTCCTTCACCTCGCGGGTGCTGCCATCGCGCAGGGTGATGTTGGCGGGCAGGTTGTCCGGGGCGGAGAGGAAGCCGTAGAACAGGTTCACCACGTCGCGGTCGCTGTTGGCGGCCACCAGGTTCTGGCTGTAGCGCCCGGCCGACACCTTGAAGCGCAGGTCTTCCGTGATGTTCCACTTGGCCCCGAAGCGCGGTTCGATGTTCAGCACCGCCAGCGAGGCGTAGTAGTGCAGCCGGATGCCCGGGTCCAGCACCACCTTGCCCAGGTTCCACCGGTAGTTGAAGTACCCGGCGATCTCCGAGGTGTTCTGCTCCTGCTTGTACTCGCTGCCGGCGCTGTTGAAGTACTGGAAGTCCGTCCGGAAGCCCAGCACCTCGATCCCGTAGCGGGCCTCGTTGTCGCCGATGAAGTACTTGAAGTTCAGCCCGCCGTTGAAGCTGGCGATCTCGCTGCTGCGCGGGGGCAGGTCGCCCTCCTGCAGCTCGATGCTGTAGTTGCTGAAGGCGAAGGTGCCGTCGATCAGCACGCTGGACCCCGAGGGCACGAGCACGAAGTGGGTGCCGCCGCCGTAGTTGGTCCAGCCCAGGTCGCTCACGCCCTGGTAGTCCACCCCGTCCGTGAAGTTGAAGCCGAACAGGTTGAACTTGCTGCCGTTGCTGCCATTGAAGCTCAGCTTGCCGAAGATGTCGGTGAAGCGGAAGGGCAGCCCCGCGCTGTCCACGTAGGTGTACAGGGACTTGCTGCTCTGGTCCAGGTAGCTGTGGCGGAAGTTCAGCAGGAAGCTGGAGGAACCGGCCCCCGGGGTGGTCTGCTTCTTCAGCGGGCCTTCCAGCATGGCCTTGGCGGCGAAGGTGCTGGCGCCCACCTTGCCGGCCAGCCGGGTCTTGTTGCCGTCCCGCGTGGTGATGTCCATCACGGAACTGATCCGCCCGCCGTGCTCGGCGTTGAAGCCGCCGGTGTAGATGTCCGCGTTGCGGATGATGTCGTTGTCGAACACGCTGAACAGGCCGATGCTGTGGAAGGGGTTGTACAGCACCATGCCGTCCAGCAGCACCTTGTTCATGATCGGCGATCCGCCGCGCACGTACAGCTGTCCGCCCTGGTCACCGGTGAAGATGACGCCGGGCACCACCTGCAGGTACTGGGCCAGGTCGGCCTCGCCGCCCACGGTGGGCAGCCGCTCGATCTGCTTGGGGGTCAGCTTGGTGATGCCCACCTGCACCCGCGTCTGGGCCTCCTGCTTCTCGGCGGTCACCTCGAATTCCTTCATCTGGATGGCCCCCTGCCGCACGAAGAGGTTCTCCGTCACGATCTGGTCCTTGCCCACGCTCACCTCTTTGGACAGGGTGTCGAAGCCGAGGGCGGTCACCATCAGCGTGTAGGTGCCGGGCTGGATCTTGGTGATGGAGTAGTAGCCGTTCACGTCGGTGGCGCTCCCCATCGTGGTGCCCTGCAGGTACACGTTGGTGAAGATCACCGGCTCCCCGCTGCCCTCGTCGTACACGAAGCCGCGGATGGTGCCCGTCTGGGCGGCCAGCAGCAGGGGGAAAAAGAAAAGGGTCAGCGCCGCGTGGCGCAGGGTGGGGCAGATCTTCCTCATCGGTCCTTCCTGGCAGGGCCGGCCACGCCGGCGGGCCGCTAAGGTAGGGGAACAGGGCCTTGCACCGGCGCGTGCCGGGGTGGCGGGGGACCGGATGTTCCGGACGATATCAGTTCAGACGGCCGGGCGTCATCACCTTGGCCAGCAGTTCGCGCAGCAGGTCGCCGTCCGTGGCGCTGGAGCTGCCCACGCCCTTGGTCTTCAGGTCGGTGTCCCGCAGCAGCCGCTGCACCTCGGCCAGCCGGTCCGGCGGAAAGTTCCGTGCGGCGTTGGCGTAGTCCTTCACGAAGAAGGGCGACACCCCCAGCAGCGAGGCCAGCTCACCCTGCGACTTCCCCTGCCCGGCGTGCACCAGCGCCACCTTGGTGAAGAAGGCGTTCAGCATGCCCACGGTCAGCACCAACGGGTGGTCCTTGGGGGCCGAGGCGAAGTAGTTCGCGATCCGCTGGGCCTTCTCGGCGTTGTTGGCGCCAATGGCGTTCTGCAGCTCGAAGATGTTGTAGTCCTTGTTGATCCCGATGATCCGCTCGATCAGGTCCCCGGTGATGGCCTCGCCCTCGCCGGCCATGATGCAGAGCTTCTCCACCTGCTTGGTCAGCCGGGCCAGGTCGCTGCCCAGGTGCTCGGCCAGCAGCAGGGCCTCCCGCTCACCGATGCGCCGCTTCTGGAACTTCACGTAGCCCTGGATCCAGCCCGGCATTTCGTTGTCGTAGAGCTTCTTGCTCTCGAAGATCACGGCATGCTTCTTCAGGTCCTTGAACCAGGCGCGGCGTCCGTCCAGCTTCTTGTGCTTGACCTGGATCACCAGCACGGTGGTGGGCGTGGGCTTCTTGAAGTAGGCCGCCAGTTTGTCGAACTGGTCGATCTTCCAGGTCTGGGCCTCGCGCAGCACCACCAGCTGCCGTTCGGCCATCATGGGGAAACGCAGGCAGGCGTCGCGCACCTGGTCGGGGTCGCTGTCCTTGCCGTACAGCACGGTCAGGTTGAAGTCCCGCTCGTGCTCCTGCAGCGCATGCGCCTCGATCTCCTCGCCGATCCGGTCTATGAAGTAACCCTCGTCCCCGTGCAGCAGGTACAGCGGCTTGAAGGTGCCGCCCCGCACGTCCTTCACCACCTTCCGGAAGGCATCGAGGGTCTTGCTCATTCGAACCGCAGGTGCTTCACCGACCGCCCCTCGTTGATGATGTCGCGCAGCGAGTCGATCCCGATGCGCACGTGGTTGTTCACGAACTCGGTGGTCACCTTCTTGTCGCTGGCCTCGGTCTTCACGCCCCAGGGCACCATGGGCTGGTCGCTCACCAGCAGCAGCGCGCCGGTGGGGATCTCGTTGTGGAAGCCGGTGGTGAACACGGTGGCCGTCTCCATGTCGATGGCCATGCAGCGCAGCTCGCGCAGGTGCTCCTTGAAGTCCTCGTCGTGCTCCCACACCCGGCGGTTGGTGGTGTACACGGTGCCGCTCCAGTAGTCCAGCTCCATGTCGCGGATCACGCCGCTCACGGCCCGGTGGATCATGAAGGAGGGGAGGGCGGGCACTTCCGGGGGGAAGTAGTCGTCGCTGGTCCCCTCACCGCGGATGGCGGCGATGGGCAGGATCAGGTCGCCGATCTCGTTCTTCTTCTTCAGCCCGCCGCACTTGCCCAGGAACAGCACCGCCTTCGGGTCCACGGCGCTCAGCAGGTCCATGATGGTGGCCGCGTTGGCGCTGCCCATGCCGAAGTTCACCATCACCATGTCCTCGGCCACGGCCACGGGCATGGCCCGGTCCTCCCCGCGCAGCTCGGCGCCGGTCTGGGCCATGAACAGGTCCAGGTAGTTGCTGAAGTTGGTCAGGAGCACATGGGGCTTCCAGTCCTCCAAGGGCACCCCGGTGTAGCGGGGCAGCCAGTTGTTCACGATCTCGTCCTTGCTTTGCACGGCTAACTTGGTGGTTCATGGACCGGAGGCACCTCGACCTGCCCGACCACGGGCTCAAAACTAAGCACGGGCCGGACGGTGCGCAGGTCTTCGATCCGGTGCGCCGGCGCTGGGTGGCGCTCACCCCCGAGGAATGGGTGCGCCAGCACTTCATCAATTTCCTGGTGAACGACCGCGGTTGTCCCATGGCCCTGCTCGCGGTGGAGCGTACACTGGACCTGCACGGCCTCACCCGGCGTGCGGACATCGTGGTGCACGACCACACCGGGAGCCCGGTGGCGCTGGTGGAGTGCAAGGCACCCGGCGTGCGCCTCACCCAGGCGGTGTTCGACCAGGCCGCCCGCTACAACCGGGCCTTCCAGGTGCGCTGGCTGCTGGTCACCAACGGGCACACGCACTACTGCTGCGAAGTGGACCATGCGCAGGGTTCCGTCCGTTTTGTTGATCGGGTGCCCGATCACGCCGGTCTGTGCGCCTCTCCATCGGCTTAATTTTGGGTCATGTCGCGTACCGCACTCCTGTTCGCGGGCCTGCTGGCCTGTGCCGCTCCCGCCAGTGCCCAGGCTCCTGATCGCATGGGTTTCGAGCTCCAGGCCTTCCTGAAGCGACCGCATCCGCCGGGCACCGAGGTGCACCTGTTCCTGCGTGGTCAGGATGCCGCACTGGCCCGTGCCGTGGCAGGGAGCGGAGGGGTGGTGAAGCAGCGCATGCAGGGGCTGGTCTCGGCGCGGGTGCCGGTGGAACGGGTCGCGGCCCTCGCGGCCCATCCTGCGGTGCAAGGCATCGAGTTCTCGCTTTCCCAGGGCCGCGTGCTCAACGATTCCATGCGGGTGCACAACCGCATCGACCCCGTGCACGCGGGTCAGGCGCCCCTGCCCGGCGGGTTCACCGGTGAAGGCGTGCTGGTGGGCATCATCGATTCGGGCATGGACCTGGACCATCCCGACTTCCAGGATGCGCAGGGCCGCACCCGGGTGCTCCGGTACTGGGACCAGACCTTTCCGTTCGATGCGCAGCTGACCCCCATGCCGTGGGGCTACGGCCAGGCCTGGGACAGCACCGCGATCAATGCGGGCCTCTGCCCGGCGGGCGAACAACCGGGTTTCTTCGGGCATGGCACCACCGTTACCGGAACGGCGGCAGGGAACGGGCTGGCCACGGGCGCCTACACCGGTGGCGCGCCCGGCGCCGACCTGCTGATCGTGTCCAGCGATTTCGATGCGCCCAACTGGAAGGCCACCGTGGCCGATGCCGTGCACTACCTGGTGTCGCAGGCCGAGGCCCTGGGCCGTCCGGTGGTGATCAACGCCTCCCTGGGCGACTACCTGGGCTCGCACGATGGGCAGGACGCCGCGGCGCTGTTCATCGACAGCCTGCTGATCGCCCAGCCCGGCCGGGTGATGGTATGCGCTGCCGGAAACAGCGGGGAGTTCCCGCCCTACCACGTGGAGACCCTCGTGGGCAGCGACACCTCCTTCACCTGGTACACCTACAAGCCCACGCCGAACAACTTCGGGTACGGGGTGGTGTACTTCGATGTATGGGCGGATACGGCGGACTTCAGTGATGTGCAGTATGCCGTGGGCGCCGACCGCGTGGTCCCCAGCCTTCAGTTCCGTGGCAGGACCCCGTTCCGCACCATGGCCGACCACCTCGGTCAGCTGGCCAGTGACAGCCTCTGGAGCCTGGACGGCGACCTGCTGGGCGTGGTGGACTGGTTCGCCGAGCTGCGGGGGGGGCAGGTGCATCTGCAGGTGCACATGCAACAGCCGGATTCCAATGCCTACCGCTTCCGGTTCATGAGCACTGGTACCGGCCGCTTCGATGGCTGGGGCGCCAGCTTCTTCGGCATGTCCGGCATGATCGCCTCCGGACTGCCCACCGTGGCCCAGTATCCGGACATCGCACACTACGTGCTGCCCGACCGGAACAAGCACATCGTGGATTCGTGGGCCTGCTCCGAGCAGGTGATCACCGTGGCCAACTACTTCAACGAGGTGGCCTACACCGACGTGAACGGCAATGCGCAGAGCGTGCCAGGCACCGAGGGCGACCTGGTGCCGCGTTCCAGCCACGGCCCCACCCGCGATGGCCGGCTGAAGCCCGATGTCGCGGCCACGGGTGACATCACCTTCAGCGCCGGCCCCCTGGCCACCCTGGCCAGCCTGATCGCCAACGAACCGTTCAAGGTGGCCCCGGGCGGCATGCACATGCGCAACGGAGGCACCTCGATGGCCTCCCCGGTGGTCACCGCCACGGCGGCGCTCTACCTGGAGAAGTGTTCGCGCGCCACGCACCTGGAGGTCCGCGATGCCATCGAGGGAACGGCCCGCGCGGACGCCTTCACCGGGACCCTGCCGAACACGGGTTGGGGCCGGGGCAAGCTCGATGCCTTTGCGGCCCTGGTGCTGAGCAACCCCATGATGGACCTGAGCGTGTTCGGTGACACGGTGCTCTGCCTGGGTGATAGCGTGCTGGTGTCCGGCCCCGCGTTCATGGACAGCTACCTCTGGTCCAGCGGGGACACGGTGAAGGTGTTCTACCACGACCAACCCGGCCCGCTGAGCCTGGTGGTGGTGGACGGTTCCGGGTGCCTGGGCATCTCCGATACGCTGCAGTTCGTGCAGGTGGCTCCTCCGCCCGCACCCGCGATCACCCAGAACGGATCGCTGCTCGAAAGCTCGTCCGCGCTGGCCTACCAGTGGTTCTTCGAAGGCACACCGATCGGCGGGGCCAACGACCAGACCTACACCGTCGATTTCACCGGCAACTACTACGTGCAGATCACGGACACCAATGGCTGCACGGCCAACTCCGACACGCTCTTCGTCCTGGCCACCACAGTGGAACAGGTGGCGGGTACGGAACTGTCGCTCCGGCCTTCACCCACGGAAGGCCTGCTGTTCGTGGACCTGCCGGCCGGCGGAACAGCGGCCCGTTGGTGGGTCAGGGATGCGCTGGGCAGGGTGGTGCAGCAAGGCCGGGTCGCGGAGGGGGTCGGCACGTTCCAAGTGGACGTGTCGGAGCAGGCCACCGGGACCTACCTGCTGGAGGTCCGTTCCGGCGAGGCTCGCTGGATGAGCCGTTTCCTGCGGCGCTGACCCGGTCAGCGCTCGATCACCAACCGGCCGCCGTAGATGCGATCGGCGGTGCTCAGCAGCAGGGAATAGGTGCCTGCCGCCAGGCCGTCCACGGGCACGGTGGAGCGGTCGCCGGTCACGGACCAGGATCGTTCCATCACCACCCGGCCGGTGAGGTCGCGCACCCACAAGCGCACGGGACCCGCCGGCAGGTGATGCAACACCACCCGGTCGGTGGCGGGGTTCGGTGCCAGCTGCAACCGCACCGTTGCCGTTTCCTCCAGCCCCACCGTGATGTTGATGTTCACGCACACGGTGTCGTTCGTGGGGGCGGCATCGTTGGGCAGGTCGGCCCAGCTGCACATCTGTCCGGGGCCGTTCACCGTGGGGGTGAAGGCGGTGGTGAAGCTGAACAGCGATGAATCGCCGGGCGCGATCGGTGGCCCGGCGTAGGTCTGCACGACCTCCGGTTCGCCGGTGAAGCGATAACCGACGGGGAAGTTGTTGATCGTCTGGTTGCCGTAGTTGCGCACCCAGGTCCTGATGGTGGTGGTGGTGCTCACGTTCAGGCCGTTCACCAGGCCGAAGAACCCCGTGGCCCCGGCATCGAACACCGGCAGCGGCGTCACCTGAAGTCCCAGGTGGAAGTCGGCCGTCTCCCGGTCACGGTATTCCGCCCAGGTGCCGTCCAGCACCTCGTAGCTCCTCCGGCTGAAGGGCGGCTGGACGTCCTGCGCGATGTTCACGTTCACCCCCTGCATGGACCAAAGCACGTACAGGCCGCTGTCCAGCACATCGATGGGCGCGGTAAGAGGATGGACATGGTCGCCGGGCTGTGCCTGTGGGGCCTGAATGAACAGGGAGTCCAGGAGGGTGCCGGGGCCGCCGTCAGGTCCATCATCATCGTAGATCTTCAGGGCGTAGGGACTGTTCCCGGCATTGGACGCGATGCGGATGGTGGCCGCGGTCACGTGTGCCGGGTAGCCGGGGAACAGGACGTAGGACGCCACGCCCCCATTGCCGCCGTCCCATCCGATGCCGATCCCATCGTCGGAGGCGCCTGCCCAATCGATGTTCATCACGCTGGCCGTGGTGTCGTACACCGTCACTTCCTGCAGCAGGATGTTGTTGCTGGTGACCAGCTCGTTCGGGATGCCGCTCACGGAACCTTCGAAGCGGTAGGTGCCGGGGCTGGTGGGTGTCCACGTGCTGGGGAAGGTGATCAGCGTGTCCAGGCCGGGATTGAGGCTTCCCACCTGAACGGCGTCGGTGAGCAGTGCGGTCCCTCCGGAGTTGAGCACGCGCCCCTGCGCCGTGAACCCGGCCAGCGGCATGTTGCCGGTGTTCCTCACCAGGATGGTCATGGCCAGGTCGTCGGCGAGCCCGAGGGTGGTGCCCTGCGTCCCTTCGGCCGTGTTCCACGCCACCGCCCCGTCGGTCACATCGATCAGCGGGGTGGCCGGGTTGTAGAACCGCACCGCATAGCCCACCGGCGGATACAGGTTCGAGGAGTGCTGAAGGCCGATGTCGCCCGTGATGCTCTCGATGCCGATGGTGAGGTTGTTGCTCTGGGTGGTCCCCGTCTGGGCCTCGTACTGGAAGGTGATGGTGCTGTCGTTCTTGTCCAGGATGATCTGGAAGGTGTTGGAACCGGTCCAGTTGGGAGCGGTGGGCGACCAGAACGGCACGTCGATGTAGCTCACCACCGTGATGGAGGCATCGTCGAAGTAGTAGCATGCCCCCGGATTGCCGGCCCCGGTGAAGGTGAGGTCGGCCATCATGCCAGCGATGTAGTCGTTGGCGCCGCCCGCCTGGGGAATGGTGGGAAAGGCCGCAGCGATGTTCACCCCGTTGAACGCGAGGTAGCCGTTGCTGCCGATCCAGACCTTCTTCGCTTCATACCAGTAGTAGTCCAGGCTGGTGGCCATGGTGAAGGGCCCGACGTAGTTGTCGTCCGCCAGGCCGGTCACCAACGTCCCCGTGCCGGTGATGTCGATCCAGCTGTACACGGGTCCGTCCGGTTCATCGGAGTCCTTCCAGATGTAACCATAGGTGTCGGGTCCGCCGGTGGCGGCGCTCAGGTCACCGATCAGCACGGCAAGCCCGAGAAGAA
This sequence comes from Flavobacteriales bacterium, assembly GCA_020635695.1. GTDB lineage: Bacteria > Bacteroidota > Bacteroidia > Flavobacteriales_F > PHOS-HE28 > PHOS-HE28. The sequence continues at coordinate 377,723 of JACJZH010000004.1, read as the reverse complement.
GGGAGATGTTCCGGATCATGGCGCAACGTTGGTACACGCCAAGATAACGGTCCCCCGCGACCTACAGGCTCAGCAGTTCCTTGAAGCGGGAGGCCTGCCTTCGGCTCACCTCCACCGTTTCCCCGCTGCGCAGCTTCACCATCAGGCCTCCGTTGAACCAGGGCTCGATCTTCTCCACCCAGCGCAGGTTCACGATGTGCTTGCGGCTCACCCGGAAGAACACCAGGGGGTCGAGCTTCTTCTCCAGGGTGTTCAGCGAGCGGAGCACCAGGGGCTTTTGATCGTCGAACAGCACCCGCACGTAGTTGCCCTCGCTCTGGAACAGGCGCACGTCCTTCAGGGTCACGAACCAGCATTTCTCCCCGTCCTTCAGGAAGATCTGGTCGCCTTCGTGCAACATCTCGCGGGTGGGGCCGTCCCCGGCTTCCGGTTCGGGCAGTTTCTCCAGCGCGGCCGCCAGCCGTTCCGGATCGATGGGCTTCACCAGGTAGTCCAGGGCGTTCACCTGGAAGGCGTGCAGCGCATGCTCATCGTAGGCCGTCACGAAGATCACGTGGGGTGCGGGGTCCAGGGCCTCCAACAGTTCGAAGCCATCGCGTCCCGGCATGTTCACGTCCAGGAACAACAGGTCCGGCTTCAGCTCGGCCACCAGTTGCTCGGCCTCGTCGGCATTCGCGGCCTCGCCCACCACCTGCAGGTGTTCGAAGGGGGCCAGCAGGCTGGTCAGTTCCTTGCGGGCCAGCCGCTCATCGTCGATGATCAGTGCTTTCATGCTGCTTGGTTCGTGGCAGGACCACCTCGGTCACCACCGTTCCGTTCCGTTCGGAGATCTTCAAGGAAGCCTTTGGTCCATAGATCAGTTCCAGCCGCCGCCGGGTGTTGCGCAGGCCGATCCCGTTGCCTTTGCTGGTGCCGGGCCTGTAGGTGCCGCTGTTGCGGATCGTGAGCACGAGTCCTTCCGGTCCTTCGGCCGCCACGATGTGCAGGTCGCCGCCGCCCGGCAGGGTGGCGATGCCATGGCGCACGGCGTTCTCCACCAGGGTCTGGAGCAGCATGGGGGGCACCGGTTCACGCTCCAGGGCGGGATCCACGTCGAAGCTCACACGCAGCCGCTCCTCGTAGCGCATGGCCTCCAGCGCCAGGTAGGCCTTCACGATGTCGATCTCCTCGCCCAGGGGCACCACTTTCCTCCGCACGGAGCTCATGGCATTGCGCAGGATGGCCGAGAGCTGGGTGATGGCCTGCTTGGCCAGGGCGGGGTCCTCGTCCACCAGCGCCCGGATGCCGTTCAGCGCGTTGAACATGAAGTGCGGGTTCAGCTGCGCACGCAGGTTGCCGAGCTGTCCTTCCCGGTTGGCCGTCTCCAGGCGCAGGTTGCGGACCTCCTCGCGGCGGCTCTGGATGAAGAAGTGATAGGTGAAGTAGCCGAACGACCACAACAGGAGCAGCACGGTCCAGTTCAGCACCAGGCTCAACAGTTCCATCGGCGGCGCCGGAAGGATCGGTTCCATGTGCGTCAGGAACACGTCGTTGATCGATGCCTGGAGCGCGAAGGCCAGCAGACCGAGCACGAACGACCCCGGCAGCAGCCGCAGGACCATCGGTCCGATGCCCAGCCTCAACCACCCCTGCCTGCGGATGATGGAGCGGAACGTGTGGCTGATGCCCACGCCGATGGCGAACACACTGAACACCGCACCCAGTGAACCCGGATCGAAACCGCCCTGCAGGTGGTTCCAGATCACGATGGTGGCCGTGTACAGCCCCCATCCCAGCAGCTGGGTGGACCAGTACACGAACTCCCGGGTCCTGCGCGCGGCCATGCTTCGCGAAGGTATCCGGCCACGGGGTGCCCCGGGGGCCGATCACATGAACGGACGCGGCCGGGTGCGGGCGGGCTATCTTCAACGCCCCGCGATGAATTTCCTGGGCCATCTCTACCTCTCCGGGAACGAACCCGAGGTCATCGTGGGCAACTTCATGGGCGATGGGGTGAAGGGCCGCGACCTCCAACGGTTCACCCCGGGCATCCGCGAGGGGATCCGCCTGCATCGCCGCATCGATTCGTTCACCGACAGGCACCCCCTGGCCCTCCAGGGCCGCGAACGCCTCCGCCCCCATGCGGGAAGGTGGTCGGGCGTGGTGCTCGATATTTTTTTTGACCACGTTCTGGCCGTCGAATGGGCGGATCTGCACGACGAACCCCTCGATGCCTTCGTTGAACGGATGTACGGGTTGCTGCCCCTGTATCAGCAGCACATGCCGCCGCGTATACGGCACATGCTCCCGTACATGATCGCCGGGGATTGGTTGCGTTCCTACGCGACCCTTGAAGGCATCGGCCGTGCCCTGGACGGGTTGTCCCGCCGGGTGACGGCCGGGGCACCCATGCGGGGGGCGGAGCGGGTGGTGGAACGGCATTACGAGGCCTACAAGAGCGAGTTCCTCGAGTTCCTTCCCGACCTGCAAGAGGCGTTGAAGGCATGAGGACCGAACGACCATCCAAGCTGGCACGCAGGTGGCGGGCCGGATTTGCGGCCCTCCTCGTGTTCGGGGTGCTGTTCCTCTGGACGGGTGGGCTCCCCGCCCGCAGGGGAGCCACCGAACCATGGTCGCTGCCGCTGGTGGACAGGGACCTTCCCGCCATCCGAAAGGACACGCTGCGCATTGCCGTGGTGCGTGATCCGCTCGTTTACGAGGAGCGGCCCGGCGCCATCACCGGCCTGGAGTACGAACTGCTCGAACGGTTCGCCGCGTTCGTCGAGTTGCCGCTGGCGGTGGTCGTGGCGCCCTCCCCGGACAGCCTGCTACCCATCGTTCAACGGGGTGAGGCCGACATCGCCGCCGGGCTGCTGAACCCCCACGGTGCGTACGAAGGGAAGTTGTCCTTCAGCAGGGCCTACCGCCATACCGCGCCCGTGCTGGTGCAGCTGCGCGAGGACCGCCGCCTGGGAAAGGAGACCGTAGCGCCCCAAGGACCGGCGCTTCTGCCTGCCACCTTCCCGTTCGATGCGGAAGGCTACGCCTGGAGTCCGGATAGCCTGCAGTTGATCCGGGATGCTGCCCGGCAGGGCGAGGAGTTGTTGATCGAGGTGATCCTGGGCCGCGTGGATCGGGCCGTACTGCCGGACGTGACCCTGCGCGCGGAAGCCGCCCGGTTCCCCCATCTGGAGTTCGGCAGGACCCTGGGTCCCGAGGTGCCGCTGGCCTTCGGGGTGAGGCGCAATGCGAACCGCCTGCGCAAGGCCCTGGACCGGTGGTTGAAGGATCCCGATGAACAGGAGGCACGGGAGGTGCTCACCCAGGTGTATGGCGGTGACCTGCGCCCGCGTGGTCCCCTTGTGCTGCGCTCCATCCATCGCCCGGCCCAAGGCGGCCCGATCAGCCCGTACGACAGCCTCTTCCAGGCCCAACAGAGCCTGATCCCCTGGGATTGGGAACTGCTGGCGGCACTGGCGTTCAAGGAATCCCGGTATGACACGCTGGCCATCGGCATACGCGGTGCCCGCGGCCTGATGCAGGTGATGCCTTCCACCGCCGAAGGGCTCGGGCTCGACAGTGCGCATTCCCTGGCCGACCATGTGCGTGCGTCGGCCAGGTACCTGGCCCAGTTGGACAGCATCTGGATGCGGTCGGTGAAGGACCCCGATCAACGGTTGCGCTTCGCATTGGCATCGTACAATGCCGGACCCGGGCATGTGCTGGACGCGCAACGGCTGGCCCGGGGGCTGGGCCTGGACCCGGCCGCATGGGAAGGCCATGTGGAACGGGCGTTGCTCCTGCTGGCGGAACCGCGCTTCTTCACGCGCCCCGAGGCGAGGAACGGGTATGTGCGCGGCAGCCTGACCTTCCTCTATGTGCGCGATATCGTCGGCACCTATCAGCGCTTCAGAAGCCTGCGTGAACTGGCGGGTGATCCCGCGGGAAAGGAGGACGCGCCGGCTTGAGCGGTACCGGCCGGGCGTACTTGTTCCGAGCAGGACCACAAGAACAGGCAGGATGTGGCGCCACCCTCCCGTGGGTGATGGACTATTTTGCGACCTCAATCCACGGTCATGCGCAAGTCTCTTTCGCTCCTCTCCATCCTGCTCGGTTCCATGGTCTCCGCCCAGCAGGGTCTTCCCCACGCACTGGCCCCGCACGAGCACGCACTGATCCCCGCCTATCGGGACAGCCGGGCTTCCGCAGCCAGGGGCATCAACACACCGCCGACCTATCCCGTGCGCACCATGGCCGAGTGGGAGGAGGTGCAGGCGCTGGTGATCACCTGGACCAGCTACACCGGGATCCTGAAACAGATCGTGCGGTATGCCCTCGATGAATGCCCGGTCATCATCGCCTGCGATGATCCGGCCGCGGTGACGGCCTACCTGCAGAACAGCAGCTTCGGCGGCCCCATCGCGGACCTCAGCGACGTCACCTTCCTGCAGGAGGACTTCAACAGCATCTGGGTGCGGGATTATGGCATGGAGACCATGTACCGGAACGAGGTGGACTCCCTGGTGCTGCTGGATTGGATCTACAACCGGCCGCGTCCCGACGACGATGCCCTGCCCGATGCCATCTCCAGTTACCTGGGCATCCCCATGTTCAGCACCACCCAGGCGCCATACGATCTGGTGCACACGGGAGGGAATTTCATGAGCGACGGTGCCGGCACGGCGTTCAGCAGTGAACTGGTCGTGGAGGAGAACGGACCCTCGGGCCAGTTCAACCAGACCGTCCGTACACCTGCGGAAGTGGATTCGATGATGAAGTGGTTCATGGGCATCGAACGCTATGTGCGCATGAGCACCCTGCCCTACGACGGGATCCATCACATCGACATGCACATGAAGCTGCTGGACGAGGAGACCCTCCTGGTGGGCGAATTTCCCGTGGGCGTTTCCGATGGTCCGCAGTTGGAGCAGAACCTTCAGTTCATCGCGAGCAATTACAACAGCACCTACGGTACTCCGTACGAACTGGTCCGGATCCCGATGCCGCCCAGCACCGGTGGGGCATATCCCCCCCAGGGGTATTACCGCACCTATGCGAACAACCTCTTCATCAACGGTACCGTGCTGGTGCCCACCTACCGGGAGGAGTACGACACCACGGGGTTGCGCATCCTGCGTGAGTCCCTGCCGGGATACCGGGTGATCGGGATCGACTGCGACGATAACGGCCAGAACATCATCAGTGCCAGCGGTGCCATCCACTGCATCACGAAGTGCATCGGGGTGGAGGATCCCCTGCTGATCCGTCACCAGCGGTTGCGGGACACCTACGACACGCAGAACGGATACACGGTGGAGGCCTACGTGCGCCATCGTTCCGGCATCGCCCAGGCGCAACTGCACTGGACCACGGACACGGCCCAGGGCTTCACGGCGCTGGCCATGACCGATGTGGGCAATGGGATGTGGGCGGCCGACATCCCGGCCCAGCCCGCCGGCACCGAGGTCTTCTACTACGTGGAGGGCGAGGCCAACAGCGGCAAGGTGCAGGTGCGCCCGATCGTCGCACCCGACGGCTGGTGGCGGTTCCGGGTGCTGGACATCAACACGGGTGTCGACGACGCGGATGGGCCGCGGATCGCGGAGGTGTTCCCCAATCCGACCTCCTCGCTCCTGGTGGTGCAGCTGGCCTCGGAACCGGGCACCGTGCTGCGTGTGCGCCTGACCGATGCCTTGGGCCGCGACGTGATGGCCCTGCACGCAGGGCCGCTGCATGCCGACCGCCGGGTGTTCGCGGACCTGTCGGCGCTGGCCCCGGGCAATTACCTGGTGGTGGCGGAGAGCGCTACGGGCCGCTCGGTGCAGCGCGTGGTGAAGCACTGACGGCTTACTGCCGCCGGCGCTCCCGACGGACGCGGTCCTTGTCCGCCTCCTCGTGGAAGAAGTACCGTATGTCCACGGTCAGGTAGCTGCCCTGCAGTTCGGTGCGCATGGTGTAGGGGAAGAAGTTCTCCCCGTAGTAGGTCAGGTCCACCGTGCTCATGTTCCCGAAGGGCCGGCGGAAGGTGGCGCCCAGGTAGAAGATGCCGCTCTTCTCCGTGCGGTACTCCACCCCGAGGTTCCCCAGCACGCCCAGTTGCGCCCAGTTGTTGCGGAACATGTAGGCGCGGCCGCGCTCCAACTCCTTCACCGCGTCGCCAGGATACATGTCCACGGACAGTCCGAGGGCGGTGTTCATCCAGGTGCGTTCGCCCAACCGGATGAACACCAGGGCCGTGACGGGTACCTCGTAGCCCACCCAGCGCATGCTGCCGGAGCCCGCATAGCCGTTGGTGTCGTTGATGATCCCGATGTCATACCGGCGCTGGATCTGCGCGATGCCCGTTTCCAGGGAGATGGAACGGGTGATGCCATGGCGGATGAGCATGCCGAAGGCCACGCCGCCGGTGAGTTCGATGCTGCCCTGCACATGCTCCCGTTCGGTCACGGTGAGCGGGTCGAAGAACTCCAGGGGCAGGACCGGTTTCACCTGCAGGCCGAAGGTGGTGACACCCACCTGGGCGGCCAGGGAGGCCGGAAGCAGCGCGAGCAGGAAGAGGGCGTTCGCCCAGGCGGTCAGGGACCGGCCTCGGCCACGAGCAGCTGCTGCCCCACCCGCAGGATGGAGCGCCGCGATATGCCGTTCAGTTCGCACAGCTTGTGGATGCTGGTGCCATAGCGTTCGGCGATCGCGTAAAGATGCTCACCTTTTTCCACCGTGTGGAAGCGGGTGCCGCGCGGATACGCCGCATAGCTCCAACGCGTCCGTTTCAGCACAAGTGTGTCCGCCTGCAGCTGGCCCGAGGAAAGGTCGATGACACGTCCCGGATCGATCGGCACGCCCTTGAAGCGGAGCTCGAAATGCAGGTGGCTGCCCGAACTGCGCCCGGAACTTCCACCGAGGCCCACCACCTGGCCGGCCTCCACCACGTCCCCCACGTTCACCTTGAAACGGTGCAGGTGGGCATAGAAGCTCTCCAGTCCGTTGTGGTGGCGTACCACCACCAGCCGGCCGAAGCTCCCGTAGTAGCCGGAGAAACGCACCACGCCGGGGAACATCGAACGCACCGGGTCCCAGACCTCCAGGTCGATGTCCACCCCGTTGTGGTTCCGTCCGTCCCGCCAGCCGAAGCGCGAGGTGACGATGCCTTCGATGGGCATGGAGAAGCCGCAGGCCCAGTCCGGGTCGGTGAGCTTCAGCAGGAGCAGGCTGTCGTTCGGGTCGGGTGCCGGCCCGTAGGCGTTCGGGTTGGTGGTGTTCCAAGCTCCGTAAAGGGATCCCATGGGTGTGTCAGCGCCGTCGTGCCAGTCCAGCAGGCCACCCCCGTCCACCTCCCGCTGGGAAGGCAGTTCGCTCGCGTACAGGTTGATCTCGTTGATCAGGGCATAGGGCACCGTGTCCAGTTCGAACAGCGAGTCGATCAACAGCACCATGTGCTCCTCGTCCATGCTGCGGATGCGCTGAAAGAGCCGCAGGTCCCGCACCAGGTCGGCGGGGGCATCGGGCACGGAGCAGAGCGAATCGAGCAGTTCCGCGAGCCGGTCGTCGCTCAGGGCCACACCACCTTCCAGCAGGGTCTCGTCGCCGTACATCACCACCGCGGAGACGGTGTCCACGCCGCCACCACCCGGCGGGTCATGCGCCAGGCAGGGGGACACGGGAACGAACGGGACCAGCAGGCACCAGGCCAGCCGTCCGACGTTCGCGATCATTCCTTGCAGGGTCGTTTTCACGAAGGTCAATGCCCGTTCTACGGAAAAGGAAGCGCGGAAGATACCCCCGCCCGCTGAAAGTCCAAGCCCCGCCTAGCCCAGCAGCATGCCGGCCAGGGCGAGCAGCAGCACCGCCCCCACCAGGCCCAGCACCAGCCACCGCAGCGCACGGTCCGCGATGAACCGCGGCCGATCGCCACCCAGTGCCCGGTAGTTGAGCAGCTCTGCCCGTTCGCGGTACTTCTTCCGCACGCCGATCAGCCAGGGCGGGCCTTCCTCGTCCACTTCGTGCGGGATGCCCTCGGCCTCCAACGCCCTGCGCATGGCCAGGGCCCTCTCCACATCCCCGTACCGGAACACCAGCCACCCGGGTTCGGTCGGGTGGTCGCCCCAGTTGGTGATGTCGATCAGGGACATGTCAGGAGTCCAACCAGCTCACGACCTGGTCCAGGGGCTTGCGGTAGCCCTTCGGCCATTCCACGGCGGGATAGCCCATGAAGAACAGTCCCATGGGACGCTCGTTCTCGCCGAGCTGCAGGAACTGGTGCATGGCCCCGCCCAGCAGGATGGCCCCGGTGGCCCAGAAACCACCGAGTCCGTAGGCGGCGCAGGTCAGGTGCATGTTCTGCACGGCGCACCCCATGGCCAGCAGGTCGTCCTGTTCACTGATCTTGCCCTGCGGGTCGTGCGCCATGCACACGGCCACCACCACGGTGCTCTGCAGCGGGCGCCGGGTCAGGTTGTCGAACTTCCGTTGCAGGAACTTGTCCGGCGGGGTGTTCTGGCGGTAGGCCTCTCCGAGGAAGGTGGAGAGACGCTCCCGGGCATCGCCCATGAACACCTTGAACCGCCACGGCTGGGTCATGCCGTGCGTGGGCGCCCAGGTGCCGTTGCCCAGCACCCGTTCCACGATCTCGCGGTGCACGAGCCGGTCCGTGTAGTCCTTCGGATAGATGGTGCGGCGCTGCCGCACCAGGTCGGTGATCTCGCTGACGCTGAACTTCATGTCACTGCGCCGGCTCGTTGCCGGGCTTCCATTTGATGTTGCAGCCCATGGAGGGCAGTTGGGGCGACGGCATCGCAGCCCCGTTCAGGAGCGCCTCCAGGGCGGCACGCAGGTCGCGGCCGTCCACGGGCACGTCATTGCCCGGCCGGGAGCCGTCCAACCGCCCGCGGTACACGGAACGGAGCTCGCGGTCGTACACGAAGATGTCCGGCGTGCAGGCCGCATCGTACGCCCGGGCGACCGACTGGTCCTCGTCGTACAGGTAGGGGAAGGGGAGGCCGTGCTCGGTGGCGAAGACCGCCATGTGCTCCGGGCCGTCCTGGGGGTGGCTGTCCACGCTGTTGGAACTGATGGCCACGAAGCCGATGCCGCGGGGACCGTAGTCGCCGGCCACATCAACCAGTTGGTCGATCACATGCAGCACGTAGGGGCAGTGGTTGCAGATGAAGAGCACGACCGTGCCTTGTTCACCGCGCACCGCGGAGAGCCCTGTGGTGCCTCCGGTCAAGGGTTCCGGCAATTCGAACGGGGGGGCTTCCCCTCCCAGGGGCATCGGACGCGTGGCGGTGAGGACCATGGCCGCAAAGATCGCACCCGGCGATCGGATCACGGTGATCACCGTAGGCGATCACGGAGAACGCCCCATGGCCCGGCCCTGCGTTCCGGAGTTGTTTGCGGCTTCATTCAAACCCTTCCTTCCATGAAGCCTCTGTACGCACTTTCGATCTCAGCACTGATCCCCTTGGGTCTGTCGGCCCAGACGATGACCCAGGCGGACATGCCCGTGCCGGGCGACCAGTTCCTGATCAACTACGGGCCCTACGTGGCCACCTCCGGCGGTTCCAACATGACCTGGGACTTCAGCACCTTGTCCGCCGACAGCTCCGAGACCATCCAGTTCGTGGACCCGGCCGGTACGCCCATGGCCGCGAGCTTCCCCGGGGCCACCGTGGCCCAGTACCAGGACAACAGCTACACCTATTTCCAGACCTCCGGAACGGACATGCTCCTGCTGGGCGTGGACGCTGACGGGATCCTCGTGCCCTACCAGGATCCGGAGCAATGGCTTCAGGTGCCCTGCAGCTTTGGCACCACCTGGAGCGACAACCTGGCCGCCAGCTTCTCGAGCTCCGGCTTTCCGGTGAACAGGTCCGGGTCGGTCACCGGCAACGCCGACGGCTTCGGGTCGGTGGTCATGCCCTTCGGCACGGTGAACAATGTGCTGCGCGTAAGGCTGGTGGAGGACTATACCGATCAGACCATCGTCAACATCGACTACGACTTCATCACCGACTTCTTCTACAAGCCCGGACTGCATGCACCGCTGGTGCAGATCGGTGACTACACGATCACCACGCTGATCACGGTGAACGACCAGCGCACGCAGTGGCTGGACGGCAGCGCCGTGGGCATCGCGGAGGCCCTGACGCAGGACATCGGCATCGATGTGTTCCCCAATCCGGCCAGCGACCGCATCGAAGTGGTGTACGGGGCATCCGGACGCCTCACCCTGGAACTGGTGGATGCCACCGGCCGCACGGTGCAGGTGCAGGAGCTGGGCCAACGCGCGCCCGGTGTGCACCGCGACGTGGTGGACATCGCCGGCCAGCCTGCCGGTCTCTATGTGTTGCGCATCCGGAACGAGGCCGGCGAGACCGGTACCAAGCGCCTCATCATCCGCTGAACGGAACGTGCCCTGAACGAGAAGGCCCGCCGCTGTGCGGGCCTTCTCACGTTCCGGCGGCCGCTTTCACCGCGGCGGTGATGTCCGATCCCGTGGGGCTCTGGAACACCTCCAGGTCGAACCAGGGCGCGGCGGCCAGCAGGTGGTCGAAGATGTCGGAGGCCAGCATCTCGAAGTTCACCCAGCTCTTGTCGGCACTGAAGCAGTAGACCTCCAACGGAAGCCCCTGGGGAGTGGGGTCCAGCTGGCGCACCATCAGCGTCATGTCCTGGTTGATCCGGTCCTCCTGCTTCAGGTAGGCCAAGGCATAGGCGCGGAAGATGCCCACGTTGGTCTGGTTGCGCCCGTTGATCGGAAGGCTGGTGTCCACACCCCGGTCGGCGTTGAAGCGGGCCACTTCGTCCTGCGTGCCCTTCACATAGTCGCGCGCGAGGTCGTAGCGCTCGTAGCGTTGCAGGTCCTCCTCCGTGCAGAAGCGGATGCTGCCCGCCTTGATGAAGAGCGCCCGCTTGATCCTGCGCCCACCGCTCTCCTCCATGCCCCGCCAGTTCTTCACCGCATCGGAGATGAAGGCATAGGTGGGCACCGTGGTGAAGGTCTTGTCCCAGTTGTGCACCTTGATGGTGGTGAGGGTGATCTCCTCCACCTCCCCATCAGCACCGTACTTGTCCAGCTGCACCCAGTCGCCCACGTGCACCATGTCGTTCACGCTCAGCTGAACGCTGGCCACGAAGCCCAGGATGGAATCCTTGAAGATGAGCAGCAGCACCGCGCTGGCCGCGCCCATGGCGCTGAAGATGTAGATCGGGTTCCGGTCGAAGACCAGGGAGATCACGATGACCCCGGCGATGATCGCACCGATGATCTTGGCCAGCTGCGTGTAGCTGGCCACCGGCTTGTCGCGATACTTCTCCAGCTTGGAGAACACGTCGCGCGTGGCGTTCATCGCGGCGAAGAAGGCCTGCAGCACGGTGAGCACGATCAGCACGGAGAAGGCCGTCAGGAGGATGTCCAGCGTGCCCGGGTGCCGGTGCAGGATGGCCGGGAGCATCAGGTACACCAGGAGCATCGGAGCCAACTTGGTGAGCTTGCGGAAGAAGCGCTTCTCGATCAGCGCATCATCCCACTTCGTGTGGCTGTGCACGATCAGCGGGTAGAGCACCTTGATCAGGAAGAGCCTCAGCGCCCACCAGACGCCCAGGCCGACCAGCAGTACGATCCCGAGCAGGATGCTCTCATGCAGCAGCGAGCCCGTGTCGGCGGCGCGGCCCAGCACATCGTCCACCCAGGCCTCGAGCTGGAGGCCAGCATCGCTGATGCCGGAAGGTACCTGGAGAACAAGGGACATGGTCGCGCGTTGCAAAAGTAGGGCTACCTTTTCGGGGCCTTCCGGACCATGCTCGGCGTACGCTTCAGCCGCTACATCCCACCCCGCGACGACCGCACCCCCTTCGAGCGGTTGCTGCCCCTGTTCCTGGAACTGCTCACCCACACCAGCGGCGATGTGGAGGAGGCCCTGGACTGGATGCAGGAACTGGACAAGGAACACGACGTGTTCCCCGAAGGCTATTCCATGAAGGACTTCCGCGACGACCTGCGGAAGCACGGCATCATCGGCGACCGGCCCCGGAAAGGTGGCCGCACCCCGCTCACCGGCAAGGCGGAACAGCTCCTGCGTCAGCGCGCCCTGGAGCAGGTCTTCGGGAAGTTGAAGCGTTCCGATGTCGGCGACCACGGGGTCAGGCGCACGGGACGCGGCGACGAGCCCACCAGCGATCGGCGGGGGTTCCGCTTCGGCGACAACATCGAGCAGGTGGCCATGAGCGACAGCATCCGCAACGCCCAGCAGCGCGGCATTGATGACCTGCAGCTGACCGAGGGCGACCTCGAGGTGGTGGAGACCGAGCACAAGAGCGCATGCGCCACGGTGCTCATGATCGACATCAGCCACTCGATGATCCTTTACGGCGAGGACCGCATCACCCCGGCCAAGAAGGTGGCCATGGCCCTGGCCGAGCTCATCAAACGGCGCTACCCGAAGGACACCCTGGACATCGTGGTCTTCGGCAACGACGCCTGGCAGGTGAGCCTCAAGGACCTGCCCTACCTGCAGGTGGGGCCGTACCACACCAACACCGTGGCCGGGTTGGAGCTCGCCATGGACATCCTCCGCCGGCGCAAGGTGCGTGAGCGCCGCATCGTGATGATCACCGATGGCAAGCCCAGCTGCATCCGCAAGGACGGCGACTATTACATGAACAGCTTCGGCCTGGACGACCTGATCGTGGGCCGCACCCTCGATGCCGCCGCCCGCGCCCGCAAGGCCGGCATCCCCATCACCACCTTCATGATCGCCCGCGATCCCTACCTCCAGCGCTTCATCGAGCGCTTCACCGAGGTGAACCAGGGCCGGGCCTTCTACACCGGGCTCAAGGGTCTGGCCGACATGGTCTTCCGCGATCATGCCGCCTCCCGGAGAGCTTCCTGAACATCACCCACACCGTCGACCGCCTTGGTCGACCGATCGAACATGGACCGACCTGACATCACCACCCTCGGACAGTTGAAGCAAAGCGGCTGGCAGAGCCGCAGCGTGAAGCAGGAACTGCGCGACAACCTCGTGCAGCGCCTGCGCGATGGAAAGCCCGTGTTCGAGGGCATCCACGGCTACGAGGACACCGTGCTGCCGGCCCTGGAGCGCGCCATCCTGGCCGGGCATAGCATCAACCTGCTGGGGCTGCGCGGGCAGGCCAAGACCCGCATGGCCCGGGGCCTGGTGCAGCTGCTGGACGAATGGATGCCCGTGGTGGCCGGCAGCGAACTGCATGATGATCCCCTGCGGCCCATCACCCGCCAAGCCAGGGACCTGCTCGCTGAACGTGGTGATGACACCCCCATCGCCTGGGTGCACCGCGATGAGCGCTACACGGAGAAGCTGGCCACGCCCGACGTCACCGTGGCCGACCTGATCGGCGACAGCGACCCCATCAAGGCCGCCAACCTGAAGCTGGACTACAGCGACGAACGCGTCATCCACTTCGGCCTGGTGCCGCGCAGCCACCGGGGCATCTTCGTCATCAACGAACTGCCCGACCTGCAGCCCAGGATCCAGGTGGCCCTGTTCAACATCCTGCAGGAGGGCGATGTGCAGATCCGCGGCTTCAAGCTGCGCCTGCCCTTGGACATCCAGTTCGTGTTCACCGCCAACCCGGAGGACTACACCAACCGGGGCGCCATCATCACCCCGTTGAAGGACCGCATCCAGAGCCAGGTGCTCACGCACTACCCGCGCACCATCGAGCTGGGCATGCGCATCACCGAGCAGGAGCTCCGTTCACCGGAGGAGCAGCGGACCCGGGTGCGGGTGCCGGACCTGGTGCGGGTGCTGGTGGAGCGGATCGCGGTGGAGGCCCGGGAAAGCGAGTACGTGGACCAGAAGAGCGGCGTGAGCGCCCGCCTTACGATCAGTGCGCTCGAGAGCGTGATCAGCGCCGCCGAGCGCCGGGCCCTGATCAATGGGGAGGAGCGCACGGTGGCTCGCATCGGAGATCTTTTCGCCGTGGTGCCCGCCATCACCGGCAAGGTGGAACTGGTGTACGAAGGCGAGCAGGAGGGTCCCGAGAAGGTGGCCCACCACCTGATCGGGCTCGCTCTGCGCAACACGTTCTCGGAGCTCTTCCCCGATCCCGCCCGCAAGCGGAAGGAAGGCATGGTGGACCCCTACGCGGACACACTCGCCCACTTTGAGAGCCACGAGGCCGATCTGCTGCTGGACCAGCCCGATCGGGCCCATGCGGACCTGCTGAAGGCGGTGCCGGGGCTTTCCGAGCTGGTGAAGGAACGCCATGCCTACCTGGACGAGGAGGAACTGCTGTTGTGGTCGGAGTTCGTGCTGCACGGGCTGGCCGAGCACAGCCGGCTGGGCCGTTCGCTGCTGGACCGCGGCATGCGGTTCGGCGACCTGTTCAGTGCCATGTTCCAGCCCGGCGAGGAGGACGAGGAAGCATGAGCGCACGGCCCCGCCCCTGGCTGATGCCGCTGCTCGCACTGGCGACCATCCTGTTCTTCGGGGTGGGCGGGGCATTGCTGATCACCGAGGTGCAGGAGCGCTCCCTGCAGGACGTGCTCGTGCGGGGCATGGGCCATCGCAGGCAGGCCGTGGCAGGACTGGGGATCGGGTTGCTCATGGCCACCCTGGCCTGGGCGCTGATCAACACGGACCGGCTGCATCAGGTGCGTGTCCGTTACGTGGACCTGCTGGGCCCGCACGTGCAACGGCGGCTGGACCGCTGGATGGTGAGCCTGTGCGCCGGGGTGGGGGAGGAACTCTTCTTCCGCGGAGCACTCCAACACTGGCTGGGCATCCCGCTCACCGCAGTGCTGTTCGTGGCCATCCACGGCTACCTGGACCCGCGCGACCGGGGCCTCCTGCTGTACGGAGGCCTGCTCACCGTGTTCATGCTCGGCTTCGGCTGGATGGCCGAGGTGTGGGGGCTGTACGCGCCCATGGCAGCGCACGCGTTGTTCGATGCGGTGCTGCTGGAGCGCATGGCGGTGCAATGGCTCCGTCGCCGGGATGAAGGGGCCGGGGACTGAGGCCCCTCAGGCCTGCGGGTACTTGTGGTAATCGCTGTACTCGTCGTCCAGGTCGCTCTTCACCTTGTGGATCTTCTTCGCGATCACCGCCAGTTCGCGGTGTTCCTGGTCCACCAGCCAGCGGAAGGCCTGTTCGTCCCCGTCGCCTGCAAGAGCCACCTGCTTCAGGACGTTCAAGTGGTGGCGCTCCAGCCAGGCCAGTGCCCCCTGGTCGCCTTCCACACCGCCGATCACGGCCATGAGGTGCGGGTGGCCGTTGTCGATCAGCCATTGGCGGGCCTCGCGCTGGTTCCGCAGGGCGAAGGTGAAGATGCCCAGCTCGGGATAGCCGTTCTTCATCAGCCAGTCGCGCAACCCGGTGTGGCCGCTGATGGCCTCGCCCCAGGCCAGGAGCACCTTGGCGGGATATTCGAGCCGCATGCCTGTTCCTTCAACGGCCATGTGTCAAAAGTATTCCCCCGGCCACAGCAGCGCCGTGGGTACCTTCGCGGGGCATGGTCCGTCCCGTCCTCCTGGCCTTTCTGCTGACACCCGCTGTGCTTTGGTCACAGAGTGAAAAGGACCTGGTGAAGGCACGCCGGGCCTTGGATGATGGCAAGGCCTACAAGGCGGTGAGGGCCTGCGACAAGGCCCTTCGGAAGGAGAATGCCCCGCTCGTGTTCCACGCCCTGCGCGCCGATGCCCTGAACCGGATCGGTGAATGGGAGCGGGCCCTGGCGGATGCGCGGATCGCATCGGGATCCGACGTGCCGTTGGAGAAGGGCGCCGGGCTCCGCGAGGCCGGCGAGGCCTGGCACGCGCTGGGGAACAACGACAGCGCCCTGTTCCTCCTTCGTTCCGCGGTGCAGGTCCAGGATGATCCGGAGGCGTTCTATCAATTGGCCCTGGTGGAAGCTGCGACCGGTGATGAGACCTCGGCGCTGGACCATCAGGAACAGGCCCTTCGTCTTCGGCCTTCGCTCGTGAAGGCGCTACGCGAACGGGGAACCCTCAGGATGCTGCTCGGGGACACGGCCGCAGGCATGGCGGACCTGGAACGTTCCGTGGAGCTCGATCCGAAGGACCCCGTGAACTGGAACAGCCGGGGCTATGGTCACGCCATGCTGGGCCATCATCAGCGGGCCATCGCGGATTACGACAAGGCCATCAAGCTGAACCCGAACTACGGCTATGCCTTCAACAACCGGGGCTACAGCAGGCTGAAGCTGGGTGATCGGGAGGGGGCCATGAAGGACGTGCGGCTCGCCGGGCGGAAGAATCCGGGCAATCCTTACGTGTATCGCAACATGGGCCTCATCGCCTTGGACGCCGGCGACACGGACGCCGCCTGCCGCAACTTCCGGCAGGCCCTGGAACAGGGGTTCTCCGCACGGCATGGGAACGAGGTGGAGGATCTGATGCGCACCCACTGCGGGGTGAAGGAAATGCCCAAGCCCGTGGAGCGGGATGCCCCGCCACCCGAGCCGAAGGAACGCAACGCCCCCGGGGCCCCAGCCCGCCACAACGCACCTTGACCAACGAACATGGCAACTGAACAACGCATGCTGCGCGAAGGCGCCCTGAAGGACCGGGTGATCGTGGTGACCGGAGGAGGAACAGGTCTGGGCCGAAGCATGGCCGAGGCCTTCCTGGAACTGGGTGCCTCGGTCTGCATCACCAGCCGCAAGATGGAGGTGCTGGAGACCACGGCCAGGGAATTGGAGGAGGCCACCGGTGGCAAGGTGCTGCCCGTGGCCTGCGACATCCGCAAGTATGCCGAGGTGGAGGCCCTGGTGAAGGCCGTTCACGATCGTTTCGGCCGGTGTGATGGCCTGGTGAACAACGCCGCCGGCAACTTCATCAGTCCCACGGAACGGCTCACCAGCAAGGCCTTCGAAGTGATCATCGACATCGTGCTCATGGGCACGGTGAACTGCACCATGGCCTTCGGAAAGCACTGGATCGACGCCAAGGAACGCGACAAGGCCGTGCTGAACATCGTGACCACCTATGCCTGGACGGGCAGTGGTTACGTGGTGCCCAGTGCCTGCGCCAAGGCCGGTGTGCTGGCCCTCACGCGTTCGCTCGCGGTGGAGTGGGCGAAATACGGCATCCGGAGCAACGCCATCGCCCCCGGTCCGTTCCCCACCAAGGGAGCCTGGAGCCGGCTGCTGCCGGGCGAGCTGATCGAGCGCTTCGACATGGCCAAGAAGGTGCCGCTCGGGCGCATGGGTGAGCACCACGAACTGGCCGACCTGGTCACCTACCTGATGTCCCCTTTTGCCGGGTACATCAATGGTGAGGTGGTCACCATCGACGGTGGTGAATGGCTGCAGGGCGCAGGTCAGTTCAACATGCTGGAGGCCGTGGAGCCCGGCATGTGGGACGCGATCGAGGCCATGGTGCGCAAGGTGCGGGGAAGCTGAACGGCATGATCACCCTGGTCCCCGGTCTGCTCCTCCTGCTGTTCGCCTGGCGCTTTCGTTCGCGCAGCCCGGCCTGGTTGCAGGCCAGGTTCGGTCATCGCACCCGACGGAGCAAGGCGAGCCGCGAGGCTTGGAACGCGGCCCAGCGCCTGTTCGGTGAACTGCTCTGGTGGTCCGGCTGGTTGGTCCTGAACACGGGGCTGAGCTGCTGGCTGCTGGGGATGGAGGAAGCGGCAGGTGCCCTGTGGTCGCTTGGTGCGCTGGTCCTGTTGGTCGCGGGTGCCTGGTGGTTCACCGAGCGCGAGCTCAGGAAAGGGTTCGATGAGGAAGGAAGGCCCCGTCTGCGGCCTGGACGGGTGGCGTCCGAAGGGGGCGACAGGTAGTCGGAGGCCCATTGCGGAGAGACACCTTCTTCGCCTACCTTCGCAGGACAAGCTCATTGAACATGAAGATCAAGCGGATCATGCTGGCCACCGTGCTGGCGACCTTCACGCTCGCCGTGTCAGCGCAGAAAGGCGGCATGGATGAAGCCTGCATGCAGCGGCAGGCCCAGTTCCTCGGCGAGCAGCTCGGCCTCAAGGAGGACCAGCGTGCCATGGTCGTCAAGCGGATGCAGGCGGCTCAGGTCGAGGCTGGCGGAACGGCGACCACGGAGGAATTGGCGGCGGTCGTGAACTCCACGGTGCGCGCCTACCTGGCCGGTCTGGGGTCCGAGAAGGTCAAAGGCTTCGATCAACTGGTCGAGCAGGATGCCCTGAAGGGTATTTGCAGGACGGAGGAAGCACCCGCCAAGGACAAGGGCAGGACCGCTGCCCCCCGTCAGTTCAACGTCGAGCAGACCAAGCAGGTCAAGTAGGTCAGCAGGTGGGCCACCTCAGCGGTCCACCACCACCACCAGGTATTTCGACAGGCTCCAGAAGGCGGTGCGGTCCAGGATGACCAACCGTTCCGCGCCATCCTGCCATTCGTAGGACCCTGCGGGGTGTGAAGTGGCGAGTTCGGCCTTCTTCGCGGCGACCGGGATCTCCGCGGTCTTGGTGATGTCGATCTCCTGGAAATAGGTCTCGTTCAGGTCGGCGGTGTTCAGCTTGTCCACGCCACCGATGCCGGCCACCCCTCCTTCCTTGGTCAGAACACCGTTGTCCCGCAGCTCCTTGGTGGTCCCGACCGCGTAGAAGGCCCGGTTCAATTCGTTGCGTTGAAGGTTGGCCAGCTGTTCCTGGTCCCGGTACATCTCGATCACCGTCGCCAGCGAACTGTTGGTGCTCGCCAGCTGCTCCTTGAGCATGGTGATCTCCTCGTTCTTCTCATTGAGCCCTTTCTCCAGGTCGGCCACGGTGCGCTCCAGTTCGGCCATGCTGCCGGCGTTCGCCTTGGCGGCCCTGCGCAGTTCAGCGATCAGCGCCCGGTTCTCGTCCAGCAACTGATCGATGCTGCCGAGGTCGTCCATGATGCGCTGCTCCATGTCCTTGTCCAGTTCGGTCTCCCCGCCACTGGCGCCCAACAGCCCCTGCTTTTCCCGGATGGTGCGCAGGTTCTCACCGATGCGGTTGAAGGTCCCGAACAGCGCGTTGATCGTGGAGTCCTTCTCCTGGACGAGGCTCACCGCATCGGAGCGGTCCTCCTCCAATTGGCGGTAGACCTCGGTCTCCTTCGGGTCCTGACAGGCCGTGGCGAGTGCCAGGGCGGTGAGCAGCAGTAGTTTCCGGTCGGCCATGGTATGCATCGGTCCTTGAGGTTGAACGGGAGGAAGGCAACGAACGTGCGCGATGGCCCGTAAAAGTAAGGGACGCACGCGCGTGATGTTCCGTTCAACAAAGGATCGTGCATCCCGGGATCGGGCCCCATTCCGGCCCGGTCACGTGGCCGGGTACCTTGGTCTGGTGATGCGGTCCGTACTGGTCGTGCTTCTTCTTGGGATGTCCGGGACGTTCCAGGCCCAGGACGAGGAAAGCCTCACACAGGAGTTCCCGGAGCTTTCCGCCAAGGAACGGAGCCGGATCGCTGAACGGGAGGCCGCCGAGGCGCCCCGTGACGAGGCCTTCCAGGCGGTCATGCGGACGGCGGAGGAACTGTTCCGCTCCGGTCGTTACGAGGAGTCCCTGGACCGCTATCTCGAGGCCCGGCGCATGCGCCCCTACAACGTGTTTCCCAAGGTCAAGATCCAGGACCTTCAGGCCTTGCTGGCCAAGCAGGCCGAGGAACAGGGGCCTGCTGAGGTTCCCACCGGCGCCCTGGCTCCTGCACCCGGGGTGGTCGTGCCGGCGGAGGGCACCGAGACCCTGGAGCCCGGGGCGGTCGTGCCGGTCGCGGTCACCGAGACCCCTGAGCCACCCATCGAGCGAGCTGCGGAGGTAACGGTCGTCCCGTCCACGGCCTCGTCCCCACCTGAAGAGGCCAAGCTCTCGAAGGAACCGTCGCCGGAAGTGCCGAGGCCCAAGGTCGTGGCCCCGGTGACGGGGACACCCGGCCCTGACAAGGAGATCGGTGCGACACCGGCGGAAGGGACCGAGGAGCGCCGCTACCGCGAAGGGAGAGCGGAGGTGCTGGAAAGAAGGGTGACCCTGGGAGGGCAGACCACCGTGTACCGGATGGTCAGGCATCCGTGGGGCGCCGTGTTCCATTTCAAGGACGGCGAGGCGATCTCGGCCACGGCCTGGGACCAGGCCTTCCCTCGGGAGGGTCGCTAGACCTGCCGCAAGACCACCTTCACCGGGAACTCCAGCAACTGGCGGTAGTCGTTGCCGGCCTCCTGCATGTCGAGGTCATCGGAGGCACAGCGCCATTCCAGCCTCACCTTGGACCTGCCTTCGCGGTGAAGGTCCTCCAGCAGGCGGAAGATGTCGAGCAGGTACTTGGCAGAGGTCGAGTTGAAGTAGGTGAGCGCCACCTGCAGGACCGTCTCTCTGGCCGGCGATGCCGAATACCGCGTCAATTCCTGGTAGATGGGCCTGAAGAACGCATCGGCGTTCTCATGTACGGAGCATCCATCGATGGCGAGCAGTCCCGCCCCTGGCTCCAGCCTGACCGCCGGGGTCTTGGGTGTCGCCGGGATGTCCAGGGTGTTCATGACGAGCGCCGAAGGTAGCCAACGCAGCCGGTCGCGGCCTGTCCTGCCTCCTTGCAAGCACCGTGCTCCGGTCGTACTTTTCCCATCGTCCAAGTCCGTTCCCTCATGAGCCTGAAGAACATCCTGGTCCCCTACGATTTCTCCGACTGTGCCACCGATGCGCTCCGGGTCGCGGCCACCTTGGCGCGCAGGTCCGGTGCCACCGTCGAGGTGGTGCATCTCTACGAGCAATTGACGGATTTCCATACGGAGAACCAGAAGATCCGGGAGGAGATCGAGCAGAAGTTCGACATGCTGCCGCGGCTGCCGTTCCTGGAAGGCGTGGAGCTCAGGAAGTTCATGCTCCGCCAGATGGGACTCACGGAGATCTTCCGCAACGAGCGTCTGGCCGATGCGGACCTGGTGGTCATGGGGTCGCACGGCGCACAGGGTCTTCGCGGCCTTGTGGGAAGCAACACGCAGAAGATCGTGCGCATGGCTCCCATGCCGGTGCTCGTGATCAAGCATCACGCGGAGGACTTCGAGGTCCGCGACATGGTCTACGCCTCCAACTTCTCGCCATCGGACGTCGAGAAGTTCGAGCGCTTCCTCCCCCTCATTGAACTGTTCGACCCCAAGGTGCATCTGGTCAAGGTGAACACGCCGAAGTCGTTTGAGCGCAGTGAGGACAGCCATCGGGCGATCGATGCGTTCCTGCAGCGGCATGAGCTGCGCAAGTTCACGGCCACCATCTACAACGACCTGAGCATCGAGGAAGGCATCCTGAACTTCGCCCGGGGCATCGATGCGGACCTGATCGCCATGGCCACCCACGGTCGGACGGGCTTCTTCCATGTGGTGAACGGAAGCCTGACGGAGGATATCGTGAACCATACGACCTTTCCCGTGCTGAGCATCAAGTTGTGATCGTCCCCGCCGTCCGCTCTGACTATCTTTAACCTGATCGAGCCGCTCCCATGAAGTACCTCTACAAACAATTCCAGGCGAAGAAGAAGGAGATCCTGCATGTGGACCTGGACCGTTCGACCAAGGTGAAGTTCATGACGGCCCTGGAGTACAAGCGATATCAGCAGGGTCGGACACACACCTATTTCGGAGGGACCTACGATGCGGGGGACGTCCGGTTCGTGGTGCCATTCGATTCCGTCTGGACGGTGGTGGTGGAGAAGGGTGGTCATGGAGCACCCCTTGACGTGAGCGCCAGGTGCAGGGTCCTGGAACCTGACCGGGAGGTCCGTTCCACACGGGCCTTGGATGCCCCCGCCATGGAGGAGGAGGTGCCCCTGAACGAGGACGCCTCCCAGGAGGTGGAATTGGACGATTGAACCAACCCCACCCGTACGACGTTCTCCCGACGGACAAGTAGTACACGACGATGATCAGGCAAGACCGCGAACGGATGGAGAAGATCCTGCTGGGGCAGGCCGATGTGCTGAACGAGGTCATGCACATCCTGGATCGCGAACAGCGGCATGATGACGTGTTGCGCGCCATGGTGCACAGTGCCAGTGGGCACCATGTGAACCGGATCGCCAGGCCCGATCCGGACCGCGTGTTCCACGTGGATGCCTTGCGTGAGGTCTGCATGAAGTACCGCTTGCGGTTCCTGGACGCGTCGCTCTTCAAGGGTGAGCTGCCCAACGAAGCGATCTACAGGATCCGTCAACTCGAATCCCGGGCCGAGGGTCCTCTGCGTGGTTTCAAGGTCCTGGCGCCCGCGGCCAGGTTCAAGCTGTGTGACAGCGATGCCGATCCGCTGCTCTTCGTCCCCGTTGGCGAGGACCACTACTACCTCGTGCATCGGTGGGGTAGGGACATGTCCCCTTGGCGGGGCCTGGTCGCCTGGCCGTTCCGATCGGTGGTCCACCTGGCCACCATGGTGCTGGCCGCCGCCCTGCTGCTCTCGATGGTGATGCCCAATTGGTTGATCACCACCGACGTGGAGGCCGGCTGGTGGGGCGCGCACCGGGTGCTTTTCTTCTTCTGGTGCACGATGGTGTGTGCCAGCTTCACCGTGTTCGGCTGGTTCGCCTTCTTCGGGAGCTTCAGCCGCGATGATTGGAACAGCAGGCACTTCAATTGAGGTGACGGGTTGAACGGAAAAGGGCCGCCTCATGGGCGGCCCTTTTCCGTTTAGGCATTCCAGGTTCAGCCGATGTCGATGGCCTTGGTGCGCGGCTTGGCGGGCTCGGCCTTCGGGATGCTCACGTGCAGCACCCCGTCCACGTGCCTGGCCTGGATGCGCTCGAGGTCCACGCCTTCCGGAAGGCGGAAACTGCGGCGGAAGCTGCTGTGGGTGAACTCCCTGCGCGTGTAGCGCTCGTTCTCCGCAAGCTCCTTCGTCTCCTTGTCGGCGCTGATCGTCAGCACATCGTCCTCCACGCCCAGCTTCAGGTCCTCCTTGCTGAACCCCGGGGCCAGCAACTGCAGGTCGAACTCGCTGTCGCGTTCCACGATGTTCACTCCGGGCATTTGCCGGCGCACTTCATCGCTCCCCAGGATCTGGGAGATGTCCTCCCCGAAGAAGCTGTTCACGAAGGCGTTGAACGGGCTCATCAGCGAGCCGGTCGGACGGTATTTCACGATGCTCATGGTGGTTGTTGTCATTGGTTCTGGCCGCCACCGGACAAACAGGATACCGAACATCGATATGTGACAATATGGCACCAATGGCCTTGGGCGGGGCGACAAGTTGTCGCTACTGGGGCATGAACAGGTAGTAGATGGCACCTTCCTGGTCGGACCCCGACCGCGGGGCGAACCGAGCCTCCTGGGCGGACGAGAGCGCATGTTCAACCATGCAGCCGTCGGTGGTGGTGCTGCGGGAAGCATCGGCCTCCGCACGACGGACCCGGCCTTCGGCATCCACGGTAACGCGGATGACCACCTGTCCCTGTCCTGTGCAGAGGTAGGCCGGGATGTGGATCCTGCGTTCGGCCCGGTCCTTCAGGTCGTGCCAGACCGCGGTGGCACCCTCCACTTTCACGGGCTCCTCGGCCTGTTCCATGTAATTGGCCTTGTCCCATTTGCTGGGGTCCAACTCGGGCATCTCGATCTCTTCGCCCCGTTCGCGGCGTTCTTCGGCCAACCGGTCGAACTCGGCCTGTTCCATGGCCTTGAGCTCCTCCTCCACACCGCTCTCGATGCGTTGTCGGGTGCCGGCGTCCAGCCGCTGTGCCACGGTGCGTTCCGCGGTGATGTTGCTGCTCGTGGACTTGACCTCTTCGAAGGCCTGCGCCGGCAGTCCTTCCGCCAGCTGCTGCTCCAGCTCCCGGAACTCGTCCTCGGTCATGGGAGGGGCCATCTCCACCCGCAGCTCGGAGAACTCCTCCTCGGTGGGTTCGGTGCGCAGTTGCCGGCTGGCCAGGGTGAAGAGCACCAGCGTGTGCAGCACCAAGGTGCCCACGACCCCGTACTTATGCCGTTCGAACCAATCGAGGAAGCGGTCCATGGCCGGCTTTCGTTCCCCGCCAAGGCGGGATGCAGTTCACGTTCACCACCGATGGGTCGGCCCACCGATCGGCCCGGTCCGGGGATCCTCCGCTCGTTCGGGGGGCGATCCGGGCCACCCCGACGAACAACGGCAGCAGGAACCTGCCATTGCTGGCATTCGTCCCCAAAGGTTTCGGTGGCATGTTCCGAAAGATAGCCGCCGCTCAGCGCATGCGGATCCTCCAGGGTTTGGGATGCCCGTTGTTCCAGCGCCCCCCGGCGCCGTGCACCCAACCCAGTCCAAGTCCACGATGTTCCACCAGGGCAGGTCCTCGGGCTTCACCGGAGCGCAGCACCTCGCCACGCAGGAAGGCCAGTGCCTCGGCCTCGTCCACGGCCAGGACCCCGGCCTGCAGGTGGTCGATCGTCAACCTGGCGGCTGCGGGGCACAAGGCGGCGGCAGCCTGCGGGGCCGTCCGGTCGCGATCCCGGGTCCAGAGCGGTGTGCCCGGTGCGTCCACCCGCAGCAGCCGCAGCAGTCGGTGCACCTCGTTCCTCATCCGCTCATCGATCAGCCACGCGCGTTCCTCGTGCTCCAGCACCCCGGCCTCGAGGTCCTCGGCGCCTTCCTGTTCACACACGCCGGGCTTGCGGAGGGCGGCCAGGAAGAAGCCTTCCCCCAGCACCCGATGTGGCCAGGCGCGCAGACCGTGACCGGCTCGTGCGAAGCCGGAGTCCGTGGGGACCTGTACCTCCAAGGGCATGGCGCCGGTCCGCTGGATCAGGGCCTCCACTTGATGCTCGTCCTCCTCCGGGGCCCAGGTGCAGGTGCTGTAGATCAGCGTGCCACCGGGAGCCAGCGAAGCCCAGGCATCGTCGAGCAGACCCTGCTGAACGATCGCACAACGGTCCACCAGGTCCGGTGACCATTGCCGCCTGGCCTCCGGTCCACGACGCATGAGGCCTTCGCCCGAGCAGGGTGCGTCCACCAGCACCAGCCCGAAAGTTCCGGGGATGGCCCGGAGGTCGGCAGCAGGACTGCCCGTGAGCATCACGTTCGTTCCCCCCCACTTCCACAGGTTCTCGGCCAGGACCGCACGGCGACGGGCGTCCACCTCGTTGCACACCAGCAAGGCACCCTCAGGCAGCAGGGAGCGCAGGTGGGTGCTCTTTCCTCCAGGTGCGGCGCAGAGGTCGAGGGCCACGGAAGGACCGCGGCCGGGGAAGGCGGTGCGGTAGGCGGCTTCCACCAACATCGAGGAGGCCTCCTGCACGTAGTAGGCGCCTGCATGCAGCAGGGGGTCCAAGGTGAAGACCGGACGTTCGTTGAGGTAGCGACCGGAAGTGCACCACGGGACCTGCACACCCTCCGGGCCGCCATGCTTTGCAGGGTTCACCCTGATGCTCACGACGGGTGCGTCATCGAGCGAGCTGCGAAAAGCAGGAAGTTCACCTTGTGGCAGCTGGCCGGCGATGCGTTCCAGCAGGCCCGCAGGGACCTCCGGGAACGCGGGCCGAGCGCGGCGCCGGGCCATGGCTCAGGCAGTGACGCCTGGTGCGCGGAGGATGGTCTGTGCGCGGTCCGGGCCGGTGGAGACCAGCTTCACGGGCACGCCCACCGCGTTCTCGATGCGCAGGATGTAGGCCTCCAGTTCAGCAGGAATGCCGGCGGCGGTGTCGCCCCAGCCGGGAAGGTCCTCGTAAACGGCCTCCACGTCGTCGGTCAGGGTGTAGGGCATGCGGTCGGTCAGGGAACCGTTCACGCGGTACCCGGTACACACCCGGATGGTGCCGAAGTCATTGAGCACATCGGCCTTCATCATGGCCAGTTCGCTGATCCCGTTCACCATCACGGCGAAGCGCAGGGCGGGCAGGTCCAGCCACCCACAACGCCGCGGACGCCCGGTGGTGCTGCCGAACTCGTGGCCGGCCTGGCGCATGCGCTCACCGATGTCGTCGTGCAGTTCGGTGGGGAAGGGGCCGCTGCCCACGCGGGTGCAGTAGGCCTTGAAGATGCCGATCACGCGGCCGATGCGGGTGGGGGGGATGCCCAGCCCGGTGCAGGCCCCGGCACTGATCGTATTGCTGCTGGTGACGAAGGGATAGGTGCCGTAGTCGATGTCGAGCAGCGTGCCCTGGGCACCCTCGGCCAGGATGGAACGACCCTCGCGCAGGGCCTCGTCCAGGTAGTGCTCGCAATCCACCCGGGGAATGCGTTCGAGCTGCCGGACGGCGTCCATCCATTCCTCCTCGGCCTCCCGGAGGTCGGGCAGGTCGCCGTAGAGTCCGAGCAGGCGTTCGTGCTTGCGCTTCAGCCCATCGTACAACGTGCGCAGGTCGCCGCGTTCGAGGTCGCCCACGCGCAGGCCGTTGCGGCCGGTCTTGTCCATGTAGGTGGGCCCGATGCCCTTCAGCGTGCTGCCGATCTTCGACTTGCCTTTCTCGGCCTCGCTGGCGGCGTCGAGCGCCCGGTGCGTGGGCAGGATCAGGTGGGCCCGGCGGCTCAGGAGGATGGCCTCGGCGGTGTCGACACCCTCCTCCTCCAGGGCCTTCAGTTCACGGAGGAAGATCACCGGGTCGATGACCACGCCGTTGCCGACCAGGTTCTTCGTGCCCGGGCGGAACACGCCGCTGGGTATGGTGTGCAGGACATGCTTGCGCCCTTCGAAGAGCAGGGTATGCCCGGCATTGGGCCCGCCCTGGAAGCGCGCGATCACCTGGTAGTCGGGCGCGACCACGTCAACGACCTTCCCCTTGCCCTCGTCGCCCCATTGGGCGCCCAGGAGCACGTCCACCTGCTGTCGCATGCGTTCAGGCGCGGACGCGGGCCAGGGCCTCGTCCACGTTGTCGGTGATGGTGAAGACGGAATCGAGCTTGGTGACGAGGAAGAGCTGACGTACGCTCTGGGAGACCCCGGCGATCACCACGTCCCCCCCTGCGTTCCGCGTGCGGGTCAGGAGGTTGATCAGGATGTTGAGCCCGGTGCTGTTCATGTACTGGAGCTGCGAGAGGTCCAGCACCACGCGGTGTTCCTCGCCGGCGAGCGCATCGTCCAAGGCCTCCATCAGGCGGTCGGCCTGCTGCTGGTCCATCAGGCGTCCGGAGAGGTTGAACACATGGATGCCTGCTTGTTGGGACACCTGCAGGTCGAAGGTCGGGCGGTCGGTCATGGACGTTCTTTTCTGGACTGGCACTCCGGACAGCGACCGTAAAGATGCAACGCATGGTGCTGAACCGCGAAACCGGTGACCTCGGCCACGGTATCGCGGATCTGCTGGATGCGGGGGTCGCAGAACTCCAGCACACGTCCGCAATCGGTGCAGATCATGTGGTCGTGCTGCCGGTAGGCATGGCTTTTCTCGTACTGGGCCTGAGCACCCCCGAAACGATGTCGGCGGACCAGCTCACATTGCATCAGCAGGTCCATGGTGTTGTAGAGGGTGGCCCGGCTCACGCGGTAGTTCTTCTGCTTCATCCGCGCATAGAGGCGCTCGATGTCGAAGTGCCCCTCCTGGTCGTACACCTCGCTCAGGATGGCGAAGCGCTCGGGGGTCTTGCGGTGACCGTTGCGCTCCAGGTGCTCGGTGAAGATCCGGCGCACGTTGTCCTTCAGGTCGGTGGCGGACATGGCACCGCAAAGGTAGCGCGCCGCGAGGCGCTGATCAGTGGTCCACCCGTTCCACCGACCGCACGCCGTTCACCCGGCGCAGTTTGTCCATCAGCACGTCCAGGTGATCGGTGTCGTGCACGAAGGCCATCACCTTGCCCTCGAAGATGCCGTCGTGGCTCTCGAAGCTGATGGCCCGCATGTTCACGTTGTGCTCGTGGCTGATGATGGAGGTGATCTTGTTCACCAGGCCCACGTCGTCGATGCCGCTGAACTTGATGCCGGCCAGGAACTCCACGGTGTCCTTGCCCTTCCAGCGTGCCTTCACGATGCGGTAGGCGAAGTTGCTCATGAGCTGCACGGCGTTGGGGCAGTTCACGCGGTGGATCTTGATGCCGTCGTTGATGGTGATGAAGCCGAACACGTCGTCGCCCGGGATCGGGTTGCAGCAGGGGCTGAGCTTGTAATCGATCTTCTGCAGGTCGTCCCCGATCAACAGGGCGCTCTGGTCACCGCCACGGATCTCGCGCACCACCTCCTCCAGCGACCGGTCCTCCGATGAGGCCTTGCGTTTGGGCAGTACGATCCGCCCGCCCCGCAGCGAAGGTTTTTCCAGCGCTTCCAGGTCGTAGCGGCCGCGGGCCACCTGATAGTGGAGGTCGGTGACGGAGTTGGCCCGGAAGTGGTCCACGAGCGCCTGGATGTTCTGGTCGTCGGCCTTGGCCCCCCACTTGCGGAATTGACGCTGCACCATGTCGCGCCCCACCACGGCGAGCTTGCGCTTCTGTTCGCGCAGCGACTGCTTGATGCGGTTGCGCGCCTTGCCGGTGATGACGAAGTTGAGCCAGTCCTCCTTGGGCTGCTGCTTTTTGGAGGTGATGATCTCGATCTGGTCCCCGCTCTTCAGGGGCTGGCTCAGGGGCACCAGCCGGTGGTTCACCTTGGCGCCGATGCACTGGCGGCCCACCTGGGTGTGGATCTCGAAGGCGAAGTCGAGGGCGGTGGCGCCGGTGGGCAGGTTCCGCATCTCGCCCTTGGGAGTGAACACGACGATCTCATCGCTGAACAGGTCCAGTTTGAAGTCGTGCACGAAGTCCACCGCGCTGCTGCCGACGTCCTCGAGCACCTCCCGCACGCGCGTGAGCCAGGTGTCCAGGGCGGAGGCATGCTCCTCGTCATCCTTGTAGCGATAGTGCGCCGCGAGCCCCATCTCGGCCACCTCGTCCATGCGGCTGGTGCGGATCTGTACTTCCACCCAGCGTCCGCCGGGGCTCATCACCGTGGTGTGCAGGCTCTCATAGCCGTTCACCTTCGGTATGCTGATCCAGTCGCGGAGCCGGTCGGGGTTGGGCTGATAGAAGTCGGTGACCACCGAGTACACCTTCCAGCAATCGGCCTTCTCGTTCTCCGGCCTGCTCTCGATGATGATGCGGATGGCGAAGACGTCGTAGACCTCCTCGAAGCTCACATGCTTCTTCAGCATCTTGTTGTAGATGCTGTGGATGCTCTTGGGCCGGCCCTTGATGGTGTACTCGAAGCCCTCGCGGTCCAGGGCCTCCCGGATGGGCAGGATGAAGCGGCTGATGAAGCGCCGCCGCACGGCCTCGCCCTTCTTGAGCTTCAGCGCGATCTCCTCATAGATGGCCGGCTCCTTGAACTTCAGCGCAAGGTCCTCCAGTTCGGTCTTGATGGAGTAGAGGCCCAGCCGGTGTGCGAGCGGCGCGTAGAGGAAGAGCGTCTCACTGGCGATCTTCAGCTGCTTGTCGCGCGCCATGCTGTCCAGCGTGCGCATGTTGTGCAGCCGGTCGGCCATCTTGATCAGGATCACCCGGATGTCCTCGCTCAGGGTGAGGAGCACCTTGCGGAAGTTCTCGGCCTGCAGGCTGTCCGTCTGGAACTGCATGCCGCCGATCTTGGTGAGCCCGTCGATGATGGTGGCGACGGTGGGGCCGAAGAGGTCGCGGATGTCGTCGAGCGTGAGGTCGGTGTCCTCGACGGTGTCGTGCAGCAGGGCGGCCACCACGCCGGTGGCCCCGAGGCCGATCTCCTCGGCACAGATCCGCGCCACGGCGATCGGGTGGTAGATGTAGGGTTCCCCGCTCTTGCGCCGCTGGTCCTTGTGGGCCTCCACGGCCAGGTTGAAGGCCTTGCGGATCTGGCGGGTGTCCTCCGGACTGCGTCTTCCCCGGATGGCACGCAACAGCCCGCGATAGCGGTTCAGGATCTCCTCCTTCTCGCGCTCCGGGTCCACCCGCACACCGGCCTTGTCCGTGGCCACCGCTCCGTTCGCCATTCCCGTAAAAATACGC
Source organism: Flavobacteriales bacterium (assembly GCA_020635695.1). Lineage (GTDB taxonomy): Bacteria > Bacteroidota > Bacteroidia > Flavobacteriales_F > PHOS-HE28 > PHOS-HE28. Next base: position 347,922 of record JACJZH010000004.1, on the reverse strand, counting down.
CGATCACCGGCCGTTTCAGGCGTGCGGGGGCAGCACCTTGGCCCGCACCTCGCCGAATCCCACGCGCACTCCGTCCTTCTGCGCATGACCGCGCATCACCACGGTATCACCGTCCTGGATGAAACTGCGGTCGCTGCCATCGCTCATCTTCAGGGGCTTGGTGCCCTTCCAGGCCAGCTCCAGCATGCTGCCATAGCTGCTCGCCTCGGGGCCGCTGATGGTGCCGCTGGCCATCATGTCGCCGCTGCGGATGTTGCATCCGTTCACGGTGTGGTGGGCCAGCTGCTGGGCCATGCTCCAGTACAGGTACTTGGTGTTGCTCCGGCAGACCACGGTCTCCCCGGCATGCTCCGGTGCTATGGCGACCTCCAGGTCGATGTCGAAGTTGTGAGGGGCTTCCTGATGCAGGTAGGGCAGGGGCGTCGGGTCCTGTGCCGGGCCGCTGGTGCGGAACGGTTCCAGCGCATCCAAGGTCACCACCCAGGTGCTGATGCTGCTGGCGAAGTTCTTGGCCAGGAAGGGACCCAGCGGCACGTACTCCCAGGTCTGCATGTCGCGCGCGCTCCAGTCGTTGAAGAGCACCAGTCCGAAGATGTGCTCCTCGGCCTCGTCCAGGCTGATCCGTTCACCCAATGGCTTGCCCGAATAGGTGATGAAGGCCATCTCCAGTTCGAAGTCGAGCCTGCGCGAAGGACCGAAGACCGGTGGTGCCTCGGGGTCCGGGCGCGTCTGCCCCATGGGCCGGTGCACGGGCTGCCCGCTGGGGATGATGCTGCTGGCCCGGCCGTGGTAGCCCACCGGCAGGTGCAGCCAGTTCGGCAGCAGGGCGTTCTTCGGGTCGCGGAACATGGTGCCCACGTTGGTGGCATGTTCACGGCTGCTGTAGAAGTCGGTGTAGTCGCCCACGTTCACCGGCAGGTGCATGATCACATGGTCCGCGCTCACGAGCGCCTGGGTGCGCAGGTCGGGGTTGTCCCGCAGCTCGGGGTTGTCCGCATGCAGCAGATGGCTCAGTCGTGCGCGAAGGCGCCGGGTGCCCTGTTTGCCATGCCGCATCAGGCTGTTCAGCACGCAGCTCTTGTAGCAGGCCAGGTCGATGTCCAGTCCGTTGAGCAGACCCGCGTCGGCCAGCACGGCCAGGTCCACCACCCGGTCGCCGATGCGGGTGCCCACCCGCGCGCTGCGGTCGGCGGTGCTGAAGATGCCCAGCGGCAGGTTCTGGATGGGGAAATCGCTGTCCGCCGGCACTTCGGCCCAGCTTTGCAGGGAGGGGTCGTTCGCTTCGATCACAGGCATGGGGCCGAAGTTACCCCGCACCGGTGGACGCGCAGGTGACGGAACGCAGGCCCGCGCTACCTTCCGCCATGGACCGCCGCCACCGCCTGGCCATGGCCCTGGCCCTCGGGCACACCCTGCTGCTGGCCGCCTACGTGCTGCCCACGGGGATGGTTCCTGAGCGTGCCCATGTGATCGGGCAGGCCTATGCCCGGCCGCTGTTCCATCAGTGGTGGGGCTTGTTCGCCCCGGACCCGCCGGCCTGCTCGTGTGATTGGTCGGTCCCCGGGCGCATACCCCCGGGACTGGTTCGCGCACGTGCGTTGAACGGGCTCTGCCGGCATGCTCAGGCGCTGTCCGGTTGTGGCCCGGGTGCCGACACTTGCGTGGTCCCTGTGGAACTCGCCGCGTGGGTGGAGCAGCTGACGGGACATTCCACGGGTGGGCTCGGGCTCCGCGAGGCCTGCCTGCCGGACCGCGCACCGCAGGAACGCCCTGTGCAAGCCGATCGGCCATGATCACGGACCGCACGCTGCTCTTCCACCGGCTGGCCCACGCCTGGGTGCTGCTTGCCTTGGCCCTGCAGCTTCCTGATGCGGACGTGCTCTGGACCAACGAGGCTGGACGTTCCGTGCTGACGGGCACCTGGGCGGCGGGTCTGCTGGACCCCTACCATCACCTGCCTGCGGGTGGTGTGTACCTGGGCAATGGCCTGCTGGCGATGCTGGCGGTCGGGGGGCTGTTCGCCCGTCCAAGCTGGTGGCGCAGCGCGATCCTTTGGTGGCTGTTCGTGGCTTGGATGAACGCCGCCTGGCCCACGTCCACGGGAGGTCATCAACTAATGGCCAACCTCCTGTTCTGGAACATCGGGCTCGCGCTGCCGGACCGGTCACGCTTCCTTCTGGCACGCACCACGGCCTTCCACATCGTTCGCTTCCAACTGCTGCTGGCCTACCTGGCCACGACGCTCCACAAGCTGCAAGGCCATGCCTGGCTGGATGGCTCCGCGCTTTCGCAGGTGGCCTCCGATCCAGCCTGGTCGCTGGGCTGGCTGGCAGGTCTGCCGGTGCTGGCCAGGGTGTTCACCTGGGCCACGCTCGCGTTCCAGGCGCTGTTCCCCTTGGCGGTCTGGTGGCCGTTCACGAGGAGCCTGTTCCTTGCCGGCGGCGTGGTCTTCCATGTGTCCACGGGAATGCTGCTCGGTATACCCGAGATGGGTGCCGCCTTCCTGGTGGCCTATGCGCTCTGGCTTCCCGAGGGCACTGCACGAACGATCCTGGAGGCACCACGCGCAGCGGTGCGCCGGCTCAGTCCAACCAGCTGAAGTCCGGGCTGTGGGGCAGCCGGTCCACGGCCTGCACGGCGGCGTCCGGAGGTACCGTCAGCTTGCGCTTCACCGCGTCCATCCAGGCACCTTCCACGGTGAGGGTGGCGAGCAGGTCCTCATCGGCGGACACGAAGCGGTGCACGAAGCCGAACTTTCGGTGGTCGCGGCTCAGGTGGTGGATCGCCACTTCCAGGAACACGGGATCGCCCAGCTTGATCTCGCGGCGGAAAACGCATTCCTCCCGGAACAGGATGGGCCCGAAGCGTTCGCGCTGCATGTCGGCCATGGTGAGGCCCACCTCGGCCAGCACGTCCATGCGCTGCTGGGCGCACAGGTCGTAGTACACGCTGTGCCGCAGGTGGAAGTTGGCGTCGATGTCGGCCCAGCGAAGCACCACGGGCTGCCGGAAGGGGGGCTTCAACTCCGCCATCGTTCCAAGGTGGGGATGTGGCGTGTCAGGAACCAGCGCTTCAGGGGGCCGAAGCCCTGCTCCTTCAACTTCTTCCGGAGGAATCGCTGCATCTCCCTGGCGCTGGTGTAGCCGTCGGGGAAGCGGCCGCGTTGGTAGCAGTGGCTGCAATACTTCCGGTTGCGGCGGCCGTCCGCCTCGGTGCCGCCACCGCGGGGGTCGGCGCTCAGCGGCATGCCGCAGCTCTGGCAGTAGGTCTCCTCCATGGCGTGGTACGAAGGTAGGCCGGCTCAGTGCGGCAGCTTGTCGCGCAGCGCCCCATAGGCCCAGGTGCCCGCGATGGCGCTGACGATGACCACCAGGAACACCGGATGGCCTGCGCCCACCAGCGCGAACATCGGTCCCGGACAGGCTCCGGTGAGCGCCCAGCCCAGGCCGAAGATGGTGCCACCGATCAGGTAACGGGGCCACGTGCGGGCCTTGTCCTGCAGCACGATGCGGTTCCCGTACAGGTCCTTCAGCCGCCAGCGCTTGATCAGCGCGGTGCCCAGCGCGCCCAGCACCACCGCGCTGCCGATGATGCCGTACATGTGGAAGCTCTGGAAGCGGAACATCTCCTGGATCCGGTACCAGCTGATGACCTCCGACTTGGTGAAGAGGATGCCGAAGAAGACCCCCAGCAGGATGAACTTGAGCTGCTTCACAGGGCCAGGATGTGGGGCATGAGGAACCAGGTGACCAGGAGCCCGCCGATGAAGAAGCCGATGACTGCGACCAACGAGGGCAGCTGCAGGTTGCTGAGGCCGCTGATGGCATGCCCGCTGGTGCAGCCGCCTGCGTAGCGGGAGCCGAAGCCCACCAGGAACCCGCCGCCGACCATCAGGATCAGCCCGCGGGGGGTGAGCAGGGCCTCCCAGGAGAAGAGTTCCACCGGTGCCAGACCCGTTCGCCAGCTCTCCAGACCTCGCTCCTCCGCCCAGGTGGTCAAGGCCTCCGAGAGCCCTGGGGCCTCCGGTCCGGCCAGCACGAAGTGCCCCACGAAGCCGCCGATCAGGGTGCCGGCCACGAATAGCAGGTTCCAGGTCTGCCCCTTCCAGTCGAAGCGGAAGAACTCCACGCGCCGACCCGCGCCCAGCGCACTGCACATGGCCCGGAGCGAACCGCTGATGCCGAAGCTCCTGCCGAAGTAGAGCAGCAGCAGGTACACCCCGGCGATCAAAGGGCCTGCCACGTACCAGGGCCACGGTCCGGTGATGGCTTCCCAGACGCTCATTTCACGCGGATGGTCAGGATGGGAAGCGTCAGCTTGTCCACCAGGTCCAGGCTCACACAACCCTTGATCAGCCGGGCGAAGCCCGAACGGCCCAAGGTGCGGATGGCCAGCAGGTCGGTGTCGTGGTCGGCGATCCAGCGGTACACGCCCTCCTCCACGGAAGGTGCCTCCACCACATGCACGGCATGGCGGGTCAATCGGTTGTCGCGGGCGAAGGCCTCCATGCGTGCCTTCACCTCATCGTCCTGCAGCCGGTCGTTCGGGGTGTTCACGCGCAGCAGGTCCACCGTGCAACCGGCCCGGTCGTGCAGGTCGTGCAGCACGTCGAAGTACTGGGGATGTCGGCGGAAGGCGTTGGTGAAGAGCACACGCCGCAGGGGGTTGTCGTGCAGGTCGTCCTTCACCGACAGGATGGGGATGTCCGCCCTGCCGATCAAGTGTTCCACCAGCCGGCCCACGAGGCGGTCGCGCAGGGTGCTTCCGCCCTTGGTGCCCATCACCAGCAGGTCGATGGCGTACTGGTCCACCGTGCGCAGGATGGTGTCGGCCAGCGGTCCGAAGCGGACCAGCTGCGTCACCGGTAGGTCCAGCTCCGCGCAATGTGCGGCGAGCGCCTTGCTGTCGGCATCGCGCTGTGCGAGGAAGGGGGTGATGTCGTCCGCGTTGTCCTGGACCAGCTCACCCCGATCATCGAAGGCGGCCCCGCCGTGCACGGGCACCACCTTCAGCACCACCACCTCGGCATGCATGCGCTTGGCGATGCGCACCGCCACGTGCAGCGCGGCCGTGCTCAGGGGCGACAGGTCGGTGGGCACCAGGATCCGGCGCATGGACGGCAAGGTGCCACCGCTGCCCCGACGGATCGATGACGGCGGTCAGGTGCGGGGTCAGGAACTCACCGACCAGCCGTAGAGCGGCTTCAGGCGCATCATGCCGTTCACCTGGAAGCGCACCCGGTCCAGTTCGGAGGGGTCGCCCCCCTTGCGCAGGGCGGTGTCGATCAGCTCCACCACCTGGGCGCAGTCGTGCTCCTTCAATCCCCGGGTGGTCACAGCCGCGCTACCAATGCGGATGCCGCTGGTCACGAAGGGGCTCTGGTCGTCGAAGGGCACCATGTTCTTGTTCACGGTGATGTGCGCCTCGCCGAGGATCCGTTCGGCGTCCTTGCCGGTGACCTCCTTGTTGCGCAGGTCGATCAGGAAGCAGTGGTTGTCGGTGCCGCCGCTCACCACGTGGTATCCCTTGGCAAGGAAGGCCTGGGCCATGGCGTTCGCGTTGGCGATCACCTGTTCGCCATAGGCCTTGAAGCCGTCGGAGAGCGCTTCGCCGAAGGCCACGGCCTTGGCCGCGATCACGTGCTCCAGCGGTCCGCCCTGGGTGCCGGGGAACACCGCGCTGTCCAGCACGGCGCTCAGCTTGCGCGGCTCTCCCTTCGGGGTCTTCAGCCCCCATGGGTTGTCCATGTCCGTGCCGATCATCATCAGCCCACCCCGGGGTCCGCGCAGGGTCTTGTGGGTGGTGGTGGTCACCACGTGGCAGTGGGGCAGGGGGTCGTTCAGCAGCTTGGCGGCGATCAGCCCGGCGGGGTGGGAGATGTCCGCCAGCAGCACCGCTCCCACCTCGTCCGCAATGGCCCGGAAGGCGGCATAGTCCCAATCGCGGCTGTAGGCGCTGGCCCCGCAGATGATCAACTTCGGTTTCTCCTGGCGTGCCGTCTCCCGCACCCGGTCCATGTCCACCCGGCCGCTCTCCTTGTCCACCCCGTAGAACGTGGGCCGGTAGAGCTTGCCGCTGAAGTTCACGGGGCTGCCATGGGTCAGGTGGCCACCGTGGCTCAGGTCGAAGCCCAGGATGGTGTCGCCCGGCTGCAGGGCGGCGAGCATCACGGCCGCATTGGCCTGCGCACCGCTGTGGGGCTGCACGTTGGCCCAGGCGGCGCCGAAGAGCTGCTTCACGCGATCGATGGCCAGCTGTTCCACCTCGTCCACGAACTCGCAGCCCCCGTAGTAGCGCTTGCGCGGAAGGCCCTCGGCGTACTTGTTGGTGAGCACCGAGCCCATGGCCTCGAGGACCTGCTCGCTCACGTAGTTCTCACTGGCGATCAATTCCAGACCGATGGTCTGTCGCCAGCGTTCCTTGTCGATGATGTCGAAGACCTCCTTGTCGCGTTCCATGGGGGTGAGGGATGGCCCGCTAAGGTAGCGGTGGCGACCTCACGCACGTTTCGTGCCGGCACGCAGCAGGTGGGCGGCCCAGAGGAAGAAGAGCAGCACGGGGTATTGGAGCAGGTGCAGCAGCTTCACCCCGACCGCCTCCAGGGGCGGCACACTTCCGGAGAGGGCGTGGAAGCCCAGCGCGAGCAGGCCCAGGGCGGCGTAGGCGAGCGCCAGGTGGCGCGCCGCCCGGAAGTGCCCCTGCAGCAGCCGCATCAGCAGGATGGCGAGGCCCAACATGGCCGCCATGTAGGCGAACGACAGCACCCACTTGAACGTGAGGAGCGCGCCGAGGTCCCAGCCCTCGGTCCAGGCGCGGAAGCGGGAGTGTGCGTAGGCGATGGGGCGGTGATACCGCACCCGGTCGATCTCGTAGTTCAGGTTGATGAACAGGAACTCGCGCAGGGAGCCGAGCGCCACGCCCAGGAGCAGCAGGACCGCGATACCGGCGCGCGTCCTCATGCCCCGCTCGTTCTCAGCCGGCCGGGGGCGAAGCGCTTCACCCAGATGGCCCAGAGCAGGAACACCCAGCCGTACACGATCACATAGAAGGTGTAGTCGTGCTGGAAATTGAGCAGCTCGTAGTCGATGGTGACCACGATGGCCAGGACCACGATCCGAAGGGCGTTGATCAGGTGGATCGTGAGCAGGCCCAGCGGGGCGAACCAGAGCTTGTGGCGCAGCGGGCCGGGGTAGGCGATCAGGAAGATGAGGAACACGGCGAAGAGCGCCACGCCGTTGCAGGGGTCGCCCACCCAGAGGTCCGAACCGCCCTGGATGCCGATGGTGCGGTAGTTCTCGCTGTCGGGTTCGGGAAGCAGGGCGTAGCCCAGGCCGGTCAGGATGACCCCGGCCAGCCACATCAGGTTGTCGATCACCGCACGGTCCAGACGGCCGTCGGGATGGAGCACCAGCTCATAGAGCAGTTGCCAGCCGATGTACAGGAGGATGGAAAGACCAAGGAAGCGGACCAGGGGGTCCTTCAGGGACCACGAGGCCCCGCCGGAGGTCATCGATCGGCGTTGCGCTGGGTGCGCCGAAGCTCCATGGCCTTGCGGCCGCCGTACAGGGCACCGGCCAGGGCCAGGAAACCAACACCTCCATCGATCGGGATGCAGGGCGGGGGCCAGCAGGGCGGCGGTCCGCCAACGGGAGGCTGCGCCAGCACCTCCATGGCCATCGGAGCGGCCAATAAGAGCAGAGTAAGAATGGAGCGCAGCTTCACCATGGTCCCGAACCTTTGTTCGGCCGCCAAAAATAGGAATTCTCTGCCAGCAGGACTACAAGGCCCGCGGTGTTTTCTTTTCCACGATCGGCAAGCCTTCCGGGAATGCCCGGTGCCACCGCCATTGCCGCGGAAGGGATCGTTATCTTTGCCGCCTTCCTGAACGCAGGGTGGTCGCGTTCAGGGACTTCCGGACCATGGCGGCACAGCGGCAGCAGCAAAAGGGCGGTGGCATCATCGAGGCGAGCGACCTCCGCTATTTCATCCGGGTATTCTCGCGCAACTGGTACCTGGTGGTGGTGGCCGTGCTGCTCTCCGCCGTTCTGTCGTACCTCTACTCCTACAAGATCCCCGAGGTCTACGGGGCCTCCACCCAGATCCTGCTCAAGGACAAGGAGGTCTACAACTACCAGTCACAGGTCTATCAGAACATCGGGTACGTCGCGGCCTATGGCGACATCATCAACCAGAAGCGGGTCCTCACCTCGTACGACCTGATCGACAAGACCCTGGGCAAGCTCGACTTCGACGTCAGCTACTACATCATCGGCCGCTTCAAGACCAGTGAGGTCTACCATGCCCTGCCCTTCGAGGTCTCCATCAACGTGCTGGACCCGAAGCTGAACGGCAAGCCCTTCGACCTGCGGATCGTCGATCCCGACCACTTCGAACTGAGCTACGACAGCGGATCGGGGATCATCACCAAGCAGCACCCCTTCGGTGAGGACATCGCGGACAAGGACTTCCTGCTTCGTGTGGAACGCACCGAACGGATCCTGCCCAAGCACATCGAGCGGCTGGCGGCGTCCGACTATCAGTTCGTCCCGCACGACCGGAACTGGCTGGTGAACAAGTACAAGTACGGGATGCAGGTGGAGAACCTGGAGTACACCACCATCCTGCAGGTCACCGTGGAGGACCAGATCCCGATCAAGGCCAAGCTCTTCCTGGACAGCCTCTCGGCCCAGTACATCCACTACACGTTGCAGAGCGAGTTCGACATCAACCAGAACACGCTCAACTACATCGACCGACAGCTGGACGAGGTGACCCAGATCCTGAACCGCTTCGAGCAGGAGCTGGAGGACTACAAACTGAACAAGGACATCCTGGACCTTTCCCGTGAGGAGCAACGCTACTTCCAGGAGCTGGTCAAGTACGACAACGATCGCCGGAAGTACGAGCTCATGCTCGGTTCGTTGGCGGATCTGGAGGACTACGTGCTGAACGTGGGCGAGGAGAAGCTCCTGCCGCCTTCGCTCTACCTGTTGGAGGGGGATGACTTTCAACGACAGACGCTGAATCAGCTGTACGACATGCAGATGCAGCGCAACCGGATGCTCTTCGACGCCAAGGAGGAGATCGAGTCGGTGCAACAGCTGGACGAGGTGATCCGGCTGACCAAGGGCAACCTGCTGCTCTACATCCGGAACACGCGCACCGCCCTCAACCAGAAGATCGAGGACGTGGAGGGCCAGATCCGGGACTACGAGGGCCTGATCCGCAACGTGCCCCGCACCCAGCGTGACATCCTGAACATCGAGCGAAAGGTTCAGGTGAATGAAAAGCTCTACCTCTTCCTGCTGGAGAAGCGGGCCAACACGGTGATCGCGCGAGCGGGCATCATCCCGCAGACCAAGGTCATCGAGAAGGCGCGGTCGCTCGGGGTGGTCCGGCCGGACAAGCTCAAGATCCTCTACGGGTTCATCGTGGGTGGGCTGATGGTCTCCTTCGTGATCGTCTTCGTGCGCGTCATGTTCTACGACCGCATCGAGAACGCGGACCAGCTCAAGGAGGTGACCCACCTGCCGGTGTTCGGGGAGATCATCGCCTCGGAGAAGGCCGAGGAGAACTACGTGGTGGTGGACAGCGACCCGAAGGCGGCCATCACCGAGAGCTTCCGGACGGTCCGTACCAACCTGGAGTACCTGCCCGAGACCGAGCATGGCAAGGTGGTGCTGGTGACCAGTTACCGACCCAACGAGGGCAAGACCTTCTGCTCGGTGAACCTGAGCGCCATCCTGGCCAAGGCCGGCAAGCGGGTGCTGCTGCTGGAGCTGGACCTGCACAAACCCAAGGTGGGCAAGGGCTTGAACATGACCCATCCGCAGGGTCTCAGCAACCTGCTCGTGGGCAAGGTGGGGCTGGACGAGGTGATCCTGCCCACCCAGATCGAGGGCTTCGATGTGATCCTTTCGGGACCTGCGCCCCCCAACGCCTCCGAACTGGTGCTGAGCAAGCACCTGGATCACCTGTTCCGCGAAGGGCGCCTGCGCTACGACTACGTGATCATCGATACGCCCCCGGTGGGGTTGATCACCGACGCACTGGTGCTGATGAAGCATGCCGACGCCAACCTGTTCGTGATCAACACCCGTTTCGCCAACAAGGACCATGTGCGCAACGCCGTGGAGGTGCACGAGGCCAACCCGGCCCGGAACTTCGGCTTCATCGTGAACGGTGTCCGGATGAAGAAGAGCAAGTACTACTACAACACGAACTACGGCTATGGCTACCGCTACGCCTACGGCTATGGTTCGGGCTATGGCTATGGTTATGGCTACGGGCGCAGGAGGCGGGGGGAGAAGGACGGCCCCGGCGCGAACCAGGAAAGCTGATCCGTTCGGGAGGTCATGAACGCAGGATCCACAGGCGCGCGGCGCACGGAAGGCGATTGGAGCATCGTGATCCGTCCGGAACAGCCCTGGTGGCGGCTGGACCTGAAGGAATTCTGGCGCTATCGGGACCTGTTGGTGCTGTTGGTCCGGAGGGACATCGTGGCCCAGTACAAGCAGACCGTCCTCGGGCCGCTGTGGCACGTCATCCAGCCGCTCACCACCACCTTCACCTTCGCGTTCATCTTCGGTAAGGCGGCCGGCCTCTCGCCGCCCGATCTTCCACCTGTGCTGTTCTACATGAGCGGCATCGTCGCGTGGAACTACTTCGCGGGCGTTATCAACCGCACTTCCAAGACCTTCGTCGGAAATGCCAACCTGATGAGCAAGGTGTACTTCCCCAGGCTGGTGGTGCCGGCCAGCATGGCGGTGAGCAGCCTCGTGAGCTACCTGATCCAGCTCGGCACTTTCCTGATCATCTATGGGTACTATTTCTTCCAAGGGAACGATGGCTGGGGTCCGTCCCCCTGGTTGTTCGCTCTGCCTGCCTTGGTGGCGCTCATGGCCTTGCTCGGATTGGGTTCCGGGATCCTGGTCTCGTCCATGACCACCAAGTACCGCGACCTGGGGTTCCTGGTCGGGTTCGGGGTGCAGATGCTCATGTATGCGAGCCCCGTGATCATGCCGTTGGATCGGTTGTCCCGGATCCCCTGGCTGCTGACGCTCTTCAAACTGAACCCCATGACCCCGGTGATCGAGGCCACGCGGGCCGTCTTCTTCGGGTACCCCATCGATTGGGGGGGGCTCACCTATTCCGCCGGGGTCACCGTGGGGGTGATGCTGATCGGGCTCATGACGTTCCACCGGGTGGAGCGCTCCTTCGCCGACATCGTATGAGCACCGCACACACCGTCGTGGAGGTACGCGACCTCCGGAAGCGCTACCGGTTGGGCGTGATCGGCGGGGCCACCCTTGGCGACGAACTGAAGGTGCTGCTCGCCCGGCTCCGGGGGCGACCCAACCCGTTGGTGCCACTGGACGGCGGCATGGACGCCCAGCGCGAGGGTGAGCATTTCTGGGCGCTCCGCGGGGTGTCCTTCGATGTGCAGGAAGGCGAGATCCTGGGGATCATCGGAAAGAACGGGGCCGGCAAGAGCACCCTGCTCAAGCTGCTCTCGCGCATCACCACGCCCACCGAGGGCACCGCACGCATGAAGGGGCGTGTGAGCAGCCTGCTGGAGGTCGGCACCGGGTTCAACCCGGAGCTCACCGGCCGTGAGAACATCTACCTCAACGGCGCCGTGCTGGGCATGGACCGCTCGGAGATCGATCGCAAGCTGGACGAGATCATCGCGTTCAGTGGGATCAAGCACCACATCGATACGCCCACCAAGCGGTACAGCAGTGGCATGAAGGTGAGGCTCGGTTTCGCCGTGGCCGCACACCTGGAGCCCGAGATCATGATCATCGACGAGGTGCTCGCCGTGGGCGACGCCGAGTTCCAGCGCAAGTGCCTGGGCAAGATGAAGGACGTGGCCGAGAGCGGTCGCACCGTGCTGTTCGTGAGCCACAACATGGTTTCCGTTAAGAGCCTTTGTGATCGGGTGATCTGGTTGAAGGATGGCAAGGTGCATATGGATGGTCCCACGGAGGAGGTGGTCCATACCTACCTCGGATCATACACCACCATGCGGTCGCGGGTCATTTGGGACGAGGAGGCACCCGGTGTGCCGGAATTGAAACTGCGCGAGGTCCGATTGGACGGCCTCCCTGCGGATGGTGTGATCACTACGTCCGATGCCTTCCAGGTGCATGTGCGTTTCGAGAATCTTGGGTTCGGGGAAGGCGAGGTCGTGCCGGCGATCCACCTGCTCAATGGTGATGATGTGGTCGTGATGGGGTCAAGTGTGCGGGACAGTTTGGAGCCAACTACGCGATTCATGGTGGGAACGCATGAAGTATGCTGTACCATTCCCGGTGACCTTCTGAACGTGGGAGAGTACCGCATACTGGTGCAGTTCGCACACCAGGGGAAGGTGGTCTTGCGTGAGGCGGGCACGGTCGCCTTTGAGGTCCACAGCACCAAAAGGCAAGGAGCATGGTTCGGTCAGCGTGTAGGAGTGGTGCGTCCCAAGTTGGAGTGGGCGGTTCTGGGGTAGAACCCGATCAGGCAGCCGATGGAGCAAATGCGTGGATCGATCGCTCGGAAGAAGCATGTAGGGATCATGCAGCCATATTTCCTGCCCTATATCGGTTACTTCCAGCTCATCGCCGCGGTCGATCAGTTCGTGATCTACGACAACATCAAATACACCAAGAAAGGATGGATCAACAGGAATAGGATATTGCGTGATGGAAAAGATGTCATGTTCAGTCTTCCCTTGGTGAAGGCAAGTGATGATCGCACGATACAGGACAGAGAGATCGCCCCGAACTTTGAACCGAATACTTTCCTGGCACAGATGAAAGGAGCCTATGGAAAAGCTCCATACTTCGATCAGACCCAGGAACTATTGGATGACCTCGTTCATTTTCCTGAAAGGAACTTGTTCCGTTTCATAGCTCATTCAATTCGATCGTTATGTAGGCATTTGGATATTGCTACCGAGATCGTTGTTTCATCTACGGTACAAGCCGACCACGGATCAAAGGGGAAGGACAGAGTGCTGGCCATATGCCGTGCCTGCCAGGCCGAGGTGTACGTCAACCCGAGCGGGGGGGCTGACCTGTACGATCGCGCAGAGTTCGCCTCTCAAGGAGTGGATCTCCGCTTTATTCGTTCCAGGCCGATCGAATATGAACAGTTCGGAGCACCTTTTGTCCCTTGGCTCTCGATCATTGATGTACTGATGTTCAATGGTAGGGAACGGGTAGCTGAACTGCTCGGCGAGGTGGACTATTTCTGATCGACCGCATCACCGTGGGGCTGATCCAAGGGAAGAACCGCGTATTTCGATCCTGGGTCACGAACCAACGGGCCGCGAAAGCCTGTTCGTCGGGTCACTTGTCCGATCGTCTTCTTCCGACCACTTCATCGAGCGGTACGCCGGAATCCAGTTCGGCGAGCATTGATGTCGCCCGGTCTACAAGATCGGAAGGAATTGAAGAAACCTTGACTTCCATGAGCTCACGTTGTTGGACAACGTTCGTGCCGAGCCGCTCCTGGAGTTCTTCGAGCAATGCACCCGGCCGTTGGCAAAGGTCATCGTAGGCCACAGGTAGCACGGATCCTTCCGGTAGGTTTGTGCATCCCAGTTCGATGGCTTTCTGTGTCGTCCATACTTGGGCAATGGTTTGCTCCCAATTGGGCATTCCTTTGATCAGCTCATATTCGGGAGGCCGGAATGAATACCAGTGATCTTCGCTACCCGTATAGGTCACTCTCGCCCGCAACAGGGACCAGGCATTCTGCATGATGTTCCGACGGGTCACCAGAAACAGGCCATCAGGGAAGATCTCGTACAACAAACCGATGTGCCAGTTCATTTGCATGGCTTTCATCATCACCGGTCTGTCGAAGACGTGTTCCAGGCCGGCGATGTCGGAGCGGAGCTTCGCTCTGTCGACGGTGGCCATGTTGAGCAATTGGTCCTGGGTATGTCCGAATTGAAAATGCCCCCGCCAGAAATATCCGAAATCATGAGGGGCATTGGGACCTTTGGATCTTCCCAGGATGCTGTCAAAGCCGATCTGCGAAGATCCTTCCGGTAAGATCTCGTGGCGAGGGTCGAGATCCAATAGGATCCTATGTATCAGCGCTCCGATATATGGGTCGGCGTGGAACCTGGAGATGATGTTGCTCGGGTACGCGAACATGCCTGAGTAGGCAAGCGTTTGCAGAAGCAGTGTGCTTCCTGATCGTGCACACCCAAGGATGAACACGGTCCGTTGAACAGGGTCCAAAGGCCTGCGGAGACCCCCGTAGGCCCTTGCAAGATGTGTGTTGACGATCTCAAGGGCCTGCTCCAGACCAGGGGCTCTTTGGTGTTCGGCCCTTCTCTTTCCGGATTCCCAGGAGTTCATAGCATCTGCTTCAGGTCCCATGCGCGTTCTTTGATCGTTCCGCTCTCGTATCGTTGGTCGATCGGAAAGGCGAGAACACATTCCGAAAAAAGTGCTTCCTGATGATATCCGGATGCCTCTGCCCTTCCATTGACCTCCGGCCAATACCGAGGTATGTACATCCCCGCTCTATGGAGTTCGCGATGGTCAATGCTCATTGCCATCAGGACCGGATAGCAAAGCGGAGCCTCGATAGAGTCCAGTTCAAATGTGAGGCTGTTCAGATCGCCGAGCATCTCATGTGCGGCCAAGAAATTGTCGCGACGTCGCTTTCTGACGGCACCGTGGTCCACATGCGAGAGTATGGCCTCGCTGACAGGATTTCCGCGTAGAATTCGGCTGGGTATCCGTGCCTCGTTGCGTTTATATGCTTCGTAGGCCGCCTCGTGTTCGCCACAGCTCTTGAGTATCAAGTGGTCGAAGCTGACATTTTCATTGATCTCAATGGGCAAATGAACCTTGTCCGGTCCGAAGAGGAACCCTCCATCGGGCACACCGAGGAACTTTCTGGCTGAATTGAAGGACCATGTCACCCCCGTGTGTCTTCCACTGTAGAACGCATGGGTGTCATCAATAACGGCGGAGCTCCCAAAATGAAGGGCAGCCTCCTCCACGATCCTCGTCCGTACCCCAAAATGGTCCACTAGAATGATGAGCTCATCCATGTGGACCTTCGGTGCCTGGGGGATGAGTTGCTCGTTGGTGCCATACCAGGACACCGGGATGCCCGCCTCCCAGATGGGTGCCGCTAGGCTGTCACAGGAATAGAAAGGCACATGTACACGTGCAGGTCGGACCTCGTCCAGAATATACCGGAGGCAGCTCCTTCCGGATGCCAGAAAGAGGCCGTCCGCGTGCAATTCGTGGTCCTCCCTGGTGGGTACGGGTAGACCTATGAAACCTCCAAAGGGTGGTCTTGATCCCTGGCTCATATGCTCGTGGGTGTGTGCGGGTCCTTCTCATGTGCATGAAGGAACGCTGCGATCATGTTCCGGTCCTGTGCTTCCAGAACGATCGGAACCTCCAATCGCTCGTGTGGCAGGTACAAACGCCTGTACATGGTCCTGACCCTTCTCAGGAAGTCTACTATTCGGAAAGGCCTGGCTTCCTGCCAGATCGGGCGGATGTGGCTGATCTTGACCCCCTTTTCACGGGAGCGGACGTTCTCCTTTTCAGTGCCTTCCACCTCCATGTCTTGAAGTGTGGGGTGCCATGCGGACAACCGGATGGAGCGGTCCTCGAAAAGATCCGCCATCGCGATCGCATAGAACCTGCCTATTCCCTGTCGCTGCAATGCGATCGTCTCCAACCAGCCGGGTATGAGATTCTCGAAGCCAAGGTCCACATGAAGGCTCCCCGCGACCCCTTGGGATAGATATGATCGGAGGTTGCCCATCCCGGGAAAGCGCGAAAAGACATGGTACATCTGTGCATAGTAGGCATGCCGCAACTCGATGGGGTCGCGCTGCGTCATCAGTAGGTCAATACGCATTCCCCATGTTTCCTCCAGTGCGTCCACGCGATGCACGATCTGGGTCCACGAGGCGGTACTGATGCCATGATGTTGATGGTCGGATGGCTTCAATAACGCGGACAGTATGCCTTCCTCCGAAATGATCATCGGCAGGGTTGGGTCGACATTCCCAAATCGTTCCTGTTCGATCTTGCGCAGCTGCTCCAGCACCGCACCAGCCGATCGCTCGAACCTCTCCTTGGACGCATAAGCGAGCAGGTATACTAGATCGAACGTATGTCTGTTCTGCTCACCATTGAACGGGTATTTGCCGAGATACCGATGTCCGGGGACCTTCGAAAGAACATGCTTCTGCAGTGTCGATGTGCCTGTCTTCGGCCACCCGACATGCAATAGCATTCGCCTGGAACAGGTGTGCGTGCCTGGGGTGTTCAATATTCGCGTCAGGGTTCGGACCAGTGGTCCATTGGGTCGTTCGTCAAAGATTGGTAATACAAGGGGTTCTTTGAAGCGGGAGGTCAGGACTGCTCCTCATGGAGCAGATATCTTTGCGGACGATGGTAGAGGACTTTATGGACGGATCAGGCGTGGGGCCGATGAAGGGGGGGGAGGCGGA
This sequence comes from Flavobacteriales bacterium, assembly GCA_020635695.1. Taxonomy (GTDB): domain Bacteria; phylum Bacteroidota; class Bacteroidia; order Flavobacteriales_F; family PHOS-HE28; genus PHOS-HE28. The sequence continues at coordinate 331,433 of JACJZH010000004.1, read as the reverse complement.
TGAGCCAGAATGGCCGATCATTTCAGTGATAGTACCGACCTATCAGCACGCACCCTATATCAAGGAATGCCTCGACTCCATTCTTGCCCAAAGGTTATCGGTCCCTTTTGAGGTGATCGTGGGAGATGATGGCAGCACCGACGGTACATTGGAAATATGTCGGTCCTTCGCAAAGGCATATCCGACCAGGGTCAGATTGTTGGAGGGCGATAGACGCAACGTGATACATATTGATGGTTCCCCAACGGGAAGAGCCAATGTATACGTACTGACTTGGTTGGCCAAAGGGCGCTACATCGCCATTTGTGACGGGGATGATCGCTGGGATAGCATTGATAAATTATCGCGACAGCTGGCCGTATTGGAAGCTGATCCTGCGATCGCCGGCGTATATCACGAGACGGGCGTAATGGATGGTAATGGCAAGGGTATGGGAATGTTCCGTCAAGAACTGCCAGTGGAGTTCGACAAGGACAATATCATCTCCACGCTAGCCCCGTTCCATACGTCTAGTTTCATGTATCGGGCTAGATCCTATTTCACCCGACGTCCGGGTTGGTACGATCGTGTCGGTTCCTTTGATATGCTGTTGTTCAATCTCGTGCTCGGTGATGGAAGATTGGTAAAGGTCGATGGAATTCGGAGCACCTACCGTAAACACGAAGGAGGCATTACAAGCAGGGCACACAATCAAGGTGAAAAGTTGCATGCACACCGCATGGCACTATGGATATGTTGTGACCGTGATCTTGGTGGATATTCACAGGAACGCATTGCTCTGGTGTTGCATGAGCACATGCGAACGCTCAAGGCAAAATTTGGAACTTTGGCCGCCGTGAAGGGATGTTGGCGTACGATGAGGATCGCGCGTAGCAGAATGCTCCTGAAGCCGTCAAGAATGCTCCGGATGTTGCAATGGGCAATGCAAGGTTGAAGGCGGAAGGATATGGACCATTCATCTGATCAGCCAGGCCAGGCCATTGAACGTTCGGTACGTGAGCGAGAGTATCTATTTATCATCGGTGCCGCTCGGAGCGGAACGACATGGTTGCATCGTATGCTTTCTGCACATCCCCAAGTGGCATCACTTCAGGATACCGAGCTTACCATCTTTACTCGATATCTTGCCCAGCCAGTCGCTCAATTCAGGAAGGAGAAGGCGGAACAAGAGGCTGGATCGTGGTCGCTTGGGTTAGGAGCATTGTGGACGGAGGATCGATTTTTCGAGGAGGTCCGATGTTTCTTGGACAATGTATATGGAAGTGTGCTTGCCACAAACCCTCGTGCGACACATATTTTGGACAAGCACCCGAATTACGCTCGTCAATTACCGTTGATAGCGGATCTTTTGCCGAACGCCAGGTTCATTCACCTCATTCGCGATGGCAGGGAGGTGGTCGTGAGCGCCCTTTCCGTGAACAAACGTGTGGGGCATAGTGCAGGCGAGCTTGCGCAGGCCTCAAGAGATTGGCGTGATTTTGTTGGAGCGGCACGCAGGGATGGCCGAATGCTTGGCAATAGATACATGGAGGTGCGGTACGAGGAGCTCAAGAACGGCAGCCCGGAGGTCCTTGGCCGGATCTTCGCGCATTGTGGGCTTCCCGCAGATACGGACATGGTGGCCCGGATCCATTCGGAGAACCACATCAGCCGCAAACAGTACAGTTCGGGCGACGCGTCGTTGAACACCTTGCGCGTGAAGCCAGATTCCATCTGGAAGGAGCGGCTGAGCCTTACCGACCGGTACAGGATGCACAGGTGGGCCGGCGCGCTCTTGATGGAACTTGGGTACGCCGGGAGCGACTGGTGGGCCTCCTCCCCAACAGATCGGATGTGGGTGCGATTCCGTTCGTTCCTTTGGCGCATCGGGCGCGGCTTCCAGGGAGGTGTGCAGTCCTGGAAGCTTGCCTCTGTGGACCCCTTTGAACCCCTTCGTGCATGGCGCAGGTCCTAGTGACCCGGACATACCTGCCTGAGCTGTCGGAGTACACCGAACTGCTTGAGGGCGTCTGGCACCGCGGCCAGGTGACCAACAACGGCCCCCTGCTCCAGGAACTGGAGGACTCGCTCGTTCCCCACCACGGCACCGATCACGTGCTCTTCGTGGGCAACGGCACCATCGCCCTGCAGCTGGCCCTCCGCGCGCTGGACATCACCGGCGAGGTCATCACCACACCGTATTCCTACGTCGCTTCAACCACCGCCATCCTCTGGGAGCACTGCACCCCGGTGCATGTGGATATCGACCCCGTCACTTTCTGCATCGACCCGGCCCGCATCGAGGCTGCCATCACCCCGCGCACCCAGGCCATCCTCGCCACCCACGTCTATGGACTGCCCTGCGATGTGGACGCCATCGCCACCATCGCCAGGCGTCACGGGCTGAAGGTGATCTACGACGGGGCGCACGCGTTCGGCACCACCCATCAGGGAAGGCCGCTGCTGTCCTACGGCGACATCAGCACCTGCAGCTTTCACGCCACCAAGATCTACCACACGGTGGAGGGCGGTTCCATCGCCTGCCACGATGAGGAGACCTACCGCAAGCTGCGGCTTCTCCGCGCCTTCGGCCACATCAAGGACGACCACTTCCTGGTCGGCATCAACGGCAAGAACAGCGAGCTCCATGCGGCCATGGGCGTGCTGATGTTGCGCCACATGCCGTCGATCCTCGAAAGACGAAAGGCCCAGTGGTGGCGCTACGCGGAGGCGTTGCAGGGATGCGACGTGCAGCTTGCCCGTGTGCCCGGGGACACGGACTACAACCATGCCTATTTCCCTGCGATCATGCCTTCCGAGGCCGCTCTGCATGCCCTGCTGGAGGACCTTGCGAAGAACGACATCCATCCCCGGCGGTACTTCTACCCTTCACTGACGGAACTGCCCTACCTGTCAGCCAGGGGAACTTGTCCGATAGCAGAGGACCTTGCGCGTCGTGCACTCTGTCTGCCATTGTTTCATCAATTGGATGATGCACTGATCGATCGGATCGCACTTTTCGTACGCAGTCATCTTAAGTAAGGGCCAATGCATCGCTCAACCTCCCTGTAATATCTCGGAAACTTGAAGTTTCTTTGACATGGTGCCAGCTTTGCTGGTGATGGGTTGAAGGCTACGGTCCTGTTTCATTTGCCATCTTTGGGGGAACGCACTGATGCTGTGTCTGATCAACACAGTTCGGCACCGAATGATGAGCATCCCCAGCGATTTCCTTGACCTCCCGCTTCACCGGGAAACCCAGGACAGGTACTTCATCCGAAAGGCCATCCTTGCCGCGTTGCGCAAGGCGATGCCGCGCTTCCACGGCACCTTTCTGGATGTGGGGGCGGGCGTGCAACCCTACCGGAACATGATCACCGAGGGTGCGCCCAAGATCACCCGGTACCTCGGCATGGACCTGGAGACCAACGCCGTGGCCGGCTATCGCAAGGTCACGCAGGACCTGTACTGGGATGGAGGCACCATACCGCTTGATGACAGCAGCGTGGATTCCGCCATGGCCACCGAGGTGCTGGAGCACTGCCCCGATCCCGGTGCGGTGCTGCGTGAGATAGCACGCGTGATGCGTCCCGGCGGCGTGTTCTTCTTCACGGTACCTTTCCTCTGGCCCCTGCACGATGTGCCCTACGATGAGTACCGCTACACGCCTTTCGCACTGGAGCGGCTGGTGCGTGAGGCCGGCTTTGACGAGGTGGTGGTCCGACCCCACGGCGGCTGGGACGCCAGCCTGGCACAGATGATCGGTCTTTGGGCGCGCCGTCGCCCGATGTCCGAAGCCAAACGCACGCTGATCTCCAGGCTCACCCTTCCGGTGGTGCGCTACCTGCTCCGCCATGACCACGTGCCGGACCCGCGTTCATCGCCCATGGTCCCCGGACTTTCCGGCACCGCCGTTCGACGCTGACCATGTCCCCCCGCACCGCCATCCTGTCCCCCAACCGCGACGCCTACAGCGAGACCTTCATCCGTGCGCACATCGAGCACCTGCCCGACGTGGCGCTCGTGCTCACCGACGGCTTCCTCCCGCGTCGCCGGCAGGACGGCTCGCTCCTGCTGCCCACGGATACGCTGGCACGGCTGCTCCGCCGGGTGAAGGGGGCCACCGTGGAGGGTGCCCTGCGTCAGGCACTAGCGCATGCGCTCCGGAAGGCGGGGGCCGAGGTGGTGCTCGCCGAATACGGACCCACCGGCATGGCCGCGCTCGACACCTGCAAGGCCCTGGGCATACCGCTGGTGGTGCATTTCCACGGGGTGGACGCCTTCCACTGCAAGCTGTTGGAGGAGCACGGCAACTACGCCCGACTGGCGCGCGAGGCCGCTGCCGTGGTGGTGGTGAGCCGGGAGATGGAGACGCACCTGCTGGAACTCGGTTTCCCCCGTGAACGCCTGCACTACAACGTGTACGGGGTGGACGTGGAACGCTTCACACCGGCCGCTCCCGACCAGGCACCCCCCCATTTCTTCGGTGTGGGCCGGTTCAGCGACAAGAAGGCGCCGCACCTCACGCTGCTCGCCTTCGCCCGGGCGCTGGAACGGGAGCCCACCATGCGCCTCACCATCGCCGGCCGGGGCGACCTGCTCGAAGCATGTCGTCAATTGGCCGGAGCGCTCGGCATCACCCATGCGGTGGAACTTCCCGGTGTCCTGGCACCGGAGCAGGTCTCGGAGGCCATGCAGCGTTCCCGCGCCTTCGTGCAGCACAGTGTGATCACCTCCGATGGCGACCGCGAAGGCACCCCGCTGGCGGTGTTGGAGGCGATGTCCTGCGGACTACCCGTGATCGCCACGCGCCACGCCGGCATCGCCGATGTGGTGGCGGAGGACGTGAACGGACTCCTTGGCGATGAGCGTGATCTGGACGCCATGGCCGGACATCTGGTGCGTCTGGCGCGCGACCCCGTCGCTGCCGCTGCCATGGGGCGGGCCGGGCGCGAGCGTGCCTTGCGGGACCACGATGTACGCGACCGCGTAGGACGGCTGGCGGCGATCCTGGAACGGGCCGTCTCGGAGCGCACGAGGGGGTAGTTTTGACGCTCCCGTGCACGTCACCTACATCACCCATTACCCCGAGCTCTACGGCGCCAACCGCTCGCTGCTGGACCTGATGGGGGAATTGCGCAGGCGGGGTGAAGTGGAACCCCACGTGCTCCTGCCCCGGGAAGGTGGCCTCATCGACGCCCTGGACCGGGAGGGGATCCCGTGGCGGGTGATGCCCTTCCAGCCCTGGATGAGCGAGCGGCACTACGAAGGTGGTCCGCACCACCGGCTTCGGCAGTGGTGGCGGCATGAACGGGCCGCTCGTGCCCGCTCCCGCGCCAACCGTGCCCTGATGCCTGCCTTGGTGGACCAGGTGAAGGCCTGGGGCACGCAGCTGCTGCATGCCAACTCCAGCGTGGCCGGCATCGCCATCGACCTCAAGGACGAGGTGTCCGCACCGCTCGTCTGGCACATCCGGGAACTGCCCGAACGGCAATACCTGCTGCACCTGGACCGGGGGCGTGCCGCCTATGGCCGTGCCCTGCGGGAGGCCGATGGGTTGATCGCGATCTCCGAGGCCGTGAAGGCGGACATCCTCACCTACACCAAACCCCATCGGCCGGTGCCGGTGATCTACAACGGCGTCTTGCGGGCATCCCGGTACACGGAGTTGCTGGCGCTTTCCGCCGCACGCTGGGTGGATCCCACGCCGTTCACCTTTGCCCTCGTCGGCCTCATCCATCCCAGCAAGGGCCACCTGGAGGCGTTGGAGGCCCTGGCCATCCTGCGGAAGGAAGGGCGGGATGTACGCATGGTCTTTGCCGGTGATGGTCGTGACAAGGAGGTGCGGGAGCGGATCGCCGCCCTGGGGTTGACCGATGTGGTGGAGCTGGCGGGCTTCGTCAAGGACCCGTACAGCGTGTTCCTGCGCGTGCATGCACTGCTGATGTGTTCGCGCAACGAGGCCATGGGGCGCGTCACCGTGGAGGGCATGGCCAGCGGCCTGCCGGTGATCGGGCACGACAGCGGCGGCACGCCCGAACTGATCACCGATGGTGGGAACGGGCTGCTCTACCCGGGCGGTGCCGAGGAACTGGCGGAGCGCATGCGCAGGTTGGTCATGGCCCCCGAACGAGCACGCCTGCTCGGCGACCGGGCCGCTCACATGGCCGCCGAACGCTTCTCGGTGGAACGCTATGCCGACGAGGTGCTGGCCGTGTACCGATCGGTACTTTCGGCACGCCGATGAGCACGCTCCGCGCCACCGTCATCACGCCCAGCTACCAGCAGGTGGACTACCTGGAGGAATGCCTGCGTTCCGTGGCGGACCAGGGTGTGCCGGTGGAGCACATCGTGGTGGATGGTGGCAGCACCGACGGTTCCCGCGAGGTGATCGAACGGCAGGCCGACCGCCTGGCGTGGTGGTGCAGTGAGCAGGACGAAGGCCAGAGCCACGCCATCAACAAGGGGCTGGCGCACGCCACCGGCGACGTGTTCACCTGGGTGAACAGTGACGATGCCCTGACGCCTGGCGCTGTGCCCAGGGTGCTGGAGGCCTTTGCGGCGGACCCTTCCCTGCAGGTGTTCGGCGGGCAGGTGGTGCACCGGGATGCGCATGGTGACCGCGTGTTCGACCGGCTGAACGATGCGCACGATGCGCACCAGCTCTGGTGCGATCCGGTGATCAACCAACCGGCCACCTGGTACCGGATGGACGTGGTGCGGGAACTGGGCGGAGTGGATCCGGCCCTGCGCTACGTGATGGACCTGAGCCTCTGGTGGCGCTTCCTGTTCCGCCATGGCACCGCGCACCTGCGCTTCGAGCCGGCGCCCCTGGCCATCTTCCGCCTGCACGATACCAGCAAGACCGTGACCGCGCACGCCGGTTTCCTGGACGAGACCGCCAGCCTGTTGCATGAAGCGTCGCTCACCGTGGGGGAGGAGGAACTCGCCGGCCTGCTCGCCGGCCTGCACGACCTTCGGCCCGGCCTGAAGCCCTTGGGGGCGGGGCCTGAGCACCGCGATCGTGTGCGCCGGATGGTGGCCCGCTTCCTGCTGAAGTGGCACGGCACGGTACATACCGAGCGGGAGTTCGTGCACATGCGCGAGGCGCTGCCCTTGCTGGCCTCCATTGAGCTGGACGCCTGGGAACGGGAGCGCCATGGAAAGCTCCAGGACCAGCTCCGGCCACGCACCTGGCTGGGCTTCCGGCTCCGGCGCAAGCTCCGGCACCTGGGCGCATGAAGGTCAGTGTGCTCATACCGGTGTACAACAAGGCGCCCTACCTGAGGGACTGCCTGGACAGCGTGTACGCGCAGACCCATGCCGACCTCGAGGTCCTGGCGGTGGACGATGCCAGCACGGACGAAAGCCTGGCGTTGTTGCGTGCGGAGACCGATCCGCGCCTGCGGGTGATCGCCCTGCCGGAGAACCGCGGTCCGGGCGGTGCGGCCAACGCCGGTCTGGAGGCGGCGACCGGCACTTACATCGTACGCCTCGATGCCGACGACATCGCCCTGCCTGACCGGGTGGAGCGGCAGGTGGCCTACATGGAAGCGCACCCCGAGGTGGGCGCCAGTGGCGGGCGGGTGGACCTCTTCGGTGCCGAGGGCGCTTCCCGGGCCTTTCCGTTGGAACATGACGCCTGCATGGCCGAGCTGCTCTTTGGCGTGCCGGTGTCCCAAGGCGCCAGCATCCTGCGCACCAGCACGATCCGAGAGCGCGAGCTGCGGTACGAAACATCCTGGCCGCGCATCGGCGAGGACTGGCTGTTCTGGACGCGGATGGGACGCGTGGCACGGTTCGGGAACATCGCGGCCCCGGTGATCCGGTATCGGCGCGGAGCACAGAACCTGGGGCATGGGCGCGACAAGGTGGCCGATCACGAAGTGCTGCTGCGCGAGGTCTTCGCTTGGTATGGCATCCCGCTCAGCGAACGGGACCTCACGCTGCATCTCCTGACCCTGCGCCTGTTCCGGGAGGCGCCCACGGCCGGGTTGGTGGAGGCGTACCGCGATTGGCTGGACAGGCTTCAGGCCTTGGTGCTGGAGCGCGGCCTGTTCCCCGGGGAGGCCTTCCGCCGCCGGATCGCCACCGCCTGGGGCGGCCTGTTCCACTACCTCGCCGACCGTGACCGTGGGGCGGCCCTGGCCCACCTGAGGCTCTCCGGTTGGCGCAGGGACCACGCGCTGTACCTGATGAAACACTGGACGCACGGCCTGTTGCGTCCCAGGCACCGGCGCTGATGGCCAACGCCCTCTGGCTCTTCACCATGCGCTTCCCGTTCGGGACCGGTGAGCCCTTCCTCGAACTGGAACTGCCTGAACTGTGCCGGCGCTTCGACCGGGTGCATGTGGTGCCCCTCTTTCAGGAGGGAGAGGCACGGGAGCTTCCTGCGAACGCGTCGGTGGAACGGGTCCTGCGGGACCCCTATGCCACCGCCGGGCCGGCCTTGTTGGCCAAGCGCCTCGGGGACTTTCGCCGGGGGATGAGCGCACTGCGCAGGGAAGCGCCTTCACCGGAGGTCTTCGTCCGAAGGAGGGCCGAACTACGCAGCCGGCTCAGGCAGGCCATGCAACGGGCCGAGTGGCTCGAAGGGCACCTGGCCGGCCGCTTCGATCCGCAGCGTGACCTGCTCTACACCTATTGGACGGCTGACTGGGCCACGGTGCTGGCGCTGTTGAAGCGGCGGCATCCCGCGTGGCACATGGTCAGCCGGGTGCATGGCTTCGACCTGTTCCCCGAGCGCGACCCGGATGGCTGGATCCCGTTCCGGAGCATGCATCTGGAGGCGATGGACCGTATCCATTGCGTGAGCCGGGCGGGCCTGGATACCATGGAACGGCTGCACCCGTCGTTCGCGGACCGCTTCCGCCTGGCGCGGCTCGGTACCGTGGACCATGGCCCCGGCCCCTGGACACCATCGGACACGCTCCGGCTGGTCTCCTGCGGCAACCTGGTGCCCTTGAAGCGGGTGGACATCATCGTTCAGGCGCTGGCGCAGGTGGAACGGCCGGTCCGGTGGACCCACTTCGGCGACGGCCCCGAGCGCGGCCGGCTGGAGACCCTGGCAGGCACGCTCCCCGAGCATGTCCAGGTGGTCTGGAAGGGCGCGGTGCCCAACCACGAGTTGATCACGTACTACCGGCACCATCCGGTGGACCTGTTCGTGCATGCGAGCGCCTCCGAAGGTGGCGTTCCCGTGGCTCTGCAGGAGGCGGCGAGCTTCGGGATCCCGTTGGTGGCCTGTGATGCGGGCGGCGTTCGTGAGCTGGTGAGCGAAGGGACCGGGCTGCTCCTGCCGGTGGACGTGGATCCTGCCTCCCTGGCCCGCGCCATCGTGGATGCCTCCACCCGACTGGGAGGAGACCCCTCCTTCCGCAAAGGCGTCCGCGCCCAGTGGGCCGAAGGCTTCCAGGCCCCGGTCAATTTTGGGCAATTTTGCGACGATCTGCTGGACCTGATGGGCTAACGGGTCCTGCGCGCCATGCTCTTCAACTCCTTCGAGTTCGCGGTCTTCTTCCCGCTGGTGGCGGCGGCCTACTTCCTGCTGCCCCACCGCTGGCGCTGGCTGTTGCTGCTGGGGGCCAGCTACTGGTTCTACATGGCCTGGAAGGCCGAGTACGCGGTCCTGCTGGTCATTTCCACCCTGGTGGACTTCACGGCCGCCCGCGGCATCGCCAAGGCGTCCACACCCGTGGGCAGGAAGCGCTGGCTGTTGCTTTCCGTCATCACGAACCTGGGCATCCTGGTCGGTTTCAAGTACTTCAACTTCCTGAACGGCACGCTGCGCGACCTGTTCGGGGCCGGATGGCCCATAGCCGACCTGGACGTGCTGCTTCCGATGGGGATCAGCTTCTACACCTTCCAGACGTTGAGCTACACGATCGACGTGTACCGTCGGCAGTTGGAGCCCACCCGCGACCTGGGGCGCTTCGCCCTGTACGTGACCTTCTTCCCCCAGCTGGTGGCCGGGCCCATTGAGCGGGCACCCGCGCTGCTGCCCCAGTTCTTCCGCGAGGTGCGCTTTGATGCCGCCCGCGTGACCCGTGGGCTGAAGCAGATGCTCTGGGGCTTCTTCAAGAAATTGGTGATCGCCGACCGGGTCGCTCCGATCGTGGACCAGGTGTACAACCATCCGGCCGATCACGATGGCATCACCGTGATCTTCGCCACCGCCCTGTTCGCGCTGCAGATCTACTGCGACTTCAGCGGGTACAGCGACATCGCCATCGGGGCTGCCCGGGTGCTGGGCTTCGACCTGATGGAGAACTTCCGCACGCCCTATCGGAGCGCCTCCATCCGCGAGTTCTGGTCGCGCTGGCACATCAGCCTCAGCACCTGGTTCCGCGATTACCTGTACATCCCCCTGGGTGGCAACCGGGTGCTGAAATGGCGCTGGTACTTCAACCTGTTCGTCGTGTTCCTGATCAGTGGCCTGTGGCATGGTGCCAACTGGACCTTCGTGCTGTGGGGCGCGCTGCACGGGGCCTACCTGGTGCTGGCGCTGGTGTTCGCCCCCTTCTGGCGGGAGGCCGAACGAAAGCTCGGCGTCCATCGCATCCCCCGGACCTGGCGCTTCCTGAACGTGTTGGTCACCGGCCTGCTGGTGCTCTTCTCCTGGATGCTGTTCCGAGCCAACGACATCGGCGACATCGGCGTCATGCTGGCCCGCATCCTGGACCTGCGCCCGGATCCCAGCGGGCTCCACGCCCTGTTCATCGAGCTTCGTTCGGACGTCATGATCGTCACGTGTGGCCTGGCGCTGTTCTTCTTCCTGGCCGACCCTTGGGCGGACCGGTTCGCGAAGGGTGAAGCACGATCACCAGGAAGGTGGGCCGAGTACGGCTGGTACGGGCTGTTGCTCGCCGCCACGCTGCTGTTCGGTCAATACGGGAGGACCGAGTTCATCTACTTCCAGTTCTGAGCGATGCTGACCCGCCTGCTGTTCCGTTCCCTGATGCTGCTGGCGGTGGCGGTGGTCGCATACGTGCTCCTGTTCACGGTGCTGTTCCGCGTGCAATGGAGCGGCCTGCCGATGGTGCATGGGACCAGCAAGGCCCTGAAGTGGAAAGGGGGCAACAGTTTTCAGAAGTTCCAGGAGCATGATCCGGACAGCAGCTACCAGGTGGTCTTCCTCGGCTCATCGCATGCCTACCGGGGCTATGATCCGGGGATGTTCACCTCCGCGGGATACAGCGCCTTCAACCTGGGGACCAGCGCGCAATCGCTCATGAACTCGCGCGTGATCGCGGAGACCTACCTGACCTCGCGGAACACCGGGCTGCTCGTGCTGGACATGTACGAGGCGGCCTTCGAGATCGATGGTCTGGAGAGCACCGCGGACCTCTCGCAGAACATTCCCTCGGACCGCGCCGCGCTGCGCATGTGCCTTTCGCTCCGGGACCCCCGTGGCATCAACATGCTGGCCCTGCGCCTGGCCACCCGGAACGCACCCCCCAGGTACCTGGACAGCGCCTATGTGTCCGCGGGATACTCCCTCACGACCGATTCGGTGAAGGGGTCGGTGCATTATGTCGTGGGAAGGCCGCTGGCGGTTCGGGAGGACCAGCTGAAGGAGCTCGAGAAGCTGCTGCGCTACTGCCGGGAGGCCGGTATCCGGGTCGTGCTGGTGAACCATCCCTATCCCGTCCGGAGCGACCGGGCCAAGCACGAGGCCTTCAATGCCATCATCCGCGAACGGATCGCACCTTTCGAAGTGCCCTACCTGGACTTCGCCTACGACCATGGCCTCCCGCTGGACGACCGCGATCATTTCTACGACCACAACCACCTGAACCAGGCGGGGGTGGAACTGTTCAACCCGCTCCTGATCGCGCGTTTGCGGGAGCTCGGGCTACTGGACCCCTCCGGCCGGCCCGGTTAACTTCGCGGGCTGCGTTCATGAACGTATCCGTGATCATACCCTGTTTCAACGTGGCCGGCCTGCTGCCCAAGGCGTTGGATTCGGTCCGGCGTCAATCGCGTCCGCCGTTGGAAGTGGTGGTGGTGGACGATGGTTCCACGGATGGCACCTGGGCGGTGATCGAAGCGGCCATGGCCGATGGGCCGGGCCTCGTGCGCGGCATCCGTCAGGAGAACAAAGGGGCCTGTGCGGCCAGGAACACCGGACTTCGCAATGCTTCCGGTGAATGGGTCCAGTTCCTGGACGCGGATGACGAACTGTTCCCGGACAAGCTGGCCTTTCAGGCCCCCTTCACCGAGCAGGCCGACATCGTGGTGGGCGACTACGAGCAGGTGATGCCGGATGGCCTGCTGCTCACGGTGGAAGCCCTGTACGACCGGCCCTGGATGGCCCTGGTGAAGACCCGGATGGGCACCACGAGCGCCAACCTCTGGCGCAGGAGCGCCGTGGAAGCTGCCGGTGGATGGGACGAGGAACTGGCCAGCAGCCAGGACTACGAGCTGCTGTTCCGGATGCTGAAACGAGGCCATCGGGTGGCCTGGGACCGCCACGTGGCCACCCGCGTGCTGAAGCGGGCGAGCGGCTCCATCAGCCGAACCGATGAACGCGCGAACTGGGAACGCTACGTGGACCTGCGCAAGGCCATGAAGGACCACCTCCTGGCACAGGACCCTGCGGCGCATGCGGACGAGATCGCCGCGATCGACCAGTACCTCTTCATGGCCCTTCGGATCCTGGCCACCTACGACCTGGATGCCGCCGTGGCCGAATTCCGTCGGAGCATCTCCCCGGGCTTCGTGCCCCAGGTGGGCCGGGCCATCACGGAGCGCTACGTGCTGCTCTATAACTTGCTCGGGTTCGCCGGTGCCGAAAAGGCCCTGCGATTGCGCAAAGGCAGTTCCCACCCCGCATCATGATCGCCTCCCGTCAGGACTTCCTCGAGTATCGTGAAGCGGACCGCGTGGCCCTGCGCCGGGAATACTCGTCGCAGATGATGTTCGACGAGGTGTGGAAGTTCCAACGCCTGTTGCGAAGGGTGGAGTACCACCTGAACTGCCACAAACACACCGGGCTGTTCGGCAAGCTTCGGTACAAGTTCTGGTCCATCCGGTTCCACCGGCAAAGCATCCGGTGCGGGTTCGACATCCCGCCCAATGTGTTCGGTCCCGGCCTCAGCATCGCCCATCGCGGCACCATCGTGGTGCACCCGGACGCCCGGGTGGGAAGCAACTGTCGCATCCACGTGGACGTGGTCATCGGCACCCGCCCGGGGCCTGACGACCTGGTGCCCACGCTCGGCGAGAACGTGTACATCGGACCCGGGGCCAAGCTCTTCGGCGACATCACCATCGGCGACAACACCGCCATCGGCGCCAACAGCGTGGTGAACAGCTCCTTCCCGGAAGGCCACTGCACCATCGCCGGAGCGCCGGCACGCAAGGTGAGCGACACCCCCAGCACCGAGTTCATCATCGCCACGCGTAGCGCGAAGAAGACGCTCGGATGAGGAAGGTGCTCATCGTCGTGGGCACACGCCCCAACTTCATCAAGGTCACCCGCTTCAAGGAGGTGGCCACCGCGTATCCCGACCTGGACGTTCAGCTGGTGCATACCGGCCAGCACTTCGATGCGCGGATGGCCGATGTCTTCTTCGAGCAGTTCGGCCTTTCGCCCGACCACTGGCTGGGCGTCGAGCCCGGCACGCCGAACACCCAGATGGCGCACATCATGCTGGGCCTGGAACGCGTGGTGAACGAGGAGCGCCCGGACCTCATGCTCGTGGTCGGTGACGTGAACAGCACCCTGGCGGGCGCGATCACCGCCAACAAGCTGGGCATCCCGCTCGGGCACCTGGAGAGCGGCCTGCGCAGCCGGGACCGCGGCATGCCGGAGGAGATCAACCGGATCCTCACCGACCAGATCACCGATCACTACTTCATCACCGAGCAGAGCGGCATGGACCACCTGCTGGCCGAAGGCCGGCCCCGGGAGGCCATGCACTTCGTGGGCAACACCATGATCGACACCCTGGTGAAGTTCGAGGGGCGCATCCAGGCGGCCAAGGTGCTGGAGGAGCTGGGACTTCCCGGTGGCACGCACGTGCTCATGACCATCCACCGTCCCGCCACGGTGGACGACCCGCAGGAACTCGCCAAGCTGGTGGACCTGATCGCGCTCGTGGCCAAGGACCATCCGGTCGTGTTCCCGGTGCATCCCCGCACCACGAACAACCTGAAGAAGTTCGGCCTGCAGGACCGGTTGTCGGGCATCAAGGGCCTGATCCTCGGGGGACCGATGGACTACTTCGCCTTCCAGAAGCTGATCGCCACCTGCGCCTTCGTGATCACGGACAGCGGCGGCATCCAGGAGGAGACCACCTACCGCCGGGTGCCCTGCCTGACCCTGCGTCCGAACACCGAGCGGCCGTGCACCGTCACGCTCGGCACCAACGAGCTGATCACCTTCGACCTGCCCGCGCTGCAGGAGGCCATCGGACGCATCCATGCAGGGACCTTCAAGCAAGGCGAGGTGCCGCCGCTGTGGGACGGCAAGGCCACGGAGCGGGTGGTGGAGGTGCTTGCCGGCCTGACTTGATCCACCTCCCGGGGTGTCCGATCGCATCGCCATTTGCATGGGACGAGGTTTTTGTATAACATTGCAAACGAAATAGTAAGAATATGTAGATGAGCTACTCGCTCTCTTTCTCCAAGGCGATCCTCGTAGTGGTCTTCATCTCCGACAAGATCCGGCAGGGCCAGTATGAATTCCTGTCCACGGCCAGCATCGCCAAGGTGCTCAACATCCCCAAGCCCACCCTGGTCAAGATCCTCCAAGGCCTGGCCGCACAGGGCATCATTGAGACCAAGGAGGGAAAGCATGGTGGTGTACGCGGCATGAAGGACCCGGCGGCCATCACCGTACTGGACGTGTTCGATGCCGTGGAGAAAGGCAAACCCCTGTTCCAGTCAGGCTTCGACATCGCCGTCAAAGGGGAACGTCCCGATCGCGCCCAGGCGTGCGTCGCTGACCTGTTCGCCAGCACCGAGGCAAGCATGCGATCGGAACTGGCGAGGACCAGTTTCGCCGATATCCTGCAACACATGGATCGGGCCAATGCCCGGACCATCACCAACTGAAGAACTCATGGATCAACCACAGCAACACCAACACGAACACAGGATGAACACAGCGAACACACGCTCCCATGGGAGAGGATCGGCCGGTTCCCCGGACCTGATCGAGCCGAAGGGTCCCTTTTTTTGGACCAAACAAGATATACGACGTATAACAAATATTGATAATAGGTGGGTAGCAAGCCTTGTGCTTCTGCTGCTCCTGGCCATCCCCGGCCCTTCGCGGGCGCAGGACCGGATGGAAGGCTCTCCGACCACATCATGGTCCATCGAAGTGGACCCGGCCACCTTCGCGTTCGATGGGTGGTCGGCCCATCTGCGTATGAAACCGGCGTCCTGCGATCGGCTCCTGGTGGGGGCCGGGGTGTACGCCATGGACCTGCCTTCCATGATGGTGGACCTCAAGGCCGACAACCGGGACCAAGGATGGGACGTGCGGCTCGACCTCGGGGCCGGGATCTTTGCAGAGCACCACTTCCGTGAGGTGAACAGGGGCTTCCTTCTGGGTGCCCAGGTCGGAGTACAACGCTATCAACTCGGCAACGATGCCCTGCCTGGTGCAGCGGAGCATACCGATCTGCTCGTGATGGGGTATGGAGGGTATTCCATTCGTCCCTTTTCCGTGCCGGTATACCTGAAGGCCTGGGCTGGTCTGGGATACACGACCCTGATCGCCGGGGATGACCAGCTCGGGGACCTCCAGTACACGGTGGGGCCGGTGGCGGCGTTCGCCACGTTCCACATCGGCTACACGCTGGAAGGAAGACCATAGGCTGCTCCGGGGAGGCCGGTCATAGGCGGGGGGGTGGTCGCTGGCACAGCGGTCGCCTCCCGCCTCTCCGTGCCGTGGGCAGGTTCCCAAGGTCCCCTGCTGGTGTGCTTCCACAGGATGGCCGCGCCAACTCTTGAGCGACCTGTCCTGGGGAGGTTCCTTGGTGTCGCCCTGAAGGCCCCGGGCGATCCGAAGAAGGCGACCTTTGTGCTCCTCCGCCAGGAGGCCGGATCCATGATCCTCTACCTCACCTACAACGACCAGCCCAGCGGCGTGTACTGGAGCCAGGTGTGCGATGTGGTCGCCTACCTGAACTCCTTGGGCGGGGAGGAGGTGAGGCTGGTCGCGTTGGTGAGCGCACGGCGGTTCCGGGAGACCAAACGGCGCATCAAGGCCCGCGACCCCAAGGCCATGGTGCTGCCCATGGTTCCGCAGATGAAGCGCTGGCGCTGGAACACGGGCATCCTGGCCATGGCGGCGTCCGGCCTTCGACCCACCGGCATCATCTGCCGGGGGCCCTTCGCCACGGCCATGGCTGTGCGGATGCGGGATCGTGGGGTGGTCCGGAAGGTCTGTTTCGACGGCCGCGGGGCCTACGCCGCCGAGTGGGAGGAGTACCGCATCATCGATGACGAGGCGCTGATCGCCCAGGTGCGACCACTGGAGCAGGAGGCGGTGTTGAAGAGCGACCTCCGCATCGCGGTGAGCCAGGCGTTGGTGGACCATTGGCGCGAACGGTACGGCTACACGGACGATGCGCACGTGGTGATCCCCTGCACCCTGGGGAACGACTTCCGCTTCGGTACTGGTGACGACCGCGAGGCCACGCGCAGGGAGCTCGGGTATGCGCCGGACGATCTGGTGCTGGTCTATTCCGGCAGCACGGCGGGCTGGCAGAGCTTCGGCCTGCTGGAGGGGCTGCTTTCCGGCATCCTCGACCGCCAGCCGGAGGTGAAGGTGCTCTTCCTGTCCAAGGAGGACGCCAACAACCGGAAGCTGATGGAGCGCTTCCCGGGCCGGGTGCAGGCGAAGTGGCTGGATCCCGCCGACGTGCAGCGCACGCTCCGTGCCTGCGACCACGGCATCCTGGTGCGCGAGGACACCATCACCAACCGGGTGGCCAGCCCCACCAAGTTCGCCGAGTACCTCAGCGCCGGCCTGCCGGTGATCATCTCCGAAGGCCTGGGCGACTTCAGTGCGCTGGTGAAGGAGGAAGGCTTGGGCTTGGTGGTGCGAGGCGATGAGGTGGGTCCCCTGGCGCGGCCGCTGGAGACCGAACGGGCGCGACTGATGGCGTTTGCGAAGGAACGCTTCACCAAAGAGGCGCACCGGGAGGCCTATGCGCGGCTGCTCGGGGAACTGGGGGCCTGAGCGGAGAGCCCTACTTTCGCGGACCGAAGAGGGTGGTCCAGTTCCTGGTCATGATCAAGATTTTTAGCTATCTGTTCTACGCCAGCGCGGCTTCCTTCGCGATCTCCAGTTTTCAATTGATGTTCACCTACTTCAGTGTTGTACAGACTGGCCGGCTCGAGCAACGGTGGCTCTTTCCCATCCGGTCATCAGACCCGATCAAGGACAAAGCCATGAGACCATGGATGTGGATTCAGCGGATCTCGTTCCTAGTGATGTTGGCGTCGTTCTTCCTTAAGGTGGTCATGAATGGCTCTGGTACCAATGAGTGACAAGAAGAAGGTCCTCATCACCGGCGGCGCGGGCTTCATCGGCTCGGCGCTCAGCAGGCACCTGCAGGAGTTGGGGCACGAGGTGTACGTGCTGGACGACCTCAGCTTCGGCCGGCGCGAACTGGCCGGCGTGGACGATGCCCATTTCCTGAAGGTGGACATCCGGGATCGCGCCGCCACGCAGCAGGCCATCGCCCGGGTGGATCCGCAGTGGGTGCTGCACCTGGCCGCCATCCACTTCATCCCCTACTGCAACCAGCACCCGGTCGAGGCGGCCGACATCAACATCAACGGCACGATCAACGTGCTGGACGCCTGCGTGGACGCGGAACAGGTGTTCGTGGCCAGCACCGCCGCCGTGTACCCGATCGCGGACGGGGCCGTGCGCGAGGACCATCCCACCGGACCGCTCGACATCTACGGAATCACCAAGCTGGCCACCGAGCGCCTGGCCAGCGAGTTCCACCTGCGCGCCGGCGTGCCCACCATCGTGGGCCGCTTCTTCAACGCCTTCGGTCCCAACGAGACCAACCCGCACCTGATCCCCGAGGTGCAGCAGCAGGTGCTGTCCGGGAAGCGCACGCTTCAGCTCGGCAACCTGGACCCCAAGCGCGACTTCATCCACACCGAGGACATGAGCCGGGCCATGGCGCTGCTGCTGGGCAAGGGGCTCACCGGTTTCGAGGTGTTCAACATCGGCCGCGGCATCGAGTACAGCGTGCGCGAGATCGTCGACGCCTTCGAACGCCAGCTGGGCGAACCGCTCACCATCGAGGTGGACCCGGCCCGCGTGCGCAAGGTGGAGCGCATGCACCTGCTCGCCGACGTCAGCAAGCTGAAGCGCGTCACCGGCTGGGAGCCGAAGTGGGGCATCGATGAAGGCGTGGCCACGCTGCTGAAGGAGGAACGACACAAGTGACAAGTGACAAGTGCCAAGTGCCAAGGGTCAAGTGTCAACCGTGTCCTGGGTGTTCAGGAGTTGCTTGTTACTTGTCACTTGACACTTGTTACTTGACCCTTGGATGATGCACATCGCCCTCTGCACCGACGGTGTCTTCCCCCAGGCCATGGGCGGCATGCAGCGGCATTCCAGGTTGCTGGCGGAGCACCTGGCGCGCACGGGGGAGGTGGAGCTGACGGTGCTCCATCCGCACCCTCCGCCCATTTTCGACCCGGCTCTTGGGATCCGAGAGGTGCAGGTGACTGACATCGACACCGACAAATTCTACCTGCGCGAGCTGAAGCGCTACAGCACGCGGGTCGCCACGGAACTGGACCGCCTCAAGCCGGACGTGGTCCTCTCGCAGGGCTTCTGTGTGTGGGACGGCATCGAGCGCTTCAGCGACCGGCTGATCGTGCACCCGCACGGGCTGGAGATGTTCCAGATGCTCACACGGAAGGAGCGCTTGCTGGGCTGGCCCTTCCGCCGGGCGTTGCGTTCCATCCTGCGCCGGAGCCGCGTGGCCGTCAGCCTGGGTGGGAAGCTCACGGACATCCTTCGGGAACAGGTGGCAGGATCGGACTGCGAAGTGGTGGTGCTCCCCAATGCCGTGGACCTGCCCAACCTCCAACCTCCAACCTCCAACGTTCAACACCCAACATGGACGCTGCTCTTCGTCGGCCGCTTCGCCTTCAACAAAGGCCTCGACGTGCTGATGACCGTGGCGGAGCGCCTTGTGCGGGAAGGGAAGGGAGATCGGGTGCGCTTCCAGCTGGCCGGTGACGGTCCCCTCCTGAAGGACTACCAGGCGAAGGGCCTTCCAACGAACGTGGAGCTGTTGGGCCGCGTGGACGACGAGGAGCTGGACCGCCTTTACCGGAACTGCGACGCCTTCGTCCTTCCCACCCGCTTCGAGGGCATGCCCACCGTGGTGCTGGAGGCCATGGCGAGGGCGAAGCCTATCCTGGTCAGCGACGTGGGCGCCACCGCTGAACTCGTCGATCCGCGCAACGGATACTTGCTTCCACCGGGGGATGCGGACGCCCTGTACGACGCCATCCTGTCCTTCACGGAACGGGGATCGGAGGTGCATGCGAAAATGGGTGCGTTCTCTCGCGAACGCGTGGAGCAGCGCTTCAGCTGGCCGGCCGTGACGCAGGAGTTCCTGGCCCTGTTCCGGCGCGTGGCTCAGACCATCACTTCCTGAAGCAGCCGGTCGGTGATGTGGTCCAGCAGGTGCGGGGTGAGGTCGTAGGACGGATCCACATCCAGCACCACCTTCCGGGCGATCAACCGGGGAAGCAGCGATCCCAATTCAATCACCTGGACACTGGCTCCGAGCCGGTTCTCCGTGATGGTGCGTGAGACCAGTCCGGGTACACCGATGTGCAGCACCGGACGCCGGAGGAAGAACAGCTCGGTGAACTTGGTGCCCAGGAAGTCCTTGTTTCCGCTGGGGATGAAGATGGGCACCACGTCCGCCTGCGCCAGGATGGGGAAGATCTCGCGGGCCGGTAGGGGCGCGTGGAAGCGGACGGTGTCCGACAAGCCCGCGCCCGCGACCCTGGCCTCGTACCGTGCGGTGTCGTGGCCGGTGATGTACAGGTCCACCCGGCAGTTCGCGAAGGCCTCCGGGTGCAGCTCCCGCGAACGCTGCAGGGCCTTGAGCAGGGCCTCGAAATAGGCTTCGGCCTCGCCGGCGCCGTAGAGGCTTCCCGCGTAGACCATGCGGAAGAGGCCGTCGTCGGGCGGTCCAGAGGGCTGGCCCAGCTCGTCCGGGTCGATCGCATGCGGGATCCGGACATACCGGGAGGCTTCACCGCCGTAGGTGTGCCGCAGGTGCTCCACGATCGCGGGGGCCGGGCTGATCAGCTTGTCGAAGGTCCTGGCCACGGCGGCTTCGAGCGCGCGCTCGTGGGCTTCCCGTTCGGCACCCAACGTACCATGCCCGTACACATGTCCCCAGGTCCAGGGATCGCGGAAGTCGGCCACCAGATGCAGGTCGGGAAAGCGCTCCTTCAGCTTCACCGCATGGGCCATGAGGCGGAAGGGCGCACCGGACACGATCACGTTCCGGATGCCATGGGCTTCGATCAGTTCGGAGGCCTTCGTCTGGAACTGCTCCTCCCATAGCACGGCCTTGTCGAAATGGTTGCCCTTCACCCGCATTGGCAGCAGGCGCATCCAGAAACGGTAGGCCAGCTTCTCCCACAGGCCGGTCAACGGGCGTTTGAACAACACCGTGGGGTAGCGTTGGGGCAGCTCATGGACGGTGACACCCGGCGTTGCGCGGTCCTCGTTCCACAGCGAGCCCAGCAGGTCGCTGCCGCCCGCACTGCAGATCACATGAACAGGGTGGCCCTTGCGGGCAAGGGCCTTGGCGAACTTGGCCCAGCGACGCCCTCCGATGCCGCGGTAGGGCGGAAAGGTGTGGCTCACCACCAGGATCGCTTCGCCCGGCCTCGGCATGGCCGCAAAGGTAGCCGGGCACCGGTGGGGAAAGGCCGTATTTTCGCGCTCGCTCCGCATGACCAGGCATGCACTCATCACAGGTGGCGCGGGCTTCATTGCCAGCCACCTCATCGAACGACTACTCGACGAAGGTGGGTGGCGCGTCACGGCCATCGACAACTTCGATCCGTTCTACGACCGTGCGATCAAGGAGGCGAACATCGCCAGGTCGTTGGACCGGGAAGGCTTCCGCCTGATCGAGGCGGACGTGCTGGATGAAGGACTGGCGGACCTGATCGGGGACGACCCCATCGATCGCATCGTTCACATCGCCGCCAAGGCCGGTGTTCGCCCGAGCATCAAGGACCCCCTGGGGTATCACGCCGTGAACGTGACCGGAACACTGCGGATGTTGGAACTGGCCCGCGCACGGAACGTGCCCCATTTCGTGCTGGCCAGCAGCAGCAGCGTGTATGGGGAAGATCCCGAAGTGCCGTGGCAGGAGCGCGAACGGGGACTGCTGCCCATCAGTCCCTATGCCGCCAGCAAGCTCGCAGCCGAGGGCTTTGCCCAGGTCCATGCCCGGCTCCATGGCATGCAGGTCACCGTGCTGCGTTTCTTCACCGTGTACGGTCCCCGCCAACGGCCTGACCTCGCCATCCACAAGTTCTTCCGGAAGATCGCCGCCGGGGAGCCCATCCAGCAGTACGGCGATGGATCCACACGCCGCGACTACACGTTCGTGACGGACATCGTGAACGGCGTGCGTGCGGCGATGGACCGCGCGAAGGGCGGTCCGTTCGAGATCTACAACCTGGGCAACTCCGACACGGTGATGCTGCGCGACCTGATCGCGGCCATCGAGCACGAACTCGGCCGGAAAGCCGTCATCGAGATGCTTCCCGAACAACCGGGGGACGTGCCCCAGACCTATGCGGATGTGTCGAAAGCGGGCCGGGACCTCGGTTTCGTGCCGGCCACCCCGCTCGCCGAAGGCCTGGCCGCGTTCCATCGCTGGCTCGACGAAATGGCACCCGCACTTCGCTGAGCCGCGGGGCTAAATTCGCGGCTTCCATGCGTGTCGTCGGCATCAGCAACAAGACCCGCTACTGGCAGCACTACGTGTTCAGCAACCCGCCCGAAGGGTATCGCTATTCCCGCGGCGTCGACGTTCCCTGGCATCTGTTCAGGGTCCGCAACCAGTTCCTCGCCCACACGAAGTGCTTCCTTCCGCTGAAGCATGTGGACCTGTACCACACGTACAACAGCGTGGTGGCCAACCACAGACCCTGGGTGATCGAGGTGGAGAGCTATCTGCCACGCTACCGGCCGATGAAGGAGACGCATCCCTTGTTCCGCTGGGGGCAGCGCCGATTGGCCAGTGACGATTGCAAGTGGCTCATCTTCACCAGTGAGAACACCCTGCGGATGAACCGCGACAAGCTGGTCGCCTCCGGGGTGGACCCGGCCAAGATGGTGGTGGTGTACCGCGCCGTGGAGCAGTACCTGCCCGGTGAGAAGGACCGGGACCGTTTCACCATCCTGTTCGCCGGCAACGGCTTCTACCGCAAGGGCGGCATCGAGCTGCTGAAGGCGTTCCAGAGGCTTGGCCGCGAGGATGCGCGGCTCTGCATCGTGAGCACGTTGGAAGTGGATTGGGGGGTGGAGCCTTCGGCGGCCGAGGTGGCCTGGGCTGAACGGACCATCGCGGACGATCCACGCATCACGTTGCATCGTGGCATTCCTCATGCCCAGCTCCTGCAGCTGATGCGGCAGGCCCATGTGTTCGTGAGCACCACCTTCGCCGATCCGTTCAACAACACCATCCTGGAGGCGATGGGTGCGGGCCTTCCCGTGATCGCATCCAAGGTGAGTTCGCTGCCCGAGATCGTCGAGCACGAAAGGAACGGCTGGCTGCTGTCCGTGGAGAACACGACCTCCGACCAGATCGCCGACGACATCGCGACCCGTCTTCAGCGTCTCATGGATGACCCGGTCCTGCTGGATCGGATGGGCAACGCGGGTTCGGAGGTCGTTCGTGAGAAGTTCGATATCCGGGTGCGCAACCGGAGGATCGCCGAACTGTACGACCGGGCGCTGGGCGACTAGCGATCGAAACAGCAGCGGTAGTTCCTGGGCTGCACGTCCCAGGCGGGGGAGGTGTTGTGTCCCCAGCAGCTGCTGCCACCAACGATGCGGACGAGCCCGTCACCATTCGCGGTGTTGTTCGTCCACTCCCAGTCCCCCACGATGTCCGTGAGCCCGAGCGCAGTGGCGTTCCGGCAGGCATAGTGCCATTCGCCCCAGGTGCACATGCGGCCTCCGGCCATGCCACAGGCAAGGGCGGCCAGGTCGAAATCGCTCAAGGCACGCTTCTGCAGCTCCATGCAGTACTGCCCGTTCACGGTCACGGTCCCTGGTGGACAGTTCCGTGGCGCCCGTGATGCGGGACCCGTGAGTTGGAATCGCTGCCCATCGTGCACGAGCACCACCACCTCCCCGGCCAGTACGTCCGCACTGTCCAGCGGTGCCACACCGTTCTTGGTCACGGGTGCCAACGGCCCTCCATTGATGCTGAGCTCGACAGGCCCGGTGTTCGTGAACGCGGCCTTCAGCAACAGCAGACTTCCGGCGGGAAGGCTGTCCGGCACCGGTTGGACCTGCGCGCTCCACAGGTCGGGTTGACCCGTGATCTCCGCGTAGGCATATGCGGCAAGCTGGAGCCCTTCCGCGTTCATCGCCTGGTCGTCCGAGGTCGGCGCGGGAATGCCCTCCACCCTTCGGTCCGCGGGTTGTGCACCCGTCAGGACCACGGGCTTGTCCACCTGTACCTGAGCGTTCATGGTGAACGCCAGCAGCAGGAGTGGGATGATCGTCGGGGTCCTCATGGCCTCAGTGCAACCTGGCACAGCAACGGAATGGAGCGGTCACGGAGGGCACGGCTCCCTGGGACCGTTGGCTGCGGCAGGTCCATCGGGCTCCCTGGTCCGCCGTGTGCGTGTGATCGGAAGTGTCGTCGATCCACTCCCAGTCCGTGTGCATATCGTTCAACTGGCCGGTCAACATGGTGCAGGCGAAGAGCAATTCGGGCCAGGTGCAGAGATGTGCGTCCAGCCCCCTGCAGTGCTCGCTGGCCTCGAAGAAGTTCATCGCGGGCTGCTGATCGACCTGGAGACAGGTGCGGTCGTTCGCCGGCAGGAAACCTGCAGGACAGAATTCCCGGGCCGAACGGGACTGGACCACGAACGCGGTGTCCATGTACTGGATATCGAGGACGGTGCCAGCGGCCACTTGCGCACCCTGCAGGGGGAGCCCATCGCCGTGTACCACGCTACGTTCCCCCAGACCGTTCACATCCACCTTCACTGGTGCTGCCTGCAGGGCGGGCGCCAGGAAACGCAGGCGGGTGCCGGGGACGTAGCCGCCCAACGGAGGTTCGGGTTGCAGGGCGATCGAGCTCCCGTTCACCTGTGCCGGGCTCCAGAGGTAAGTGCCGGTCCGTGCACCGCCGAGGGTGATCAGGTGGTCCTCACCCGTGGCACGGCCGAGGTTCTCGATCCTCCGCTCCGCCGGATCGCTGTTCACCATCCTCAAGGAACGGTCCACCTCGACCTGTCCGGCTGCGGCGAACGCGGTGACGCAAAGGACGATGGCTGTGCTGGTCCTGGACATCTACCTGGTCTTACAGCATCGTGAACGGACCTCGACACTGGGGATCCGGTGGCTGCCCCCATCGCAACTGACAACGAGTGTCACACTGTTCAATCCGAGCACCTTGGCCTTGTCCTGATCGTTCGCCGCATGGTCCACCCACTCGTAGCCTTCCACTGTGGAGAAGAACTCGCCCGTCATGGAGCATCCGGCGGTCCACTCCGAGAAGGTGCAAAGTCTCGCATCCATGTCCCCGCATTGGAGCACGGCCTGCCAGAAGGTGCTGGAATCATTGGGGAGCGCCTGGATGCAGACCTCGCGCGAGAGGGGAATGAACCCCGGGGGACAGGCCCCCGCTCGTTCACCCACCCATTGAAAGCTGGCTCCGTCATACACCAGCGGGACCGGTATTCCTGGAGAGAGGTCTCCGCTGTCGAGGGGCAGCGTTCCACGCCACAGGACCTGCGCAGGGGACGTTCCGTTCAACGAAAGGGTCACGGGCCCTGTGTTCGTCTGGGAGGGGATCAGGTCCACCTGCAGTCCCGCCTGAAGGGCGGCGATCGGAGGGGAGACTGAAGCGCTGAGCACATTGACGCCGGATGCGGGGGCCCTGTGCACGACCCGCGACCGGGTGCTCTCAACGGTGGCACCGTCCGTGCCTTCCAACGGAATGGCGCCGATCACCTGCCTGTCCGCCGCACTGTCGCCCACCAGCACGATGCGGTCGGACGATCCCCATTGGCCCAGAGCGGGAAGCACCATCAACGTCAGAAGCAGTCCGATCGCTCTCATGGTACGGCAAGCATGAACGATGGGCCCTGGTTCACCCGGAGCAGGTAGCTTCCCGACGCAAGCCGGCCCAGCTCGAGGCGTTGCACGCCCTGCATGGCCGGATGGTCCTGTGCCAGGATACACCTCCCGCGGAGGTCCAGGACCTCCGTGCGGCGAAGGGCCTCACCAGCCGGTACGCGGATGTTCACGTGGTCCTGGACCACGCTCGGGAACACGCCCCAGCCGGGTCCGAAGGCGTGGTCCTGGGTCCCCGTGGGCAGCATGCCCTCGAACACGGTGAACGTTCCCAGACTGTCCGGCACGCTGGCCTCCACGGCATGATCGAGCTGGTCCACCCATCCCGGGTGTGGTGCCCAGAGGCTGTCGGCCCCGGACCTTACGTGCATGACCGCGGATGGGAAGGAGATCCCGTTCAACTCCGAGGGGTCCACATGAAAGCGGATGGTCGCCGGTGATCCCGACCAGGTCTGCGGGGAAACCCGATACCAGCGTTCCACGCTGACCCGTCCGGCGGTGTCACTCCATGCCAGATGACCGCGTTCCACGACCAGGGTCCCGGGCGGGTCCGTGGTGGTGATCTCCAGCCCCAGGCCCCCGGGGTCCACGCCGGACA
This sequence comes from Flavobacteriales bacterium, assembly GCA_020635695.1. GTDB lineage: Bacteria > Bacteroidota > Bacteroidia > Flavobacteriales_F > PHOS-HE28 > PHOS-HE28. Next base: position 305,496 of record JACJZH010000004.1, on the reverse strand, counting down.
GGGGAGTGGCGTACAGGTCGGTGGCCGACTCGATACCGGAACCGGAGATCGGGGCACCGAGCGGTTCCAGGATGCTGGTTCCTGGTGCAACGATGATCAGGCCATCGTTGGTCACCTCGGCCGTGCCGGCGATCTCGAGGTCGCCTTGCAGGTCCAGGTGCATCGTCGTTCCGGGAGCCACGCGGAAACCCGTGCCGTCCAATACGGTCATCTGAGCGGAACCGGTCCGTACCAGTGCTCCGATCACAACCAGCAACATGGCCCGGCCGATCATGATGCGAAGATAGGGGGCCATACCGGGAGCCAGCACAGCCCTTACCTTCGCCGGATCGCGGCATGGACATGCTAGGGACATTGGCGGACCAGTTCGGCAACCTCACCTTGAGGGACTTTCCGGGCATGCTGTTGAGCATGGTCCTGGCCGCCCTTGCCGCCCTCTTGCTGGGGTGGGGTGCCAGGGCGGAACGGGGCACGGCGCGCGAACTGATCGCTCTGGCCGCAGTGGTCGCTCTTGGGTCCCTCCTTGCCAGAGGTTCACTGCCCCTTTCCGTCCTGTTCGCCGGAGCGTTCATCGCCGGCATGCGGATGGCCCCATCCGGGCAAAGGGCGGACGGCCTGGTCAGAACGGCGGTGGTGATGGCCGCGGTCGGTTGTGGGTCCGGAGCTGCCTTGCCGGTGATCCTGGGAATGATCATCGTGCTGCCGTTGATGCGGTGGGCAACTGCGAGGTCCGGTGGTGAATGAACGGTTCTCCCGGCCCGGCCCCTTGATCGTTCTGCTGGGAACGGCGTTCCTGCTCCTCATGCTCACCGGCTCCCTCACGGATGGATCCGGAGCCCGCATCGGGCTGCGTCTTTCCTTCGGGAACGACGCAGCGATCCAGGAACGCCCGGATGGCCTCCAGATCGTTCTTCCGCGTGGCGCGGCGACGATGACCTACACCACGAACGGGGATGTTCCCACGCCCGGATCCCCGACCCTCATGACCGAGCAGGAGGTCGGTCAGGTGTTCCGACGTTGGTCCCTGGTACCAACCTCCTTGCAATGGCGCAGGCCCATCGACGGGCATCAGCCCGCCTGGGTGATCAGGGTGGCCTCGTTCAACGATCGTGGTGATCCGCTGGAGCAGGTGTCCCGGACCGTGCTGCCTCCCAACGACCATGGTCTCCGGGTGTGTTCCCTGATCCTTCCACCTGGGGCGTTCTTCGATCCGGACACGGGCATCTATGTGATCGGGAACCGGATCCTGGACCAGGATGCCGAGGATGTCGTCCAGTACCCGGAGGACCATCGGTGGTGGAAGTACCCGGGGAACTACCTGGGTCGTGGGCGTGATTGGGAGCGGACGGCCGTGCTGGAGATGAGCGATGGGGAAGGGGCGATGCTAGGCTCCTGGAACGTGGGGGTGAGGATACACGGCAACAACACCAGGGGATTCGCGCAGCATGCCTTGCGCATCCTGTTCAAGGATCCGGTGGACGTCCCGCTGGTCCAGGGAGATGATCGGGGGGGCTATGCGGCCGTCGTGCTCCGGGCCGGGGGGAACGACCAAGGTGATGCCTTCATCCGGGACCTGCTCCAGCATCGCGCCTGTTCGGGATCGTCCTTCGAGACCATCCAAGGCGTGCCCGTGGTGCTCTATGTGAACGGTGAGTTCTGGGGGATCCACAACCTGCGTCACCGGCTCGATGACGAGGAATTGGCCCGCCGCCATCACGTGGAGGCCAAGGGGTTCGACATCGTGGAGGACCGGCTGATCTCCTACAGGGGTTCTGCTTCGGCCCCCCGGGACCTGGGCAGGATGGTCGCCTGGGCAGGAGCACTGGACCCGTCCGACCCGGTCTCCTACGACAAGCTCGACCGGCATATCGACATGGATGGCATGGCCGCCTACCTGGCCTCCCAACTCTGCCTGGGCAATGCGGATTGGCCGGCACAGAACGTCCGTTGCTATCGCTGGACCGGTGCGCGGGACAGCCTTGTCCCGGCCTTGGATGGGCGCTGGCGGTTCATGATGGGCGATAGCGATCAGGGCCTGGGTTACGTCAACGGACCCGAGCACGATGACCTGGCAGACCTGCTGAACGACCAGGCTCCCTTCCCCCGGCTCTTCAGCTACTGCCTGCGGATGGAACGCTTCCGTGCTCAGGTACGTGAACACGTCCTGCGCATGACCGAGGGATCCTTGTCCGAGGGCCGTTTGCTTGCGTTGATCGATGGACTGCAGGAAGACCTGGCCCCCGTGATGGAAAGGCATGCCCGCCGCTGGCATAGACCTGTGTCCAAGGCCCATTGGGAGCAGGAACTGCAACGTCTGCGCGAGCATGTCCGCCGTCGGGTGCCCTACATGATCGAGCAGGCCCGGAACGACTTCCCCGCTCTTCGACCATGATCGATCACCTCCGGGAACATACCGGGCTCTACCTGTTGATCCTGTTCTGGGTGGGCGTCACGGTCGCACCAGGTCCGTGGATCTATGCCGTGCTGCCGCTCAGCGTGTTCCTCATGCGGCAGAAGGAGGCCTGGCCCGACATGATCATGGGCTTCCTCATCATCCTCATCCTGTCCGACATGAACCCCGGACTGGTCCCGATGCGGAAGGTGAAGACGGCCAAGTATGGCTACATCGTTGCGCTCAGTATCGTGTTCCTCATCGATACGGCCAGGTTCTACCCGATATCCAATATCTTCAAGATCTTTCTACCATTTTTCATATACAGCTTTTTCCCGCTCCTGTTTTCAGGATCTCCTGTCATCGGATTTGAGAAGACAGTTTCGTATGCCTTGTTGTATCTCATTGTTCCCAACTACATCTTGATGAACTATAGACAGCAGGGTTGGGCTTTCTTTAGAAATTTCTTGTTCTTTATAATTATTGTATTGTGGTTTAGTCGGATAATGACCTATTTCACGCCCTATTGGTGGACGTTCATTGAAGGGCGGTTCAGGGGGTTGTTCGGAAATCCGAACGGATTGGGCATTTTTTCTTTCCTGACGTTCATTTTGGCGTACACGATCAACTATATGAACAAGCAACTTTTCTCTCAGCGGGAGAAGATCATCGTGTTCGGGAGCATTTTCTATTTTCTCATTGCCTGTGGGTCAAGGACGTCGCTGGTGGCCAGTCTCATGTTCCTGGGCTTTGCCAGGTTCTTCAGCTTGTCCCCGTTCTTCGGCTTCCTGGCCTTCCTGGCGTTCATCGCCTTGTTGGAGGTGGCACAGAACAACGTCGTCTTCATTGTCCGCTCCCTGGGTGTGGAGGAGTATTTCCGGGTCGAGACCCTGGCCGATGGCTCCGGACGGTACTTCGCCTGGCAATTCGCCTGGGAACGGATCACGAACGACGGGTTCTTCCTGTTCGGCGGCGGCTTCGGCAACGACGAGTACATCATGAGGCAGCATTACCCCTACCTCAGGAGCATGGGGCACCATGGTGGGGTCCACAACTCCTACCTCACCATGTGGTTCAACACGGGCATCATCGGTATCCTGCTCTTCTTCAGGAGCTTCATCCTGATGTTCATCAAGGCCAACAAGCAGGCGCCGATCGCGTTCGCGCTCATGTTCTCCGTGATCTTCTCGGTCCTCTATGAGTCCTGGCTCACCGGTTCCCTCAATCCGTTCACCATCATGCTGCTCATCGTCATGACCATGATGTCCGAGGAGGAGATCATCGGCCATCAACATGCCTCAGAGGAAGAGGAGGAGGAGCACGAGGACCAGGCTGGCGTGCACCGGCTCCCACCGGCTATGGGCGTCCGGACCTAAGTTTGTCGCCCATCATGCGGAGGAGGACCCTGTTCGTCATCGTTGCTCTGCTGCTCCTGCTCGTTTCCGCGTGGATCGCCGATCGGGAGCTCAAGGCCCGGCGTCATCCCGGTCTCCTCGCCTTCATGGGTCAGGTCCTCCGGAATTATCCGGCCAGCTTCGCGATCGAACCCGAGCTGCTGGAGATCGAGGTCGATGATCACGAGCTGCAGCAGCTGGAGGAGGTGGTCGATAAGGCGAGGGAGAGGGGCGTGATCATCCAGGAGGGGGACCGCTATGTGAAGGCCGACCTCGTTCATGATGGTTCGGCGTTCAAGGCCCGGATCCGTATCAAGGGTAAGCTGTCCGATCATGTGGAGGGCAGTAAATGGAGCTTCCGCGTCATCGCCAGAAAGGAGGGGGGCTTCATGGGGATGAAGCGCTTCAGTCTTCAGCATCCCGGCACGCGGAACTACCTGTACGAGTGGTTCTACCAGCAATTGAGCCGCGGCGAGGGGCTCATCGCCCTGAAGTACGGGTTCTGCAAGGTGCGCTTCAACGGACAGGACCTGGGGGTATACGCCTACGAGGAGCACTTCGGTGAGGAGCTCCTGGAACATGCACACAGACCGGAAGGGCCCATCGTCCGGTTCGATCCCTCCTTGTACTGGGTCCACCGCCTTTCCAACCTGGAAGGGATCCGGTTCGATGAACCCTATGGCGAGGAGGCCGCGTCCGTGCTGGACGCCTACCGGACCGGCAGCGTGCTGAAGGATAGCACGACCAGAAGGGCCTTTGAGGACGCCGTCGCCATCATGGAGGGCTTCCGGACAGGCCATAGCACGGCCTCCGAGGTCTTCGATGTCCATGCCATGGCCGTGAGGCATGCGCTGCTGGACCTCGTTGGTGGACATCACAGCATGGACTGGAGCGATGTGAAGTTCCATTTCGACCCGATCGCCCGACGCTTCTCGCCGATCGCCTATGAAAGCTTCAGTGCGTTGCCCTTGCACGAGCTTGCCGGAAGCCATCGGTTCCGGGGTGGCGTGCTCCCGGAGGACGGGTTGCACCAGCGGCTGTTCAACGACCCGGTGGTCTTCCGGGCCTATGTGCACGCCCTGGAACGGATCTCACGGACCGCCTGGCTGGACAGTGCCTTCCAGGCGTTGGGCCCCGCCATGGACTCGGCGTCCGCCACCATCTACCGGGAGTTCCCCTACAAGGAGTTGGACCGGAGCATCTACTACAGGAACCAGGAGGTGATCCGAAGGTCGCTGAGCGTTCCGAAGCTGGTGCATGTGTTCCGCGCGGAACAGGAGGCCGTGAAGGACAGTCTGGTGCTTCTTGTCCAGGCCATCAACGGGCTTCCGGTGGAGGTGGACGGTGTGGTGCTGCCAGAGGGCGAACTCCTGGCACCCGCTTCGCCCGCGATCGTTCCTGCGAGGCCCAAGGGACGCACGGCCCGGCCCATCCGGATGGTCTTCCCCTTGAACGGCCTGCCCTGCCCCGATCTTGCCGAGGAGTTCACCCTCCGTGCACGCATTTTGGGTGCATCCCAGGCGGCCGAGGTGCCGGTGTTCCGCTATACGCTCCGCGATCCCGGCGCTGTGGACCGCTCCGTGACGGCACCTGGCAACGTCGATCGGTTTCCTTTCCTCGACCTCGATGAGCAGGCCGGGGTGCTTCGCGTCAGGCCAGGCGAGTGGGTCCTGGAACACGACCTGATCGTCCCGGAAGGGCTCCTGTTCCAGATCACGGGGCCGGTCCATTTGCACCTGCGGAACGGGGCGCGCATCGTTTCCCGGTCTCCTTTGGATTGGGCTGGCTCGCCCGCCAGGCCGGTGACCATTTCCAGCGAAGGTGCGCAGGCTCCCGTGCTGCTCTTCCGTCCGGGTGCGGTCTCCAGGATCCACGATGTGGAGCTCCAGGGACTCGTCACCCATCACGCATCGGTCAGGGCCTCGAACGTCCGTGGGGTCGTATCCTGGCACAGTGAAGGGGGGCGGTTGGATTTGGAACAGGTCGGCGCCGTGGGTGGCATCGATCAGTTCGTGGCCCGCTTCGCCAACACGTCGATGCTGGATTGTGCGTTCGGTGGCGCCAAGGACGATGCCGTGACCATCATCGGCGGAGAGGCCGATCTCCGGGACGTCTCGATAACCGGCGCGTTGGGCATTGCCTTGAAGGCCGAACTCGGGGCCCGGGTGACCGCGAGCGGGGTCGATATCCGGCGATGCGACAAGGGGATCGAAGGAGCGACCGCGGCTTTCGTGAAGGCGGCAGGGGCTGTCCGGAACTGCCGCCTGGCCGTTCATGCCGAGCGCGATGCCCTGCGGTACGGACCCGTGAGGATCGAGCTGGAACGGATGGAACTGGAAGGGAACGAGGAGGATGTCCGCATCGGGGATGGCAGCGCCGTGTTCCGTGACGGAGATCGGGTGCACGGACGGAAAGGCCCGGGGGGGACATGAGGGGAGCGTTGTTCCTGGCCACCTTCCTGTATGGCGCCCTGTTGGCCGCAGGGGCACCGGTGAGTCCGTTCAACGGCCTCTCCATCGAGGTCACGGACGACGGAACCGCATACGCGTTCCTGATCAGTGGTCACTTCTACGGGTCCTCCAGTTCACGGTCGGGTCTTCCGGCCGCCACGGTGCTGGCGGAGCGGGAGTTGTTCAGTTCCTCCGGCGCCTCGTTCCTCCTGACCACCGGTGACCTTTTCATCAACACCAAGGCCGACCTGGCGCGGCACCGGCGGGTCTTCTACGACCAACTGGGAATTCCCGTGTTCAATGCCGTGGGGAACCATGACCTGGACGGGGGCGATTATGAAGCGTTGCTCGGCCCGACGTCCTTCGCGTTCGATGTGGGTCCTGACCGCTTCGTGGTGCTGGATACCGAGCGGGACGATGGGCGTATCATCGGTAGGCAGGCGGAGCTGCTCTTCGAGGCCACGGAACTCGCCGGGCAAGGGCGCATCCGGAACCTGTTCGTGATCTCCCATCGCCCCGTCTGGGCCGAGGTGCAGCCCATGTTCGATGGGTTGTTCGAGCACAACACCCGCTCGGTGCTTGCGCAGGGGCCGGGCCCCGGGGTGCTGGAGGCGCTCGACGCCGCGGCCGCCGGGGCCGGTGTGTTCTGGTTCTCCGGCTCCATGGGTGGTGGCGCACCTTCCTCGATCCTCTGGCAGGTGATGCCCAGTGGGGTCGTATACGGAATGAGCGCGATCCGTGACGAGCCCCGTGATGCCCTCTTGCTGATCTCCGTGGACGATGGCGGCGTGCATCCCGAGGCCTTGTCGCTCACGGGCCGTGAGCTTCCCGCCGTGAAGGACCTGGATGTGGCCTATTGGCGTTCCAGGCAGGGCGATCCCCAGCCCTTCAATTGGCGCCTGCTGCCCCTGAAGACCTGGAACGTCATCTCCGACCGCGCGTTCTGGTGGGGAATGGCCGCGATGTTCGTGATCTCCATGTTCGTCCGGCGGCTCGTCCGGCGCTGAGGCACTTTCTTAGTTTTGCGCGCAAGGGTGATGCAAGCCCTTGATCTCCGGAACACATGGCGCGGGTATTGGTGACGGGAGGGGCGGGATTCATCGGCAGCGAGCTGGTGATCAAGCTTGCCCATGCGGGTCATCAGGTCGTCGCGGTCGATGACCTCACCACAGGTGATCTCGGGAAGCTGCCTTTGGACCAACTGCCCGGAGCTCATTTCATCAAGTGCGATGTGAACCGCTTCGAGGACATCAGCAGCGTGTTCTACGCGCACCGTCCCGAGTATGTGTTCCATTATGCCGCCGTGGTCGGGGTGAAGCGCACCATCGAGAACCCCGTGATGGTGCTGCGCGATGTGGACGGCATCCGGAACATCCTGGACCTGAGCAAGAACACCGGGGTTCGTCGCGTCTTCTACAGCAGCAGCAGCGAAGTGTACGGGGAACCCGTCGAGATCCCCCAGAACGAACGGACCACCCCGCTGAACAGCAAGCTGCCGTACGCCATCGTCAAGAACCTCGGGGAGGCCTTTCTGCGCTCCTACCAGAAGGAGTTCGGCCTGGACTACACGGTGTTCCGCTTCTTCAATACGTACGGTCCCCGGCAGAGCCGTGACTTCGTCGTGTCGAAGTTCATTCGGGCGGCCCTGAAGGGCGAGGATATCACCATCTACGGGGATGGGGCCCAGACCCGCACCTTCTGCTACATCGATGACAACGTGGACGCCTGCCTGGCCGCCTTTCGTGGCGAGGAGGTGGTCAATGATGTGGTGAACATCGGTTCCGATCAGGAGATCGGCATCCTGGACCTGGCCAAGGAGATCCTTGCGCTGACCGGGAGTTCCTCCAGGATCGTCCATCTGCCACCCTTGGAGGAAGGCGACATGACGCGACGCATGCCTGATGTGACCCGCATGCGGAAACTGCTGGGCCGGGAACCGCTTCCCTTGCGGGATGGCCTGCAGCACGTGCTGGCCGATACCCGCTTCATCCTGTAGCTGCTGCCATGTGCGGCATCGCCGGCATCCTGGGGCTGGAGGGGCTGAAGGACCCCTCTGCGACCGTGCGCACCATGACCGACGCCATGGCCCATCGGGGTCCGGATGCGTCCGGCCACTGGGCGGATGACCTGGTGGCGCTCGGACACCGCAGGCTGAGCATCATCGACCTTTCTCGCGCCGCGGATCAACCCTTCCGCTCGCCCGATGGCCGGTACGTGCTGGTCTTCAATGGCGAGATCTACAACTTCCGTGAGCTCAGGTCCCAGCTCGGCGACCAGGTGTTCGTGACGGACTCGGATACCGAGGTGTTGCTGGCCGCTTACCGGACCTGGGGGGCGGAAGTGCTCCAGCGCCTCCATGGCATGTTCGCCTTCGCGGTGTACGATGCCCGGCAGCGCGAGCTCTTCCTGGCCCGGGACCGGATGGGCATCAAGCCTTTGTATTTCCACCGGGGCGACCGCCATTTCGTGTTCGCCAGCGAGCTGCGCGCCCTGCTCGCCTCGGAGCTGGTGCCCAGGCGCCTGGACCGGGTGGCGCTCGTGGACCATCTGCGCTACCAGACGGTGCACGCACCCCGCACCCTGGTGGAGGACGTGCGGATGCTGATGCCCGGGCAGTGGATGCGCCTCAGCGATGAGGAGCTGACGGTGAAGGACTGGTGGACCACCGAGGTCGCTGTGGATCCAGAGGCGGCCACGCACGAGGAGGCCAGGGTGCATCGTGAAGTGCGGGAGCGCCTCACCCGTGCCGTGGAGCGTCGCCTGGTGGCCGACGTTCCGTTCGGGGCGTTCCTGTCGGGTGGCATCGACTCCTCGGCCGTGGTGGCGCTGATGGCCTCGGTGAGCTCCGCACCCGTGCACACGTTCTCCGTGGTGTTCGATGAGGGCGCCTACAATGAGGAGCGCTTCGCGGACCTGGTCTCAAAACGCTTCCGGACGGATCACACCCCCATTCGGTTGCGCCCGGCTGAATTCCTCGGGATGCTCCCGGACGCCCTGGCCGCCATGGACCATCCGAGTGGCGATGGCCCCAACACCTGGGTGGTGAGCAAGGTGACCAGGGAGGCGGGCATCACCATGGCCTTGTCCGGACTCGGTGGCGACGAGCTCTTCGCGGGCTATCCCGTGTTCACCCGATCGCTGGCGCTTTGGGACAAACGTTGGCTGGCCCAGTTCCCCGCAGGGGCCAGGCGTGCAGCGGGGGCGCTCCTGCGGACCGTTCGCCCAACCGCCCAGGGCGTGAAGGCTGCCGAGCTGCTGCGGCTTCCTTCGTTCTCCATCGATGACACCTACCCCGTGTCCAGGCTTGCGTTCACGGACCAGCAGCTTCTTGGGCTGCTCGCCACGAAGCGCCTGCCGGCCAGTTCCGTTCGAGCCATTCTGCATACCATCGTGCGGGAGCATGGAGGCCATGCGCTGCCCTTCCTGTCACAGGTCTCGTTGGGTGAATTGGCCACCTATCTGGTGAACGTGCTGCTTCGCGACACGGATCAGATGAGCATGGCCCATGCCCTGGAGGTGCGCGTGCCCTTCCTGGACCACGAGCTCGTTTCCTATGTGCTGGGGGTCAGGGATGGACTCAAGTACCCGCACAGCCCCAAGCGCCTGTTGACCAGGGCCCTGGGAGACCTGCTTCCGGAGGAGGTGGTGAACAGGCCCAAGATGGGGTTCACGCTGCCTTGGGAGGAGTGGATGCGACGTGAGCTCAGGGACCTCTGTGAGCAGCGTCTGGAAGGGCTCGCACAGCGCGAGCTATTCCGTCCGGATGGCATCCATCGGCTCTGGGACCGGTTCCTGAACGGCGATCCCCGCGTGAACTGGTCGCGCATCTGGCAGCTCGTGGTGCTGGAGGACTGGTTGTCCCGCCACGGGATCGACGGTTGATCCCGTCACATGAAAAGGGGGCCGAAGCCCCCTTTCCCAGATGCGTTCCGAGGTCCGCTTAGAACTTCGCCCGGCTCTTCCGCCCGATGCGCTTCTTGCCGCGCATCCAGCTGTACCGCGAGCGATAGAAGTTCGACTGCCCCCTGAGCACGTAGCTGTACGTCAGCGTAAGCGTCAGGTAGTTGTCGTTGTGGGTGGGGTCGCCTCGCTTGTTCTCCGAAGGCGGACTGTCCCCATTGCTCACCCAGTAGCCGTACTGGTACTCGCTGGGCACCGTGACCACATCGCCGCTCGCGGTCTCCACCTGGGTCCCGCTGGTACCGGGATCCACGTCCACCAGGTAGGGCCGCTGGTCGTAGAGGTCCGCAGCACCGGTGGGCATCAGGGAAGGGTCCTTGTACACGGTGCTCACATCGTCCAGGTAATCGGTGAAGGTCAACCGCCACCCCAGGTCCATACCGAAGCGATGCCGACGGTTCTTGGTGAAGTGGAAGGCCATCCCCATGGGAACGGCGACACCGAAATTGGAGTAGTCCTCCAGTTCCGTGGTCAACGGCTGCAGGTCGATCCATGAACCGGAGCGGTCGATCTGACCCTGGGGGTTGTGGTAATAACCCGCGATCCCCACGTAGCCGAACAACCGGAAATCGGTGCGGTACCTGCCCCGACCACCCAGGTCGTTGTCCTGGAAGATCGTGAACTCCGGGCGGATGTAAAGCTCGAACATGTCGTTCCGGAAGTTCAGGTTCCGGCCGACGCGCTGAGGATTCGTGCTGAAATGGTCCGCTCCCTGGATCCGCAGGTACAGCAGGCCTGCGTTCACGGAGAGGGTGCGGTTCACCTTGTACCTCGCGAACGGCCCGATGGCCCAACGCGTCTGGTTCAACTTCATGTCCCAGACGAAATCCCGCCTGGTCTTCTCCTTTCCACCCATCTCGCCCAGGTAGTTGGCTCCGCCCAGGTGCAGGCCGATGTCCCAGGAGTACTGGGCTTCGACGGCACCGGCGGTCAGCAGCGCGAAGGCCGCTACCAGGGATGCGTGTTTCATGCTCAAGGTCATGGACATTCCACGTCAGGTCTTGCCGACGGGCAAACTTAACCAAATTCCCGTGCCTTCTACGTGGAACCGAGGCGGTTGGATATCAACAACTTGTGCCGGTCGCCCGACCGCCGACCGGGAGCCCCTAATTTCGCGGGCCGTGGAACGATCCAACCCCTTGTGCCGGTTGTTCAAGGTGGACCTGCCCCTGGTCCAGGCCGGCATGATCTGGTGTTCCGGATGGCGGCTGGCCAGTGCGGTGAGCAATGCCGGTGGCCTCGGCATCATCGGTTCCGGCTCCATGTATCCCGAGGTCCTGCGCGAGCATGTGCGGAAGTGCAAGGCCGCTACCGACAAGCCTTTCGCCGTGAACGTGCCGATGCTCTATCCGGACATCGACGAGCACATGGCCACCATCATCGAGGAGGAGGTGCCCATCGTGTTCACGTCTGCGGGCAACCCCTCCACCTGGACACGCATGTTGAAGGACCATGGCCGCACCGTGGTCCATGTGGTCAGCAGCGTGAAGTTCGCCCGAAAGGCCGTGGATGCCGGTGTGGATGCCGTCGTCGCCGAAGGCTTCGAGGCCGGTGGTCACAATGGCCGTGAGGAGACCACCACGCTGGTGCTCGTTCCCATGGTGCGTGAGGCGATCGACGTACCCTTGATCGCCGCCGGGGGCATAGGCACCGGCCGGGCCATGTTGGCCGCCATGGTGCTTGGCGCCGATGGTGTCCAGTTGGGCAGCCGCTTCGTATGCAGCGAGGAAAGCTCCGCGCATCCCGCCTTCAAGCAGCGGGTCGTGGCTGCGGGGGAGGGGGAGACCGTGCTCACGCTCAAGGAACTCGCCCCGGTGAGGTTGATCCGCAACCCCTTCTTCCAGCAGGTGCAGGAGGCCTATGCACGTTGCGCCACGACGGAGCAGTTGAAGGAGGTCCTGGGTCGTGCCCGGGCCAAACGGGGCATGTTCGAAGGGGACCTCGATGAAGGGGAACTGGAGATCGGTCAGGTGAGCGGCCAGCTTCGTGATATCCTTCCCGCAGCCACCATCGTCAGGCAGGTCATGGACGAGTACCGCTCGGCCCGCAAGGAGTTGCTCGACGCACCGCGCTTCCACGCATGACGGATCCGTCCGGCAACACTTCCGGTGCTTCGGACGTCATCTCCAGGGTACCAAGCATGTGCTTTCCACGTTCCTTCACCGTGCGTCGGTCGTTGTTGCTTCCGGCCCTGGCCGCTGCGCTGTCCGCGCAGGCGGTGGTGCTGGACCCACCTTCCCTGCGCTGCGCCTCCGTGGACGTGGCCGGTGACGTGACCCTGACCTGGGTGCCACCGGCCGATCCCAACGGGGATTTTGCGTCCTACGAGGTCTGGCATAGTGCGCTGCCCGGCGGTCCATTCGCGCAGCTCACGACCATTGGGGTCTACGGACAGACCTCGTGGACCCACGGGGGGGCGAATGCCGGTTCCGGACCGCAGTACTATTACCTGACCACGGTCTCCTCGGCCCCTCCACCCAACACCTCCCTGCCCGGCGACACGTTGGCCACCATTCATCTGCAGCTTTCCCAGAGCAACCCGTTGGGCAGCGCCCTCCTCGATTGGACGGCCTTGCATCAGCCGCCCCTCGGGACCTCCGGCTCCAGCTACGAGGTGTGGCTGGAGTATCCGATCGGTACGTGGATGGTGCTGGACCAGACGGTGTTGTCGCAGTTGGACTACGAGCATGTGATCTCGATCTGCGAGGACTCCCTCACCTACCGCATCGGGCTTACCGACGCTGAAGGGTGTACGAGCTTCAGCAACGTGGCCGGCGATGTGTTCGCCGATGCGACCCCGCCCAGTCCGCCGGTGCTCGAAGCCGTCACCGTGGACAGTCTGACAGGCCTTTCCACCATCAGCTGGGCCCCAAGCCCCGAAGGCGACACCGACGCCTACATCATCGTGCTCGTGACCTCCGGCGGGAACGTGATCCTGGACACCATCTACGGTCAGAACAACACCACCTATGTCTGGGCCGGGAGTCAGGCAGGGATGGGTGCCGAATCCTTCACGGTCGCTGCGTTCGATACCTGCTGGACGGGCAATCCGCCCAGCCCGAACACGAGCGCTACGCTTTCCCCGCATACCACCCTCTACGCGACCACGGCATACGACCGGTGTGGGGGTGAGATCACGGTGAATTGGTCCGGATATGTGGGTTGGGATGTCGACTTTCAGGAGCTCTGGGTGCAGGAGAATGGCGGAACATGGGCGCTGCTCGCCACGCTTCCCGCAGGTGCTTCCTCTGCCCAGCACGCCGGTGTGGACCCCTTCTCCACGTACTGTTATATCGTCAAGGCGGTCAGGGATGGCGGAGGGGAGCATTCCCTGAGCAACAGGACCTGCCGGATCACCGACTATCCTCCGGTACCCCAGTTCAACTACCTGCGCACCGTGACCGTTCCGGGGACGAACGAGATCGCGATCATCGACAGCGTGGATACCGGTGCCCAGGTCCGTCGCTATCGCTTGCAACGCTCCTTCAATGGTGGTCCCTGGCAGCCTTTGGTGAACGTGCCCGGTGGTGGTGGCCCCTTGATCCAGTTCACGGACACCGATGTGCTGACCGCGGAACGCAGCTACCAGTATCGCGTCGTGGTGGACGACAGCTGTGGGAATGAAGTGCTCACTTCCAATCTTGGGAACAGTATCCTGCTCCGTGCGGAGGCCGGACTGGACGGCATCAACCGGCTGAGCTGGAACGGTTACGCAGGCTGGGCGGGGAACGTGGGTGGCTACGAGGTGCATCGCAGCATCGATGACGGCCCGTTCCAGCTGCTCCAGGTGAACGGCCCCCTGGACTGGTCCTTCGAGGACGACGTAAGTGGGCTGGACCAGACCGGAGGACGGTTCTGCTATTTCGTGCTTGCCCGGGAGGCCGGCAACCCTTCCGGGATCGATGCGGAGTCGATGAGCAACCCGGCCTGCGCCATCCAGGAGGCCCAGCTGTGGGTGCCGAACGCCTTCATCGCCGGTGGCGTGAACGACCGGTTCATCCCGGTCACGGCGTTCACGGACTTCGCTGCCTACGAGTTCACCATCTTCAATCGCTGGGGCCAGGAGATCTGGACCACCGGCGATCCGGACATGCCATGGAAAGGGCAGGTCAACGGGAACTACGTTCCACAGGGTGTCTATGCCTGGTACTGTGCCATTCGCGATGGCGCCGGGCGGACCTATGAGCGTCGGGGAACGGTGACCTTCCTCTGGGGCCAGGAATGACCCCCGGCGGATCCATGGGTCCGGCCGAAGACTTACCTTTGTGCATGGAACGATCGGGTACCATCCCCAAGGCCGCAGCGGGCTCCCGGACCGCCGCCAATGGCCATCACCCCCAGGACAAGTTCGTCGGTGAAGGGCTCACGTACGATGACGTGTTGCTCGTTCCCGCATACTCCGAGGTGCTGCCCCGTGACGTGGACATCCGGACCCGCTTCTCGCGGAACATCCAGCTGAACACGCCGGTGGTGAGCGCGGCCATGGACACCGTGACGGGTGCTGACCTGGCCATTGCCATCGCCCAACAGGGTGGCATCGGGGTCATTCACAAGAACCAGCCGGTCGAGAACCAGGCCGCCGAGGTGCGCCGGGTGAAGCGCTCCGAGAGCGGCATGATCCTGGACCCCGTGAAGCTGGCCGAGGACGCCGTGGTGGGCGATGCCCTGAAGCTCATGGCCGAGTTCAAGATCGGCGGCATCCCTGTGGTGGACGGGAAAGGCAGGCTCGTGGGCATCGTGACGAACCGGGACCTGCGCTTCGAGAAGAAGATGGGCCGGCCGGTGGCCGAGGTCATGACCCGCGAAGGGTTGATCACCGCCGCCCCCAACACCACCATGGCCCAGGCCGAGGAGGTGCTGCAGGACCACAAGATCGAGAAGCTTCCCGTGGTCGATGACCAGGGTTTCCTCGTCGGGCTTATCACCTACAAGGACATCATCAAGCTGAAACAGCGGCCGAACGCCTGCAAGGACCGGCATGGAAGGCTGCGGGTGGCCGCCGCCATCGGCATCGCGGCCGACAGCATGGAGCGGGCAACGGCCTTGGTCGCCGCCGGTGTGGATGCCCTGGTGATCGACACCGCCCACGGGCACACCCGCGGTGTGGTGGACATGCTCAAGCGCGTGAAGGAGTCCTTCCCCGACGTGGACGTGGTGGTGGGCAACATCGCCACCGCCGAGGCCGCCCTGGCCCTGGTGGAGGCCGGTGCCGATGCCGTGAAGGTGGGCATCGGACCCGGCAGCATCTGCACCACCCGGGTGATCGCGGGAGTGGGGGTCCCCCAGCTCACGGCGGTCCATGACTGTTCCCGCGCCATCGCCGATTCCGGGGTGCCGGTGATCGCTGATGGCGGCATCCGGTTCACCGGCGATGTGGTGAAGGCCTTAGCGGCCGGTGCCAGTACCGTGATGGTGGGAAGCATGTTCGCCGGCGTGGAGGAAAGCCCCGGGGA
The DNA here is from genome assembly GCA_020635695.1 of Flavobacteriales bacterium. GTDB lineage: Bacteria > Bacteroidota > Bacteroidia > Flavobacteriales_F > PHOS-HE28 > PHOS-HE28. The sequence goes on along the minus strand of JACJZH010000004.1, from coordinate 289,847 downwards.
GACCATCATCTATGAGGGTCGGCGGTTCAAGGCCTATCGGGGCATGGGGTCCATCGAGGCCATGCAGCACGGCAGCAAGGACCGCTACTTCCAGGACATGGAGGACGACATCAAGAAGCTCGTTCCCGAAGGGATCAGCGGCCGGGTACCTTACAAGGGCCGCCTGGAGGAGGTGATGCATCAGCTCGTTGGCGGGCTGCGTGCAGGGATGGGGTATTGTGGCGCAAAGGACATGGCCGCATTGGGGAACGCGCGCTTCATCCGGATCACCATGGCCGGCATGAAGGAGAGCCACCCGCACGATGTCTTCATCACCCGCGAAGCACCGAACTACAGCCACGTCTGATCGGCCCTGGTGATGGACTGGCTCATCTCCATCGCACTGGGTGTCGGACTCGCCGCGGCCACCGGTTTCCGGGTCTTCCTGCCGCTCTTCGTGGTCAGCCTGCTGGCCCACCTGGGCCTTGCCGGGTTCGCGGTGAACGAGGACTTCGCCTGGCTCGGTTCCCTGCCTGCCGTCATCGCCTTCGGCGCCGCCACCCTGGTCGAGGTGCTGGCCTACGCCTTCCCGTTCGTGGACAATCTGCTGGACACCCTGGCGGTGCCTTTGGCAGCTGCTGCAGGTACGCTGATCGCGCTGGGCACCATGGTGGACCTTCCGCCGTTGGTGCTCTGGAGCGTGGCCCTGATCGCAGGAGGAGGCATGGCCGGTGCCATCAAGGGCGGAGCCGCTGCCACGCGACTGGCCAGTTCCGTGAAGACCGCCGGCATGGGGAATCCGATCGTGGCCGTGCTGGAGACCGGAATGTCCGTCCTGCTCACGGTCATCGCACTCGTTCTGCCGCTCCTGGCACTCGTCATCGTCGCCACGCTGGCCTGGCAGCTCGTGCGCTGGGTAAGACGGCTTTGACCCTAGTTTTGAGCATGTCCTCGATACGCGTGGTCATTGCGGACGGCGACCCTCTGGCCGCGGAGGGGGTGGCGGAGCGGGTCCGTTCGTTGGACGGTCTGAGCGTTGTCGGCATCGTGCGTAACGGGAAGGAACTGTTGGAGGGGTTGGTCGGGTTCGACCCCGGACTGGTGGTCATGGAGGTGGCGATGCCCGGAATGGACGGTATCGACACCATGCGCGCGATCCGTCGCATGAGACCGGACCTGCCGGTGCTGGCCTATTCCACACTGTGCAACATCGAGTACATCAACAGCATGCGCACCGAAGGTGCGGCCGGTTACCTCTTGAAGCACGGACCGGCGGATGAGCTTGGCAGTGCGATCTCGACGATCCTATCCGGTCGCGAGTACCTCAGCGAGGAAGCGGCCAGGGAGGTCGAACAGGGGTACCGGTTCACCAGCAAACAGCTTGGAGGGGAATACATCGGCCTCACGGAACGTGAACGTGAGGTGATCCGCTTGATCGCCCTCGAGCGCACGAACAAGGAGATCGCGGACGAGCTCTGTGTGAGCATCGATACGGTGAAGACCCATCGCAAGCACCTGATGGCCAAGTTGAACGTGCGAAGCATTGCCGGGCTGGTCCGCTACGCCGTGGAACGGCGCTGGGTCTGAGCCTGGATATCACCCCAAGTGGGGATCGACGACATCGTTCGCGGGAGGGACCTTTGATGCCGGACCGGTCATCATACCCCCATGCGCACCCCCGCCACCCTCCGTACGATCGCTCAGGCGTTCGGGATCCTGCTCCCCCTGCTGGTCACCGCCAGTGATCCGGGCCAGGTCATGGTCCAGGGGCGTATGCTGGCCTCAGGGGGCGATCTGCGGCAGGCACTCCTCGTCGTGGAGGTGGATGGCGTGGCATGCCATTGGGCCCATGTCTCCGCCAGGGGGCATTTCCGGGTGGAGCTTCCGGAAGGGGTGCATGCCAGGTTGGTCTTCTCCAGCCCGGACCGCCTTCCCAAGGAGGTGCTGCTGGACACCCACCGTGCCCTGGATGGGAGCGAAGGGGACCGGCGCCTGGAGTTCGATGTCCGACTGGAGTCCCTGTCCAGGAACGAGGGCATGGGTTACGCAGGCCCGGTGGGCCACATCGACTTCATTCGCGGTTCGGGCACCTTGAAGGTGAAGCGCTCAACCCGTCTGAAGGCGCACGCCCACGAACGTGAGTGACGAACGTGCGGTATGCGAGGTCAGCTCGCGTGCGTATGCACGTCCATCTGCGGGAAGGGAATGCTGATGCCGCCCGCATCGAAGCGCTTCTTCACCGTTTCGATGGTGTCAAAGTGCACGCCCCAGTAGTCGCCGGCGTTCACCCAGAGCCGCACCGCGAAGTTCACGGAGCTGTCGGCCAGCTCGCTCACGGCCACGAAGGGGGCTGGGTCCTTCAGGATCCGTTGGTCCGCGGCGATCACCTCATCCAGGACGCTCCTGGCCTTGTCGATGTCATCGCCGTACCCGATGCCGAAGGCCAGGTCCACCCGGCGCTGGGCCTCCGTGCTGTAATTCACCAGGGCACCTGTGCTCACCGGGGCGTTCGGCAGGATCACCGTCTTGTTGTCCGGGGTCTTGAGCACGGTGTTGAAGATCTGGATGCTGTTCACCGTACCGCTGTGCCCCTGGGCCTCGATGAAGTCGCCGACCTTGTAGGGCTTGAACACCAGGATCATGACGCCACCTGCGAAGTTCTGCAGGGTGCCGCTCAGCGCCATGCCCACCGCCAGGCCGGCGGCACCGAGCACCGCGATGAAGGAGGTGGTCTCCACACCCACCATCTGGATCACGCTGATCACGAGCATCACCTTCAGCAGCGTGCTCGTCAGTCCCTTCAGGAAGGGGATCAGGGAGGGGTCCACCTCCCGTTTGCGCATGACCCGCACCATTGCCTTCGTGATCATGCCGATGACCCACAATCCCAGGATCAGCACCACCAGCGCCATCAGGGCCTTGGGGGCATAGGCCTTCACGAGTTCCAAAGCTTGTTCCGCGTATCCGTTCACGTCGTCCATGTCTTTCGGTTCGTTGGGTACTTGGTTCCGGGCTAAGGTAGGCCCCTCGTCCTGGGGGCCTCCGAACGCCCATCACAGGCGGGGATCGGTTACCTTTGCCACCCTTCAAGAACGACCTTTCGGAACCATGGAACTGAAAGCCCTGATCATCGGCCTCGCGGGCCTGAGCCTTTCCCTCGGTGTCCAGGCCCAGAACGGCACGGACGATCCCGTATTGATGCGTGTGGACGGTCAGCCCGTCACCCGCTCCGAGTTCGAGGCCATCTACAAGAAGAACAACCAGGATGCCCCCGTGACCAAGGAGGCGTTGGATGAGTACCTGGAGCTCTTCGTGAACTACAAGTTGAAGGTCCGTGAAGCGGAGACCCTCGGAATGGACACCATGGCGGGTTTTCTTCAGGAACTTGCCGGCTACCGGGAGCAGTTGGCACGCCCTTACCTCATCGACCGGGAGCTGAACGAGGAGCTTCTTCAGGAAGCCTACGACAGGTCCCAGGAGGAGGTCCGTGCCTCGCACATCCTGGTCCAGCTGCCAGCCGACCCTTCCCCCCAGGACACGGCGGAAGCGTGGACGCGGATCATGGCCCTTCGTGACCGGATCGTGGCTGGGGAGGATTTCGCGGCCGTGGCAAGGAGCAAGGGTGGAAGCGATGACCCGAGCGCCCAGAAGAACGGTGGCGACCTCGGTTGGTTCAGCGCCATGCAGATGGTCTACCCCTTCGAGTCCGCCGCCTATGGCACCCCTGTCGGCGAGCTGAGCGCTCCCGTGCGCACCCGGTTCGGCTACCACATCATCCGTGTGCAGGACCGCCGACCTGCCCGTGGCCAGATCCGGGTCGCCCACATCATGCTGCGGTCCATGGACCAGGATCCTGCTGAAAAACAGGCCGATGTGGAAAGGAGGATCAACGAGGTGCATGCCCTCCTGACCAATGGGGAGATCTCCTTCGAGGATGCTGCGCTGAGGTACAGCGAGGACGATGCGACCAGCGCGAAGGGAGGTGAACTCCCGATGTTCGGTACCGGGAAGATGATCGAGGAGTTCGAGGACGTCTGTTTCGCGCTCCCGACCGATGGTGCCATCAGCGAGCCCTTCCAGACCCGTCTGGGATGGCACATCGTGAAGCGGTTGGAGTACAAGGCCCCGCCCTCCTTCGAGGCCTCCCGTGCGGAGCTCAAGCAGAAGATCGCGAGGGACAGTCGTGCGGACATCACGAAGAGTGCCTTCATCGCCCGGCTCAAGAAGGAGTACGGTACGCAACTCTTCCCCAAGAACCTGGCAGCGGTCAAGGGCCTGGTGGACGCATCCTACTTCGAACGGGGCTCCGTGCGCATGGACACGCTCCTCCGCAAGGACCTGGTGGAGGGTGAGTTCATGAGCGATGGTCGACCGATGCGGCGTGAGTTGACCGGCGTGCTCGTTGAGGGGCAATTGGTGAACACGCGGAGCAGGCGGTACGAGGACCTGGCCCACTCACCTCAGGATACCGTGGTCGTCAGGGATGTGCACCTCGGCTGGCGCTATGACCGCAAGAAGGCCTCCAAGCTCACCAAACCGCTGGCCACCTTCGACGGGGTCGTCCTCACCCAGCAGGACATGCTCGATTTCCTCGAGAGCAAGCAGCGCAAGCAGGCCCCGGTCCCCGTGGACCAGTTGGTGGAAGAGCGCTTCCAGACCATGGTGGATGAAGCCGTCCTCGACCATGAGGATGCCCGGTTGGAGGCGAAGTACCCCGAGTTCCGCATGTTGATGAAGGAGTATCGGGATGGCATCCTGCTGTTCGAGCTCACCGATGAACGGGTCTGGAGCAAGGCCGTGGAGGATTCGGCAGGCCTCGAGGCCTACTATCAGGACCATCAGCTCGATTTCATGTGGGACACCCGCTATGATGCCGACCTCTACACCTGCGCGGATGCGACCGTGGCCCGCCAGCTTCGCAACAAATACCGGAAAGGGATGCGTGGTCAGGAGCTGGTCGATGCGCTCAACACCGGATCGGCCCTGAACGCCAACCTTCAGGAAGGGCTTTGGACCGTGGCTGACAAGCCCTACCTCCAGGGGATCGTCAAGCCCGGGCTTTCGGATGACATTGCCGTGGATGGATCGGTGGTGGTGGTGGACATGAAGGAAGTGCTGCCCGCCGCCCCCAGGACCCTGGACGAGGCGCGGGGGCTGGTCACGGCCGCCTACCAGGACCATCTCGAGAAGGAATGGGTATCCGCCCTTCGGAAGAAATACGAGGTGGTCATCGACCAGGATGTGCTCTATTCCATCCATTGAACGGCCTGGCTCGCTGACCGTCGGAGGGATCATGTTCGCCATGTCCCTGCTCGCCTGTTCCTCGGACCGTGGGACCGAGGACCCCGTGGTGGCGCATGCCTACGACAATGTGCTCACCTGGAGCGAGCTCCGGAGAATGGTGCCGGTGGACGCGAGCACGGAGGACAGTACGGCCATGGCCAACGATATCATCACCTCCTGGTTGCGGAAGGAGGTGCTGCTCCACCATGCCGAATTGAACCTTTCCGAGGAGGACCTGGATTTTGAGGAACGTCTCCGCAACTATCGCAATTCGTTGGTCATCTACGCGTTCGAGGATGCCATCGTGAGGGAGAAGCTGGACACCCTGGTCGATCGGCAACAGCTGGAGCTGCATCTCCAGGAGCATGCCGAGGACTTCCGGTTGAAGGAGGACCTGGTGCGCGTGAAGTGGTCGAAGGTCCGTTCCTCCGAAGTGGACCGACTGCGCCGTGCCAGGAAATGGTTCGAGAGCGACGATCCGGAGGACCTGCACGAGTTGGAACTCTGGATGGCGGAACAGGGGGTCTCGTCGACCGATCCGCAGGGACAATGGATGTCCAGGGAGCGCTTGGACATGGAACTACCCTTCAACGGGTCGGGAGTGAAGGCCGGGCAGCGGGTGGTCGTGAGCGACTCCGTTGATCATTACTTCGTGGAGGTGATGGATGTACGACCCATGGACAGCCTGGCACCGTTGGAACTGGTCCATCAGGACATCAGGGCCATCGTGTTGAACCAACGCAAGCTGGCCCTTGTACAGGGCATGCACGACGACCTTTTCGAGAAGGCATTGACCAATGGCGAGATCGGCACTCCTTAGTCTTCTGCTGCTCGTCCTGGTGACCGGCCGCACCCTTGCGCAGCCGGGGGGGGAGATGATCGATGGCATCATTGCCGTGGTCGGCACGGAGCCGGTGCTCTATTCCGAGTTGGCAGGCCGGTTGGAGTCCGGTGCGGCCACGGCAGGTCCTGAGGTGTGTGCCGGCCTGGAGGACCTGCTCTTCGAACGGGCCCTGTTGGACCAGGCCCGGCTGGACAGCGTGGTGGTGGACGAGGCACAGGTGCAATCCGAGCTGGATCGCCGGATCCGCTATTTCGAGGCCCAGATCGGAGGGAGGGAGGCCTTGGAGGAGTTCTACGGCAAGACCGTGGCCGAGATCAAGGACGACTTCCATGATCAGGTGGCGGATCAGTTGCTGGTCCAGACCATGCAACGCCAGGTGGCGGGCGATGTGAGGCTGACACCGCGGGAGGTGGAGCGGTTCTTCAAGGAGATCCCCGAGGACAGCCTGCCCTTCATCAATGCGGAGGTGGAATACGAGATGGTGCTGCGCATTCCGGAACCGAGCGAAGAGGAGGATCGCAGAACGCGCCAACGGCTTGAAGGATTCAGGGAGTCCGTCCTCTCCGGTGACAAGGACTTCTGCACCCTGGCCATTCTCTACTCGCAGGACCCCGGGTCCGCCTCCGATTGTGGGGAGTTGGGCATGGTGCCCACCGGTGTCATGGTCCCCGAGTTCGACGCCGTGGCGTTGAGCCTCAAGGATGGTGAGGTGAGCCAGGTCTTCCGGACCGAGTTCGGATACCACTTCATGCAGATGGTGGAACGCCGTGGAGAACAGTTCAATGCCCGGCACATCCTTCTCCAACCCCAGGTCACTTCGCAGGACCTGGAACGGGAGCGCAGGCTCTTGGACAGTCTGGCCACCCTGGTCCGGGACGGGCGGGTCGGCATGAGCGAACTGGCCGCGGAGTACAGCGATGATGAGGCCAGCAAGAGCAACAACGGGTTGGTGGTGGACCCCGTTTCCAATTCCCAACGCTGGCCCATGAACGAGTTGGACCGCGAGACCGCCTTGGTGATCGATGCCCTTTCCCCCGGTGAGGTGGCCCAACCGCAACTCGTGGTGCTTCCGGATGGAAAGAAGGCCTATCGGATCATCCGACTGCGGTCCCGTTCGGAACCTCACGTGGCCGACCTGGAGCGTGATTACCGCATGATCCTGCAGGCGGCGGAAGCGAGCCGCCGGGCCGATGAGGTGGATGGATGGGTACGGGAGAAGGTCGGCACCACCTACGTGCGGATCGATCCGCGGTTCGCCTCCTGTTCCTTTCGCAACGCCTGGACCGGTGACGCCGGGCAGTAGCCCTGCACGGACCCTACCTTTGCCCGCCTTGGCACCCAATAGACGACCTCGATCATGACCCAGGGAGAGAACGATGTGGAAGCGGTACGGCTGTTCGGTGACCGCTATGCCAAGCTCCGTTCGGAGATAGGCAAGGTCATCATCGGTCAGCAGGAGGTCGTCGACGATGTGCTCACGGCGATCTTCGCTCGTGGTCATTGCCTGTTGGTGGGGGTGCCGGGCCTGGCCAAGACCCTGCTCGTGAACACCGTGGCCCAGGCCCTCGGGCTTTCCTTCAACCGGATCCAGTTCACCCCGGACCTGATGCCGAGTGACATCGTGGGGTCGGAGATCCTGGATGCCGACCGGCAATTCCGGTTCATGAAGGGCCCCATCTTCGCCAACATCGTTCTGGCCGACGAGATCAACCGTACGCCCCCGAAGACCCAGGCGGCCCTGTTGGAAGCGATGCAGGAGCGGTCGGTGACGGCCGCCGGTAGTTCCTACCCCCTGCCGAGCCCCTTCTTCGTGCTTGCCACGCAGAACCCCATCGAACAGGAGGGGACCTACCCGCTCCCTGAAGCCCAGTTGGACCGGTTCATGTTCAACATCTGGGTGGATTATCCATCCTACGATGAGGAACTGGCCGTGGTGAAGGCGACCACCAGTGACCTGGACGTCCAGGTGTCTCCGGTCCTTTCAGCCGAAGAGATCCTGCGCTTCCAGGGGCTCGTGCGCCGCATCCCCGTACCCGAGAACGTGTTGGAGTACGCGGTCAGGCTGGCGACCAGCACACGCCCGGGTACGGCGGGTGCACCGGACGTGGTGCAGCAGCATGTGAGCTGGGGAGCCGGTCCCAGGGCCTCCCAATACCTGGTCATCGGCGCCAAATGTCACGCCCTGGCCCGAGGTCGATTCTCTCCGGACATCGAGGACGTGCAGGCCGTTGCGCGTCCGATCCTGCGTCACCGGGTGGTGCGCAACTACAAGGCGGAGGCCGAGGGAGTGTCCGTCGACTCCCTGGTGGAGGCGCTCCTCTGACGGGCTTTCGTTGCCTGTCCGGGCTTCCTCCGCTAACTTTGGAGGAACTGAAGAACACGAACTGCATCCCCATGCCACGTCTCTTGCGATCCCTGCTTTTCGCGGTGCTCACCGCCCTGCTCGTCCCGGCCCAGGCCCAGCTACCGAACGTGGACATCACGTTGGTGGACAACGGGAACAACGAACTCGAGGTCCGCGTGAGGCCGGATGCGGATTTTGACGGGCTCTTCTCCAGCCTCGTCTTCACGATCCGTTGGAATGCCTCCACGGGCACGGACCTGGGCAACATTTCGCAGGTGGTGCCGGCGGCGCTCTACATGCCTATCAGTAAATCCGGAGGGCAGATCGACGCCGGTTCGTTCAGGTATCAGGTCTTCGCGGGTTTCGGGTTCACGCCGCTCAACTCGATCAGCGAGTCATGGACCGCAGGCACCGAGTACGCCCTGATGACCATTCCCGTGCTCAATGGTTCGGACCTGTTCGAGATCGTGAACGACACGTGGACCGGTGATATCGCCAATAATGGGGACTACTACATTTCCCTGAACGGCAGCGATCAGACGGGCATGATCTACTCGATCTCCACGGGCGTGGAGATGGGGGACCCCGATCTGGAGGCATTCCACGTGCAGCCCAATCCGGCTTCCGACCGGGTCGTCGTCAACTACCTGGCCGATCCCGACGTGGAACAGGTCGTGGAGGTCGTGGATGCGACGGGCCGCAGCATCCTGCGGCAGGTCGTGGCCAGGGCCCATGGTGAGGCCCGCATGGAACTTGATCTGCGCACGGTGCAGGCCGGTGCCTACCATGTCGTATTGCGTGGCGGTCAGCGTGTGATCACACGCAAGCTGGTCGTGCAGTGAGACCGGTGCTTCGGTCCCTTCCAGTGGTGCTCCTGACGCTGGTCGTTCGGACGACCGTTGGTCAGGTGCCTTGCGAGAACGGGAGCGCCGGACCCTACGGATGCCATGCGGTGGACCTTTACTCGGTCATGTCCCCGGCCCAGTTGGGGGTCACCGGGTCCTCTCCGAGCGTGAACGACTGCTGGGGCTGGACGGACCCCCTGACCCAACGGGAATATGCCCTGGTCGGCTGCAGGAACGGTTCGGCCTTCGTGGACATCACCGACCCCGTGGCTCCGGTCCTGGTCGGAACGCTGCCAAGCCACACGTCGAACAGCATCTGGCGTGACATCAAGGTCTACGCCGATCACGCGTTCGTGGTCAGCGAGGCCCCTGGGCATGGGCTGCAGGTGTTCGATCTGACCCGGTTGCGGAACGTTCCCTCGCCTCCGGTCGTCTTCAGTGAGGATGCACATTTCGGATCGTTCGGCAATGCGCACAACCTGGCCATCGACGAACAGGCAGGAATGGCCTATGTCGTGGGCTCGGATCAATGCTGGGGTGGCCTATTCATCATCGACATCACGGACCCTGTGGTCCCCACCCTGGCCGGTTGCCATGCCCTGGACGGCTATATCCATGATACCCAGTGTGTCACCTATGCCGGGCCGGACCCCGATCACCAGGGTGCGCGCATCTGCATCAACAGCCACTCAGGGAATCCGGACAAGAAGACCATTGTGGATGTGACCGACGCGTCCGATGTTCAGCATTTGTCATCCATCAACTGGCCCGATGCGCGTATCGGCCATCAAGGCTGGTTGACCGAGGACCACCGGTATTTCCTGCTGGGCGATGAAGGCGATGAGCTCTTTCATGGCTTCAACACCCGGACCCTGGTCTTTGATGTGTCCGATCTGGACGCCCCGGTCCTGATCGGGTCCCACTTCGGCACCAAGGCCAGCACGGACCACAACCTGTACATCCGGGATGGGTTCGTGTTTCAAGCCAATTACTCCTCCGGGCTCCAGGTCCTGCGTCCCGTGGACCTGGACCAGGCGCAACTCGAGGAGGTCGCCTGGTTCGACACGTACCCTGCCGGATCCTCCGCGGGTTACGATGGAGCCTGGAGCGTGTACCCCTGGTTTCCTTCGGGGAACGTGATCGTCAGTGATTACGACAACGGTCTGTTCGTTCTCCGGCCCAATGTGAGGGTGTCCGTGAAGGTCTGTCTTGGCGGTGCCTACGAGCAGGGGACCGGCCTCATGCGTGACGATCTCAGACAGGCCGGGCTGGTGCCCTTGCAGGAGCCTTACACCGGGATCGGCATGGTGCTGCCCGGTGGCGGAGGTGAGTCCATCGATGCCGCTGTATTGCTCACCCAAGGTTCGGAGGCCGTGGTCGACTGGGTCGTGGTGGAGCTCCGCGATGTGCAGGATCCGTCCATCGTGCTTGCGGCGAGGGCGGCCCTGTTGCAACGGGACGGGGACGTGGTGGACGTGGATGGGGCCTCCCCGGTCCGGTTCCCGCTCCCACCACATGCCTACCGGATCGCGGTGCGGCATCGGAACCACCTGGGTGCCATGACGGCCGATGCCGTGGAGGTGGGCCTTCTGGGGACCACGATCGACCTCACCGATCCGAACCTCGCCTTGGCGGGCCAGGACGCCACGGACGTGCAGGGCGGTGTGCGGCTGCTGTGGTCAGGAAATGCGGTCAATGATGATCGGCTGAAGTACACGGGCAGTGATAATGACCGTGATCAGGTCCTGCACGCCATCGGCGGGGTCGTGCCTACGGCCACGGTCTCCGGGTATCATCCGGAGGACGTGAACCTGGACGGGACGGTGAAGTACACCGGAGCGTCGAATGACCGGGATCGGATCCTGCAGCAGATCGGCGGGGTCCTGCCCACGGCGATCAGGGTGGAGCAATTGCCCTGACCCTTGCTCTGCGTGAGCGTTCGGGGTATATTGTGCCGTTCTGAAACCTTCCTGAGCACAACATGAGGATCACTGCGAGCCTGATCATGGGAGCGTTGATGCCGGCCGTGGCGTTGGCACAATGCGTTTCATCGTTTCCCTCCCTCGAGGATTTCGAGGGGTTCACCGTGGGCACTCCCGGTACGCTGGTGAACAACTGGACCAACCTTTCGGGTGATGACATCGACTGGAACGTCGATGCCAATGGCACCCCCAGTCAGAACACCGGTCCCTCGGCGGACCATTCACTGGGCACCACGGCGGGGAAGTACATGTACATCGAGGCCACCTCCCCGAATTTCCCCAACAAGGTCGCCATTCTGGAAAGCCCCTGCTACGACCTGACCGGTGCCAGCGATGCCATGCTCACCTTCTGGTACCATATGTATGGAGCCGAGATGGGCTCGCTCGCCATAGACCTCATGGTGAACGGCACCCCGGTGACCGACGTGCTGGTGATCACGGGCGACCAGGGGAACGTCTGGCGTCAGGCCTATGTGGACCTTTCCGCCCACGTGGGCCAGAACAACCTTCGCGTGCGCTTCCGCGGGACCACCGGGTCGAACTACACCAGCGATATCACCATCGATGATGTGCGACTGGCCAAGGAACCCGTGATACTCGGTTGCACGGACCCGAACGCTGGGAACTACGACCCCCTGGCCACGGTGGATGACGGGACCTGCACCATCGCCTGTCCGGCCAACGAGGTCGCCGTGGAGATCCAGATCGTTCCCGACAATTACCCCACCGAGATCAGCTGGGACCTGGTGAATGGTTCAACGACCGCCGTGCTCGCGTCGGGTGGATCGTCCGGGACCACGGTCTGCGTGCCGGAGAACGCCTGCCTGGTGTTCACCATCAACGACAGCTATGGCGATGGGATCTGCTGTGGCTATGGGAATGGCAGCTATTCCGTGTTCCGCAACGGGGTCCTGGTCGCCACGGGTGGCAACTACGGGTCTTCGGAGCAGACCGTGTTCAATTGCCCCCCCGGTTTCAGCTGCTCGGAAGCCTTGGTGGCTGACACGGGTCAGGTATACACCGCGCCGACCCTGGAGTTCTGGTATGATTTCACCCCCCCGGAGACCGGTGCGTACACGATCACCACGTGTGGGCTCAACACCTGCGATACGAAGGTCTGGGTCTACGACGCGGATTGTTCGCAGATCACCTTGAGCGATGGTGTCGAAGGTGCCACGTTCGCGGATGATGACGAGGGCGGGTGCGGCCTCCAGGCCGTTGTAAGCGCCAACATGCCCGGTGGCGTGCTGCACCACATTCGCATCGGTACGAACAATGGCGATTGTTCCCAGGTCCAGTTCGAGATCATCTTCAACGGCCCCGTGGTGGGCTGCATGGACCCTGGTTCCTGCAACTACGACCCCCTGGCCACGGTCGATTGTGGGGGCTGTTGCATGGCCCCGGGTGATCCCAACTGTCCGGACGGGCCCGATCTGACCTTGAACCAGGCCGACCTGGAGAACAGCATCTTCCTCACCACGGTCAACATCACCGATGCCTGTGCGCCGGTGGAGGGATGCACCAGGGGGATGGGGCAACGCTACGTGCTGCGGTTCAGCACCCGCATCGACAACATCGGGACCACCGACTACTACATCGGCAGCCCGAACTCGCAGCCGCAGATGTTCGACTTCAACAACTGCCACGGCCACGCCCACTATGCCGGGTATGCGGATTACCTGCTCTTCGACCAGAACGACAACGCGATCCCGGTCGGCTTCAAGAACGGCTTCTGCGTGATCGATGTCGGTTGCTTCGGTGGAACAGGACAGTACGGATGCAGCAACATGGGCATCAGTGCCGGATGTTATGACCGCTACGGAAGTGGTACCACCTGCAATTGGATCGACATCACGGACGTGCCTGCCGGGGAATACACCCTCGTGCTGCGGACCAATTGGCAACAGGCGCCTGACGCCCTCGGCCGTCATGAGCAGGATTACACCAATAACTACGCCCAGCTGTGCATCGAGATCACCAGGGACCAGAACGATGTTCCGTCCTTCTCGGTGCTCCAGAACTGTCCGACCTGGACGGATTGTGCGGGGATCCCCTACGGTGACTCGCGGTACGACTGCACAGGCACGTGCGGTGGCATCACCCAGACCGGTGACCTGAACAGCGATGCCCAACGGGATGCTGCCGATGCCATCGAATACGTGACGGGCATCCTGGGCAATGACGTTTCGGCCTCGGCCTGCACGGACCTGAACGGGGACGGGCTGATCACCGTGACCGATGGTGCCCTGCTGGCGAATTGCTACAACACCCAGGACGCGCATGACCAGTCTCCCCACGTGCTGCACTACCATCCCTGGTGCGACTATCCCCGCGGTTGGTTGAGCACCTTGGACACGGCCTGGTTGTCCCTGGGCAACTTCGATCCGGTGGGCAAGACGGTGGACATCTTCCTGAAGAACCCGAACTCCAGGGTGCTCGGATATGAGTTCGACCTCAGCGGTCTTACCATCCAGAGCGTGGAGAACCTCTCGCCGAACGTGATGAACGAGATGGCCGTGTCCAGTTCGTTGGGCGGTACGAAGGTCATCGGCTTGTCCTACATCGATTCCAGCATCGTCAAGAGCTCGGCGCCCATGCCCCTGTGCAGGGTCCATTACCTGACCCTGACCGATGCCCAGATCTGCATCGCGGACATCGCCGACATCGTCAATGAGGATGCGAACAACATCATCCATCATGGCACCGGTGATTGTCTGACCGTTCCGAACACCGTGGTCGTGGACATGAAGGCCTGGCTCGAAGGCCCGTTCAGTGCGGGCCAGATGAATGATGCCCTGCGTGCCGCCACCTTGCTTCCGGCCTCCGAGCCGTACACCGGTCTTGGATTCTCCCATGTTGGTGGAGGTGGTGGCGAGACGGTGCTTGCCGGCGTGTTCGATGTGACCGGTCCGGATGCCGTTGTCGATTGGGTGATGGTGGAGCTTCGGGATGCCAATGCTCCCGCCACCATCGTCTCCACGCGCAGCGCTCTGCTGCAACGGGATGGTGATATCGTGGGAATGGACGGTACCTCACCCGTGGTCCTCTTCGCCACGCCCGGCAACTATCATGTCGCACTTCGCCATCGGAACCACCTCGGTGTCATGACGGCCTCCGCCGTTGCCCTGGGTGCCACGGCCACGACCATCGACCTGCGGACGGCCTCCACCCCGACCTGGGGGTCGGAAGCGCGAAAGGACCTGGGAGGCGGTGCCATGGGTTGCTGGATGGGGAACACGGTGCAGGACGGTCAGATCAAGTACACCGGCAGCTTCAATGACCGGGACCCCATCATCTCCGTGATCGGGGGTACCGCTCCCACCAACGTGGTCATCGGATACTACCGGGAGGACTCGGACCTCAGCGGGATCGTGAAATACACGGGATCGGGCAACGACCGCGACCCCATCCTCAACAACATCGGGGGTGTGGTCCCGACGAACACCCGTACTGAGCAGCTTCCCTGATCAGTGGGATCCCCACAGTGCGCCAGCTCCGTCTCGAACGGGGCTGGCGCCGCTTTGTTCAGGTGAATAAATTGCCGATCCACTCGAAGTCATGAGCATAAGCCATCGTTCGCTATTCACCCTGGTCGCCTTGGGAATGCTAGGCCCGGCCTTTTCTCAGGGCCAGGTGCCGGAGGGGGTCGAAGCCGCCAGAAAGGTCGCCATCGAAAAGGGGTGTTCTCCCATGGACGTACAGGACCTCCGGGTCCGGGACCGCTACACGGACGGTCGTACCGGGGTGGAACACATCTTCTTCCAGCAGTTCTGGCAGGGTGTCCCGGTATACCATGGTCAGGTGGCCGTGCACCGGAAGTCCGATGGCACCGTGGTCGCAGCCCATTCGGCCGCGATGGTGGGTCTGGAGAAACGGGCACAGGTATCAGCGCCCGCCCTTTCCGCGGAGCAGGCGTTGAGGAGCGTGCTGGATGGTCTGAGGGTGCCCGGGACCATACGCGCCGGGGAAGCGGACGGTCCGGAAGGCCGGTTCCGCTTCACGGTGGACGGGTTTTCCGAGCCCCCTTTCGTGGAACGTTGCCTGGTGCCCGTGGGGGATCGGTTGCGCACGGCATGGAACGTGAACGTCTATCTGCCGGATGGTTCCCATTGGTGGAACATCCGGATCGATGATTCCTCGGGAGAGGAGCTTGATCGGGACGATTGGGTCTCCCATTGCATGTTCGATGGGTTCGGAGATGGTGTGTTCCAAGCTTGTGCGGGACACGCGGCCCCCTTGGCCCCCCCGCCGGCCTCCCCGAACGATTACAGGGTGTATGCCTGGCCGTTGGAAAGCCCGAACCATGGCCCAAGGACCCTGCAGAACGCTCCCTGGAACGACGCGCTCAACGCGAGCCCCTTCGGGTGGCACGACACGGATGGAAGTGCAGGTCCCGAGTTCACCATCACCCGAGGCAACAACGTCTGGGCCCAGGAGGATGCCAACGGGAACAATGGCACGGGCTACAGCCCGGACGGCGGGGTCGACCTCGACTTCGACTTCCCCATCGACCTGACCCAGGCACCCTCCACGTACCAGGATGCCGCGATCACCAACCTCTTCTACTGGAACAACATCATCCACGACGTGTGGTACCAGTACGGGTTCGATGAACCGAGCGGCAATTTCCAGGAGAACAACTATGGCAATGGTGGCGTGGGAGGTGACCATGTGCTCGCTGATGCACAGGACGGCAGCGGGACCAACAATGCCAACTTCGCCACTCCTCCGGACGGCAGCGATCCGCGCATGCAGATGTTCCTGTGGAACACGGCATCCCCGGCGATCGACGGTGACCTGGACAATGGCATCATCGCCCATGAGTACGCGCATGGCGTGTCGAACAGGCTCGTGGGTGGCCCCTCCAACACCAGCTGTCTGTCCAATGCCGAACAGATGGGGGAGGGCTGGAGCGATTTCTTCAGTCTTGTAATGACCATGGCCCCGGGGGACCAGGGCACGGACGCCCGGGGGATCGGAACGTTCGCATTGGCCGAACCGGTCACGGGCCCAGGCATACGCCCGGCTCCGTACAGCACGGACTTCGGGGTGAACAACTTCACCTATGCCAATACCAATGGTGGGGTGTCCCAACCCCACGGGATCGGATTCGTGTGGTGCACCATGTTGTGGGAGATGACCTGGGAGCTGATCGCCGTGCATGGCTTCGACCCGGACCTGTACCAGGGCACGGGTGGCAACAACATCGCGATGCAGTTGGTGATCGACGGGCTGAAGCTCACTCCCTGCAATCCGGGCTTCGTGGACGGACGCGACGCCATCCTGCAGGCGGACCAGATCCTGTACGGTGGCGCCAACCAGGACCTGATCTGGGCCGCGTTCGCCAGGCGGGGGCTGGGTGCCAGTGCGGACCAGGGATCTTCGGGAAGCCGGAGTGATCAGACGGAGGCGTTCGACCTGCCTGTGGATGACAACGTGGGGGTGGCGGAAGCGGTCCACCCGCTTCCCGGCGCGCTGTTCGAGTGTGGCAACGGAGGCGTCGTGAAAGTGGAGGTCCGGAACAATGGACTCCTGGACCAGGCCAACTTCCCGGTCAGCTATCAGCTGGACAACGGGCCGGTGACCACTCAGAACTTTCCAGGTACCCTGCCCGCCGGGGCTTCGGCCATCATGGATATCGGAGCGCCGCTCACCGTGGTCGGGATCGGCCCGCACACGTTCAAGGCGTGGACCTCCCTCCCTACGGATGCCTATTTGGGGGATGACACCCTTTCCTTCCAGTTGGAACTGCTCGCGTCGCTGTCCACACCGCATGTCGAGGACGTTGAGGGTGGAGCGGTGCTCCCCTCTGGTTGGACGCTGGAGAACCCGGATGCGGGGATCACCTGGACCACGGCCGCTCTGGCGAACGGGCCCGACTGTGGTCCGACCACGGCCTGGCGGCTGGATCATTATACCTACCCGACCAACGGAGAACTGGACCACCTGATCAGTCCGGTGTTCGACCTCACGGGCAGCATGAACAGCAGGCTGCTCTTCGATCATGCCTACGTGGAGTACAGTGCCACGTACACCGACGGCTTCCGGGTGGAGGTGAGCCAGGATTGCGGGCAGAACTGGGTGGTCGTGTTCGACGAGTCCGGTCCCGACCTCGCCACCGCACCGGCCGTGACCGCCAATTGGGTGCCGGCCTCCTGTTCCGAATGGCGCACGAGCCTGGTGGACCTCAGCGCCTTTGATGGCTCGGAGGTGCAGTTGCGATTCGTTTCCGTGAACGGATACGGCAACAACTTCTACCTGGACAATGTCCGGGTGGAGTCGGCCTTCGCCAAGGACATGGCCATGATCGGCCTGCTCCTGCCGCAACCCGCCCAGCTGCGCACCTGTGACCCCGGACCCCAGGACGTGTCGGTCGAGCTTTGGAATGCCGGAGCAGACCCACAGGCCAATGTCCCGGTGTCGTGGCAATTGGACAACGGACCGGTGAGCACGGACATCCTGCCCGGTCCGCTGGCTGCCGGTGACACCGTGGTCCATACGTTCTCCACGCCTCTTGTGCTTCCCGGTTCCGGGGCATTCGAATTGAAGGTCTGGACGGCCCTCGGTGGCGATCAGAACACGGCCAATGACACCTTGACCTCCGATCTCACCGTGGATCCCGCCGTGTCGCTTCCGAGCATCATGGACCTGGAGAGCGAGATCCTCTGTTCGACCAACTCGGATTGCGATCTGACGAGCTGCCCGCTGATCGGTGGTTGGAGGAACCTGACCAACGGTGATGAGGACGATATCGATTGGCGGGTGGACAATGACGGAACTCCTTCAACGAACACAGGCCCCTCCACCGACCTGTTGCCCGGCACGGCGCAGGGGAAGTACCTCTACCTGGAGGCCAGTAGTGGCTGCACAGGACGGACGGCCGTGCTCGAGAGCCCATGCTTCGACCTGGGGGGCACGGTCCAGCCCTTCCTGAGAACGGGCTACCACATGTTCGGCAGCGATATGGGCGAGTTGCACGTTGACCTGGATCCAGGGACCGGTTGGGTCCTTGATGTGGTGCCCCCGATCGTGGGCGACCAGGGCGACCAGTGGGACACGTTGCTTGTGGACCTTTCCGCATGGAGCGGTCAGGTGATCCGTCTCCGCCTGCGGGGAGTGACCGGGACCGGGTTCGCGAGCGACCTGGCCCTGGACGCCATCGAGTTGTTCGATGCGGTGCCGCCCTTGGCGGTCCAGGCCAGGGTCCTGTTGGAGGGGCCCTATGATGCCGGTACGGGGCTCATGAACGATGACCTGCGGCAGTTGGGGTTGATCCCCCTGGTGGAGCCCTTCACGGGTCTTGGCCTGCTCGGGCCCGGAGAAGGGGGCGATGCCGTGGACGATCCCTCGGTGTTCACGGTAACAGGTCCGGATGCGATCGTGGACTGGGTGCTGGTGGAACTTCGCGACCAGGTGGACCCGGCGATCGTGGTGGATGCCCGCCCGGGCCTGGTGCAACGCGATGGCGATGTGGTCGGCACGGACGGTGTATCGCCCCTGTATTTCACGGCTTCGCCCGGTGACCACCATGTGGCCATCAGGCACCGGAACCATTTGGGATGCATGACGGCAGCCACGGTGACCTTGGGCACCACCCCGATGTTGGTGGATCTGGCGGCTGCCGGAACACCCACCTTCGGCACGGACGCCCGACGCGTGCTCGGCGCTGCGGCGGTCCTCTGGGCCGGCGAGGTGGAGCCGGATGGGCTGGTGAAGTACACCGGCGTGTCCAATGACCGGGATCCGATCCTGCAGGCCATCGGAGGTACCGTTCCCACGAACAGCATCTCGGGCTATCTGAGGTCCGACGTGAACATGGACGGAACGGTGAAGTACACCGGCGGAGGCAATGACCGCGATCCGATCCTGCAGAACGTGGGGGGTGTGGTGCCCACGGCCACCCGTCTCGAGCAACTTCCCTGAACACCGACCATTGACAGCCCCTTGGAACGGGGCGATCTTGCAGCATGAACCTGAACAAGCTTTTCCTGGTCCCCTGCACCGTGTGTATCGGAGCCTTGGGCCTGCAGGCACAGACCTTCACCCTGTCGACCTCGATCCTGTCCGATCAATCCGCTCGCACGGGGAATTGCGTGGGCATCGCCGACATGGACGGGGATGGCTACGACGACCTGATCCTGCTGGACAACAGCAGACATCTGTACATCGACTATCAGGGCTCCAACGGGAGCTTCACGTCATTCGATTACGGCAATGTCTCGGGTTCCAGCCAGTGGGGCATGTGCGCGGGCGACGTGGACGGCGATGGCCACAAGGACGTGGTAAGCGGGGGGAATGGTGATGGGGTCCATTTCATGGAAATCACCTCCCCAGGAGTTTCTTCATTGAGTTCATTGAACAATGGCACTGGCCAATTCTTCATGCAGGCCATGAACATGGCCGACATCAACAACGATGGTCACCTGGATGTCTTCGGGTGCCACGATGATGCGGCTTCACGCATCTGGTTGAACAATGGATCCGGGGCCCTGGCCTACAACAACTACATCGACTTCAGCACGAACCCTTCCTCGGACATGAGCGGGAACTACGGGAGCGTGTGGATCGACTTCGACAACGATGGTGACCTGGACTTGCAGATCAGCCATTGCCGCCAGGGTGTGAACAGCCCCAGCGATCCCCGGAGGTGGAACCAGCTGTTTGTCAATGATGGGAATAGCAACTACACTGAACTTGCGGCCACCTACGGCCTTCAGAACCGGGAGCAGACCTGGACCACGGATTTCGGGGACCTGGACAATGATGGGGACCTGGATGCGGTGTGCACCAACCACTCCGCCACCATGCAGGTGTTCCTGAACGATGGCTCCGGCAACTACACGGACGCCACTTCCGGGAGTGGGATCGAGTACACGGGTTTCTTTCTTCAAAGCAAGCTTGAGGACCTTGACAATGATGGGTATCTGGACCTGATCACGGCAGGAACCGAGTTTTACTTCAGAGGAGATGGCGACGGCACGTTCACGCGCATCATGAACATGCTGCCCGAACCTGGGTCTGGGTATACCCTGAACTCCTTCGCTACTGGCGATCTGAACCACGACGGGTTTATCGATATCTACGGCTCCTATGGAAGTGGTTATGTGACCCCTAGCAGCACCAGGGACGATGAGCTCTACCTGAACGACGGGAACGCGAACCACTTCCTGAACTTCGACCTGCATGGTGTGGAGAGCAACCCGGATGGTGTGGGCGCACGCGTGACCCTCTACGGTCCCTGGGGAACCCAGATCCGGGAGGTACGCGCCGGTGAGAGCTATGGCATCGTCTGCTCCTTCACCTGCCACTTCGGGTTGGGCACTGAGCAGAAGGCGGATTCCGCCATCATCACCTGGCCCAGCGGTGCCGTGGATCGCATGTACGAGGTGGCGGCGGATCAATGGATCGACCTGGAGGAAGGCAGCACCACCAGCGGGGTGGTGGCCATGAAGGCCTTCCTGGAAGGGCCGTTCAATGGGGTGACGATGGACAACGATCTCGGTGCGGCCGGTCTGATCCCGCTGGACGAGCCCTACACCGCTCTTGGGCTGGCTGGCATCGGCGCCGACCTCACCCGGACCCTGGCCGCGGATGTACTTGCCGTCACGGGCACCGAGGCCATCGTGGACTGGGTGGTCCTGGAGCTCCGGGATGCCGTCGATCCTTCGGTGATCGTGGCCAGGCGCCCGGCCCTGATCCGGCGCGACGGACAGGTGACCGAACTGGATGGCGTGCGGCCGGTGGCCTTCGGAGTGGCCGATGGCAACTATCATGTCGCCATCAGGCACCGCAACCACCTGGGGTGCATGACCGCCTCGCCAGTGGCCCTCTCGGGAACAGCCGCCGTGCTTGACCTGAGCGTGGCAGGCACGCAGACCTGGGGCGTGGAGGCCCGCAAGTCCATCGGTGCTGTCAGGGCCCTTTGGGCGGGTAACACCGTGGCGGATGCCAACCTGAAATACACCGGCGGCTCCAACGACCGTGACCCCATCCTAACGGAGATCGGTGGTGTGGTGCCGACCGCAACTGCTTCTGGTTACACCGTGAACGACGTGAACATGGACGGCCTGGTGAAGTACACCGGCGCCGGTAACGACCGTGACCCCATCCTGACGAACATCGGTGGAGTGGTCCCGACGAACACCAGGACCCAACAGCTTCCCTGATCAAAAGGATCGTGTACCTTTCCGACTCAAGCTTCTTCAACCCTAACCCATGACGAACAGGACGACTCTACGATGGCGCCTTTTGGCGTCCCTACCGCTGGTCGCGGCTCTCGCCTGGCCTGCAAGCCCTGCTTCGGCACAGTCGGATATATCCACCATGGATATCCAACTGGTCGATGTCGGCAACAACACCATTGAAGTGCAGCTCAGGCCCGATGGGGACTGGGATTCACAGGATGGACTGACCAACGTGACCTTCACGATCCGCTGGTCGGCCGCCGAAGGTGGTGCCATTGGTGCCGCGGACCAGTTCGCGTTCGGAGTGCCCTTCTGCATGTTCCAGGGCGCGCTTTGTAGTGAATCCCCGGACGGCGAGATCGACGACAACGGGTTCCGGTATCAGACCTATAACACGATCTCCGCCAGCGCATTTCCCGCTGGCTGTTCGTTCCCGGCCAACCAATGGGCGCCCTATGCGCGCATCCCCATTTCCGGGGTCACGGGTTGCGCCTCTTTTGAGATCGTGAACGACGGGTTCACGGGGGCCAACAACAAGGATTTCTTCGTGAGCCTGGGCGTCCCGGGAGAGGTCACTGGAACCATTCAAGGTGGTCCGGTCCTGAACGGCAGCTGCAGCGCTGACTGCGAAGGGACCATAGGCGGTTCGGCTCTTCCGGGGACCTCCTGCGACGATGGTCTGAGCACCACGGGCAACGACACCTGGGATGCGAACTGCAACTGCGTGGGCGAACTGATCGACTGCGAAGGCACCGCCGGTGGCACCGCCCTCCCGGGCACCACGTGCGACGATGGCCTGAGCACCACGGGTAACGACACCTGGGATGCGAACTGCAACTGTGTGGGCCAGCTGATCGACTGCGAAGGCACCGCCGGTGGCACCGCCCTCCCGGGCACCACCTGCGACGATGGCCTGAGCACCACGGGTAACGACACCTGGGATGCGAACTGCAACTGCGTGGGCCAGCTGATCGACTG
Organism: Flavobacteriales bacterium; assembly: GCA_020635695.1. Lineage (GTDB taxonomy): Bacteria > Bacteroidota > Bacteroidia > Flavobacteriales_F > PHOS-HE28 > PHOS-HE28. Next base: position 267,408 of record JACJZH010000004.1, on the reverse strand, counting down.
CGAAGGCACCGCCGGTGGCACTGCCCTCCCGGGCACCACCTGCGACGATGGCCTGAGCACCACGGGCAACGACACCTGGGACGCGAACTGCAACTGCGTGGGCCAGCTGATCGACTGCGAAGGCACCGCCGGCGGCACCGCCCTCCCGGGCACCACCTGCGACGATGGCCTGAGCACCACGGGTAACGATACCTGGGATGCGAACTGCAACTGTGTGGGCCAGCTGATCGACTGCGAAGGCAACGCTGGTGGACCTGCCCTTCCCGGTCAGGATTGCGACGACGGCGACCCGAACACCTCGGGTGAGACCTGGGATGCCAACTGCAACTGCACCGGCGGCCTGGTGGACGACTGCCTGGGCGTGCCCGGCGGCAGCGCCCTCCCTGGCACCGCCTGCGACGATGGCGACCCGAACACCTCGGGTGAGACCTGGGATGCCAACTGCAACTGCACCGGCGGCCTGGTGGACGACTGCCTGGGCGTGCCCGGCGGCAGCGCCCTGCCTGGCACCGCCTGCGACGATGGCGACCCGAACACCTCGGGTGAGACCTGGGATGCGAACTGCAACTGCACCGGCGGCCTGGTGGACGACTGCCTGGGCGTGCCCGGCGGCAGCGCTCGCACCCTGACGACGAGAACCTGAGCGGATGCCAACAACCGGCGGCCTTGACGACGCCTGCGGGCAGCGCTCCTGGCACCGCCTGCGACGATGGCGACCCGAACACCTCGGGTGAGACCTGGGATGCCAACTGCAACTGCACCGGCGGCCTGGTGGACGACTGCCTGGGCGTGCCCGGTGGCAGCGCCCTCCTGGCACCGCCTGCGACGACGGCGACCCGAACACCTCGGGTGAGACCTGGGACCAACTGCAACGCACCGGCGGCCTGGGACGACTGCTGTGCCTGGCAGCCCCGGCACCCCTGCGACGAGGGAGACACCGGTGAGACCGGGATGCCAACTGCAACTGCACCGGCGGCCTGGTGGACGACTGCCTGGGCGTGCCCGGCGGCAGCGCTCTGCCCGGCACCGCCTGCGACGATGGCGACCCGAACACCTCGGGTGAGACCTGGGATGCGAACTGCAACTGCACCGGCGGCCTGGTGGACGACTGCCTGGGCGTGCCCGGCGGCAGCGCCCTGCCCGGCACCGCGCCTGCGACGATGGCGACCCGAACACCTCGGGTGAGACCTGGACGCCAACTGCAACTGCACCGGCGGCCTGGTGGACGACTGCCTGGGCGTGCCCGGCGGCAGCGCCCTCCCTGGCACCGCCTGCGACGACGGCGACCCGAACACCTCGGGTGAGACCTGGGATGCGAACTGCAACTGCACCGGCGGCCTGGTGGACGACTGCCTGGCGGCCGGCAGCGCCCTGCCGCACGCCTGCGACGACGGCGACCCGAACACCGGTGAGACCTGAGCCAACCAACTGCACCGGCGGCCGTGGACGACTGCCTGGCGTTCCCGGCGGCAGCGCCTGCCCGGCACCGCCTGCGACGACGGCGACCCGAACACCTCGGGTGAGACCTGGGATGCCAACTGCAACTGCACCGGCGGCCTGGTGGACGACTGCCTGGGCGTGCCCGGCGGCAGCGCCCTGCCTGGCACCGCCTGCGACGATGGCGACCCGAACACCACGGGTGAGACCTGGGATGCCAACTGCAACTGCACCGGCGGCCTGGTGGACGACTGCCTGGGCGTGCCCGGCGGCAGCGCCCTCCCTGGCACCGCCTGCGACGATGGCGACCCGAACACCACGGGTGAGACCTGGGACGCCAACTGCAACTGCACCGGCGGCCTGGTGGACGACTGCCTGGGCGTGCCCGGCGGCAGCGCCCTGCCTGGCACCACCTGCGACGATGGCGACATCAACACGGTGGGCGATACCTGGGATGCCAACTGCAACTGCGTCGGTATTCCTGCCGGCAGTGAACTGGTGACCCTGGAGATCACCTTGGACGACCAGGGCAGCGAGACCACCTGGGAGATCCGTGATGAAACGGGCACTCAGGTGATCCAATCCGGTGGCCCCTACGCCGATGGTCAGGGTGGCACGGTGATCACCGAGACCTTCCCCTTGGTGCAGACCTGCTACGAACTGGTCGTCCTGGACGCCGGTGGCAATGGCATCGCCGATGGAGGCTACACGCTGTACGACTCCCAGTCGCGTCGGATCATCACGGCCAATGGGTTGTTCGGTTCCGTCAGCCAGACGGCGAACGGTACGGACTTCTGCCTGCCGCTGAGCAGCCAGAGCCTGATCTCCAGCTGGTGTGACCGGACCGATCTGGTCTACGCCAACTCGACGCAGATCTATGCTTCTGCCCAGCCTGGTGCCTCCGGGTATCAGTTCTGGATGTTCGATCCGCATGGCACCTACTCCCGCCGTGTGTTCAGCACCACTCAGAGCCTGCGGCCCACGGTGCTGGTCACCAATCCGGTCCCGGCCGACCTGGACCTGAACGTGCGCGTGCGCGCCCTGGTGGGTGGCAACTACACGGCCTTCGGACAGGCCTGTGTGATCCGCCTCAACAGCGGGATCGGCGTGGCCCAGATGCGTGATGTCGTCTTCAATGAGGGCGCCGCCACCAACTTCGTGCTCTGGCCGAACCCGAACCGGGGCGAGGTCATCTACCTGAAGCTGGATGGCCTTGGCGAGGAGATGCAGAACATCACCATCGACATCCACGACATGTTCGGCAAGCGCGTCTTCGCACAGGAGCTGGATAACCGGGGTGATGTGTTCAACCACACCATCGACCTGGGATCCGACCTGGCTCCCGGACTGTATCTGGTGAACCTGCGTGTGAACGACATGTTGTTCACCCAACGCATGGTGCGGCAGTGAGCTGACCGACCCAAGTAAAGGGCAACGGCCCCCTTCCGATCGGAAGGGGGCCGTTCCTTTTCTGGTGGATGGGGGTGGGAAGGAAGGGGCTTCAGCTGCCGGAACGGATCCGTCGGACCATCTGGCGCGGAAGCCTTGCCTCGGGCGATATCACGGGCTGATCGCTCAGGAGATCAAGGTCCGGCCGGGACCTGACACGCAGGTGAGCGGTCCGAAGTCCGTGTGATGATGCACCCTGCAGGTGGTGTGTCGCAGCGAGTTCCGGTAGCTGGCGGCATGGCCGCAGCGAAGCCAGGTCATCGGTCCTGGGAAATGTGGCGGGATCCGTTCAGGGACCGCCAGGCGGCCTTCCCAGGCTTTCCCCTTGGGCGCCCTTTAGTTCGTGACCAAGGCCCCGGATCCACCAGCAGCGGACCAAGGGGATAAGCAAAAGCCCCGCACGGGCGGGGCTTCTACGTGGCGGACGAAGCTGCTCAGTAGTAGATCAGGCGGCGCACCTTGGTCAGGTGCTTGGCCAGGCGGATCACCTGCTTGGTGTAGCCGAACTCGTTGTCGTACCAGGCGTACACCACCACGTTGCGGCCATCGGGGCCCACGATGGTGGCGTTGCTGTCGAACACGCTGCAGCAGGTATCACCGATGATGTCGCTGCTAACCAGCTCGGGGTCGATCTGGTAGTGGATCTGGTTCACGAGCTCGCCGTTCAGGGCGGCATGGCGCACCATGTCGTTCACCTCATCGCGGGATACCGGGCGCTTCAGCGTCAGGTTCATGATGGCCAGCGATCCGTTGGGGGTGGGCACGCGCACCGCGTTGGCAGTGAGCTTGTCCTTCAGGCTCGGGATGGCCTTGGTGACGGCGCTGCCGGCCCCGGTGCTGGTGATCACCATGTTGATGGCGGCACTGCGACCCCGGCGGGGCTTCTTGTGGAAGTTGTCCAGCAGGTTCTGGTCGTTGGTGTAGGCGTGGACCGTTTCGATGTGGCCCTTCTCGATGCCTATCTGGTCCTCCAGGACCTTCAGCACAGGGCTGATGGCGTTGGTGGTGCAGCTGGCTGCGCTGAAGACCTTTTCGTTCTCGATGTCCAGGTCCTTGTGGTTGATGCCGTACACGATGTTCGGCACCTCCTTTCCGGGGGCCGTGAGCAGCACCTTGCCTGCACCCTTGGCCTTCAGGTGGCGCTCCAGGTCGGGACGCTTGGTGAAGGCCCCGGTGTTGTCGATGATCAACGCATTGTGGATCCCGTAGGCGGTGTAGTCGATCTCTTCCGGTGCGGGAGAGGCGATCATGTACACGCGTTGACCGTTGATGATCAAGGCCTTGTTCTCCAGGTCCTCGATCACCGTACCCCGGAAGGTGCCGTGCACCGAGTCGTTGCGCAGGAGGGCGGCACGCTTGATGATCTCCTCGTCGCTGTTGCTCCGGGTCACGATCGCGCGCAGGCGCAGCTGCTGACCCTTGCCGGCCTGCTTCACCAGTTCGCGGGCGGCGATCCGGCCGATGCGGCCGAACCCGTAGAGCACCACGTCCTGCGGTTCAAAGGTGTGCTTGTCCTCCCCGATGAAGCCTTTCAGGACGTTCCCGAGGAAGTCGCCCACGCTGGAGGGCTTGGGCTGGGCGGTCAGGTACTCGTGCGTCAGGCGCCCGATGTCGATCTTGGAAGGGGCCAGGTCCATCTCCAGCATGGCCTCCGCGATGTCGGCCGAGGCGTAGATGTCGATGGGCTTGCGCACGACCTTCTCCGCGTAGTCGAAGAGGTTGATCACCTCGGAGATGGTGACATCGAGCAGGTGGTTCCGGAAGAACACCAGCTCCACGCTCTTCTCGTACATGAGTCGGCCGACCGCGTTCAGGATGCGCACGGCGGCCTTCTCGCGGTCCACGTAATCCTTCAATCCGGCCTCGTAGCCGGTCTTGGCTTCCAGGGTCTCCATGGGGAAGGGACGGGAAATTTGGTTCGGTGACGGTTCAGCCGAGATAGGCCTTCAGCAGCTTGCTGCGCGAGGTGTGGCGCAGGCGGCGGATGGCCTTCTCCTTGATCTGGCGCACGCGCTCCCGGGTGAGGTCGAACTTGGCGCCGATCTCCTCCAGCGTGAGGCCGTGGTTGATGCCGATGCCGAAGAAGAGCTTCACCACGTCGCGTTCCCGCTCGGTGAGGGTGCTCAGGGCCCGCTCGATCTCCTTGCTCAGCGATTCGTTGAGCAGCATGCGGTCGGCCGGCTGGCTGTCGGTGTTCGGCAGCACATCGAGCAGCGAGTTGCTCTCGCCCTCCACGAAGGGCGCGTCCATGCTGATGTGGCGGCCGCTCACCTTCATGGTGTCGGCGACCTTCTCGGGCGGAAGGTCCAGCAGGGCGGCGAGTTCCTCTGCGCTGGGCGGGCGCTCGTACTCCTGCTCCAGCTTGGCGAAGGCCTTGTTGATCTTGTTCAGCGATCCCACCTGGTTCAGCGGCAGGCGCACGATGCGGCTCTGCTCGGCCAGCGCCTGCAGGATGCTCTGGCGGATCCACCACACCGCGTAGCTGATGAACTTGAAGCCGCGGGTCTCATCGAACCGCTGAGCGGCCTTGATCAGTCCGAGGTTGCCCTCGTTGATCAGGTCGGGCAGGCTCAGGCCCTGGTTCTGGTACTGTTTGGCCACCGACACCACGAAGCGCAGGTTGGCCTTCACCAGCTTTTCCAGGGCCAGGTTGTCGCCCTCCTTGATGCGCCGGGCCAGCTCCACCTCCTGGTCCGCGGTGATCAGGCCTTCCTTGCCGATCTCCTGCAGGTACTTGTCGAGCGACTGGCTCTCCCGGTTGGTGATCGACTTGGTGATCTTGAGTTGGCGCATCCTGCTGGTCACGGGCGTCGGGGGTGTTGGATGAGTGGTTGAGCTGGTTCCCGGAAGTGCTTTTCTGACAAGTCAGGGTGCGTTCCGGCCCACAAAGGTACGGCCCCCGGCACGTGCGCGGCAAGACGGCCTCACGCCTGCGCGCCGGGGATCCGGATGCCTCTGAGATCCAGTATGGTTACATGCCAAGGCCGTAGTAGGCCTTCATGCCGTTCGGGTAGATGCCCTCCACCAGCACACCTCCCGACTTCCCTTGCAGCAGCCGTTCGATGTCCTTCGGGTCGCGCACACGTTCCTGGTCGATCCGCGTGATGATGAAGCCTTCGCGGATGCCGCTGCTGCGGAGCTTTCCGCCGTTCACGCGGCGCACCTTCACCCCGTGCTCCAGGTCAAGGGCCTTGAGCTCCTCGGCGTCGGCCCGCGCCAGTTCGCCACCCAGCACCACCACGGCCTTGTCTCCGGCATCGGCGACCACTTCGGTGGCACCGTCCCGGCTGCGCAGTTGCACGTTCCGCACCTGCTCGCGCCCGTCCCGGAGAATGGTCACCGCGACCTGGTCGCCAGGGCGGAACTTGCCGACCTGCTCCTGCAGCTGGGGCACGTTGTCCACCGGGATGCTGGCCACCTTCACGATCACGTCGCCCGCTTCGATGCCCGCCTGCTCGGCGGCGCCGTCCTCCGTGAGCCCGTTCACGTAAACTCCCCGGATGCGGTCCATGCCGATCTCCCGCGCGAGCGCCTGATCGATGTCCCGTATGCTGACGCCGATGTAGGCCCGCTGCACGGCGCCGAACTCGAGCAGGTCGCTGGTGACCTTCCGCACGATGTTGGCCGGCACGGCGAAGGAGTAGCCGGCATAGGAACCCGTGGTGCTGGCAATGGCGGTATTGATGCCCACCAGCTCACCGTGTGCGTTCACCAGCGCACCGCCACTGTTGCCGGGGTTCACCGCAGCATCGGTCTGGATGAAGGATTCGATCGGGAAGATGTCGCGTCCCGGGTCGTACTGCAGGAGGTTGATGTTCCTGGCCTTGGCGCTCACGATGCCGGCGGTGACGGTGCTCGTCAGGTTCATGGGGTTGCCCACGGCCAGCACCCATTCGCCCACCCGTACCTCATCGCTGTTGCCGAAACCGAGGGTGGGCAGGTCATCCCCGTCGATCTTGATCAAGGCGATGTCCGTGCTCGGGTCGCGGCCGATCACCCGCGCCTCGTACATGCGCCGGTCGTTCAGGTGCACCTGGATCTTGTCGGCACCCTCCACCACGTGGTTGTTCGTCACGATGTAGCCGTCATCCGTGATCACGACCCCGCTGCCTGCACCACGCCGCGGCTGCATCTGCGGTGCGCGGTACCCCCAGAAGAAGTCCATGAAGGGGTCGCGCGTCTGCACCAGGGCCTCGGTGGTCACGTGCACCACGGCGTTCACCGTGCGCTCCGCGGCCACCGTGAAGTCCGGTGCCTCGAAGGTGCCTCCTTCACCGGCAGGCAGATGGACATAGCGCACCTCGGCCGCAGGAGTGGCCTGGTCGACGTATTGGATGTTCGGATCGGAATAACGGTCGTGCGCCCACAAGGCCAGCAGGGCACCGGCCAGGGCACCACCCAGAGGGAGCAGGAATCGGTTCATGGTCTTCATGGTGTTGGTCCAAGGCCTGCAAGCATCATGCCCAGGCACATCGAAGGAACGATCTGACAGCCCCGTCGTTACGGGCAACGCCGTTAATTTTTGTTGATCGTGCTCAGAGGCGCATGCGCGTGCGGGGCCATCTTTGCAGGCATGGACGCGCTGCGTTTCGAGAAGTGGGAGGGCACCGGCAATGACTTCGTGGTGATCGACGACCGCGAAGGTCATTGGAGCGGCATCCATCCCGAGTTCGTGAAACGATTGTGCGATCGCCATTTTGGCATCGGGTCGGACGGACTGATCCTGGTGCAGGCCCCACGTGTGGAAGGCACCGCCTATCACATGGCGTTCTTCAATCCGGACGCGAGCAGCAGCTTCTGTGGCAACGGCAGCCGCTGTGCCTACGCGGCCTGGTCGGCCTGGACCGGTGAGCGTGGGACCGTGCGGTTCACGGCCATCGATGGGGAGCATGAAGGTGGCTGGTCGGACGGACTGGTGCGCATCGCCATGCGTCCGGTGGTGGCTCCCGAGCGGATCGATGAGGGCGTGCTGCTGTTGGACACCGGTTCACCCCACCTGATCGTGGAAGTGCCTGATCCCTCCTTGGTGGACCTTGTTCCCGAAGCGCGGAAGTGGCGGTACAACGAGCGGTTCGCCAAGGCCGGGGTGAACGTGAACTTCACGGCATTGCGGGACGGCGTGGTGCACATGCGCACGTACGAGCGCGGGGTGGAGGACGAGACCCTGAGCTGTGGCACGGGCGTCACGGCCGCCGCGCTCAGCTACCTCGGAAGGAGCACCGATCAGGAGGGTGTGGCCGTGAAGGCGCCCGGTGGCGAACTCCGGGTGGAAGCACGGGCGAGTGCCGATGGTGGTTTCGAACACGTTTTCCTGTCCGGTCCGGTGCGCCGCGTGTTCACCGGTGAATGGGAGGGAGTCCGATGAAGGTCCTGCGCCGGCTTGTGCTGTTTCTGCTGCTGATGGCGATCGTGGCCGGCGCCGCGGTCTGGTGGGTCTGGCGGAAGGCCAATGCGGCCACTGGGACCGGTGAAGGTGCTCCACGCGTGGTCCTGGTACCGACCGGGGGCGACCTTGATGGGTTGGTGGACACCCTGCAGGCCCAGAGGCTGGTGGAGGACGTGGCCTTTTTCCGGCGTTGGGCCGAACTGCGGAAGTTCAGCAGCCCCAGACCCGGCCGCTATGTGGTGGAACCGGGCACTTCGATCAACGACCTGGTGTTGCGGCTGCGCAGGGGTGAACAGGACCCGGTGCGCGTCACCTTCACCAACGTGCGCACCCTGGACGAACTGGCCGGCCGGGTGGCGCGCTACCTGGAACCTGATTCGCTGGCCTTGCTGGAGGCCCTGAGGGATACGACCCTGATGAGGGAACACGAGCTGGGCCCGGAGACCTCCATCTCCCTCTTCCTCCCCAATACCTACGAGTTCTGGTGGACCACCACGCCGGCGGCCTTCGTGGAGCGCATGGCACGCGAGCATGATGCGTTCTGGGAGGGTGCCCGTACGGAGAAGGCCGCAAGGCTCGGTCTATCGCCGGTGGAGGTGAGCACGCTGGCCAGCATCGTGCAGGCGGAGACCATCAAACCGGACGAGGCCCCCCGGATCGCGGGGGTGTACCTGAACCGGTTGCGCATCGGGATGCCCCTGCAGGCCGATCCCACCCTCAAGTTCGCGTTGGGGTTGGACAGCGTTTCCAGGATCCTGGACAAGGACAAGCTCGTCGATTCTCCCTACAACACATACACCCATGCGGGTTTACCGCCCGGGCCCATCAACATGCCGGAGCCGCGGAACATCGATGCGGTGTTGAACGCCGAGCGGCACGACTACCTCTACTTCTGTGCCCGCGACGACTTCAGCGGGTACAGCGACTTCGCGAAGAGCTACGCGGAGCACCTCCGGAACGCCCGGCGCTATCAGCGTGCCTTGAACGCCCGTCGGATCTATCGGTGAGCGGCGCATAACCCGCAGGACATCCCGGCGTAAAAGGGGGATCCTATTTTCGCACGGTCAACAGCTAGCAGGATGACGAAGATCAAGTTCGGAACGGACGGATGGCGGGCGATCATCGCCCGGGAGTTCACGGAGGACAACGTGGCGCGCGTGAGCGTGGCGGTCGCCGAATGGGTGAAGGCACGCTTCCCTGAGGACCCCTCCATCGTGGTGGGGCACGACTGCCGTTTTGCAGGGGAGCTCTTCGCCGAGGCCGCCGCCAAGGTGTTCGTGAACGCCGGCATCCGTGTGCACATCGCGCGCGACTTCGTGAGCACGCCCATGGTCTCCCTGGGCGCCCATCAGCTGAACGCCAGCATGGGCGTCATCATCACGGCCAGCCACAACCCGCCCGCCTACAACGGCTACAAACTGAAGGGACACTACGGCGGACCGCTGATCCCCGAACATGTGCAGGAGATCGAGGACATGATCCCCGAAGCCCATGGCCTGGACCTCGCCGGGATCGACCTGAAGGCCGCGGCCGGCAAGGGCCTCCTCCAGGAAGTGGACCTGGAGACGATGTTCGTGGACCACGTGAAGGCCAACTTCGACCTGGACGCGATCAAGGCGAGCGGCTTGAAGCTGGGGTACGACGCCATGTACGGAGCCGGGCAGCGGGTGCTGCCGAGGATCCTGCCCGACACACGTCTGGTGCATTGTGAGTACAACCCGTCGTTCATGGGCCAGGCGCCCGAGCCCATCCACCGGAACCTGCAGGAGTTCAGCACGCTGATCCCGAAGGAGGGCATCCAGTGCGGCCTGGCCACGGACGGCGACGCCGACCGCATCGGGCTGTACAACGGCCGCGGCGAGTTCATCGACTCCCACCACATCATCCTGCTGCTGATCCATTACCTGGTGAAGTACAAGCAGTACACCGGCAAGGTGGTGGTGGCCTTCAGCGCCACGCCCAAGGTGAAGAAGCTGTGCGAGCACTACGGGCTCGAGTACCAGGTGGTCAAGATCGGCTTCAAGTGGATCTGCGGGATCATGATCGAGGAGGACGTGCTGCTCGGCGGCGAGGAGAGCGGTGGCATCGCGATCAAGGGCCACATCCCCGAGCGGGACGGCATCTGGATGGGGCTCACCATCTGGGAGTTCATGGCGCGCAGCGGCAAGACGCTGGACGAACTGATCGATGAGGTCTACGCCATCGTGGGGCCGTTCAGCTACGACCGGGACGACCTGCACATCAGCGAGGCGTTGAAGCAGGAGGTGCTGGAGAAGTGCCGCAGCAATGCGTTCGATCGGTTCGGCGACCTGGAGGTGCGCAGCGTCGAGACCATCGACGGCTTCAAGTTCCACTTCGACGACGAGCAGTGGCTGATGATCAGGGCCAGCGGCACCGAGCCGGTGCTGCGCTGCTATGCGGAGAGCCGCACGCTGGAAGGTGCCAGGAAGATCCTCGACGCCTGTCGCAAGGCCATCGGGGCCTGACCTACTGCTTCACCACCCGGGCCAGCTTCAGCACGTGCCCGTCCTTGCCGAGCACCTGCATCGTGTAGCTGCCGGCCGGCAGGTCCCCGATCCGGAACTCCTCCGATCGCGCTGAAGTGGCGGGGGACAATTCCCAGGAGCGGACGCGTCGGCCCAGTCCGTCCAGCAGGTCCGCCGAGCCGCCCATCGGAAGGTCGGGAAGTGGTACGTACACCACGTTCACGGCAGGAACAGGGAATACGTGCCCGCCGACACCGGATCTCCGGAAAATGCTGACCATGGGCGAATGCTCCCAGGTCCCGTCATGGTCCACCATGCGCAGGCGGTAGTAGGTCAGAGCACCCGGGTCATCGTCGAAGAACGCGTAGTCGATCGTCTGGAGGCTGTTGCCCGCCGCTGGAACCGTGCCGATGTGCTCGAACGTGCTGCCATCCATGCTGCGTTCGACCTCGAACACCGAACTGTTGGACTCGGTGGCGGTGGCCCAGGACACCCGGTTGACGGCACCTTCCTCGGCGGCGGCGATGGTCAGGAGCTCCACGGGCAGGACTCCGATGTCCCCATAACCGCTGGCGTAGCCATAGAACCAGCGGCTGAACGGCTGGCCATCGATCAGCTTGGCCTTGTCATACTCCAGCCTCACCCGCCATTTGTAACGGATGAAATTGGGCGTTTTGTAGATGAGCTGCTTGATCTCCGTTCCGCCGGCACCGATATCGATGGCGGCAGCGGACACCCCCGTGTTGCCTTGTCCCGAGGTGATCGGGCTGCCGGAGAACGCCTGCCCCTCGAAGACCACCTCCCAGTGCATCCGTACCGCGTTCCGCTGGATGGGGCTGCGGGCGAAGTGTCCGATGCCGAAATGGTCCGGATCGGCGAAGTCCATGCAGTTCGTGGCCAGCGGGTTCACCAGATCGGCCTGGTACTGTCGCGTCAGCCGGTCGATGTTCCCGCCTTCGTTGCCGTAGCCGAAGACGGTGCGCCCGGCGTCCGCAGCGCCGCTGTCGAACAAGGGAGCGCCCACCAGGATGTCGCTGTAGCCGTCCCCGTTCACATCCCCGGCACCGGCCACGGCCAGGCCCAGTTCGGCACCGGTCTCCGCGCCACGGATGGTGGCTGCGGCCGAGGGCGTGATGGTCGGGTTTCGTCCCAGATGCAGGCGGGCATGACCTTCGTCCGTCAGCGTCTGGTCGTACAGGGGAAGACCGATCAACAGGTCCGCGTACCCATCCCCGTTCATGTCGCCGGCGGCCGCCACGGCCGCACCCATGTTGGCGTTCGCCTGATTGCTCTGGAGGGTCGATGCACCGGTGGTCTGTATGCCCGAGGAGCTGCCATAATGGACCAGGGCGCAGCCCTCGTCCGGAGTTCCCGCGCTGTTCTCCCAATCCGGCAGGCCAAGGACCAGTTCATCGAACCCGTCCCCGTTCACATCACCGCCTCCGGCCACACAGCTTGCGCCGAGGAGCGCCTGGCCGGCACCGGAATTGGAGGGAATGGGAATGGCCACACGGACCGCGTCCACCAGTCCGGTATCGGAACCGTACCAGACCACGGCGGCATCGATCCCCGCCCGTTGGGTGGCGGCCACGTCCGAATACCCATCACCATTCACATCACCGGCCGTACACACGTCATGACCGACGGAAGCTCCGGTGAGCACCTGGTGGGGCGTGGTGATGACGCCCCCCGGACCGCCACGAAAAACGACGGCCCCGTTGCCGTTGCTCCCGACGATCACATCCCCATATCCGTCGGAATCGATATCTCCGGCGGAGGAGACCGAACGGCCGAACTGCCCGATGGCGTGGGTGAGCGTTACGGCCGGTGAGGATGCCAGTCCTCCCGGTGAACCCATGAACACCAGCGCCCTTCCCGGACCGCTCGCCGGAGCCCCCGCGATCACGTCCGCATAGCCATCCCCGTTCACATCGCCCGCGGTACAGGCGTCGGTGGCGAACCCGGGGGATGCGCCGACCGAAGCACCCGTGATGGACAGGTCGGGTGCGGCCGGGAGTCCGGTGGAGGTCCCGTAGAACACATGCAGCACACCTCCGGAGGCGGCGGACGGAGCCCCGATCAGGACGTCCGTGTATCCATCGCCGTTCACGTCGCCGGCAGTGGCCACGGTGCTTCCCCGGGCTTCCCCGGCAACGATGCCGTCGTGGAAGTCGGAAGGGGAATTCGACACGGCGATCGTCCTGCCCTCGTGAACGAAGGCGGCACCACCGTTCCCGTAGAGCGGGGCACCCATCACCAACTCACTGATGCCGTCACCGTTCAGGTCGCCGGCCGTGATCACGCACTCACCGAGATTGGCTCCGGAGGAATTCCGTTCGATGCGCTGGTCCTGTGGTGCCGAGATCATCGCCGGCCCGCCGTAATAGATGAAGACGGCGCCCTCCAAGGGCTGCCCGCTGGTCCAATGAGGAGCGCCCACCACCAGTTCGGAGTACCCGTCCCCATCCAGGTCCCCGGCGGTGCCCACGGCCCTGCCGAACCAGGCGTCCGCCTGGTTCGATTCGAGGACCACGTCCGGTGTGGCGGCCACACCCGTGGCCGATCCGTAGTACAGGTGGACGAGCCCCTCCTCGCTCTGCCCATTGTTGCTCTTATAGGCACCGACGGCGAGTTCGCTGTATCCATCGCCGTTCAGGTCGCCGGCACAGCCCACGCTCCAGCCCAGCGAAGCATCCGCGATCGGGTCGCCGAACAATTGGACATCGGGTGCTGCATTGAGACCTCCGCTGATGCCGGACGGCCCACCGTAATACACGAATGCCGCACCATCATCCGTCACCGCATTGTTGTAGTTGTGCGCACCCACCACCACATCGCTGTACCCATCGCCGTTCAGGTCCCCGGCTCCGGCCACGGCGCGGCCGAACTGGGTGAACGACCGGTTCCTTTCCAGGCGGTTGGCATAGGTGGTGGAGATGCCGGCAGGGCCTCCGAGGAAAATGAACGCGGCGCCTTCCTCCGTTTGTCCATAGTTGGCCACGTGGCCACCCGCGATGATGTCGCTGTACCCGTCGGCGTTCACATCACCGGCACAGGCCACACTGACCCCCATGAAATCCCCTGCGTGGTCGGTCTGAAGGATCACATCCGGTGTGGCAGAGATCCCCGTGGCCGAACCGTAGTGCACGAACACGGCCCCTTCCCGCAGTTCGGCACCGGTGCTCTGCCAGCGCCACGCCCCGACGGCCAGGTCCGAGTAGCCATCCCCGTTCACATCGCCGGCCGTGCTCACGCTGAACCCGAGCTGGGCGGTGGCCACGTTCGATTGGATGATGACGTCCGGAGTGGTCGGGATACCCGAAGGTCCTCCGTAATAGACGTAGGCCGCGCCTTCGTCGGTCTGCCCGAGGTCGGTACCGGGGAGGCCCACCACCAGGTCGCTGTACCCGTCGCCGTTCAGATCGCCGGCCGATGCCACGGATTGACCCATGGTGGCCCCGATCTGCGTGGCGATCAAGGACACCGAGGGCGTGCTCACGATGGGGTCGATCAACACGGGATAGGCCGCGTTGGGGTCATCGACCCAGAGTACGAGACGTGTCTCCTTTTCCGGACCCTGTTCCAACCGCATGCCTGCCGTCAGCTGCTCGCCTCTCGCATCGGTCACGAGGAGGTCCTGGTATTCGAACACCGTGCGGGCCTTGTCATCGCGGAACATGATGACATCGGAGGCGGCCTGGAAGGCCTCCAGGTCCGTGCGAAGGTCCAAGGTCACCTCCAGCCTGCCTTCACCGGCGGGGCGTTGCATGACCCAGAGGTTCTGTCGAAGGCGACCCGCTTCGGCCAGGTATTCCACCTTCAAGGTGCCAAGGTCCCAGACCAGCCGATGCGGCGCGGCGCTTTCGAGGACCGCAGTGGAAGGAGCGGCCCCATGCCCTGAACGGCCCACGGAAAGTACCTCCGTTCCAAGTTCACCCAAGAGGGGAAGGCCATCCCGGATCGCGAGCGACCTGGCCTGGTCAAGGATGTGGTCCACCCCCTCATTTCCAGCAAGGAGGAAGGTGCCGTTCTCACCGGCTACGAACCCCGGTGTGCGCACCAACTCCGTGTCCACGGGTCCGCAGAACGCTCCTGTAGGTCCTGCCATCAGGAGGACCAGCCCAAAACCCGTTGCCAAGCGCATAACCAACCTGCTCCCGTGGTGCCGTACCTGGGGGAACCCAAAAATACGACCCTCCAGCACCCGAGGTCAACCTTTGTCCTTGGGACGCAGCTACTTTTGAGAGGTTGCCCAGCAGCATGCGCGAGGTTCTGACCGGTCTGTTGATCCTATGGCTTGTTCCCATGGCCGCGTGCGGGCAGGACGCGGAGGAGGAGCCTCACCCGGGTCGGTTGGTCGCTGTGGCAGCGGGTGCCGGTGTGGCCATCACCGGTTCCCTCGTGGCCCTGGACCAGGCCTGGTTCGAGCAATATGAGCAGGTGCCCTTCCAGACCTTCAACGACGGCGATGAATGGTACCAGATGGACAAGGCTGGCCACGTCTGGAGCGCCTACACCCTGGGCCGATACGGCAAGGGCCTGCTGGACTGGTGTGGCACTTCGGAGGGGGTGTCCCGCTGGGTGGGCGGCGGCATCGGTCTGGTCTACCTCACGGGGGTGGAGTTGATGGACGGGCGTTCGGCAGGCTGGGGCTTCAGCTGGTGGGACATGGCCGCCAACGTGGCCGGCACGGGCCTGTTCATCGGGCAGGACCTGGCCTGGGGCGAGCAGCGCATCCTGCCCAAGTTCTCCGCGCACCTCACGCACTTCGCGGAGCAGCGGCCGGACCTCCTCGGGGAGACCGTGCCCGAGCGCCTGCTGAAGGACTACAACGGACAGACCTACTGGCTCAGCGTGGCACCCAGGTCCTTTTCCAAGAGGTCACGCCTGCCTGCCTGGTTGTGCATTTCGGCCGGCTATGGGGCGGAGGGCATGGTGAGCGCCTACCCCCAGTACCAGTCCGGCGATGCGACCACCGCGAACGGGGACCCCTTCCGGCAGTACTTCCTATCGCTGGACGTGGACCTGACGAAGATCCCCACGCGGTCCTCCTTCCTGCGCACGGTGCTGTTCACGCTGAACTGCATCAAGGTGCCGGCCCCGGCGCTGGAGTTCCGCAGCAACGGCCGGGTGCTGGCCCACGGGATCTACTTCTGAAGGCGGAGCGTGCCTTCGCGCAGCATCAGTTCCACCTTCAGCACGGCGGCCACGGTCAGGCTGTCCTGCAGTTCGCCGCGCATCACCAGGCCGAAGAGTTCAGAGAAGGGAAGCTTCCGCAACTCCAGCTCCTCGTCGTGGTCGGGCTCGGGCTCGAAGAAGGTGAGGTCCTGCGCCACGTAGATCACCGCATGCTCGTCGCTGGCGCTGTTGCTCAGGTCCATGCGCAGCACCTCGGTCCAGGTGGCCGCCTCGATGCCGGCCTCCTCGCGCAGTTCGCGTTTCGCACTGTCCAGCGGCGGCACGTCGCGCTTTCCGCCGCCCTCGGGGATCTCCCAGCTGTAAGTGCCGGTGGGGTAGCGGTACTGGCCCACGATCCAGGTGTTCCCGTCGGCATCCAGCGGCACCACGCCCACGGCCAGGTTGCGGAAGTGCACCACCCCGTAGATGCCCTCGGCACCGCTGGGGTCGATCACCTCGTGGTGGCTCACGCTGATCCAGGGGGTGCTGTACACCTCCCGTTCGCTCAGGGTCTTCCAGGGACCGCGCTCCTTCATGCGGCGAAGGTAGCCGTGGCCGTTCAGGGCAGACGGAACAGGATCTCCACCGGCACCACCGTGCGCACGCGGCGTCCATCCTTGATGCCGGGCTTCCAGCAGATGGCCCGCACCATCCGGATGGCCTCCTCCGTGCATCCCCCGCCCAGGTCCTTCAGGGCGACGGCGTTGCTCACCACGCCCGAGGCCTCAACGACGAACTCCAGCTTCAGGGGGCCCTGGATGTCGTTGCGGCGCGCGTCCTCGGGATAGCGCATCTCCCGTTGGAAATACGCGGGCAGTCCCATCATGCCACCGGGCACCTCAGGCACGGCCGTGGTATCCAGCTTGTTCACATCGTAAAGCGCGGTACCGGAAGCCAGGTCAGGAGCTGTGATGCGCGGGCAGCCGGGGTCCCGCTCCCGGGCCTTGGCGTACTTCTTCGCGTTGAAGGGCACGCGCAGGTAATGCTCGGCATCTGCAGGAATGCCGCCCAGGGTGCCGGGGTGCCACCTGACAAGGGCTCCCAACCGCAGGGCCTCGGCGTCGCAGTCGGGCCGGAACGACTGCCAGATGCGGAGGTCCTGCAGGGTACCGTCGCGTTTCACGGTGAAGATGAGCACCGAGGTACCCTTCGCCTCCTCGGCCAGTGCGGTTTCCGGGAAGCGCATCTCGGCCTCCAGGAAGTCCTTCACCCCCTGGTTGCCGCCGTAAGGTTCGGGTTGTACGAAGACCTGGCCACTGAGGAGCAGGGGAAGGAGCGCCAGCAAGGCCGCGCAGAGGGCGTGGAGGGCGTATTTTTGCGGCATGGCGCGCAAGGGCTGGCAGGTCGGCGACAAGGTGTCCTTCATCAACGAGGTGGGGGGCGGTGTCGTGGCTGAACTGCTTCCGCGTGATCAGGTGCTGGTGCTCACCGACGATGGCTTCGAAGTGCCGTACCCGGAAAGCGCCCTGGTGAAGGTACACATGGGGGTGGACGAGGTGCTGGGCCGGGTCACCGATCACCAGGTGGGCATGGTGGCCGCCAACGATGAGCGGGAAGGGAAGGTGAAGCGCAAGGGGCGTCGCATTGCGCCGGAACCTCCGGCCAGGATGGCCGTGAAGCGCCCGGATCCCGCCGTGATGGAGATCGACCTGCACCTGCACGAGCTGGTGGACAACGAGCGGCACATGGCACCCGGCGACAAGCTGGAGTACCAGATCGCCTACTTCGAACGGATGTTGAACACGGCCATCCGCGACAAGAAGCGGACGCTGATCGTGATCCACGGGGTGGGCGAGGGCAAGCTGCGGGAGGAGGTGCGGAAGGTGCTGCAGTTCTACGAGGGCGTGCGCTTCCACGATGCCGACGCCCGCCGCTACGGCAACGGGGCAACGGAGGTGTTCCTGCCTTCGTCCCAGTGACCGCACTTCAGCGTTCAGCCTTCAGCGTTCATCGTTCCTTGACATCCTGTGCACCGCTTCGTCGCTTCCCGCCTTCGGGCGGGGGGAGGAAAGTCCGGGCAGCATAGCGTGCCGTGCTTCCTAACGGGAAGGGGCGTCCCTGGGAACGGGGCCGTCACGGAAAGTGCCGCAGAAAGGGAAACTACCCGTCGCAAGGCGGGAAAAGATGAAAAGGTGAGGTAAGAGCTCACCAGCGCCGGTGGCGACATCGGCGGCTTGGTAAACCCCACGGGCTGAAAGACCATGTACACCGGGGTCCGCTCTTCGGAGCGGATAGGGTCGCGCGCCCGAATCCCGGGGGGTGGGTCGATCGAGGTCCGTCGTGAGGCGGATCCCAGATAAATGACGGAGGCCCCGCGCAAGCGGGGAACAGGACCCGGCTTACAGGTGCACAGGACCTTCCATGAGGGGCCGTTCCGTTCGCGGGGCGGCCCTTCGCCTTTTGGGAAGTTGGAACGCTGAACGCGAAACGCTGAACGGGAGGCATGGCCGTCCTGACCACATCAAAACGTTCCTTCGGCCTTCAGCCTTCAGCGCTAAGCCTTTAGCGTTCAACGTTCAGCCTTTAGCGTTGAGCCTTCAGCCTTCAGCGTTCAGCGTTCCCACTTGTGGCACAGCCCTTGCACCGCGCCCGCTACTTTTACCGCCCATGCGCCTGCGCTCCCTGTTGCTGTTCCTGCTTCTGCCGATGGCAGGCGGGCTGTTCGCCCAGGACCTGATCACCATCCGGGGCCAGGTGTCCAGCAGCGAGGCCGACCGCGCGTTCTACGACCTCATGATCGTGAACAAGCGCACCCGCAGCGGCTCCTTCGGCCGGCCCGACGGGAGCTTCGAGGTGCGCGCGCTCAAGACCGACACCATCCTGGTGGGCTCCGTGGGCCACGTCACCGTGCCCATCACCATGGCCGACAGTACGGACAAGCCGGTGTACATCGTGCAGGTGCGCCTGCGGCCCATCACCGTGCAGCTGCGGGCCGTGGAGGTGCTGCCGGAACGCGAGCTGAAGGAGATCCAGAAGGACATCGAGAAGCTCGGCTACGACGAGCGTGACTACCGCATCAGCACCGTGGACGCGCTCCAGAGCCCCATCACCTTCCTCTACCAGGAGTTCAGCAAGCGGGAGCGCTCCAAGCGGAAACTGGCCGAGCTCCTGAACGAGGACCGCAAACGCGAACTGCTCAAGGAACTGCTGCACAAGTACGTCGAGTACGACATCATCAACCTGAGCGACGACAGCTTCGACGACTTCATCGACTTCTGCGCCGTGCCCGACCCCGTGATCAAGGGCCTGAGCCAGTACGAGTTCCTGCTGTACATCAAGAAGAAGTACGAGCTGTACACCAGCCTCGGCCCCACCCGGAGGCATTAGGGGAATGTGGAAATGCTTGGATGTGGGAATGTGGAAATGAAATGCCAAGTCCGGTCTTGAAGGAGCAGGATGGCAGGATCCTGAGTTCCCTGCTGTGCAGGCTCCACCATTTCCACATTGTCCTCATTTTCACATTTCCACATGCACTCTCCTCCCAGCCTGACACCCTGCTCAAGCATGTGACCCTGGACGAGGTCGTGATCTCCGCCCAGGCCTCCGGGTTCAACGTGGACGCCTTCGTGCAGCAGGTCATCACCGACACCACCTTCCACAAAGCATTCCTGAACACGCGCTACTACCCGCATGCGCTGGTGAGCGACCTGGACGTGCGCAACAAGCGCGAGACCCGTTCCGCCACGCTGCACCGCCGGGGGAGGCTGGTGCGCGATGGGAAGTACGCCGAGCTGGTGATCGACAGCACCGCCGAGAGCGGGAAGCTCCGCGACCGCAAGGGGGAGTTCCGCTACCTGACCGCGGAGATGTACGACGACGTCTTCTTCCCCAAGGGGCGCTACGTGGCCGACAACACCGTGAGGCACCGACAGCTGGATGTGGAGCGCGGTTCGCGATTCGAGAAGTACCGCAGCGAGCTGAAGAAGTTCATGTTCAACCCCGGGCAGGAGATCGCCAGCGTGCCCTTCATCGGCGACAAGCTCGCATTGTACGACGCCGACATGGCCGAGCACTACGACCACCGCATCTGGGCCGATGTGCGCGACGGGGTGGACTGCTGGGTGTTCAGCTCCGAGGTGCGGGAGGGCCACGAAGGCAAGGCGGTGATCCAGGAGATGCACACCTGGTTCGCGCAGGAGGGCGGTCAGGTGCTGGCGCGGGAGTACCACATCCTGCACGGCTCGCTGATCCTGGACTTCGACATCCGGATCAAGGTGCGCAACACGCTGGTGAACGGTGCCCTGGTGCCGCTGCGGATCGACTACGACGGTGACTGGGACATCCCCTTCAGCAAGCGGGAGCTCGTCCGCTTCACCCTGCTGCTGAGCGACTGGGTGGTGGAGTAGGCGGCCGGGGATCGACGGGGGCGAAGGACCGGCGGTCTTCGATAGACATTATCAATGAAGCTTAGCGTCGGCGAAGGAAACGTCGATGATAGCTTTGCACGCATCACCCTACAAGACGGACCGACATGGCGAACGACAAGCACGAACATTCCGAGGGCAAGGTCTACGACGTGAACGACCACGGCAGCGCGGCCGGCAAGTGCCCCGTGATGCACGGCGCACAGCGTCTTCCGGTCGCTGGCCGGGGCACCCGCAACCGCGATTGGTGGCCGGACAGCCTGAACCTCTCCATCCTGCACCAGCACCAGCCGGTGTCCGACCCCATGGACCCCGACTTCGACTACGCTGAGGCGTTCAAGAAGCTGGACTACCAGGCCCTGAAGAAGGACCTGACCGACCTGATGACCGACTCGCAGGATTGGTGGCCGGCGGACTACGGTCACTACGGCGGCCTCATGATCCGCATGGCCTGGCACGCCGCCGGCACCTACCGCACCGCCGACGGCCGCGGTGGCGGAGGCACCGGCAACCAGCGCTTCGCACCCATCAACAGCTGGCCGGACAACGGCAACCTGGACAAGGCCCGCCGCCTGCTGTGGCCCATCAAGCAGAAGTACGGCAACAGCATCAGCTGGGCCGACCTCTTCATCCTGGCCGGCAACGTGGCCCTGGAGAGCATGGGCTTCAAGACCTTCGGCTTCGGTGGAGGCCGGGCGGACATCTGGGCCCCTGAGGAGGACGTGTACTGGGGTGCCGAGAACGAGTGGCTGGCCACCAGCGACAAGACCAACAGCCGCTACTCCGGCGAGCGCGACCTCGAGAACCCCCTCGCGGCCGTGCAGATGGGCCTGATCTACGTGAACCCCGAAGGTCCGGACGGCAACCCCGACCCCGTGGCCAGCGGCAAGGACGTGCGCGAGACCTTCAAGCGCATGGCCATGAACGACGAGGAGACCGTGGCCCTCACGGCCGGCGGACACACCTTCGGCAAGATGCATGGCGCCGGCGACCCCGGCCTGGTGGGCCCC
This sequence comes from Flavobacteriales bacterium, assembly GCA_020635695.1. GTDB lineage: Bacteria > Bacteroidota > Bacteroidia > Flavobacteriales_F > PHOS-HE28 > PHOS-HE28. The sequence continues at coordinate 246,098 of JACJZH010000004.1, read as the reverse complement.
GAGCCCGAGGCCGCGGCCATCGAGCTGCAGGGCCTGGGCTGGATGAACGCCCACGGCACCGGCAAGGGCGGCGACACCACCACCAGCGGCCTGGAGGGCGCCTGGAAGCCCAACCCCACCAAGTGGGACATGGGCTACTTCAACATGCTCTTCGGCTACGAATGGGAGCTGACCAAGAGCCCCGCCGGTGCCCACCAGTGGCGCGCCAAGGACGTGAAGCCCGAGGACATGATCGAGGACGCGCACGATCCCAGCAAGAAGCATCGTCCCGCGATGACCACCGCGGACATGTCCATGCGCTACGACCCGATCTACGAGAAGATCAGCCGGCGTTTCCACGCGAACCCCGAGGAGTTCGCCGACGCCTTCGCCCGCGCCTGGTTCAAGCTCACGCACCGGGACATGGGCCCCAAGAGCCTGTACCTGGGACCTGAGGTGCCGGAAGAGGACCTGATCTGGCAGGACCCCATCCCCGCGGTGGACCACACCCTGATCGACGACACCGACATCGCCGCCCTGAAGGCCAAGGTGCTCGCCTCCGGCCTGGGTGTCAGCGAGCTCGTGAGCGCCGCCTGGGCCAGCGCCAGCACCTTCCGCGGCAGCGACAAGCGCGGCGGTGCCAACGGGGCCCGCGTGCGCCTGGCCCCCCAGCGGTTCTGGGCGGTGAACGACCCCGACCAACTGGCCAAGGTGCTGGGCACCCTGGAAGGCATCCAGAAGGAGTTCAACGCCTCCGCCAAGGATGGCAAGAAGGTCTCCCTGGCCGACCTGATCGTGCTGGCCGGCGGTGCCGCCGTGGAGAAGGCCGCCAAGGACGCCGGGCATGAGGTTACCGTGCCCTTCCACCCGGGCCGCATGGACGCCAGCCAGGAGCAGACCGACGTGGAGGGCTTCGCCGTGATGGAGCCCGAGGCCGACGGCTTCCGCAACTACCAGAAGAAGCTCTACAGCATCCCCGCCGAGGAGATGCTCGTGGACCGCGCCCAGCTGCTCACCCTCAGCGCACCGGAGATGACGGTGCTCGTGGGCGGCCTGCGCGTGCTGGGCGCCAACACCGGCGGCAGCAAGCACGGCGTGTTCACCGACCGCCCCGGCCAGCTCACGAACGACTTCTTCGTGAACCTGCTGGACATGAACACCAGCTGGAAGGCGCTGAGCAACGGCCACACCGGCACCTACGAGGGCCGCGACAAGAGCGGCCAGGTGAAGTGGACCGGCACCCGCGTGGACCTGATCTTCGGCAGCAACTCGCAGCTCCGCGCCATCAGCGAGGTGTACGCCCAGAACGACGCCAAGGGCAAGTTCGTCAAGGACTTCGTGAAGGCCTGGAACAAGGTCATGGAACTGGACCGCTTCGATCTGAAGTAAGGTCCGGGGCTTTGGTTTGACAGGGGAAGGCGGTCCATCGGGCCGCCTTTCTCATTCCCGTCATCGCGAGGAGCGCAGCGACGAAGCGATCTCCCGAGGCGCCACGGCAACGCTGTCACCGCCCGACCGGGTCCGCGGTACCCCACGCACCCCAGCACGTCCGGGGTAGGCACGGACCGCCGTCGCATCTCCGCCCGCTGAGATCGCTTCGTCCTCCTGCGTCGTCCTCGCGATGACGTTGTTTACTCCAACCCATGCTCCGCCAGCAGCACCCGCCACTCCAGCTGCTCCAGCAGCCCGAGCATCGTGGTGTTGATCCGCTCGCGGAGATCGCGGGGAAGGCCCTGGCGCAGGCCGAAGGCGTAGAACTGCGGGTGGTAGGTGAGCGCCACCAGCTCGTAGCGGCCCAGGCTGTCGGTGGCCATCACCTCCTGCAGGATGGGACCGTCGTAGGCCACCGCGTCGATGGCGCCCTCGTCCAGCGCGGCCAGCAGTTCGCTCATGTCCGCGTACTCCTTCCGCTGGGTGAAGAAGTGGTCCCGCAGCCAGGCGCTGGTGGCCGAGTTGCGCACCGTGCCCAGCGTGCGGCCCTTGTAGTCCTGGATGGTGCCCTCGGCCGACCCCATCCGGTCCATGGTGAGGCTGCTGGCGATGGCCGCCGTGAAGCCCGAGATGATCACGATGGCGGTGAACATCCAGACCATGGCCACGATGCGGCCGCCGGTGCTTTGTGGCGCCTTGTCGCCGTAACCCACCGTGGTCATGGTCACCGCCGACCACCAGAAGCCGTCCCACAGCCCTCGGCGGCCGGGCCCGAAGCCCGAGCCCTTGCGGCGCCGTTCGAAGAGCCAGATCAGCAGGCCGAAGATCCCGATCACCAGCACCAGCGCGCCCAGCGCCCGCAGGAAGGTGATGGAGAAGAACGAGCCCAGGAAGCTCAGCGCCTTCCGCCAGCCTGACCGGCTGCGCTGCAGCACCGAGCCGTAGGCGATGTAGTAGGGCGCCGTGAAATCGAAGTGTGCCTCCCGTTCAGCGGTGATGGTGAGCGGCGGCAGGCACACGTCGATGGTGCCCTGCTCCAGGCCCAGCAGCAGGCTGTCCAGCGGCAGCGGGCGGTAGGTGCACACGAAGCCCTGCTCCCGCGCCACGTTCTCCCACAGCCACACCGAGGGACCGGCAAGCCCCTGGTCGGTCCCGTTCACGAAGGGCGCCGCCACCTTGGTGCCCACCACCAGCGTGTCCGGGGCAGCAGACATGAGGTTCGCCGAAAGGAAGGGGAGAAAGAAGATCAGGCGCCGCATCCGGGTCTCCGGCAGGGGGACCCTGCGGGCCGCCGGCGTGCCGGGTGGGTCAAGGTAAGGGCTGCCGGGAAGTGAGGGGGAACACCAATCCCGGCATAACCTGAAAGCGTGGTCCAGTTAGTTGCCGTGGAGCGCAGCGGAATGGTGCCAAGGGTTTGGATAGAGTAGTTCTACTCGTTTTGGCCGTATTGCATGCTATATTGTTCAATAGGATATACCATCTATTTGGTCTTCTAAAGCAATTATTTCCTTATCAATTAGGTCAATGATCAACTCTGTTTTCGAATGAATTCTTTTCGCTCTATCCAATCTGCCATCCATTCTATATAAGTGATTCTTGTAAGCATTTACTATTGCTGGAGAATTCATCATAAAATTTTCAATTTCCGAGCCTGCGGATTTGCCTAAAATGAATTTATCAAAAATCACAGATTCAATTTGCTTCAAATTATCGAGATCAAAATTCCACCATCTATTGTTCATTGACTTAAACTTATGATAATTGTTGAATTCATTTATTAACTCATGATTAGACGTATATTGACTATATCTGCTCACGAATGCAGAAATATATTCACTCTGATCCCATGTGTTCAAATTTTCAAACATTAGGAAATCACCATTTTCAATCTCTGATAAGAACTTTTCAGGTATCTTCCTCCCCTGAAGAAGGCATTGGTAAATAACCGAATCCCGCTTCAACATAAGATTCTGAAAATCACCTTCGACTTCAAGATAGTATGATTGAATATAAGCATTTTCAAGTTGTATCTTTCCTTGAATGATTTCCAGCGTCTCTTTGGCATTTTGCAATTCAAAATCTCGGCTTCTGTTCGCCTCTAATATTAAAGCCAAGTATACTGAACCAAATACAAGGATTGATTCTAAAAGAAGACGAGGAATTCTAAGTTTGCCAATGCTCACTTTAAAGTTCATTTGAATATTTCTTTTATCGCAAACACTTCGTGGCTAGAGAACGGTCGATTATTGGCCCTGCTTTCGCTCGACCTGCCCGCATTGGCGTAAGGCCCTGGAAATGGGCGGAAAACTGTTAAGACTGTGAGGCCCCGGGTTTTCCTCAGGCTGCTGATCGCTTGTCCAAGGAGCTTGTCGATCCCGGGCCTCGAGGTGCTCGTTGGAGCTGCTTCACCAAGGCGGGAATGGGCCGGACAAGTGGTAGCCTCCATGGTCCCTAAACTAACCAAGACCGGCCCACAGCGGCCCCATTGTCACTTGATACTTGTCACTTGACACTTGTCCTTCACCCCATGATCTCCTCACGCCCATCCGAGTGCCTGGCAAAGCGCCCCGCCTGGCGGTCGTGAACCGGGTCCATCCGCTCCCAGGGCCAGCCACCGAACTGGGTGGCCTGGTAATCCGCAAAGGCCTGCTGGATCTCCTCGCGCGTGTTCATGACGAAGGGTCCGTGCTGCACCACCGGCTCGTTGATCGGCTGTCCCTGGAGCACCAGGATGCTGCAGGGCTTGTCGCCTGCCGTGAGCAGGATCGCGGAGTCCGCCTTCACCTCGGCCTGGTGGTAGTGTGCCAGCTCCTGCTCGTTCAGGTGCATCCGGTCGCCTTCGTAGAAGTAGATGCTCCGGTTGGTCCCCGCCTTGGCGGCCGGCAACAGGTACCGGGCCCCGGCGTCCAGCTTGATGTTCCAGATGGCCACGTCGTGTTCGGGATCGGCCGCCCACGAGTTGGGGGCCGGGGCGGGGGCGGTCTCGTGCTCGAGCCTGCCGGCGATCACCTCCAGGTAGATGTTCCGGCCCTGCTCGTCCTGAACGGTCTTCTTGGGGATCTGCTCGCTCCACAACATCTTGAAATGCGGCTCCAGCATCTTGCTCTTCCTGGGCAGGTTCAGCCAGATCTGGAACAGCTCCATGGTGTTGGGCCGGTCCTCATGGAGCAACGGGAACATCTCGGCATGTTGCAACCCCTTGGCGGCCGTCATCCACTGCACATCGCCGTTGCCATAGCGGGCCGTGGCCCCGGCGGAGTCGCTGTGGTCCACGAAGCCCTTGCGCACCAGCGTGATGGTCTCGAACCCCCGGTGGGGGTGGCCCGGAAAGCCCGGGACCTGCCGGCCGTGGTACATCCGGTAGCCGTCCTTGATGATGAAGTCCTGCCCGAGCTGGCGCCCTTCCAGGCCGGTCTTCGGCCCCATGCGCTCGTTGCCCTCCGGGAAGAAGTCCTCGTGATGGACGCAGAAGATGAACGGGTCCTGCGTTTCCCACTGGAAGCCCAGGGGCTTGATCGTCTTGATCACGTCTTCCTTGGGTGTGTCCATGCTCATGGCGTTTCCGGAGGCCACCACGCTTCCTGCGGCGACCACCGATAGGTTCTTCAGGAATTTCCTGCGGCTGTTCTCTGCTTCCATGGTAGTTCAACCAGCATCCGGCCGGGACGGTTCGTTGTTGGCGTGGCCGGCATGTGCGGTCGAGGGCCTTCGCACGGCCGATCAGGCGCGTTCCTTCGTCGTCACTAAGCTAAGCAGGAACGAAACGGCCGCAGCGCCACCCTGACCAACTGGCGATCCCATCGGGTGCCACGCATACCGCAACCTGGATGCGTGGTCCAGTTTGCTACCGTGGAGCGCAGCGGAATGGCTGCTAACGGATCAGCTAAGTGTTCGGGCGGGAGACTGGACGCAGTCCTGTCCACCGTAACGAACACGAGCGCGATGTGATTTGCCCCAAGTTTCGCAATGCCATAGCCTTGACACTTAGATCTTGTTGGGTGTCGTATTTTCTTTTAATAATTCAATTATTCGAGGTTGTATTATCCATATTCCAATTGGAAAGAACCAAAAACCTAACATGTACCAACCATAACCTTCGTTTTGCTGTCTAAATGACGTGATACAACGAGAGAGAAAATAGATGGTGTGTATCATAATACAAGCGATGAAGAGGAATATTACCAACTTCAGCTATTCTGATACTGTTTATTTCTAGTACTGCAATTGCGATAAGTATGACAAGCGTTTCCATTTAAATCTTGTACATCCAAATCTGTTATCCGCTTTCATAAGCTACATCCGATCCAAGTCAATTGCTGCCATGATTCTTCATTCCAGAAGTGATTGCGTGAACAGGAATCGCTGCTGTCGAATTTCTCATTTCTTTCTATGTTGAACTAGCGCACGCCTAAGTGGGTTTGTGCGTTTGGCCGTGTTAAACTTGTTAGGCAATTCTTTTTGGTTTTTATGGAGGTGAGAAGTTCATAAATAAAGAACATTCTCATTATCATTATGGTACTTCGTCTTTCTTTCAAGATCCTAACGAATTGTTCCTCGTTCAAAACAGCGTGGGTATCACTTGTTGCGACGATGTCAACGATTTCGCCTTTTGAATTAATACTGTAGGAGAGCACTACTGTACCACTAATCTTTTCTCTTCTGGCTTGTTCAGGGTATTGTACTGTTTCCTGAATGAATCTGTCCAGACCTGCCTTTCCCTCTATGAATTTCGGCCAAACAAGTTCTGCTTCCCCAGGGTATCCATGAAACTTTATGACTTGTTCGAAGTCGTGTTCTTGTTCAAGTTCCGCAAAATCATTTTGAGCATGACAAAGTTTTGTCGTATATAAAAGTATGATGGTGAAAAATATTTTCATTTTGTTTCTTTTAATGCACCCTAACTAGTGGGTAGAGCACGATCGCGCGTTAGCCCCGCTATCGTAAAGGTGGTGTGAATTGCCGAAAATGCCAGGACACCAGGCCGTTGGGGAAGTGGCCGTGTGCCGATCGCGCGTTAGCCTCCATGGTCCCTAAGCTAAGCACGAACGGTCCGCAACGCCCCCCGTTGTCACTTGTCACTTGGCACCTGCTCCCCTGTTCCCAACAGCCGCTTCGCCAGCTTCCCCAGCGAAAGCCCTTGGCCGAGAATGGAGAACACCACCACCACGTAGGTGACGGCCAGCAGGAACTCGCGTTCCATGGCGGCGGGCAGGCTCAGGGCCAGCGCGATGGAAATGCCGCCGCGCAACCCGCCCCAGGTCATGAGCGTGGCGGTATGGGGCAGGAACTCCAGCCGTTTGGCGAACAGGTGCACCGGCACCAGCAGCGAGAGGTAGCGTGCGACCAGCACCAGCACGATGGCCAGTCCCCCGGCCAGCAGCACCTCCGTGGTGAAGTCCACGATCAGCAGCTCCAGGCCGATGAGCACGAAGAGCAGGGCGTTCAGCAGCACGTCCACCAGGTGCCAGAACTTGTCCACGAACTCCTCGGTGCGGTCGCTCATGCTCAGGCCGCGCAGGCGCTCGTTGCCCACGATCAGGCCCGCCACCACGATGGCCAGCGGCCCGCTGAGGTGGAGCATATGCGCCGCCGCGTAGCCGCCCATCACGCAGGCCAGGGTGATCAGCACCTCGATCTCGTAGTCGTTGATGCTGCGCATGAGCCGGAAGGTGACCCAGCCCAGCAGGGCGCCGAAGGCGATGCCGCCGAAGACCTCCACGCCGAAGAGCTTCAGCACCTCGCTCACCAGGTGGTCGTCCGAGGCCTTGCCCGTGGCGATGCTGAGGATGGTGAGGAAGACCACCACGCCCACGCCGTCGTTGAAGAGCGACTCGCCCACGATCTTGGTCTCGAGCTTCTTCGGCACCCCGGCCTGCTTCAGCACGCCCAGCACGGCGATGGGGTCGGTGGGGCTGATCAACGCCCCGAAGAGCAGGCAGTGGATGAAGGCCACGGGATGCCCGATGGCGGCGAAGGCCCAGTGGGAGAGGGCCCCCACGAGGAAGGTGCTGGTGAGCACGCCCACGGTGGCGAAGACCAGGATGGGCCAGCGCTGCTCCTTCAGCTGGTCCCAGTCGGTATGCATGGCCCCGGCGAAGAGCAGGAAGCCGAGCATGATGTCCAGCACCATGGTCTTGAAGTCGATCTCGCCCACCATGTCCTCCGTATGGCGCAGCAGCGTGTCGTCGATGGCACTGGTGAGGAAGAGCCCCACGGTGAAGAGGATGGCCACCAGCATGAGCCCGATGGTGTTGGGCAGGCGGAAGAGGCGCAGGTTCACGTAGCCGAAGGCGGCCGAGAGCACCACGAGCAGGGCGGCGATCAGGAAGAAGTGCATGGGGCAAAGATGGGAGGGGAGGCAGGGGAGGTCTCACGCAGAGGCGCAGAGGGCGCAGAGGGAGGGTTCATCGCCAAGACGCCGGAGGGTCTCACGCAGAGGCGCGGAGGGCGCAGAGGGAGGGTTCATCGCAAAGACGCCAAGCGCGCAAAGGGGCATCCACCGTCCATGGACGTCCATCCATGTCCATCCGAAGCGAAGGGCACCAAGCCGTTCACACCGCCTCGCACAGCCCGGGCACTGCCTGGTGGAAGGCCTTCCTGAGCGCGGCTAGCCGTTCGCTGCCCGAGGCGTTGCCCACGGAGCGCCCGTCGATCGTGCGCACGGGGGTCAGTTCGCCCATGGTGCCCGTGGCGAAGACGGCATCGGCGCCCATCAGTTCGGTGACGGACAGGTCGCGCTCGTACACCGGCCAGCCGAGGTCCCGCGCCAATTCCAGCACCAGCCCGCGGGTGATGCCGCCCAGGCAGCTGGTGGTGGTGGGCGTGTGCAGGGCTTCACCTATCAGGGCGAACAGGTTGGTGTCGTTCAATTCGGCCACCTGCCCGTTCCGGTCCAGCATGATGGCGGCGTCCACCCCGGCCACGTTGGCTTCCAGCTTCGCCAGGATGTTGTTCAGCAGGTTGTTGTGGTGGATCTTCGGGTCCAGCACCTCGGGTCCCATGCGGCGGATGCTGGAGGTGATGACGGCGATGCCCCGGTCGTTGTCGAACACCGGTGGCTTCCACTCGGCCAGCACGATCAGTCCGCAGCCGGTGGTGTTCAGGCGCGGGTCCATGCCGCTGGTGATCTTTTCGCCGCGGGTCAGCGTCAGGCGCACGTGCGTGTCGTGCGTCATGCCATTGGCGCGCAGGGTGTCGCCCAGGGCCTTGCGGATGGCGGCATCTTCCGGCACGCCCGCGAAGGCCAGGGCATGGGCCGAGGCGCGGAGACGGTCCAGGTGGCGGGAGAGCATCAGCACGCCTTCGGGGTACACGCGCAGGCCTTCCCACACGGCATCGCCGCCCTGCACCACGCTGTCGAACACGGAGATCTTCGCCTGTTCGCGGGGCAACAGTTCGCCGTTCACGTGCACCTGGATGTCGGCGTTGCGCGGATCGAATTTCTGGAGCATGGGTCAGGGGATGATGGCGTGGCGCTTGAGGGCTTCGTAGTGGGGCAGGGCTTCCTCGTAGAGGGCCCGGCAGTGGTCGGGAAGCGGACGGTCGCTGGTGGCCTGCCTGCGGAAGCCGGTGCTCCGGTGCACGTTGGCGTACCAGTGCGGGGCCCACACGCCGTCCTCGGGACGCGGACCCGCCGGCCAGGAGAGCATGGCGGCATCGAAGGGGATGCCCAACCGGTCGCAGACGGCCCGCAGGGTGCCTTCGGGGTCGGCCACCAGGTGGGCGCTGTCCAGCACATGCACCTCACCGCCGGCCTCGCCGATGGCCTCGAACAGCCGGACCATGGCCGCACTGCCGATGTCACGCATCGTGGGGTGGGGGATCACCTGGGCGAAGGAGGCGATCAGCTGCTTCGGGTCGCGGAGGAAGAAGAGGCTCTTCCAGGCGGCGAGGTCCTTCACCGGCACCCCGTCCAGGTGGTGCGCCATGCCTTTCAGGAACAGCACCGGGCGGTCGTCGAGCCCGTCCAGCCAGCGGTACACCCCAGGAAGGTCGGCAGGCATGCTGGCCAGCGTTTCCGCCCGGGCGGGATGGTCGGCACCGCTTTGCTCCAGGTAGTACGCGTAGAAGGGTTCGTCCACCACGCGGGTGTCGGCGCGCTGCGCGAAGCTGTACATGAGCGCGGTGCTCACGTTGCGGGGCGTGCTGATCAGGTGGATGCGCACGGACCGAAAGTAGTCGCCGCGGAGGCCCTTCTGCATGACCGGCCGATCGGCAGGACCGGTTTCCTCCCCGAGGCCGTGTCAGGTGTGCGTGGCCAGCAGGTAATAGAGCGGAAAGCCCAGGGTGATGTTGAAGGGGAAGGTGATGGCCAGCGCCATGGGGATGTAGAGGCCGGGGTCGGCCTTGGGCACCGCGATCTTCATGGCGGCAGGCACGGCGATGTACGAGGCTCCCGCGGCCAGGATGGACAACATGAACCGGTCGCCGATGGAATCGGTGACGGCCCCACTGATCCATGCGGCGAGGCAGCCGTTCACCAGGGCCGCCACCATGGCGAACCCCGTGTTGAACCAGCCGTGCTCCAGGAAGCCTTTCAGCTTGCGCCCGCTGCTGATGCCCATGTCCAGCAGGAAGATCGCGAGGAAGCCCTTGAAGATGTCGGTGGTGAAGGGCTTGATGCCCTGGGCCTGTTCCTCGCTGGCGAGGTAGCCGATCGCCAGGCTGCCGAGGATCAGCAGCACGCTGCTGTTGGTGAACGCGTGGGACAGCACCTGCCGTGAACCGGCCTGCAGGCGTCGTTCCGACGAGAAGGTGCGGATCAGCAGCATGCCCACCACGATGGCCGGGGCCTCCATCAGCGCCATCACCGCCACCATGTGCCCGCCGAAGTGCTGGTGCTGGATCTCCAGGAACGCAGCGGCGGTGACGAAGGTGACGGCACTGACCGAACCGTAGGCCGCGGCGATGGCCCCGGCGTTCTCCACGGACATGCGCCGGCGCAGCAGGAGAAAGGTGTAGACCGGTACCGCGCCGGCGAACACCAGGCCCAGCGCCATGACGCCGAGCACCTGTGCATCGAGCGCGCTGTGGGAAAGCTCCTGTCCGCCCTTGAAGCCGATGGCGAAGAGGAGGTAGAGGGAGATGAACTTGCTGGAGGTGCCGGGGATCTCCAGGTCGCTCTTCAGGTACACGGCCAGGAGGCCGAGCATGAAGAAGAGGAGCGCCGGATTGGTGAGGTTGTCCAGCAGCAGGCCGAGGTCCATGATCAACCGGGGCGCTTTTCACCCGGGCCTGCAACGGCCTTCACCTTGCTGTCGATGCTGATCTCCAGGCCCTCCTCCTCGGCACGGGCCATGAAGGAGCGCACGCGGGCCAGGTCGGCCTGCAGCTCGGCGATGCGCGACCGCGAGTTCCACGTGTCCGGCTCGCCGCGTTCCTCGACGCCGAACAACCGGCGCTGATGCATGGTGATCTTGTCGCCCAGCAGGGTGCTGAGGAGTTCCAGGGCGGTCCGCGCCGGGTAGGTGCCGCGGATCAGGTCCAGTTCGAGCGTGCGTTCTTCCATGGGTTCGTTCTTGCGGTGCAAAGCTTGGCCCGGGTCGGCATAAGTCAGCATTTATATTTATGCCGTTTAACATTAGTGACGCTTATGAATTATTCGCTCCATCAGTTGCGCACGTTCGTGGAGGTGGTGCGCACCGGCAGCATCACCCGCGCGGCGGAGAACCTGCACCTGACCCAGCCCGCGGTCTCGCTCCAGTTGAAGGGCCTGCAGGGTCAGTTCGACATCCCGCTCACCGAGGCGCATGGGCGCAGCCTGCGGATAACGCCGTTCGGTGAGGAGATCGCCCGGGGGGCCTCCCGCATCCTGGACGAGGTGGCGGCCTTGGAACAGCGGTCCCTGGCCCATCGCGGCCTGCTCACCGGCACCCTGCGGATCGCGGTGGTGTCCACGGGCAAGTACGTGATGCCCTGGTTCCTGAGCGCGTTCATGGAGGAACATCCGGGATTGGAACTGGTGATGGACGTGACCAACAAGGCCGCCGTGATCGCAAGCCTGCGCGACCAGCAGGCGGACCTGGCCCTGGTGTCCATCCTGCCCAAGGACCTGGCGGTGGAGGAGCTGGAACTGATGCCCAACCGGCTGCACCTGGTGGTGGGCCGGCGCTTGAAGGGGATCCCCGCGCGGTGCACCCGGAAGGACCTATCCCGTTCCCCGATGATCCTGCGAGAGCCCGGTTCCGGCACGCGTTGGACCATGGACAGGTTCCTTTCCGCAGGCGGTGCCCCGATCCGAAAGCGCCTGGAGCTCACCAGCAACGAGGCGGTGAAGCAGGCGGTGTTGGCGGGGTTGGGCTGGTCCATCATGCCGGTGATCGGCATCCGGCAGGAACTGGAGCAGGGCGAGCTGCGGATCGTTCCCATGAAGGGCTTGCCCATCCGCACGAGCTGGCGCCTCATCCGCCGTGCCGGCAAACCCCTGCCACCCGCCGCCAGTGCCTTTCTCGCGCATCTCACCGCCGAGAAGGACCGGCTGGTGAAGGAGCATTTCGCGTGGAGCGACGAGGTGGGCCGGACGTAGGTCCCACGGTCCGCCCTGGCCCCGCACCAGGCAGGCCGGACCGGCGGGATGGAGCCGTTCAAAGCCGCTACCTTGTGATCATGGCGTTCCGCGATCTCGTGGTCCTCGTTGCCCTGCTCGCCGCATCCGTGGCAGTGGCCCAGGTACCGGCCATTCCTCCGGGCACCATCCAGATGCCTACGGAGCGGCACTCCTGGGTGGATGCACCACCGTCACTACCCCCGGGAACGAAGATGCTGGTCCTGGAAGGCCATCCGAAGCAGGAGGGCATGTTCACCATGCGCCTGCGCGTCCCGGCCGACAGCAGGTTGGACGTGCACTGGCACCCGCGCGATGAGCGCGTCACCATCCTGTCCGGCCTGGTCCGTGTGGGTTTCGGGGAGGTCTGGGACGAGGGAACGATGGCCTCGTTCGGCCCCGGCAGCTTCTACCTGAACCCGCCGGAGAGCCTGCACTACGTGTGGTGCGTGGAGGACAGCGAACTGCAGCTCACCGGCATGGGGCCGTGGGAAGTGCACTTCCAGGGGGAGTAGGGGCGCTCGGGCGGCTTGGCGAATACCGATATTGGCGCCCGCATGTCGGGGGGCACTGGATACATCAAGGGGTTCGATGGTCTCAGGGCCATCTCCGTCCTGCTCGTGCTGGGGACCCATGCCGGCCTCTACCGGATGCTACCGGGGGGGGCGTTCTTCACCGGCAGGATCTGGCCCATGATCACCGGTCAGGCGGGGGTGGGCGTGTTCTTCGTGCTGAGCGGGTACCTGATCACCACGCTGCTGCTCAAGGAACGCCAACGCTCGGGCACGATCTCCCTCAGGCGGTTCTATGCGCGGCGTTTCCTGCGGCTCACCCCGCCGTTCGTGGTCTTCATCCTGTTCACCTGGGCCCTGGCCGAGGCGGGCATCATCAAGGCACGACCACTGGGGCTCGTGGTCAGCTTCCTGTACCTCTATGACTTCATGCCGAAGACCCACCTCGATGCCGGGCTTTCCCATACGTGGTCCCTGGCGGTGGAGGAGCAGTTCTACCTGATCTGGCCGCTGCTGGCCATGTCGTTCACCCGGTCCCGGCTCCTGGTCACCAGTGCGTTGGTGATCGTGGTCTGCGGTGTGGCCTACCTGGTGTTCCCGGACCTCGTGATCCCTTTCAGCAGCCATCAGACGCGGCTGGCCCAGTTGTTCCATGTGCCGCACCTGTTCGTTCCGGCCGTCGGTGCCATCATGGTGGGCGCCCTGGCGGGTATCCTGCGGGCCCATGGCACCGTTCCGGGAGAACGGCTCCTGCGGTGGATGCCCTTGCTCTTCGCTCTGCTCTACGGGGCCTCGCTCTGGATACCGGGCCCGCTGCTGCGGCTCACGCCCTTGTTCCAGGCCGTGGGGGTGGCCCTGCTGCTGGTATGGATCGTGGAACGCCAGCGGACGCTGCTTGTCCGGGTGCTCGAGTTCCGACCGTTGGCCTACCTGGGGAAGATCTCCTACGGCATCTACCTCTACCACGTGATCTTCATGAGCACCGGCCCCGGACATGGGCTGGTACCCCGGTTCCCCTACGGTCTGTTGGCCTCTCTCGCCTTCGCCGTGGTGTCGTACGAGTTCCTGGAACGGCGCGTGCTCCGGTACAAGGACCGGTTCCGCTGATCGCCTTCCGCGGCCGGACTCAGTGGATCCCCTTGGCGGCCAGGTAGCGCTCGGCGTCCAGGGCGGCCATGCAGCCGGTCCCCGCAGCGGTCACCGCCTGGCGGTACACCTTGTCGCCGGCATCGCCGCTCACGAACACGCCTTCGATCTTGGTCTTGGAGCTGTCCGGCAGGTGCTTCAGGTAGCCCACCTCGTCCATGTCCAGCCAGCCCTTGAAGATGTCCGTGTTCGGCTTGTGCCCGATGGCCAGGAACAGGCCGGTGACGTCCAGTCTGGACTCCTCCTTGGTCTGGTTGTTCACGATGGTGATGCCCTCCACGGCATGTTCGCCGTGCACGTCCTTCACCTCGGTGTTGAAGAGCACCTCGATGTTGGGCGTGTTCTCCACGCGGTGCACCATGGCCTTGCTGGCGCGGAAGTGGTCCTTGCGCACGAGCATGTACACCTTGGGACAGAGCTTCGCCAGGTAGCTGGCCTCCTCGCAGGCGCTGTCGCCGGCGCCCACCAGGGCCACGGTCTGTCCCTTGAAGAAGAAGCCGTCGCACACCGCGCAGGCCGTGACGCCCCCGCCGATGTCGCGCAGCCGGATCTCGTTCGGCAGGCCCAGCCACTTGGCACTGGCGCCGGTGCTGATGATCACGGTGTCCGCGTGGATCTCCGTGGTCTCGTCCACCCACACCTTGTGCACGGGCCCGGTGAAGTCCACCTTGGTCACCCAGCCGTTGCGCACGTCGGTGCCGAAGCGTTCGGCCTGGGCCTTCAGGTCCTCCATCATCTCGGGACCGGTGCGCCCGTTGGGGTAGCCGGGGTAGTTCTCCACCTCGGTGGTCTGGGTCAACTGGCCGCCGGGCAGGGGACCGGTGATCATCACGGGCTTCAGGTCGGCACGCGCGGCGTAGATGGCGGCGGTGTAGCCGGCGGGGCCCGATCCGATGATCAGGCAGCGCAGGTGTTCGGGTTTCTCGCTCATGGTCGGGATGCGGCCGCGAATTTAGTCCGTGCCGGGGGAGGGTCGGTGACGCAGGTCTCCTGGGGAAGTAGGAAGGCTGAAGGCTGAACGCTAAGCGCTAAGCGCTAAACGCTAAATGCTAAATGCTGAATGCTGAACGGTCAGATCAGGTCGGAGGGGGAGGGGGGCTACTTCAGCGTTGAGCGTTCAGCCTTCAGCGTTGCTCACTGCACGGGGATGCACACCAGGGTATCGTAGGCCACGCCGAGGCCGGCCCACACGCCCAAGCCTCCCTGGATGTTGCTGCGCACGTTGGCCGGGCTGGCGAACAGGTCGCCGGAGTTCAGCACGTTGCTCTCGAAGGTGCGGTAGAACTCGTACTCGGCCGCGCCGAGGGAGATGAACTTGACGACCACCGTGTCCTCGCGCTTGAAGTAGTTGCGTTCCTCGTTGTCGTCGTCGTCCGCGGTGCTGAAGGGCGAGGATCCGCGGAGGGCGAAGAAGTCGAAGCTGAGGCCGTTGAAGAAGTCGTCGTTGAAGGTGCTGCCCAGCGGGGCGATGAAGCTGGCGTCCTTCACGCTGCCGTCGTCGTAGGTGCTGATGCGGCGGGCCGACCAGCGGTAGTTGTTGCCCGCAGTGTCGGGGTCGGTGAGGCGGGTCCAGATGTAGCCCAGGCTGTCGTTGTCATCGATGGTCTCGTCCAGCCGGAACCAGAGCGAGTCCAGGGGCACGGGGTTCGGGATGGTGGTGCTGCTGCTCAGGCTCTTCCCTTCGGCCTGGATGTCCAGGTGGTAGGTGCGGCCCACCACGCCGAAGAGCGCCGGGTCCAGCGTGCTGTACAGGCAGATGTCGGCTGCGGCCAGCAGGTCGGGGTCCAGTCCGGTGAGCTCGGCCACCTCGTCGATCAGGCTGTCGGGGATGGCGCTGGAGCAGAGCTGGCTCAGCGGCAGGGTGGTGATGCCGTCGCTCACGGTCACCACCGCGTTGCGCACGAAGAGGTTGCTGAAGGTGCTGGCGTCCAGCGGATCGAAGTAGCTCTCGGTGCGGGTCAGCAGCACGATGGGCGGCTGGCCGGGCTCGATGGTGCCTTCCACCACGAGCTTCTGCTCGGTCCGCGGCAGGTCCACGGTGATCTCCTTTTCGCAGGCCGTAAGCGCGAGCACCACAAGAGGAAGCAGGATGAGGTTCCGCGTGCGCATCAGAATTCGAAGTTCCAGGTGACGGACGGCAGGATGCTGAAGAGCGAGACCTGGCGGGCGGAGACATCGAAGGTGCCTTCGGCCAGGTTGCCCTCGTTGGCGAAGTAGATGAAGTAGGGGTTCGCCCGGTTGTACACGTTGTAGATGGCGAAGGTCCAGCTGCTGCGCCACTTCCGGGTGCGTTCCACCAGTTCGCCCGTGGCCTTGTCCACCTTGGCGCGGGTGGCGCGGTTCTTCAGCGTGGCGCTCACGTCCATGCGGTGGTAGGGCGCCATGCGGTAGCCGTTGCGGTCCACGTACTCGCTCACCAGGCGGCCCTCGATCCAGTAGCGGTTCACGGGCAGCGTCACCGCCTGGCCGGTGGCGTACACGAAGGTGCCGCCCAGCGTCCAGCGCTCGTTCAGGTCGTAGCCGGCCACCACGCTCACGTCGTGCCGTCGGTCCCAGCGGCTGGGGAACTCGCGTCCCTCGTTGATGGCGTCGAACGTGCGGAAGGTGCGGCTCCAGGTATAGCCCACCCAACCGTTCAACCGGCCCGTGCGCTTCTTGAAGAACAGCTCCAGTCCGTAGCTGTAGCCGTCGCCGAACACGAACTGGTCGTCGAAGTTGGCGTTCACCGTGTTCTGCGGCTCGGCACCCTCGGCGTACTCGATCAGGTTCCGCATGTCCTTGTAGTACACCTCCACGCTTCCCTCGTAGGTGCGGTCCTTGAAGTCACGGAAGTACCCCATGGCCACCTGGTCGCCGATCTGGGGCTTCACCCGGCTGCTGCTGGGCACCCACACGTCGGTGGGCAGGCTGATGCTGCTGAAGCTGGCCAGGTGCACGTACTGGTAGTTGCGGGTGTAGCTGGCCTTCACGCTGGACTTGCCGTCGATGCGGTAGCGCATGCTCAGGCGCGGCTCCAGGCCCCAGTAGCCCTTCACCGTGCTGCCAGCGCCGTACTCGGTGACGCCGTTCTGTTCGCCGCGGTCGTCGTACAGCAGGAAGTCGTACGGCCCCACGTGGCGGAAGTGGCTCAGCCGCAGGCCCGCGTTCAGGCGGATGGCGTCGGTGAGGTCGAACTCGCTCAGCGCATAGGCCGCGGCCTCGTGCGCGTACAGCTTCTGCTCCTCGCCGGTGTCGAACGTGGTCTCGCCACTTTGTGCGGTGACGGTGCTGGGCGTGTAGGTATGGAAGATGTACTGCCCGCCGTACTTCAGCGTGGTGCGGGGACTGGCGTAGTGGTTCAGGTCCACCTTCAGGCCGTAGTCCTTGATGCCGCTCTTCAGGGTGAAGGCGAACTGGTCCTGCTCGGCCTCGAAGCTGAAGCGGTAGTCGCTGAAGGTGGCGGTGGTGTTCATGAACAGCTTGGGCCCGAACACGTGGTTCCAGCGGGCGCTCACGATGGCGTTGCCCCAGGGGATGCGGAAGTTGGGGTCGGCCGGGTCGCTGGTGCCGAAGTCGAACACATCACGCCCGAAGTACCCGCTCACGTAGAAGCGGTCCTTGTCGCTCAGGCGGTAGTTCAGCTTGGCGTTCAGGTCGTAGAAGTAGTAGCCCGTTCCGAAGAAGTTGGAGCTCTCGTTGATGAAGGGCTTGGTGAGCACGTCGATGTAGGTGCGGCGGCCGCTCACGATGAAGGAGCTGCGGTCCTTCACCAACGGGCCCTCCAGCGTGAGGCGCGAGCTGATGAGCCCGATGCCGCCGCTGCCGTGGAAGCCCTTGTCGTTGCCGTCGTTCATGGTGATGTCCAGCACCGAGCTCACCCGGCCCCCGTAGTTCGCCGGCATGCCACCCTTGATCAGTTCGATGTTCTTCACCGCGTCGGCGTTGAACACGCTGAAGAAGCCGAAGAGGTGGGTGGCGTTGTACACGATGGCCTCGTCCAGCAGGATCAGGTTCTGGTCGGGGCCACCGCCGCGCACGTAGAAGCCGCTGTTGCCCTCGCCGTTGGTCTGCACGCCGGGCAGGAACTGCACCACCTTCAGCACGTCCACCTCACCGAGCAGGGCGGGCAGGGTGTTCAGCCGTTCCACGTCCAGGTCGATGCGGCCCATGTCGGTGCTCTCGGTGTTGTCGCCGCCCTTCTCGCCCACCACCTCGAACTCCTTGGCCATGATGGCCTTGGGGCTCAGCTCGATGGTGAGCGTGCGGTCCTGGTCCAGGGCCACCTGCACCTCCTGGTCCTCGTAGCCGATGAAGCTGGCCACCAGGGTGTAGGTGCCGGCGTCGAGGGTCAGGGAGTAGAAACCGTAGGGGTTGGTGGCCGTTCCCTTCATCAGCTCCTTCGCGTACACGTTGGCGCCGATCAGCTGTTCGCCGGAGGTGGCGTCCTTCACGTAGCCGCTCACCGTATGGCGCTGCTGTCCGAACGCGGTGGCCAGGGAAAGGACAAGGAGGGTGGAGAGGAGGAGGCGCATGGCTTGGGAACGCGGCGGCAAAGCTACCGGCACTGCGGGAGGGGAACGCTCCACTCATCCCTTTGTTGGCCCGCTCGTCGATCCATTCACATCGGCCTGTGCAGAATTGAAGGAAACTTAAACTGGGCTGAACGGCGCGCCCACATGGGCATCGGAGTTTTGCGCAACACCATTCACGCCATGAACGCCCTGATCCGCCGTTTCAGCCCCAGCATGCTCACCCTGGCGGTATACCTGCTGGTGGTGTTCTTCGCCCTGCTCTGCTCCATGGACATCCTCTGAGCAGCGCCTTCCTTCCTTTGGGGAAGCGAAAGAGGAAGCCCGGTCCGTGCCGGGCTTTTTCGTGGGTGCAACTGAAAAGGCCGCTCCTTGCGGAACGGCCTGTCAGTCGGGGTGACTGGATTCGAACCAGCGACCACTTGCACCCCATGCAAGTGCGCTACCGGGCTGCGCTACACCCCGAAGAGGGGTGCAAATCTAGGAGATCCATCCGCACCTCCCGACCCTTGGTCCCGCGCCCGATGTTCGGCATGCATACCTTTGCGCCCCCCTGCAAGGAACCTCATGAAGACCAGTCACTTTCTTATCGCCCTCGCGGGCACGGGCGGGCTCGTGGCCTGCCAGAACGCCAGCTCTCCGGATGGAGGAGCAGGCACCAGCACGACCCCTGAACGCACCTACGTCATGGACCCGCACAGCGCTGCCCGGCCCGAGGAGGCCGTGATCGATCACCTGGACCTGGACATCACCGTGGACATGGAGGGCCACCGCATCAGCGGGACCGCCGCGTACGACCTGGCGCCGGGTGCCGGCTCCGAGGTGGTGTTCGACACCGACGGTCTGGAGATCGAAGCCGTGGAGGACGCCGACGGGAACGCGTTGCAGCACGCGCTTGGCGAGGAGAGCTTCCTGGGCCGCCCGCTTCGGGTGACCCTTCCCGAGGGCACGCAGCGCGTGGTGGTGCGCTACGCCACCGGGCCGCGCGCCAAGGCCCTGCAGTGGCTGGAGCCCGCCCAGACCGGCGGGGGCACCGCGCCCTTCCTCTTCACCCAGGGCCAGGCCATCCTGACGCGCACCTGGATCCCCGTGCAGGACAGCCCCGGCATCCGGTTCACCTACAACGCCACGGTGCGCGTGCCGGAGCACCTGATGGCCGTGATGAGCGCCAGCAATCCGCAGGAACGCAGTGCGGATGGGGTGTACCACTTCCGCATGGACCAGCCGATCCCGGGATACCTGATGGCCCTGGCCGTTGGCGACCTCGCCTTCAAGCCGGTGGGGCCGCGCACCGGGGTGTACGCCGAGCCCGGCCTGCTGGACAAGGCGGCCTACGAGTTCGGCAACATGGAGGACATGCTCACCGCCGCCGAGGACCTCTACGGCCCGTACCGCTGGGACCGCTACGACGTGCTCGTGCTGCCGCCCAGCTTCCCCTTCGGCGGCATGGAGAACCCGCGCCTCACCTTCGCCACGCCCACCATCCTGGCCGGCGACCGCTCGCTCACCTCGCTGGTGGCGCATGAACTGGCCCACAGCTGGAGCGGCAACCTCGTGACCAACGCCACCTGGGACGACTTCTGGCTGAACGAGGGCTTCACCGTGTATTTCGAGCACCGCATCTGCGAGGCCGTGTTCGGGAAGGACTACGCCGACCAGCTCTCCCTGCTGGGTCATCAGGACCTGAAGGCCACCGTGGAGCGGCTCCGCAGCTCGGAGCACCCGGAGGACACCCGCCTGAAACTGGACATGGCCGGCCGCGATCCGGACGATGGCGTCACGGACATCGCCTACGAGAAGGGCTGCGCCTTTTTGACGCGCATCGAGCAACTTGTGGGGCGTCCGAAGTTCGACGCCTTCCTGCGCAAGTACTTCGACACGCATGCCTTCACCAGCATGACCACCGAGGACTTCCTTGCCTACCTGGACGAGGAGTTGCTGCAGCCTGAGCAGGTGAAGATCGACGTGGACAAATGGGTCTACCAGGCCGGTCTGCCGGACGACCTCGTGGTGCCCACCAGCGATGCGTTCGCGAAGGTGGAGGCCGAGCTGGCACGCTGGACCTCGGGCACTCCGGCCGCGGAGCTGGACACCAAGGGCTGGACCACCTTCCAGTGGATGCACTTCCTGCGCCACCTGCCCGACCCCATGACCCACGAGCAGCTGGCCGACCTGGACGGGGCCTTCGGGTTCACGCAGGCCGGCAACTCCGAGGTGGTGGCCGCCTGGCTGGAGCAGTGCGTGCGCAACGACTACGAGCCCGCCTACGACCGCCTGGATGATTTCCTGACCACCGTGGGCCGGCGCAAGTTCCTGGTGCCCTTGTACACGGCCATGGTGGCCACCGAGAAGGGCAAGGTCATGGCCAACACGATCTATGCCGAGGCCCGCCCGAACTACCACTCGGTCTCCACCCACACCATCGACGACCTGCTGGGCTGGCAGCAGGATGTGGCGCCGATCAGCCTTTGATACGTCGCCTTTGAAATGAGAAAAGCCCCGGCGAGCCGGGGCTTTTCCGCGTTCTGGAACAAGGCTTGATCAGCGGGCGATCACGATCCGGCGGGCATCGGTGGCCCGGTCGTTCATGTTCAGCTTCAACACGTACTGGCCATCGGTCAGGTCGCTGAGGTCCAAGGTGTGGGTGTTCGCGCCCGAGTTGCCGTTCAGGGAGTAGGCGGACACGCGCTGTCCGAGGATGTCGAACACCTCCACGGTGAGGGTGCCGCTCACCCGGCTGTCCACGTTCAGCGTCACCACGCCGGTGCTGGGCTGGGGGAACACCTCGGTGAAGGAGGCCACACCCTGCTCGTTGATGCTGACGGCGCACGAGGCGGGGTTGATCACGTTGCCTGAAGGGAAGGCCTGCACGTAGGTGTTCATGTTGCTGATCGGCCAGATGTCCTGGTTGTACATGGTATTGTCCGGCGCGATCAGGCAGTAGGTCGGGTAGGCGCTCACACCGAAATCGTCATCCACGGCGGCACAGCCACCCTCGATGCCCACGGCAGGTGCATGCGCGAAGTTGCCTCCGTACTGGGCCTCGAACGCGTCCACCTCGGCATTGGTGTCCGTGCCGTTGTTGATCGAGAGCACGATGATGTCGGCCGTGTTGCAGCCGTAGGTCTCGTGCAGCTCGTTGTAGTAGGGCTGGGTGGCCTGGCACGGCGGGCAGGTGTCGAAGAAGAAGTCCAGCATCACGTACTTGCCCTGCGAGGTGTAGGTGTACAGGTTGTGGACGTTGCCCTCGGTGTCGGTCACCGTGAAATCGCTCACGGTGCTGCCGTTGGGGTAGTTGTTGGCCTGGCCCAGGACCGTGGCGGCGGTGAGGCAGGCGGTGGCAAGGAGTAGGTGTCGCATCATGTGCTTAGGGGTTTGTTGAGGATGAAACTACGGTGAAGCGTGCGTCCGGCGGGCACCGTCCATCACACCATCTTGGCGAGGCTGGGGATCCCGACCCGCTCAATGGACCAGCAGCCGGCCCAGCAGCACGGCGTCCAGCGCATGCCCGCCCGCATGGTGGTGCACCGCGTGTTCCACCTGCGCCCGCTGCAGGATGGCGGCGTTGGCGCGCACCACCTCTTCCGGCACCAGCTCGTCCTTTTCGCCCTGCACCAGGTGCACCTGCATGCCACCCCAGCGCTGCCGCATCAGGCCGCGGTCCAGGTCCGGGGGCATGCTGCCACCCCAGAGCACCAGGTGCTGCGCGTTCGCCTTGCCCAGTGCGGTCCATCGGCAGGCCGTGGCCACCCCTTGGGAGAAGCCCAGCACCCCGAGCCCCTCTGCCTGGGGACACCCATCCAGCAGGCTGGCGGCCAGGGCGTCCAGGTAGGAAAGCTGATCGCCGATCTCATGCTCCCGGTCCTCCCGGGTCATCCAGGTGGCGCCCACGCGTTGGTGTTGCTCGTCCAAGTAGAAGCGACTGAGGCCCTCCGGCGCCGCGATCAGGAGGCCTTCCTCCAGGCCCTCGAACTTGTTCAGGAAGAAGCGCGCCAGCTGCCCGTAGCCGTGCAGCACCACCCACACCATCCGGGCCGCGGCGGGGTCGCCGAGCACGTGGTAGCGCGCGGTGCGGGGAACGCGGATGAAGCGTTCTTCCATGGAGATCAGTACCCCAGCAGTTCCTCCAGCACGGCGCCCACCTTGTCCGCGTTGGGGATCATGGCGGCCTCCAACGTGCTGTTGAGCGGGATGGCGGGCATGTCCACCGAGCCGATGGTGCGGACCGGCGCGTCCAGCGCCTCGAAACACTGGTCACCGATGCGGCCGGCCAGCGCCTGGGCGAAGCTGTTGGTGAGCTGTTCCTCGGTGACCACCAGGCAGCGGCCGTGGCTGCGCACCTGCTCCATCACGGTGTCCTCGTCCAGCGGCACCAGCGTGCGCAGGTCCACCACGGTCACCTTGCCGGGGAAGCGCTTCGCCGCGGCCATGGCCCAGTACACGCCCATGCCGTAGGTGACGATCACCGCGGCCTCGCCGTTCGCGATGGCCTTGCTGTCGGCCTCCTGCACCAGCCGGGCCTTGCCGAAGGGCAGGATGTAGTCCGGTCCGGGCTCGATGGTCTTGGCGGCCTCGGTGCCCTTGATCTTGCTCCAGTACAGCCCCTTGTGCTCCAGCATCACCACGGGGTTCGGGTCGTGGTAGGCCGCCTTCAGCAGGCCCTTGAGGTCGGCGCCGGTGCTGGGGTAGGCGATCTTGATGCCCTTGATGTTGCACAGCACGCTCTCCACGCTGCTGCTGTGGTACGGACCGCCGCTGCCGTAGGCGCCGATGGGCACCCGCAGGATGCTGCTCACCGGCCACTTGCCCACGGTCAGGTAGCAGCTGCGGGCCACTTCGGTGAAGAGCTGGTTGAGCCCCGGCCAGATGTAGTCGGCGAACTGCACCTCCACGATCGGCTTCAGCCCGGCGGCGCTCATGCCCACGGTGCTGCCCACGATGAAGGCCTCCTGGATGGGCGTGTTGAACACCCGGTGGTCGCCGAAGTCGCGCGCCAGGGTGGCCGCCTCGCGGAACACCCCGCCCAGCCTGCCGCCCACGTCCTGCCCGTACAGCAGCACCCGCGGGTCCTCCTGCATCAGTTCGCGGATGGCGAAGAGGGCGCAGTCCACCATCACGGTGGGTTCGCGGTCCTTGGGGGCGCGTTCGCCGGTCTCCTCGGTGATCGGGGTGGGGGCGAACATGTGCGTGGTCAGGTCCTCCGGGGTGGGGTCGGCGGCGTTGCGGGCCTCGTCGAAGTCGGCCTTCACCAGGGCGATGGCCTTCTTCTCCACCTCCTTCAGGCCTTCCTGCTTGAAGCCCTGGTCCAGCAGGTACTGGAAGAAGCGCGGGTAGGGGTCGCGCTTGCGGTGCTCGGCCAGGTCGGCGTCGCTGCGGTAGAACTCCATGCGCACCCCGCTGGTGTGGTGGTTCAGCAGGGGCACCTTGGCATGCACCAGGAATGGACGCCGTTCCTTGCGCACGGTGCCGATCACCTCGCTCAGGGTGCTCCAGCAGGTGGCGAAGTCGGTGCCGTCGATGCTGCGGACCTCCAGGCCCTTGAAGCCCTTGGCGTACTCGGGGGCGTCGGCCACGCGGATCTCGTCGGCGCTGGCGCTGATGTCCCACTCGTTGTCCTGCACCAGGTAGATGATGGGCAGCTTCTTCAGCACGGCCATCTGGAAGGCCTCGGCCACTTCGCCCTCGGTGATGGAGGCGTCGCCGAGCGAACAGACCACCACGGGTGGTTCCTCCGGCGTGTCGTGGGTGATGCCCGCCTGCTCCTTGTACCACATCCCCAGGGCGATGCCCGTGGTGGGGATGGCCTGCATGCCGGTGGCGCTGCTCTGGTGCGGGATCTTGGGCATGTCGTCCCGCCGCAGGCTGGGGTGGCCGTAGTAGGTGCGCCCGCCGCTGAAGGGGTCGTCCACCTTGGCCATCAGCTGCAGCATCAGCTCGTAGGGCCGCATGCCGATGCCCAGCAGGATGCTGTCGTCGCGGTAGTAGGGGGCCACGTAGTCCTGCGGCCTCAGTTGCAGGCCCAGCGCCAGCTGGATGGCCTCGTGCCCGCGGCTGGTGGCGTGCACGTACTTGGCGGTGAACTTGGCGTGCTCCTCGTAGATGTCCGTCATCGCCTTGGCCGTGCTCATCAGCTGCCAGGCGCGCAGCAGGGTGTCGCGGTCCGGCTGGTGGGTGCTGCGGCTGTCGGCGGCTTTCGGCTTGGCGGTCGCGGGCATGGGCACGGTTCAGGACCCGCGAAGTTAGGGGTCTGCGGGCGGCATCAGGCCCCCGTAGGACGCTCCGCTTCAGCCTCGGTAGCGGTAGTGCCCGATGATCGTGAACCGGAAAAGCATGTCCTCCAGCACCTGCCCGGCTCCGATGTTGTGGATCACCAGGGGCCGGGTGCCATCGGCCGAGCCGCTGTTCGCGAGGATGCCGATGTGGGTGGTGCCACCGCCCAGGTCCCAGCACACGATGTCGCCGGCCCGGTAGTCCGCGGGGTCCCGGGACAGGGCCAGGGTCTCCCCATGCCGGCCGAAGAAGGTCATCAGGTTCGGCACCCGCCGGTGGTCGATGTTCGTGTCCGGTCCGGAAAGGCCCCAATTGGCCGGGTACGCGCTGAAGTGGCCCTTCATGTCCTCGTGGACCCGCTGCTGCAGGTCGATCCCCAGCTTCCGGTAGGCCCGCACCACCACATCGGTGCAGACCCCTTTGCCGGGTGGCACATCGCCGTTGGGATAGGCCAGGGGGAAGTATGAGGGGTCGTATCGGACGTGCTGCAGGGTCAGCGTGAAGGCGGAGTCCGCGAGCGTGCGGTAAAAGCCGGACTGCCCGAAGATGAGAGCCGGGGTGAGGAGCAGGAAGGTCAGGAGCTGGGATCGTCCTGTCATCTACGCACTAGAACGTGTGCACAGACGGTCGCGCGAGGAACGAGCGTGCCGTTTGTGCGTTGTTGGCAGCCGTGTTTATTTCTTCCACCCGTCGTTTGGCCATCGAGATGAACAACGCGTAGCATTGAACATGGAAAGCTGGAAACTCCCCGCAGACTGGAAGAAGGCCCACTTGGGCAACATGCTACACGCTCTGGACCAGGGCGAGAAGCGGTTGGAGTACTCTTGTGCGGTAGCACAGCGCATCGGTCAAAGAGCCTTTGTCATTATCACCTTATTGATGCCTATGCTGTCCGTGTTGCTCTATCTGTTGGTGACACTGGCACAGGGCGGAAAGGTCAAGGATTTTCCACTCAGTATTGGCGCGCTCATGCTTTTCGTGGCTCCTGTGCTTGTTATGCTGGGATACGCAGTGTGGATAATGTTCCCACGAAGCCGCTTTGCAGAGGGGCGATTCCCGAGTGAAACTATGTCCGCTGATAGGCTGGTCCACGAGGAGTATGATCAGGACAAGTTGCGCAAGGCGATGGTGTCAGAAGAGCTTGAGTTTCTCGACCTGTCAATCAGAAAGAACGAGGCGCAGAATGCAACTCGACAGAAGCATCTGAAGCGATTAATTATCGCCCTCTGCTGCTGGTTCCTTGTGACCGTGGTATGCCTTACTGTTCTTGCGCTTGTTGCGGAATATCAGGGCTCGTGGTATCAGGGCTTTCAGAGGGCGGTGTTGCCGAAGGCCTATCAGGCTCCTGGGGCTTTTCTCTTGGGTTGTCCATGGTATCTGTGATTTTCAACATGGCTGCCAACTTGTGGCTAAACAACAGATCGTGTGTTAGCCCCGCTATCGCGTGGCTCGCCCAAGGCCTTCATCCTCAAGCGCTTGGGTGTGCCTGGAGCCAGCAAGGTCGTGTTATCCACCGGAGGCCTGCTGGCGCTCCGCAGATCGGTACAACGACCGCACGGAACTTCCTGCTGTTGTGCGGATCGCCACATGGAAGCAAGATAGTGAGGGAGTACGTGAAGTGGGGTGTAGGCGGCACATCGATCATTCACCGGAGAAGGTGCACCACCCCGGAACGCACCTTTCCGAACATGTCGTCAGTCGTGATCAGCGACCAGAAGTAGATCCCTTCCGGGCAAGGGTCCCATCCGTTGCGCCCGTCCCAGGCTGGGTCGGGGGCGGAGGTCTCGTACACGGTGTTCCCCCAACGGTCCTTGACGGAGAACAGATGCGAGGAAAGCCCGCAGGTGATCGAGAGCAGGTCGTTGACACCGTCCCCATTCGGGGTGAACACGTTCGGGATGGGTGTTTCGCATGGAACGCAACCGAGCGGGTACTCGGTGTGGTCAATGCCGATGTACTCCAAGTGTTCCAGGGTGGTCGGGAAGAAGTGAAGCAGGCCTGCCATCGAATTCACCGTAATGTGTGCGTCCGATAGGATGTTGATAGTGGCGGGTATCGGAACGATCTGGGCACCCCAACCCGTGGTCGCATACATCGATCCTTGGAAAGTGCAAGCCAGCGGTGCGCCTTCCCAGGTAACATGGCCGGTAGGCACAAAGGGGTCTCCAAGCATTTTGACGCACACGAGTTGGTCATCGATCAGGTCGATCGCAACATATTCCACCGGCACCCCGGAGTTGTAGTTCTCCGAGTACCAGTACCCGCAGACATCAATGGCACATTGACCCACAGCCTCGGTCGACGCTGTGGTGAGCGTGAGCATGGCCACCCATGCCATCCCCCGAACTACGCAGAGGTCCACCGACTAAAGGTAGTCGTTCCGAGGCCAGCCGGGCCGTTGGCGGCTCCGCACATACGATCCGGTATCCGCTCACGGAGCACAAGGCGGCCTTCTTCCCGTTCCGTTGAAGTGAATTGCCGGCCATGAATAGCTTTCGTCCAACATCCAACATCCAACCCCCAACAGTCAATCATGGAAAGGACCTCGGACCAACTCGACCACCGCATCGTCGGTGACGACATGCAATGCGTGGAGATCACCCTGGACCCCGGAGAGACCGTGATCGCCGAGGCCGGAACCCTGATGATGATGGACGCCGGCATCCGCATGCAGACCATCTTCGGCAGCGGTGATGGGAAGGAACAGAGCTTCATGGACAAGCTCTGGGGCGCGGGCAAGCGTGTGCTCACGGGCGAGAGCCTGTTCATGACCACCTACACCAACGATTCCCCCGAGCGGCGCACGGCCTGGTTCGCGGCGGCCTATCCGGGCAAGATCATGGCCTTGGACCTGCGCGAGTTCCGAGGCAAACTGGTGTGCCAGAAGGACAGCTTCCTGTGCGCGGCCAAGGGCGTGAGCATCGGCATCGAGTTCAGCAAGCGGCTCGGGCGCGGCCTGTTCGGTGGCGAGGGCTTCATCATGCAGAAGCTGGAGGGCGACGGCCAGGTGTACATCCATGCCGGCGGCACCACCGTGCAGAAGGAGCTGCTGCCCGGCGAGGTGCTGCGCGTGGACACCGGCTGCCTGGTGGCCATGACCGAGCAGGTGGACTACGACATCGAGTTCGTGGGCGGCATCCGCAACACGCTCTTCGGCGGCGAGGGCCTGTTCTTTGCCACGCTGAAAGGCCCCGGCCACGTCTGGATCCAGAGCCTGCCCTTCAGCCGGCTGGCGGACAACATCATCGCGGCGGCCCCCAAGATGGGCGGCAAGGGCAAGGAGGAAGGCAGTATCCTGGGCGGACTGGGACGGATGCTGGACGGGAACTGAGTTTCCAGTCGGCAGTTGGCAGTCGTCATTCTTGAGTCGGTAGTCTGAAGTCTTGAGTCCGGAGTCAGTGGTTTCGACTCGCGACTCAGGACTCAGGACTCCCGACTTCTCCGGCTTTTACCGCCGTCCAAGGTGTTCAGGAAGCCCTGCACCAACCACTGCACCACGCTGAAGGCCAGGGCCCACCAGAAGCCGTTCACGGTGAAGCCATCGATCAGCCGGTCGGCAAGCAGCACCATGGCCGCGTTGATGACCAGGATGAACAGCCCCAGGGTGACCAGCGTGACGGGCAGGGTGAGGAAGATGAGGATGGGCCGCACGATGCTGTTCAGCAGCCCCAGGACCGCGGCCACGAGCAGGGCGGTGATCAGGCCGTTGGTGGTGCCCATGTCGCCCAGGCTGACACCCGGCAGCAACAGGTCCGTGATGAGCACCGCGAGCGTGGCGATGATGAGCCGGACGAGGAGGTTCATGCGGTGAAGGTAGGGTGGCAAAGGAAAGAGGGCCCGAGGGCCCTCCGTCCACGGGTCCGGTGTAGGTCCCTTACTGCTTGACGAGCTTCCGGGCCAGCGCGCGGCCGTTCTGCCGCACCACCAGGAAGTAGGTGCCGTCGGCGCGGTCGCTGAGGTCCAGCGTGCGCTCGTAGCGGCCCTTGTAGCCGGTGATGGTCTCGTGGTAGATGCGCTCGCCGGTGGCGTCGTGTACGTCCACCTCCAGGTCGCCGCGCTCGGCCACGTCGAACTGCACGCGGAAGAAGCCGTCGCTCGGGTTGGGGAAGAGCTTCACCTCACCCACCTCCAGGGCGTTGTCCAGGTCCACCGCGCCCTTCTGCTCCAGCAGTTCCTTTTCCTCGTCATTGAGGGTGTAGGAGCCGATGACCACGCGCATCTGGCGGGTCACTTCGCCACCCAGTTCCTGGCGCAGCATCTCCATCTCGATGCGCAGCTCGTCCATTTCGCGGCGCAGGTCCTCGCGTTCCTCCTGCGGCATGTTGTCGGGGAAGCGGAACTCGGGGATCTCGGGGATGCGGGGGATCTCCGGGATCCTGGGCACGAAGTTCCACTCCTTCATGTCGCGCTGCCCGAGTTCGCCGCTCAGGCTCTTTTTCTTGCCCTCCCGCGTGATGTCCAGCTTCACGGCGGAACCAGGTTCCAGTCCTCCGATCAGCTCGGCCAGCTCATCGAAGTCCCCGACCTCCTCGCCGTTGATCTTGCGCACCACGTCACCTTCCTCCAGGCCCATCTTCTCGGCAGAGGAACCCTCGATCACCTTGCTGATGCGCACACCGCCTTCGTCGGCACTGCCGCCCTCCACGCCCAGGAAGGCCTTGGGGGCGGGAGGGGTGTCGCCGTAGTAGCTGTCCCAGTCCACGTCCTTGTCGTCGAACTCCCACACGAAGGCGCGTTCCTCTTCACGTTCGCCGAGCGTCACGTTCAGG
This sequence comes from Flavobacteriales bacterium, assembly GCA_020635695.1. Lineage (GTDB taxonomy): Bacteria > Bacteroidota > Bacteroidia > Flavobacteriales_F > PHOS-HE28 > PHOS-HE28. The sequence goes on along the minus strand of JACJZH010000004.1, from coordinate 216,940 downwards.
CGCTTCATGGCCCCTTCCCGGTAGAAGGCCACGCGCACCTCATCGCCGGGTTCGTGGTCCTTGATCACGGCGCGCAGGGCCTCGGAGGCGGGGATGGGCACGCCATCGACCTCCACCACCACATCGCCGTCCTCGAAGCCGGCCTCATCGGCGGGGCTTCCGGCCACGATCTTGGTGAGCACGGCGGCGTTCTTCACGGGTGCCTCGGCCACGTTGCCTTCTTCCTTCGCCTCGTTGTAATTGGCCAGGTAGGCGCCGAACCAGGCCACCGGCGCACCGGCCTCCTCCATGGCCTTCTCAAAGGCAAGGGCCATGCTCATGTCCTCGAGCAGGCCACCGTCCTTCAGGCGACGGACATCGATGACGATGTTCTCCCCATCGTCGATCACGTTGAACTCGTCCAGCACCCCGAGCTCGCGCAGGGCGTTCTCCAGGGCGTCCTGGTCGTCCAGGTCGAACTCGTGCTCGCTGTGACTGGTCTTCCCGTCCTCGGTACGGGTGATCTCGATGCGCACCTTGCGGTCGCCGTCCTGGGCGAAGGCTCCGGCCGTGAGGGCCAGGGAGGTGAGCCCGGAGAGAAGCAGCTGCTTGTTCATGGTCGTTCTGGCTTGCCGATCAAAAGTACCGGGCACCCCTTCGGCGGGGCTGTTAAGGAACCTTAAAACGTGTTAAGCCTCAGGGCCTCACCACGCGTGCGGTGCGGGGCGTGCCGGCGAGCATGGCCCGCAGCAGGTACAACCCGGCCGGCCGGCTCCGAAGGTCCAGCGGCAGCGTGCGCAGGCCGCTGAGGTCCTGGACATGGACCAGCCTTCCCCGGGCATCCAACACCTGCAACTGGTCCGAAGCCTGGCCGGTTCCTGGAAGGTCCACCCGGAAGAGTCCCGCTTCCCGTTCAGGGGTCACGACCAGGGGGGCGGCGCCGTTCAGTTCACCGATGCCGGTGGTCAGGCTCACGCCGATGTCGTCCAAGGCCATGTCGCTCACATGCGTGGGGCCGGTCACCCCGCGGAAGCGGACGGTGACCACCTGACCAGCCCAGGGGGCAAGGGAGACGGCGGCCTGTTGCCAGGCATCACCCTGATCGCCGATCAACGGGGGCATGATGTCGAGCACCAGGTCGCCATCCGCATAGAGGTCCACGTGCAGTTCACCCATGCCGCTTCCCTGAAGGTGGTACCAGAAGGTGAGCTGTGCCGGTGTGCTCGTGGGCAGCTGCAGGCACGGACCGGTCAACAGGGCCTCCTGTTGGGTGCACCCGCCCGATGCTTCCAGGTAGATGTAGCGGCCGTATTCGTCGCCCATGGTGTGGTCCAGGGCCGGACCGGTGTCGGCGGTCTGCGTGCCGGCCGTGTCCACGCGCCAGTCGATGTCGTCCTCGCCACCGTTCATGGCATTGCGGAAGAGGCCCACTTCATCGCAGGGCGTATCGCACACGTTGCTGGTCGAGCAGGCGACCTCATTGTCGAAGTTCTCCTGGAGCGGGATCCAGGCGAAGTTGCCCGTGCGCAGGACCTCCATGGACAGGGTGTCGTTGGGTGGGAACTGCTCCTGCAGGGAGGATGCGAAGACCCGGAACAGGTTGGTGACGTTGTTGGCCATGCCCAGCGACTGTTGTGGCAGTTCCACCAGCAGGCTGTCACCCGGAGCGATGGTGTCCGTCATTTGCACGTTCACCGGCGCGTTGCCGTTCACCTGGAACCCGGTGGCGAATCCTTCCACGGCATCGCTGCCCCCGTTGCGGACGACGTACCGCACGGCCGGGTCGCTCTGGCACTGCAGCAGCACGGGCCCTGGGGAAAGCACGCTCTCCACGAAGAGGTCCTGGCCCGCCTGGCAGTTCTGCAACTGCGTGGGGCGGGGGATCGCGATCGACCGGCGGGACGGCCGGCCAAGTGCATCGAGCGCGGTGACGGCGAACCAGTCGGCCGCGCCCGGTACCAGTCCGGTGAACACGAAGGCCGTGTCGGAGGTCAACGCGACGCTGTCCATGTACTGCGCACCCAGGCGGTGCATCACATAGGCGGAAGCGCCCTCCACCGGTGGCCAGGCCAGTCCCATGCTGTCGGGGCAGTTGAACAGGACCTCCAGGTCATCGGCGGCATGCTGGATCCGGAAGGGCCCGCTCTCCGCCAGTTGACCGTTGCGTTCCACCCGCAGGAAACAGTGCAGGAACAGGGTGTCGCCCAGGCCGAGGTCGAAGTAACGCCGGTCGCCGCTCACGGCAGGGTAGGCGTTCCAGGTCATGCCGCTGTCCAGGCTCAACGACACGGTGAAGGGGTCCGTGTTGCCGAGCGCATCCCAGCGGAAACGGTGGCTTTCATCGCTGGTGAGCACGTCGCCCGCCAGGGGGTAGGTGATCCGGATGCTGTCCGGGATCAGGTCGTAGACCAGGAAGTACTCCTGCGGCCCCGAGGGCACATCGAAGGCCTCCACCGTGAACGACCAGGTACCGGTGACGGGGTCCACGGCATGTACCTGCTCCACGTTGTTCAGGTGGTCCGGGGCCTTGGTGGCCGGGCCGTTCAGGATGGCCGGGTCGGGCGTGGGGTCCAGGTGCCAGGGCAGGTGACCCGTCTGGTCGGGCGCGGTGCCGGTGAGGTCCAGGTCGTTCACCAGGGCTTCCTGCGCCTGGAGCGAGGCCGCCGGGTCGGTCCAGTACAGCATCACCCGCAGTTCGGCCGTGCCGGCGGGAACCTCGATGTTGTGGGTGGCGCTCTGTCCCTGGTCCAGGCTGCCGGTGGTCCATTGGTCCCGATCGATGGCCTGCCAGGCCCGGGCCCCGTTCAGGCGCCCCCAGCCGAAGCGGAAATCCGGCCCGGTGTTCCCCAGGTCGTCGGCGGCGTTCAGCAGAAAGGCCTTCATGAGCCCGCTGTTGGGATCGCCTCCATGCAGTTCGCGCCAGCCTTGGTACAGCACGGCCAACGTGCCGGACACACCGGGGGCCGCTGCGCTGGTGCCGCCGCCCGGGCCATAGGTGTTGGGCGGGTAGGTGCTGGTCTGGCTGTTCCCATAGGCGCCGATGTCGGGCTTGATCCGGCCATCGGTAGAGGGGCCGCGGCTGCTGCTGCCGGCCAGGACGTCGATGTCGTTCAGGTTGGCCGTGGCGATCACGTTCTTCCCTTGTTTGTGCCCGCCGGTGATGTTGCCCCAGAAGTCGCCCGCCCCGAACCCGCAGTCGGTGGTGCCGTTGTTCCCGGCGGAGAACACCTGGATGATCGCCGGGTTGTCGTAGATCTCGTCGTCCACCAGCTGGGTGGTGGAGGTGTAGCCCACGTTGCAGCCGTTGCTGTAGCTGCTGCTGAAGATCACGGCGCCCTCGTCCTGGTACAGGTCCACCGTGTTGGGCATGTTGCCGCTGTACTGGCGGATGATGAGGTGGGCACCTGGTGCCATGCCCTGCTGCCGGGGATCCAGGTTGCCGGCTCCGCCCAGGATGCCGGCCACCATGTCGCCATGGTCCCCGGACATGTCGCCCGCCACATCGCTCTGCTCGGTGCGTCCGGTGAAGTCGATGTGCGGCCCCACGAAGCCGTCATCGTTCACCACGGCCACCACGCCCGTACCGTCCAGTCCGGGTGATCCGGCCACGTCCGTGCCCAGGGCATGCACCCGGTGCAGCGTGCGGCCGCGCAGGTCCTCCGGCTCGCCTTCCTCCGGCGCGGGCTCGATCCATTGCACCAGCACGTCCTCGGCCAGTCGCTCGATGGTCCGGCCATCCAGTTCCATGATCAGTCCGCCGATCGCAGGGAGTTCCGCCTGGACCACGGCGCCCGCCCGTTCCCTGAGCAGTGCTGCATGGGATGGGGTCCAGGGAAGCACCGTCACGGCATGCCTTGCGCGCCGGTCGTTCCCGGCCAGGTCAACGGCCAGGCTTGGATGAACGCGGTCCTGGGCACGAGGCAGATGAACGCCGCTCAGTCCCAGACCGGCAAGCCGGTCCAGATCGGTATCCGTGCGTAGCAGGACGGACCAGGCATGCCCTTTCAAGGGGTGCAGGAACCGCACGCCGAGCTCGGTGCAACGAACTCGCTCAGGTGCGTTCAGGGTGTGGTCGAAGACGACGAAGGCCGGGACCTGGCCATCCACCGAAGCGCTCGCGACCAAGGCCGCCCTGGCCCGTTCCACGGATATGGTGGATACGTCGCCGGTGCGGAGTTGAAGCACGGGCTGGGCGGTTGAAAGCACGGGCAGGCCCGCCAGGGCCAGGGTCCAGAGGAACGAGCGCATGGGTCGAAGTTCGGGAACATGGCCCGGGCCGGGAACCGTGGTCCGTGCCGAACATGCTCCAGTATGGGAAACCCGCCAACGGGCGGAAGGGTTCAATCGCTCCCCGAACGGAACCGGTCGATGTGCCGGCGCTGCTGCTTGGTGGGCCGCCCGCGCAGGAAGGCCTCCTCCGGCCGGGTCCTCCGTGCAAGCTCCTCCTTTTCCAGGTCCTCCAAGGGTGTGATGTCCTCGATGAGCCCGGGCACCAGCTTGGCGCCCACCCGCCCGGCCGGCAGGTCCAGCACCCGGAACCGTCGCCAGATGGGCGGTCGCCGTACGGCCACCTCATCGCCCACCTTCACCTCGGCGGCCGGCTTGGCTTCCGCACCGTTCAGCTGAACGCGACCCTTCCGGCAGGCCTCGGTGGCCAGGGCCCGGGTCTTGTGCAGGCGCACGCACCAGAGGAATTTGTCGAGGCGCATGGGGTGGGTTGAGGGTTGGAGGTTGGATGTTGGATGTTGAAGGTTGAACGTTGGATGTTGAACGTTGAAGGTTGGCAGGAACTCCGTTGATCTGAACAACGTGCAACCTGCAACATCCAACCTGCAACTTACCCAAGAAAAAAGCGCCCTTGCGGACGCTCTCTTCAGTGACCCCGGAGGGATTCGAACCCCCAACCAACAGAACCGGAATCTGTCATTCTATCCAGTTGAACTACGGGGCCGGTGGGGCGCAAAGATAGCCGTCGCGATCTCCCGTGCACGCAACCTCCCTACCTTTGCCGGCCCGTTCGCGGAGCGCAACCCTTCACCTGACCCTTCCAGGGCCCGCGCCCGCATCCCATCCATCCCATTCCGGCCATCATGACCGACCTGCGCAACATCGCCATCATCGCCCACGTGGACCACGGCAAGACCACGCTGGTGGACAAGATCCTGCACCAGTGCCAGCTCTTCCGCGTGAACGAGGAGGTGAAGGACCTGCTCCTGGACAACAACGACCTGGAGCGCGAACGCGGCATCACGATCCTGAGCAAGAACGTGAGCGTGCGCTACAAGGGCACCAAGATCAACATCATCGACACCCCGGGCCACAGCGACTTCGGGGGTGAAGTGGAGCGGGTGCTGAACATGGCCGACGGGGTGATCCTGCTGGTGGACGCCTTCGAGGGCCCGATGCCGCAGACGCGCTTCGTGCTGGGCAAGGCCATCGAGCTGGGCCTGAAGCCGGTGGTGGTGATCAACAAGGTGGACAAGCCCAACTGCACCCCGGTGGAGGTGCACGAGGCCGTGTTCGACCTCATGTTCAGCCTGGACGCCACCGAGGAGCAGCTCGACTTCCCCACGGTATACGGCAGCAGCAAGCAGGGCTGGATGGGCCCCGACTGGCAGAACCCGACCGAGGACGTGAGCCACCTGCTGGACGTGATCCTGGAGCATGTACCGGCGCCCAAGGTGGTGGAGGGTACGCTCCAGATGCGCATCACCAGCCTGGACTACAGCAGCTTCCAGGGCCGGATCGCGGTGGGCCGGGTCACCCGTGGCAGCATCGCGCCCAACCAGCCGATCACCTTGGTGAAGAACGACGGCTCCATGAAGAAGGGCCAGGTGAAGGAGCTCATGGTGTTCGAGGGCCTGGGCAAGGAAAAGGTGAAGCATGCGGTGGGTTGCGGCGAGATCGTGGCCATCCTCGGACTGGAGGGCTTCGACATCGGCGACACGGTGGCCGACGCCGAGGCGCCCGAGGGGCTGCCCCGCATCCGGGTGGACGAGCCCACGATGAGCATGCTGTTCACCATCAACACCTCGCCGTTCTTCGGCAAGGAGGGCGAGTTCGTGACCAGCCGCCACCTGCGCGACCGCCTGTTCAAGGAGATCGAGAAGAACCTGGCCATGCGCGTGGAGGAGACCGACAGCCCGGACCGGCTGCTCGTCTACGGCCGAGGCATCCTGCACCTAAGCATCCTGGTGGAGACCATGCGCCGGGAGGGCTACGAATTCCAGCTGGGCCAGCCGCAGGTGCTGTTCAAGGAGATCGACGGCCAGCGCCACGAGCCCATCGAACTGCTGAGCGTGCAGGTGCCCGAAGCCTTCAGCAGCCGCGTGATCGACCACGTGACCCGCCGCAAGGGCGACATCCTGAACATCGAGCAGCGCAGCGACCGCACCGCGTTGGAGTTCAGCATCCCCGCCCGGGGCATCATCGGCCTGCGCAACGTGCTGCTCACCGCCACCGAGGGCGAGGCCATCATCGCGCACCGCTTCAAGGGCTACGAGCCGTACAAGGGCACCATCCAGGGTCCGCGCCCCGGCTGCATCGTGAGCGGCGAGACCGGTCCGGTGATCCCCTACGCGCTGGACAAGCTGCAGGACCGCGGCAAGTTCTTCGTGGACCCCGGGGAGGAGGTCTACGCCGGCCAGGTGATCGGCGAAAGCCCCAAGCCCGGCGAGGAGCTGGTGGTGAACGTGATCCGTGTGAAGAAGCTCACCAACATGCGCGCCAGTGGCAGCGACGAGAAGATGAACATCGCGCCCGCCATCAAGTTCAGCCTGGAGGAGTGCATGGAGTACATCGCCGGCGACGAATACCTCGAGGTCACGCCCAAGAGCCTGCGCATCCGCAAGGTGCACCTGGACGAGAACGAGCGCAAGAAGCACGCGAAGAAGCTGCAGGAAGCCTGAGCAGTCGGCAGTCTTCAGTCGGCAGTCGGCAGTGCGCAGTCTTCAGTCGGCAGTCAGGGGTCGTGAGTCGGCGGTCCGACGGCGGTCGGCGGTGGGGCGAAGCGCCCTCTTGCCTCTTCCCGTCTTGTCTCTTCCCCCTTCTTCCTTCCCCTAGTTCCGCATCCGCGTGGCGAAGGAGCGCAGCCCCACCAGGCGTTGCATCCGCAGCTGGTAGTCGTTGAAGTAGACCAGCACCAGGTACTCGTTCTCCGTCTGGAAGTGTGAACCCTCGAGCCGGGTGAGGTCGCTGACCTCCGATCCGTCCGGCAGGAAGGCGTAGGCGTAGTCGTAGAAGCCCTGCTTCAGCGGCACGGTCAGGTGGTAGAGCTCCCGCTCGCGGTCCCAGGTCATCCGGAACTCCTTGCGGCACTGGAAGTCGCTGAGCGCGCCGTACACGTAGACCGCACCCCCGTACAACGGAGCGTCCAGCTTCAGCGTGAAGTGCACGTTCACGTAGTCGGCGTTCCGATCGGGGTCGTCGAACTCCACGTGCTGCACCAGGTAGCGCCCGTTGATGTCGGGCTGCTCGAAGTAGACCCGGATGTTGCGCTTGGTGTCCGGCACCAGGAACACGTCCGTGAGGCGTGGGCCGTTCACGATGCTGGCCACCTGCTGGTGCCGGAAGCGCAGGTCCTTCACGTCGAAGTTGCGCCACTCATTGTTCCCGGGGAACAGGCCCGCGTCGGGAAAGTCGTAGATCAGTTCGTTGGTGCGCACGAAGCGTGGCTTGAAGCCGCTGTGGGCGGCGTCCCAGCGCATGTTCTGGAGCGCGACCACGCGCAGGTCGCCGAAGGGGTCGGGCACGTCCAGCCCGGGGTAGCGGATGGTGAGGTCCAGCTGCTGGGCGCTGTTGCGCTCCTCCACGTTCCGGCTGGCCTGCACCTGCGTGTCGATCCACACCTGTTGCTCGAAGACCAGCAGGCGGCGGGTCAGGACCAGGTCCTCCTCATCATTGTCACGGAACACCTTCAGGAGATAATTCCCCGAGCGGGTCGGTCGCATCCGGTCGTTGGGCACTTCCAGCGCGTAGTGGAAGTAGGGTTGGAGGGTGTTGAAGCTGAGGCGGGGAGGAGGGAGGTAGTCGGTGAACGCACCTTCCAGGTATTGTCCTTTCGGCACATCGCTCGGTCGCCAGTCCGCATCGCAGTGCACCAGGGTGTAGCTCAGGTACTCGGCCTGGTCCTGCAGGTCGTCGAAATGCAGTTCCAGCCGGTCCCCGCTGCCAAGCTCCAGGATGGGCTGTGAGAGGGCGAACCCCTGCTTGTAGAGCTGCACGGTGCGCACGGTGGGGCTGTACACCTGGTCGGTGAAGCGGGGCAGGGGGCCGTCGTAATAGGGATCCTCCTGAGCGGGCAGGTCCAGGGGGCCTGTGGATGCACACCCGAGCAGCACGGACATGAGGCACATCGGGACCAAGGGCTTGGGGCGTTCCGCCCTCCCTTTGCGGGTGGTCCTTCTGAAAGCTGCGCCGATCAAGGGGTTCCGCGAGCGTTAAGCCGGTGTTGCGGAAGGGGAAAGATAGCTATTTTTGCGCCGCTCGAACGAGACCCGCACCCGCGATCATGTCCAAGACCATCAGGATCCGCAAAGGCCTCGACCTGCGGTTGAAAGGCGAGGCCGAGAAGGTCATCGTCCAGGCCGATCCCCCCGGCGTCGTTGACATCAAGCCCACCGACTTCCACGGCCTCACCCCCAAGGTGCTGGTGAAGCCCGGTCAGGAGGTGAAGGCCGGCATGCCGCTGTTCCGCGACAAGTACAACGAACGCGTGCTCTTCGCCAGCCCGGTGAGCGGCGAGGTGGCCGATGTCATCCGCGGCGAGAAGCGGAAGGTGCTGGCGGTGCGCATCATCGCCGACAAGGAGACGAAGTACCAGGAGTTCGGTCCCGCCGATCCTGCGAAAATGGACCGCGGCGCCATCATCGAGCGGCTGCTCGAGAGCGGCTGCTGGCCCTTCATCCGGCAGCGCCCCTTCGACGTGGTGGCCGATCCCGCGCAGGAGCCCCGCGACATCTTCATCAGCGCGTTCGACACGCGCCCGTTGGCCGCCGACCTGGACCTGGTGGTGCGCAACAACGGCGCCGAGCTGCAGGCCGGCCTGGACGTTCTGGCCAAGCTGACCAAGGGGCGTGTGCACCTCGGTCTCAGCGACCGTACCGCCGCCCGCGAGTTCCTGGATGCCAAGAACGTGCAGCACGACACCTTCAAGGGTCCGCACCCTGCGGGCAACGTCGGTGTGCAGATCCATCACACCGCTCCCATCAACAAGGGGGAGGTGGTCTGGACCACCGGTGTGCAGGACGTGATGGTGATCGGCCGGCTGTTCCTCACCGGCCATTTCGACGCCACCCGCACCGTGGCCGTGACCGGCAGCGAAGCGCGCAACCCCAAGTACCATCGGACCCTGATCGGTGCGCCGGTGAAGGACCTGATCGGTGATGTGGAGCCCGGTGTGCGTGTCGTGAGCGGCGATCCCCTGAGCGGCAGCAACGTGGGCGTTGACGGGCATCTCGGATTCTACGACACCCAGCTGACGCTGCTCCCTGAGGGCGACGAGCCGAAGTTCTTCCTGACCGATGGCTGGCTGAGCCCCGGACTGAACAAGTTGAGCGCGAGCCATGCCTATCCTTCCTGGCTGATGCCCGGCAAGCGCTATGCCCCGGACACCAACCAGAACGGGGAGGAGCGGGCCTTCGTGATGAGCGGGCAGTACGAAGCGGTGTTCCCCTTCGACATCTATCCCGTTCACCTGCTGAAGGCCATCCTGGTGAACGACATCGAACAAATGGAGAACCTGGGCCTTTTGGAAGTGGCCCCCGAGGACTTCGCGCTCTGCGAGTTCGTCTGCACGAGCAAGATCGAGTCGCAGGCCATCGTGCGCGAGGGGCTCGATGTGCTGAAGAAAGAGACCACCTGAAGCGAACGGCACGATGAAGGCTCTGAAGAAAGCGCTCGACAACCTGCGGCCCACCTTTTCCAAGGGGGGCAAGCTGGAGAAGCTGCACTGGGTCTGGGACGCGAACGAGACCTTCCTGTTCACGCCCGGCCATGCCACGCAACGCGGCGCCCACATCCGCGATGGCATCGACCTGAAGCGCACCATGTTCATGGTGATCCTGGCCATGGTCCCCTGCCTGCTCTTCGGCATGTGGAACGTGGGGCACCAGCACTTCCTCGCGCTCGGTGAGTACACCGCGCTGGGTGAAGGCTTCTGGCAGAAGTTCGGGTTCGGTGCGCTGAAGGTGCTGCCGATCGTGGTGGTGAGCTACGCCGTGGGCCTGGGCATCGAGTTCGTCTTCTGCAGCATCAACAAGCACCCCATCCAGGAGGGCTTCCTGGTCAGCGGCATGCTCATTCCCCTGGTGATGCCGGTGGACGTGCCCCTCTGGATGGTGGCCGTGGGCACCGCCTTCGCCGTGGTCATCGGCAAGGAGGTGTTCGGAGGCACGGGCATGAACGTGCTGAACGTGGCGCTCACCGCGCGTGCGTTCCTGTTCTTCGCCTACCCGACCATGATGAGCGGCGACAAGGTGTGGGTGAATACCAGCACCGCCGACGGACAGGCCGTGGTCGACGGTTTCAGCGGAGCCACTTCGCTGGGTCTGGCCGCCACGGGCAACGCCGGTCAGGTGACCTCGCTGATGGACTCCTTCTGGGGCTTCGAGGCGGGCAGCATCGGGGAAACGAGCGCTTTCGCCTGCCTGCTGGGTGCGGCCCTGCTGCTCTTCACCGGCATCGGCAGCTGGCGGATCATGTTCAGCGTGTTCCTCGGCGGACTCACCATGGCCGGCATCTTCAACCTGGTGGGTCCCGGTCTGGGCAACGAGTACATGCAGATCCCCGTGCTGCACCAGTTGATGCTGGGCAGCTTCATGTTCGGTCTGGTGTTCATGGCCACCGATCCGGTCACCGCGGCACAGACCGACACCGGCAAATGGATCTACGGGTTCTTCATCGGCCTGCTGGCCATTTTGATCCGCGTGGTGAACCCGGCCTACCCGGAGGGCATGATGCTGGCCATCCTGTTCATGAACGTGATGGCCCCGCTGATCGATCACTACGTGGTGCAGGCGAACATCAAGCGCCGCATGAAACGCGCAGCCCTGGCTGCCTAAGGACCGAGCGATGGCATTCGACAAGAACAGCAACGGCTTCACCTTCGGCTTCGCCACCGTCCTGGTGGTGGTGGTGGGCACCCTGCTCGCCGTCACCTACATGGGCCTGAAGCCCGCGTACGACGAGAACGTGCGGCGGGAGAAGATGCAGAACATCCTGGGTGCCATGGGCGTGGAGGTGGACCGCGACGCGGCCCCGGCCAGGTACCAGGAGCTCGTGAAAAGCGCGTTCCTCGTGGATGCCAATGGAAAGCCGGTGGATGGTGACGGCTTCGCGCTGGACGTGCTGAAGCAGTACAAGGCCTGGAAGGCCGGTGAGATCGAGGCCGGGGACATGGTGTACCCGGTGTACGAGGCCGACAAGGAGGGCACGAAGCTCTACGTGCTGCCCGTGGTGGGCACCGGGCTCTGGGGCCCGATCTGGGGCTACCTGAGCGTGGAGGACGACGGTCGCACGGTGCACGGTTCCCTCTTCGACCACAAGGGCGAGACCCCCGGCCTGGGCGCGGAGATCGCCACGCCGATGTTCGAGGACCAGTTCCCGGACAAGACCATCACCGAGGCCGATGGCACCTACACCGGCATCAAAGTGTACAAGGGCGGCAGCCAGACCACCGACCCGCACGGGGTGGACGGCATCTCGGGAGGCACCATCACCAGCGATGGCGTGGACGAGATGCTGCAGCGCACCCTGGCCGTCTATGTTGATTTCTTCCAGTCCCGCAACGGGACCAACTCCTATTCGCAGCGATGAGCACCGATACCGCCACACCGGCAGCGCCGAAGGAAGGGCTCTTCAGCAAGAAGAACCGCAAGCTGATCACCGATCCGCTGGACGACAACAACCCGATCACCGTGCAGGTGCTGGGGATCTGCTCGGCCCTGGCGATCACCGTGAAGATCGAGAACGCCCTGGTGATGTCCATCAGCGTGCTCTTCGTGCTCGTGTTCGGCAACATGGCCGTGAGCGCCCTGCGCAACCTGATCCCCTCGCGCATCCGGATCATCGCCCAGCTGGTGATCGCCGCCGGCCTGGTGACCCTGGTGGACATCCTGCTGAAGGCCTACGTGTACGACGTGAGCAAGCAGGTGGGGGTGTACGTGGGACTGATCATCACCAACTGCATCATCATGGGCCGCTTCGAGGCCTACGCCATGGGCAACAAGGTGCTGCCCAGCGCCATGGACGGCATCGGGAACACCCTGGGTTACGCCTGGATCCTGGTGGTGGTGGCCTTCTTTCGCGAGCTGTTCGGCAGCGGTACGCTCATGGGTTTCCGGGTGATCCCTGAGAGCCTGTACAGCACCGAAGGCGGTTTCTACTTCAACAACAACATGATGATCCTGCCGCCGATGGCCCTGGTGCTGGTCGGCATCATCATCTGGGTGCAGCGTTCGCGTAACACCAAGTTGTTGGAGGAGGGTTGAGGGTTGGATGTTGGAGGTTGGATGTTGGAGGTTGAATGTTGGAAGTTGAGATGGCTACGTTGAGAAGCTTCGAGGAATTGCGTTGTTGGCAGGCCGGGCGGCGTCTGAGGATGTTCGTCCAGGGGTTGTTGGCGCGCATGCCCAAGGAGGAGGCCTTCCTGATGGTCTCCCAGTTGAAGCGGGCCTCTCGTTCGGTGACCCACAACATCGCCGAAGGCTTCGGCCGAGAGAACGCCCAGGACAACCTGCGCTTCTGCCGCGTATCCCGGGGCAGCCTCATGGAGGTGTTGGACCAACTGATCACCTGCGCGGACGAAGGGCTGATCACGCCGGAGGAACTGCGTGAAGGCCGCGACCTGTTCACCGAGACACGAGCCCTGCTGGAGGGCTACATGGAATACCTTGGCAAGGCCAAGTCGGATAACCAATTGAGGGAGGAAAGCGCCACCTACGGTGCGGTGGACCTCCAAGGTCTGTTGGAGGCCGTAACATCCAACAGTTCAACCTACAACCCCCAACACACCCCGGGATGAACCTCGTCAACATCTTCGTCAAGGCGATCTTCATCGAGAACATGATCTTCGCCTACTTCCTGGGCATGTGCTCGTACCTGGCCGTGTCCAAGACGGTGAAGACGGCCGTGGGCCTGGGAGCCGCGGTGATCTTCGTGCTGGGCGTCACCGTGCCGGTGAACTACCTGCTGGAGAACTACGTGTTGAAGGAGGGCGCGCTGGCCTGGCTCGGGCCCCAGTTCGCCGAGGTGGACCTCAGCTTCCTCAGCTTCATCATGTTCATCGCCGTGGTGGCGGCCATCGTGCAGCTGGTGGAGATGGTGGTGGAGAAGTTCGCCCCCGCGCTGTACGGTGCACTGGGCATCTTCCTGCCGCTGATCGCGGTGAACTGCTCGATCCTGGGCGGTGCCCTGTTCATGCAGGAGCGCCAGTACAGCAACATCGCGGAGGCCACCAGCTTCGCTCTGGGCAGCGGGGTGGGCTGGTTCCTGGCCATCGCCGCCATCGCGGCCATCCGCGAGAAGATCCGTTACAGCCATGTGCCCGCCCCCCTGAAGGGACTGGGCATCACGTTCATCATCACCGGGCTCATGGGCATCGCCTTCATGAGCTTCATGGGCATCAAGATCTGACGCACGGACATGGGTTCCACGATCCTCATCACCCTCGCGGTCTTCCTCACCGTCACGCTGCTGCTGGTGGCGCTGCTGTTGTTCGCCAAGGCGAAGCTCTCACCAAGCGGCCTGGTGAAGGTGACCATCAACGGGGAGAAGACACTGGAGGTCGCCGCCGGGGGCACGCTGTTGAGCACCCTGAGCGAGGCGAAGATCTTCCTGCCCAGCGCCTGCGGCGGCGGCGGCACCTGTGCCATGTGCAAATGCCAGGTGCTCGAGGGTGGTGGCGAGATCCTGCCCACCGAGTCGCCCTACTTCAACCGGAAGGAGATCCAGAACAACTGGCGCCTGGGCTGCCAGGTGAAGGTGAAGCAGGACATGGAGATCAAGGTGCCCGAGGAGATCTTCGGCATCAAGAAGTGGGAGTGCGAGGTGGTCTCCAACTACAACGTGGCCAGCTTCATCAAGGAGTTCGTGGTGAAGCTGCCCGAGGGCGAGCACCTGGAGTTCGAGGCCGGCGGCTACATCCAGATCGACGTACCGCCGATCGAGGTGGACTTCAAGGACATGGACATCACCGCCCATCCGGACCTGGTGAAGCTCCATGGGCGCGATCCGCAGGACTTCCAGGCGGAGTGGGACAAGTTCAACCTGTGGCCGCTGAAGATGCGGAACGACGAGCTGATCTTCCGCGCCTACTCCATGGCCAACCACCCGGCGGAGGGCAACATCATCATGCTCAACATCCGGATCGCCACCCCGCCCTGGGACCGGGCGAAGAACGACTGGATGGACGTGAACCCCGGCATCTGCTCCAGCTACGTGTTCAGCCGGAAGCCGGGCGACAAGGTCACGATCAGCGGTCCGTACGGCGAGTTCTTCATCAAGCCCACGGACGCCGAGATGCTCTACATCGGCGGTGGTGCGGGCATGGCCCCCATGCGGTCGCACCTCTTCCACCTCTTCCACACGCTGAAGACGGGCCGGAAGGTGACCTACTGGTACGGTGGACGCTCCAAGCGCGAGCTCTTCTACCTGGACCACTTCAAGAAGATCGAGGCCGAGTTCCCCAACTTCCGCTTCTTCGTGGTGCTCAGCGAGCCGCTGCCCGAGGACAACTGGAAGGAGAAGAAGGACGTGGACGACCGCGAGGGCGACGGTTTCACCGGTTTCGTGCACCAGGCGGTGATCGACCAGTACCTGAGCAAGCACGAGGCACCGGAGGACATCGAGGTGTACTTCTGCGGTCCGCCGCTGATGAACGCCGCCGTGCTGAAGATGTGCGACGACTGGGGCATCCCCGACGAGAACGTGAGCTTCGACGATTTCGGCGGATGATGTCCTTCAGGAACGAACCAATGGAAAGGCCCCGCACGCTGCGGGGCTTTTCGCTGCCGGTGGTGGCGGTCGTGCTGCTGGGCGCCTGCGGTGCGCCGTCGGGAACGGTCCCTGAGACCGACCTCATGGTGTTGGAGGGCCGTGCGCAGGGCACCACGTTCACGATCAAGTACCTGGACAGCCTGGGCCGCGACCTGAGCGGTCCGGTGGACAGCCTGCTGCGCGCGATCGATCGGAGCTTGAGCCTTTGGGACACGGCGAGCACGGTGAGCCGGTTCAATGCCATGGACAGCCTGCGCACCAGCGACCTGCATTTCCAACGCTTCGTGCGGGCCTCGCGGCATTTCGCGGAGATCACCGGTGGAGCCTTCGACCCGAGCGTGATGCCCTTGGTGGCCGCCTGGGGCTTCGGGCCCGGCGGGGCGGGCGCTGCCGACACCACCCGGCTCGACAGCCTGCGCGGCCTGGTGGGCATGGAGCGCGTACTGGCCAACGACATGGCGGCGATGTACAGCTCCTCCTTTCCGCCCGAGATCGTCTTCCGCAAGGAGCGGCCTGGCGTGCGGTTGGACCCCAACGGCATCGCCCAGGGCCATACGGTGGACGTGCTCGCGCAGTACCTCCTGCAATTGGGCATCACCGATCTGATGGTGGAGGTGGGGGGCGAAGTGCGTGCGCACGGCGTGAACGACCGTGGCACACCTTGGGTGATGCAGATCGACAAGCCGGTGGACGGCCCGGAGCATGTCCGGCAGACCACCGTGCCGCTGGAGGACCGTGCCCTGGCCACCAGCGGGAACTACCGCAAGTTCCGCGAGGTGGGCGGCCGGCGTTTCGGACACACGATCGACCCCCGTTCCGGCCGTCCCGTGGAGCATGGGTTGCTGAGCGCCTCCGTGCTCGCTCAGGACGCCGCTTCCGCGGATGCCATCGGTACCGCGCTCATGGTCATGGGCCCCGAGGCGGCCCGGGCCTGGCTGGCCGATCATCCCGAGTTCGAGGCCTACCTGGTGATGGATGATGGCCAGGGAGGGATGTCGGTATGGACGACCCCGGGTTGGCCGGTGGCACGGTGAACGGGGCAAGCCTGGTGCCGATTAACTTCGGCCCCACACGGAGAAACCAACACCCTTGATCATGCGCAGACCTCTTTACACCCTGACGAGCTCGGCCGCGTTGGCCGGTCTTCTGCTGCTGGCCGGCTGCGGCGGCTGCAACGGCGGGAACGCCGACACCATGAACGATGATGCCGCCGGCCAGACCGACGGAGCCACCATGGGCGACGACCACGACCACGATCATGCTGCCGGTGATGGCCATGACCACGCCATGGGCGACGGTCACGACCATGGTGACATGACCGGTGACACCCTGTCCAGGGAGGGGGTGGACCAGATGGAGCCGAGGACCTTCATGGACATCACCTACGACACGCCCACGGCTGAGCGTGCCGGCACCACCGAGGCCCTGAACGGCCTGCGTGCCAACCTGAAGGCCGAGCTGGACGCGCTTCGTGAGCGCATGAAGGGTGCCGGTGCCGACAAGGAGGCGCTGAAGGCCGACCAGCAGCGTGCCGCGGAGCTGGCCCAGGGGCTGGAGCGCATCGACCGCCTGATCAAGAAGATCGGTGATGCGGATGACGTGAGCTGGGAGCAGGCCCGCGAAAGCCACCTGAAGGAGGCCGAGGAAGTGCGCGTCTGGATGAGCGAGTACGGCTTGAACAACAGCATCTGATCCCGACGAACGCTACAACGCCCCCGTCCGGGACCTCCGGCGGGGGCGTTGTCGTTCCCGAACCGATCAGGTGGGGACCTCGTCCCGGCGGCAGCGTTCCTCCGGGCGTGCCCCGCAGAAGCCGCAGGAGCCGCCCTCGGCCTGCACCAGCGGGTTGTTGCTGGCACAGGTGCCTGCGAACTCACCGCCCTTCTTCGCCCAGATCTTGATGGCGATCCCGGCGAAGGCCAGGGCCAGCAATCCGACGCCCAGCAGGATGGTCAGCAGGGTGGTGCTCATGGTGCAAAGGTAGGACGCCCGCGACCGCACGATCGTTCACCCGATGCTGACGGCCGTCATGCCGGAGATGCAGCGTCCCCGTGATCTTGGTGTTCCATGAGCGAGTTGGAGTTCCGCCCCCGGTTCCGGTTCCGCACGCCGTTGGCGGCGGAGGACGTGGTGGCCAGGGTGCGCGGGCATCAGGCCGGCGAGCGCGGACCCCGAGCCGGGGGAACGGGGAACCACCTCACCCTGCGTTTCCCGGCCAACCTGCGCCGGTCCTGGACGCCGGAGATGTCGATCGATGTGGAGCCGGATGCGGCAGGGTCGCGTGTCCGCTGCCTGATCGGCCCCGCATCGGGGATCTGGATGATGTTCGTGGGCGGTTACCTCTTCTGGTCCTTCGTGGCCATCGTGGGCATTGCCCTGGGCGCGAGCCAGCAGACGCTCGACGGAACGCCCTGGGGCTACTGGCTCATCCTGCCCGCCGCCGTCGGGTCCGTGATCATGTTCGGCATGGTACAGGAGGGCAAACGCCGTTCCCGGGACGACATGCGCACCTTGAAGCGGTTCGTGGACGACGCGCTCGGGTGCGATTGCATCCGCCTGGCCGACGAGCAGGACGACTTCTAGACCATTTCCAGAGGCACCCCGAGGGCCCAGAGCAGCAGGATGGCGCCGCCGACCAGGATGCGGTACCAGCCGAACCCCTGGAACCCGTGCCGGCTCAGCAGCGCGATGAAGCCCTTGATGGCGATCACCGCCACCACGAACGCGATCACGTTGCCCCAGGCGAAGAGCTTCCAATGCTCCGCGGTGAAGGCCCCGCCGTCCTTCCAGTAGTCGTACAGCGACTTCACCGTGGCGCCGAACATCGTGGGCACGGCCAGGAAGAAGGAGAACTCGGCGGCATGCTTCCGGGTGAGGCCCTGCGTCATGCCCCCGATGATGGTGGCCGCCGAGCGCGACACGCCCGGCACCATGGCCAGGCACTGGTAGCAGCCGATGATCACCGCCTGCTTCGCGGTCAGTGGTTGCGGTCCGGTGTCCGTGCCGCCGGGCACCCAGCGCTCGATGAAGAGGAAGACCACGCCACCGAGGAGCAGCATCACGCCCACCACGAGCACGTTCTCCAGCAGCAGGTCGATGTAGTCCTTGAACAGCAGCCCTGCGATCACCGCCGGGATGAAGGCGTACAGCAGCTTCACGTAGAAATCGAAGCTCTGCAGGAAGCGCTTCCAGTAGAGCACCAGCACGCTCAGGATGGCGCCGAACTGGATGGCCACGGTGAACACCTTCACGAACTCGTCCTGCGCGATGCCCATGATCGTGCTGCCGATGATCATGTGGCCCGTGCTGCTCACGGGCAGGAACTCGGTGAGGCCTTCGATGATGGCCAGGACGATCGCGTGCCAGAGGTCCATGCGCCGGCAAAAATGGGAGATCGCCCCGGACCTGGCCGAAAGCGCCCATGTTTCCTTCCGGTCGCGCATGGCAGTGTGGCGCGGGAGAGGTAGTTTCGACCTCCCAGAACCGTTCCTCCATGCGGCGTACGCTTCCGATCGTGATCCTGGCCGGCACCCTGCTGGGCGGTTGCTATCCCTACCAGGACCAGTACATCGAGGACTTCGACGCGGTGTTCACCTTGCATGCGGAGGAGGGCATCGACTACGGGGGCTACCAGACCTTCGCCCTGGTGGACACCCTGTATACCTGGGACCGGCAGGGAGAGCTGGTGCCGTCCGACAGCCGCTTTGGTCCGGCGGTGATCGCCGAGTTGCGGGAGAACCTCCTGGCGGCCGGCTACACCGAGGTGAACGACCCCTTCGCGGACGATCCCGACCTGGTGGCCGTGGCCCGTGCGACCACCACCACCCATGTGGACATAAGCTACTACTACCCGTGGTATGGTGGCTGGTACGGCTGGTACTACCCGTACTATCCGGTGACCTCGGTGAGCAGTTACAACTCCGGGTCGCTGGTGATCGACCTGATCGACCCGGACCTCTTCGATCCGGACACGGAGCAACGGGAGGCGGTCTGGACCATGTACGCGGCCGGATTGTTCGAGGGGAGCAACGCTTCCATAGAGACCCGCATCCGGTCGGCCATCGATCAGGCCTTCAGCCAATCGCCCTACCTCCAAGCCGACTGAGCCATGAAGCGGAGCATCCTCGTCGTTCTGGTCCTGCTGGCTTCCGTGACAGGCCTGCGTGCGCAGGTGGGTGGCGCCTGGTCCTTCAACTACGCCATGGCCCAACCCTTGGGCAGCACGGCGGACTTCACCGAGAACATGAGCTTCCTGGGCTTCGTGGTGGAGGGGAGGAAGTTCATTCCGGGGGAACCGCTGACCGTAGGCGGCGAACTGGGTTGGCAGACCTTCTACCAGCGCGTGGAAGGACAGGTGGTCAGCCGTCCCGGCGTGGACGTCTGGGGCACCCAGTACCGCTACATCAACACGTTCGCCGGCTTGTTCAACCTGAAGTACCACCTGCGTCCCGAACGGATGGTGGTGCCCTATGCCGGCATCGGACTGGGGCCGGGTTACGTGTACCAGCGGCTGGACTTCGGTCTTTGGACCCTTTCCGATGACAGCTGGCGCTTCGTGGTCCGTCCCGATGCCGGTGTGCTGATCCAGTTCCCGGGGAGCAACATGGGGGCCAACCTCGGGGTGAACTACCACCACTTCTCCAAGACGAAGTCCTACGACGAGACCACGTTCGTCGGCTTCCACGTGGGCCTTTCCTCCTTCTTCTGATGCCATGAAGCCGCTCCCACGCCTTTCCGCTCTGTTGTTCGCCACGGGCATGGCCTGTGTTGCGGGCGCCCAATTCCGAAGCGATGGTGTTTCCATCGGTACGCTGTACCAGGAGTTCACGATGGAGGGCGTCCGGACCGCAAGCAGCGGTCTATCCCTCGGCGTGGAGTTCGGAGGCAACGGGCTCACGACCTGGGACCTCTCGGTACAGCTGATGAACCGGACCGATGCGCCCGAGGAGCTCCTGCAGCGGGTGCCTTCCTACGATCAGGTGCTGCGTGTGGCCCCCGGGGTGCGTCGTTACCTGCGGTCGCTGCAGGCCGGACCCTACGTGGGCGGTACCCTTGGCATCGGCCACACCAAGGACGCCGGCATGAGCATGGACCTGCTCGGGCGGTTCGGCTATGCGGTGCGTTCCGGGGCCTTCCGGTTGGACCTGGCCGTGCAGCTGGGCGTGGGGCACTACGCGTTCAGCGAGGAGATCTACGAGAACGACCAGTTGGTGCGCGTGGACCGATACTCCCTGTGGGGAGGTGTGTTCCAACCGACGCTGGCCGCCGGCTTCCATTTCTGACCACGATCAAACCCCTCATTCCATGAAGAAGTTCCTTGCCACCCTGGCGCTGGCCCTGCCCTTCGGGCTCCTGGCCCAGAACGACCTCGTCGAGCTCGTACGCTCCGACGTCCGCACCGAGATGCGGGCCATCGTCACCTTGAACATGGGCCTCACCGAAGCTGAAAGTGAGAAGTTCTGGCCCCTGTACGATGCGTATGAACAGGACCGCAAGGGCCTGTGGGACAGGAAGATCGCCCTGTTGAAGGAGTATGCCGAGGTGTACGAGGGCATGACGAACGAGCAGGCCCAGGACCTGCTCGGCCGGGTCATGAAGCTCGACACGGAGTTCGATGCCACCCGCACGAAGCACATCAAGTTGATGGAGAAGGCCCTGCCGGCCACGCTCGTGGGCCGCTTCTACCAGATCGATACGCGCCTTGCCAAGCTCATGGACCTGCAGCTTTCCGAGGAGATCCCCCTGGCCATCCCTACCGAGGAAGCTCCCCAGAAGGGCATGAAGGAGTGAACGGGCCTCCCATGAACGACCTGAGCGCCGGTCCATGTGGGCCGGCGCCGTCGTTCCGGCCCGGTCTTTGCGTGCACTTCGGTACCTTGCCCGGAACGTTGCGACCATGATGCGATCGATACCCGCGCTGGCCCTGCTCCATGTGCTGGCCGGTAACACCAACGCCCAGGACGTGGCCGCCTATGTGGACTACCTGGACCGGTTCCATGTCTTCGACCATGGTCAGTTCAAACAGATCGAAGGTCAACGTCCACAGGCCTTCCAGGTGGGTGGTGATTATGTGGCCTACTCGAGCAAGAACAGTGACCTCAGGATCTATCGCAATGGGCAGGTGACCACCTTGGAACGGACCGATGCCGTGGAACCGACGGTCACCGACCACTACCTCGGCTATGTGATCGCCGGCGTGCTCAAGGTCCACGACGGGGAGCAGCTGAACACGGTCTGCTACAACACGGGAGGTCACATCGTGGAGGACAGTGTGGTGGCCTATTTCGACGAGCGCAACCAACGCCTCAGTGCCTGGTACCGGGGAGAGGAGATCGTCCTGGAGGACGCCCTGGCCCAGTGGCCGTTGGAGAACTGGAAGAGCGGGGACAATCTGATCGCGTACATCACCACCTTCGAGAAGAAGTTCAAGATCTTCTACGACGGCGATGTCTGGGACGTGAACTTCATGGTGGACGCGGACATGCCCTACCAGGCGGGGTGCGACCTCGTGGCCTTCCAGGATGTGGTGGACCTGAGCTTCGACGCGTTCTACCGCGGCAAGTTCTTCGACCTGGAGCCCGTCATGCCCGTCCGGTTCGAGGTGGGCAAGGGGATCATGGCCTACCAGGACGTGAACGGGGCGCTGAAGGTCTTCGAGGATGGGACCATTTACACGGCCCTCGATTTCCCACCCCAGGAATGGTACGTGAAGGACAGCCTGGTGGTGATCAAGGACCAGAACTTCCTGAAGGTCTTCGACGAGGGCAAGCTCCATGTGGTGGAGCGGTTCTGGCCGGAGGTGTGGGAAGCCTCCTGGGGCGCCATCGGTTACGTGGACCAGGTGCGGAACGTGCAACTGTGGCGTCGCTCAGGGCGCACCACCGTGACCCGGGGTGAACCGGTGCAGGACATCCAGCTGATCCGTGGCCTCCTGGTCGCCTACCTCAACGTGCGCAGTGTGAAGGTCGGCTGGCACGGCGAGACCTACACGCACTAGAGGCGCCAGGCCCGCGGTTCGGCCGGCGGAGCAGGCCGCTGCTGGTCCTTGTAGATCAGCTCGTCGTTCCGGAACAGGCCGAAACCCAATGAGACGTACAGGATGTTGGCGTTGAGCCCGTCGTAGGGCTTCACCTGTACGCCGTCCACCGTCTCCGTGTAGTCCGTGTTGTGGAAGTTCGTGAGGTAGTACTTGAACTTCAACGTGGTGCCGTACTTGAACTGGAAGCCCAGGAACAGCGCATGGAAGAAGGGCTCCGTACGGTCGCTGAACCAGACGTTGAACTTGTCCTCCTTCACCTCGTTCAGGTAGCGCTTCTCCTTGTAGTTGAAGGGCAGCTCGAACTCGTAGCCGAGAAAGACCATGGCCCGGTGCATCTCACCGAACTTGAAGCCCACGGGGATGCCGGCGTTATAGGTGCGGAACTTGTACTTGTCGTACTGCACGCCCTCGCCCACCTCCGGAAGCTCGTAGATGAAGCCCACGTTCCGGATGGAAAGCCCCGCGAACAGTCCCACATGGTCGTTGAAGTCGTAGTTCGCCATGCCCTGCACGTTGAAGAAGGGCGAGAAGCGGAGGATGTTCCCGTTGTCGTTGCCGTTCACGTCCAACGTGGCCATGGAGAAGATCCATTCGCCGCCGGAGGTCCAGTACCATTCCTTGGGGCCCTGGGCCTGGGCCAGGGTGGAGCCGAGCAGGAGGGGGAGGAGCAGTGCGCGCATCGTTGATCCGGATCAGGGGTTCGTTCGTGGGACGGTCACGGGGGTGGAAAGTTACCTTTGGGGCGGCCCGCCCGGTGCGTTTTTTCCCAAGCACCTTCGGCCGCGGAGATCCCATGCGCATCGGCATCGTCTGTTATCCCACCTTCGGCGGAAGCGGTGTGGTGGCCACCGAACTGGGTCTGGCCCTCGCCCACAAGGGGCATACCATCCACTTCATCACTTATGATCGCCCGGTCCGCTTGAGGGATCATCTGGGCAACGTCTTCTACCACGAGGTCCGTGTGAGCGACTACCCGCTCTTCGACTACCCACCCTACGAGCTCGTGCTCAGCAGCAAGATCGTGGACGTGGCGAAGTACGAGGGGCTGGACCTCCTGCACGTGCACTACGCCATCCCGCATGCCAACGCGGCATGGATGGCCCAGCAGATCCTGGCCGCCCAGGGCATCCGCCTGCCCTTCATCACCACCCTGCATGGAACGGACATCACCCTGGTGGGCCGCGATCCCAGCTTCGAGCCGGTGATCACCTTCAGCATCGAACGGAGCGATGCGGTGACCGCGGTATCGGAGAGCCTGAAGCAGGATACCTACGCCCACTTCCCCGTGAAGCGCGACATCCGGGTGATCCCCAACTTCGTGTGCAACGCGCAGTATCCGAAGCGTGACGAGGAGCTCACGAAGCGGTACGCCCCGAACGGGGAGAAGCTGCTCGTGCACATCTCCAACTTCCGCAAGGTGAAGCGGGTGGGGGACGTGGTCGAGGTCTTCAAACGGGTGCGTGAGCGGATGCCTGCGCGCCTGCTGCTGATCGGAGATGGCCCTGAACGGCAGCGCATCGAGGGCATGTGCCGCAGCCTGGGCGTGTGCGGCGACATCCTCTTCCTGGGCAAGATGACGGACCCGGAGGACGTGCTGGCCAGTTGCGACCTGTTCGTGCTGACCTCCGAGAGCGAGAGCTTCGGACTTGCCGCCCTGGAGGCCATGGCCTGCCGCGTGCCCGTGGTGAGCACCGACACCGGTGGAACTCCCGAAGTGAACATCCATGGGGTCACCGGATTCCTGAGCCCGGTGGGAGACGTGGACTCCATGGCTGAGAATGCCGTCAGCATCCTGAAGGACGAGGCGACCCTGGAACGGTTCCGGGAGGGAGCGCTGGAGCAGGCACGTAGGTTCGATGTGGACATCGTGCTGCCCCGCTACGAGGAGCTCTACGAGGGCGTGCTGGCGCAGGTGAAGGCCTGATGGAGTACCTGAGCGAACGGGTGAGCGTGGACCGCGGCAAGGACCGCACCAGCGTGGTGATCACCGCGCGTCTGCCCAAGTCCCGGGAGACCCTGCTCGTCAGCTGGGCCGTGGCCTGGACGCTGGTGGGCGCCTACATGATCTGGGAGGTGTCCCGGATGCCCGCGGGAGAGCTGCGCCAGTACCTGCTCATCTTCCTGGCGTTCTGGACCTATTTCGAGGTGAAGGTGCTGAAGGCGGTGGTCTGGCGGCTGAAGGGCTTCGAGCTCTGGCGGATCAAGGACGGCACGCTCACGCTGAAGGACAGCCTCTGGGGCTTCGGGAAGGCGCGGGAGTATTTCGTGGACAACATCGCCAGGCTCGGGCTGCTGAACATCGACGAGCGTTCCTGGAAATGGCAGCTCAACGAGAGCTTCTGGGTGATCGGCGGCGAACGGCTCGGGTTCGAGCACCTCGGGAAGAAGATCGCCTTCGGCAAGGGGCTCACCGAGGAGGAGGCCCGGCAGTTGCTGAAGGTCCTTCAGCAGGCCTTGAAGCAGGAGCGCAGGGCCGGCTGATCACTTGCCGGGCGCGGCATTCCATCCCCCTCGCTCTGCGCGAGGGGGAGGCCGAAGCGCAGCGAAGGCGGGGGAGCGGGGAAGCGCCCCGGGGATCGCCCGATCGGATCAAGCGGCGTGGGGAACTACTTTCATGGGACCGAGATGGTGTACGACCCGGGCAAGAGAGCGTTCGCAAAGGAGCTGCGTCAGCGAATGACGAGGGCTGAAGTGCACCTGTGGAAGCACGCGCTCCGGGCCGGCATGCTCAAGGGTTATGGGTTCCATCGCCAGTATCCGGTGGCAGGCTATGTCGCGGACTTCTATTGTAGCGAGTTGTCGCTGGTCATAGAAGTGGATGGTGGCATCCATGGAATTCCTGAGCAGGCCCAGCATGACCTGGTACGTACGAAGAAGCTCGAGGGGCTCGGGCTCAGCGTGGTCCGGTTCACCAACGAGCGCGTTCTCTTCGAGCTGGAGCAGGTCAGAGAGGAACTGCTGGTGTTGGTAGACCGGATCGAGAAGGAGGCCGGGGATCGGTCCCGGGCCATCTGGCAGGATCGCCGCTGATCCGACGAACTTGAACGTGACAGCGCCCCGGACCGCCGCCGCGGCCTGCATGCTGGCTCCCTCACCTCCCTCAAGGATGAGGGAGATGGTAGGAAGCAGGCCGCGTCGGCGTAGGAGTCCTGATGTGATCGATCACAACGGCCCGATCCGGAAGGCGTTCCCCCGGATCCGGCGCGTCTGCTGGCCGTCGATCGTGCTTTCCAGGGTCATGGCGCGGGCGGCGGGGCTCTGCATCACTTCGGCCAGGTCCCTCACGGCGCCGGCAGGAACTCCGGCCTGCAGCAGCTCGTCCAACAGATCATCCCGGCGTGCCTTGGCAATGGCCGGTGCCAGCAGCGCGGCAAGGGCCATGCGGTTCCTGACGCGTTCTGCGTTGGTCGTGAAGCGCCCGTCCGAGGGGATTTCATGCAGGCCGAGCACCTCGCACAACTGCGTGAACTGGCGGTCCGTGCCCACGGCCAGGATCAGCAGGCCGCCATCGGCGCAGGGGAAGAGCTCGCCGTAGGGCGCGATGTTCGGGTGCAGGGTGCCCAGCGGCCCTGCGGTATGGCCGGCCATCAGCTGGTTGCTGGCCTGGTTGATCAGCCCGGTGAGCGCGGCCTCCTCCAGGCTCACGCGCACATGGCTTCCCCGGCCGGTGCGGGAGCGCTGAAGCAAGGCCAGCAACAGGCCCTCCTTCAGCTGGTGCGCGGCCAGCACATCGATGAGCGCGATCGGCAGCTTGGCCAGGTGGTCGCCATCGGTGCCGGTCATGCTGATGAACCCGGTCTCGGCCTGCAGCACCACGTCGAAGGCGGGGCGCCCGGGCTGGTTCGCGAAGCCGGCGATGTGGCCGTGCACCAGGGTGGGGTTCAGTTCCCGCAACCTTTCCCGGTCCAGCCCCAACTTGACGGCATCCTCCTCCAGGTGGTTGGTGATCAGCACATCGGCCTCCCGGAGCAGGTCGTCGAAGCGTTCTCGATCGGAGGCGTCCTGCAGGTCCAGCAGCAGGTGCTCCTTGCCCCAGTTCACGCTGCTGAAGTACGCGCTCACGGAGCTGTCCGGGTCCTCCGAAGGCAGCTTCCACCGCCGGGTCACATCACCCCCGGCCCGCTTGTTCTCGACCTTGGTCACGCGGGCGCCCAACTCGGCAAAGAACAGGCCCACCGCCGGACCGGCGAGGATCGCCGCGGTCTCCACCACGCGCAGGTCCGAAAGGGGTTTCTCCGACATGGTGGCTAAGGTAGCCGGGCGGAAAGCAGGAAGGCCCCGCAATTGCGGGGCCTTCTCTGGTCACTACGTGCCCAGGACTGGACTCGAACCAGCACGACCTTTCGGCCACTACCCCCTCAAAGTAGCGTGTCTACCAATTTCACCACCTGGGCAAGTGGGTCGGACTGCACGGACGAGGGGCGGCAAAGATAAGTGGCCTTCCCGGACCATGCATTCCCCAAGAAGCAAGAAACCCTTCCGGTGGAAGGGCTTCTCTGTGATCCCGCTGGGGCTCGAACCCAGGACCCTCACATTAAAAGTGTGATGCTCTACCAACTGAGCTACAGGATCGGGTTCCGGCGATCGGAGGGGTGACCCCCGGAACGGGCGGCAAAGTTAACGATCGTCCTATTTCCGGCAAACTATCCGGTGGCCTCCCTGCCGGAGGGCTCCGCCCCGATCACCGGGTGCCGCTCGAAGGGCTTGTTCCGGTCGAAGAGGTAGCGGTAGGTGGCCAGCGTGCGGTAGTTCTCCGCCCCCAGGTTCTGGCACACCCGGATCATCTTCGGGTTGAAGTCCCCGATCCAGGTGAGCACCGTGTCCCGGTAGAGCTTCTTCTCCACGATGTGCTTCTCGGCGTACACGATCAGCACGCCCTCGAAGCCCTTGCCCTGGTACTCCTTGGCCACGCCGAACACGATGCCGGTCATGTTCTTCACCGTGCCCGTCCGCTTGTGCCAGAGGAACTTGAGCTTGCCCCACCAGTTGAGGTCTCCGTTCACATACCTGAAGATCTCGTTGAGCTCCGGCAGGCTGATGTACATGGCGATGGCCCGGTCATCATGGTACACGAAGACCACCAGGCGCGGGTCCATCACGGGCTTCATGCTCTTCACGATCTTCAGCGCGGTGGCCTGCTCCATCGGCTTGAAGTTGTCGTGGTCCACCCAGGCGGCGTTCAGCACCGTGCGGAAGTCCTCGGCGATCTGGGCCACGCTGCGACCCCGGGCATCGGTGACCCGGTAGCCGGGCTCGTTCATCAGTTGCCGGTACTTCCGGTGGAAGAGGGGCGACACCCCTTCCAACGCACTTCGTTTGAAGAACAGCTGTTTGAAGTACTCCTGGAATCCGTAGCGCTCCAGCAGGTCCTTGTAGTAGGGCGGGTTGTAGTTGGTGCCGTACAGGGGCGGGTCGGTGAAGTTCTCCACCAGCAGGCCCCAGAACATGTTGCGGTCGCCCAGGTTGATGGGGCCGTCCATGGCCTCCATGCCGCGTTCCTTCAGCCAGTCGCGGCTGGCGTCAAGAAGGATGTCCGCCGCCTTTTGGTCGTTGATGCACTCGAAGAAGCCCATGCCGCCGGTGGGCTGGGCCTCGGTGTGCGCGGTCTTGGCGTTGATGAAGGCGGCCACGCGGCCGATCGGCACGCCGGCATCATCGTACAGCACCCAGCGTTCGGCCTCCCCGTCGCGCAGCAGCTTGTTCTTCCCCGGGTCGAAGACCTTGGCCACGTCCTGCTTCAGGTGCGGGATCCAGTTGGGGTCGTCGCGGTAGATGCGCCAGGGGAGCCGCATCCAATCGTTCAGGCTGCGCTTGTCGTGAACGGCCACCAGCTTCATGGCGCGAAGGTCGGAAGCCCGTCCGTAACGTTGTGGCATGAAGGCGCCCGGCCACCTGTTCCTCACCGGTTTCATGTGCAGCGGCAAGACCCGCGTGGGCCGGGCTTTGGCGGAGCGGCTGGGATGGCCGTGGCACGATGTGGATCGAGAAGCGGAGGCGCTGGTCGGGCCCCTGCAACCCTATTTCGCCAGCCAGGGCGAGGCGGCCTTCCGTGAACTGGAACACGAGGTGCTTGGCCGGTTGGTCCAAGGCGAACGGTCGGTGATCAGCTGCGGCGGGGGCACGCCCCTGGACCCGCGGAACCGGAAGTTGATGCGTGGCACGGGTACCGCCGTGCTGCTGCATGTGTCCTTCCCCGAACTGTTGGCCCGGATCGGGCGCAGCGGTGGCGACCGGCCATTGTTGATGGGCCTGACCGGGGCCGGGCTGGAGGAACGGGTAGGCGAGCTGCTGGCTGAGCGTCATGCGGCCTACGGGGAGGCGGACCAGGTCGTGGAGGCCGATGGCTCAGTGGAAGAGGTGGTGGAGGACCTGCTGCGCCGCTTCGGGCCTCAGGCCAGGTAGACCGCATCGCGCCGGCCCAGCTCCACGCTGATGTGCTCGCGAAGCGTAGTGCTCAACGTCAACCCCACGATGTCCGCCCGGATGGGGAAGGTGCGGTGCCGGCGGTCCACCAGCACCACGGTGGTGAGCTGCTTCAAGGGAACGCTCACCAGGTGCGCGGCCGCGTACATCAGGGTGCGTCCGCTCATCAGCACGTCATCGACCAGCAATACGGTGCGGCCCTTCAGGGTGTCCAGTTCCACGGAAAGCACCACCGGTTCCTCCAGGGGGCGGTCCTTGTCCAGCTTCAGGTCCACGCGTTCCACGGCGAGGTCGGAGATGGCCTCCAGGATCCGCGCCAGCCGGTCTGCCACCTTGGCCCCGCGTGGGGCCACGCCCACCAGCACGATGCCCTCCTCCTGGAAGAACTGCTCGTGCAACTGGTGCGCGATGCGCTCCAGTTTGCGCTGCACCTGCTGGTGGTCCAGCACCAGGGTCTTTTCGGCGGCCTCGGCCATGGGCGAAAGATAGGCCGTGCCGTTCCTTTGGTGCCGTGGAACTGGTCGCGTTCGCCGTCCTGCTGCTGGTGGCCGAGGTGCTGGGCACCCTGGGCGGCTTTGGTTCGTCCATGCTCGTGATGCCCATCGCGGCCTCGTTCCTTCCGTTCGAAGAGGCCCTGGGGCTCACGGCCTTCTTCCACGTGCTGAGCAACGGCGCCAAGATGCTGCTGTTCCGGCAGGGCTTCGACCGGCGGCTGGTGCTGCGCATGGGGATTCCGGCGGTGATCGGTGTGATCGTGGGCGCACGGCTCACCGCGTTCGTGGACGGCGAGCTGCTCGAGTTGGCCTTGGGGATCGCATTGGTCGCGATGTCCACCTGGCTGATCGTGCGTCCCCTCTGGAAACTGGCCGATTCGCGGCGTAATGTGATCGCCGGCGGAGGTGTCTCCGGCTTCGTGGCCGGTCTGGTGGGCACGGGTGGGGCCATCCGTGGCGTGGCCCTCTCGGCGTTCGCGTTGGAGAAGCACGTCTTCATTGCCACATCGGCGTGGATCGACATGGGGGTGGACCTGTCGCGAACCGTGGTCTACGCTTCGCAGGGCTTCCTGCGTGCGGAGGTCTGGACCTACCTGCCGGTGCTGGCGGTCATCAGCCTGCTGGGTACCTGGTCTGGCCGCTGGTTGCTGCAGCGGGTGCCGCAGGAGCGCTTCCGGACGGTGGTGTTGGTGCTGGTGCTGCTCGTCGGCCTCTACCTGGTGTTGCACCAGTACGTGTAGGGCCGCTCAGGAAGTGCGTGCCTTCCCGTTGTACGTGCCGTAGAACCGACTTTCCGGGTACTGCGAACCGGTGTACTTGATGATGCGGTCGAACAGCTCCAGCTTGTCATCGTCCAACCGGCGGAAGCGGATGCAACTGCGCCCGCGGTCGTAGGCCTTCAGGTCCTTGTTGAAGGCGTCCAGCAGGTCGTAGGGCATCACGTAGATGGCCATGAAGTTCTTCTGGCTGGCCATGGATAGGAAGGGCTGCCCGTCCAGGTGGTAGGTGGGCATGCCCTGGTGCATGTCCTCCTTCACCTTGGGCCACGCGCGTTTCACCAGTTTGCGGATCTCCAGGAGCTGCTCGCGGCGTTCCTCGGGGATGGCATCGAAATAGGCTTCAGGCGTGGCGGCGTCGATCTTCATGGTTCCGGTGGAAGGGGGTTGAAGTTCGCACTTTCAACGCGAAGACGCGTCCGGAATTCCACGCGCGGAACGGATGCGGTCCAACCGCACCTCCGTATCGTCGTCCAGGCGCAGCCATTCCTCCTTCCCGCGCAGGAACAGGTCCACGATCCGACCTTCCGAGGCTTGCGGGGTCCCGTCTTCCGAGACATGTTCCAAGTGCACCACCATGCGCAGGGTGGCCCACGCTTCATAGTGGTCGTACAGCGAACAATCGATCGGCTGGTAGGAGTCGCTCATCGCTTCACGGCCTTCAACCAGAGCTCACGTCCGGCGCGGGGGGGCACGGAGTTGTGGCAGCGTTCCAACAGCACTTCCCCGAACACCGGCCGGAAGAGCCTTAGGTACTCGTCCTTGTTCCCGCCGAACGGCGGGTGGTCGTCGTTCAACGGATCGTCGAAGAGCACGCCGATCAGCTTCCCGCCCGGGGCGAGCAGCCGGTGCATGTGCTCCACGTAGCGTTCCCGCAGCGCAGGGTCCAACGCGCAGAAAAAGGTCTGCTCCACGATCAGGTCGTAGCTGCCATCGTGCGCGAAGAAGTCGCCGGTGATCAGGTGCTCCTCAAGAAAGTCAGGACACCGCGCCAGCAGGTCCTCGAAAGGTGCGGACGTCAGGTCGATCACGAACACGTTCCGGAAGCCGGCCTTGTGCAGGTGTTCCGCTTCGTAGCTCCGCCCGCCACCGGGGATCAGGATGCGCAGGTCCTTGTCGGTCAGCTGGTCGAAGTAGGCCTGCAAGGGCGGGCTCACCGCGCCCAGGTCCCAGCCGGTGGTGCCGTCGGCGTAGCGCTGCTGCCAGAAGTCGCGGTCCAGGTCGATCATCCCTTCCGCTTGATCAACCGCACCACGTTCTCCACGTGGTAGGTGTGGGGGAACATGTCCACCGGCTGCACGTGGTCCACGGTGTACAGGTCCTTCAGCAAAGCGAGGTCGCGGGCCTGGGTGGCCGGGTTGCAGCTCACGTACACGATCCGCTCGGGGGCCAGTTCGCGGATGCGGCGCACCACGTCCTCGTGCATGCCTGCGCGCGGCGGGTCGGCGATGACGACGTCCGGACGGCCGTGGCGTTCCACGAAGTCAGGACCCAGCAGGTCCTTCAGGTCGCCGGCCTCGAAGGCCACGTTCTGCACACCGTTCAGCGCGGCGTTGCGTTCGGCGTCCGCCACGGCCTCGGGCACGATCTCCGCGCCCACCACCCGTGCCGCCTGGGCCGCCACGAACAGGGTGATGCTGCCTGCGCCGCAGTAGAGGTCGTACACCAGCTCCTTCCCGGTGAGGCTCGCCAGGTCGCGCACCAGCCGGTACATGTGCACGGTCTGCTCGGGGTTGGTCTGGAAGAAGGTCTTGGGCCCGATCCGGAACTTCAGTGGGGCTCCTCCCGGACCATCCGGCAGTTGCTCCACGATGTGGTCCCGACCGTGGAAGGTGTGCACGTCCAGGTCCCAGATGGTGTCGTTGCGCTTGGGGTTGATGACCCAGAGCACCGAAGTGAGCTGCGGGAACTCCGCCACCAGTGCGTCGAGCAGCGCCTCGCGGGCGGCCACGTCCTCGTGCCCCAGGTGCAGCATCACCATCACTTCGCCGGTGGTGGCGGTGCGCACGGTCAGGTTCCGCAGGAAGCCGGTGTGCTCGCGTGCGTCGTAGAAGGTGAAGCCGTGTGCCCGGGCATGACGCGCCACGAACTGCCGGATGCTGTTGCTGGGCTCGGGCTGCAGGTGGCACTCGGTCACCTCCAGGATGCGGTCGAAGCGCTGGGGGATGTGGAAGCCCAGCGCGGTGCGGTCGGCAATGTCGCCCAGGTCGCGCAGCTCCTCGGTGGTGAACCAGCGCGAAGAGCCTGCGGTGAACTCGAGCTTGTTCCGGTAATGGGTGGTGCGTGGTGAGGCCAGGGTGGGGGGCACCTCCGGCAGGTCCAGTCCACCCAGGCGTTCCAGTTGGTCCACCACTTCCTGGTGCTTGAAGGCCAGTTGTTTCTCGTAGGCCAGGTCCTGCCACTTGCAGCCACCACACACCCCGAAGTGCGCGCAGAAAGGCTCCACGCGGTCGGGGGAAAGGGTGTGCAGGCGGATGGCCTTCGCCTCGGCGTACTTCTTCCGCTGTTTCATCACGCGGAGGTCGGCCACGTCGCCCGGCACAGCGCCCTGCACGAACACGGCCATGCCCTCCACCTTGGCCAGGGCCTTGCCCTTGGAGGCCCAGCCGGTGATGGGGACCTCCGGCCACACGATGTCCTTCTTCCGCCTGCCCATGAGGGCCGCGAAGATACCTAACTTTGAACGCTGCGGACACCCCAAAAGCCGCGCCGATCAAGCCATGCAGGAAACCTCCACCCCCTTTACCAAGACCCAACAGGCCATTGCGCTCGAAGACCGCTACGGAGCGCACAACTACCACCCCCTTCCGGTGGTGCTGGACCGGGGCCAGGGCGTCTTCGTGTGGGACGTGGAAGGCAAGCGCTACTACGACTTCCTCAGCGCCTACAGTGCCGTGAACCAGGGCCATTGCCATCCGCGCCTGGTGAAGGTGATGCAGGAGCAGGCCGCCCGCATGACGCTGACCAGCCGGGCCTTCTACAACAGCCTGCTGGGCGAGTACGCGAAGACCGTTTGCAAGCTCTTCGGTTATGACCGCTTGCTGCCCATGAACACGGGTGCCGAGGCCGTGGAGACCGCCCTGAAGATGGCCCGGAAGTGGGGCTACGAGAAGAAGGGCATCCCGGCGGGCAAGGCCAAGATCGTGGTGTGCGAGGGCAACTTCCACGGACGCACGATCACGGTGATCAGCATGAGCACCGACCCCGACAGCACGGGTGGCTTCGGACCCTTCACGCCCGGTTTCGAGGTGATCCCCTACGACGACCTGCCGGCGCTGGAGAAGGCGCTGGAGGACCCCAACGTCTGCGCCTTCCTGGTGGAACCGATCCAGGGGGAACGTGGTGTGTACGTGCCGGCCGAGGACTACATCCCGAAGGCCATCGCCCTGTGCAAGGAGCGGAACGTGCTCTTCATCGCGGACGAGATCCAGACGGGCATCGCACGCACGGGCCGCCTGCTGGCCAGCTGCCACAACAGCCGTTGCGCCTGTCCCAACGGGATGTGCACTGATCCCGACACGGCGAAGCGGCCTGACGCCGTGCTGCTGGCCAAGGCCCTCAGCGGCGGCATGTACCCGGTGAGCGCCGTGCTGGCCAACGAGGAGGTGATGGAGGTCTTCACGCCCGGTACCCACGGCAGCACGTACGGTGGCAACCCGATGGGTGCGCACATCGCCATGGAGTCGCTGGCCATCGTGACGGACGAGGACCTCTGCGGCAACGCCGAGCGCCTGGGACAGCTGTTCCGCGCCGAGATGCAGAAGCTCGTGGAGGACTATCCCTGGGTGAAAAAGGTCCGCGGACGGGGCCTGCTGAACGCCCTGCTCATCGAGCCGCGCAAGGCCGCCGACGGTTCACCCAGGACCGCTTGGGAGCTCTGCCTGCTGCTGCGCGACAACGGCCTGCTGGCCAAACCCACGCACGGCGACATCATCCGCTTCGCGCCGCCGCTGGTGATCACGGAGGAGCAGCTGATGGAGTGCGTGAACATCATCCGCACGAGCGTGGGACAGTTCGCGTGAGCGATCAGACCGCCCGCCGCGTAACTTTGGGGGAAAGCGGTCATTGATGGCATCCAAGGACCTACGTGATCAGGTACATGCCTTGGTGGATTCGGTCCAGAGCGAGGACCTCCTTCGCTGGGTGCATGAGTTGCTTTCTCGCACGGCTTCGGAGGGTTCCACTGGTGTCTGGCAGGAGTTGACGGAGGAACAGCGGGACCGCGTGTTGAAGGCACATGCATCGGCTTCGACGGACAAGGAGCTGCGGCCTTCGGATGAGGTGCTCAGGCGGAACCGGCCATGAGCCGTAAGGTCTTGTGGACCGCGGAGGCGGAGGTGGCCCTTTCGGATCTGCTCGCGTATTTGGGGACAGCATGGGGTCGCACGGCGGCTTCCGCCTTTTATGATGATGTGGAAAGGACCGTGGCGTTGCTGAAGGTGTTCCCAGAGGCCGGGGTCATCGAAGTGCTTGACAAAGGCATTCGGAGCATTCCCCTTGCGCGGCAGGTGCATCTGTTCTATTTGATGTCCGGCGGCAATGTGATCATCCTGGAATTGATCGATGTCCGCTCCGGACGTATGCAACAGATCCGTGAATGACGTTGCCCGTGGCAACGTCTTCAGGTCCGTAGGAAGGCCCAGGTTCGTCCTGTGCCGCGTCCGTCCGTACTGTCGTTGGCAACGGTCAGGAAGCCTGGTGGAACCTCTCGCAGTCCTAGTTCAGCGCGACTTTCACGCCGATCAGCGCACCAAGTCCATGTACCCGAGAACGGTCGGAATCGCTGCCACCGAACTTGGAAGGGGAGTCCTCATCGATGGAAAGGGTCAAGTAGTTCGTTGAGAGATAGGGTACCAGCCATCCACGTCCAGGAAACTCCACATCCAAACCGGCCATCACTCCCCATGCCGGTCTGGTCCAGTAGAACCCACCCAGTGTTGGGCAAAAGCGAACGCGTTCGCCGAAGATGACCTTGAAGTAGAAAGGGACCGTCAACCAAGTCCGATCTTCCACGAAGAGCGTTCCCGCACCGGTGTTCATCGAGAAGCGTGCTGCCTTCGGACGATATTCCACCATGGTTTGGAGGCCGGGTGAGGCATCACGCAACGTGAAGTCGGTCAACACCCCCCCGCTCAGGCCTAAGTTCCATTCCTGGCCTGCGCAAGCTTGTGTCATGGGCAACATGAGCAGCGCGAGCCATTTCAATGACATGGACCCCATGTTGGCCGTCACGTTATCGCTGGAAAGATCTTCTGGTCGATTTACCAAGCTACGTGATCTTCCCAAGGCGTTGGAGCTCGACGAGGAACTCTGCACGAGCGTGGGACAGTTCGCGTGAGCGGCTATCGCACCACGTTCATTCGTGCTCGTTCGATGAGGCCTTTCCCAAACCGACGTTCCAGCACATAGGTGCCAGGCGTTAGTCCTCCAAGCTCGACCAACTCGCCGTTCCAGCTCAAGGGAATACGCCTCCCGTCCATGCCGATGGCGGTGACGCCAAGCACCGTGTTCCCGGGTTCCAAGGGCCAGCGCACCTGGTCCGAGGCCGGGTTGGGGTAGGGCAGCGCCTGTCGTTCCTCGTGCACTTCCGCGAGGCCGGTCTGGGCGTCGCAGATCACCTTGTTCAGGTGGATCCAGATGCTGTCGTTGTACAGGTTGGGCACGAAGAGCCCGCCGGGCAGGTCGCCCACGCGCACCACCACCAGGCCGGTGGAGGGGCTCACGTTGATCAGCTGGCCGTTCTTGCCCATGGCGTTGAACGCGTCCATCGGGGCGTTCGGCATGATCGGGCCGGGAATGTCGAACTGGAAGCCCGGGAGCTTGTAGCTGCTCTGCCCGTTCAGCCACCAGAGGTAGCCGTAGGCCGGGTTCAGCGCCTGGCTCGGGGTCACCATGGCGTGCAGGTAGGCGGTGTCGGCCATCACCACATTGCCGTTCCAGGTGCCGCCCGCCTGCATCAGCAGCCCGAAGCGGGCCATGTTGCGCGGGGTGCTGAACATCACGTTGTTGTACCCGATGGGCAGGTAGGCCCCGGTGAGCCCCGTGGTCAGCGTCAACTCGTTGAAGAGGTAGGCGTTCAAGGTCTGCCCGGTGGCGTTCTCGATCACGCTGTCCAGGAGGGTGTAGGGTGCGTTGTGGTAGGCCCATCGGGTGCCGGCATCGGCCAGGTATTCCAGGCAGACAGGATCGGTGCAGTCCACGTTCCCGTTGCCGTCATCCAGTCCGCTGGTCATGGTCAGTTGGTGCCACACGGTGATCTTCTCCTCCTTGTCCGGCGGGCAACTGGTCCAGCCGTTCCCGAGGTACTGTGCGGAGGTGTCCGTGATGTCGAGGAAGCCATCCTCCCGGGCCTTGCCCACCAGGAAGGCAGTGAGGCTCTTGCCCGCGCTGGCCCAGTACCACAGGCTGTCCTGTGTGAAGGTGCCGAAGTACTTCTCCAGTACCATGCGCCCGTCCTTCAGCACCAGGAAGGCCTTGGAGTTGCTCTGCTCCAGGAAGTCGTAGAGCGGGGGGATGCTGTCCGTGCACCAGCCCAGGCTGGCGGGGGAGAGCGTGTCCCAGGTGGTGCCGGTGTTCGGGGGGAAGTACAACTGCTGCGCCCGTGTGCCGGTGGCAGCGAGCAGGAGCAGGATGGTCAGGGTCCTCAGCATGGGGGTAGGACCGGCCCGGGTGCCGAAGGTTCGATCAGTCCCGGCTGCGGTCGATGGTCTTCACCAGGCGGCCCTGGTCGTAGTGCAGTTCCCGGTACACCTGCCCGTCCGGCGAATAGTCCAGGTGGACGCCATGTTCCAGGCCGTTCTGCCAGTTCTCCAAATACTTCTTCGTGCCGTCCTCGTAATAATAGACCCACTCGCCGTGCTCCACCCCGTTCTGGAAGCGCCCCACGTATTCAAGCTGTCCGTTGGGGTAGTAGACCTTCTCCATCACCTTTTCGGCATCCTCGCCCTTGCCCTCCATGTACACCACCACCTCCGGTTTGCCATCGGGGAAGCTGGCGGCCACGAACTTCTTGCTGCCGGTGCAGGCCACGAGGGCCAAGGGGATCAGAAGGAAAAGGAGCTTGTTCATGCACGGAAGGCGCTGGGCCGACCGCTAAAATAGGCGCGGACGGGCCCTGGCCGCAACTAGAACCGCGCGACGAGCTTCACGTTGAGCCGTCTGGGCGTGAGGAAATCGGGGATGGCGTAGTAGCGCCCGCCCACGTCCTGCACCCAGGTGTAGTCGATCGTGTTGTTGATGTCCAGCAGGTTGAAGACCTCCACCGTGAGGAAGAGGTCCTGGATCCCCAGCTTGCTTTCGGGCTGGCCGGGCGCTCCCAGGAACTGCTTGCTGAACCCGATGTCCACCCGGCGGTACAGCGAGGTGCGCAGGGTGTCGGCATAGCGCGTCTCGTTGGGCGGGCCGAAGGGGAGGCCCGTTCCGAAGACCAGGTTCACATGCACCTTGAAGGTGGGGAACTTGGGCATCTCGTCCTGGAAGAAGAGGGCGAAGTTGACGCGCTGGTCGGTGGGGCGGGGGATGTTCCCGGGTTCGCGCCGCACGCTGTCCACCGCCACCTGGTCGAAGGTGAAGCCGGGTACGATCAGGTCGCCATTGGCATTGAACCGGTCGTAGTAGAAGTCGTCGGTGAGGTCCTCGAAGGTGCTGAGCACGCCCATGCTGATCCACGACTCCACGCCCTTGACGAACTCGCCGTTCAGCTTCATGTCCAGGCCCGCCGCGTAGCCACGGCTGTTGTTGGTGCCGTAGTAACGGATCCGCACGTTGTCCACCTCGTAGGGGATCAGGTCGTCCATGGCCTTGTAGTAGGCCTCGGCGCTGAACTTGAAGGGCCGCTCCCAGATGGTGAAGAGGCGGTCCATGCCCAGCAGCACGTGGATGGACCGTTGCGCCCGGATGTCGGGGTTCAGCGTGCCATCAAGCCGGCGCAACTCACGGTAGAAGGGCGGCTGGTAGTAGAGCCCGCCGGCCAGCCAGAAGGAGTAGTCGCGCAGCACGGTGTCGCCTTCCGCGTTCACGGTGCGCCAACCCGGGCGGTAGTTCAGCCGGAAACGAGGGCTCACGACGGTCTGCCCGTTGTAGGTCCAATGTTGACCGCGCACCCCGGCGATCAGCGACAGGCCCCGGTCATCGCCCAGGTCCCAGCTCCAGGAGTTCTGCACGTAGGCCTGCAGGCGGGTGCTCTCGATGTCCAGCCGGCTCTTGAGGCTGTACTGCAGCTCCAGGTCCTCGCCGGTGCTCTGCGGAATGCTGTAGTCCGCGGAGTCGATCATGGTCCACTCGCTCAGCTTGTCGTTGATGGTCTCGATGCGGGCGTCCGCGCCCCACTGCAGGTACTGCGCGCCTTCGGCGTGCTCCAGGTAGCCCTTGTGGGCGAAGCTGAGCACGGTGGCGTCCAGGTCGTTGCGGGCATGGTCCAGGAAGGTGCCCACGCCCAGGTTGCGCACCACCTCGCCGAACTGGTCGCTGCCCAGGTCGCGGTCCAGCTCGTCCAGGAAGTACTGCCCCAGGATGTCGAAGCGCTCGCTCTCGAAGGTGCGGTAGGCGCTGGTGGTGAACTGCAGCAGCATGTCCTTGCGGGCCTTCACGTTCACGTTCAGCGCGCCGAAGAAGGTCTCGAACTGGGTGCGTTCGCGGCCGTCGAAGAACACGGTGAAGCGCAGGGCCTGGTCGAAGTTGCCGAGCTCGGTCTCGCGGCTCTGGGGCACCTGGTCGTAGCGGTTGCGGGAGTAGATGCCCAGCAGGCCGATCTCCACCTTGTCGCTGGCGTCGTAGGTCCAGTAGCTCTGCAGGTCGGTGTAGCGCGGGTCGTACTCGGCCTCGGTGTCCAGCCCCTCCAACACCAGCCGGTTGGTGCGGTAGCGGAAGCCGGTGACCTGCCGGATGCGCTTCTTCGCCATGGCGCTCTCGATGTGGAAGGAACCGCCCAGCAGGCTGGCCATGGCCGAGCCGTGGAACTCCTTCGGCCGCTTGTACCGGATGTCCAGCACGCTGCTCATCTTGTCCCCGTAGCGGGCCTCGAAGCCGCCGGCACTGAACTGGATGCGCTCGATCAGGTCGGGGTTGGGGAAGCTGAGCCCCTCCTGCTGGCCTGCCCGCACCAGGAAGGGGCGGTACACCTCGATGTTGTTCACGTACACGAGGTTCTCGTCGAAGTTGCCGCCCCGCACGGAGTAGCCCGCGCTCAGTTCGTTGCGGCTCACGAAGCCCATCTGTCCGCGCAGGAGGGCCTCCACGCCGCCCTGGGGGTTGGGCATCAGGGTGCTGAGCTTCGGGTCGATCTTCTCCAGCCCGGACTCGCGTTCGCGCCGGGCCTCGATGTCCACCACGTTCAAGGTCACGAAGGTGAGCTGGACGCTCAGGCGCCGCTCCTCGCCGGGGGACAGGCGCACCTGCTCGGTGCGGGCCACCATACCCGTGAAACTGAACCGGATGGTGAGCGTGGTGTCAGCCGGTAGTCGCAGTTCATACCGGCCATTGGCGTCGCAGGCCACGCCGGTGCGGGTACCTTCCACGGTTACGTTGGCCCCCGTCAACGGCAGGCCTCCGGGGTCGGTGACCACGCCCGACAGCACGCCCGATCCCTGGCCCAGGGAGGCCCACGGAAGGAGCAGCAGGAAGCACGCGGAGAGCCAGGTTCGCATGAGCGGCCGGCCAAGATAACGGGGTTGGACGGGCCAGCGTATGTGCTCAGCCGGCCGTGTGGTGGGCGTCCCTCACCGGATCGGTGCCGTTCCAGGTGCCCTCAGTGCCCGTCACCCGGAAACGGGCGTAGAGCTCCTCGCGGAATCCATCGGCCTTCCGGGTGCGGGCGATGGCCTCCGCGTGGGGTGTTCCCTGCGCATGGGCGAAGGCCTGCATGTGCGGCAGCGACCGCCACACGCTGAAAGTGGCCTGCTCCACCCACGGCAGCTCACCGATGCCCTTGGTGAACAGAAGCCCCTCACGATGCTGCTCCAGCGAGCGGCTCACGCGCCCGACCTGGCTCCAGAAGCCCAGGACATAGCGCGGACGGATCGTCGCCCGGGTGATGACGGCCAGGGGAGCTTCGGGTGCAGGGTCCTCGACGGCCTTGAACGGCTGGCGCCCCGACCAGGATCCACGGCTGGAAAGCGGGCTGAGATGGAGTGTGAAAACCTCTTCGGTGTGCCGGCAATAGTCCGTCATCACGGGATGTCCGCTCAGGAACTCCTTTCCTTCCTGCTCCCCGCGCCATGCGCCGAGCACGGCATAGGTGCCCAGGTCCGGACGGCCGCTATACCCGCGTCCACCGCCGGTGCCCAACAGTTTGTGGAACAGAAGACCTTCCACTTCGCGCATGGGAGCACGCTTCTCGGCCATCTGGCGCATGGCCCAGAGCCGCTCGCCGCGGGGAAAGCGCATGAACGTGATGGTGACGTACGGGGCCGGTTCCATGATCGGGAAGGAGAACGCCCCCGCGTAGCCAGGGTTCACGGATCAGCTCAGCGCATCCTCGATGTCGTCCGGAAGCATCTGGGGACCACCCCAGTGTTCCAGCACGAGCACGCCCAATCTGCCACAGAGCTCCTTGACGCGTTGACGGGGATCCGGCTCCACGCCACCGCCGATCACCAGCATGCCGGCCTCGCCGGACTCCAACGCCTTGGTCAGTTCGCCCTCCTCCATGAAGCCCCGTGCGTTGATGCCAGAGGCTTTCAGCTGCTGGTCCACGATGGTCATCAGGGCCGGGTTACGGCCGAAGAAGTAGATGAGCGGCTTGTCCATGGCCCGCGAAATTAAGGAGGCAGGGACCGGGCCGCCGGCCTCAGGTTTTCAGCAGCTTGAAGGCATGCGTCCACTCGTTCCGCAGGAACCCGGGAATGCACCACAGCATGCACAGCGGCTCAATGGCCCGCGCGGCTTCGGCACCGCCCATGTCCTCCACTTCCCAGCCGAATGCTTCCAGGATCCCAGTCACCTGCCCCTTGGCTCCTTCGTCGTTCCCGCAGATGAACATCGTGGGTTTCGTTCCACCGAAGTCCGGACCCACCATGTGGGCGCTTCCCACGCTGTTGAAGGCCTTCACGAAGTGCGCCGCCGGATTCACCCGCTGGAGCTGCTCCATGAGGCTGTCGTCCAGGGTGGTGAAGAACTTCAGGACGCCGTTCTCCGGCGGGGCTTCCGCGATGGGGTTCGTGGCGTCGATCACGGTCTTGCCGGCCAGGTCCTTCGCGTCGCAGAGCCGCACGGCGGCCTCCGCACCGGTGCCTTTCACGGCCAGCACCACCAGCTCCGCCCAGGCGGCCACTTCCTTGTGCGTTCCAGTGCCCACCTGCCCGTGTTCCGCCAGCCAGTCCTGGATCTTCTCCGGGTGGCGTGTGGCCAGGCGGACCTGATGTCCATGCTTGAGAAAACCTTCGGCCAGGGTCCTGCCCACGATGCCGGTGCCGATGATGCCGATGTTCATGACTGGATCAGTTGGTATTGGTCATTCAAAGATCGCCACTGAGGCAGGCCTCCCGACGATCACGACCTTTGCCGCATGGACCCCCGTGCCGAAGCCTTCCTGCGCCTGCTCACCATCATGGACGAGCTTCGCGAACAATGTCCCTGGGACCGCAAGCAGACCATGGAGACCCTGCGTCCTCTCACCATCGAGGAGACCTACGAACTGGGCGATGCCATCCTGGAGGGTGACCTGGACGGGGTGAAGAAGGAGCTGGGCGACCTGCTGTTGCACATGGTGTTCTACGCCCGGATCGGCAGCGAGAAGCAGGCCTTCGATATCACGGACGTGCTGCACGGCATCTGCGACAAGCTCATCCATCGCCATCCGCACATCTACGGCGACGTGCAGGTGAAGGACGAGGCCGAGGTGAAGGCCAACTGGGAGAAGATCAAGCTGGCCGAGAAAGCCCGGGAGAACGACCGTAGCGTCGACCCATCGGGTCGACCGGTCAAAGGGAAGTTCCCGAGCGTGCTCGAGGGCGTGCCGCGCGGTCTGCCTTCGCTGGTGAAGGCCATCCGCATCCAGGACAAGGCCCGCGGCGTGGGCTTCGACTGGGACGATCGCGGACAGGTCTGGGACAAGGTGCACGAGGAGCTGGCCGAGCTGAAGGCCGAGGTTGACGCCGGTTCCGACAAGGCGGCCGGCGAACTGGGCGATGTGCTCTTCAGCATCGTGAACTACGCGCGTTTCCTGGGGATCGACCCCGACGAGGCCCTGGAACGGACCAACCGCAAGTTCATCCAGCGCTTCCAGCACATGGAACAGGCGGTGCGTGCCGACGGCCGCGAGCTGTCCGACATGCCCCTGTCCGAGATGGACACGTATTGGGAGCGGGCCAAGAAAGGCTGACCCCGGCCCACCGATCACCCGAACTTTGCGTCCTCCAAGGGGTTCCACACCCGGAAGGACCATGTCCCTCGCCCGCACCATTCCGACCTTGTTGCTCGCCCTTGCAGGGAGCGGACTCGCCGCGCAGTGCGTGTCGCCGATCGCGACGTTCCCGTACTTGGAGGATTTCGAAAGCTCGGCCGCTTGGACCGCAGGTGGTACTTCATCGGATTGGGCTTGGGGCGCTCCGGCGCATCCGCTGATCAATACGGCCGGAGGTGGAATGAACAGCTGGTGCGTGGGAGGGCTCACCGGGGCCTTCTACAACTTCGGCCAGATGTCCTGGCTGGAAAGCCCCTGCTTCGACCTGAGCGGGATGGACCATCCATGGGTCAGCTTCCAACTGTTCTGGGAGGTGGAACGTCAATACGATGGTCTCGGCCTGCAGGTGAGCACGGACGGCGGCCTCACCTGGACCAACGTAGGGGCCTGGGGCGATCCGGTGGATTGCCTGAACGACAACTGGTTCAACACCGGTAACATCAACAACCTCACGCTCGCCAGTCCGCGCCACGGCTGGTCGGGACGCGTGGGTCCCACGCAGGGGGCCTGTGCTGGCGGCTTCGGCAGTGGCCAGTGGGTGGAGGCGAAGCATTGCGTGCCCGCGGCGGCCAACGCTGCACAGGTGAAGTTCCGCTTCCTCTTTGGCGCCGGCACCACCTGCAACGACTACGACGGCATCGCCATCGACGACTTCCTCCTCCAGGAGGCGCCTTCCACCGACGCGGACTTCACCTTCACCTGCAACGGCCTTACCGTGGACTTCGCGCAGCAGGCCACCTCATGCCCCACGGGCTTCAGCTGGGATTTCGGCGACCCGGGCTCCGGGGCTCAGAACACCAGCACCCAGCAGGACCCCAGCCACACGTACCCTGGACCCGGCACCTACGACGTGACCTTGACCGTGAACGGGCCATGCAGCGATCCGGGTACCCTTACGATCCCGGTCACCATCCTGGAGGTCTCGGCCACAGCCATTGACGCACTGTGCAACGGGGGAACAGGGGCGGCCACGGCGATCGCCACCGGGACCCCGGCCCCCGTCCAATTCGACTGGCAGCCGGGCGGCTTCACCGGCGACAGCGTGGGGAACCTGGCCCCCGGCACCTACACCGTGACCGCCAGCGTGCCCGACGGCTGTCCCGCGCAGGCCACCGTCACCGTGAACGATCCCCAGCCGGTCGTGCTGCAGGCGATGAACGACACCACCGTCTGCCCAGGTAACACTTTGGATCTGTCTGCTTCTGCCTCAGGCGGTGCGGGTGGTTTCCAATACACCTGGACCCCTGCGGG
Organism: Flavobacteriales bacterium; assembly: GCA_020635695.1. Classification (GTDB taxonomy): domain Bacteria; phylum Bacteroidota; class Bacteroidia; order Flavobacteriales_F; family PHOS-HE28; genus PHOS-HE28. Next base: position 173,584 of record JACJZH010000004.1, on the reverse strand, counting down.
ACCGCAGCTGGCTCCTGCCCAGCCCGGCACCTACACAGCTACGGCCACCGATGCCAATGGCTGCACCTCAGCACCGGCGTCGGTGATCGTGGCGCTCCATCCCGAGGTCGTGCCCGTCTTCACTGTGGACGAGCCGGAAGGTTGCGCCGATCACTGCGTGGAGCTTGCCGATCAGACGCCCGGGGCCGTTTCGTGGGACTGGGACCTGGGTGATGGGAGCACCTCGGGAACGAACGCTCCCCAGCACTGCTATGCAGCTGGCACCTTCGACGTCTCGCTAACCGTGACCGATGCCAATGGGTGTGCCGGAACCACGACCGAGGTGGCTTTCATCAATGCCCTGCCCACACCTGTGGCCGCGTTCAGCTTCACGCCACTGGTCGCCACCATCGCCGATCCGCTGTTCAGCTTTCAGGACGGCAGCCAGGGCGCCACCAGCTGGAACTGGTCGTTCGGCGATCCTGCGGGCAGCGTCTCCCAGGAGCCGTCGCCCGGCTTCGCGTACGGGGACGTGGGCTGCTACCCGGTGGTGCTGGAGGTGGCGAACGATGCGGGCTGCATCGATGCCACCTCCACCGAGGTCTGTGTGGAAGGGGAGTACGCCCTCTACGCGCCCAATGCCTTCACCCCCGATGGCGATGGCTACAACGATGTGTGGGTTCCGGTGAGCTCGGTGGTCGTGCCCAGGGCCTGGGAACTGCTGGTGTTCGACCGCTGGGGCCGCATCGTGTTCACCGGCACACGACCCGGGGAAGGGTGGGATGGGGATTCCCATCCGGTAGGCGTGTACGTCTGGAAGCTGCGGGTGCAGGACGGCCTGGGCACGGTGCGGGAACACCGGGGGCACGTCAGTCTGCTGCGGTAGCGGCCAGCTCCTGGAGGGCACGGTGCACGCGGTGCAGCGGCAGGCCCATCACGTTGTAGAAGCTTCCCTCGATGCGGTCCACGCCCACGTAGCCGATCCAGTCCTGCACGCCATACGCCCCCGCCTTGTCCAGTGGCCGGTGCCGTTCCACGTAGTAGGCGATCTCCTCCGCGGTGAGGCTGCGGAAGTGGACGATGGTCTCATCGGCGAAGCTCAGCAGGTCGGCGGCCGTACGTAAACAGACGCCGGTGATCACGCGGTGCGTGCGGCCCGAAAGGATGCCGAGCATGCGGCGCGCATCGGCCTCATCGTCCGGCTTGTTCAGGAGCAGGTCGTCAACCAGCACGGTGGTATCGGCGGTGAGCAGCACCTGGTCGGGGGCCAGTTCGCCCGGCCAAGCCATGGCCTTCTTGCGGGACAGGAACTCCGCCACCTGGTCCGCCGGAACGCCTTCGGGCGGGGTCTCGTCCACGTCCACCCGGGTCACTTCCACCGGCAGGTCCAGGCCCTGCACCAACTGCCGGCGACGCGGAGAGGCCGAGGCGAGGACAATGCGCCAGGGAAAGCCGGGCGGGGTGTTCATGGTGCGAAGAGGACCAGCTTCAGGAAGGCCACATAGCCCACGGCCATCACCATGGCCAGCTTCATCACGATGCCCGCCCGTACATGGTCGGTGCGCTCCCGGGCGGAATAGGTGAGCCCGGCGGAGAGCAGCAACGGGGCGATGACACCCAGGCCGATGTACCAGAACGAGAACTCATCGTCCAGGAGAAGGCGCCGCACGCCAAGCAGGCCGGCGACCATCACCAGCACGTAGAAGATCACGAGCCCGCGTGCCCAGCCCATGCCCATCACGATGGGCACGGTCCGGCACCCGTCCGCCTTGTCGCCTTTCACGTCGGCCATGTCCTTCTGCAGCTCCCGCACCAGGGTGCTCAGGAAGGCGAAGACCGCGTAGCCGCCGATCCAAACCCACAATGCACTGAAATAGAAGTCCACCAGTCCGGGGTCGCCGAACTGCTCCAGCAGGCCTGCGCTCTCGTGCCGCTGCAGGAGCGGGATCTCGTACAGGCCCACGGTGAGCGGGACCAGGGCGGTAAGGGTGGCCACCAGGCCGTTCCCGATCAGGAACTTCCGCTTCCAGGAGGTGCTGTAGGTCCAGAGCGCCCCAATGGCGAAGGCGGGGATCAACGCCCAACGCAACAGGCCGTTGTGCCAGGCCACGTACAGGCCGAGCAGGAAGCCCACCGCGCTGAGCGCGATGTGCAGGGCCATGGCCACACGGCGCTTCACCGTACGGCCCACGATCACCTCGCCGGGTTTGTTGATGCGGTCGATCCGCGTGTCGAAGTAGTCGTTGATGATGTTCCCCGCCGCGGCCACCAGCACGGTGCTCAGCACCAGCAAGGCGAAGTCGGTCGCCGACGTCCGCAGGTGGCGGCCGTTGGCCTCCAACAGCGTGCGCAGCAGCCCGCTGCGCATCAGGTACATCGTGAGCGCGATGATCAGCAGGTTCAGCGGGCGGGTGAGGCGCAGCAGGTCCAGCATGGCTACCAGGTGTGGGCGCCGTCCGTAAGCCATCTCCCCTGGACCTTCATCACCTGTTCCAACAGGTCGCGCACGCAGCCGCCACCGCCGGGGTATCGGCTCACGTAGGTGCTGATGGCCTTGATCTCCTCGGCCGCATCGCTCGGGCAGCAGGGCAGGGCCACCCGCTGCATCACACGCATGTCCGGGATGTCGTCGCCCATGTACGCCGCGCGCGTCGGGTCCAGGCCCTCGGTGACCAGTTGCTCGAAGCGCTCCACCTTGTTGGCGGTGCCGAGGTGGAGTTCGGTGACCCCGAGTCGCTGGAAGCTCTCCCGTACGCCTTCCGATCGGCCACCCGAGATGATCACGATGCGCAGACCCTCCTTGATGGCATGCTGCACGGCATAGGCGTCGCGGGTGTGGAAGGTGCGCACGGGGTCGGTGCCGGGCAGCATGAGCACCCGGTTGTCGGTGAACACGCCGTCCACATCGAAGAGGAAGGTGTCCAGGTCCTTGAGGCGCTCCTTATAGGTCCGGCTGTCCATCGGTGTCCGAAAAGCCCTTCGCCAGGTCCGGGTGGTGGTCCGTAAGGATCATCCGGCTCAGCAGGGCATAGGCGCGGCGAAGATCGGCATCGCCCGCCAACAGGTCCAGGTGGGCCCGCACGGTACCGGTATCGCCCCGCCGGGCCGGACCGGTGAGCGAGGCGGCGGCGCCCTGCTCGCCCACCTTGCGGGCCGCGGCGTTCCACAAGGGCTGGAGCAGTTTCGGGTCGATGCCCTCATCGGCCAGGAGGCGCTCGGCCCGCTCCATCAGGTACACGGGGAAGTTGCTGGCGAACACCGCTGCCAGGTGCAGCTTGCGGCGTTGGGCGGTGGGCAGTTCCACGACCTTGCCACTGATGCTCCGAGCCAGATCGAAGAGCGTCCTGCGGGCCAGGTCGTCGCTCGCATCGATCACCAAGGGTGTGGCCGAGAGGTCGGCCGGATCGCCGGGGCTCAGGCTCTTGATGGGCCACAGCACCCCGCGATGTTCATGGTTCCCCAACGCCTCCTTGCCGAGCGCGCCCGAGGTATGGGCCAGGACGCGGTCCTCCCGTTCGATGTGTTGCGCCAGTCCTGGAACGGCATCGTCCTTCACCGCCAGGATGTACAGGGCGGCGTCCGGCCAGGCTTCATCGATCCCGTACGGTGTGCTGCGCAGTTGCAGGGCCAGCTCCTTGGTGCGACCGGCATCCCGCCCGGCGAGGCCTGCCAGCCGCCAGCCCGCCCGGGCAATGGCATGCCCCAGGTGGAAGGCCATGCGTCCCGTGCCCACGAGCACGATGCCGTTGTCCAGTTCGGTGGCCATGGTCAGGCGTTGCGCCGCTTCAGACGCTGCCGCACGGCCATCAAGGTACCCAGGAACAGCAGCACGCACCCGATCCACAGGATGTTGATGCCCGGGAACACGATGGCCTGCATGACCAGGAACTCGCGTTCGTAGACGTTCAACCCGATCCGGGTGCCTTCCTCCGCCCGCTCCACGCTGGCCAGGTCGTAGCGCACCCGCAGGTCGGGCACCTCGAAGCCCTTGCTCGCCACCGGCTGTCCGTCGCGGTAGATCACCACGGGCCGGGCCTCGAACCAGCGCTGGCTGTCGTACAGGTCGCGCACCCGCATCCGCAGCATGTACACGGTGTACTCGGGGCCCAGCATGGCCAACGTCACGCTGTCGCGCACGGTGCGCAGACTGTCCATCACCAGCACGCTGGTGGGGGTCACGATGGTGTCGCCAAGGAGCTTCTCGTAGAGGCGCGGCGGCATGAAGCCCGAGGTGTCGCCGGTGTCCAGGTCGGCGTAGCGGATGTGGGTGTACAGATCGCGGTCCACCCAATGCCGGGTGCTGGGTTCCGCCACGTTGCCGAAGCGCGGGTTCAGCTGCACGAAGGGCTCCAGTTGGAAGAGCTGTTCGCCCGGCTGCGTGGAGCTCCAGCCTCGTGCATGCCACAGCGCGCGCCGGGGATAGTCCTCCAGCGGGGTCCAGTGCGTGGGCTGGTCCAGCAGGAACTCCGGCGAAGCCACATGGTCATCGTTCGCCGTGAAGAGGATGTCGCGCACCCGCACGGTGTCGCCCTGCCGGTACTGGCGCGGCTTCACGTCGAAGTAGTCCACCTCGAAGTAGAGGTTCACCCCTTCGGCCCGCTTCTCCCGGTAGTGCACGTAGTGGTCGCCCATGCGCACGGTGTCGCCCTGGTAGAGCAGGATGTCCGTGCTGTTGCTGAAGCCCTCGTTCAGGAAGCGCAGGTCCATGCCCTGGCTGTTGCGGCTCACTTCGTCCTGCCGGCTGGTGCTGACCAGCGCGCCCAGCAGCACCAGGGCGAAGCCGACGTGGGCCACCGAGGACCCCGCTTTGTCGAAGCTGCCCTTCAACCCCTTCCAGATCCAGGTGGCATTGGCCACGGCGGCGAAGGCGGTGGCGAAGAACAGCGCGATCAGGTCCAGTTCCGCGAGCTGGTAGCCGAGCAGCACCACCCCGATGACGGTGATCACCACGGCGATCGCGAGCGACAACGCCAGCTGCTTCCAGAAGCGCTTCATGTCGGTGCTCTTCCACCGGAGATACTGGGTGAACGCCACGAGCAGCGCCACGATGAAGGCGAAGGGCACCTGCCACTTGTTGTAGTGGGCGATGGCGTCGGAAGGCGGTGCGAGCTTGGCACCGGCCAGGCTCTTGATCCATTCACTGCCGGTGCTCTCACCGAGCTTGGTGAGCGGAGCCTGGAAGGGCTCCAGCAGCAGGTTGAAGACGGGCACGGAGGTGCTGAAGGTGACCTGCGCGGCGCTAAGCAGTAGCACCAGCGAGCCGATGAACATCCAAAATTCCCGCGTCCACAGGCCTTCCTCCTGCTCCGGCTTGGGGAACCGCCGGTAGGCCCCCACCGTCCAGCCGATGGCCAGGGCCAGGAAGACCAGGATGGCGGCTACGTAGAGCTCGAGCAGGATGCCGATCAGCAGCAGGGCCAGTGCCACGCCGGTGAAGAACTTCCGGGCGCCGGCGTCAGGCAGGAGCGACACCACGCTCAGCCAGACGAAGGTGAGCATGAACACCAGCAGGCCGGGCAGCATGCCCTCGCCGGTGAAGCTGTGCACGCTGGTGTCGCCCAACACGCCGCTGCGGGTCAGGAAGGTGCTGTACAGCACCAGCAGGAAGGTGATCAGCGTGAGGCCGAAAGCACTGAACAGGGAGGTCTCCTTGCGCTTGTTCACCAGCATCAGGTGGCCGGCGCCCACCAGGGTGAGCCAGGGGACGAGCGAGGCGTTCTCCACAGGGTCCCAGGCCCAGAAGCCGCCGAAGCTGAGGGCTTCGTAGGCCCAGGCACCGCCCATGAGGATGCCCGTACCCAGCACCATCACCCCGAAGAAGGTCCACGGCAGGGCAGGGGCCATCCAGTCGCGCAGGCGGCCCTTCCACAGCCCGGCGATCGCGTAGGCGAAGGGCACCAGCGTGGCCGCGAAGCCCAGGAACAGCGTGGGCGGATGGATGGTCATCCAGTAGTTCTGCAGCAACGGGTTCAGACCGCGGCCGTCCGCGAACTGCGGGATGCGTTCCAGGTAGTTGGGCAGGGCGGTCCAGGGCAGGCCGATGTTCTCGGGCATCTGCCGGATCAGCAGGAAGGGACTGCTGCCGATGCGAACGTCCCCGAGGTAGATGCCCAGCAACATGGTGGCCAGGAAGGCCTGCACCAGCGCGAACACGGTCATCACCGGCGCCTCCCATTCCCGTGCCTTCCAGATCAGGACGTTGCCCAGTACCACGTGCCAGAAGGTCCAGAGGAGAAAGGACCCTTCCTGCCCCTCCCAGAAACAGGAGAAGATGTAGCGCAGCGGCATGGTCCGGTTGCTGTGCTTCCACACGTAGTCGTACTCGAACCAGTGGTTCAGCAGCATGATGAAGAGCACCGCGATGATGCCCAGCACGGCCACCGAATGCAGCCGGAACCCGCCGCGGGCCAACCGCGTCCAGGAGCCGTCCCCACGGCGTGTGGAGGTGCCATAGGCCACCAAGGCCAGCAAAGCGCCCACCAGGCTCAGAATGGCCAGCACATGCCCGAGCTGTCCCGCCCAGGTGTGCTCACCCACGTACGCGATGGCCTCGTTGTTCAACGCTGAAGGCTAAATGCTGAGCCCTGAACGATCGTGCGGATCGCAGGCAGGCGGTGGGCGGTCGTTCTCACTTCAGCGTTCAACGTTCAGCGTTCCCACTTCCTAGGCCCCCACCATCCGGTTCTCCTCGTTGTACTTGCTGGGGCACTTCATCAGCATGTCCCGCGCGTGGAACTCGCCATCGGAGGTGGCTTCGCCGATGAGCACCAGGCGTTCGGAGCGTTCGAAGTCGGTGGGTTTGGCCTTGGCCAGCTTCACCCGGCAGGTGTTGCCCTCCAGGTCCACCATGGTGAACTCGGTGAGGCTCGCGTTCCGGCTGGGCTCGTAGACGATCTCCGCGCTCCGGTCCAGGGTGCCCACCACGTGGTACTCGGTGCCGGGGTTGGCCAGGGCCTCCTCCAGGTCGGCGTAGGTGCTGCTGTCGTAGAGCGAGCTCACCAGCGCGGCAATGGCCACGGCGATCAGGGCGATGGCGATGATGTGGGAGCGTTTCATGGGAATGTGGAGATGCTGCGATGTGGTAATGTGAAAATGGCCTTCAGCCCTCGTCGAAGGGGCATCCCTTGCCGTGCGCTGGGTTCCTGGCTCGACCTCCCGTTCGGTTCAACTCCCATTCTCCACCCGCTTTTCCGCTTTCCGCAGCCGGCGATCGAGCGAGGCCATCCAGAGCAGGAGGCCGATCAGGATCACGGCGACCACGGCGATCACGGTGTTCATCTTTCCAGCGGCGTGCAGGCTCTGTTCCAGCCAACCCGGCGCGTTGTCCTGCGCAAAGGTACGGGCCGGCCAGGCCAGGCAGAGGAGCAACGCTCCCGCTTCAGCGATCGTTCTCGTCCAGGGCATGTTCCAGGCGGCTCAGCCGCAGTTTCAGGGTGAAGGCCCAGGTGCCCACCAGCATCCAGCCCAGCACGGCCGGATAGAACACCAGGCGGAGCTGGTCGTCCAGGTCGTACTGGCTGAAGGCGGGGTTGCCGCCATTGCCGGGGTGCAGGCTGTCGGTCAGGCGCGGGAGCACCATCACGAACACGAGCATCAGCACGAAGGCGAAGATGTTGTAGATGGCCGCCAGGCGGGCGCGCTTGGAGGGCTCGGGCACGCTGCCGCGCAGCACCAGGTAGGCCAGGTAGATCAGGGTGGTCACGGCCGCCCCGTTAAGCTTGGTGTCGTTGGTCCACCAGGCCCCCCAGGTGGCCCGTGCCCAGATGGAACCGGTGATCAGCCCGAGCGCGGCGAACAGCAGGCTCACGTTCACGGCCTGCAGGGCGGCATCGTCGTCGCGCAGGCTGTTGCTCCGCAGGGTGCGCACGCTGTAGACCACGGCCACCAGCTGCAGCAGCATCATGGTGAACCACATCGGCACATGGAAGTTCAGGTTGCGGATGGTCTCGTACAGCAGGCTGCGGTTCGGAAAGCTGAAGTCGAAGGGCTTCATGGCCAGCGGGGTCACGTCGCAGTTCCGGTCGGGAAGAGGGGTGCCACCATCGCCGGTCCAGACGGCATCGTACAGCGGCAGCACGCCGTCCGTGGGGCTGAAGACCACCAGGTGCGCGAGCTGTCCGCCAAGGCCGTTCGGGATGTCGAAGGTCGCGCTGAGGCTCCCGGTCCCTTCCACCTGGACGGTCGTGGCGCAGAACTTCGCATCGTCCGTGGCCAGCCAGACGTAGGGCCGGACCCTCTGATCGAAGTGCGTGTTGTAGCCGGTGATGCGGAAGGCCTGTTCTCCGGGTGCCAGGCGGTCGGCCGAACTGTGGACCAGCGCCGGGGCCAGCGGCACCCGCAGGGCGGTGATGGACGCGCCCACCACGAGCACCGCCCCCAGGAGCTTCCACCAATGCCTCATCAGTCGCGCCAAAGGTACGGGAACAGCAACCAGGCCAGGGCCACGGTGAGCACGTCCAAGGCCACGATCCAGAGCACGTAGGTGCTGTTCACGCTCCACGGCAGTCCGTCCAGTGCACCCTTGCTCGCGCGCATCACGCTCAGCAACATGGGCAGCACCACGGGGAAGCCCAGGATGGCCATGAGCCCCAGTCCGCTCCCAGCCCGCGCCGCGATGGCCGAGATCAGGGTGAGCACCGCCGCGAGTCCCACACCACCCAGCGCCACCACCAGCACGAACTGCCCCACCTGCGCCTCACCCAGCGCGTCAGTGCCCAGGAACAGCACATAGAACAACAGACTGAGCAGGCTGAGCACGAGCATGGTGAGCGCGTTGTACAGGGTGCGCGCCAACACGACGGAGCGCGGTCCTGCGAGCGTGTACAGGTACACCTGCCGGCCGGCGTCCTCCCGTTGGAAGGAGCGCACCAGGGCGTTGAAGGCGGCGAACAGCAGGATGATCCAGAAGAGTGCGTTCCACACCGGAACGGGCAGGGCGCCTCGCACCCCGAGGTAGCAGACGTAGATGGCCGAGACCACGTAGAGCAGCATGCCGCCCCAAGCCGCCCGCTGGCGCAGGTCCAGCAGGAACTCCATGCGCAACAGTCCGGTTATCTCCCGAAGCTCCATCCGGGGCGAAAGTAGCCGGGGCGGGCACGTGTCAAGCAAGAAGTGTCAAGTGACAAGGGGGCAAGTGGCTGAAGGAGGCGTCGATCCGGAAGCACTTCAGACCGCCGACTGCGCCTTCGCGAAGCCTTCGGCGAAGCGAGGAGCTTAGCGCAGTCGTCCGACTCCCGACTCCCGACTACTTCCTCTTTCCCTTCACCTCCACCGCATCCTTGGCGTAGACGAAGTAGAGGTCCATGTAGGGTCGCATGGCGGTGGGCAGCTTGCGGTTCTTCTCCACGGGGATGATCAGCAGCACCTTGTCGTCCCACTCGGCGCCCACGTAGGCCTTGTATTTGGAGAATTGCTCCAGCCGGGGGAACCGCTCGTCGAAGCTGTCTATGCCGTCGGGCCAGTTGCGTTCATGACTGCGAAAGACGACCGCCTCGATCTCGGCGTCGCTCATGTACTTTTTCTTCAAGGCCTCTCTCCCGGCCTCGTCATCTCCGAGGTCATACGTGGCGTACAGGCCATCGGGCTTCACGATCTTCGCCTTGGGCCTGTCCTTCCAGCGTGGGCCCCGGCTGATCAATGGGCGGGGCTTGCCGCTGTGCACGTCCTTGGCGGCGCTGTCCGGCAGCAGGAGGTACACATCCGCCAGCGGGCGCATGTCCTCCGGCATGTGGATGTTCTGCTGTGCAGGCAGCATCACGATCACGTAGGGAAGGCTGTCCACCTCGTACCTGCAGATGCGGTAGGCGGCGTAGTTCTGCAGGTAGGGTGCGTTCGCCTGCCTGGCGCTATCCGTGGAGAGGCCGGGTGGCCAGTACTGGGGGTCGCTGTAGTTCACGACAAGCTCCTGCGCCTCAGCGGTGAGGCCTGCGGCCTGAAGTGCTGCCGTGGCTGCCTTGTTCTTTCCCAGCTCGGGCCGCAGCACCAAGGCACCGGGGTCTGAGATCTTCACCTGGGGCTGGGCGAACAGTGCCACCGGCAACAGGAAGGCGAGAGGCAGGAAGAGCTTCATAAGAGTGGTATACGCAGGTTCTCACCGAAAGGTACCCCCTTCATGTCCACTTCCCGACGCACCGGTCATCCATCCCGACATCGATCGCATTCCGCACATTGTCCGCATTGCTCCCATTGGCCTCCTTCAGATCGTCTCCACTCCGTACAGCTTGCACAAGGTCCCGAGTTGACCCGCATGCCCGGCCTCATGGCGGATGGCGTGCAACACCACTTCCATGCAGGTGCCGTCCCCGCCCAGGTCCATCATGGCCTGGTGTGGCTGGGCCAGGTCGGCATCTCCAAGCCCACGTAGATGTGCCAGTGCCTTTTCATGCACTTCCTTGCTCGCGGCCAGGATGTCTTCGATCGGCGGGAGCTCGTCCGGTCGTGGCGGGGTGCGGCCCACGTTGAAGAGCTTCGCCCAAGGCAGTTTCACCAGGTCTCCACCGGTGCCGCGCAGGATCAGCCAGTTCTCGCTGCTCGTGACATGGGCCATCAGCCAGTAGGCGGTGTTCAGCTCTCTCCCTTCGCAAGTGAATGCTCGATGCAGGTCCTGGCCCTTCAGCTTGCTGAAGTAGTAGCGGGTGTAGTTGCGGGCAGCGTCCAACGAGGCTGCCAGGGTCTCGGCGGTGGTCATGGGGTAAAGATGGGGGCTTGTAGTGTGTGGCTGGATACCCGGGTGCAATGGATATCAGTGAATACATGTATGGCCATGCATGAATGCTTAATGGTCTGATATTCAGGATGAAGGAAATGGATGTATGGCCATGCATGCTGGACTGTTCTCAATAGGCTTGGTTCCTACTAGAAAGAACGCTTCCAGGAATTGCCATCGATCTCCTCAAGCGCCGTCGCGCTCCTTCGTCTCGACCACCATGAGAAGGCCCCAACGCCCGTCCGCTCAAGCTGCGCTTGGCTTCCGTTCGCTGGGGCCTTCACGACCGCCTTCGGCGGCCCGCTGGCGGTATCGGCGGAGAGGGAGGGATTCGAACCCCCGGTGCCCCGAAGGGCACACCTGATTTCGAGTCAGGCCCATTCGACCACTCTGGCACCTCTCCGAACGGGGCTGCGAAGATAGGTCTTACCGGGTGTGTGGCCTTGTGTAACTTGGCTCCGACCGTACCGGGACCGATCGGCCTCATGCAACTGGAACACGGCATGGACCTTGCTCTCCGATCGGGCATGAAGCTCCTGATCCCCATTCTCCTTCTTCCCCTCTTGGGAGGGGCCCAGGACCGTACGCTCTACCGGGTCGACCGCAGCTTGGTGCGCTTCGTCAGCGAGGCCCCCTTGGAACGCATCACGGCCTCCACGGACAAGACGACGGGGGTGCTGGACCTTGATCAGCGCACTTTCGCCGTGCAGGTGCCGATGCGTTCATTGGAGGGTTTCAACAGCCCGTTGCAGCGCGAGCACTTCAATGAGAACTACATGCGCAGCCAGCAGTTCCCCAATGCGGTGTTCGCCGGGCGCATCATCGAGCATGTGGACCTGCGTGTCCCCGGCGAGCATCAGGTAAGGGCCAAGGGCATGCTCACCATACACGGGGAGCAACGCGAACGGATCCTCGATTGCCTTCTGAGGATCGGTCCTGATGGCGTGCGGGTCACATCCACCTTCGGCGTCCTGTTGGAGGAACATGGCGTCCGGGTGCCACGCGTGGTCCAACAGAAGATCGCCAACGAGGTGGAAGTGGAGGTGGACCTGCATTTCGCGAAGCCGGGCGAATGATGCGCAGGGTCCTGGCCATCGCGCTGTTGCTGCCATTCCTGGCCGATGCACAGTACCCCTACAGCCGAACGTATGAAGTGCGCACCGGGCAGCGCCGCCCGCACATCACCACCCTGATCCAGGACGCCCAAGGCCTGCTCTGGGCCGGAAGCGACCTGGGGATCTACCGTACGGACGGAGAACGGACCGATCAGGTGCTCGCCACCGAAGGAGCCACCGTGGATGCCTTGGGGCAGGGGCCCACGGGGATCCTGGCTGCCCTCAGTACCGGGGTGTTGCTCCGCTGCTCGGGGTACCATTGCGATACGCTTTGGGCGAGCGATCAGCTGGCCGGCACCAGTGTGCGGGTACTCCGGGAGGAAGAGGATGGCGGCTTGTGGATCGGTACCTATGGAGCCGGTCTGTGGCACCTTCGGAACGGCAGGATGGACCGCTTCGGGGTCCAGAACGGGCTGCTGGACGATCACATCAATGCGCTCTGCAGCTACCAGGATGGGGTGTTGGTCGCCACTGATCAGGGTGTGGCCATGTGCTCCATGGACGAAGGCGTGCAGTTCACGATCACGGAGGTGGAGGGACTGCCGGACAACCTGGTGATGGCCCTCGCCTGCGATACGATCGGCCGCGTATGGGGTGGAACGGAGCGTGCCGGGGTGTTCCAGTTGGAACTGGATGGTGCAGCTCCGAAGGTCCACCTGCTCGACAGTGCCTGGCGGCACGGTCCGGTCACCGCCTTGGTGGCCGACGACGGGCTGGTCTGGACCGGTACCAGCAGATCGGGAGTGGTCGTGCATGACACCCGTGTGGGTCTCGGCGCCTATCTGCCCCAGGATGCTGCACAAGGTGCCGGTACCAGGGTATATGGCCTCCTGCTGGCTGCTGACGGCGCGGTATGGAGCACCGATGGATCCGAGCGGGTCAGGCGTGCGGATCCGCGTGTGCTCCATGTGCCGAGTCACGAGGGAGTGGATCTGACCAGGATCACGGCGCTCTGTGGGGATCGAGAGGGGCGCATCTGGTTCGCCACACCGGAAGGGGTCTTCAATCACCGGGCCGCCTTTGCCGATGATCTCACGCTCACGCGGACCACGATCACCGTGGATGAGACCACCCCGGTGGTCTCCCTGGCGGTGGATACCCACGGTCAGCTTTGGGCGGCCACCTTCGGCGCGGGATTGCTGCGTCTGGGAACGGATGGTGCGCTGGTGCGCATGGACGAGCAGGGAGCCGGCATCAACGACAATGTGCTTTCCGTCCGTGAACGGAACGGCCAGGTCTGGATGGCCACGCTGGACGGGCTTTATGTGTGCAGGGACCCGGGACAGGCCAGTCCCGGCCTGGAGCATGTCACGCTACCAGGGACCGGCTTCGTTTACGATGTGCTGCCCATGCCCGATGGAAGCGTCCTGGCCGCCACGGATGGAAGTGGGGTCGTCCATCGCTCACCAGCGGGTGGGACCACGGACCTGCAGGCCTCGGCGGACAGCCGCACCTACTACTCGCTGGCACTGGACCGTGAGGGTACGGCATGGGCGTGCGGGCCGGGCAGCGGTATCTGCCAGGTCGATGGCATGTCGCTGACCTGTTCGGCGCAGGACCGGGCACCGTTCGATGGTTCCGTGTACAGCGTGGTGCCCTATGCCGACCGGATCCTGGTGCTGGGGCAAAGCGGGTTGGCGGCCTGGTCCCCGGAGAATGGCGGTCGCCTGGTGGACCTGGGTGATGAGACGGGCCTTCGCGACCTCACGGCGGAACTCAATACCGCCTGCACCGACGCCCATGGGGCGCTCTGGCTGGCCACGAGCAAAGGCCTGGTCCGGATCACCCTGGACGGGGCCGATCTGAGTGGCGAAGTACCCACGGCGATCACGGCCATGTTCTGGGCGGGAGAGGAGCTGCCCATGGTCCCCGATACCAGGCTGCGACATGACCAGGATTTTCTGACCTTCCGCTTTGCTGGACGCCACCACGCGGCGCCGGAGAACGTCCGGTTCCACTACCAATTGGTGGGGTATGATGAAGCCCCCAAGATCACCCGCGACCGCGAGGTGGGCTACAGCCGCCTGCCTCCGGGGGATTACACCTTCCGGGTGAAGGCCAGCGTCGGGGACAACCTTCCCACGGATCGGTGGACCGAGCACCATTTCATCATCCAGTCCCCTTGGTGGCGCAGGCCCTGGGCCATTGGCCTGTTCGTCCTCTTGCTCACGGGCGTGCTGTATGCGTTCGTGCGTGTTCGGGAGGATCGGCTTCGGATGCGCGACCGGATCGAGAAGGAACAGGCCCGGTTTCAACTGGAGGCGCTTCGCAGTCAGGTGAACCCGCATTTCCTGTTCAACAGTTTCAATACCCTGATCGAGCTGATCGAGGAGGAACCCGACAAGGCCGTGGAGCATGTCGAGGACCTCAGCGACCTGTTCCGCAACATCCTTACCGTCCGTGACAAGGAACTGATCACGCTGGACGAGGAACTGGACCTGGTGGATACCTACTTCAAGCTGGAGCAGCGCCGGTTCGGGGAACGCATACGACTGGTGACGGACGTGGTGGAAGAGGCCAGGTCGCTGCAGTTGCCCCCGCTCACCCTGCAGTTGCTGGTGGAGAATGCCATCAAGCACAACACCGCCACGGACGATGAACCGTTGGTGGTACGGGTGAAGGCTGGAAATGGTGTCCTGGAAGTGCGCAATGCGGACCGGCCCCGGAGCGGCCCGGCACGTTCCACCGGCTATGGCCTGGACAGCATCAGGCAACGCTATACCGCCCTGAGCGAACGGCCCGTGGAGGTCGTGCGTGAAGGCGGTGAATTCATCGTACGCATCCCACTGATCGAGCGAAGACCATGAACATCCTGATCGTAGAGGACGAGGCCGCCGCGCTGAAGCGGATGGAGAAACTGCTCAAGGAGATCGACCCTGAAGTGAACATCGTGGGCCGCACCGGCACCGTGAAGGAAACGGTGGAATGGTTGGAGGACAACGAATGGCCGGACCTGGCGTTCTTCGACATCCAACTGGCCGATGGTGAGAGCTTCGAGGTGTTCCACCGGACAGAGGTGGGTTGCCCCGTCATCTTCACCACCGCATACGACGAGCACGCCCTCAAGGCCTTTCGGGTGAACGCGGTGGACTACCTGTTGAAACCCGTGCGGAAAGGGGAACTGAGCGAGGCGATGGAGCGTGCCGGCAACCTCCGTGTGGTGCGGGGGCGTCCCGCTGGCAGGGAGGAAGCCCCTGGTGAGCTGGTCGCCAAACGATTCCTGATCCGCTACGGCGATACGTTCAAGGTGGTGGAGCCGAAGGACATCGCATACCTCTACTCCCTGGAGAAGAACACCTTCCTACGCACGACCGAGGGCAAGGACCTGCCCATGGACGAGAGCCTGGACCGACTGGAGAAGCAGCTGGACCCCGCCCGGTTCTTTCGCCTGAACCGGCAGGTGATCGTGGGCTTCGAAAGCATCAAGGAGCTGATCGCCTACAGCAAGAGCCGGGTGAAGGTGATCATGGAGCCACCCTTCGGAGAGGACGCGATCGTGAGCAGTGAACGCTCCGCCGAGTTCAAGCGCTGGCTGGCCGGGGAAGGGTGAAGAGTTCGGCGGCCTGCAGTGGGCGGTCGGGGGTAGGCAGTCCGCGGTCGGCGTTCTGAGGTCGCGGGTCAACGGTCCGGGGCCGGCGATGGCGTTTCGGCAGTTCGTTTGCCGGAAAAGGAACCGGACCGACGGGGATACGGCCACCAGAAGGGGCACAGCCCTGACCCATTGGGTCCGGTTCCACACAAGGGTTCCTGACCGCTGCTCCCGCTTCATCCGCCCTCTTTCCCGTTCCGTCGGACCGGGTGCATGATGTGGGCTGGCATGGGCGTTGCTTTGGACCAAGCAAGTGATGGACATGAGAAGCCAGCGAAAGGAACTGCAAGCGATGGCCCGGCACTTCGGCCTTCGGCTGAAGGACCTGGCGAGCCTGTTGGAACTGGGTCCGGAGGGTCGCCTGGGTGGGTTGATCAGGCTGAACGCCATGCCGCATTACCACAACCGGTTGAACGTCGTGGAACTGGCCTGCGCGCTCCAGGCGATCGGGGAGGTGTCCGGTCCGTCGGCCACTTTTCCCGGTTCGTCGGGAACGACCCGTGGATGACCATTCCTCCCACCTACTTTCGGGCAAGATCGAAACGGGACACCACTACTGCCATGCCTCAAGACATGACCACCCGACAGGAACGAACGCTCACCTTTTCCGCCATGGCGGTGATCGTGACGGCCATCGTGCTGCTGCTGATGCTACCCGGTTGCGTACACGAACCACCGGTGTTCCCGGAGGATCCCACCGCGGGGAACGGGGGAGGCGGCAACGGCGGTGTGAACCCGGACCCCTGCGATCCGGACACGGTCTACTTCCAATCGGACATCCTGCCCCTGCTGGTGTCCAGTTGCGCCATCCCCGGATGCCATGATGCGATCACGCACGAGGAAGGCATCCGCATGTACGACTACCAGCACATCATCCAGGAAGTGGATCCCTTCGATCCCGGAGGCAGTGAGCTCGTGGAGGTGATCACGGAAACGGATCCCGACGACATCATGCCGCCGCCGCCGCACGACCCCCTCACTCCCCAGCAGATCCAGAACATCATCACCTGGATCCAGCAGGGGGCGCAGAACAACGGCTGCATCGGTGCTTGCGATACGACGAACGTGACCTACTCCGGTTCCATCGCCCCCTTGTTCGATTGGAAATGCACGGGGTGCCATGGAGGCAGCAACCCACAGGGGAACCTGGACTTCACGACCTGGGCCTCGGTGAACACCGTGGCCACCGACGGTCGTCTGGCCGGTGCCATCCAGCATGAGGCGGGTTACGAGGCCATGCCGCCCAGCGGAGGCATGCTTCCTTCCTGCGAGATCGACATGATCATGATCTGGATCCAGGACGGAGCCCCCAACAACTGATCGCTCGATGCGCGGAACACGACATTTTCTTCTGGGCCCCGTGCTGCTGCTCGCCGGTTGTTACTACGACACCGAGGCGAAGCTCTATCCCGCCGGCACCTGCGACACGACCAATGTGACCTGGTCCGCCACCGTCCAGCCGATCGTCCAAGGGAACTGCGCCATTCCAGGCTGCCATGTGGCCGGTGGAACGGGCACCGGCGACTTCACCAGCTACCAGGGGGTGAAGGACAAGGTGGACAACGGCACCTTTCGCCAGGAGGTGGTGGTCGATGGCACGATGCCTCCGGACTTCGCCCTGAGCGCCTGCGAGATCCAGCAGCTGGACGTGTGGATCCAGGCCGGAGCCCCACAGAACTGAACACGACCATGAAACGAACCATCCTCATCCTCGTGCTCGCCGGCGGCCTGCTGGGCGGCTGGTATGCGTGGTCCGAGTACAACCGAAAGCCTGAGGAAGCTGGCGATGCCGAGGTGGCCCATACCATTTCCGCCGCCGAACTGATCGCCGCCTTCGAGACGGATGAACAGGACGCCCTGAAGCAGTACTCGGAAGGCGTGCTCCTGGTGAAGGGTGAGCTGATCGAACTGGAGGAGCAGGGCGAGAAGGTGAACCTGCACCTGGCCGGCGAAGGACCGATGAGCCGCGTCACCTGTGAATTCGAAGCCTCCGCGGCACCGGCCGTCTCGGTGGGCGACCAGCTCGCCGTGAAGGGATTCTGTGCCGGCTTCACCGGATTCGATGTGATCCTGCAGCGCTGTGCGCTCGCTGAATGAACCTGAACGAACAACGAACACGACCATCATGAACACGAACCATTTCAAGCATCTGCTGGCCGCGACCATGCTCCTGGCCTGCACCTACGCGACCCAGGCCCAGGAGCGGTACTTCACCCGTACCGGCACCATCGCCTTCTTCAGCGAGACCCCGATGGAGAACATCGAGGCCCACAACTACAAGGTGACCTCCGTCTGGGACGCGACCACCGGCGCGGTGGAGTTCGCCGCCCTGATCAAGGCGTTCGAGTTCGAAAAGGCCCTGATGCAGGAGCACTTCAACGAGAACTACATGGAGAGCAGCACCTTCCCGAAGGCGACCTTCAAGGGCACGTTCTCCGGTGTCACGGCCGACCAGCTCAAGAAGCCCGGTACCTATCAGGTGGACGTCAAGGGTGACCTGACCATTCACGGTGTCACCAAACCCGTTGCCACCACCGGTACGGTCGAGGTGGACAAGGAAGGCAAGGTGAAGGCTGAGAACACGTTCGTCGTGAGCCCCGAGGATCATGACATCGAGATCCCCGGCATGGTGCGGGACAAGATCGCGAAGGAGATCCAGGTGCAGGTCCGGATCGATTACCAACTGATGTAGTCGTGTTCCGGTACGGTCCGATCCGGACCAAGCCTGGTGGCCGGGGGCCCTGTGCCCCCGGTCCCTTCTTCACGAACCCTTCAACTTCCGATCAATGAGACAATTGTTCATCGTGGCCCTGCTCGGTGTGGCCACCGCCCTTCCCGCGCAGGACGACCTGCTGAGCCTGCTCGGTGAGGAGGAGGAGGACCTGGTGATCATGACCGACGCCAGCTTCAAGACCACGCGCGTCATCAACAGCCACAGCCTGGAGAACGTGGCGCACGGAGTTCTTGATTTCAAGATCGGTCATCGCTTCGGCTTCCTGAACGAGGGCTTCAACGAGTTCTTCGGCCTGGACCAGGCCACGATCCGCTTGGGCCTGGACTACGGTGTCACGCCCCAGTTGATGGTCGGCATCGGGCGCAGCAGCTACCAGAAGACCGTGGACGGATTCGTGAAGTACAAGCTCCTGCGCCAATGCGATCAGGGTTGCAACATGCCCATCACGCTGGCCGGAGTGGCGGCCATGTCCATGAACACCCAGGAGGAGGAGGACCTGCCTTGGTACGATCCCACGGTGGAGAATTACTTCAGCCATCGGCTGGCCTACAGTTTCCAGCTCATCGCCGGCCGCAAGTTCAGTGAGTCCTTCACCCTGCAATTGATGCCCGGTCTGGTGCACAAGAACCTGGTACCGGACAGCACCTACGCGCACGACATCCTGAACATGGGCGTGGCAGGCCGCATCAAGCTCACGAAGCGGGTGGCGATCAATGCCGAGTATTTCTACGTGCCCCCGGACATGTTGGAGGATGGCTACTACAACTCCTTCTCCATCGGCTTCGACATCGAGACCGGCGGGCATGTGTTCCAGTTGCATGCCACCAACAGCACGGGCATGTTCGAGCGGGCCTACATCACCGAGACGGTGGGACAGTGGAGCGAGGGCGACATCCACTTCGGGTTCAACATCTCGCGGGTGTTCACCCTGCATGACCCCAAGGCCAAGGCGCGCGAGCGCATCCGTGAGCAGGAGCAGGGGGAAGGGTAGGAGCGATCAGGAGCCGGCCCCGCCGGTGGCCTCCCGCACCTGGATGAACTCGGACAGGTTCTCCAGTTCCACGATGCCAGCGAGCCGCTCACCATCGAGCACGGGCAGGATGTTCCATTTTCCCTGCATCAGCTGCAGGTAGACCTGACCGATGTCGGCGTCCGGCTTCACGGGCGGGGCCGCCTTCGGACGCAGGTCGCTGAGCCGCGCCTGCGCCCTGCCTTCCTGAAGGGCCTTCATCAGGTCACTTTCATGGAGCACGCCGAGGTAGGCGCCCCGGTCCTGGACGATCAGGTCCTTGTCGCCGCCGGCCAGCAGCTCGTCCACTGCCTGCTGCACCGTGGCACCTGCGTCCATGCGCCAGAACAGGGTGCGCATGACCCGGGACGCCGGAATGCCGTGCAACGCGGCCTGTGTGCTCACGAGCCGGGCTTCACCGGAGGCCGCCAGCAGCACGAACACACCGATCAGCACCAGGAAGGGCTGCCCGTTGAACAAGCCATAGGCCATGAAGCCGAGGGCGAAGAGCCGGCCGATGTTGGCCGCGATGCGGGTCGCACGGGTGCGCGGCATGGCCATGGCCAGCAACGAACGCAGGATGCGCCCGCCGTCCATCGGAAACGCGGGGATCAGGTTGAAGAGGAAGAGCATCGCGTTCACCACGATCAGGAAGCTGCTCAGGGTCAACAGCATGGGGCCGCCCTCGAACGGGTCCTGCACGAAGCGGAGCCCCGCCAGAAGCAGATGCACCGTGCCCGCGAGGAGCACGATCGCCAGGTTCACCAGGGGCCCGGCCAGGGTGATCAGGAACTCCTGCTTCGGTTCCTCCGGCATGCGTTCGAGGCTGGCCACGCCGCCGATCGGGTAGAGCGTGATGTTGCGCGTGTTCACTCCGAAATGCCGCGCCGTGAGCGCGTGCCCGAACTCGTGCAACACCACGCAGGTGAAGACCACGAGCACCAGGACGATCCCCACGAGCACCTCGCGGAACCCCTGACCACCGCTCAGCACGCTGAACACGATCCAGCCGATCAACAACAAAAAGGTCCAGTGCACACGGACCTGGATGTCGCGAAAGGAGAAGAGCCGGAGCGCGGAGGCCATCCCGATCACTGCTGGAGCACCAGCAGCGGGATGTGCGTATGCATCACCATGCGCTTGGAGGCGCTGCGGTGGAAGATGCCTTCGAACAGCCCCAGCTTGCGGCGCAGCATCACCACCAGGTCGGCGTCGCTCACCTTCACCTGGTCGTTCAACGCGCTCTCGACATCCTCGCCTTCGATCTCGAAGGTGCGGAAGGAGATGCCGTCCAGCAGCTCGGGATAATGGCTGCCCGTGCGTTCCTCGTCGGTCTTCACGCGCACCAGATGGATCTCGGCGTTGCCTTTGCGGGCAATGTCCAGCAGCACCTGCACGGTAGCGCGGTCCACACGCCCACCGTCATCGGCCACCAGGATGCGCCTGGGGAGCTGGTGTTCCGCCTTTTCGGGCACTGCCAGAACGGCTTTGGTCGATCGGCGCACCACGTCGGCGGTATTGCTGCCCATGAGCACCTCCTTGAGGCCGGTGGCGCCCTGGGTACCCATCACCACGGCATCGATCGAGGGGTCGTCCTCCTGGAGGCGTGCGATCACACCCGGCAGATCACCGTGTTCACTCATCACTTGCACCGTGCTCCTCGACAGGTCCATGTCCTCCTGCAGACGCTTCGCGAACTCCTCCACACCTTCCCGCGACTCGCGCCCCAGGATATCGTCCAGGGACATCAGCACACTGGCGCCGGCGTGCGGGGCCATGAAGCTGTTGAGCACCGTGAACGTGTTCCCTTCAGTGCCGAAGAGCATGGCGGCGTATTTGGCCGCGTTGAGGGCGTTGCCGCTGAAGTCGGTGGGAAGGAGGATGTGCGCCATGGCGGGGAACGGGATCAGTGGCCGTGGGCCTCGGAGCCCTTGCCCGAGGAGGAGTCCACCAGCGCGTAACCGATGAACACCAGGGCGAGCATGGCCACGAAGCTGATGAGGCCCAACGTGTTGTTGGCCGAACCGTCCTCCTTGACCACCTCCTCGGTGTTCAGCAGGGCGTACTGGAAGGGAAGTGCGAAGGCGATGAGCCATGCAACGAGGCCGGCGATCTTCTTGGCGTTCATGTGTGGACCGGTGATTTGTGGCGAAAATACGATCTGCCCTCCGATGCGGTGATGATGCGGCTCAGGTCAGTTGGTCGCGAGCTTCTCAAGCCCCTTTCCATCGCGGATGCGGATGTCGCGGCCCTGGACCTCGATCAGGCCTTCCCCGCGCAGGTCGGAGAGCGTACGGATCAGGGATTCCGTGGCCGTGCCCACGATGGTGGCCAGGTCCTCCCGGCTGATCCGCACGCCCAGGTGCCCGGGATCGTCCCCGCTGAACCGGTCGCGGAGCCGGAGCAGCGCCTGGGCCACCCGCTGGCGAACGGAGGCATAGGCCAGGTCCAGCAGCTGCTTCTCCTTCTCGTGCACCTCCTGGGTGAGCATCTTGATGAACCGGATGGACACGTCGCGGTCGCGGTACATCAGGGCCAGCAGGTCCTCGCGGGGGATGATGGCGACCTCGGTGTCCTCCAGGGCCTCGGCGCTTTCCGCTGAACGCCCGCCCTCCAGGATGGCCAGGTGCCCGAGGAACGAACCCGGACCCTGGAGCCCGGTCACCAGCTCCTTGCCGTCGTTGTTCATCTTGTAGGTGCGCACCTTGCCGTTGTTGATGAAGTAGACGGAGCGGAGCTCGTCGCCCTCATAGAAGATCGGTTCCTTCTTGGTGAAGGTGCGCGTCTTCCGGTCGGCGGAGATGTCCTTCAGTGCGGCCAGTCCGCGTGCCTGGTCCATGAAGTGCTCGAGGCCCTCCAGGCTCTGGTCGAAGCCCTTGCGGAAGAGCTCGCTGCGCTTGAGGCGGCCTTCGATCGCGTTCAACAGTTCGCTCTCCTCGAAGGGCTTCGTCAGGTAGTCGTCCGCGCCCAGGTCCATGCCCTTGCGCACATCGCTGCGTTCGGCCTTGGCGCTCAGGAAGATGAACGGGATCTCGGCGGTGGACTGGTCGCGGCTCAGCAGGTGCAGCACGCCGTAGCCGTCCAGTTCCGGCATCATGATGTCGCAGAGCACGAGGTCGGGGAGTTCCTTCTTGGCCTGTTCCACGCCACGCTTGCCGTTCTCGGCCTTCAGCACGCGGTAGTTGGCGAGCTCCAGGATCTCAGCGGTGTTCTCCCGCATGTCCGGGTCGTCCTCGATCAGCAGGATCGTCTTCATCGGGTCTCTTGGTTGGGGCCTCCAAGGTGCCGCACCGGTGGCCTGCGTTCCCGCAGCCGCACCGGCATGGCTCAATGAGGGCTTTCGGAGGTCATGGGAATTTCCACAAAGAACGTGGTCCCGGCGCCTTCCCGGCTATCGAACCGGATGGAACCGCCCATCATGTCCAGGTACTTGCGCACGATGTTGAGCCCAAGTCCGGTACCCTGGATGCTCACGGTGTTGCCGGCCCGGAAGAAACGCTCGAACAGGTGCACCTGGTCCTTTTCCGGGATCCCGATGCCCTGGTCCTCCACCTGGATGCTCAGCATTCCGTTCGTGATGGCGGTGCGCAGGTGGATCGGCCGGTCCTCGGGCGAGTATTTGATCGCGTTGCTCAGCAGGTTGCTCACCACGTTGCTCAGCATCTGCCGGTCCGTGCAGGCCTCACGCACCTCTCCGGAATGGTCGAAATGCACGGCCTGACCGGGTTTGGCCAGGGTGCGCATTTCCTCGATGAGGCCGATGCACAGATCGAGCACATCGAACGGGGCCGGGTGGCAGGCCACCAGCCCCTGCTCCAATTTGTCCAGCGAGAGGAAGTCGTTCAGGATGCCGGTGAGCTCGCGCACCTTGCCCCGGATCCGGTCAACATGCTTTCCCACTTTCTCGTTCCGGGCATCGTCCGTGTACCTGCCGATCAGGTCCACCGAGCTCATGATGGTGCTGAGCGGCGTGCGGAACTCATGGGAGGCCATGGACACGAACCGGGACTTCAGTTCGTTGAGCTCACGTTCACGTTCCAGGGCCTCGCGCACGTTGTGTTCGGCCTGTCGCAGCTCCCCGGTGCGCTGTTCCACGCGCGCCTCCAGGTCGGAGAGCGTGGCGGCCAGTTCGTGCTCGGCCCGTTTCCGCAGGGTCACATCGGTCACCAACCCCATCACGAAGCGCTCGCCATCCACCTCGAAGTGGTTCAGGCTCACTTCCACGGGAAATTCGCTGCCGTCCTTCCGTCGCCCCCGGAGCTCGAGACCGCTGCCCATGGGACGTTGCTGGGGCTTTTCGAGATAGCGGTCGCGATGGGCCCGGTGTCCGGAGGCGATCGCCTCGGGAACGAGCTTTTCAATGGGCTGGCCTACCAGTTCCTCGTCCTTGTACCCGAAGAGTTCGGCCAGTCGCGGGTTCTGCAGGCGGATCAGGCCTTTCGCGTCCACGACCACGAGGCCTTCCGCCGCGGTCTGGAACATGATGCCGCAGACCCTGGCATGGTCCTGTTCTCGAAAGGTGGTGAGCATGGCGCCGTGCGAGCCGGAGAAAGATAGCGAACGACGCTTCGCCATATCATCGGTCCTGCGGCCCGGGGGACATGGTGCTGGGGTCTCCGGTGGTCTCGTCGTACACCTTCCACTTGCGCAGCGGCTTGGCATAGAGGTTCAGCGTGATGCTGCGGCCGTCGTGCGTGTTCACATAGCGGTGCACGCTGCTGCCGTTGTGCATGTAGCTGAAGGTCGGGGGGCGGAGCACGGTGCTGTTCACCAGGCGCAGGGCACCGTTCGGACCCAGGGCGAACCGTTCCTCGGTGACCTCCCCGCTGACGGGGTGCACCCACGCCTCCTGGCTGTCGTAATCATGGATCGACGTGCGCTGTCCCTTTTCATAGCAGATCAGGAACAGCTCGAAGTCCGCGTTCCGGCTCAGGCAGTTGCGCGTATAGTGCTTCTGATGCCAAGTGCAGAGCGGCACCAGGTCACGGACAGGGATCTCCAGCCGCTTCAGGATGGACAGGTAACCGTCCTGCCCGGGTCCTTCCTCAAGGGCAAGGATCAGTTCCTGCACACTGGTGATGCTGCCCTTCACGACGGTCCCTTGGTTTGTCCGGTGCGCCGCACCGATCCGCGAACGTAGCGGGTGCGCGCGCCCGGTGGCATGACGGATGTCAATCGATGGGTCATGCCGTGAAACGTTCCATCACCGCCACCAACTCATCTGCCGGCACCACTCCGCTCTGCCGCCAGACCACCTCACCGTTCTTGAAGAGGAGGAGCGTGGGCACGCCACGGATCCCATACTGCTGGGCCAGTGCCGGATTGCGGTCCACATCCACCTTCAGCACCCGTGCCCGACCGGTCATGCGGCGGGCCACCTCCTGCACGATGGGCGACATGGCCTTGCAGGGGCCGCACCATTCGGCGTGGACGTCCACCAGAACGGGCTGGCCGGAGGAGATGAGTTCCTGAAAGCGTGACATGGCCGGTGTTCTGCGCAAGATGGAACAAGCGGCCTCCGTTCGCCCTGACCGGCGTCACGCGCCGGGATGAGGCGGATCAGTTCCGCGGGGTGGGACCTGCCCGCCCCGTGCATGGGGATCACTGGAACGGAGCGTCCAGCGTTCCCGCAGGATACGCCGCTCGATGAACTCCAGGTAGTTGGACCCCACGACGGTGAGCGCCGCCAGCGACATGGCCACGCCCGCCACGATGAACAGGGCGGTGAACAGGCGGCTCCATTCGTTCGTGGGCACCAGGTCGCCATAGCCCACCGTGGTCAGCGTGCTCACCGTGAAGTAGAACGAGCTGATCCAGCTCCACCCCTCCAGGTGCCGGAAGATCACGGTGCCCGAAGTGACCAAGGCGGTGAGGGCGATGATGGCCAGGTACAGGGACACCCGCAGCCTGCGCCGGGTATCCCGTTCCTCACTGAGTGGCCTGGGTGCGTGCCGCATCATGACAGGTGGTCGATGAGCACGGGGATGTCGGCGTGCTCCACGATGGTCTCCGCGGTACTGGCATTGAGCAGGGCGCGCACGCCACGCCTGCCGTGGGTGGAGACGCCGATCAGGTCCATCCCCGCACGTCGGGCGAACGCGATCGCCCCCTCGGCCACCGTGTAGTGGTCGGTGACATGGACCTTGCAGGAACCGGACAGGGCTTCTTCCAGCTTGCGGAGCCGCTCCAGGGAGGTGTCCGTGTCCTCGAACCGTGCGGGGGTGTTCACGTGGAGCAGATGGAGCTTCGCTCCGAAGCCCGCCACCAGGGGAAGCAGGCGTTCCAGCCGGTCCGCTGCATCGCGGGCATGGGTGTCCGCAAGCAGCACGACATTGGCGATCCGCTTCGGGGCTGCCGAGCGCAGGGTGAGCACGGGCGGGGCGGCCAGCCGGACGACCTTCTGCGTATTGCTCCCCAGCAGGGCCCGTCGCACGCCTCCTGCACCGGTGGTGCCCATCACGATCAGGTCGGCTCTGCGCTCCTCCGCCAGGTGGGCGATGTCCTTCCACGCCAGGTTGAAGCCCACGGTGTGCGTGTTGGCCACCTTGCGGGCATCCAGTTTCCTGCCGACCTCCGCCAGGCGTTGGCGGGCACGGCCCACACGCCGCCGGGCCTCGGGGTAGAGGGCCTGTTGCTCGCGCGGGGACCTGGTGGCGTTGGCGGCCGTCACGAAATGGGCCTCCACGTAGCCATCGGGAACGTCCACCGCATGAAAAAGATCCACCGTGGCGCCGGCCTTGCCGGCCAGGGTGGCTGCCAGGTCGGTGGCATGGCGGGCAGGGGCGGAGAAGTCGGTGGGTACCAGGATGCGTTCCATGGGTCTGTCGGGATGTGGAGAGGGCCGTCAGGTGCTATCACCGGACGGCCCTTCCGGGTATGGGACCGCTTCCACCGCGAATGGCCTTCGCGAGCGGTCGGTCAATGGCCCTCGTGGGGGTCACATCACTTTCACCAGCCAGCGGCGGAACTCCTGCTTGAGCTCATCGTAGAGCCGCTCGAAGGTCTCCATGCGGTCGCGCAGTTCGGCATGGTCGCCGAAGGCCCGATGATCGATGGCCACGGGTTTTTCCACCGACTCCTTCTCGAGGAAGTTCTCGTGCTGCTTGATGTCGTGCCGGAGCTCGTCGATCACTTCCTTCTCCCGGATGTACTGGTTCTGGAAGTGCTCCAGTTCGGCGAGCAGTTCCTTGCCGGTATTGCGCTGGACGAGCTCTTCAAGGCGGTGCTCGAAGATGGTGATCTCCTCCTTGCAGAACTTGAGGTTGTTCAACCAGACCCGATGCTCGAAATGGAGTTCATCGATGTGCTTGGTGGGCTGTTTGGCTGCGGTGGTGCTCATGTGCTCGTAGGTGTTCTGGGGTGCCCGGTCGGGCGTGTTCGGGTGTTCAACGGGCAAGGTAGACGTGCCCTCCGGCCGGGAGCCTGACGGCCGTCAGGAAAGCAGAAGGACCACCCTCGGGCGGTCCTTCGTATCGGTCAGGGGGGCGGCTCAGCGCTTTTCCACCGGCACGTAATCGCGCTTGGTGGCCCCGGTGTAGATCTGGCGGGGGCGGCCGATGGGCTCCTTGTTCTCCACCATCTCCCTCCACTGGGCGATCCAGCCCGGAAGGCGGCCCAGGGCGAACATGACGGTGAACATCCGGGTGGGGATGCCGATGGCGCGGTAGATGATGCCGCTGTAGAAGTCCACGTTCGGGTACAGCTTGCGCTCCACGAAGTAGTCGTCCTTCAGCGCGATCTCCTCCAGGCGCTTGGCGATGTCCAGCACGGGGTCGTTCACCCCCATCTTCTTCAGCACCTCGTCGCAGGCCTTCTTGATGATGCGGGCACGTGGGTCGAAGTTCTTGTACACCCGGTGGCCGAAGCCGAAGAGGCGGAAGGGATCGTCCTTGTCCTTGGCCTTGTCCACCCACTTCTGGATGTCGCCACCGTCGTTGCGGATGGTCTCCAGCATCTCGATCACCTCCTGGTTGGCACCACCGTGCAGGGGCCCCCAGAGCGCGGCGATGCCGGCACTGATGCTGCTGTACAGGTTGCTCTGGCTGCTGCCCACGATGCGCACCGTGCTGGCGCTGCAGTTCTGCTCGTGGTCGGCATGCAGGATCAGGAGCTTGTTCAGCGCA
Organism: Flavobacteriales bacterium; assembly: GCA_020635695.1. GTDB lineage: Bacteria > Bacteroidota > Bacteroidia > Flavobacteriales_F > PHOS-HE28 > PHOS-HE28. Next base: position 146,330 of record JACJZH010000004.1, on the reverse strand, counting down.
TCGGCCACCACGGGATCCACCTCGTAGGGTTCCGTGGGAAGGCCGAACATCATGTACAGGAAGTTCTCGATGTAGCCCAGACGGTTGTCCGGGTACATGATGGGGTGGCCCAGGTTGTTCTTGTAGCTGATCGCGGCCAGCGTCGGCATCTTGGCGATCAACCGGTGGATGGTGCGTTCCACATCGCGGGCCGGCCGGTGGGGGTCCTGGCTCTTCGGGTAGAAGGTGCTCAGCGAGTTCACCATGGCCGCCAGGATGCCCATGGGATGGGCGTTGCTGGGGAAGAACTCGAAGAAGCGCTTCATGTCCTCGTGCACCAGCGAGTGGTAGCGGATGTTGCCCTCGAACTCGGCCAACTGCTGCTTGTTCGGCAGGTCGCCGTGGAGCAGCAGGTACGAGACCTCCAGGAAGGAGGCCTTCTCGGCGAGCTGCTCGATGGGGTAGCCCCGGTAGTGCAGGATGCCCTCCTCACCGTCGAGGAAGGTGATGGCGCTGGTGGTGGAACCGGTGTTCTTGTACCCGGGGTCCAGGGTGATGTAGCCCGACAGGGCCCGCAGCTTGCTGATGTCGATGGCCTTCTCGCCCTCGCTGCCTTCCACGACGGGCAGTTCGTACTCGTTTCCGTTCAGGATGATCTTTGCCGTTTCGCTGCTCATCGGTGGGATAGGGATGCTCGGTGGACCCGTTTTCGGGCCGCTAAGTTAACAGGAAGACGGCCAGCTTGTTCGGGCGGTGCCGCACCTGGTCGGGTGGTGGGGTCGAAAGCGAAAGCCCCGCCGGTGGCGGGGCCTTCGGATCAGGTCGGTGCCGTTCAGCGCCGGGAGGTGAAGCCCGAGAGGAAGGCCTGGTAATCGGATTGCTCCTTGTAGATGCCCTCACCGAAGTAGACCAGGATCGGTTCGATCTGCTCGGGCGTCATGTAGCCCTGCACCGGGGCCAGCACCTGTCCCTCGGCGTCCATGTACACCACCGTGGGGTAGGCGATGCGGCCGTTGGCGCTGGCGATGGCGTAGGTGAGCTGGTGGGTGCCGTTGCGGGTGCGTGCCCGAGCCGGGTCATATTCCGGATTGGTGAACTCCTTGCCCTGGAAGGTGACCTTGTCCGGCCCCTCGGCGTTGAACTTCACCGGGTAGTAGTGGGCGTTGATGTAGGCCGCGGTCTTCGCGTCGGTGAAGGTGCGGCCGGCCAGCATCTTGCACGGTCCGCACCATTCGGTGTACACGTCGATCAGGATGGGCTTCGGGTCCTTCTTCGCCAGCTCCTGGGCCTTCTCCAGGCTTACCCAGTTGACGGCGCCCTGGCCGTCCTGGGACAGGGTCGGAAGGGCCACTGCGAGGCCGAGGGCCAGGATGGCGGTGCGGATGGAACGCTTCATGCCCACGAAGGTCGCAATTCCCATGCCGATCAGCGGATGCCGTGCATCATGCGGTTCAGCGGGCCCGAGAGCAGCAGCAACAGGAAGCCGATGCCCACGGTGACCATGCCCATGGTGGTGTACACGTCGGTGTACGTGGCCAGGGTCACGGACTTGTCCAGCGCCGCGGCGGCCGCTTCCTCCCCGCCTTCCTCGCTGCCCGTGAACTTGGCCAGCAGGCCGGCCACGTAGTTGGAACCGGCGAAGCTCAGGAACCAGGCGCCCATGGCCGTGCCGGTCATGTCCTTGGGCACCAGCTTGGTCACCATGCTCAGTCCGATGGGGCTGATGAACAGTTCACCCGTGGTGTGCAGGAAGTAGAGCAGGATCAGCGTCCAGAGGGGCACCAGGAAGGCGTCGCTCACCGGGGCGATCTGCACCACCAGGTAGCCCAGGCCCAGGAGGATGATGCCGATCCCGAACTTGACCGGGATGTTCGGGTTCTTGCCGATGCGGTTCAGGTACACCCACAGCATGCTGAACACGGACCCCATGATCACGATGAACAGCGGGTTGAAGAACTGCGTGGTGGCCGCGCCCATCTCCCAGCCGCCGATCATCCGGTCCACGTTTCGGTCTGCGAAGAGGGTGAGCGAGGTGCCGGCCTGTTCGAAGCAGGCCCAGAACACGATGTTGAAGAACATGAGGATGATGAAGACGATCATCCGGTCGCGGAGCACGTTCCCTTCCTGGATGCCGCGGGACATCAGGCTCCAGATCACGTACAGCGCCGTGGCCGCGAGCAGGTAGCCCACCACCGCGTTGTACACCACCAGGAAGTACAGCACGGGAATGATGAGCAGCGAGCCCAGGATCGTGGTCCACTTCAGGCTCAGCGGGCCGAAGTAGGGGGCGTTCAGCTTCTCCGGATGCGGGGGCTCGGCCACGTGCCGGTAGGTGCCCTGCCCGCCGATGAAGAACAGGATGCCGAGCAGCATGCCAACGCCCGCCAGGGCGAAGCCGTAGTGGTAGCCGAACTTCTCACCGACCTCCGCCACCACGGTGGTGGCCAGCAGGGCGCCGATGTTGATGCCGATGTAGAAGATGGTGAAGCCCGAGTCACGGCGGGGGTCGCCGTCCTCGTAGAGCTTGCCCACGATGGAGCTGATGTTGGCCTTGAAGTAGCCATTGCCCACGATGATGGTGCCCATGCCGATGTACAGCCAGTGGTCCGTTCCACCGAGGATCATGAACTCCCCGATGGCCATCAGGATGCCACCCAGGATCACCGCCAGCCGGTAGCCCAGGATCTTGTCCGCGATCCGACCGCCGAGCACCGGGGCGGCGTACACCAGGGCCGTGTAGGCTCCGTAGATGGCGAAGGCCTCGTTGTCCCCCTTCAGCAGCGACTTGATCAGGTACAGCGTGAGCAGGACGCGCATGCCGTAGTAGCAGAAGCGCTCCCACATTTCCGCCATGAAGAGGACGTACAGCCCCTTGGGGTGTCCGCCTGTGGGCGGCTGGCCCACTTCGGTGGTCATGGTGTCGATCGACGAGCTCATGGAATGGTGGATGGGTTTAGGCCAGGCGATGTGGCCGCGGCAAGATAGAAAAGGCGTTAGTCAGTCGGCAGTCTTCAGTCGGCAGTCAGGAGTCGGCAGTCGGCATTGGCCAGTCCGAGGAGCCAGCCGAGGTGGGAGCGGAGCACCCTCTTGTTCCTTCCCTTCTTTCCTCTTCCGCCTTCCTCTCTTCGTCAGAGGTTCTCCTGGAACCAGTCCGTAAGCATCTCGAACAGGTGCAGCCGGGTGGTGCCACCGTAAATGCCGTGGTTCTTGTCCGGGTAGGCGAACTGCTCGAAGGGCTTGTTGGCGCGCACCAGGGAGTTCACCATCTCGGCGGCGTTCTGGTAGTGCACGTTGTCATCGGCCGTGCCATGTACGAGCAGGTAGGCGCCCTTCAGCTTCTCCACGTGGTTGATGGGGCTGTTGTCGTCATAACCGTCGCCGTTGTCCTTGGGCAGGCCCATGTAGCGCTCGGTGTAGATGGTGTCGTAGTACCGCCAGTTGGTCACCGGGGCCACGGCCACGGCGGCCTTGAACACGTCGGCGCCCTTGGTGATGCAGAGGCTGCTCATGTACCCGCCATAGCTCCAGCCCCAGATGCCGATGCGGGAGGCGTCGGCCCATGGCTGCTGCCCAAGCCAGCTGGCCGCGGCGATCATGTCCTCGGTCTCGTACTTCCCCAGCTGGCCGTAGGTCACGTGCCGGAAGTCGCGGCCGCGGTGACCGGTGCCGCGCGGGTCCACGCACACCACCACATAGCCCCGCTGCGCCATCAGCTGGTGCCACAGGTCGTTGCGGCCGCCCCACTGGTCCAGCACCTCGTTGCTGTTGGGGCCGCTGTACTGCGTCACCAATACGGGCCATGCGCGGCGGCTGTCGAAACCCGGTGGCGTGATGCGCCAGGCGTTCAACTCCATGCCATCCGCCGCTCCGGGCACGGACAGGAACTCCTTGGGCCGCCATCCGAAGCGGGCCACCTGTTCGCGGAGCTTCGCATTGTCCTTCAAGGTCTTCACGAGCCTGCCACGCCCATCGTGCAGCGTGGTCACCGGCGGATCGTTGGCGGTGCTGCGGATGTTGATGAAGTAGCGGAAGCCCTCGCTGAACTCGGCCTCGTTCACGCCGCCTTCCGGCGACAGTTCCTTGAGCCCCTTGCCGTTCAGGCCCACGGCCCAGACCTCCTGCCGGGTCGCGCCCTTCATGCTGGCGGTGAAGATGACCCGCTTTCCTTGGGCATCGATGCCGGCCACCGAGAGCACATCGTACTCGCCGGCAGTGATGGCCCGCTCCACGCCGGTCTTCAAGGTCACCCAGTACACGTGGTTCCAGCCGCTCTTCTCGCTGGTGAGCACGAACCCGCTGCCATCGGGGTGGAAGTGCAGGTCGTCGGTGACCTCCACGTAGGTGGCGCTGGTCTCCTGGTACACGGCCTTGGGCTTCAGCCCGATCCGCGTCGGCTGCATGGCGGGGAGCTCCAGGGTGTAGATGGTCTTCTGCTGCTGCAAGCGGTCCAGGCGCATGAACCAGAGCGTCGCGTCATCAGGTGTCCAGCCGAAGCGGGGCAGGTAGAAGTCCTCATTCGGTCCGCCTTCGCCCACGGGGATCTCGCGGGTGGTGGTGGCCTGCAGGTCGTACACGAAGAGGCCGACCTGGCTGTTCTCCTCGCCGGCCTTCGGGTACTTGAAGCGATATTCCTCCGGGTACAGTTGCCCGCGGTAGTAGGTCAGGTCGAATTCCTTCACCTGGCTTTCGTCGCTGCGCAGGTACAGGAGCTTGGTGCCCTTGGGGCTCCACGCATAGCCCTGGACCAGGGCGAACTCCTCCTCATACACCCAGTCGGTGGCCCCGTTCAGCACCTTGTTCCAGGCCCCGTCGTGGGTGATGCGCGTCTCGGCCATGCTGTTCAGGTCCACCACGTACAGGTCGTTGTCGCGCACGAAGGCCGCGTGGGTGCCGGCCGGACTGATGGTGGCGAGCCGCTGAAGGGGACCCGTGGTGTCGCTCAGGGCCACACAGCGTCTGGCCTCCCGGTCGTACATCCAGTACCGGGCGTAGTAGCTGTAGCGGTACAGGGGGTCGATGTCGGTCTCGATCAGCAGCTTGCGCTCGTCCGGGCTGAACTGATAGCCCTGGATCGAAAGGCCCTCAGGAGCTCCGCCCGCCACCAGGTCCGTCAGCGTGACGATGGTGCCGGCCAAGGCCCCGTCCTGGTACCGGTAGCGCTGGATGGCAAGTACGCCGTCGGCGGTCTCCTCCAGGGTGGTGTAGTGCTCACCGTCCAGCATGCTCTCCAGACCGCTCACGTACTCGGTGCTGAAGGTGCGGCTGTACCAGATCTCGCGGTTGGTCAGGCTGTCCTGGGCCTGAAGGGACAAGCCTGCCAGGAGCAGGGTAGTGCCAAGGAGGATGGTTCGCTTCATGGTTCGTGGAAATGCAACAAGGATGCCGAAGGTAGGAGGCGGTGGGCAGTCGGCGGTCGGCAGTCAGCAGTCAGCAGTCAGTCAGCAGTTGGCAGTAAGCAGTCGGCAGAGCGCCAACCTCCAACCTCCAACCTCCAACCTTCAACCTTCAACCTTCAACATAGTCCATGTCCTTCCCAAAGGTCTCGTGCACCCGTGTTAGGGCCCAGATGGCGGCGCCGAAGCAGACCAGGCCCACCACGGTGGCGGAGGCCACGCTGCCGACTGCCGGAGCGGCGTACTTGAACAGGCTGGTGACGGGCCATACGCTGCCGCGCACGAAGTTGGGCGTGGTGGTGGCCACGGTGCTGCGGATGTTGGTGCCGAACTGTTCGCTGGCCAGCGTCACGAACAGCACCCAGTAGCCGGTGGCGGTGCCCAGCAGCAGGCACATCCAGTTGTAGGTGTCGATGCTGGCGCCCTGCATGCCGAAGAGGAACACCCCGGCCAGGGTGGCATTGGCCAGCAGGTAACCGAGGATCACCTTCTTCCGGCTGCGGAAGACCTGGCTCAGCAGCGCGCTCAGCAGGTCGCCCACGCTGAGGCCGATGTACGCGTAGCGGATGGCTTTGCCGTTGATGCGCAGGCGTTCGGCCTCGGTCAGTGCGCTGATGTCGATGCCAAGCTCGGGCACGAAGACGTCCTGGCTTAGGTTCACGAGCACGCCGATCACGTACCACACCGGCACACCGATCAGGATGCAACCGAGGTACTTCAGGAAGCGCTCCCGGTCCCCGAAGAGGAGCATCAGGTCGCCCCGGCGTTCGGTGCGTTCCTTCATCCGGGCGAAGAGCCCGCTCTCGAAGGCGCCCACGCGCAGCACGAGCAGCAGCAGCCCCATGGCCCCGCCAACGATGTAGGCCACCTGCCAGTTCATGAAGGCATGCCCGGTGAGGCTCGTCAGCAGCCCGCCGATCCGCTGGCCCTGGGCGTAGACCTCGTCGGCGAACACCGCGCCGAGCGCGCCGAACACCACCACCACCATGGTGCCGTAGCCGCGTTTCTCACGCGACATGGTCTCGGTGATCAGGGTGATGCCCGCGCCCAGTTCTCCGGCCAGCCCCACCCCGGCGATGAACCGCACGATGCCGTAGGTGACCACATCGAAGGTGAAGGCGTTGATGATGTTGGCCGCGCTGTAGAGCAGGATGCTGCCGAACAGCACGGTGATGCGGCCCTTCTTGTCGCCCCACACCCCCCAGAGGATCCCACCCACCAGCATGCCCAGCATCTGCACGTTGAACAGGTCGATCCCAATCTCCGTGAGCCGCGGGTGGTCCGGACCCAGGATGGAGAGCAGGCTCTCCCGCTTCACCACGTTGAAGAGCACCAGGTCGTAGATGTCCACGAAGTAGCCCAGGGCGGCCACCACGATGAGCAGCAGGCTCCGACGGTCCGTAGGGGCGTTCGGCATGCGGAACGGGTCAGTCCTCGGGGAGGGCGGGCAGTTCGGCCCCGCATTTCCGGCAGAAGCGCGAATCGTGCGAATGGCCGGTGGCGTGGCACACCAGGCATTCCACCCCGGGGTCCTCGGCCCGCGCCATCTCCGCGGAAACGATGCCCGTGGGCACGGCGATGATGGCGTAGCCCAGGATCATGATGATGGCGGCCATGAACTGCCCCAGCCAGGTCTGCGGGGCGATGTCGCCATAGCCCACGGTGGTGAGGGTGACGATGGCCCAGTAGATGCTGCGCGGAATGCTGGTGAAACCGGCCTCAGGCGTCTCGATCAGGTACATGAGCGTGCCGAACACGATCACGAGCGAGATGACCGCGAGCAGGAACACGAGGATCTTCCTGCGGCTGGCCGCCAGGGCCCTGCCCAGCATGCCGGCCTCGCTGATGTAGCGCACGAGCTTCAGCACCCTGAACACCCGGAGCAGCCGCAGGGTGCGGATGACCATGAAGCTCTGCGCGCCCGGCAGCAGGATGGCCAGGTAGGTGGGCAGGATGCTCAGCAGGTCGATGAGGCCGAAGAAGCTGCGGGCATAGCGCACGGGCCGGTCCACCACCCACAGCCGCAGCAGGTATTCCACCGTGAACAGCGCGGTGAAGCCCCATTCGGCGTAGCGCAGCCAGACCCCATAGTGCTCGCGCACCTCCTGCACGCTTTCGAGCATCACCAGCAGCACGCTGACCACGATGGCCCACAGCAGCACCACGTCGAACATCCGGCCCGCCGGCGTCTCCGTGCCGAAGATCACCGTGTGCAGCCGGTCCCTGAGCGAACCCTCCCGATGCCCGGATGCGGTCATGCCCACAAAGAAAACCGGATACGGCGAAGCGGCCACGGCACGTTCCTTGTTCCATGCATGGCATGACCCGCAAGTCCACCAACGTGCTCGGCCTGTTGCTGGCCCTCGCCTTCCTGGCCCTGGTGGTCTGGGGGGATCGGCTGCTCAGCACGGTTTCCCCCTGATGGGATCAAGGCCTTGAGGTAGGTTCCGCGGCCTCAACGACCGGGTCGCGCACCTGGTCCGTCCTCATGGGCATGGCCTGATGCACCTCGCGCTCCTGAGGCCCCTGGGTCCTCGGAAAGCGCTCGTCCGCAAAGCGCCATTCGGTCCCGTCAGGGTGTACCACGTTCGCCCGGCTCGCCACCACCTGCCAGTGGAAGGAGACATCGCTCGTTCCTCCCTGCAGTTCCACGACGTCGAATCCCTCCGCGGTCTCGTTGGTCACGTATACGCCCATGCAGTCGCCACGCAGCTGGATGAACACACGGAGGGGATGCTCCTCGTCCACCAGGATGTTACGCGTCAGGATCGGGTCCAGCGCCACATGTGCCCGGCCACTCACCAGCGAGGCGGTGCCATGGTCCTGGAACAGGTTCTCCGGTGCTTCCGGTGCGGAGAGCAGGACGTACTGGCCATCGGTATCGGTGACCACGGTGTTCACGGTGCCATTGCCCATCACCTTGCGTGGAACACCAGCGCCTTCATAGGCCGCCACATAGGTGAAGGCCAGGTTGGTGGTGCCGCTCTCGAAGTAGCCTCCGGCGCGGGCCGGATTGCCCGGGGTTCCGTTCGCATTGCTGTTCGCCACACCATACACCCCGAAGCTCAACCCCGTGGCCGCCACACCGGAACCATTGACCAGGGTGCCGAACGCGGCCTGGTTGTTCCCCACGGCAAGCACGCCGGTCCCACTGGCCGCTGTCCTTCCATAACTGAACAGCCCGATCCCCGACCCGATGATCGCCCCGCCGCTGCCATTGATCAGGTAGGTGCCTGCGATGTTGTTCCCGGTGGCGATCATGCCCGTCCCCGTGGCGTTCGTATTGAGCATCTGCATGCCGAACCCGGTGGCGTTCGAGGCCTGGCCGTACACCCCCACGGGTTGACCTCCTGCGGCCGTGCTCGTGGCCAGTCCCAGCACACCCGTGCCGTTGTTCGAGGCGCTCTGTCCCTGCACGCCCCGGGCATCCCCCGTGGTCATGGTGGTGGCGGCGATCCCCAGCAGACCAAACCCGATGGCCGTGCCCGAGAGCGTGCCATCGACCTGCCCCAATCCACCGATCGCGTTGGTGGCGGAGGGTATGGCCGCACCCGACGTATTGGCGATGCCGACCAGACCACGACCGTTCCGGGAGGCACTTTCCCCACGGACCGCGTTCACCTGACCGGTCGCTGCGGTGGCGAGGCCGATCAGCCCGAAGGTCGCCGTGCTCGTTCCACTGGTGACGCCCTGTACGCCATAGCCGGTGGCGGTATAGCCGTTGATCGCCCGGATGCCCACATTGGCCGTGTTGGTGGTGGTGCCGTTCGTGGTTCCGTTGGCGTAGACCGAAAACACGTCCTGGGTATTGGCGCCAACTCCCGTGTTGTTCACCACCATGCGTCCGCCGCTCTGCACGCGCATCCGTTCGTTGCCCGGCGCGGCACCGCCGGTACGCACGGCCCAGTCGTTGGCATCCGTGGTCCCGATGAACTCGGTGGCCGGGTTCGTCCCCGCATTGCCGGTCAGAAGCCAACCTGCGGCCGGTGTCCCGCTGAAGAGCTGCACCCAGACCGTGCCGTCGAAGTACCAGAAGGTATTGGTGGTGGTCTCGTACACCAGCAGCCCCTGGGCCGGCAGCGGCAGGGCCGCACGCTCTGCGCTGGTCATGCGCGGCACCAGGAACCCTTTCTTGTTGTTGGAGGCAAGCCCGGAGGCGTCCACATCCAGCAGGGCGCTGGCGTCCGGTGCCGCCCCGTTCACGTTGATGCCCACGTTCTGGGCATGGATGCCCGTTTGGGCGATCATGACCATCAAGGTCAGCACACCTGTTCGGAACATGGCTGGCGGTTTTTTGATAAGACGATGTCAGGGGCTCCTTGGATGCCTGCCTCCCTTCCATGAAATTTGCACGAGGTGCCCCGCCGAGGGGGTACCTCTCCGATCCTTACCTACGGAATGCCCCATCCGCCGCTATCACAGGTCTTCATGGACGAATTGTCCCGTGCGCTGGACCGCTCGGACATGTCCTTGGAGGATGAGGTGCTGCACGCCTACGGCCATGATGAAACGGAGGACCTGGTGCACCCACCCCAGGTGGTGGTAAGGCCACGGACCACCGGGCAGGTGGCGGCCGTGATGAAGGCCTGCCACACCCATCGGGTGCCGGTCACGCCCATCGGTGCCCGCACGGGGTTGAGCGGCGGGGCGCTATCCGTGCACGGGGGCGTGGGTCTGGCGCTCGACCGGATGGACCGGATCGTGGACATCGATGAGCGGAACCTGCAGGTGACGGTGGAGCCGGGTGTGATCACCCAGGTGCTGCAGGAGGCGGTGGCGGAGAAGGGCCTGTACTATCCGCCGGACCCCGCCAGCAGAGGCAGTTGCACGATCGGCGGCAACCTGGCCGAGAACTCCGGCGGCCCGAGGGCGGTCAAGTACGGTGTCACGCGCGACTTCGTCCTGAACCTGGAGGTGGTGCTGCCGGACGGCGAGGTGATCTGGACCGGGGCCAACACCCTGAAGAACAGCACGGGCTATGACCTCACCCGGCTGCTGGTCGGCAGCGAGGGCACGCTGGGTGTCATCACGAAGGCCGTGCTGCGTCTGGTGCCCCTGCCCCGTGAGAACAGGCTGCTCCTGGTCCCGTTCGACAGCCCTTACAAGGCCTGCGAGGCGGTGAGCGCCGTGTTCCGGGCGGGCATCACGCCCAGTGCGATGGAGTTCATGGAGCGCGATGCCATCGACTGGTCGCTGCGCTTCATCGGCGATGACAGCCTCTCCGTGCCCGACGAGGTGCAGGCGCACCTGCTCGTGGAGGTGGACGGCAACGACCCCGACGCGCTCATGAAGGACTGCGAGGCCATCCTGGAGGTGATGGAGGCGCATGGGGCGGGGGAGGTGCTGTTCGCGGAGACCGCGGCACAGAAGGACAAGCTCTGGCTGCTCCGGCGGAAGGTGGGCGAGGCGGTGAAGAGCAACTCGGTCTACAAGGAGGAGGACACCGTGGTGCCCCGCTACGAACTGCCACGCTTGCTCGAAGGCGTGAAGGAGATCGGGCGGAGATACGGTTTCCAGAGCGTGTGCTACGGCCATGCGGGCGATGGCAACCTGCACGTGAACATCGTGAAGGGCGATCTGAGCGACGGGGCCTGGAAGGAGGAGGTGCCCAAGGCCATCCGCGAGATCTTCGAACTCACCGTTTCCCTCGGCGGCACCCTCAGCGGGGAGCATGGGATCGGCCTGGTGCAGCGACCCTACATGGACATCGCGTTCAGCCAGGTGCAACTGGACCTGATGCGCCGGGTGAAGGAGGCCTTCGACCCGTTGGGCATCCTGAACCCGGGCAAGGTGCTGCCCTGAAGGGGAGGCCCTTATTCGTCCACCGACGGTTCGTGTACGGCCCTTCCCCGATGGAAGGTCCTTTTACCAAGCGACACGCCGTTCCGATCGAATTCCACCCAGGTGCCCTGTTTCTCGCCCTTGTGGTAGGGTCCCTGCTTCCGGATCAAGGTGTCACCCTGGTACGTGGTCCACACCCCATGTCGCAACCCGCGGTGGGCCTGGCCTTCGAAGCGGAGCGTGTCCACGCCCCACCGTTCCCAGTAGACCCAGGGTCCTTCGGCCTCGCCATCCACATAGGTCATCACCACGCGGGGGCGTCCGTTGGGGAACCACCGTCGCAGCGTGCCGTTCAACCGGCCGTCCTCGAACGGCTCCTCGGCGGCAGGCGTTCCGTTGGCATGCCACCGGTGCACGGTGCCATCGAGGCGTCCCCGGCGGTACTCCCGTTCACCGCGCAGCGTCCCATCGTCCGACCATTCCTTCCATGTTCCGGAGCGAAGGTCGTTCCGGTAGGCACCCTCCATGACCACGCGTCCTGCCGTATCGAGCAGGCGAACGGGCCCGTGTCGGGTCGCGTGCACCAAGTCCACCTCGGCCCGAGGTCGTCCGTGACGGTCCCTGCGGACCACCGTACGGGGCTCCGCATCACATGCCGCCAGCAGGATCAGCAGAAGGGGAATGGTCCGGTGAAGTGGCACGGAGGTCCTTCGCGAAGGTAGGGTCGGCAACAAGGAGCAGGAGGCCTGTCAGCGCCACCGCCAGCATCCCGCTGACCCCCACGGGTGAAGCAAGGAGGGGATCGCCACCTTCCGTGAAGTACAGCCCGATGCCCGCCGTCCCGTTCACCAGGCCATGCAGGACGCACGGTGCCCAGATGCACCGGGCCCTCACACGCACCCAGGCGAACGGTACGCTGAGCAGCAGGGTGAAGACCACCATGAGGAACACACCGGCCACGGGGTGGGCCGGATAGTTGTGCCCCTGCAGGATCAGGGGGGCGTGCCAGAGTCCCCACACGATGCCGGTGAGCAGCACATGCCGCCACAGGCCGAGGTGCCTGGTATGGTGCAGCAGGAAACCGCGCCAGCCGAACTCTTCGCCGAACATGAACGGGAGGTTCACGGTCAAGGCCGCGATCAAGGCACTGATCAACACCAGACCATAGACCGCCACACCGGGCAGCGGGAGGTCGCGCAGGCGGTCCAGTTGCCCTCCGATCGTGTCCGGATCCAGGCCTTGTTCGCTGGCCAGCCGGGTCACCTGGTCCAGGAACATCGACCGGCTCACCGAGGTGTGTCCGAAACCGTCGATGCCAAGACCATCCCCGAACAGCCAGCAGATCAGGGTGTTGAACGCAGGTATCGCCATGCCCAACAGCACGGTGATCCCCATCCATTTCCAGCGGATGCCGCGCAGGGTCAGGCCAAGGCCGGCCAGGTCGCGCCGGTCCACCTTCCGCCGGACGATGAACGCGGCGATGGCCGGGCCCAGCATGAACGCCCCACCCACGGCCACGGTGGCCGGACCACCGCCATACTCGACCCCCGCCGACCAGGCCACGGCGGCAATGGACCAGCTGATCCCGAAGGCGAGCAGGAGGTAGATCGGGACCGGGCGCCGCATGCGCACCAAGGTACCTCAGCCGATGGCCTTGAGCAGGTCGTTGATCCCGGTGAACAACGACATGCCGGCGGGGGCTCGGAGATCGGCGACACGGCCCACCTGGGCGCCCGCGATCCAGAAACGGACCCGTTCCTGTGGCAACAGGGTCCGCAACGAATCCAGATAGCCCTGCAGTTCGTCCGGAGGAGGGTTGGCCATGAGCAGGGTGACCAGGACCAGTTCGTCCTGGAACAGACCTTCCACCTGGAGCAGGTCCTGGCGGGGCACGCTTTGCCCGAGATAGATCGTGCGATGACCATGCAGGCGCAGCACGTAGTTCACGTAGAGCAGCCCCAGTTCATGGATCTCGTTCTCGGGCAGGTAGAGCACGTGCACCGGCCCGGCCGGGCGGGGGGTCACCGTGATGCCGTCCGTGGCCGCCAGCAGTTTCTGCCGCAGCAGGTTGCTGATGAAGTGCTCGTGGGCCGGACAGATGGCATTCGTGACCCAGAGCATGCCGATCTGCTCCAGCAGGGGCACGAACACCTGCTCCACGAGTTGGCTGAAGGTGTGGTCGGCACGGTAGCGGGACGTCACCTTCTCGAAGAGCTGCTCATCGAAGCTGAGCATGGCCACTTTCAAGGAATCCAGGATGTCATCCCGATCTCCGGCCGAGCGGGCCACCTCTCTGGCCAGTTGGTCCCGTTCGACCGGCTTCAGGCCGGCGATCCGCGAGATCTTGTGCCCATGCCTGTTCAGGTAGGCCACCGTGAGGATCGCCTTCAGTTCGTCGATCCCGTAGGTCCGGATGTTGGTGTCCGTGCGTTGCGGAGCCAGCAGGCCGTAGCGTTTCTCCCACATCCGGATGGTGTGGGCCTTGACACCGGAGAACTGTTCCAGGTCACGGATGCTGAAGTGCATCAGGTAGGGTCCCATGTTGGAATAGGCCACGGACTTGTCCGATCTTCTGCGACGAAGATCGGACGATCCGCGGCTCCATGAAAGGAAGAACAAGCGAACACCCGAACGGTTCAGATAGCAAGAAGGCCCCCCGCCGCAGCGGGGGGCCTTCCATCGGAACGCGCGGAGGGGGATCAGCGCATCACCTGCACCTGTGCGGTGCGGATCACGTCGTTACCAACGATGCTGAGCTGGTACAGGCCTTCGGAAAGGCCCTGCATGTCCATCACCAGGCGGCTTTCACCGGCGGCAAGGTTCAGCCCGTCCGTACGGCGCACGGTGCGGCCGGTCATGTCCGTCAGCACCATCGAGGCCTGCAGACCTTCCACCGTGTTCAGGTCCACGTACAGGATGTCGTTGGCGGGATTGGGCCAGGCGGTGAAGCCGGTGAGCCGGTCGAGCTCGTTCACCGAGGTGCTGATCGGCAGCTCCACCAGCGGACCTCCGCCGGCAAGGGCCACCCACAGACCGAACGCGGGTCCGTTGCTGTTCATCGTCGGGTCCAGGAACCCGGAGGCCAGCACGGTGATCGCCTCGCCTTGCAGACCGAGCGTGGCAAGGGGGGCATCGTAGGCGACCACGGGCGTGCCACCAGCCTGGATCTCCAGGGTGTAGTCGTTGGTGGGCGGCTCCAGGTAGGCGTTGTTGCCGAACTCACCGTAGGACATGTTGCTCACCAGCGTGGCACCACCGAGCACGGCGGTCTCCACCACGCTCACGGTCGGTGCATCGGTGCTTCCATGAAAGACGAGGATGTCGGTGTTGCCCGCTCCCGAAGTCGCCGTTTCCCGTGCACCGCCGAACACGTAGATGTCGAAGGGCTGCACCGGCATGTAGCCGCTGCCGCTCACGATGCCGTTGGCCACCAGGATGTAGGTCTCATCGGCATCCAGTTCGTAGGTGTAGCGTGCCACTGCCGAGGTGGTGTCGGTGCTACCGGGACCAGCGATGGTCACATCGAAGGGTACACCGGCCTGGGCGTCCACGAAGGGGCTGGCGGTGCGGAAGGCGAAGTCGTCCAGCAGCAGTCCGTCGTTCAGCCACACGTCGACACTGGAGGCCGCGGCGTCCGCGCTGTTGTGGATCACCTGCACACGGGCCATGGGGATCGAAGCGGCAGGAAGCTCGACCAAGGGGCCACCCGAGGCGAGGGCGGCCCAGAGCCCGAAGGCGGGACCACTGCTGTTCATGCTGGGGTCCAGGAACCCGGAGGCCAGCACGGTGAGTGCTTGACCCTGCAGGCCCAGGGTGGCCAGGGGGGCTCCGTAAGCGGCCACGATGGAACTGTTCTGTTCGTTCCGCACCTGAACGGTGTAGTCGGCGGTGGGCAGTTCCAGGTAGCCGGCGAACATGCCGTACATGAGGTCATCGGTGAGCTCACCTGCGTCCTGCTCATGCACGTCCACGGTGGGGGCATCGGTGCTGCCGTGGAAGACCAGCAGGTCGGTGTTGGCGGCATTGGTCGCGTTCTCACGGGCGCCCGCCTGGACGTACAGGTCGAAGGGTACGTTGGGCATGTAGCCGCTCGTGCTCACGATGCCGTTGGCCACGATCACATAGGTCTCGCCTTCGCTCAGGTTGTAGTTGAATTGGGCAATGGCGTCCGAAGGCTGGGTGCTGTTCGCCGGAGCGATGCCCACGGTGAGGTCCACACCGGCCTGTGCGTCCACGAAGGGGCTGGCGGTGCGGAAGGCGAAGTCGTCCAGCAGGAGCGTGTTGTTCAGCCATACGTCCACGGTGGCGGCGGCAGCATCCGCGCTGTTGTGGACCACTTGCACGCGGGCAGTGGGAATGGGTGCCGACGGAAGCTCCACAAGGGGACCACCGCTGGGGAGCGCGGCCCAGAGCCCGAAGGCCGGGCCATTGCTGTTCTGGGTGGGGTCCAAGAAGCCCGAGGCCACCACCACCAGGGCGGCATCCTGCAGACCGAGCGTGGCCAGAGGCGCACCGTAGGCCGCCACGATGGTACTGTTGTCCGAGGTCCGTACCTGGAACACGTAATCAGCCGTGGGCAGCTCGAAATAGTCGGTGGAGAAATCCGTGTAGCTGAAGTCGTCGAGGACGGTCGCTTCCAGCGCGGCACTTTCGAATACGTCCACCGTGGGCGCGTCGGTGCTGCCATGGAACACGAGCACGTCCGTGTTCCCCATCATGGAGGCGGCTTCACGTCCGGTGGCGAACACCTCCAGGCTGAAGGCGGGTGCCGGGGAATAACCGCTTCCGCTGATGATGCCGCTGGCCACGATCACATAGGTCTCGTTGTTGGCCAGCGTGAAATCCTCGGTATAGATGGCATCGCCGGCTCCAGTGCTGTTCGAAGGGGCGATCCCAACGGTGAATTGCACACCGGCCGGAGCGTCCACATAAGGACTGGCGGTGCGGAACTCGAAGTCGTCCAGCAGCAGGGTATTGTCCAGGTAAACGTCCACCACGGCCGCTGCAGCGTCGGCGCAGTTGTGGATCACTTGGACACGAGCGGTCTGGGCGTTGGCCGCCGTGCCTAGGACGAGGGCCGAAGCGAAGAGCCCTGTCCGGTAGAGGGTGGTCATTCGTTCCATGTTCGATCAGTTGGGTTTGCGAGAGGAACACGGCCCGGAAGGATTTGTTCGATCTGTTCGACGAATCTTTGAACAAGGTGGACGAACAACGACAAAGGCGCCCTGGATGGGGCGCCTTCGTGCATCGGTCTCAAGGGTGGCGTCAGCGCAGCAGGGTCACATGCCCGGTCAATTCGTGGTCCTCGTTGTCGATCGCGTCCACCACGTTCACCCGGAACACATAGACGCCGTCCGGGGCATCCTTCCCATTGGCCTGACCATCCCATCCCTCGAACGGGTCGTTGGTCTCATGAACGAGTTCCCCCCAGCGGTCGAAGACCTGGAGCTGGAACCGCAGCACATCGAAGGCGTTGCCAAGCGGCAGCCATACATCGTTGATGCCGTCCGCGTTCGGCGTGAACGAATTGGGCACATAGTAGCCGTAGATCTCCTGTTCCAGATGGGCCACCACCGTGTCCGTGGAGAAGAAGGCCACGTCCACCGCTGGAAGCGTGCTGTCCGCAGGTACGGTGGTGTTGTTCAGGATGTCCCAATACAGGAAGTACCGATAAGGTGCCGGCAGGACCTGCAGGGGCATGCTGATCCCCTCGGGTACCTCCACCCAGGTCGGGAAGGTGGTGTACAGGTCGCCTCCCAGTTGAATGGCAGCGGATCCCGGCGGATCAACGTCCAGCATGACCTGGTGGGTGATCGGTGGCACGAAGTGCGCGATGATCGTGCAGGTGGTGTCGATGGTCAGCCAGGCCGCGCTGTCCGTCAGCGACGGCAGGATGGTGTCGTTGTCGATGGTCCAGAAACCGAAGGTCCATCCACTTTCCGGAAGGGCCGTCAGGTTGGTCGTGATGCCGCCGTAATACAGCCCGGTGAAGGGATAGGCGGAGGGGGTGATGGAGTTGATCTCGATGGCGCCGCTCAAGGGGGGATCCACATCGAAGACCACCTCATGGGGGCCGCTCACATCATAGCAGTCCACCAAACCTTGTTGGATGGTGATGCAACGCTGTTCGATGAAATCGCGCATCAATTGCACGTTCGCCTGCCAGTCGGCGACACTGCCGCCCCAACGGGCCACCTGGCCGGGCATCTCCGGGGCGATGTTGGCGATCAGGCTGTCCAGGAAGGGCACCATGGTGTTGCAGCTGAAGAGCGTGTTGCCCAGGTCGATGTAGCGGTTCACGTAGAAGTCGCGCACCTGCTGGTTCTCGTTCATCAGCTTGGTCAGGATCTGCGTGTGGCCCTGGCCGCCGGGGTCCGGGAGGTTCTCCGAATTGCAGGGGTCGGCGTTCACCGATTGGTCCGGGATCCCGGTGAAGTTCGCGTAGTGATCGAAGGTCGCGTCCATGTCCCAGAGGATGTAACGCCACTTCTTCTTGTCCCCATTGGGGTTCCGCCCGCGCCACCAGCCGGTGTTCCAGTTCAGCCAATCGGAGCACACGGTGTAGCTGTTGATGCAGAAGTAGTCGATCAGGCTCTTCCAGTTGAACAGGCTGTCCACGTAGTTGAAGGCCGTGGGGTCGCCCATGTTGTTGGTGTTGATGTAGTTCAACAGGGCGTTCCAGTCGGCGATCGCCTGAGGGCCTCCGTACTCGGCCCAGGTGCCGCCCCAGGTCTTCAGGAACTGGAGGTCGTACTCATCCTGGTCGTAGTAGTAGGAGGTGAAGTCGGTGTCGTCCACCTTCTCCCGGACGTCGTAGACCCCCCAGTACTGACCGTTCACATAGAACACGCAGGGCTCATAGCTCCGTTCGTCCAGCCGCAGATCGCCGATCTGGCTCAATGCCTGCACGTATGCGTCCCGGATGTGCGCGGGCTGTCCCGGCCCGAAGTTGTAATTGTCACCGGCGGCCGCCTTGATGATGAACCGCTGGTAATGGTCCCTGCTCTTGGTCCGGAACATGGGATAGTGGATCCCGTCGTTGTAGCCGGTCTGGTCCCGTGCTACGAAATCCACCCCCCGCTGGTCGTAGGCCCAGCTGTCCTGACCATGTTCGTTGTACTCACCAAAGGCCTCGTCGCGGAGCACGCCATCGGGACCGTAGTATTCCAGGTGGCACAGTGGCCTGATGGAACCGTTCCCGTTCAGCAGGTCCAGCAGTTGATCACCGGCGCCGGAAATGATGGGCACCGCATGGGTCACATTGATGAAGTAGGTGTTCGTTTCCACGAAGCTCGGCGGCACGTTCGGATCGGGGTCGAACGCCATGGCCCGCACCACGGTGGTGTTGTTCAGCGTGATCGGACCGCTGTAAGCGGTGGAGGCCGCCGTCGGGGTGGAGCCGTCCAAGGTGTAGCGGATGGTGCTGCCTGCCACGGGGCTCGACATGGTCACGTTCACACCGGCGGCATGGTAGCCCCCATCGGGTACGAGGACGGGGCGGGCGGTGTAGTAGGGGCCACCTCCGGCATTGGCCGCGTTCGGGGTGGCGGTCCCGAACACGCTCCACGTGGCGGCACCGTCCGTGGTCCTGCCCCAACTGGCGTTCACCTGGAGCGGGTCCTGCAACTGAAAATCATCCACCAGCGTTCCGCCGGCGTCAGAGAGCACCACCCATTCCTGGTCCGTCTGGTTCAGCTTGAAACTGGTGTGCTGCAGCGCGCCTGCGCTCTGGTCACGGCTGGAGGCGAAGACCATCAAACGCCCATTGGCCGGCACGGTGGTTCCCGGGCCGAAGCTCCACTTCAACGGCACGTTCGGATTGTCGCTCAGGTACCAGCCTGAAATGTCCACCACGGCCGCGCTCGTGTTGTACAGTTCGATCCAGTCCTCGAACTCGCCGTAGGAATCGGAGAACTGGTCCAGGTTGGCGGCTCCGATCTCGTTGATGATGACCTGGGATCGGCTTCCATGGGCCGCCAGCAGGGCCGCAAGGCAGACCGCGGCCTGGGTCGTTCGTTGGATGTTCATGTTCCTGCGCAGGTGTGCTCCAAGTTAAGCGATCGTGAACTTCATCCATGCCGGTTCGAACCGCCATGCGGGGATGCCTATCCACGTCCCTTGCAAAGGGACGACGAACGCCGCTGGAACGACGCCTGAGGTTAAAAAAATGTTCAGGACCTGAACCGCTCCAGGAGCTCCTGACCGAACAGGTCGTTCAGGCGGGCGATGGTGTCCGGGGACAGTTTGTCCCGATGGTCGCCGGAGCGTGCCACCCGTACGTGCTGGTGCGCGCTTCCCGTGCCCTTCACCTGCGCGGCCTCCTGCAGGAGGTCCTCCACCAGTCCGGGGTGCTCGGTGAGCCCCACATGCTCCACGATCTCGTTCAGCCAGGCGCGGCGGTCGGCCAGCATGCGCTCGTAGGTCGTGAACAGCACCTCGGGCCTGCCATCGAATTCCCGGAAATAGGTCTCGTAGACGGCCTTGTGCAGCGGGGCATGCTCCAGCACGAACGCATTGATGTCCTGTGCCGCCGCCTTCCTGCGGCGTTCCAGCACGCGCTGGTTGATCGGCGAATGACTGAACGCTTCCGAGAAGTAGTAGGAGGTGAGCATGTCACGTGGATCGCGCAACATCAGCACCACCCGGTAGTTCTCCAGGTCTGCTATGGGACGATGGGAGCGCAGGGCCCCGTAGTAGATGCCGCGCGGTCTGAACAACCGCTTCATGGCCGCCGGGTCCTTGAACAGCCTCCAGAGTTTCGGAGGACCCGTGGAGAACCAGCCCTCGAGGTCGGCATGCAGCATGCCGTGCGCCTGGCCCAGGCGTTTCAGCACGCGGTCCACGAACATGCTGGCGGCCTTGTGGGTGGTGAAGAACAGGATGCTGGGCCGGTCGGCCACCTGGAACTCCCGTCCTGCGAGCAGTGCCCGTTCGAACCGGTAGTGCAGGAAACGGCTCCGAGGCCGGTGATAGAGCCACACGCTCATCCATGGCCAACGGTCCTTCACCGCATCATTGAACCGTTGGTGTGAACGATCCACCAGGCGGAACAGCGAGTGTTTCCAGCTGCTCATTCGGCCGGCCAAGGTACACCGGGCTTTCCCGTTGGAACGGAGGAAGGCGGCCCCGCGGGACCGCCTTCCTCAGGACGTTGAGCTGGTGCTCCGGATCAGCCTTCGGTGCCGGCTCCCTTTTCGTCGGAAGCCTGCGCGGGCTTGTACCCGCTTCCGATGTGCTCGTCCAGGAAGCTCTCCATGGCCCCATAGAAATCGAACCGGTTCTCCTCCTTGCGGAAGCCGTGGCCTTCATCGTCCTTCACCATGTACTCCACATCCACACCGCGTTCCTTCAAGGCCTCGACCACCTGGTCGCTCTCGGCCTTCACCACGCGTGGGTCATTGGCACCCTGGGCGATGAACAGCGGCACCTGGATCTTGTCCACATGGAACACGGGGGAGGCCGCGGCCATCATCACGCTGTCGGTGGCCGGGTCGCCCACCATCTCATGCATCATGTCCAGGTAGGGCTTCCAGTAGGGAGGGATGGTGCGCATGAAGGTGAACAGGTTGCTCACGCCCACGTAGTCCACGGCACAGGCGTACAGTTCGGGCGTGAAGGTGATCCCGGCCAGGGTGGCGTACCCGCCGTAGCTGCCACCGTAGATCGCGATGCGGTCCGGGTCGGCGATGCCCTGGTCGATTAGCCAGTTCACGCCGTCGGTGATGTCGTCCTGCATGGCGCGCCCCCACTGCTTGAAGCTGGCTTCCCAGAACTTGCGGCCATAGCCCGTGCTGCCGCGGAAGTTCATCTGCAGCACCGCGTAGCCACGGTTGGCCAGCATCTGCACCTCGGGGTTGTAGCCCCACTCATCACGTGCCCAGGGGCCGCCGTGCGGGTTCACCACCACGGGAAGTGCCTTGGGTTCGCGGCCCTGGGGCAGGGTCAGGTAGCCGTGGATCGTGAGCCCGTCGCGGCTGGTGTACTGGATCGGACGCATCTCGGCGAGCTGGGAAGGGTATAGCCAGGGGTAGGGGGTGGCCACCTCCTGCAGGTCGTCGGCAGCGGCGTCGTAGAAGTAGTACTGGCCGGGATCGCGGTCGTCGCCGGCCCAGACCATGAACTTGGTCTCGTCGTCGTCCTCGCCATAGATCCAGAACTCCTTGTCCTCGAAGCGGGGGGCCATCTTGGCGTACATGGCCTTCGTCTCCTCGTCCAGGAACACGCGCTCCTGCTTCCAGCCGGCGTAGTAGGCCATGGTGAGCACCTGGCGTTTGCGGCTGTAGTCCAGCCCCTGCACGTCGTAGTCCGGGTTCGCGTAGATCTCGCGCAGCTCGGTATCACCGGCCAGGTCGTACTCGACCACGGCGGCCTTGTCGCGCCCGCCCAGGTTGGTGGAGACGAAGAGGTTCTTGTTGTCGAAGGTGAAGAAGAGCGGGCTGAACTCGTCCTTGAAGCTCACGGTCTTGAAGGCCTCGAAGGGGGCATCGGCACTGGCGCGGTGGAAGAGGGTGGTGGAGACGCCGTCCGTGCGGGTGGCGATACGGATCACCCCGTCATGGTCGGTGATCCAGCTCTGGTAGTTCTCGCTGTTGTCCACCAGCTGCCTGCGCTCGCCGGTCTCGATGTTCACCAACCAGGGGTCGAAGACCTCCGGGTTCCGCTCGTTCATCTGCACGATGATGTGCTTCTCCATGCCGTCCACGCCATGCAGGTCGTCGAGGGTGCCGGCACGCACGTCCGCCTCCGGGGTCAGGGCCTTCACGTCGCTGCCATCGGTGGCCGCGCTGAACACGATGAAGTTCTCATCGCCATTGATGTCCCGGCTGTAGATGATGCGGTCGCCCTTCCAGAAGTAGCCACCCACGTCGCGCACGGTGTCGCGGGTCACCTGGGTCACTTCGCCGGAGGCCAGCTCCTTCACGAAGATGTTCATGCGGTCCTTCCAGGGCGCCCGGTAGCTGATGTGGCTGCCGTCCGGGGAGATCCGGAAGCTGACCTGTTCGGGGTTCTTGAAGAAGTCCTCCATGGGGATCACCGGAGGTGGTGTGCCTTTGTCGGCGGCCATGGGCTCCTCACCGCCGCCTCCGCAGGAAGCGAGCAGCAGGACACCGGAGAGCAGAAGGATCGATCGGTCGGGGCGCATGCGTAGGGGTGTTCTTGGTGCTTTAAGGACACAAGGTCCGGGTTCCACCCTTAGGTAGGCCCTGGCGATCCATGAACGACCCGGAAGCGTGACGAACGGTTGGCCGCTTCAACCCCCGGCGGGAGGTGCGGGCAGCAGGACCTGCCTGCTCATCACGTAATGCTCACCGATGCCGGGGATGTCGAACGGTTCCCCGACGCTGGTGAACCCCATCGTTCCGTAGAACTCGGCCGCCCGGGTGCGCGCGTTGCACCAGAGGCTGTCCGCATGGCGCGCCTCCAGGTGGTCCAGTGCCACCAGCACCAGCTTCCGGCCGATTCCCCGCCCCTGCAGTTCGGGAGCCACGGCCATGCCCCTCAATCGGTACTGCTTCCAACCCTTCACCTGCTCGTTCCGCTCGGCATAGAAGGAGGCGATGCCCACCAGCTCGTCCTGCTCGAACGCACCCAGGTGGAAGCTGTCCGGGTTCCGATCGTTGGGGAAGTCGCAGTCCTCGAGCTCCTGGTGTGGGCGAAGCACCCGGTGCCTGAGCGGCCAGGTCTCGCGGGCACGGATGAAGCGGATGCGCATGACCGAAAGCCAAGTTACCGGGTTGGAAGGATGCCGCGCAAGCCCGTCAAGGCAGGGAGCCCGTACCGATCACGATGACCCCTTCGGAGGTCCGGACCACCAGGTCGGTGCGGTCGTCGGGTCGCGTGACCCGTTCCAGTGCCTCCACGGGGTGGCGGCCTTCCTCACCCATGGGCCAGACCCAGGGACCCCAGCCAGGGCGTGCGGTCACCTTCAATTCCTGCCCTTCCATGCGGTAGGAGGTCATCGGCCAGCACAGGGCGGAGACCACTCCCCACAACGCCAGGGCCAGGAACACGGGGCGTCCCAGGCGCAGGGCCCGGCGTTCCCGGTGGAAGCGGTCGCTGGCCGGGAACAGGGCGGCGAGACCGGCGGCCGCGGCTCCCAGGCCCAGGCTCGCCGCCAAGGCCAGTGTCAGTCGCGAGGCACGTCCTTCCGTACCCGGCACGGTGGCATCCGGAGGAAGGCCCAGGTATCCGTTCCGGAAGGCATGCAGGTCGTTCCCCGCTT
Source organism: Flavobacteriales bacterium (assembly GCA_020635695.1). Lineage (GTDB taxonomy): Bacteria > Bacteroidota > Bacteroidia > Flavobacteriales_F > PHOS-HE28 > PHOS-HE28. The sequence continues at coordinate 122,954 of JACJZH010000004.1, read as the reverse complement.
CGGCCGAACGGCCTTCATCCCAACGGTCCGACAGCCCGAGCAGCACCAGCGGAAGCACCAGCACCAGCAGGGCCACCCCCGCGAAGTGCAGGGCCCCGCTCACGTTGTCGTCCAGCTCCCAGGCCATGCCGCTCGGCCCGGGTTCACTTCAGGTAGCGCATGTCCATGCCGGCCTTCAGCGAGCGCACGGTGGCATGGATCAGCCGGATCACGTGCTCCACGTCGTCGCGGTGCACGCTTTCCACGGTGGTGTGCATGTAGCGCAGCGGCAGGCTGATGAGCGTGCTGGGCACACCGGCGGCGCCGTAGGCGAAGGCATCGGTGTCGGTGCCCGTGGCGCGGCTGGCGGCCAGGCGCTGGAAGGGGATCTTCTGCTTCTCCGCCACGTTCACCACATGCCGCAGGAGCTTGTTGTGCACGGCGGGCGCGTAGCTCAGCACCGGACCCTGCCCGCAGGCGATGTCCCCGCTCTTCACCTTGTTCATCATGGGCGTCTGCGTGTCGTGCGTCACGTCCGTCACGATGGCCAGGTCGGGCCGGATGCGCTCCACGATCATCTCGGCCCCGCGCAGGCCCACTTCCTCCTGCACGGCGTTCACGATGTACAGGCCGAAGGGGAGCTTCGCCTTCTCCTCATGCAGCAGGCGGGCCACCTCACTGATCATGAAGCCGCCGATGCGGTTGTCCAGGGCACGGCCGGTGAAGAACCGGTCATTCAGCACCATGAACTCGTCCTCGTAGGTGATCACGCAGCCCACGTGCACGCCGAGCTTCTCCACCTCCTCGCGGCTGCTGCAGCCGCAGTCCAGGAAGATGTTCTCCAGGCTGGGCGACTGCTCGTCCTTGCCCGGGGTGCGCACATGGATCGCGGGCCAGCCGAACACGGCCTTCACGATGCCCTTGTCGGTGTGGATGTTCACGCGCTTGCTGGGCGCGATCTGGTGGTCGCTGCCGCCGTTGCGCTTCACGTAGATGAACCCCTCCTTGGTGATGTAGTGGACGAACCAGCTGATCTCGTCCGCGTGCGCCTCGATCACCACCTTGAACTTCGCAGCGGGGTTGATCACGCCCACCACCGTGCCGTAGGGGTCCACGATGTGCTCGTCCACCCAGGGGCGGATGCGGTCCAGCCAGAGCTGCTGGCCACCGCTCTCGAACCCGGTGGGCGAGGGGTTGTTGATGTAGGCTTCGAGGAACTCGAGCGAGGCGGGCTTCAGGATGGACTTGCCGGCGGTCTTCTTCTTGGCCATGGCGCGTTGCGTTCAGTGGGGCCGAAGATAGTCGGGCCCCATGCGGCGGAACTTTTTCCGGGGGCTTCCGTTGCAAGGGGCGGCGAATTGGACGCCTTCCACCATGAAGATGCATCGCACGACCCTGTTCCTGTCCCTGTTCCTGTTGCCGGCCATGCTGCTGCAAGCGCAGGATGGTAGCGGCCCCGACAAGGAGTTCGCCGATGCGGTGAAGCGCGGCGACAAGGCCTATGACGGAGGTGGGCTCGACATCGACCAGGCCCTGGTGGCCTACGAACAGGCGCTGGCCCTCCAGCCGGAGAACGCCGAGGTGCTGGTGAAGATCGGCCTCTGCCACCTGAACGGGGCGCAGCGCCATGAGTCGCTGACCTACTTCCGCAAGGCTGCCGAGCTGGCGCCCGACATGCCCCGTGTGCACTTCCTGCTGGGTTTTGCCCTGCAGCTGAACGGGGAATGGGACGCCGCCATCACGGCGTTCGAGGAACACAAGCAGCGGTCGTTGGGCATCCCCGATCCCGAACCGATGTACAACCGGGCCGACCGGTACATCGCCGAATGCCGGAACGGCCGATCGCTGTCCGCCTCCCCGATCCCGGCCGAGGTGGCCCTGGTGCCGGGCATCAATTCGGCCCATGCCGACTACGGTCCGCTGCCCACCGCGGATGGATCCACGCTCTACTTCACCTCCCGCCGCGCCGGCACCACCGGCGGCAAACGGAACAAGGTGACCAACGAATACTTCGAGGACATCTACGCCAGCACGCTCGAAGGGGACAAGTGGACCGCTCCGGCGCCGCTCCCCGAGCCGTTGAACAGCAAGGGCAACGACGCCACGCTGGGGCTTTCCGCCGATGGCAGCACGATGCTGGTGTTCCGCGATGGGCCCGGCATGGGCGACATCCACCGGAGCACCCAGGTGAACGGTGTCTGGGGCGCGCCGGAACCGTTGGAAGGCCTCAACACCAAGTTGCAGGAATCCAGTGCCTGGACCACTGCCGATGGCCAGTGGACCTATTTCGTGAGCGATCGCGGCGAGGAAGGACTCGGCGGTCAGGACATCTTCCGCAGCCGATGGATCGCGGAGACCAACTCCTGGGGGCCTGCCGAGAACCTCGGCCCGGACGTCAACAGCTCCTACGATGAGGAGGGGGTGTTCGTGACCCCTGACGGGAACACCATCTACTTCAGCAGCAAGGGTCACACCACCATGGGCGGCTACGACATCTTCCGCAGCACGTTCACCGATGGCCGGTGGAGCCGTCCGGAGAACCTGGGCTGGCCGATCAACTCAGCGGACGATGACCTGTTCTTCGTGCTGATGCCGGATGGCAGCACGGGCTATTTCTGCTCCGTGCGGCCGGGTGGCCTTGGCATGGACGACATCTACCGGGTGGAATTCACTGCTCCACAGCACCTGGGGCAGGCCCGTTGAGCCTCCGTCAGCGGAGCACCCGTCCGGTCCAACCGGCCGGACCGCTGGTGATCCGGACCACATAGGCCCCGGTGGCCAATGCACGAAGGTCCACCACGGTCCCCTCGAATTCCTGGGACGCCAGAGCACGCTGCTGGAGCCTCCGTCCCATCGCATCGAACACCTCCAGGGTGGCCCTGCCCGTACCGTCGATCGTTCCGCGGAGCGAATACAGCCCGTCCGTCAGGGGTATGATCGCCAGGTCCAGCCCGGCGACCTCTCCGATACCCACGCTGGTGGACACGCAGAAGGGCGTGCTCTCCTCGAAGTCGAAGTTCCCCCCCGTGGCGAAGTTGCCGAGCTGGTCGGTGAACACCGTGTAGCTGCCGTTCCCGAAACCGCAGCAGATGCCATCCCCGTAGCTGTCCATGATGGTGAACTGGTAGCAGCCGTCCGGCAGGCAGAGCGTGTCCGATCGCACACTGCCGCTGGCCGCCCCGTTGTAAGGTCCACCCGACGCCACCACACTGCCGTCCAGGTCGCTGGTGATCGTCCAGGTCGTCTCTTCGGGGTAGTCGTCCACCACCACCGCCACCTGCATTTCATGGGGCAGCACGGTCACGATGACGGGCGCTGTATGCGTGTCGCTTCCGAAGGGATTGGACATGGTCAGGGACACCGAGTAGGTCCCTGGTGAAGCGTAGAGCACCGTTGGCGAGGGGTCGCTGCTCACCGCAGGGTCTCCGCCGGGGAATTGCCAGTCCCAACCGGGGGCTGCTTCCAGGCTTGCATCGTTGAACACGATCGCATCCCCTGCGCAGATGGCCGCGCTGCCGTGAACGAACAAGGCCTGCGGTGGCAGTCCGCTCGGTGCGTAGAGGTCGCTTTCCCAGAGCCCACGCCCGTAGGTGGCCGCGCGCAGTTTGCCGGCGGTCTGGTTGATCTCCAGTTCGGTGACCACCACGTTGGGCAACCCCTGCCCGAAGGGCTGCCAGTTGCTCAGGGTGCTGTCCGTGTAGAACACGCCCATGTCCGAACCCACGTACACGCCCCCCGCACTTCCCGGCTGGAACACGATGGAGTTCATGGGCACGTTGGGCAGGTTGGCGGAGATGTTGGTCCAGGTCTGGCCGGCGTCGCTGCTCACATACACCTTCTCGTTGGCGGCGAAACCCGACAGCGTGCAGTACACCACCTCGGGGTCCAAGGGATGCACGGCCAGGGAGGTCACGGCCAGGTCGGGCAGGCCGCCTGAGATGTCCGTCCAGGGGATCCCGCCCGTGCTGGAGTGCCGGACGAAGTCCGTCCGGGAGACGTAGATGTGGTCGCTGTTGGAGGGCGCCAGGGCGATGTGGCGCACCGGGGCCGGACTCCAATTGGAGATGGCCGTCCAGTTGTCACCGCGGTCCGTGCTCTTCCAAAGGTTCTCGAAGCCGGCGAACAGGACCTGCGGGTCGGTGTGGTCGATCACGTAGGGCGTCACCCAGGGACCGTCCTCGGGTATGCCGTTGCCGATGTTGCTGAAGTTCTGGCCGGCATCGAAGGAGCGCAGGATGCCTCCGTTCTGAAAGCTCCCGTACACGATGTCGGGATCCACGGGGTCCACTGCCGCCTCCATGCCGTCGGCACCGAAGACATGGGTCCACACGCCGTTGTCCAGCAGGTTGGTCCCATTGTCCTGCGCCCCGCCGATCACCCGGGAAGGCATCACCTCGGAACCGCCGAAGCGATAGAACTGCATGATGTCCAGCCCGGCGCTCAGGTCGAACCAGTCGTTCGCTCCGTTGAAGCTGCGGTGGATGCCACCGTCGGAACCACACAGGACCTGACCGTTGAACACCTCCAGGCAGTGGATGTCGGCGTGGGTGTAGCCCCATTGGGAAGGATATACCCAGTGCGACTTGATCGTCCAGTCGCTGCCTCCGTTGGTGCTCTTCCACACGTTGATGCCGCCGACGTACACCACCTGGGCATCCCCGGGGTCCGCGGCCAGCGCCATGTCGTACCAGCTCTGTCCGCCGTTGTCGGCGCCGTTCTCCTGGTAGCCGAACAGGTTCGGTGAGTTGGAGCGGAGGTTGAACTGAAGGCCGCTGTTGGTGCTCCGGTACAGACCCCGGAACCCGGAATCGTCCTCCCGGCCGGCCAGCACGTAGACCACGCCCGGGTCGTCCGGCGAAACGGCCAGTGCCATGCGGTTCACCAGATCGTCGGCCGGCAGCCCGCTCGTGATCAGGGTGAAGCTGTTCCCACCGTCCGTGCTGCGGTGGAACTGGTCGGTGGTGGCGTAGACGATCGAAGGGTCACCGGGCTTGAACGCGATGTCACGGAAACTGCCTTCCGCCACCTGGGTCCAATCGGCGGCTCCGTTCACGGTCTTCCAGAGGCCGTTGCTGGTGGCACAGAACAGGGTCTGCGGGTCGGTGGGGTGCATCAGCAAGGCGCGGGTCGTACGGGCCTGGGTCAGGTCCCAGTCCAGTCCGGTGGTCTGCCAGCTGGCACCGCCATCGGTGCTCTTCAACACGCCCAGGCTGTAGGTGTCCGCACCATCGCCATCACCGCTTGCCACGTAGATCACGTCGGTATCGTTGGGGTCGATGGCGATGCCGCTCACGCCCAGCGAGGGCAGTTCGGTGAAGAGCGGGGACCAGGTGGACCCATCATCGGTGCTCCGCCAGAGTCCACCGGAGGGGGTGCCCACATAGATGGTCGTCGGCACCTGGGGGTCCACCGCCACGCAGTTCACCCGGCCGTTGCCCGGATTGTAGGAGATGGTCTGCCAGGTGGTCGGTCCGAGCGGGGTCCAGGTCGCGCTCTTGGCCCCCTGCGCCCGTTCCATGCGGCCCACCTCTTTCCAGGCGCGGGCATAGGCAGCCAGGTCGAAACGCTCTCCGGAAGGGTAGGTGCGTGGCTCCATGAACCATTCCCAGCGCTTGAACTGTTTCCACCCCTTTCCCTTCTCGTAGGTCTTGTCGCCCCAGTATTCCTCGAACGCGTCCTGCACCTGGTGCACGTTCACGTCGGGATCCATCATCAGGTCCACCCACTGCTGGGCGGCCAAGCCGGCGGGGAGGGTCAGGGCACCTGCCAACAGCAGGGCGGTCGGGTTCCGGTTCCACATGGGGAGAAAGGGTCGGGAAGGGCGCAACTACCTTTGCAAAGGTAGCCGGTGGCCCGCCGCGGCGCCGTTCCTGCCGTTCGCCTGCCTTGGGATCCAGATGACCCTCCCCGCCGCTCCCGAACTGAGCTTGGAACGGACCCGTGATGGTTCCTTCACCCTGCTGGCCAACGCGCTCGACGAGCCCTACCATTCGCGTCATGGCGCCCTGCAGGAATCCATGCACGTGTTCATCCGGCAGGGTCTGCTGGCCCATTCAGGTCGCGACCTCGATGTGCTGGAAGTGGGCCTGGGCACCGGCCTGAACATGCTGCTGACCTGGCTGCAGGTGATCGAGGGGCGCAAGGAGGTGCGCTATCTGGCGCTGGAGCCCCGGCCGCTCGATCGCGACATGCTGCGCTCCCTGGACCATCCCGCCCAGTGCGGGCTGCCCGTACTGCAGGAGCCCTTTCTGGACCTGATGACCGGTCCCGAAGAGGAACCCATCGGCACCGCCGTGCCGTTCCGCTTCACGCGTTCACGCCAAGGCATGGAAGAGCTGGACGCGGAACAGGCCTTCGACGTGATCTACCACGATGCCTTCGGCCCCCGCGTGCAACCCGACCTGTGGACCGACGCGATCTTCCAACGGTCGTTCCGCGCACTGCGACCGGGTGGCCATCTCGTGACCTACTGCGCCAAGGGCGAAGTACGCCGGGCCATGCAACGTGCAGGCTTCCGGGTGGAACGGCTGCCTGGTCCGCCGGGCAAGCGGGAGATGCTGCGTGCCACCAGACCGGCCACCCCATGAGCTGTTCGTTCACCCTGCGCGCCTACGGGCTGTTGCTGGACCAGGGCCGGGTGCTGGTCTCCGACGAGCTCATCCGCGGGCAGCGCATCACCAAGTTCCCCGGGGGCGGCCTCGAGTATGGTGAAGGCTTGAAGGACTGCCTGGTGCGCGAAGTGCGGGAGGAACTGGGCGCGGAGGCCTTGGATCCCCGGCACTTCTACACCACGGACTTCTTCCAGCAGAGCGTCTTCCACGAGCGGCCCATGCAGGTGGTCAGTGTCTACTTCACCTTCCGGGTGGCGGACCCCGGAGCTTTGACGGTGGTCCGGCAGCCGTTCCTGGGCATCGGGGAAGGGAGCGACGCGGAGGTGTTCCGTTGGCTGACCTTGAACGGTGCGCCCGACGATGCCCTGAGCCTGCCGATCGACCGGCATGTGCTGCGGATGCTTCAGGAGGGAGGCTAGACCCCCAGCCGCTTCGTCACCAGCTGTTCCACCTGGACGAAGAGCTCGTCAGGCTCGTAGGTACGCCAGTCCAGCTTGTCCAACCGGCCGCCGAGCAGGAAGAACTGGTCGATGTCCGCGGCGATGATGTCCTGGCGCACATGCTCCCGGAAGTTCAGCAGGGCGATCCAGCCACCGGCGTCCTCCACCTCCTCCCACCACTCCTCGTAGTAGCTCTGGTCGCTGGTGTGGAAGTTCAGCACGTTCTCGCCGATCAGGATGAAGCGCGAGACCCCCTGCAGCATCAGGTGCTCCATGATGTCCCGCTTCAGGAACATGATGTCGTTGTGCAGCAGGTCGTTCCACTCGCCGATCAGCTCGATGATCGCGAAGCCGTCGTCGTAGTCGGCGTAGAGGATCTTCAGGTACAGGGTGGAGGACCCGAAGGCGTCCCACTGGGGGTGGATCGCGTGGTCGTACACGGCGTTCGTGAAGTAGAACTCGCTGTACTCGCGGCCGAAGAACGGGGACAGTTCGTCCTCCTCCGCCGTGTAGCGGTGCCGCCAGTTCCAGAACGGTTCAATGTCGTGCACGGCACAAAGCTAGGCCGGTCGCCGGGCCTTCCTGTCAGAGCCGGTGACCCGCCTCGATGGCCCGCCGGACGCTGCCGTAGTGGCGCAGCAGTTCGTTGGCCTGTTCGTAGCCCAGCCCCAGCTCGTCCATGATCATGCGCGTGCCGCGGTCCACCAGCTTGTTGTTGCTCAGCTGCATGTCCACCATGCGGTTGCCCTTCACGCGGCCGAGCTTGATCATGAGCGCGGTGCTGAGCATGTTCAGCACGAGCTTCTGGGCGGTGCCGCTCTTCATGCGCGTGCTTCCCGTGACGAACTCCGGGCCCACGACCACCACCACCGGGTGGGTGGCCACCTTCGCCACCGGGCTGCCGGGGTTGCAGGTGATGCAACCGGTGAGCACGCCGTTCGTGTTGCAGGCCTCCAGTGCGCCGATCACGTAGGGGGTGGTGCCGCTGGCCGCGATGCCCACCACGCTGTCGTCCTTGCCGATGTGGTGCTCCTGCAGGTCCTTCCATCCCTGTTCGGGATCGTCCTCGGCGAACTCCACCGCCTTGCGGATGGCACCGTCGCCACCCGCGATCAGGCCCACGACCAACCCATGGGGTACGCCGAAGGTGGGCGGGCATTCGCTGGCGTCCAGGATGCCCAGCCGCCCGCTGGTGCCGGCGCCCAGGTAGAAGAGCCTTCCCCCCCGCGCCATGCGTTCATGCACGGCATCCACCAGCGTTTCGATCGCGGGGATCGCCGCCGCCACGGCCTCCGGCACGCCCCGGTCCTCGCCGTTCATGCCCTCCAGCAGGGCGCGGGTGTCCCGCAGTTCCAGGTCGTCGTGGCGGGAAGGCTGCTCGGTGATGCGGTCCATGCGATCGAAAGTTAGCGCGCGGTGGTCCGGTAGAGCGCCACATGAGCGGGGCCATGATCGAAGCGCGCTTCCAGCAGGGCGTCACGCGGAACGGTCAGTTCCTCCCCGTAGCTGGCGAAGTCCATGCGCACGATCCGGTCCGCGTCGGCCGCCTCCACGGCAAGGCGGTCCGCGGGAAGCGGCCGTTCCACATAGCCGGCCAGCGGTTCGGTGAGGGCCTCCCGTACGATGTAGGGGGCGGCCACCGTACCACCCGGATCATCGGGCCGCGACAGGTGTTGCGCCAGATCGCGGATGGCCCGTGCCCCTTCCGCATAGCCCAGGTCGCTGTCCGCCGTGCTCCGCGGGCCATTGGCCACGAAGGTCACGAGGGCGACGACCGCCATGGCCGCCAACGTCCGGAGGTTCCCCTGGAGGAACGGGGCCAGCACCAGGCCTAGGCTCCAGCACAGCAGCACCACCGCCGCCAGGATGTACCGCGCTGAATAGAAGTTGAGCGCGCTGAAGCAGAGCAGCGCGGCGATCACGGTCCACAGGAGGCCCTGGGTGGTGCCGTGCGGAATGGACAGGCCGCGCCAGCGGAGCGCCACCACGCCCAGCAGCGCGAGGATCACCAATGCGTTCCGTCCCTGGTACACCAACAGGAAGGCCCCGTAGCCCTCGGTCAGGTTCGCCAGAACGGCCGCAGGGTCGGTCACGGTGTGGCCTACGTGCTCCGGGTACAGGAACCAGCCGTGGGCCTGCCATTGCAGCAGGGCATGTACCGAGAAGGCCGCGAAGGGAGCCACCCAGGCCATCAGGGCGGACCGCGATGGCCATCGGCCCCGCTTCCAGGCTTCGTACCCCATGTACAGGACCACGGCCGCCGCCACCGCAAGCCCGCTCTCCTTGGTCAACACGGCGCCGGTGAGTGCCACCGCGAGCGCACCGTGCCGTCCGGAGCGGCACGCGGCCACGGCGAGCACGGTGAAGAGGGACAGCATCACCTCCGGAAGCACCAGGCCGCTCTGTGCCAGGAACACCGGTTGGAAGGCCAGGGCTGTAACCGCCAGGACCGCCGCACCCGGACCAGCCTCGGCGCGCACCACCAGGAAGAGCGTGATGAGCAGGACCAGCGAAAGGCCCAGGGCGGCGGCGTGCAGCACCACCGGGGTGTCCCCGAAGAGCAGGCCCACCATGCCCAGTGTGGCATGGAACAGCAGGGGATGGCCACGTCCCAGTTCGGGCGGAAGCGCTCCGGGCAGGAGGGAGGGTCCTTCCCGCGCCAGCGTGCGTACCGCAGGCCCGTACACCCAGGCCTCGTCCCAGTAGAAGGGCAGGTCCAGCAGCGGCAGTTTCACCGCGAGGAGGACGGCCAGCACGACCGCCAGGAGCACCCAGGCACCGATGCGCACCACGGGTGCCAAGGTACCGGCCGGAACGCGGAAGGCCGCCCCATCGGGACGGCCTTCCATCGGTCTTGTGCGGGATCGCTTATTCAAGCACGAGGCGTCGCGATACGGCGCCCTCCTCGAAGTGCAGTTGGAGCAGGTACACCCCGCCCTCGATGCCGTTCCGGTCGATGGTGAAGCGGTCGCTGTTCACGTTGAAGGCGCGCACCAGGCGGCCGTTCACGTCGAACAGTTCGTAGTGCTCCACGGTGGCGGCACTGCTGGTCACGGTCACCTGGTCCACGGAGGGGTTCGGGAACACGTCCACGCCGAGGGCGATCGGGTCGTTCTCATCGATGCCCACCAGCGCGCAGGGGCCCAGCTGCAGGGCGCACACGATGCGCGGGTTCAGGTAGCCCATGATGGTGTCGATGTAGGCGCGGGCCTTGGCCGGGCTCATGTTCGGGTTGCTCGCCAGGCTGGCCTGGTGGGCGGTGATGGGCGGAGGCCCGGCGTCCACCACGGCCGTGGCCAGGGGGGACATCGGATCCCAGAACTGCCAGGGGCTGGCCTCCTCGAAGGGCGCCACCATCATGCCCGGCCAGTCCATCGTCACGAAAGGGAACAGGCCCTCCACGTTCGAGTTGATGTCCACACTGCCGCCGGCATGCGTCTGGGTGGTGCCGTAGAGCGAGCGGGCGCGATCGGTCCAGGGGTCGCTCACCAGGTTGGCGAACGAGGCATTGTTGCCGTACTGGTTCACCAGGCGCATCAGGTAGTTGGAACCTTCCACGGGTACCACCTGGTCTCCCGTGGTGGGCACGATCACCACGCCCTGCGTGAAGGGCGCGAAGGGGTCGAACACCGTGTGGAAGGCGACCATGGGCACGTCACCCGGCTCCAGCCAGGTGGTGTCGGCGATGGCACCGCCCATGTTGCAGGCGAAGTGGGTCTCGTAGTCGAACCCGTTGTTGCGGTACAGCGACAGGCAGGGCACGCCGGTGGGGCAGGTGCCGTCGATGTTGCCCACCTGCATGGTGTCGATGTAGCTCACGGTGGGGTCGAAGGGGTCCGGCAGGAACTTCTCGGTGAACATCTCCATCGGGTCGTCCAGCGTGGCGTTGCTCAAGGCCAGATAGCCACCGGTGCCTTCGCCGATCACGATCACCTTTTCCGGGTCGATGGCGTAGTCGTTGGCGCCGGCCGCGTTGGCCTTCAGCGTGCGCACGCACTGGCGCATGTCGTGGATGGCCCGGTACACGGCGTTCAGCAGGGTGCCACGGCGGGTCTCCAGGTCGGGTGCCAGGGGGTTCCATCCATGGCGGTAGTTCATGGCCACGGCCACGTAGCCACGGCGGGCCATGCGGCGGCACATCTCCACCACGGTGCTGTCCTCCTTGCGTCCGGTCGGGCTCCCGTTCAAGGGCGGGGGCAGGGCGTCGCCGGTGTGCACGTACAACACCACCGGACGTGCGGTCTCGCTGTCCGCACCCTGGTCGGGCTCATAGATGTCCATGCGCACGTCCACGACCTTCAGGGCGGTGCTGGCATCGCCGGGGTCGTAGAAGGGGGCGGGGATGGGCTGTTGCATGTCCACCAGCCCCTGCAACTGCACGATGTTGGGCCCCACGTCGGGGGAGGCCAGGTTGGAGGTGAGGAAGTTCACGTTGGTCCCATAGATCACGTTCGCGGTCACGTTGATCTCGGCATCGGTGAAGATCTCCTCCAGGTATCGTTGCTGGGCTTGCACCTGCGTCGCAAGGACGACAGTGCCCGCGGCCAGCGCGAGGGTCAGGGTTCTTGTCATGAGATCGGGGATTGAAGGTTGCTTGTTCAAAGGTAGTGCGTGGGGGTCACCGTTGGTCCAGTTCGTAGATCAGCTGCACGTAGGCCAGCCGGCCAACGCGTGGACCACCGTAGACCAGCAGCACGTCGTTGTTCCACATGCGGTCCAGCCGTTCGTCGTCGGGCACGTTGGCATCGAAGAGCGGGGCCAGACCGAAGAGGTTGCTGGCGCCCACCTTCACCGTCAGGTGTGCCGGCGGGAACTTCACGTTCACCTGGGCGTCCACCATGTCGTAGGTGGGGATGGCCCCCGTGAACTGGGGCGACCCCTCGAAGGTGAAGCCCTGCACCCACTTGTAGTTCACCCCGAAGCCCAGGTTCGGCTTCTCGGTGAAGGGCACCTTCATGTCGTGCCCGGTGATGCCCACGTTGAACTTGTGCTCGGGGGTGTTGAAGGCGGGGATGATCGGGTCGTCGTCGCCGGTCACCAGCTTGTTGTAGCTGTAGTTCACGCTGTAGGTGGTGCGCTTCAGGTAGTAGTTCACGCCCAGGTTGGCACCCTGCGTGCGCACCTGCTGGGTGGCGTTCGCCGCCAGGCGGTAGGCCTGCAGTCCGCCGATGGGGAGACCGGATTGATCGAACTGGCCGGACAGGCCGATGACGTAGCCGATGAAATCGTTGTACCAGCTCATGTACGCGCCGGCATCCACATAGAACCGTTCCCCATGGGTGCCCCGGTACCCGGCTTCGATCGTGCGCACCTGCTCGGGCCGGATCCGGTCCACGTTGAAGTAGTCGAGCTTGTCCTGGTCCAGGTCCTGCCGGTAGTCGTTGAAGGACTCCACGGTGAACAGGCTGTCCCGGCCCTCCTCGAACTGGCCGTCCACGTTGCCCAGCAGCAGGGCGCGCCCCACGTTGTAGTACAGGTACTGGTCGGCCAGGGTCGGGTTGCGGATCGCGCTGCTGAAGCTCACCCGGAAGGTGCGTTCCTGGGTGGGGCTCCACACCAGCGAGGCGGCCGGGCTGAAGAGCGCGTCGAAGTTCTGGTTCTTGTCCATCCGCAGGGTCACCGTGGCCTTCAGCCGGCGGTCCAGCAGACGCTTCTCCACGCCGGTGTACAGGCCGAACTCCTCGTTGCGGATGGTCACATCGCCCGTGTCCCGGAAGATGGTGCCCGCCGTGTTGGGCAGGTACATGCGGTAGTTGCCACCGGCCACGATCTCGGCACCGGATCCGCTGCTGTCCCTCGGAGCCACCTGGAAGCGCTTCTCACCCATCACGTGCGCCAGGGCGCTGCGGTCGAAGAACAGTGAACCGCCCTCGGTGAAGCGCTTGCCGGTGATCTCCCGGAACTTCTCGTCGAAGCGCTCGGTGCCCACCTGGTAGGCGGGGTCCAGGAAGGTGGTGTTCAACTGGTTCACCGCCGAAAGCACTTGTTCGTGGTAGTCCTGGAAATCGGCCAGGTTGTCCTGGATGTACTGGGCCTGCCAGGCCCGCCATTCGTCCGCGGTCCAGCCCATCTGGGCCGCCTCGTTCACCGTGATGTAGTCCGGACGCGCGTTCACCAGCGGCGTGATGTTCAGGTTCCAGTAGTTGGTGTACTGGATGTTCCAGCGCAGCGTGGGCCCCGCGGCCTCCTGCATCCGGATGCCGGTCGTGTAGATGTCATAGGTGTTCCCCGCGTCCTCGTGGGTCACGTAGCCACGCACGAACCAGTCGTTCTCCTTGCGCAGTTCCAGCCGGTGCTGGAAGAACTCCACGCCGTCCAGCCGGTAGCGGTTGTCGCCCTGGTACACGGTGGTGCCCGTGCTGTAGTTGCTGGCCAGGATGAACTCCAGGCTGTCCAGCGTGCGGTAGTGCAGCGCACCGCCCAGCTTCAGGTTGTCCGTCCCGTAGTCCACCAGGTCGATCTCCCGGTAACCGTCCCGCAGGAACTTCCCCAGGCCGGGATAATCCCGCAGGTCGGAGATCGACTTGGTGAAGTCGTTGTTCACCGTCACGTCCTCGTCGCCGTAGATGTTCACCCCGTCGAACCGCCCGGGGTTGTCCACCCCGGTGGGGCTGTCGCTGGTGGGGCTGTAGTCCTCGGCGTACCAGTCCTCGGCGCGCAGGGCGAAGAGGTTCAGCTTGTAGGCCCAGCGGTCGTTCCCGTCCTTGTCCTGCAGCACGTCCGCCCAGCGCACGGCGCCTTCCAGCATGTCCCGCTCACCGGCCTTGGCGCTCACGCTCAGCCCCGGGAACAGCCACGGGCTCTTGGTGGTCATGGCGATGACCCCGTTGAAGGCCCCCGGACCGTAGTAGGCCGTGCTGGCGCCGGCGATCACGTCCACCTTCATCACGTCCAGGTCGCTCGCCCCCAGGAAGTTGCCCAGGCTGAAGTTGAGGCCCGGGCTCTGGTTGTCCACCCCGTCGATCAGCTGCAGGCTGCGCACCGGGCTGGTGCTGTTGAAGCCGCGGGTGTTGATGACCTTGAAGCCGAAACTGGCCGCCGTCATGTCCACGCCCTTCAGGTTGCCCAGGCTCTCGTAGAAATCGCCGCTGGGTGCCTCCCGGATGGCGATGATGTCCATGCTCTCCACGGTGAGCGGCGCCTGCTTCTGCTTGTCGCTGATGCGGCTGCCCACCACCTCGGCCTCCTTCAGCAGCACCTGGTCCGCGCTCAGCTTGAACTTGAGTTCCTTGTCCAGGCTCTCCACCACCACCTCCTGCTGCTGGTAGCCGATGAAGGAGATCTGCAACGTGTAGGGCGGCAGCTCGTTCAGCAGCAGCTCGAAACGCCCGTCGATGTCGGTGACCGCTCCGGTGGTGGTGCCCTTCAGGATCACGTTGGCCCCGATGATGGTCTCCCCGGAGCCCGCGTCCGTCACCACGCCGCGGAGCTTCACCTGCTGGGCCACGGCGCACAGCGGCAACAGCAACAGCACCAGCGGCAGCGCGCGCTGGAACAAGGGAAGGGCATGGCCTGGCAGGGTCATGGTGGGGTGCTTCTGCGTCCGGGGCCGGACCCTGCGGACGGCGGCAAAATAGTTCCCATGGTGATCGTTCCGACAAGGTCCCGGCCGTGTCTTCTTCAAACACCCCTGTGGAAAGGCTGTTCTGCGCGGCCTCCGGACGGTGGACTGCCTACCTTTCACACATGTCCATCCGCATCACCTTCCACGGTGCCGCCCGCATGGTCACCGGCAGCAAGCACCTGCTGGAGGTGAACGGCCTGCGCGTACTGCTCGATTGTGGCATGTTCCAGGGCGAAGGGAAGGAGAGCGACGCGAAGAACCGGCACTTCGGATTCGACCCGATGGCCGTGGATGCCGTGGTGCTCAGCCATGCGCACATCGACCACAGCGGCCTGCTGCCCCGGCTCGTGAAGGAGGGCTTCTCCGGGCCCATCTTCGCCACGCCCGCCACGCGCGACCTCTGCGCCATCATGCTGGAGGACAGCGCCGGCATCCAGGAGAGCGACCACGAACGCGAGGTGCGCCATGCGCGCGATGGCCAGCGCGTGCCCCCGCCGCTCTACACCGTCAAGGACGTGTGGCCGGCCATGCAGCAGTTCGTCACCGTGCCCTACGGCGAGGAACGCGAGGTGGTGCCGGGGGTGAGGCTCACCTTCACCGATGCCGGGCACATCCTGGGCAGTGCCGTGGTGAACCTGGTGGTGAACGATGGCACCCAGGAACGCCGGATCCTCTTTTCAGGCGACGTGGGCCGCTACGTGGACCGTTTGCTGCCGGAGCCCGCACCCCCGCCGCAGGCCGACATCGTGATCTGCGAGAGCACCTACGGCGATCGGGACCATGCCTCCATCGCCGAGGCCGTGTCGGAGCTGAAACGGCACGTGGAGCATACCTGCGTGGAGAAGAAGGGCAAGCTCATCATCCCCGCCTTCAGCGTGGGCAAGACGCAGGAGGTGCTGTACACGCTCAACGAGCTGAGCAACGCAGGCGAGCTGCCCCGCATCCCGGTGTTCGTGGACAGCCCCCTGGCCATCGACGCCACCAAGGTGGTGCGCGACCACACCGAGCTCTTCCGCAAGGAGGTGCGGGAGAAACTGCAGGAGGACCCCGACCTCTTCAGCTTCCGCGGGGTGGAGTTCGTGCAGAACAGCGAGCGCAGCAAACAACTGAACGGCCGGCAGCAACCCTGCATCATCATCAGTGCGAGCGGCATGATGGAGGCCGGCCGCATTCGGCACCACCTGCGGCATTCCCTGGGCAACGAGCGCAACACCGTGCTGGCCGTGGGCTTCTGCGCGCCCGGTACGCTCGGGGCCGAGATCCTCAGCGGCGCGGAGGTCGTGCACATCTTCGGACAACCCATCCGCGTGAAGGCCGAGGTGGCCCGCATGGAGTTCTACAGTGCCCACGCCGACCGCTTCGAGCTGGTGCGCTTCCTCAAGAGCCAGGACCCCGACCAGGTGCAGCGCCTCTTCCTGGTGCATGGCGCGGAGCATGCCCTGCATGCGCTGGCGGAACGGTTCCGTCAAGAGGGCTTTCCGGAAATCGCGATCCCTGCGCAGGGGCAGGGGTTCGACTTGTAACTACTCCACAAGAAAGCGTCCGGTTCCCGTGCGGGAACCCGTGGCGTCCATCAACTCCAGGAGGTAAAGGCCCGCCCCAAGACCGGGAAGAGGAATGGACTGCCTGCCTTCCGATACGCCCGGTCGGCCGGTGCCCACCGATCGGCCGCTCATATCCAGGATGCGGTAGCGTTCCCCAGCTTCCTGCTCCAGGTACAACACACCATTGCCTTTCAGAGGGGACGGATAGAGCATGAGCAGAGAGGACTGACCATCATGTTCGGCAACGTCGGTGGCTAAGGAGCAGCGATCGATCATGGTGGGCAGCGGAACGGGTACCGAGACGATCGGTGCCGGCTCAGCGAACGTCGCGTAGAACTGTTCGGTCGGCATGGCGATCCTGTCCGACAGGAGATCGGTGACCTGGATGGTGCTCACTGGAAGGTCGGTGCGGGCATAGGTCGAGGTTGACCACATGCAATCAGGAAATGAATCCAATGCACATCGGGCGATCTGGGGTGCGCTGGTATAGACGCCGGACATGTTATCCTGTGCCAACCATATTCCAAGGGCCGTCAGCGTATCATCCTGAATCTCCAAGGAGTAGGTTCTTCCTATGTATTCATGGTCCTGGTCGGAAGCGTTTCGCTGACGGTAGGCGGTGGCAACAGGACCGGATCGTGGGCAGATCAGGATCTCTTCGGCCAGCAGGACCGCAGCATTGTCCGAGGTGACATCGAGGTCGAGCAAGTTGTAGATGGATCCCTCCTCCATCTGGTCGAGCTCCACTACGGACCCTTGTTGGTCTGTTCTGATGAATAGCTGCGTGAATTCCATCCCGATCTGGAGTGTGGCATGACTGAGGATGTTGCCGTCCAGGTCCTGGGTCATCTCAGAGGACTCCATGGAGGACTGTGGGGCGGTGCTCGTGTATCCGGAGGCTTGAAGAAGGTCACCATTGGAGCTCAGCCGAAACAGTTGATGACCGCTGAAATTCTCTTTGTTGTTCTGAATGATCACTCCGGAGCTGTCCACCGTCTCGAATCGGAGGTTCAGGAATGCGGACCCGATGGAGGGGTCGAACCTGGGGAGGCCGAGGGGCATGATCGAGGAAGCCGATCCGATCGCCCGTGCCCAGATCAGCTGACCTTGAGCATCGGTCTTGAGCACTTCGACGTAATTGTCGAGATCGCTATCGTGATGGATCAGGAAGTAGAGTGTTCCATCGGCGGACTCGGCCACTTGTATATCACGGATGAAGCCCACCGACAGAGGCATGTCATCTATCAGTGTCCTGTCATGCCGCACCCGATGGAGAAGGTCACCCGCAGGGTCGAACCAACTGGTAATGATGCCGAACGTCACGGTGTCATCATCATTCAAGTTGAGGTTCTGGATCTCGTATGTCCCCAGGTCCGAAGAGAGGTATCCGCCGTCGCTCAGTTGAATGAATGCATGGGGCTCCAACACGGCCTCTCCATTTCGCTTGCTCCAAACCGGATAGCCGGACGCGTCGAACTGCATCCAGGTCGTTGAATCATTCTCCCAGTGGCGGAACAAGCTTCCCTGGGGTCCACGGTGCAACATGGTCCAGGAGTTCGAGGTCGTCTCAGGTACGCCAACGTGCTGGAAGACCTGGCCTTGAACAAGAATTGTCGTCACCAGTCCAATGAGCAATGAGAAGGACTTGATCGTTGCTTTTTCCATCGCAATGAACGGATAGGATAGATGAAGATACTATAATGACTCACCACCCGATCGGGCATGCATGAGCCTCAGTGGATCGCTTTGGCGATAGCAGGCCAAGGCGGAATGTTCTCTGCTCCGCTACTTCTAGACTGCAAGGCAGCGTTCCGGCCCATAGGGCTCAACTCCCGAACCCCACCGCCTTCTTCAGTTCCACAGGCAGCTCGGGCAGCTTGTTGCGCTCGAAGAGGAAGCTGCTCAGGTCGGCGATCTCGCTGAAGATGTAGTGGCTGTCCATGGCGCCGCGCAGGTAGGCCTTGCCGGTGCTGCCGCCGGTGCCCACGCGCAGGCCGATCATGCGGTGCACCATGTTCAGGTGCCGCCCGCGCCAGGCCGCCAGCCCCTCGTCGATGTCCAACAAGGCCTCCAGGAAACGGAAGGCCTGCTGGAAGATGGGCTCGTCCCGGTACAGCATGATGAAGAGGGCGCTGCGGCAGGCCTTCGGGCTCAGGGAACGCTCCGCGCTGCCGGTCACGAAGATGTCCTTCCACAGCTTGGCGTTGCCTTCCTCGCCCTGCACCAGGCTGGACACGTACTGTTCCTCCAGCCGCTGGAAGAAGGGCTTGCCGTCCTTGGGCCAGTAGCGCTCCTCCAGGAAGGGCATGCGCTCCAACCAGGCGTTCACCAGCTCAAGCAGGGTCTGTTCACCTTCCAGCGCTTCGATCTCGGCCTTGTGGTCCGGCTTCAGCTGGCTGGTGTAGTACTGCTTCCCGTGCCGCTTCTCCATGCGCAGGCCCAGCTTCGCCTCCAACACCTTGAACTGCATGCTCTGGAAGCCGCTGGCCGGGCGCAGCATGTCGCGGAAGTCCAGGAAGTCCAGCGGCGTCATGGTCTCCATGATGTCCATCTGGTGCACCAGCACGCCCAGGATGGTCTTCACCCGCTGCAGGCGGTGCACGGCGATGTTCAGCTCGCCACCGTTGTCGTCCACGTGCTCGTCGGCGAACATGGCCATGACGCTGCCCACCTCGTGCAGCACCTGCTTGAACCAGAGCTCGTAGGCCTGGTGGATCACGATGAAGAGCATCTCGTCGTGCGCGGGGCGCCCGTGCTTCACGCTCTCCAGCTCCTGGGCGTTCAGGAGGGTGTCCAGCTTCAGGTAGTCGGGGTAGTAGACGCTGCCTTGCGACATGGCTCGGGTGTTGGGCCGGCCAAGGTAGGCCGCCCGGCAGGGTGGGGGATGAGCGCCGTCAGCCCAGCGCGATGCGCAGCTGGTCGCCCTCCTGTTCCACCGGGTAGGTCCGCAGGTCCTTCTTGGAGGGGCCTTCCGTCACCTTGCCGTCCAGGGTGAAGCGGCTGTCGTGCCAGCCGCAGACCAGTTCGCCGCCCTTCTCCGACACCGGACCGCCTTTGTGCGGACAGTTCAGCACCACGGCGCGGTAGCTGCCGTCGGCCTCCTTCACCACCAGCAGCGGGTCGGGGTGGCCCTTGGCGTTCACGGTCACGAAGCGCTTGTCGGCCAGCTCGGCGGCGGGGATGCGCACGGCGCCGTCGGCCACGGTGGCGGTGAGGCCCTTGGCGGAGGCACAGCCCTCCAGGCTCGCGAGTGCGGGAATGGCGGCCAGGGCGGCACAGGCGTGCAGGCCCTGGCGGATGAAGCGGCGGCGTTCCATGGTCGGAAGATAGGCCAGCAGGCCGCCGCAGGCGAAAAAGCCAACAGGCCAATGCCGCTGAGAGGCAATTGCCCCTTGACACTCGATACTTGACACTTGAGCCTTGTCACTTGGCCTCGATGGCCCGCTGACCTAAGGCCTGATCCCCGCCCGCACGAACACCGCCTGCAGGTCGGCCGGGATGGGGAAGGGCTTCAGTGGGGGCACGTTGGCGCCCCCGGGGTTGCCGATGGGCACCGTGCCCACGAAGCTCTTCACCCCGCCGAACACCAGCCGCGGCAGCTGGCCCAGCACCTCCCGCGTGCTCTTGATGCGGATGCCGAAGCGCAGCATCAGCCCATGCACCCGGTTGTGCGCGAAGGGGTAGCGCTGCCCCAGGATGTGCGCCCGCTCCAGGTGCGCCCAGGCGGTGCGCAGGTCGTGGTGCGCCAGCGCCTGGCGGTAGGCGGCCAACTCGGCCTCGAAGGCCGGGCGCAGGGTGGCGGGGAGGGTGGTGTAGAGCTTCATGGAAGTTCAAAGCTAGCCCCTCGTTCCCGTGGTCCGGGTCATTCGTTAGGACGGGCTGGTCCGCCGCGATGCCGATCACAACCCCACGAACACCCCCTTGCTCGTCATCACCCCACCGCCGGCCGGCTTCACCTGCTCCATGTGATCGACGAGATCGATCCGGCGGGCGCCCTCGTAAACGCGGATGGCACAGCCCCGTGCGCCACACCAGAAGTCGCAGTTGGCGTAGCTGAGCGCGTAGCCGGGCACACCATCGCCGTCCAGGTCGCAGGTGGTCACGTGTACCGCACAGCCCAACTGGACCGCTTGCCTGGCTTGGTCCAGCACGTTCACCTTTGTGTTGGCCGCAATGCCCGCCAGCGCATCCTGGACTTCCGGTGAGGCCTCTGCGAACGGCACCCAAGTGAATCGATCAGGTACCCGGATGCTGGTGTTCGGACGCCCCAGGTAGGCATCCGTCTCTGCCGCATAGCGCTGGGCAGCGGTCAGGGGCTTGGGCACGTACTTGAACGCCAGGGCCCAGCACACCACCGCCAGGCCAAGGGTGGCCCAGCGCCAGCGCTTGAACGGTCGCTGCCCCTTCACGATCTGGCGGAAGCGTTTCGCCTCGATCGCCGGATGCGCCTTTACCAAGGCCCGTGTGCGCAGGCGTTCCACCAGCCACCAGCACAGCCACGCCACACCGATCGAGCCCAGCAGCACCGGAACGGTCCAGATCCAGGATACCTGCTGCAACCGCCCAATGGTCAGGGCCAGGGCCGGGATCAGTGCCACGGGCAAGATCCACTTGAGCAGGGGCGGCGAGGCGATCTTGCGAACGGCCTGCCGCACGGCCGTGCCCACCCGCTTGGCGTGGTCCCGTGCCACCAGGCCACTTTCCACCAGCTCCTTCACCTGTGCATCATCCGTGCTGAAGCCGGCAGCGGCGATCTGCTGATGTGCCTCGGAGGCCAGCAGGTGGTCCAGGTGCTCCTCCACAGCAACGCAACGCTGCCAGGGCCACCGGCCTTCCGACGCAATGGCCTCCTCCAGCCCGGCCACATCGCCTTCCAGCAGGCGCCCCACCACCCCCTTCAGGTCGGTGATCCGCGCCTCCGCGCCATAGCCGATGATGGTCAGGTCGCCACCGGGCGTCCCCAGCACCAACTGGGGCGTTTCCAAGGTGAAGGCGAACCGGCGCAGTTCCGTCCTGCTCAAAGCCGCCGGACTGATTCGGCTGCGCACTGCATCAACGTGATGGGCTATTCTGCGTTATCGCGCAATGAAGCGCAGAATGCCCAATGCTCCCCATAACACGGCGACGAGGTGGGGATCATGTTGGCAGTGTCCCATCTGATTGGATTTCGTCTTCATAGCATCTTGTTCTTTCGGGGTCTGAATTTATACACCATTATAGCACTGGAACCCATCATAGTTTGGGCCTGTACTCCTTCAGGCATCAGACATATTCTTGCACAGGATGAGGACCACAGTGTTTTAAGCTAGGGCAAATGTGTGCATCCCCTGATAACCGCCATCTGGCCAACAGTACTTTGTGGTTCAATTCTTGTACACATAAGCCAACCATGCTGCGAATGCCAGAAGGGGTTATTGACATCGTACCAGTTCGGAGAACTGCTTCAACACTGATGAACAGGAGTGGCGGCTAGCGCAGGGCTTTCAATACACCCTATTGCACTATAACCGTTTTGAAATTATTGTTTGTTTCTTCATAAAAGAATAGAGCCTGAGGCGTTTCTGTTCAGATTACGCTCGAACTTCTTGTCTGTGTATCCTTGCTGCAGGTAAGCGCGACGATTCGATTTGGCGCGTTGAAAATCCCCTCCGAGTTGGATACAGAACGTCTGAGGTGTCGAAACGATCCCCTGCAATTCCATGCAGCGGCTATGACTATTCCAACAGGTCAAAAGACCGATCTTTTATAAGGCGACTTCAGACACCCAATGGCTCACATTCGTAGAGATTGTCTTAATCCATGTGAATTGTTCATTCAACCTGCCTGGTTCGTCGAAGATCAATCGACAAATTGTCTGAATGATTTCCTACTTTGGTGCCGCAGGTGCCGCGAGAACCCTAGTTAAATATCTCGCAATGCGAACAGCCCCAGCCTTCAGCTATGAGAGATCGTGAAATCGACTGGGCGCACGCGACCAGGCATAGCTGTCGCCGACCATTGACCTGTCGAAATCCGGTACATTTAGAAATCGCAAACGTTAGTTGGTGGCATTCTACATTTGTGCTCGTATTAACCGTAAACAATTATTAAGTTATGGGCAGGTAGCGTCTAAAGGTCGTTTTACCGCACAAGTCAGTCCACTAGCGCAACGCTATGCATGATACCAACCAACTTCTTGGGATCAAGTGAAATGAATCCTTCCCAAAGCTTCAAGTCGTGACTCATTTTACCTGATTTACAGAATGATTCACCTATTCCGTGTACGCTAATACCACAATCGTCCTTACGTGTCTGGGTCGCGATCGAGGATTTTAGTAAACTCCCCGCTGAACTGTCCGAACGAAGGTTGTACAAAAGGAAGAATCTAGAAATCATGGCTGAGTGTGGAAACCACTTTTTTTCTAATCTGCTTATCACTTCATCTTCGAAATAGAGGATATCGTTTGTCTTTGGCCTAACTAGTGGGTAGAGCACGACGCGCGTTAGCCGCATCGCAGAGGTGGTTTTGGTCCGTAAACGCGAGCACCAGCCCCTTGTGAAGTGGCCTGCACCGATGCGCGCTATCCTCAGGCCGTTCAAGCTCGTCAAGGGCTTTGATGCAGCCGGTTCGGGGTTAGCGTGTACCCGGTCGTGCGGGTGCTGGAATGGCGAAGCAGTTCCTGAATGTAGCGGATGTCGGTTCCGCGCTCCAGGAGGTGCGTCGCGAACCTGCCGAGGCTATGCAGCCGTCAGGTCGGATGCCTCTGCATGCGCTTGAACACCTGCCAGGCGCGCCTGTCCTTCACAGCATGCGCGGTTTCGAAAGATAGGTGTCCAGCTTCCACCGCGCGCCGGTCAGCAGGATGCTGGCAGAGTACGGTCCGGGCATATGTGCAGGACCAGCGCCTGGTCATGATGCAATGCTCGGTTGCTCGCACTCACCACGGCTGACTCCGATGGAGGCGGAACGGAGTCCCGTAGGAAGGCTAGAACCGGAGCTGCGCGACCCGCGCCTCGCACCCCGCGAGGAATCCCGGAAGTCAGCGGCCTTCACCCGGTGCTGCACCAGCCCGACAAGCGGTCTCCACGAAGCGGACGCAGCCGTTGGTCGCGTTCGTCCTCCATGCTCCAATGGAAGGTTGTCGGCGAATACCGCATGCAGGGTGTGCCCCCAATGAACTCGCCGGGTGATGCGCAGGTCCTGCGAACGTTCCCACGCGCTGCCCACCGGTGTGCGGAGAAAGGAAGAAGCCGTTGGGCTTACCACGCGGATGGGAGATGCGCCCGCCATGCCACATCTTGTCAACGCAACAGAGACAGCTGCGATCGCCAGGTGATCTCCTGCCGCCGCACCAGCGTCCAATGCGATCGCAGAAAGGCATCCCGCGATCGCAACGCAGCTTAATGCAAATGCAGCAGAGGCCTTTGCGATCGCAGAATGGCATGCTCCTGTGTCTGGTCATGTGCCTGACATGATCAGGCATGAGTGGCCCATCTGTCCACCGTGTTGGTCGATGTGGTTGAACGTAATGTACTGTTGGTCATAAGGTTAGAGGTCGGTGGTCGGTCTGGCTGTCCACCATAGGTGTGGCCCGGAACTAAGCGGACCACGCCCGGGATCATGCCCTTGACACGTATCACTTGCCATTGAGCCTTGTCACTTTCCCTCCAACCGTTTCCCTATCCACTCGCTCCGTTCCCTGCTTTGTGACTAAAGGTTTAGTCGAACAACTAAGAATGTAGTTATACTTGTCCACATGGAACGCCTCACCCCCGCCGAAGAGCAAGTGATGCAGGCCCTGTGGGACAAGGGCCGGGCCTTCGTGAAGGAGCTGCTGGAGGACATGCCCGAGCCCAAGCCGGCCTACACCACGGTGAGCACCATCGTGCGCATCCTGGAGCAGAAGGGCTTCGTGGGGCACGAGGCCTTCGGCCGCAGCCACCGCTACCACCCGCTGGTGGGGCGCGAGGAGTACGGCGAGAAGGTGCTGGGTCGGCTGGTGAACGACTACTTCGCCGGCAGCCCGAAGGAGCTCATGAGCTTCTTCCTGGAGCGCAAGGACCTGGACCTGAACGAACTGGACGAGCTGCTGAAGCTGGTCCGCCAACGCAAGAGCCAATGACCATGAGCACGCTGCTGTACCTGTTGAAGGTGGACCTGGTGTTCGCCGTGTTCCTGCTGGCCTACCTGCCGCTGCGGAACGATGCCCGGCTGGCCTTCCGGCGGGGCTGGCTGCTGGCCGGCGGTCTGCTGGCCTGGGCGCTGCCGCTGCTTCCCGGCCTGCTGGTGGAGCCGGTCACCTTCAGCTTCACCCTGCCGGAGGTGGTCCTGGGTGCCGGTGCCGAAGCCGGATCGCCGCTGAGCCTGGGCTGGACCGCCTGGCTGCCGCTGGCCTATGCCGTGGTGGTCGCGGGCCTGATGCTGCGCCTGCTGGTGCGGGCCTTCCATGCCTGGCGGTTGGCCGGCGTGGAAGGAGCGGAGCCGCTCTCCTTCCTGGGGCGCATCCGCGTGCCGGGCGAAGCCGATGGCGACGACCGTGAGGCCTTGATCGCCCACGAGCGTGCCCACGTGGAACAGGGCCACAGCCTGGACGTGCTGCTGTTCGAGCTCTTTGCCGCGATCCACTGGCCGGTGCCCCTGTGGCGCTGGGCCCTGCGCGAATTGCGCCTGGTGCACGAGCTGCTGGCCGACCGCGCCGCGCAGCACGCGCACCCGCACTACGATGCCCTGCTGTTGGCCCGCGCCCTGGGCGTGCCGGCACGGGCGCTCGTCCATTCCTTCCGTTCATCCGACCTCAAAACCCGCATACACATGCTGAACACCCCCCGTTCGAAGAAGGGCTCCCTGCTGCGGACCGCCCTCGTCCTGCCCGCCCTGCTGGGCGCGCTGTTGCTCGTTTCCTGGAACGCGGTGCCCTTCCGCCCCGCCCCGCAGGAACCGATGAAGGTGGCCGAGAAGATGCCCGAGTTCAAGGGCGGCAAGCAGGCCATGTTCACCTACCTGGTCAACGAACTGAAGTACCCGGCCGCCGCCAAGGCTGACGAGGCGGAGGGCACCGTGTTCGTGGGCTTCGTGGTGGATGCCGACGGCCACGTTCGCGATGCCCAGGTGAAGCGCGGCGTGCACAAGGCCCTGGACGCCGAGGCGCTGCGCGTGGTGAAGGCCATGCCCGACTGGGACCCCGGCATGCACGAAGGCAAGATGGTACCGGTGGAGATGACCCTGCCGATCCGCTTCGAGCTACCGAAGGAGAAATAGGTCAGGACCGGCCTGCAACGCGAAAGGCGCACCGAGCGGTGCGCCTTTCCTTGTTCACGGGATGTTTGTCAGTGCTCGTGCTCCTGCTTGCGCATGGAGCGGCGCTCCTTCATTTCCTGCATGTGCTGCTCGCGCAGCTCCAGCATGCGGGTGTACTGCTCCTCGGAGAGCACGGCCTTCAGCTCGGCATCGCGGGAATCGCTCAGTCCCCGGGCCTTCTCCTTCATGCCTTCCTGCTCGGCCTTCCGGGCGGCGCGCACGGCCTCCATCTGCTCGGCGAAGCGCAGGTTGATCTCGGCCACCTTCTCGGCCTGGACGTCGTCCAGCTTCAACTGCTCCTGCATGCGCGAGGTGTGCATCTCGGCACGCTGCTCGGGCGACTTGCGTTCGCGTTCGCCGTGGCGGTGTCCGTCCTGGGCGGTGGCGGGGATGGCCGCGGCCAGCAGCAGGGCCAGCGGCAGGGTGGTTCTCAGCATCTTGATCATGGTCCTTTCGTGTTGGTTCCGGAGGTAGGACAAGGACCGTGCCGGAAGGTTCGATCGGGGGAACGAAAGGACAACGACCTTTGGGAGCATGCGGTGGTGGAACGCGGACGTCCGATGGCGGCTGCTGGGCCTGTTGGTCCTGGGCGGCACGGTCGCGTTCCCCTTCGCCAAGCAGCGCCTGGAGGAGCGCATCGGCCTGGCCGTGCAGGAGGCGCTCGAGGAGGCGGGGGATGGGGCCTACCGCTTCTCCCATGGCGCCGTGCGCGTGGACCTCTTCGACCGGTCCGTGGCCTTCGATGAGCTGGAGGTGCATGTGGACACCACGCGGGCCTATGCCTTGTACGAACAGGGGAAGCTGCCGCACCGCCTGGCCCAGTTCCGCATGCGGCGCGTGGAGGTGCGCACCCGCCTCTGGCCCCTGCTGGTGCGCAACGAGCTGCAGGTCCGCTCCCTGTTGCTGGAGGAACCGGACATCGTGGTGCACCAGTTCCCGGGGGTGGACACCGAGGGGCGGCGCGACGTGGGCTTCCGCCTGGGCATGCTCTACGAACTGATCGCCGGCCGCCTGGCCGCGCTGGGGATCGCCGAGTTCGAACTGCTGCGGGGCGAACTGCGGTTGGAGGAGATCACCGAGGAGAGCACCCAGGTGATGCGCCTGCACGATGTGGACCTCACCATCGAGGAACTGCACATCGACAGCACGTTGATGGACACCACCCGCAAGCACATTCCCGTGGGCGATGTGCGCGTACGCCTGGGCCGTCAACGGATCCTGCTGGGCGACAGCATCCACCAGCTCTCCTTCCAGGAACTGCGCTTCGGGTTCCGTGGCGATTCGCTCACGATCGACGGCTTCGACCTGCGGCCGCACGTGCCCGACCCCATGCTGCTGTCCGTGGAGGAGCGTGTGGTACGCGCCGCCGTGGACCGCCTCCGGATCCAGGGGCTCGACCTGGGCGAGGTGTACCGCGAAGGGCACCTGATCCTGGCGGACCTGCAGTTGCACGCGCCGGTGGTGCGCATGCTGGAGCCGCACGGCCAGGGAAGGGTGGCGCCCCAGCGCGCGGACACGGGCCTGGTGGACCTGTTCGGCAACGTGCATGTGGGCCGCCTGAGCGTGCATGAAGGAGAGCTGGAGTTGCGCACCCAGCGGGACGCCTTCGTGCTGCTGGAACGCATCGGGCTCGAACTCCATGGCATCGAGGTCTCACCGGCCACGGGCGCCGTGCATGCCCTGGGACCCGAGCGGGGGCGGCTGGATGTTTCCCGCGTGATCTTCGGTTCCATCAGCAGCGGCATGCAGGTGTTCACCGGTCCGTTGTCGTGGTCGCACCGCAAGGACCGCTTGATGGTGCTGGACATCGACGCCGATCGCATTGCCGCGATGGCCTCGCAGGGGCACCTGGAGAACGGCCATCTGGACACCCTGCTCGTGGAGGGGTTCGATGTGGAGCGTCTGCTGCGCGAAGGCACGGTACACGCCCACCGGGCCGAACTGCGCGGCTTCGACCTGCACCTGCCGGCCATCCGTTCGGGGCAGGGCGGGGGGGGCGTGGAAACGCCTGCGTCGATCCCCTTGGAGGGGTCGCACTTCGATGAGCTGGCCCTGATCGGCCGGGTGACGGGCATCGGCGAACCCGGTGGCAGCGAAGTGGCCGGCACGGTGGAGCGTTTTGAACTGCTGCTTCAAGGCCTGGACCTGGACTCGGCGGTGATCGCTTCGCGGCCACTGGTGGCCGAGCATGCCCACCTGGTACTGAACGGCGTGGACCTGCGCCTGCCGCGCTCGGCGAGCACACTGGCCCTGCGGCGGGTGGTGGCCGACTCCCGCAGCGGCGATATGGAGTTCGCCGGAGGAGCCTATATCCGCAACACGGATGGCCGGTTGAAGGTGGATTGGGACCGGGTGGCCGTTGGCGGGTTGGACGTCCCTGCTGCGTTGAAGGACCGGGCCCTGCGCATGCGTTCGCTGGTGGTGCAGGGACCCGTGCTGCAGGTGCAGGGTGAAGCGGGCGGAACGAAGCAGGACAAGCCGAAGCAGGCTGCCGGCGAGGCTCCGATCACGGCCCTGCGCGTAGGCACGCTGAAGCTGGAGCAAGGCCGGGCCACGGTGATGCGGGACGGCAAGGTCTTCTTCGACCTGGACCGGGCGGACCTGGCGGGCGCGGGCGTGGGCCTGGATGAGGTGGCGCTGGCGGCCGGGAACTACGAGGTCGTGAGCGATGCGCTGGAATACACGCTGAAGGACATCACCGCCAGCCTGGCCGAGGGCACCCACCAATTGCACACCCGGCAGGTGGAGGTGGACGTGGCCGACTCCCTGATGGTGCTGCGCGACGTGCATGTGGTGCCGCGCGATGGCCTGCCCAAGAACAAGGACCGGGTGGAGGTGAGCATTCCCGAGGTCATCGCCCGGGGCTACGACCCCTTCCTGGGGCAACGGACCGGCGTGCTGGACCTGGGCCGGGTGCTGGTGCATGCGCCCCGCATCCGCACCGTGCTGCACACCCGGAAGAAGGACGACCAGCCTTCCGACCGCCTGCCGGTGGGCCTCTCCCTCGGGGCCCTTCCGGCCGACCTCTGGGCGGGGCGGATCAAGGCCGTGGTGGCCGAGCGGTATGACCTGCAGGGGGGGAGTTGGGACCTGACGTTGGAGGGCCCGGACAGCCGGCTGGACCTGCAGTTCCCCGATGTGGAGCTGGGCCTGGAGGCGCTCGCCTTCCGCGTGGGTGCGCGCGCCACCCGCGAGCGGCCGCTGCCGGCGCGGCGTGTCACCGCACAGTTCCTGGGCAGCCAGTGGAAGCTGGACGGCGACCGCCTGCCCGTGAAGGTGGACCGCATCAGCCTGGACCTGCCCGACAAGGGGCTTCAGCTGAAGGGCATCGCGCTGGACCTGGACACCAAGCGGGGAGGGAAGGTGCGAGGCACGTTGGACGAGGCCGACCTGGAAGGCGTGGCGTTGTACGACCTGCTGCGCGAGGAACGCGTCCATGCCGAGCGCTTCGTGGCCCGGGGCGGCGATCTCACCGTGGTGAAGGCGCCTGAAGCCCGCGCGAAGACCAGAACGGCCAACGTTCCGCTGCTGACCCGCCTGCGCGAGGCCATGGGCCAGGGCCTGGACGAGGACGCCGGATTGGACGCCTTGGAACTGGACCAGGTCCGCTTCCGCTTGGAGGACCCCGGCCGGCCGGGCGAAGCCGAACTCGCCATCGACGACCTCGGGATCACGGTACACGGACTGCGCGCCCATCCGCACGAGGTCTTCCACCATACCGGCCTGGACGTGGACCTGCACGGCATGCGGTGGCGCATGGACGAGGACCAGGTGGATGCCTCCATCGGGCGGTTGCGGGTGGAGCACATCAAGGGCGGGGTGGAGCTGGACGACCTGCACATCGCACCCCATGGCGATCGGGGCGCCTATGCCCGCAGCAAGGGCCACCGCTTCGATGCGCTGGACATCACCCTGCCGCAGCTGCGTGCCTCGGGCTTCAACGTGAAGCGCTACCTGGAGGAGGATGCCATCGAGGTGCGCCGGGTGGAGCTGGCTGGACTGGTCTTCGACGACCTGCGCGATCACCGGCTGCCGCAACCCGAGGGCGTGCGCGACCTGCCGGCCAAGGCGTTGCACGGCCTCAAGCGTTCCCTGCAGGTGGACAGCCTGGTGTTGCGGAACGGGACCATCCGCTATGCCGAGGTGCATCCGAACGCCTCCAAGCCGGGCCGCATCGCCCTCACCGACGTCGGCCTGCGCGCGGCGAACATCACGAACGCACGGTCGGCCGGCGACCTCACCGCCGTCTTCACCGGGCTGGTGCAGCGCCATGCGCCGCTACGGGCCGAAGTGCGTGTGCCGCTGGATGGCGACCGCGGCGATTTCGATTACCGGCTGCAGGTGGGCGACCTGGACATGACCACCCTGGCCGAGTTCATCGAACCCGTGCTCTTCCTGCGGGTGCGGGAGGGGAGATTGGACACGCTGCGGCTGGTCGGTGCCGGCAATGACGACGTGGCCCTGGGCCAGCTGTACATGTACTACGAGGACCTGCAGGTGGCGCTGCTGAACAAACGCACGGAGGACTACACCGGCTTCGGCAGCCACGTGGCCAGCCTGGCGGCCAATGCGCTGGTGCGCAAGAACAAGCCCAACAAGGGCTGGAGCGACCCCACGCCGCTCTACTTCGAACGGCTGAAGGACCGCGGCTTCGTGAACTACCTGATCAAGCTGTACCTGAGCGGTGTGCCGGGCGCCATCGGGCTGGGCGAAGGCAAGGAGCGCCGCGAGGTGAAGCGCACCGACGAGGAGTACCTGAAACGCCGGGTGGAACAGCTGGGGCTTTGATCGTCAGATCCCCGCCAGGAAGGTCCGCACCGCGGCGTTGAAGGCCTCGGGACCCTCCAGGTTGCTCAGGTGGCCCGCACCGGGCACCACGGCCAGGTGCGACCCGGGTGCTGCGGCCTGCAGGGCCAGGCTGGTGGGCAGGGGCATCAGGTGGTCGTGCTCGCCGGTGATCACCAGCACCGGAACGTCCAGGGAACCCAACACCGCGTGCCGGTCGGGGCGCAGGGCCATGCCCCGGGCCGCGGCCGCCACGGCCTCCGGGCGCTGCCTGGCGATCAGGGCCTCCACTTCCGCCGCCAGCTCGGGATGCCTGCCGCGCGTGGCCTCGCTCAGCAAGGTGGGCACCATGCCCCGGGCGATCACCGGCACGCCACCGGCCAGGGCGCGCCGGGCGGTGTCCTCGCGCCCGCGCTGCGCCTCCTCGCCGTCCGCCGTGCCCCGGGTGTTCACCAGCAGCAGGCCTGCGAGGCGCTCCGGCCAGGCTTCCGCGAAGGCCAGGGCCACGTACCCGCCCATGCTCAACCCGCCCAGCACCACGCGCTCCAACCCGTTCTCGTCCAGCAGGTCCTTCACCTCCTGTGCGTAGGCCTCCATGGTCATGATCTCCGGAACGGGCCGGTCGTCCGTACCGAAGCCGCGCAGATCGGGCGCCAGCACCTGGGCCACGTCCGACAGGCCTTTCCGTTGGGGTTCCCAGATCGTGTGGTCCAGGGGGAAGCCGTGCAGCAGAACGAGCGTCGGGAGGGGCATGGTGGGAGGGGTCGGCGTGAAGCCACGAACTTAGTGGCCATGCGTTCCTCCGTGACCTTCCTGTTCCTCCTGTCGGCCACCCTGCTCGCCGCCCGCGACTACGTGGTGCCGGCCAACGCCAACGTGGCCCGCTTCTTCGCGGAACTTCCGGAGGACGCCACCGTGGTGCGGTTCAGCGAAGCGGCCGAGTACCGCTGCGGGCAGGACATCGTACTGCCCGACCGCCGCCTGCTGGTGATCGATGGGGCGGGTTCCACGCTGATGCTGGGCCCGGAGAGCAACGGATTCACGCGGACCGTGAACGACCAGCAGCAGGCCATGCAGCGGATCGGCAGCCGGTACGTGATCAAGGACTTCGCGGAGATCCGCAACGGCCGCAAGGCGATCGACCTCAAGGCCACGCTGGGCAGTTCCCTGGAGAACCTGCGGCTCGTGAACCAGAGCGAAGCGGCGATCGACCTGCGCTTCTGCCTGATGGCGCGCATCGTGAGCGTGCACGTGACCAATCCCCGGGGGCGTGGCATCGTGCTGCGGCAGGGCGACTGGACCGGGGCCACGGCCTTCAACAGCCAGTGCAACAGCAGCGTGCTGGAGCAGTGCCGCGTGTACTGCGCCAAGACCACCACCGAGGCCTTCGCCGTGCTGAACTCGGGCGGCGTGCGCATGACCGACTGCGTGAGCGAAGGTGCTGCCTGCGCCTACGACCTCTTTCTGAGCGCGACGATCGATGGCGACGAGTCGCGGCCCGCCTCCAACACGGTGGTCAAGAGCTTCACCCTGGCCAACTTCCACGTGGAGCACAGCGCCACCAAGGCCTCCATCTACGTGAACATGCCCAGCAAGGCCGCGGTCACGTTGAGCAACGTGTATTGGAACAACAAGCAGACGGCGCCCGTGATCCTGTACGTGATGGGCCAGCTGAACCTGGAGGACATCGGCTGGTTCCGCCAGGAGTTCCGGATCCACACCCGCATCAGTGCACCGCGCATCAACGTGCAGCGCTGCCACAGCTTCCTGGCGTTCGGGAAGGAGGGGGAGCGGACCGACAAGCGGGCCGGGGTGCTGCACCTGCAGGATCCCTTCCCGAACAACACGCAACTGAAATTGAACTTCGTGCGGCGGAGGGACCCATCGATGTGAAGCGAATTCGAGCGGTTGGGGAATGATACCTTGCGATGCGGGCAACGCCGGATATGATCCTGCGTCAATTGCTTGAACACCTCTTCAGCATTCCATCATGATCCCTCGATCCCGGATGCGGGCCTGGTCCTATGCGAGGTCTTTTCTGCTGACGGGCCTTTGCTGGCTTCTGGTCATGGGATCGGAGCTGCACGCACAGGGTTCGTTCCCGTTCACCAGCGGCCCCATTCCGCAGTGCGATACCAGTGCGTTCACCGCCAACGTGAGCGGCGTCGGGGTCCTGGAGCCTGGCGGCAGCTGGTTCGGGTTGTACCTGGAGAGCATCGAGATCAACATCACGAGCGACCATCCGGAGACCCTGGAGATCCTGTTGACCTCGCCCCAGGGTACCACCATCGTGCTTTCCGCCTTCAACGGCGCTGGCGGACAGAACTACACGAGCACCTTGTTCCCCTGGTACGGTGGCAGCAACATCACCTCGGGCAGTGCACCCTTCAGCGGCAGTTGGTGGCCCCAGAACGGGAGCCTGGGCAGCTTCGATTACGAGAACGCCAACGGTACCTGGACGGTGACGGTGATCGATACGGCCTGTGCCAATGGAGGCGGAGGTCCGAACGGCACCTGGACACCCGGTTGGTTCGATGGCGGCGGTGGCAGCGGGATCGCGTTCGGCGTCTCCGCACCGCCACCCTGCATGAACCCGGCTCCCGATGGGTTCGGGGTGGTCTGTCCCGGAGGCACGGTGGACATCCTGGGATACTACCTCGGGTGGGACCCGAGCTGGACCTACGAGGTGTTCGATGGCAACTACATCCCGGTGGCAGACCCCACGGCCGTGTCCCAACCCGGCTTCTACAACGTTGAAGCGTACGACCCCTGGGATGGATGTCTGTACTACGTCTACTACGACCTGCAGGCGGGTGCGGCGCCGAACCTGGGACCGGACCAGCTGGTGAACGATTGTGGTGGCGCACAAACGAACCTGACCGCGCTGTTCCCCCTGGCGGGCCTCACCACCTCCTGGACCTTCAACGGTTCAGCGATCCCATCGGCGACCGCGGCCTCGGCCTCGCAGTCGGGAACGTACACCGTGGTGGCAACGAACGCCGGTGGCTGTTCCGACACGGCGGAGGTGGTGCTGGACCTCAGTGGCGGCGCTACGCTGGGTCCCGATCAGAACGTTCAACTGTGCCAGGGGAACACCACCGACCTGACCACGCTCTTCGCTACGGGAGGCCTGACCACGGCCTGGACGCTGGGGGGCGCGCCGGTGGCCGATCCCACGGCGGTGGGTGTTCCCGGCCAGTACATGCTGGTGGCCACCTCCTTGAACCTGTGTTCGGATACGGCCTTGGTGGACGTGGCGGTGTCGCTTCCGCCGGCCTTGGGTCCCGACCAGCAGGTCTCGATCTGTGCCGGAGGTTCCGAGGACCTCACCGCCTTCTTCGGGACGGCTGGCCTGGCCACCTCATGGGCATCGGGCGGTATGCCCGTTCCCGATCCGGCCGCTGTGTTCCAGGCAGGTACCTACCAGCTGGTGGCCACCGATGGAATCGGTTGTTCCGATACGGCCCTCATCACCCTGGACCTGGATACCGTACCGGCCCTGGGCCCGGACCAATCCGTGGCCATCTGCTCGGGCGAGGTGTTGGACCTGACCCCCTTGTTCCCGAGCGCCGGGCTGTTCACCGAATGGACGCAGGGCGGGGCACCCGTGGCCGATCCCACCTCGGTGTCCTTCCCGGGTGGCTATCAGTACGTGGCGGTCAACGGGGCCGGCTGTTCGGACACCGCTTCCGTGATGCTCTCGGTGAACATGAACCCTTCACCGGGTGCGGATGCCTCTTTCGCGCTGTGCCCCTGGCAGACCGTGGACCTGACCACCGTGTATTCCCTTCAGGGACTGACCGCGACCTACGCCTTGGATGGTCTGCCCGTGGCCGATCCCACCCAGGTGGCCGACAGTGGCAACTACGTGGTCACCGTAACGGATGTCAACGGCTGCACCGGTTCGGCAACGGTGGAGGTGGTCCAGGTGGACTGCCTGTGTGAAGCGGACTTCACCGTGGATGCACGCTGCCTGCAGGAGCCCGCCTACTTCACCCTGGTCGCGGATTCGGCGATCCTGGGTGCGCAGTGGGACTTTGGTGGCGCGGCCACCCCGGCCTGGGCCGTGGACCCGGTCGTGCAGTTCGAACGGGAGGGGATGGTGGAAGTGACCGTGATCGCCGAGCTCAGTTGTGGCGTGGATACGCTGGTGCGCATGGTCCCGATCACGGATTGCTCGGATTCCTGCAGCCTGTTCATTCCCTCGGCGTTCACGCCCGACGGCGATGCCGTGAACGATCGGTGGGGTTGGACCAGTGAATGCGTGCCCGAGGATTTCCAGGTGGAGGTGTTCGACCGGTGGGGTGAACTGGTGTTCTCGGCCAGGGACCCCTACCATCCTTGGGATGGCAGCAGCAACGGCGGACCCCTGCGGGACGGCACCTATCCCTATCGCATCCGGTATCGGCTTCCCTATCAGGACACCCGTGAGGTGACGGGCACGGTCACCTTGGTGCGATAGGAGGTGGAGCCGCGTTCGGTGAGGATGATCTTCGAGCAACCCCGATCTGAACGCAGCGTCCTCTCTGTACGACCGATCTTCTTGACCATGCCCACCCTGCGTAGCATCATGTCCGGCGTTCTATTGACAGCCTCGTTCCACCTGTCGGCCGCTGTCAGCGTTCAGATCTCGGTGATCGACGATCAGTGCACGCAGAGCACCGGTCGGATGAAGGCGATCGTAAGCGCTGGAGTGGGACCCTTCAACTTCACCTGGAGCCCTGCACCTCCGAACGGGCAGGGGACGAACGAGATCACCGGGTTGCTCGCCGGCAGCACCTACCAGGTGATCGTGACGGATGCCAACCTGGACAGTGACACGGCCACAGCGACGGTGGGCGACCACACCTTCCTGTACTATGCGTCCATGACCGACCTGGGCAACGTGGACAGGGTCCCCTGTCCGGGAAGCTGCGACGGTGAGCTTCGCACCGAGTACGAGGAGTACTGGTATGCCACCCCCCCTTACACGGTGTCCCCTTCCTCCGGGTCCGCGACCCAGGTGAACGACTACTGGGTGCTGGGCAACTATTGCCTGGGGGAGTGGGTGGACGTGACGATCACGGACGCGAACGGCTGCAGCACCACGCTCAGCACCTCCATCGTGGGACCCGACCAACCCGGACCCATGAGCGCCACACAGATCATTGGCAGCTGCACGGGAGGGAACAACGGCAGCGTCACGCTGGATGTGCCCGAGGCACCGAACGGTTGGGATACCGGTCTGGAAGTACGACCACAGGGGG
This sequence comes from Flavobacteriales bacterium, assembly GCA_020635695.1. Taxonomy (GTDB): domain Bacteria; phylum Bacteroidota; class Bacteroidia; order Flavobacteriales_F; family PHOS-HE28; genus PHOS-HE28. Next base: position 87,508 of record JACJZH010000004.1, on the reverse strand, counting down.
GCAGTGTGGTGTACAGTACCTGGAACCTCGGCTCACCGGTGAACGTGTTCGACCTGGGCCCCGGCAACTACATCGCTGACCGCGTGTATGGGTTCGTGGGCCACTCCTGTGGGGACACCTATTCCTTCACGATCCCCGACCTCGGCCCCAATTGCGGGGAGGTGAGCGGCAGGCTGTTCGTGGACAGCAATGCGGACTGTGTGCAGGATCCCCTGGAACCCAGTGTGGCCTATCAGGTCATCGAAGTGACGCCAGGGCCTTATTACACGATCGTGGACCAAAGTGGCGACTATTCACTGAGCCTTCCCTATGGCAGCTACGACCTGGACTACACCGCGCCGGGCCTCTTCCCCGTCTGCCCGCCCAGCCGTCCGGTGCCCTTCACGCTGACGATGGGCACACCCAACGTGACGGTGGACCTGGCGGACAGCAGCAACGCACCCCTTGACCTGCGAGCGACCATCCTCACCCAGGCGGCGCGGCCCGGTTTCACGACCAGCTACCATATATCTGTACGCAACCTCTCCGCCAAACCCAGCGGAGCGGTGACCCTGGTGATGGATCACGATCCCGCCCTGGTCCTGCTCGATCCTGCGGGCGCCACGGTCACGGGTCCCACGCAACTGACCTGGAACCTGCCAGCGATGGCCGGCTATGCGAACACGACCCAGCATCCGGTCTTCCAGGTGCCGGTGAGCACTCCTCTCGGCAGCACGCTCACCACCCAGGCACAAGTGAGCAACAGCTTGAGCGACGCAGACCCGTCCAATGATGTGGACATCCGTACCCAGATCGTCACCGGCTCCTACGACCCGAACGACAAGCTGAGCGAGCCGGCCAATGTGTACGACCTGAACACGGACGGGGTGATCGACTACACGATCCGTTTCCAGAACACGGGCACGGACACGGCCTTCAACGTGCTGATCACCGACACCCTGCCTGCCGGCCTGGACCCGCTGACCTTCACCCCGACCGGTGCCTCACACCCATACACCCTGAGCATGGAGGGGGCTGGCATCCTCAAGTTCCAGTTCAGCAACATCCTGCTGCCGGACAGCAACGTGAACGAGCCTTTGAGCCACGGAGCGGTCGGCTTCCGCATCTGGCCGCGCCAGCCCTTCCTGCCGGGGGACAGCCTGGTGAACATCGCGAACATCTACTTCGACTTCAATGCGCCGGTGATCACCGAACCCTGTGTGCTGGTCGCATCGATCGGCACGGGACTGGCGACGACCGGACGTGACGGACTGGCCGTGTTCCCGAACCCGGCGGCGGATGAACTGACGGTGACCATGGAGCGCCCGATGCAGCAGGTGGACCTGAGGCATGTGGACGGGCGCCTGGCCCGCAGCTGGAGCGCCAACGGCAGCACGCGGTCCACGCTGGACCTGACCGGACTGGCGCGCGGCGTCTACCTGCTCACCGTACACGATGACACAGGCATGCATGGTGTGCGCGTGGTGAAGCAGTGAGTTCCTGAGCTGCTGCAGCGACCGGCCCACGTCCCTGGGACCGGTGGGTGGTGCGACGGAACGAACGAAGAGGTGGTGGTGGAGAACTGGGGCTGGAGCAGAACCTGACCGCTTGGCAGTGGCTCATTCCGCCACCACGGCCTTCATCTTCTCCAACATAGCTTGTCCCGCCCAGGCTGGATCCTCCACGCTGGGCTTGCTGGATCTCAGGATCTCACCTTGCTGCGGGTGACCGCCTTCCGAAAGGACATTCTGCGGAGCGCTTCCTGTTGGGCGCTTTCCCGGATGAAGCCCTTCAGCGACAAGTCCTCATCCAGCTCCTTCCAATGAAGCCCGAGGCCTCCGCCGATCAGCCGCCACTTCTTCAACTGGGTCTCGGTGGCGGTGCTCAATCGGTCGAAGTCCGAGATCCGGGCCTGGAGCACGTCGCCACTGTTCAGCACGATCACCAGCAGGTCCAGGTCCTTGTGGGGATGCACGTCCGCGATGCGCAGATCCTCCTTCAGGATCAATGCCTCGATGGCGTCCGGACCCGGTCGCTTAGCGGCCGAAGTGCTTGTGCCACGCTTGGAGGAGCGCTTGCTGGTGCTCATGGATCAATTCTTCGGTACGCCGTTGTTCACCGGTCTTGAACCCCACCGAATATACGCGAACAGGGGTCGGTGTTAGCCACCATTTCTCCAAGCCATCACCCTTTTCCACGTGGATGTGCGGTGGTTCATGGTTCTCCCGGCTGAAAAAGAAGAAGCGAAAACCGTCGATGTCCTGGATCGCTCGTGGGCTCATCTGTCCGGCGATCACTCCGCCACCACCGCCATCACCTTCTCCACCACGTCCTCCACGCTGGGCTTGCTGAAGTAGTCGCCATCGGTGCCGTAGGCGGGACGGTGGGCCTTGGCGGTGAGGGTGCCGGGGGTGGCGTCCAGGAAGCGGTAGCCGCCCTGGGTCTCCAGCACCTGCTGCAGGATGAAGGCACTGGCGCCGCCGGGCACGTCCTCGTCCACCACCAGCAGGCGGTTGGTCTTTTGCAGGCTCTCCACGATGCGGTGCTCCCGGTCGAAGGGCAGCAGCGTGCGCGCGTCGATCAGCTCCACGTCGATGCCCAGTTCCTCCAGGCGCTCCGCGGCGCGCTGGCAGATGGTGAAGGTGCTGCCGTAGCTCACGAGGGTGAGGTCGCTGCCTTCGCGCACCACCTCGGGGATGCCGATGGGCACGGTGAACTCACCGAGGTTGGCGGGCATCAGCTCCTTGCTGCGGTAGCCGTTCAGGCACTCGATCACCAGCGCGGGGTCGTCGCTCTGGAGCAGGGTGTTGTACATGCCGGCGGCCTGCTGCATGTTGCGGGGCACGCACACCACCACGCCGCGCAGGCTGTGCAGGATCATGCCCATGGGGCTGCCGCTGTGCCACACGCCCTCCAGCCGGTGGCCGCGGGTGCGCACGATCAACGGGGCCTTCTGCCCGCCCTTGGTGCGCCACTGCACGGTGGCCAGGTCGTCGCTCAGGGGCTGCAGGCCGTAGAGCAGGTAGTCCAGGTACTGGATCTCGGCCACGGGACGCAGCCCGCGCAGCGCGAGGCCGATGCCCTGACCGATGATGCTGTTCTCGCGGATGCCGGTGTCGCTGACCCGCAGCTCGCCGAACTGGGCCTGCATGCCCTCCATGCCCTGGTTCACGTCGCCGATCTTGCCGGTGTCCTCGCCGAAGGTGAGCAGCAGGGGCTCGCGCTCGAACAGGGCCTTGAAGTTGTCGCGGATGATGATGCGGCCGTCCACCTCGGGGGCGTCGTCCGCATATTCCACGGGCACCTCGGCCACGTGCAGGCAGCTCTTCGCGCTCTGGCTGTACAGGTGGCTGCCGTAGCGGTCGGCGTTGGCTTCGAGCGAGCGTTCCACCCAGGCCTCCAGGTCCGAAGCATCGCGGCCGGCCTGCCGGGCCTGCACCACCCCGCGGCGCGCGGCGCTCAGGATGTCCTTGCGGCCGGGGTCCATGGCCTTGCCCAGTTCCTCGGCGAGCTCAGGGCAACCTGCAACCCCCAACAGTTCAACGACCTCCAACACCTCCCCCTTGATCTCGTCCTGGAAGGTCTTCCACGCGGCCTTCTGCGCGGCCTTCACGTCCGCGACCGCCTGTTTCTCGATGGCATCGAGTTCCTCCTCGGTGGCGATGGGCTCGCCTCCGGGCGCGAAGCCGAGGATCCACTCCCGGAACTTGACGTTGCAGTCGTAGACCTTGTACCACTCGAGCAGGGGCACCTCTTCCACCGGCTTGCCGTCCTTGTCGCGGATCCAGTCGGTGACGGTGTTCTTGTAGCGCTCGTGGCTGCCGCTGGTGCTGTGGCCCTGGGGCTGGGTCACCTCCTCCACGTGGATCAGGCAGGGCACGTGCTCCTCCCGGCAGCGGGCGACGGCCTCCTCGTACACCTTGTTCAGCGCGGCGTAGTCCCAGGCCTTCACGGTGTAGAGGCGGATGCCGTTCGTACCCTCCTCCTTTTGGAACCCGGCCATCAGGGCGCTGATGCTGCCCTTGGTGGTCTGGTGGTCCTTGCTCACGCTGATGCCCCAGCCGTCGTCCCACACGCTCATGGCCAGGGGCACCTGCAGCACACCGGCGGCGTTCATGGCCTCCCAGAAGGGGCCTTCGCTGGTGCTGGCATCGCCGATGGTGCCGAAGGCGACCTCGTTGCCCCGGTCGCTCAGGTGCGCGTAGGCATGCAGCGCCTTGTCCTGCCGGAAGTGCTTGCTGGCCTGCGCCAGGCCGAGCAGGCGGGGCATCTGGCCGGCGGTGGGGCTGATGTCCGGGCTGCTGTTGTACTGGGCGGTGAGGTCCTTCCATTCACCGTGCTCGTCCAGGCTGCGCGTGGCGAAGTGGCCGTTCATCTGGCGGCCGGCGCTGGCGGGTTCCTGCTCCAGGTCGGCGTGGGCGTAGAGCTGGGCGAACCACTGCTGCACGGTGAGCTCGCCGATGGCGAACATGAAGGTCATGTCGCGGTAGTAGCCGCTGCGCCAGTCGCCGTGGCGGAACTGCTTGGCCAGGGCCACCTGGGCCAGCTCCTTGCCATCACCGAAGATGCCGAACTTGGCCTTGCCGGTCAGCACCTCCTTGCGGCCCAGCAGGCTGGCCTGCCGGCTCACGTTCACCAGTTCATAGTCGCGCAGGATCTCCGCGCGCACCTCCTCCAGGGTCATGCCCTCCTCGGCGGCGGGAGCGTGTTTCGTGGTCGTCATCGGCACGGAAGGGGAAGAAGCCCAAAGGTACGGCAGGAGGCTTGTCCCACCGGGAAGCGCCTCACCCCGCCTTCCACAGCACCCCGCAGAGGTGCCAGAGCAGGCGCGCGCCCACGTTGCCGTCCCATTCGTCCTCGCCGGGGCTCACCTCCACCAGGTCGAAGCCGATGACCTTCCGGCCGCTGGCCGCGAGGCGGGAGAGCAGGAAGGTGGCCTGCGGGAAGCTGAGGCCGCCGGGCACGGGGGTGCCGGTGTTGGGGCAGAGCGTGGGGTCCAGCCCGTCGATGTCGAAGGTCACGTGCACCTTGTCCGGCAGGGCCGCGATGATGCGGTCGCACTGGGCCTGCCAGGTGTCTCCGGCGAAGCGCTGGGCCTGAAGTTCCGCGTCGTGGAACACCTGCACGCGGCCCTGTTCGCGGTCCACCACCTGCTGCTCCTCCAGGCAGAAGTCGCGGATGCCCACGGACACCACCTTCGCCACCTGGGGCAGGGCCAGGGCGTTGTACAGGATGCTGGCGTGGCTGTGGGTGAAGCCCTCGTAGGCCTTGCGCAGGTCCAGGTGGGCGTCCAGGTGCAGGATGCCGAATTGGTCGTGGCGCTTCGCCTGGGCGCGGAAGAAGCCCAGCGGGGTGCTGTGGTCGCCGCCCACGAGGCCCACGCGCTTGCCCTGGTCCAGCCGGGCGCCCACGCGTTCCTCCACGTGGTCGTTCAGTTCCTCGGAAGCCTGGTCGATGTGCTTGCGGATGCGCTGCACTTCGGCCTCGCGTCCCTCATCACCTCCCGTCTCCAGGAAGTCGATCACGAAGGCGGCCTCGTCCTTCAGTTCGTCGCTGCGGTCCACGAGCTCTTCGGGGATCTCCTCCATGGCCACGCCGGCCTTCCACAGGTCCGGGAACTCCGGATGGTGCAGGTCCACCTGCCGGCTGGCCTCCAGGATGGCGGCGGGACCCTGCGCGGTGCCTCCGCCGTAGCTGGTGGTCACCTCCCAGGGCACGGGCACGAGCACGATGTCGGCCTCGTCGCAGGTGAAGGGCAGGCCGAACACGTTGGCGTCCTGCAGGGCGGGGCCGTTGGGGTCGAAGGCCTTGATCTTGGCTTCCTTGGTCATGGGGTCGAAGATCGGGATCAGCGGGCGCAGCGCACGCAGAAGCGGCTCTGCGGCATCAGCAGCATGCGGGGCATGGGGATCTCGGTACCGCAGCGCTCGCAGCTTCCGAGGTCGGGTTCGTCCAGGCGTTCCTGCATGCGGCGCAGGCCATCGAGCTTTTCCTGCGCCTTGCGCAGCGCGGCCTCGGTGATGCTCTGGTTCTGGATGGCGTCCATCCGGCTCACCCGCCCGATGGCGTTGTCGGGGCTCACCGGACCGGTCATGGCCTTCATGCCGGCGATCGCCTCCTCGGTACGGGCGATCTCGGCCAGCAACTGCTCGGCGAAGGCGGCGCGGTCCATGTCACGAAGCTAGGCGTTCGTGGCTCCTTCCCCTGGAGGGAGGATCCCTGATCCCCGCGTCCGGAACACGCTCAGGAACAACCCCAGTGCCAGGAGCAGGCTGGCGGGAAAGGCCGAACCCACCCCAAGCGGGGCGATGGCCACCAGGAACACGATGCCCCCGATGGCGGCGATGCGCCTCAGCGTTCCACCACCGAGCAGTCCCAACGCCACCAGCCCCTGCCCGAAGGCGATGGCCCCGATCCAGCGCTGGGTGTGCGTATGGAAGGGACCTTCGATGAAGTCCTTGTAGATCGAGAGCCAGGCGAGGTCGTTGAACTGGTGGAAGACGGAGGGGTCGTTCCACGCGAGGCTGGCGTTGTACCAGGCGGCCCAGCCGAACAGCACGGCAAAGGCGATCCGCGCGGCATTGGGTCTCCACCAGGCCAGCCCCAGCAGCAGCAGGGCGATGGCGTTGGAGGCGATCGCGAAGAGGAGGATCAGCGGGTCCTGCAGGCGTTCCATGCCGGGGGTGCGAAGTTGGGCCAATTCCGGCAGGGCGGCACAGCCCGCGAGGCTGGAAAGCCACCGCCCCGCCGGGAACAAGGTCCCGGACGGGGCGGCTTCCCGCGGCTGTCCCGAATACCCTCTGTTGCGCAGGACCGCGGGGTGAGGCATCGTTCGATCAGATGCGCATGAGCTGTTCCCAGAGGTTGGGCATGGCCAGCACGACCGGGTCCCGGGCCGGCGCTTCCTGCTCCGGTGCCTCGGCGGGCTCTTCGCTCCTGATCTTCCGGTGGATGGGGCGGATGTCGTCGGGCACGTCCTCGGGACGTACGTCGGCGCTCAGCCCGCCGGAGGTCATGGTCCAGGTGCGGCCCAGCATGTCGCGGTCCCAGGTGTCGGTCACGTTCTCCACGTCGTACATCACGGGTTCCACACCGGGCTCGAAGTGCACGGCCTTGCCGATGGGCACGAGCACGGTGAAGTGCACGTCCTGCGCGCGGAAGCGGTCCTCCTTGGGGAAGCTGAACCAGGGCGCGAGGTACAGCATGCTGTCCACCTGTTCCCAGTCGTGTTGGATGGCCCCCGCCCGGCGCCCGGCGCTCTTGATGCCGGTACCGCGTGCCTGCCGTTCGATGCGCAGGTGGAAGAGGCTGTCGGGGCTCTGTTCCACGTCCATGTCGGCCCAGCCGAGGTACACCACTTCACCATCCAGTTTCATCAGCTCCAGGTCGCCGCCATGCCGTTGGCGGGCGTTCACGGGACCGAAGTGGGGATCCGGCAGGGCATCGAGGTAGAGCACCTGTCCCGTGGGCTGTTGCAGGGTCACCACCTCGCGCCGTGTCTCGCGGTCGCTGAAGTCGTTGGCCAGCAGGACGCCCTGCCAGCTGAGGACGATGATGGCGGCGAACCAGATCGGTGCCAGCGAGATGCCGACCCATTTCGGGGCCTTCAGGCCGAAGAGCAGGTGGATGCCTCCGTAGAGCAGGCCCACGACGGGGATCAGTACGGCCAGCGTGGCGGCGATCCAGGTCCAGGTGAACTGTGCCGGGCTGTTGAAGATGAGCAGGGCCAGGTCGTGCAGGGTGGTGCCATCGGTCAGGTCCAGGGCGTCCCAGGCGAAGCTGAAGCGGCCCACCAGTGCCATGAGCAGGACCACGAGCAGGGTGGCCCCCACCACGAGCAGCACCACACCAAGGATCTTGCCGATGGCCTTCACCAGGAGGATGATGGCCTGCCCCAGGAAGCCGAAGAAGTCGTCGGCCTTGGAGCGGACCTGCGGACCATGGCGGCGGCCCAGGTCGTTGAGGTCGCTGGCGGCGGACTGTGCGCCCTCCTTCACCCGGCCGGCGCCCTCCTCGAAGGCCCGCTTGATGTTCTCGGCGGTGACCGGTTCACCCCGCATCTGCAGCCTGTCGGCCGCGGTGGTGGCCTTGGGCACCACGATCCAGAGGATCACGTACAGGATGAAGCCGAAGCCCAGGAAGAGGAACGCGAGGTAGATGAGGCGCAGGATCAGCGGGTCGAAGCCGAAGTAGGCGGCCACTCCGCTCAGTACGCCACCCACCCACCGGTCGTCGGGGTCGCGGAACAGGCGCTTGCTGCCACGCGGGGCCGACCCGGAAGCAGGGGAGGGCTCCTCGTCCACGAAGGTGCCAGCCTCTTCGGAGATGTCCTCGGGCTTTCCGAGCACGCCGATCACGTGGTCCACCTCGGCGGTGGTCACCACCTGGCGTCCGTCCAGCCGTTCCTGGAGCAGTTCGGCCACGCGGGCCTCGATGTCGGCCATGATCTCGTCGCAGCCTTCGCTGCCGGAGAACTGGGCCCGCAAGGCGGCGAGGTAGCGTTGCAGCGCTTCGTAGGCATCCTCCTCCACATGGAAGACGGTGCCACTGATGTTGGCGGTGAGGGTCTTTTTCATCGTTGTGCGTTCCTGCGGGTGGTCTTCTTCACGGCCTGCGACAGTTCCTCCCAGGTCTGGTCCAGTTCGGTGAGGAACTTCTGGCCTACGGGCGTCAGCTTGTAGTACTTGCGTGGAGGACCGCTGCGCGATTCCTCCCAGCGGTAGGTGAGCAATCCGGCGTCCTTGAGCCGGGTGAGCAGCGGGTAGAGGGTGCCTTCGACCACGATCAGCTTCGCCTCCTTGAGGCGGCCGATGATGTCGGGGGGGTACAGCTCGTCCTGTGCCAGCATGGACAGGATGCAGTACTCCAGCACGCCTTTCCGCATCTGTGCCTTGGTGTTCTCGACCTTCATGTTCGTGCGCCTGCCCGGCGTGGGGTGCTTGGAGCGGATAGTTCCTTGACGACCCAAAGATATGGGCATTGGTTGGTACTATGCAAAGCAAAGTACCATTTTGTGACGGGCGGGGCACGGAAAGGACGAGCGGAGTCCATGGGGCCGGGACCGATCCCGCTACTTTTGGCCGGGGCGTTCGTTGGCGTCCAACAGACCATGGGGCGAAGGCGTGATCAAGGGCCGGGCGGGCTTGCGGGGCTGCGACGCGATCTGCGGTCCACCCTGCAGGAGCTGGGCAAACGCACGTCCGCGGCGCACAAGCGCATGGTGTTGCTGGTGATCCTGGTGGGTGCCGCCCTGCGGGTCTGGATGCTGCTGGCACCGGTCACCAATGCGGAGGCGTTCACGGTGGTCCACTTCGCCACGGGCGATTGGGCGGGGGTGTTCTCGGACCGCACGCTCCCGGGCAACCACATCCTGCACACGGCCCTGGTGAAGTGCTGCCTGGGCCTGTTCGGTCCGGCGCTCTGGTCCGTTCGCGCCCCCGACCTGGTGGCGGGCATCCTGTGCCTGCCGCTGCTCTACGTGTTCGTCCGGGCCATGTTCAACCGGTACGTGGCGCTATTGGCGCTGGCCCTGGCCGCGGCCGCCCCCCAGCTCGTCCTGTTCTCCGCCCTTTCCGAAGGCGTTTCCATCGGCTGGTTCCTGTTCCTGCTGGCGCTGAACGGAAGCAGGCATCTGGTGAAGCGGAACAACCCGATCACGGCCTTGTTGGTGGGGCTGCTGCTGGCGCTGCTGATCTGGAACGACCCCGGCCAGTTGCAGGTCGCCTTGATGGTGCTGCTGTGGATCCCGGCCTACCTCATGTCCAGCTACGAGACCTCCCTGGCGCAGCGCATGGGCCGGTACGCCATCGTGCCGCTCACGGCCCTGCTGGCCGGCATCGTGCTGTTCCTGCCGGTGATCATCGCGCACGGGGTGGGGCAGGTGTTCGACCCCGGTCTGGGCACCGAGCCGGTGGACTGGGCCAGTTTCAGCGCCGGTCATCAGGAAGCGGTGCTGGCCCTGTGGGAACACCTGAGCGCGCCTTATGGCATGACCTTCTCCCTCCTGGCCCTGGGCGGCCAGTTCGTGGCGGTGTACCTCAGCGGCAAGTACCGGCTGCTCGTGGCGGCGATGGCGATCGGTGGCCTGGCCGCGGTGTTCCTTCGCCTGATGGTACCGGCCCCGGAGGACTGGACGTACATGGTGCTCGTCTTTCACCTGGGCACCGCGTTGCTGCTGTTCTACCTCCTGAAGCTGGTCCAGGACCACCTCTGGGCGGGTTTCGCCAAACGCATGCGCACCATGGCCGGGGCCTTGCTGATGCTGGTGCTGGGCACAGCGCTGACCCTGGGCCGGGGGACCGAGCAGTTGGTGGTACGCTATGCCGAGGCCGACGTCGTGGTCAGGCAATTGCGTTCGCGCATCGCCGACGGCAGCGGGGTGGTGTTGGCCCAGCCGCCCTGGCACGCGCCCGTGGGCTACTACCTCTACACCCGCGACATGGACCCAAGGCGGTTCGCGCCTGCGGGCAGGCCGAAGGGCACGGGCATCAACTACGTGCTCGTGGCCCCTTCCGACGGGCAGGACCTGAACGGTGTGCTGCGCCATCATGAGTTGGATCCCCTGCGGACCACATCCATCAGAAAGCTCCAGGATCTTCAGCGAAGCGAGATATTCGCGGTCCGGATGGAGCCCGTCGCTCGTTGAGCGCTCCTTCCTCTCACGAACACGCACGACCCATGGCCGACGACAAGCAGATCATCTTTTCCATGGTGAAGGTGGGCAAGACCCTGCCTTCCGGAAAGAGCATCCTCAAGGACATCTACCTGTCCTTCTACTACGGCGCCAAGATCGGCATCCTCGGCCTCAACGGCGCGGGGAAGTCCACCCTCATGCGCATCATCGCCGGCAAGGAGCAGAGCTACGAGGGCGAGGTGGTGTTCAGCCCCGGGTACACCGTGGGCCACCTGGAGCAGGAGCCCGTGCTGGACGAGTCGAAGACCGTGATCGAGATCGTGCGCGAGGGCGTGCAGCCCATCATGGACCTGCTGAAGGAGTATGAGCAGGTGAACGAGAAGTTCGCCGATCCCGAGGTGCTGGAGGACCCCGACAAGATGCAGAAGCTCATCGACCGGCAGGGGGTGCTGCAGGACAAGATCGAGGCCGCCGACGCGTGGAACATCGACCAGAAACTGGAGGTGGCCATGGACGCCCTGCGCTGTCCGGAGGGCGAAACTTCGATCAAGGTGCTTTCCGGAGGTGAGCGCCGCCGCGTGGCCCTGTGCCGCCTGTTGCTGCAGCAGCCGGACATCCTGCTGCTGGACGAACCCACCAACCACCTGGACGCCGAGAGCGTGGCCTGGCTGGAACTTCACCTCCAGCAGTACAAGGGCACCATCATCGCCATCACGCACGACCGCTACTTCCTGGACAACGTGGCCGGCTGGATCCTGGAACTGGACCGCGGCGAGGGCATCCCCTTCAAGGGCAACTACACCAACTGGCTGGAGCAGAAGACCGCCCGCCTGGAGCAGGAGGAGAAGCAGGAGAGCAGGCGCCAGCGCGTGCTGAAGCAGGAACTGGAGTGGGTGCGCAGCAACCCCAGCGCCCGCCGCACCAAGAACAAGGCGCGTCTGCAGAACTACGACAAGCTGCAGGGCGAGAGCGTGAAGGAGAAGGAGTCCAAGCTGGAGATCTTCATCCCGAACGGGCCGCGCCTCGGCGACAAGGTGATCGAGTTCGACCACGTGAACAAGGGCTTCGGCGACCGCCTGCTGATCGACGACCTGAGCTTCGCCCTGCCGCCCGCCGGCATCGTGGGCATCATCGGTCCCAACGGGGCGGGTAAGACGACGCTCTTCCGCATGGTCATGGGCGCCGAGCAGCCGGACAGCGGCACCATCACCATCGGCGACACCGTGCAGATCGCCTACGTGGACCAGGCGCACAAGGACCTGCAGGCCGACAAGAGCGTGTACGACGTGCTCAGCGGTGGTCTGGACAACATCACCTTCGGCAACGTGGTCATGAACACGCGGGCCTACCTCGCGCGCTTCAACTTCACCGGCAACGACCAGAGCAAAAAGGTGGGCGTGCTCTCCGGGGGCGAGCGCAACCGCCTGCACCTGGCCATGACACTGAAGCAGGGCAGCAACGTGCTGCTGCTGGACGAACCCACCAACGACCTGGACGTGAACACCCTGCGCGCGTTGGAGGAGGCCCTGCTGGACTACAGCGGCTGCGCGGTGATCATCAGCCACGACCGCTGGTTCCTGGACCGGGTGTGCACGCACATCCTGGCCTTCGAGGGCGACAGCCAGGTCTACTGGTTCGAGGGCGGCTTCAGCGAGTACGAGGAGAACCGCAAGAAGCGCCTGGGCGGCGACATCGTGCCGCACAGGATCAAGTACCGGAAGCTGGTGCGGGGGTAGGCTGCCACTACCTTGCCTTCATGTCCCGCGGCTTCGTCAAGGAGGACGACCAGGAGGAGGCGCCGTTCATCCCGCCTCGTGCCGCCCTGCCCGATGGTGTGTCGAACTATGTGACGCCGCGCGGGCTGCGCCTGTTGCAGGAGGAGAAGGCCGGGCTCGAGGCGGAGCGGTCCCTGGAGCATGAGAGCGACGACGCACGCCGCCGCGCCTGGGCGGTGATCGACGGCAGGCTGGCCCTGCTCGAGGAACGGATCGTGACCGCGCGGGTGGTCGAGCCGCCTACGGAAGAACCCGATGAAGTGCGCTTCGGCATGCGGGTCTCCGTCCGCTTCGGCCCGGGGCCACAGAACGGGATGGAGCGCGACCTCACCATCGTAGGCGTGGACGAGGCCAGCGTGAAGGATGGGCTGATCAGCTTCACCGCGCCCATCGCCCGTGCCCTGATCGGGAAACGGGTGGGAGAGGAGGCCACGTATCCGCTGGGGAGCGGCGAGCAGCGCCTGGAGGTGCTGGCGATCGCCAACGGGTAAGGCTCAGTGCCCGCCCCACATCAGCCAGAAGGTGAGGATGCCGCCGAGGTAGCCCAGTGCCGCCGGGAAGGCCATGCGCTTCAGGTACCACAGGAAGTCGATGCCCAGGATGCCCATGGTGGCCACCCCGGCCGCGGAGCCAATGATCAGCAGGCTGCCACCCGTACCTGCGCAGAAGGCCAGCAACTCCCAGAACGGATGGTCCACGGGGAACTGGGTCATGGGGTACATGCCCATGGCGGCGGCCACGAGCGGCACGTTGTCCACCACCGAGCTCAACGCGCCGATCACGGTGTTCACCAGGTACATGTCGCCCAACGACCGGTCCAGCACCTGCGCCATGTCCGTGAGGTGGCCGGCCACCTGAAGCCCCGCCACGGCGGTCAGGATGCCCAGGAAGAAGAGCACGCTGGGCACATCGATGCGGCGCAGTACGGCGTTCACCGATAGGTGGTCCTGCACGGCGTCATCGGCATGGCGGTGCAGCCGTTCGGTGACCACCCACAGGATGCCGAGCCCCAGCAGGATGCCCATGTAGGGCGGCAGGTGGGTGTAGGTCTTGAACACGGGAACACCCAGCAGCGCGGCAAGGCCGAGCCCGAGCACGAGGCGTTGTGTGCCGGCCGGGACACCGGTCCTTCCCTTGCGGGAACGCACTTCCTCCTCCGGGCGCTGGATGGTGCCGCGGAAGGTGAAGCTGAACCAGATCAGCGGCAGCAGCAGGCACACCAGGCTGGGGGCGATAAGCTTCAGCACGATGTTGGCCGCCGTGACCTGCCCGCCGATCCAGAGCATGATGGTGGTGACGTCGCCGATGGGGCTCCAGGCGCCGCCCGCGTTGGCCGCGATGATCACCATGCCCGCGAAGGTCCAGAGGTCGTTGCGGTCGCGGATCAGCTTGCGCAGCAGCGCGCTCATCACGATGGCCGTGGTCATGTTGTCCAGCGCGGCGCTCAGGAAGAAGGCGATGATGCTGAGCATCCACAGCAGCGACACCTTGCTGGTGCCGGTGATGCGGTCGGTGATCACCCGGAAGCCTTCGTGCACATCGATCAGTTCCACCACGGTCATGGCACCCATCAGGAAGAAGAGGATCCCGGCGATGTCGCCCAGGTGTTCCATGAGGTGATGGACCACTCCCTCCGGACCGGCGTGGGCATCGGGCATCAGGCCCTCACGGCCAAGCATCAGCAGCACCCAGACGAGCACACCGGTGACCAGGGCGGAGGCCGCCTTGTTGATGTGCAACGGATGTTCCAGGGCGATGGCCAGGTAACCGGCCACGAACACCACCGCGATCAGCATGTACATGGGATGGGGAATTGCGCACAAAGGTGATGGCGCATGTCCCCGTCCGGACAAGGTGGGCTGTTAAATTCCGCGAACAGGGGCAGGTTCAATGCCCGCCCGAGCCCCACATCAGCCAGAAGGTGAGGATGCCGCCGAGGTAGCCCAGCAGGGCGGGCAGCATCATCTTCCGCAGGTACCAGATGAAGTCGATGCGGAGGATGCCCATGGCGGCCACACCGGCGGCGGAACCGATCACCAACAGGCTGCCACCGGTACCGGCGCACAGGGCCAGCAGTTCCCAGAAGATGTCGTCCACCGGGTACTGGGTCATCGGGTACATGCCCATGGCGGCGGCCACCAGCGGCACGTTGTCCACGATGGCGCTCAGCACGCCGATGGTGCCGTTGATCAGGTAGATGTTGCCCAGGCTGCTGTCCAGCCAGCCCGCGAGCAGGGTCAGGTGCCCGGCGGTCTGCAGGGCGGCCACGGCCACCAGGATGCCCAGGAAGAAGAGCACGCTGGGCATGTCGATGCGGCGCAGCACGGCCGTCACCATCAGGTCGCCGCGGTCGTCGGCTCCATGCCTCCAGTGCATCACTTCGGTCACTATCCACAACAAACCCAGGCCGAACATGATGCCCACATAGGGCGGCAGGTGGGTGACGCTCTTGAACACGGGCACGAACAGGAGCGAGCCCACCCCCAGGCCGAAGACCAGGTTCCGTTCGAAGCCGGTGATCTTGCCCCCGTGGCCCCCGCTGCTCCGCACCACGTCCGGGCGTTCCACGTTCCCCTTCTGGGTGAAGGTCATCCAGAGCAGGGGCAGGATCATGCACACCAGGCTGGGCAGGATCAGCTTGGCGATGATGTTCAGCGAGGTGACCTGGCCGCCGATCCAGAGCATGATGGTGGTGACGTCGCCGATCGGGCTCCAGGCACCGCCGGCGTTCGCCGCGATGATCACCATGCCCGCGAACAGCCAGAGCGTTTCCTTGTCCTTGATCAGCTTGCGCAGCAGGGCGCACATCACGATCGTGGTGGTCAGGTTGTCCAGGGCCGCGCTCAGGAAGAAGGTGAGCACGCTGATGATCCAGAGCAGGGTGCTCTTCTTGGTGGAGGTGATGCGGTCGGTGATCACCCGGAAGCCGCCGTGCACATCGATCAGTTCCACCACGGTCATGGCACCGATCAGGAAGAAGAGGATCTCCGCGATCTCGCCGAGGTGGTGGCGGAGCTCCTCCACCAGGTGGTGGGTGTCGCCGTCCGCGCCGGGCAGGATGGTGTCGTGGAACACCATCAGCAGGCCCCAGATCACCGCCCCCGTGAAGATCGCCGACGCCGCCTTGTTCACCCGGATCGGGTGCTCCAAGGCGATGGCGAGGTAACCCAGCACGAACACGACGGCCATCAATGCGAACATGGATGCGGTAGGATTTGGCGCCGCAAGATTACGAACCACCGTCCGGGCACCGACGCAAAAAGGCCGGTCACACGGACCGGCCTTTCCACACGGTGTTGTGCGTTCAGCCCTTGTTCGCGGGGCAGGTACGGATGCCGAACGGCGCGTACAGCGGGCAGAAGCTCACCAACGAGGTGAGCAGGAAGATGCCACCCAGCACCAGGAGCACCAGACCGAACGTGCCGGTCACGGTCCCTGTGAAATAGAGGATGGCGAACAGGACGGCGAGGAGCACACGCACCACGCGGTCGGCGGATCCCATGTTCTTCTTCATGACTTCAAGGGTTGAGTGTTCAGGTTCCAATGAGGCGGGCCAGCAGGTAGGCGATCGCGATGCACAGCAGGCAGACCATCCCAAGGCGCAGGGCCTTCTGTTTTCCCGTCATGGTCCAAAGGTCAGCGGGTCCGGTCACGGAACGTGGTGACCTGCGTCACCGCCTCAGGGGTCGAGCACCCGCAGTCCGCCCGCCTCCTGTTTCACCAGCCCGTCGCGTTCGAGCTTCTTCAGGGTGCGCGTCACCACTTCGCGTGCGGTGCCGAGCTCCTGGGCCAGGCGGCTGTGACGCACGTTCACCAGGTCACTGCCGTTCACCTGGGCGGCCTTCCGCAGGTGGTCCAGCAGCCGGGTCGCCAGGTCGCCGAAGGTCACCAGCTGGATGGTCTCCACCAGGTCGCGGTAGCGCTCGTGGAACTGGTGGTAGAGCAGTTCGTTCAGCGAGGGGTACTCCCTCAGCCAGCGTCGCAGGTCGGTCTCCGGCAGCAGCAGCAGGGTGCTGGGCTTCTCGGTGACGGCATAGATCCGGCTCGGTGCACGCTCCAGCAGGGCCGACAGGCTCATCACGCAGCTCTCCGCCGGCTGGATGTAGTAGAGCAACAACTCCTTGTCCTCGTGGCCCAGATACACGCGCACCAGGCCGTCCAGCACCAGCGGCAGGTCACGTACATAGGCCCCTTCGCGCAGCAGCTCGGCGCCTTCGGGGACCTGAACGGTCCGGCACTGCTCGAGCAATTCCTCGATCAGTCCGCCTTCCAACTGACGCAGCGCATGCTTCACGGCCGAGGAGTCCATGCGCCAAAGCTAGTCCGCCCGGTTACCTTCGGAGCCATGGCCGACGCGCGCAGGGACATCCGCTTGCAGGCGGTGGTGGTGGCCGGTGGGGTGCTGCTGATGGCGGTGAAGTTCCTCGCCTGGAAGCTCACGCACAGCAACACCATCCTCAGCGATGCGCTGGAGAGCATCGTGAACGTGGTGGCCGGGTCGTTCGCCCTGTACAGTCTTTGGCTTGCCGCCAAGCCGCGCGACCGCGAGCATCCCTACGGGCACGGCAAGGTCGAGTTCATCAGCGCCGGGGTGGAAGGGGGCCTGGTCACCCTGGCAGGAGGCCTCATCATCTACCGGGCGCTCCAGGCCTGGCTGGGCGAACACCACCTGCACGACCTGGGCGAAGGCATCCTGCTGACCCTTGCGGCCGGACTGCTGAACCTGCTGATGGGCCTGGCCTTGCTCGTCCGCGGGCGGAAGAGCCATTCCCTGGCCATGCAGGCCAGTGGCACCCACCTGCTCAGCGATGCCTGGACCACGGCCGCCATGCTCACCGGCCTGCTCGTGATCTGGCTCACCGGCCTCACCTGGCTGGACAACCTCTTCGCCATGCTCTTTGGCGGCTTCATCATCGTGCAGGGCATCCGGGTGGTGCGCCGGTCGGTGGCGGGCATCATGGACGAGACCGACATGGACGTGGCCGCCGAGGTGGTGCAGATGCTGGAGCAGCACCGCGAGCCCCACTGGGTGGACCTGCACAACTTCCGGGTGATCAAGTTCGGCCGCACCCTGCACATCGACTGCCACGTGACGCTGCCGTGGTACCACGACCTGAAGTGGTCGCACGATGCCATCAACACCATGGAGGAGCTGGTGAACGCGCGCTCGGACCGCGATGTGGAGCTGTTCATCCACATGGACCCCTGCGTGCCCCCGGCCAGCTGCGCCATCTGCACCTTCGACGCCTGCGATCGGCGCAAGGCCGCCCGGCAGGGGAGGGTGACCTGGGACCTGCGGTCGGTGCTCGGCAACGCGAAGCATACCGTGGACGACCTGCAGGGGTGACGCCGGTCACGGCCGGGCCGGAACACCCCCGGTAGCTTTGCCGGCACAATGACCGACACACCAAGCAACGGAACCATGGACAACAGCTTCCACATGCCCCGCATCGGTGACATGGCCCCGGATTTCGAGGCCAGCACCACCCACGGGATGCTCCGGTTCAGCGACTACATCAAGGACCACTGGACCATCCTCTTCAGCCACCCGGCCGACTTCACGCCGGTGTGCACCACCGAGCTCAGCTCCTTCGCCGAGCACGGCAAGTGGTTCGCCGACCACCACACCAAGCTCATCGGCCTCAGCATCGACAGCATCCACAGCCACGTGGCCTGGGTGAACAACGTGCATGAGAAGACCGGCGTGTACATGGACTTCCCCATCATCGCCGACATCGACATGAAGGTGGCGAAGCTCTATGGCATGCTGCATGAGAACACCAGCAACACCGCGGCCGTGCGGGCCGTCTTCTTCATCGATCCGAAGGGCATCATCCGTCTGATCATGTACTACCCGCTGAACGTGGGGCGGAACATGGACGAGATCATGCGCGTGCTCCAGGCCCTCCAGGCCGCCGACGAGAACGCCTGCGCCATGCCGGTGAACTGGCGTCCGGGCGACAAGGTGATCGTGCCTCCGCCCAAGACCCTCAAGGAAATGGAGGCCCGCAAGGCGGACAAGTCGCTCGAGATGGTCGACTTC
Organism: Flavobacteriales bacterium; assembly: GCA_020635695.1. Classification (GTDB taxonomy): domain Bacteria; phylum Bacteroidota; class Bacteroidia; order Flavobacteriales_F; family PHOS-HE28; genus PHOS-HE28. Next base: position 69,078 of record JACJZH010000004.1, on the reverse strand, counting down.
TACCTGGCGAAGAAGGAACTGGCCTGACCGCCACCGGCCTGCAAGGATCGGAAGGGGCTCCGCGAGGGGCCCTTTCCATTTCAGGACCCGCGATCGGCATCCCCACGTCCACAAATAAAGCCCCTGTTCGGGGCTTCTTTCGTGGGTGGAAGACCGGGCTCCCCGCATTCCTTCGTCTGCGGGGCAGGCTTCTTCGCGCGGTGGCGCTGCTGCGCATCGCCTGGTCCGCCAGTGGCGTCCCCTTCACTCACAAAAAAAGCCCCTGTTCGGGGCTTCTTTCGTGGGTGGAAGACCGGGCTTGAACCGGCGACCTCCGGAACCACAATCCGGCGCTCTAACCAACTGAGCTACATCCACCATGTGCGTCCGGACAGGGTACCCTCCCCGAACAGGCCTGCAAATATACGCGCCCTTCCGCTCCCACGACACCCTGCCGACCACCCGCAGCGGGGCCCCGGCTTACTTTGCGGGCGGCATGCACGTGCTGTTCATCCCCAAGTGGTATCCGGGCCGGAACGACCCCCAGTTGGGCGACTTCATCCGGAAACAGGCGCTGGCCGTGGGGCGGCAGGTGCGGGTGAGCGTGTTGTTCGTACACCCGGTCATCGGGCTGGGGAAACGCGAGCATCAGGAGGTGTCCGAGGCCGATGGGGTCTGGGAGCTGCGCTGCTACTACAAGGCCTTCCGGTCCAACGACCCCCGGCTGCAACGGGCCGTGAACTTCGTGCGCTACCGGCGAGCGGCCCTGCGCGGTTGGGCGCGGGTGCAGCGCGAACGGGGCATGCCCGACCTGTTCCATGCGCACATCCTCGTGCGGGCGGTCTGGCTGGCACGCACCCTGGCCCGGCGGGAACGCAAGCCCTACCTCGTCTCCGAGCAGAGCAGCGAGTACCTCGACGGCACCTGGGAGCGGAAACCCGACTGGGTGAAGCGCTTCGCCAGGCGGCAGGTGGAGGATGCCGCGCGCACCATCGCCGTGTCCGATCACCTGGGCCGGGCCCTCGTCAAGCATGGGCTCTATGCACGCTTCGAGGTGGTGCCCAACGTGCTGCCGGTGGAACAGGTGCCACTTCCCCCGCGTGGCCCTGCCGATCGCCTGATGATGGTGGCCGACCTGGTGGACCGCACCAAGAACGTGAGCGGCGTGCTGCGCGCGCTGGCCCTGCTGCGGGACCGGGGTCTGGTCCTGCACCTGGACCTGATCGGTGACGGTCCGGACCGGGACATGCTCGAAGGGCTGACCAAGGACCTGGGCCTCGGGCAACAGGTCACCTTCCACGGCCGTTGCCCCAACGCCGACGTGCTGGAACGCATGGCCGGCACCGGGATCGTGGTGGTGAACAGCAACGTGGAGACCTTCAGCGTGGTGACCGGGGAGGCCCTCACCCTGGGCAAGCCCGTGGTGGCCACGCGGTGCGGAGGTCCACAGGCCTTCGTACATGACGGGAACGGACTGCTCGTGGATCCCGGCGATGACCGTGCCTTGGCCGATGCCCTGGCACAGGTGCATGACCGTCACGCGGAATTCGATCCCGAGCGCATCCGACAGGACATGGCCGAACGCTTTAGCATGACCGCCGTGGGCGAGCGCTTGACCGCCATTTACACGGACGTGCTGCAACACCGCGAGCATGGCTGAGCTGGAATTGCGGGTGGGCGTCCTGGCCAACGGGCCTGCTGTCCAGCGCTGGCAGCGGCTGGCCCTGGAGCAGTTGCTGGCCGTACCGGGTGTGCGGCCGGTGGTGTGGGTGACCCCGCCCGACGGACAGGAGCCTGACCCGCCCAAGGACCGCTGGCGCACCGCGCTGTACCGGAGGTGGCGCCGCACCCGCTTCGACCCGCCCGCCATGCGCCCGGAACGGATCGACGACCTGCTGGCCGGCGTGCCACGCCTGCGCTGTGAAGTCCAGCGAAAAGGGCATGCGGAACGCTTCGATGCGGAGGATCTGGAGGCCATTGCAGCTCATGGACCGGACGTCCTGCTGCGCCTGGGATTCGGCATTCTGAAAGGCGGTATCCTGGACCTGCCCCGGCACGGCGTCTGGAGCTTCCACCATGGTGATGAGGAGAAGTACCGCGGTGGTCCGCCGGGATTCTGGGAGATCATGCAGGGCGATCCGGTGACCGGTGCGGTGCTGCAACGGCTGACGGAGCGATTGGACGGCGGGCGCATCCTGCGGAAGGGCTGGTTCAATACCATCGACCATTCGCTGGCGGAGACCGTGGACACCGTGCTCACCCATTCCGCCGTGTGGCCGGCCCAGGTGGCACGCGAACTGCTGATGGGGCGGAACGAGGCCGCCGAGGGGGTGGCCAGCACCACCAACGCCCCGCTGTACCGGTATCCCACGAACCGCGTGTTCCTGGACTTCCTGCTGCGCCAGGCCCGCAACAAGGCCCGTTTCCACAGGCGTGAATTGCAGGAGCACGAGCAATGGAACATCGGCCTGCTGCATCAACCGATCTCCGAGCTGTTGAAGGAGAAGCCCAACCTCAATGTCCGGTGGCTGCCCGATCCCGCGCCGGATGCCTTCCGCGCCGATCCGTTCGGGTATCGGACGGCCGATGGTCAGCTGAACGTGCTCTATGAGAAGTACCAGTACGCGCAGGGGATCGGGGACATCTCCCGCGTACGGCCCAAGCGCGACAACGTGCTGAAGCGCTCCCGGACCATGCTCACCACCGGCTCACACCTGTCGTATCCGTACGTGCTGGAGCATGACGGCGCTGTGTACGTGGTGCCCGAGTCCGCGGCTTCCGGCAGGGTCGATCTCTTCCGGGTGAACGAGGCCAACGATGCCCTCGAGCATGTGCGTACCCTGGTCGAGGAACCCGTGTACGACCCGACCGTGTTCAAGTGGCAGGGCCGCTGGTGGCTCTTCGGTACGCTGGCGCCCCTCACCAACGTGGCCCTGCACGCCTGGCATGCGCCGTCGTTGGAAGGCCCCTGGGAACCCCATGCGCTCAACCCGCTGAAGTTGGACGTTCGTTCGGCCAGGCCGGGAGGGACTCCGTTCGTGCATGAGGGCCGGCTGTACCGTCCGGCGCAGGACAGCGCATCCACCTACGGGCACCGGATCGCCATCAACGAGGTGCTGGAGCTTTCACCGGACCGGTTCTCCGAGCAGGTGGTGCGCGTGGTGGGTCCGCTGTCCGGAACGGCGTTCAATGCAGGGCTGCACACGGTATCCGCCGTAGGCGATGTGACCTTGGTCGACGGCAAACGCTTCGTGAACGTGGACGAACAACGGAAGCGGGTGCGGACCAGGAAGCTGGAACGGCTGAAACAGCGCAAGCGGAGCAAGTGACAAGGAACAAGAAGGAGGAAAGGAGCAAGACGGAAAGAGACAAGAGGATGATGGGGAATGTGGAAATGGGTGAATGTGGGGATGTGGGAATGAGGAGCAAGGGATAAGGGGCAAGGAGCAAGGAGGAAGGAAAAAGAAGGAAGAAGGAAGAACGGAAGAGACAAGAGGTTGCTCCGCTCCAACCTCGGATCAACACCGGACCGCTTGCTGCCCACTGCTGACTGCCGACTGAAGACTTCCGCCTCCTGACTCCCGACTCCCGACTGAAGACTTCCGACTACTGACTGCCGACTGAACACTTCCCCATGATCCGTCCTGCCATCGGCACCATTGCGACGCGCGTATTCGTGCAGGTCATGAACCTGCTGGTGATCGTGGTGGCCGGTCACCGGTTGGGCGCAGTGGGCTTGGGAGACATCAGCCTGGTGGTGCTGGGCATCACCATCGTGATGCTGGTGAACAACCTGGTCGGGGGCGGCGCGCTGGTGTACCTGGTGCCTCGCCATCCGCTGAAGGAGCTGCTGCCCCCGGCCTACGCCTGGGCCGTGATCACTGCCGGCATCGCCTGGGTGTTGGTGAAGGTGCTGCCCCTGGTGCCCGATCGCTTCGAGGGGCATGTGGTGGTGCTCGCTTTCATCCAGTCGATCTACACGGTGCACATGAACGTGCTGCTGGGCCGGCAGCGCATCCGGGCCTTCAACCTGCTGGGCGGTGCACAGGCCTTGGTGTTGCTGCTGGTGTTCGCGGTGCTGGTCTTCCGCCCCACCGGCGACCCGATGGACTACGTATGGGCCAGCTATGCGGCCTTTGGCACCACCCTCATCGGAAGCACCTTCGCCATGTGGCGTGGTGGTGCGGCCACGTCCATCGTTCAGGGAGAGTCCGTCCTGCGCGTGCTGCTGCGGCAGGGTTTTCTGATCCAGAGCGCCAACCTGCTGCAACTGATGAACTACCGGCTGGCCTACTACCTGGTGGAACGGTTCCAGGGCCTGGCCGCACTGGGCATCTACAGCGTGGGCAATCAACTGTCGGAAAGCGCCTGGCTGGGTCCCAAGGCCTTGGGCACCGTGCTTTACAGCCGCGTGAGCAACAGCGACGATGCCGAACGGAACAGGCGGACCACCCTCACCGTGCTGAAGGCCGCGGTGGCTTTCGCGGGACTGGTCCTCCTGGTCCTGCTGCTGGTGCCCGAGCCCCTGTTCCAATGGGCCTTCGGGCCCGAGGTGGTGGGCATCACGCCCCTGGTGCTGTTGCTGGCCCCGGGCATCCTGGCCATGGCCGCCTCGCAGGCGCTGAGCCACTACTTCAGTGGCATCGGTGCCAACGGGCACAACGCCATCGGCAGTGGACTGGGCCTGCTGGTCACGGTCCTGCTGGGCATGCAGCTGATCCCCACGCAGGGCATCCACGGCGCGGCCATCACGGCCTCGGTGGCCTACGGACTGAACGTCCTTTACCAGGGCGTGGTGTTCATGGTGCGCACCGGTTCCACACCGCTGGACCTGCTTCCTCATGCCGGCGACCTGGAACGGGTGCGGGGCATCTGGAGCGCGCTCCGCGCACGCCGCTGAGCTTCAGCCCAGGTCGAACAGGTCCTTCACGGCAGGCGGACGCGCCACGGTGAACCCCTCGCCGTAGGTGGCCCAGATCAAGCGCCCCATCTCACGGGCCCGGCCTTCCAGGAAAGGCAGGAAGTCCTCCCGGGCGATCGGCGACACGGGTTCATTGCTCTCCGGGTCGTGGAACTGCGACCGGAAACAGCGCAGGGCCTCCAGCTTCCGCTCCCAGTAGGGCGATACGTCCACCACCAGATCGGGGTCCAGCCAGCGGTCCTGCACCAGGTGGTACACCGCCTGCGGCCGCCAGCTTTCCTGCTCGCGGCCTTGATCCTCGGTGGCGATCCGCCGCAACCCGCTCAGGAAGCAGGCCTCGGCCACCAGGTCGGCGCCGCGGCCATGGTCCGGGTGGCGGTCCTGCACGGCATTGGTGATCACGATGCGGGGCCGATGCCGGCGGATGTGCGTGATCACGGTGCGCAGGCTCGCCTCGTCCTTCCGGAAAAAGCCATCTGGCAGACCCGCCTGCTCGCGGAAGGCCACGCCCAGCACCCGGGCGGCGGCCTCGGCCTCCTTGGCCCGCAGTTCGGGTGTGCCCCGTGTGCCCAATTCACCCCGGGTCAGGTCCACGATGCCCACGCTCCGGCCCTGGTCCAGATGGCGCAGTACCGTACCTGCCGCCCCGATCTCCACGTCGTCGGGGTGGGCGGTGATGCAGAGGATGTCGATCCCGTGGCTCACTTCCCTTCGATCCAGTTGAGCACCGGCGGGTCCAGCGGGCTGGTGCCCGAGGCCAACATGGTGTGCAGCGTGCCGTCCGCGTTGATCAGGTACTTCTGGAAGTTCCACTTCACCTCGCTGTCCAGCTTGCCGTTCAGCTCACGCTGCGTCAGCCAGGCATACACCGGGTGTTGCTCGCTTCCCTTGGTGTGCACCTTGCTCATCATCGGGAAGGTGACCCCGTAGTTCTTCTGGCAGAACGTGGCGATCTCCGCCTCGCTGCCCGGCTCCTGCCCGCCGAAATCGTTGCTGGGGAAGCCGATCACCACCAGGCCCTGGTCCTTGTAGGTGTCATAAAGCTCCTGAAGCTGCGCGTACTGCGGGGTGTAGCCGCATTCGCTGGCGGTGTTCACCACCAGCACCTTCTTGCCGGCGAAGGTGGACAGGTCCACCTCGTTGCCGTTGATGTCGGTCGCCTTCAGGTCGTGGAAGCTCTTGGTCGCTTGGGGCATGCCGGGGTCGTTGGTCGGGATCGTCACCGGACCCACGCGTACGAAGTCGCCGCAGGCCATCAGCAGGCCGGTGAGGAGCAGAAGGGGGAGTTTCATGATCATGGTCCCGGAACACCCAAAGGTCGGGAGAGTTCGGCGATGGCCGGTCCGCCGATCGGTTCGGACGTGTATATCGGCCGGTACTTCTCGGACCCTCCCCGGCAACGATCGCCCCTCGGTCCGCGTAGTTTCGATGCAGCGATACGTTCGGATCATGTCCGAACAGTTCTGGTCGGCGGACCGCCCTTGGGCTTAGCCTGGGCGGTTCGCTGTTTTTGGGGGGTGCTGGAACGGCCTCCGTACTTTCGCCGCCAATGGCCCAGAAGCCGTCCATCCCCAAGGGCACGCGCGACTTCTCCCCGGTGGAGATGCGCCGCCGCCAGTACATCCTGGACACCATCCGGGGCGTGTTCGAACGCTACGGCTACCTGCCCATCGAGACGCCCGCCATGGAGAAGCTCGAGACCCTCACCGGCAAGTACGGCGAGGAGGGCGACCGGCTGATCTTCAAGGTGCTGAACAGCGGTGACGCCTGGGACAAGGTGGCCCCCGAGGTGAAACAGGCCCTGGCCGCAGGGGAGGAGGTGCATCCCGGGAAACTGGGCGCCGAGCTCTGCGAGAAGGCCCTCCGCTACGACCTCACGGTCCCCTTCGCCCGCTTCGTCGTGCAGCACCAGCACGCGCTCACCTTCCCCTTCAAGCGCTACCAGATGCAGCCCGTGTGGCGCGCCGACCGGCCGCAGAAGGGGCGCTACCGCGAGTTCCTCCAGTGCGATGCCGACGTGATCGGCAGCACCAGCCTGCTGAACGAAGTGGAGTTGGTGCAGCTCTTCGACGACGTCTTCACCGCGCTCGGCCTTGCCGTGGTGGTGAAGCTCAACGACCGTAAGCTGCTCACCGGCATCGCCGAGGTCAGCGGTCAGCCGGAGAAGGTGGTGGACATCGTGACCGCCCTGGACAAGCTGGACAAGGTGGGCCGCGAGGCCGTAGAGCAGGAGATGCGCGACAAGGGCGTGAGCGAGGCGGCCGTCACGGGCATCGCACCGCTGTTCGAGCTGCATGGGAATTGGGACGCACAACGGACCAGGCTGACCGAATGGCTCGGTGGTTCCGAGGTGGCCCAGCAGGGACTGGCCGACATGGACTTCATCTTCCAGCAGGCAGGTCAGTTGAAGTCGGCCCAGTTGGAGTTCGACCCCACGCTCGCCCGCGGCCTCGACTACTACACCGGCGCCATCTTCGAGGTGAAGGCCGCCGAGGGCACGCTCCAGAGCAGCATCTGCGGCGGCGGCCGCTACGACGACCTCACCGGCATCTTCGGCCTCCAGGGCATGAGCGGCGTGGGCATCAGCTTCGGTGCCGACCGCATCTACGACGTGCTGCTGGAGACCGGCAAGTTCCCCGAGGACGTGGCCACCGGCACCCGCCTGCTCTTCGTGAACTTCGGCGATCGCGAGGCGGCCCATGCGCTGCCCCTGTTGCGGCAGGTGCGCGAGGCGGGCATCGCCGCGGAGCTCTATCCCGATGCCGCCAAGCTGAAGAAACAGTTCGCCTATGCGGACGCCAAGGGCATTCCCTACGTGGCCACCATGGGCTCCGAGGAGATCGCGCAGGGCATCGTGTCGGTGAAGGACCTGCGCAGCGGTGAACAGCGCGCGGTAAGGACGGACGAACTCATCTCCCTGGTCCAATGAGCGGCATCTTCCGCATCGGCACCGTGGGCCTGCGTCTGGACGACGTGGCCGAGATCATGACCGAGGGCCGCGAGATCGCCCTCAGCCGCGACGCCCAGGCCGCGGTGAAGCGCAGCCACGCCTACCTGCGCAAGCGCCTGCGCGAGGACGACCGCCCGATCTACGGGGTGAACACCGGCTTCGGCTCGCTGTGCGACACCTCCATTCCCCCGGCGAAGCTGGCGCAGCTGCAGAAGAACCTGGTGATGAGCCACGCCTGCGGCAGCGGCGACCCCGTGCCCGACGAGGTGGTGCGCATGATGCTGCTGCTGAAGGTGCAGAACATGGCCTTCGGGCACAGCGCCGTGGCCCCGGCCACCGTGCAGCGCCTGCTGGACCACTACAACCACGACGTGCTGCCGGTGGTGTACCAGCGCGGTTCGCTCGGCGCCTCCGGCGACCTGGCCCCGTTGGCGCACCTGGCGCTCCCCCTGCTCGGTCTGGGCGAGGTGCGGGTGGGCGGCGAGAAGCTGCCCGCGGTGCGCGCGCTCAAGGCGCTGAAGTGGGATCCGCTCCGGCTGGGTCCCAAGGAGGGCCTGGCCCTGCTGAACGGCACGCAGTTCATGAACGCCTACGCCACGCTGCTGCTGCTGAAGTGCCAGCGCCTGGCGGTGCTCGCCGACGTGATCGCCGCGGTGAGCCTGGACGCCTACGACGCGCGCCCGGAGCCCTTCCACCCGGCCGTGCATGCCGTACGCCCCCATCCCGGGCAGGCGCTGGTGGCCGCCCATGTGCGCGACCTGCTCGCGGGCAGCGCCATCGCCGAAGGGGAGAAGGAGCATGTGCAGGACCCGTACTCCTTCCGCTGCATCCCACAGGTGCACGGCGCCTCGCGCGATGCCTTCGGGTACGTGGAACGCGTGGTGGAGCACGAGCTGGAGGCCGTCACCGACAACCCCACCGTGTTCGACGAGGAGGACCTGGTGGTGAGCGCGGGCAACTTCCACGGCCAGCCGCTGGCCCTGGCGCTCGACTTCCTGGCCATCGCCGCCGCCGAGCTCGGCAGCATCAGCGAACGGCGCACCTACAAGCTGCTGGGCGGTGAACGCGGGCTGCCGGCCTTCCTGGTGGCCAACCCCGGCCTGCACAGCGGCTTCATGATCCCGCACTACACCGCCGCTTCCCTGGTGAGCGCCAACAAGCAGCGCTGCATGCCCAACAGCGTGGACACCATCGACAGCAGCAACGGGCAGGAGGACCATGTGAGCATGGGCGCCGCCGCGGCCCTCAAGTGCTGGGACGTGGTGCACGACGTGGAGCGCGTGCTCGCCATCGAGCTCTTCACCGCCGCCCAGGCGCTGGAGTTCCGCCGCCCGAAGCGCAGCTCGCGCACCGTGGAACGCTTCGTCCGCGCCTTCCGGAAACAGGTGCCCTTCGTGCGCCGCGACACGGTGATGCACCCGCTGATGGAGGCCGCCACCGCCTTCGTGCGCACCTGCGAACCGCCCCGCGTCTGAGGCATGGCCACCCGCGCCCCGCTGGACGTGTACCTGCTGCCCGGCCTCGGTGCGGACCACCGGCTATTCGCGAAGCTGGAGCTGGGGGAGCATCGCACGCACTTCCTGGACTGGCCGCGCATGCGCAAGGGGAGCACGCTCTCCGACTTCGCCCGGGAACTGGCTTCACAGGTGGACAAGAAGCGCCCCCACGCGCTGGTGGGGGTGAGCATGGGCGGCATGGTGGCGCAGGAATTGGCCGTCCTCACCGGTCCGGAACGCACGGTGATCATCAGCAGCTGGAAGGGGCCGCACGAGATGCCGCCGCCGATCAAGCTGCTGCGCGGCACCCATCCCGAGCGGCTGCTCACCCGCCAGTTCATCCAGGCCAGCCTGCCCTTCATGCGCTGGCAGATGGGCGTGGAGGGGCAGGAGGCGGTGAAGCTCTTCGACGAACTGTTGGAGGTGCACACGGTGGAACAGCTGCAGGTGCAGATCGATGCCGTGCTGCATTGGGAGGGGCCATCGAAACCCGTCAAGCAGCTGGTACACCTGCACGGCACCAGCGACCGTCTGATGCCCATCCTCTTCATCAAGGACCCGGTGAAGGTGCCCAAGGGCGGTCACTTCATGGTGTTCCAGCGCGCGCCGCAGGTGTCCCGCCTGGTGGTGGAGGCGCTGCACTAACTTGGCGGGATGCGTAGGTCCATGCTGGTCTTTCTCGGACTGGCCACTTCCGTTCTGCATGCGCAACTCTGGGAGGAGGTGGTGCTGGCCGAGGGCCATCAGGGGCTGATCCGCGAGGTGGCCGTCGGCGACTTCGATCTCGATGGCGACCTGGACCTGGTCCGGGTGACGCCGGAGGGGCTGTACCTCCATGTGGCGGCACCAGCGGGTGACTTGGGCGATGCGATGACCCTGAAGGCCACCGAGCATCGGCAGGTGGTCGTGGGCGACCTGGACCTGGACGGGGACCTCGATCTGGTCACCTCGGAGGGTGATCAGTCCATCCATTGGCATGCCGGGGACGGCATGGGTGGTTTTGTGGAGATGGCCGAGATCCTGTCAGCCTCCACCCAGAACGTCCTCTTCGGACTTGGTGATCTGGACCAGGATGGAGACCTCGATCTGGTGATGCGCACGGGGACAGAAGGACTGGCTTGGCTGGCCGGGGACGGTTCGGGAGCGTTTTCTGCAGCGGTCGGGCTGGTCCCTCCGCCTTTCAACACGTCGCCTGTCTCGATCGTGGATGTTGACCTGGATGGACTGGTGGACCTCCTGTGGAGGAGAGATTCCGGTGGAGCGAGGATGCAGCAGGCGGTGTTCGGTCTGGGGGGAGGCGCCTTCTCGCCGGAGTTGACGCTTACTTCGGACGGGTACATGCAGAACGGGTTCCGGGTCGCCGATCTCACTGGTGACTCACTTCCGGATCTGCTCACCTTCGGTTACCAGAACCAGGAGGTGGTGCTGCTTTCCAGGAACCTGGGCGGGGGGATGTTCGAGCCCAGGGATACCTTGATCGTGGTCGCCGATGATGTTCGAGCGCTTGCCATAGCGGATGCTGATGGTGATGAGGACCTGGACCTGGTGATCGGTAGTTATCCTGCATTGGGTTGGTACGAGAACGATGGAAATGGATCGTTCGTGGATGCCGGTCAGATCGATACACTTGTCTTCCCCAGGTCGCTGCTGGCTCGCGACTTCAATGGTGATGGCTTGGATGATGTGCTATCCATTGATGGCTGGGTCAGTTATGTCTATTCACCGGACGGTCAGGGGAACTGGGGAGAGGCCGATCCTGTCGGGACCTTTGTGCGCGATCCTGATCTCGTCTTGGTCGCTGATGTGCTGGTGAATGGATGGCCGGATGTGCTTTTCACCGGTGATCCGGGAGGGACCCTGGACCTGATCCCCATGGAGCCGTTGGCTGAACCCTTGGATCTCGAGATCCCGATACAGACAGTGTCCGGTGGCGTGCGGATGATGGCGGCGGATGTGAACGACGATGGGTTGGTGGACCTGTTGCAAGCCTATCCGCAAACAACGATCATCGTCCATCTCTCTGACGGACAGGGTGGGTTCGAACTCGTTGTGGACCTGGACCTCGGGCCCGGTGATGCCGGCAATTTCGATCTGGGCGACCTCGATGGGGATGGCGACCTGGACGTGGCCGGCACGAGCCCGGTCACCGGATGGGTCAACTGGATGGCCAACGACGGGCAGGGGAACTTCAACGTGCAGACCACCCTGGACAACTTCCCGGACCCCAACCTCGTGCGCGTGGGTGACCTGAACGGCGATGGTATTCCGGACATTTTCTTCGGCGTAGGCCAAGGGCTCTGTGCGTTCTATCCCGGGTTGGGTGGTGGCCAGTTCGGGCCCTATCTACCCTTTGGCATGGGGGTGCCGGGGATATCCACCGCGGTGCTCGCCGACCTGGACGTGGACGGTGACCTGGACGTGGTCTGTGGGGCACCGGGATCGGGACGGATCGATTGGTTCCCCAATGACGGCGGTGGTCAGTTCCCCCAGCGGATCACGCTGGAACAAGGCCTGTCACAGTTGGTGGAGGTGCGTGTCGCGGACATGGACGGGGACGGCCTGCCGGACGTGGTCCGATCGGGCGGTGCTGCGCTGGCCTGGTCGAAGGCCCTGGGTGGCGGACTGTTCCAGCCTTCGGAGACGATCGGCCAGTTGTTCGATGCTCAGAACATGGACATCCGCGACATCGACCTTGACGGAGACCTGGACGTGGTGGTGGCCGACAACGGCGCCGATCGGATCGTGTTGTACAAGAACCGCTTGGACGAAGTGGGCATGGCCGAACACGATCGGATGCAGGCCAGGGTGTGGCCGGACCCGGTGGTAGGCGGGGTCCTCCACTGGAGCGGCTTCCCGGACCAGGTGGTGCGTATCGTCGTGCATGATGGGCTGGGCCGGGAGGTGTTGGGCGCATCGTCCCGGCTGGGGCAGGTTTCCGTGGAAGGTCTTTCCTCGGGAACCTACCTGGTCCGCGGAGTGGATGCCACGGGAACGACCCGGGCGGCGGTGTCCTTCATCGTTCCCTGAACGGGCCCGCTGAGCCCCGCCCTTTCGCATCTTCGTGCCCATGGAGGAACTGCTCACCCTGCAGGGCATCATCGCGCTGCTCACGCTCACCACGCTGGAGATCGCGCTGGGCATCGACAACGTCATCTTCGTCAGCATCATCCTCGGGCGTATGCCGGAGGAGAAGCGCTTGAACGCGCGGCGCATCTGGATGGTGGGTGGCATCGCCCTGCGTTCCGCGTTGCTGCTGGGCCTGGGCTGGCTGGTGGCCAACGGGGAGAACGAGCTCTTCCACGTCGCCTCCTTCTCCTTCAACCTGCGCAACACGATCATGCTGGCCGGCGGTCTGTTCCTGCTCTACAAGGCGGTGAAGGAGATCCACCACAAGGTGGAGGGTGGCGACGGGGTGCGCCAGGGACCGGCCAAGGCGGCAGGCAGCTTCGCGGCGCTCATGGGACAGATCCTGGTGATCGATGCGGTGTTCTCCTTCGACAGCATCGTGACCGCCATCGGCCTGGCCAAGCACGTGGAGGTGATGATCGCGGCCGTGGTCATCGCCATGATCGTGATGTTCTTCTTCGCCCAGCGCATCAGCGGCTTCATCGAGCAGCACCCCACGTTGAAGATGCTCGCGCTGTCCTTCCTGGTGCTGGTGGGCTTCATGCTCTTCTTCGAGGGGCTGGAACCCGTCCATGAAAGCCACATCCCGAAGGGCTATGCCTACTTCGCCATGGCCTTCAGCTTCGTGGTGGAACTGCTGAACATGCGCGTGCGGCGCCACCACCAGCAGCGCAAGGCGGCCGCCTAGGGCGTGGTCATGTCCGCGCCGGAGACCGCGTAGGACACGATGTTGGCGCCCATCTCCAGCGACCGGCGGTGCGTCTCAGGGCTGTCGCCATGGACGTCGGGATCCTCCCAGCCGTCGCCCAGGTCGCACTCGGTGTCGTAGAAGCACACCAGCCGGCCCTCCCAGATCAGCCCGTAGCCGCGTGGGGGCTTGCCGTCGTGCTCGTGCACCTTCGGCAGTCCCGAGGGGAAGTCGAAGCGCTGGTGGTAGATCGGGTGGCCGAAGGGCAGTTCCACGAACTCCAGCTCGGGGAACACCCGCTGCATCATGGGCCGGATGAAGGGGTCCAGCCCGTAGTTGTCGCTGATGTGCAGGAAGCCCCCGCCGATCAGGTAGTTCCGCAGGTTCTCCGCCTCCGCCTGGCTGAACACCACGTTGCCATGGCCGGTCAGGTGTACGATCGGGAAGCCGAACAGCTCGGGGCTGCCGACCTCCACCGTGGGGATCTCGGTGATGATGTCCGTGCCCAGTTCGGTGTTGCAGAAGCGCGCCAGGTTGGGCAGGCTGCTGGGGTTGGCATACCAGTCGCCGCCGCCGTTGTACTTCAGCAAGGCGATGGCCCACGTGCCCTGGGCGTGAACGATCGGGCCAAGGAGCAGGGTGGCGAACAGGAGCGGCAGGCGCATGCTGCGAAGTTAGCGCCGCGCAGGGGCCAGGGCCATCCAGGTGCAGGCCACCAGGGCCGCGGTCTCGGTGCGCAACCGGGCCTCGCCCAGGGTCACGGCGGTGAACCCGGCCTCGGTGAGCCGCGTGGCTTCGCGCGGACTGAGATCACCCTCGGGGCCGATCACCATCAGGGCGGGTGTCGCGGGATCGAAGCGTTCCGTCAGCGGCACGCGTTCGCCTTCGCACCAGCCGAAGAGGCGTTGTTCCGGCAGCGGATCGCGGAGCAGGTCGTCCAGCAGGGTGGGCTCGTCCAGTTGCGGCAGCCAGGCGCGCTGGCTCTGTTTCATGGCGGCCACCAGCACCTTCTCCAGCCGGTCGGTGCGCAGCCGGTGGCGTTCCACGCGTTCGGTCAGCAGCGGGGTGATCCGCCCGATGCCCACCTCGGTGGCCTTCTCCAGGAACCACTCGAAGCGTTCCACCTGCTTGGTCGGCGCCACGGCCAGGTGGATGCCGGCCTCGCGTCCCGGCGGTACCTGCTCCCGGGCGTCCACTTGTGCGGTGCAACTGTGCTTGTCCACGGAAAGCAACGTGCCCGTCGCACGCGTGCCGCGGCCGTCCACCAGCACCACGGGCGCCCCGGGCTTCAGCCGCAGCACGGCGCGGGCATGGTGCGCCTCGGTCTCCGGCAGGGTGGCCACGGAACCCTCCAGTTCCGGACAGTGGAACACGTGCATGGCACGAAGATGCGGATCCTACCGGCGGCGTCCGGCGCGCACCAGGGGATGGGTGTGCCCGGGACGGTGGCTCAGGTAGAGGAAGACCATGGCCACCAGGAAGAGCACCACGGCCGTCCAGATGCCGCCGTAGTGGATCAGCAGCGCCACGAAGCCCGAGGCCACGAAGGCACCGACGGCGGTGAGGAGCCAGCCACCGATCACGTTCAGCACACCGGCCACGCGGTACTCGGCGCTGTCGGCGCCCCAGGCGCGGTCGGCCAGCGAGGCGCCCATGGCCACCATGAACGACACGTAGGTGGTGCTCAGCGGCAGCTTCAGGTTGGTGCCGATGGCGATCAGCACGCTGGCCACCATCAGGTTCACCGAGGCGCGCACCAGGTCGAAGGCCGGACCGCCTTCCACCAGCAGGCCGTGGTTCCGGAAGCGCATGCGGATCAGGATGCGGTTGCGGCGGCCCAGCACGTGGCTGAAGATCCGGTTGCTCCACTGGGCGCGGCGCACGATGGCGCGGGCCAGGGCATGCGACCGGAACTTCTCCTCGCCCTTGCCCTGGCGGCCCAGGTTCACGGCCGTGTCGGTCACCTTGCGCGCCTTGCCGCTCACCCACAGGGTCACGGTCATCACCAGCCCGGCGATCAGCAGCAGCAGGGTGGGGGTGCGCACCTGACCGGCCAGCTGGTCCATCATGAAGCCGTGCGCATCCACGCCGCTGGCCTTCCACAGCTCGTAGCTCTGGAACGCGGTGATGGGCACGCCCACGAAGTTCACCAGGTCGTTGCCCGCGAAGGCCATGGCCAGCGTGAAGGTGCCGGCCAGCACGACCAGCTTCAGCGGGTGCAGGCCCAGGGTCCGTTGCAGGGCGAACACGGCCAGCGTCACCACCACGAACACCAGGGCCATCAGCATGGTCGTGTTCGCCTTCACCCAGCCGAGCAGTTCGTCGGAGGCCAGGGCCGAGCCCTTCAACCCCTTCACCAGCATGAAGTAGGCGATGAAGGTGATGGCGATGCCCGCGAACAGCGCGCCGTAGCGCCGCATGCGTGCCTCCAGGTGGAAGGTGAAGAGCAGGCGGCTGATCCACTGCACCAGTGCGCCGATGCTGAACGCGAGCGCCACCGAGAGGAAGATGCCCGCGATGATCTCCACCACCTTGCCCTGGTTGATGAGCTCCAGCACGGAGGTCGCGTCGGTCTCCCCGCGGCCGATCACCAGCCAGCCGATCACCACGGCCGCGCCCAGCAGTTCGAAGATGATGGAGACGGTGGTGCTGGTGGGAAGCCCGAGCGAGTTGTAGAGGTCCAGCAGCAGGATGTCCGTGATCATCACCGCAAGGAAGATGACCATGATGTCCGCGAAGGAGAAGAAGCTGGGGTCGAAGATGCCCTTGCGGGCCACCTCCATCATGCCGCTGCTGAAGACCGCCCCGACGAACACGCCGGCCGCGGCGATGCCCAGGATCACACGGCGCGGGGCCACGCGGGAACCGACGGCGGAGACCAGGAAATTAACGGCGTCGTTGCTGACCCCAACGATCAGGTCGCCGATCGCGAGCAGCAGCAGGATGATGACGGCGACCAGGTACGCGTCCATCGGCGGTGCCAAGGTCTCCCGCAGGGCCGACCCGTACGTTATCGGAATGTTAACGGATCGAAAAGAAAGGCTGAACGCCCTTTACGATCCGATCACTCGACCTTCCGGAAGTCCAGCTTGTAGAAGTGGAAGTCCGGGCTGTGCTGGTCCATGGTGAAGCCGGTGACCTGATGGTCCGTGTCGAACAGGAAGGTCACGAAGCCGGCCTCCAGGAAGGGGTCCGCGTTGTCCCAGCGCCAGGTGTCGTAGTGCCAGTGCTCCAGCGGACCGGTGAGCAGGTCCTTGGCGGGAAGCAGCGTCAGCCGCAGGGTGCCGTCCACCAGGTCGATGGTGGCGTCGCCGTAGATCTTGTCGGTGTAGGTGCCGGTGAAGGCCTCGGGCTTCAGGCTGGGTGAGGTGCCGGTGATGCGGGCGGCCACGCGATCGGCGCGGCGCTGCACCTCGGCCGCCTGGCGTTGGCGCACGCGGGGCATCAAGGCGGCCACCGGGTCCTTGCTGCCGTCGCCCAGGTAGCGGTCCAGGATCTCCTGGGTGATGGCGAACACGCTGTAGCTCTCGCCGTTGCCGAGGCAGATCACGGCCAGGTCCCTGTCGGGCACCACGGCATGGTTCAGGATGAAGCCCGGCATGCCTCCGCTGTGGGTGATCACCCGTTCGCCTTCGAAGTCCTCCACGAACCAGCCGAGCGCGGCACCATCCCGGCGACCGTCCATCGGCAGGTGGATGCTGGTGATCATGCGGTAACTGGCGGAACTCAGGAAGGGCTTCCCGTCCACCTGGCCTTCGTTCATCCACATCGCATCCCACTTGGCCAGGTCGGTCACGCAGCTGTTGATGCCCGTGGCGCCATCGGCCCCCTGCAGCGCCTGGTAGGGCATGCTCACCTGGACCGCCTCCGGGTCCTGGTCCTTGCGCACATGCGGCAGCGCCACGTTGTCGAACCGCGCCAGGTCGGCGGTCTCCACGGTGGTGCGCGTCATGCCCAGCGGGGTGATGATGCGTTCGGTGATGAACTGGTCCCAGGTCTTGCCGCTCACGGCCTCGATCAGTTGCGCGGCGGCGATGAACATCAGGTTGCTGTAGCCGAACTCATCGCGGAACGGGTAGGTGAAGGGCTCCGCTGCATGGCGCTCCAAGATCTCGCGTTGGTCGTAATCGGTGCCGTACCACAGCAGGTCGCCGTCGAAGGTGATCCAGCCGCTGCGGTGGCAGAGCAGGTCCTTCACCAGCATGTGTTCGGTGACCCAGGCATCCGGCGTGCGGAACCAGGGCAGGTGCTCCACCACGGGGTCGTTCCAGTCCAGCTTGCCATCGTCCACCAGCAGCCCCACGGCGCAGGCGGTGAAGGCCTTGCTCATGCTGGCCAGGAAGAAGATGGTGTTCGGGTCCACCGCGTCCTTCTTCGCCAGGTCCAGTTTGCCGTAGCCCTTGGCCCACAGCAGCTTGCCGTCCTTCACGATGCCCACGGCCAGCCCCGGCTGTTCGAACTCCCGCACCGCGTTGGCGATGTAGGCGTCCAGGTCCTTCAGGTCCACCCGCTCCTGGGCGTTCAGGAACAGGCTCGGCAACAGGAAGAGCAGGAGGAGAGTGGTTCGGATCATGGGGTGAAGGTCGGAAGTGTTCGGTCGGCAGTTTGCAGTCGGTAGTCGGCAGTTTGCAGTCAGCAGTCGGCAGTCGGCAGTCGGCGGTCAGCAGTTGGCAGTCAGCAGTGGGCAGCAAGCGGTCCTGTGTCAAGTCAAGGTGGGAGCGGAGCAACCTCTTGTCTCTTCCGTTCTTACTTCTTCCTTCTTTTTCCTTGCTCCTTGCTCCTTATCCCTTATTCCTCAATTCCACATCCCCACATTCACCCATTTCCACATTCCCCATCATCCTCTGCGACCCTTCGGTCCTCCTCCCTCGCCTTCCATCTTCTTGGCGCCCTTCAGCTCCGTGTCCGCCCCGATGCCGTCCAGCACCTCGATGTGGATGCCGTCGCTGAGCCCGGTCCTCACGTAGGTCTTCTCCCAGCCTTCGCCCTGGCGCACGTCCACGAAGGCGCTGTCGCCGGCCTTGTTGAAGGTGATCACGCTTTCGGGGATCGAGAGCACGCTGTCGCGCTGGTCCAGCACGATGTCGGCGTTGGCGCTGTAGCCGGCGCGGAGCCGCTGCCCTTCGTCCAGTTTCACCGCGGCGCGGATCTCGAACTGGATGGCACCTTCCTCTTCCACGCCCTTGGGCGCGATGTACTCGAGCTCGGCCTCCCAGGTGGCGTCGTCGATGGCGCCGATGGTGAGCACGATGGGCATGCCCAGCCGCACCTTGCCCACTTCGCTCTCGTCCAGCTTCCCTTCGAAGATCAGGTCGTTCATGTCGGCCACGCTGGCGATGGTGGTGCCCTCGTTGAAGTTGTTCGCCTCGATCACGCTGTTGCCCTCCTTCACGGGCACGTCCAGCACCATGCCGTTGATGGTGCTGCGCACGAGGGTGAGGGTGGCGCCGCTGCTGCTCCGTGCCACGCCCTCGCGCACGATGTCCAGGTTGTCCTCCGCGCCGCGCAGTTCCTCCTGGGCGTTCTCCAGCGCGATCTGGTAGGTCTGGAACTCGGCGTCGGAGATCACGCCCTTGTCCAGCAACGGCTTGTTGCGGTCGAAGGTGCGCTGGGCGTCCTCGACCCCGATGCGCGCCCGGCGCACGCGGTTCTCGGCGTTGGTCAATCCCACCATGTCCGGGATGATCTGGATCTTGGCAAGCACCTGGTCCTTGGCCACGGTGTCGCCGGCCTCCACGTAGATCTCCTTGATGATGCCGCTGACCTGCGGCTTGATCAGGATCTCCTGCCGGGGCACCACGCTGCCGTTGGCCACGGTCTTCTTCACGATGTCCCGCCGCTCGGGCTTCTCGGTGACGAACGCCACGGGCTTCTCGGCCGACTTCTGGTAGAGGTACCAGAGCGTCCAGACGAAGAGTATGCCGAGCAGGATCAGGAGGGAGGTTCTGAGGATGCGTTTCATGGAAGGTCCGGGTTCATTCAGTGCGCAACGCGTCGATGGCCTTGATGCGGAGGGCCCGCCGGGCCGGGAACAGTCCGGCCAACAGGCCGCTGAGCAGGAGTACGGAGAGGGCCACCAGGGCCACCTTCAGGTCCACCGAGGGACTGCTGAAGAATTCGCTTTCGATGCCGATGGCGCCGATGGCCTCCAGCAGCCCGATGCCGCCCAACAGGCCGAAGTAGCCGGCGATGAAGGTGAGGGTGAGCGACTCGAGCATCACCTGCGCGGTGATGTTCCGCGGGGTGGCCCCGATGCTGCGGCGGATGCCGATCTCCTTGGTGCGCTCCTTCACGATCACCAGCATGATGTTGCTGATGCCGATGATGCCCGCGGCCAGGGTCAGGATGCCGACGATCCAGCTGAGCACGTTGATGGCGATGAACAGTGCGTTCATCATGCTGAACATCTCCTGCATGTTCCAGCTGCCGAAGGCCAGCGGGTCGTCCGGATGCACCTTGTGGCGGTGCGCCATCAGCCGCTTGGTGTCGGCCTCGATCCGGGAGACCTCCACACCATCCTGTCCGGTGATGGAGAACCAATGCACCTCGTTGATCGAGTTGAAGGCCTTCTGGAACGTGCTGAAGGGGATGTGGATGTCCCCGCTCTTGTCCTCGCCCATGTCCGCGCTGGCGCGGGGTTGGTGTACGCCCACCACACGGAAGTAGACGCCCTTGATCTTCAGGTATTCGCCCAGCGGATCGGTGGGGCCGAACATCATGCGCTGCACCTTGCTGCCGATCACGCACACCTTGCGTTCGTCGGCGATGTCCTTCTCGTTCAGGAAGCGGCCTTCCAGGATGTCGGTGGCCTGGATGCGGATGATGTCGGGCACGTCGCCGTACACGTTGAAGGCGCCGGTCTTGCTGCCGTAGCTCACGTTGTTGGCATCGCGCCACCCGCCAAGCTGCAGCCGGGGCGCCACCACGTCCACACCTTCCACGCCCCGCTTGATGGCGTCGATGTCGGCGTTCTCGAACTCGAACCGGCGCCCGCGCTGGAAGCCCTCGTAGGGGATGGAGGTGCGCATGGTCCAGATGAAGCAGCTGTTGGTGGCCCAGCCCTCGAAGCTGCCCAGCACGCCGGTGCTGAGGCCACGGCCCATGCCCAGCATGATCACCAGCATGAAGATGCCCCAGAACACCCCGAACATGGTGAGGAAGCTGCGCAGCTTGTTGCGGCTCAGCGTGTTCCAGATCTCGCTCCAACGGTCGCTGTCGAACATGACCTATTCGTCTCGCAACGCTTCGATGGGACGGATGGCGGCGGCGCGGCGGGCGGGGATCCAGCCGGCGAAGGTGCCCGCGGCCACCAGCAGGGCCAGGGCGTAGAGGGCGATCGTGAGGTCCACCTCGGGTTGGCGGAACATCTCGCTGGGCGGGATCACGCCGCTGAGCCATTCCAGCAGGCCCACCCCGCACACCAGCCCGAAGTAGCCCGCCAGACCGGTCACGAAGATGGCCTCCAGCAGCACCTGCCCCACCACGTTGGCCGGGGTGGCGCCAAGCGCCTTGCGCACCCCGATCTCCCGGGTGCGCTCCTTCACCACGATCAGCATGATGTTGCTCACCCCCACGATGCCGGCGATGATGGTGCCGATGCCGATGATCCAGAGGAAGGCGCTGATCCCGTTGAACACCTGACCGAAGGTCTCCGCGTTCTCCAGGTTGTTGCCCACCCACAGCGCCCGCTCATCGGCGGGGTCGAACCGGTGCCGCTGCGCCAGGATGCCGATGGCCCGTTGCTCGGCCATCTTGGACCCGGCGAGCGTGCTCTCCGAGAAGCTGAAGGCGATGCGGTCCACGTCGTTGTGCGCGTTGAACACCCGCTGGGCGGTGGTGAGCGGAATGAACACCGAGCTGCTCTGGTTCTGTCCGCGGCCACCGGACTCGAATTGGTAGATGCCCACGACCTCGAACGGGATGCCGTTCACCTGCAGCCATTTGTGCAGCGGGTCCTCGTCCTTGAACAGGCTCTCCTGCGCGTCCTCGGCGATCACGATCACCTTGCGGGCATCGGCCAGGTCCACCTCGTTGATGAACCGGCCGGCGATCACCGTCTGCTGCTCCAGCATCCGGTATTCGGGCTGGATGCCCTTGATGGTGAAGTTGCCGTAGTTCTCGCCGTAGTTCAGCTGGCTGCGCCCGCGCCACAGGCGGTACTCCCCGCTGATGTGCTCCAGGCCGGGAATGCCGTGCCGGATGGCCTCCAGGTCCTGCATGGTGAGCCGGATGTCGCGGTTCACCGGCAGCCCCTGCCAGGGAACGCTGGTCTGACCGCCCCAGATGTTGATCGAGTTCACCGCGGTATTGCGGAAGTCGTACTCGAAGCCGTTCCGCAGGCCCCGGCCGCCACCCAGCAGGATGATGAGCATGAAGATGCCCCAGAACACGCTGAAGCCGGTGAGCACCGTGCGCAGCTTGTTCTTGCCGATGGTGTCGAAGATCTCGGCCCACTTCTCCCTATCGAACATCGGCGGTGGGCTTGTTCGTCACATCGCGCTCGATGCGTCCGTCCTTCAGGTGGATGGACCGGCTGGTCATGGCGGCGATGTCGTGCTCGTGCGTCACGATCACCACGGTGAGCCCCAGGTCGCGGTTCACGCTCAGGAGCAGGTCCATCACGTCGTGGCTGGTGGTGCTGTCCAGCGCGCCGGTGGGTTCGTCGGCCAGGATCACCTTGGGGTCGCTGATCAGCGCCCGGGCGATGGCCACGCGCTGCTTCTGCCCGCCGCTCAGCTCGTTCGGCAGGTGGTGCGCCCATTCCTTCAGGCCCACGCGCTCCAGCAGTTCCAGCGCCTTCTCCTGACGCTTCTTCCGGGGCACGCCCTGGTAGTAGAGCGGCAGCGCCACGTTCTCCAGCGCGTTCTTGAACCCGATCAGGTTGAAGCTCTGGAACACGAAGCCGATGTAGCGGCTGCGCAGCCCGGCGCTCTCGGTCTCGCTCAGGTCCTTGATCAGCTTGCCGTCCAGGTGGTAGCTGCCGGCATCGTAGTTGTCCAGGATGCCCAGGATGTTCAGCAGGGTGCTCTTCCCCGAGCCCGAACTGCCCATGATGCTCACCAGTTCGCCCGGCCCGATGTGCAGGTCGATGCCCTTGAGCACCTGCAGCACGTTGCTCCCGGTGCGGTAGGCCTTCTTGATGCCGCGCAGCTCGATCATGAACGGGCGAAGTTACCCGGGAGGAAGTCCGATGGCGGCGGAGCTACACGAACGGTACGGGCGCGGGAGGGATGGCGGCGGCAGGTGCCGGCCCGGTCGGGTTCACACCAGGTCCCAGACCGTGCGCCGCTTGGAGGGCAGGAGGGCCAGCACCACCGTGGCAAGCGCGTTCAGGAAGGGTATCGCGGTCAGCAGGGCAGCCCAGTCGGCCAGGCCGGTGTCGCGCAGGCGACGAACACTGTTCCACACGAGCCCGACGAAGAAACCCACCGTGGACAGGCAGACGGCCAGTGGCAGGCGCGCGATGGCGGCAAAGGGGTTGGCCCAGGAAAGTGCGATCAACGCCGGGTCGGTGCCCGGGCTCACCACCAATGTGCACAGGTCCACCGCCATCTTGGCCAGGGCCAGCAGCGCCACGTTGCGCTGGTAGGTCAGGCGGTCGGTGCGGGTGAAGTCGGGTAGTAACCGATGGAGGAGCTTCATGGTGCTGGGTGGTGTCATGGATCAGGTGCGGGTGCCGCTGATCAGGAGGTAATGGAAGGTGCCGCGCAGGGTGCCCAGGAGCACCCCGAGCAGGCAGCTGCGCAGGTGGGCGCGCTCCCCGGTGTCGAAGGATCCGCCGGCCGTCCAGCGGTCCAGCAGGCAGCGGACCACCAGGTGCGGGGCATGGAAGGCGCTTGGTGCCACCCGGAGGCTCAGGTCGGTGACGGCGACGTTGGTGAAGCCTGTTTCCTTCAAGGCCCGGAGGAAGGGGTGGAGCTGGGTGAACTCCGGCACCGCCCAACCTGAACAGACCTCGCCGAGCAACCGATCGCGAAGACCGTTCTTCCGCAAGGGCTTCATCACGAAACCGTCGGTCACCGCGAAACGCCCGCCCGGCCGCAGGATGCGGTGCAGTTCCTCCACCAGGTCCCGCTTGTCCGGCCCGCTGGCGTAGCACATGCTCTCCAGGGCGAAGGCGCCATCCACCGAGCCGGTGCCCAGTCCGGTGTCGCGGAAGTCCCGCACATGCAGGTCCACGCGCTCCGCCAGGCCATCGGCCAGGATGCGCACACGACCCTCCTGCACCTGCTCGGGCACCACGGTGAAGCCGTCGACCCAGGTACCCGGACGGGACTTCGCCACATGCCGGGCAGCGGCGCCGTACCCGCATCCCAGGTCCGCCAACAGGTCGCCGGGCATCGGATGGAGCTCCTCCATCACCCGGTCCACCAACCGCGCCAGCATGGGGCCGCGCCGCAGCGCGCACATGCCCGGCTCCCAGTAGCCGAAGTGCAGGTGGCCTTCGGGGCTCCACCGGTGGTACAGCTCGGCCGCCGCATGGAAATGGGCCTGCACGGCAGGGTCCCGCTCCAGGGTGGAGGTCGGTGTCGGCTTGGTCGCGGTGATCATAGTTTCAGGAATTAGTGAAAGTTTTGGATCCGGGAAGTGCTGTTCCATCAGCTTCGTTCCGTTCATCGCAACAGGGTGGAGGCCGCCTTCAGGAACCACTGCACGTCGCTGCGCGTGGTGCGCTCCAGCACGGCATCGATGCGGCTGGTCAGGTCCTTCAGGTCGCCGGTCACTTTGCGGAAGGCCTTGGCGTCGTTGCTGGCACCCTCCGTGCGCTCCAGTTCGGAGAGCAGCTTCACCATGGGTTCCAGTTCGCGCTTCTTGCGCTCGCGGGTGATCTGCGTGGCGATGCGCCACACGTCCTTCTCGGCCTCGAAGTGGTCCTTGCGGTCGCCGGGCTTCAGCACCTTGCTCACCAGGCCCCAGTCGATCAGCGCCCGCAGGTTCATGTTCGCATTGCCCCGGCTGATGTTCAGCTGCTCCATCACGTCGTCCGTGCTCAACGGCTCGGTGGCCAGCAGCAGCAGCGCATGGACCTGGGCCATCGTGCGGCTGATGCCCCAGGCGCTGCCAAAGGCGCCCCAGGCCTCGATGAACTTCCGGCGGGCTTCGGGGAGTTGCATGGGACGAAGATAGGTTGAAATGAATGAAGTTTCAATAAGTAATGAAAATATTCATCGATATCTCGCCACCGTTCCCTCGTTCCTCGGCCTCGGCTCGGGACAGGCTTCTCGCTCCGCCCGGACCGATCCCAAATGAAGAAGCCCACCATTCGGCGGGCTTCACTCTCTGCGGTCCGGACGGGACTCGAACCCGCGACCTCCGGCGTGACAGGCCGGCATTCTAACCAGCTGAACTACCGGACCGGCAGTGCCCCGCTGAGCGGAGCGGGTGCAAATGTACACCCCGGAAGCCAACATGCAACCTCCAACGTTCAACCTCCAACCTCCAACCCCCAACCCTGCTCAGTACAACTTGCTGCGCTTCAGCAGGAACTCCGTGAGGATGGGCTCGAAGCCGGCGTTGATGTCGGCCTCCACGAGCTCGATGCGGTACTGGCCGCACTTCAGCTTCAGGCGGTGCCAGCGCTCGGCCATGGCCTTGCGGTACTCGTCGCGCACTTCGGCCGGGTGGGCCTTCACCTGGGCACCCGTTTCCAGGTCCACGAAGGTGTAGGGGCGGTCCTCCAGCGCCAGGTCCAGCTCGGCCTTGCGGTCCACCACGTGGAAGAGGATCACGTCGTGCTTGTTGTAGCGCAGGTGCTGCAGCGCGTCGAAGACCTCGTCCTCGCGGTCGGCGCTGTCCATCATGTCGCTGAACACCACCACCAGCGAGCGGCGGTGCACCCGCTGGGCGATGTCGTGCAGGGCCTCCACGGCGGAGGTGCCGCGCCCTTTCGCCGGTGCCTCGGTGGCCAGCAGCTGCTCCAGTTCCTGCATCAGGTGGCGCAGGTGGGCGGCGTTGCTGCGGGCGCGTTCGCTCACGGAGATGTCGTCCGCGAACACGGTGAGGCCGATGGCATCGCGCTGTTTGCGCAGCAGGGTGATGAGCGCGGCGGCGGCGTGCACGCTGAAGCGGATCTTGTTCCAGCCCTCCTTGTCGGCCGGCAGCACGGGGAAGTACATGCTGCTGCTGGCGTCGATCACGAGCTGGCAGCGCAGGTTGGTCTCCTCCTCGTAGCGCTTCACGAACAGCTTGTCCGTGCGGGCATAGAGCTTCCAGTCGATGTGGCGGGTGCTCTCGCCCCGGTTGTAGGCGCGGTGCTCGGCGAACTCCACGCTGAAGCCGTGGAAGGGGCTCTTGTGAAGGCCCGCGAGGAAGCCCTCCACCACCTGGCGGGCGTGGAACTCGAGCGCGCTGAGCGCCTGGAAGTGCTTCCGTTCAATGGGCATGGGGACCGCTAAGTTCGGGTCAGAACGGTGAGGTTCGTGAGAAGGGTGTGAAAGTCGAAAGCCCGGAGTCACCCGGGCTTTCTGAATTCACGCTATGGGGATCAGACCAATTGGCCGTCCAGCTTCTGGGCCAGCATGGCCTTGGGCACGGCACCCACGCTGCGGTCCACCACTTCGCCGTTCTTGAAGAACAGGATCGTTGGGATGCTGCGGATGCCATACTTCATGCTGATGCCGGGGTTGTGGTCCACGTTGACCTTGCCCACCACGGCCTTGCCGTCGTATTCCTTGGAGATCTCCTCCACCACGGGACCCACCATGCGGCAGGGGCCGCACCATTCGGCCCAGAAGTCCACCATCACGGGCTTGTCGCTCTTCAGCGCCAGCTCTTCGAAGTTGTTGTCGGTCAGTTCAATAGCCATCGGCTTGTCAGGTTTCAGATGCAAAGTTAGCGGGATGCTTTCCCGGGCAACTACCGGGCCACGTCGGAATACCCGTCATCTTGTCATCCCAAGGCGTAGCTCACCTCGGGGATCTGCTCCAGGGCGTTGATCAGTTCCTCGCTCACGCCCACGTTCAATCCCTTGCTGGGCAGCTCCACGCTGAAGTGCTCCTCGGTGCTGGTAAGGGCCAGCTTCAGTTGACAGGTACCGGGGTTCTTCTTCAGGGTGCTGGTGAGCAGTTCCACCAGGTCGGCGTTCAGCTTCTCGGCCTCGCAGCTGATGCGCAGGGCGGTGATGTACTTCTCCCGCACGTCGCCCAGCAGGTCGATCTGGGAGACCTTCAGCTCCAGCTGGCCTTCGTCGCGGCCCCAGGTGCGCTCGGTGGCGCGGGCCTTCACGAACAGCAGGGTGCCAGGCACCAGGTAGTGCTTGAACTTCAGGTAGTCCTCGCCGAAGAGCATGAAGTCGTGGCTGCCGTGGTGGTCCTCCAGGCTCATGCTGCCGAAGGGCTTGCCGTTCTTGCTCACGCGGTGCTCGGCGCGCGTCACGATGCCGGGGAAGGCCAGTTCGCGGTTGGCGATGGGGGCCAGGTCCTGCAACTGTGGCAGCGTCACGTTGCAGAGGTGCTTGATCTCCAGTCGGTGGTCGTCCAGCGGATGGCCGCTCAGGTAGAAGCCGATCACCTCTTTCTCGTGGTGCAATTTCTCGAGGGCGATCCACTCGTCGATCGCCGGAGCCGGCGGTTCGGGGATGGCCGCGGCCTCGTCCTCCAGGCCGTCGAACATGCTCACCTGGCTGCTGTCCGAACCGTCCTGGTGCTGCTGGCCGTAGCGCACGAGCGTCTCGATCCAGGTGGGGCGACCCTCGCCCGGGCTGTGGAAGAAGTGGGCGCGGAGCGTGCCCAGCCCGTCGAAGGCACCGGCATGGGCCAGGCTCTCCAGGGCCTTGCGGTTGGCGGCACGCAGGTCCACCCGCCGCATCAGGTCGTGGATGGAGGTGTAGGGACCGTTCTCCTCGCGCTCACGCACGATGGCCTCCACGGCGCCTTCGCCCACGCCCTTCACACCGCCCAGTCCGAAGCGGATCTGGCCGGCCTTGTTCACGCTGAAGGGGTAGCGGCTCTCGTTCACGTCGGGACCCAGCACGGGGATGCCCATGCGCCGGCATTCCTCCATGAAGAAGGTGACCTTGTCGATGCTGGCCAGGTTGTGGGTGAGCACGCTGGCCATGTACTCGGCCGGGTAGTTGGCCTTCAGCCAGGCGGTCTGGTAGGCCACGAAGGCGTAGCAGGTGCTGTGGCTCTTGTTGAAGGCGTACTGGGCGAAGGCCTCCCAGTCGGTCCACACCTTGGCGCACACCTTCGGGTCGAAGCCCCGTTCGGCGATGCCTTCCAGGAACTTCCCCTTCATCTTGTCCAGCGTGGCGCGGTCCTTCTTGCCCATCGCCTTGCGCAGCACGTCGGCATCGCCCTTGCTGAAGCCGGCCAGCTTCTGGCTCAGCAACATCACCTGTTCCTGGTACACGGTGATGCCGTAGGTCTCGTGGAGGTACTCCTCCATCTCGGGCAGGTCGTACACGATGGCCTCCTGCCCGTGCTTGCGCTTGATGAAGTTCGGGATGTATTCCAGCGGACCCGGCCGGTACAGCGCGTTCATGGCGATCAGGTCCGCGAACTGGTCGGGCTTCAGCTCGCGCAGGTACTTCTGCATGCCCGCGCTCTCGAACTGGAAGGTGCCGTTGGTCTCGGCCCGCTGGTAGAGGGCCAGGGTCTTCGCGTCGTCCAGCGGGATGGCGTCGATGTCGATCTCCACCCCGTGGTTCGCCTGGATCATCCGCAGCGCGTCGCGGATGATGGTGAGCGTCTTCAACCCGAGGAAGTCCATCTTGATCACCCCGGCGTCCTCGATCACCCGCCCGTCGTACTGGGTGGTCAGCAGCTCGCTGTCCTTGCTGGTGCAGACCGGGATGATGTCCGTGAGGTCGCTGGGGGCGATGATGATGCCCGCGGCATGCACGCCGGTGCCGCGCACGGAGCCCTCGAGCTTCTCGGCCTCGCGCATCACCTGGCCCTCGGGGGTCTGCGACTCCCACACGGCGCGCAGCTGCTTCACCTTGTCCAGGTCATCGGCCATCAGCCCTTCCTTCTGCCGGAGGCTCTTGTCGCCATCGATGGGCGCATGCAGCAGCCGGCCGAGTTCGATGCCGGGCTTCTCGGGCACCAGCTTGGCCAGGCGGTCGGCATCGGCCAGCGGCAGGTCCATCACCCGGGCGGCGTCGCGGATGCTGGTCTTGGCCGCCATGGTGCCGTAGGTGACGATCTGCGCCACCTGGTTCCTCCCGTACTTGTCCACCACGTAGTCGATCACCCGCTGCCGCCCCTCGTCGTCGAAGTCGGTGTCGATATCGGGCATGCTCTTGCGGTCCGGGTTCAGGAAGCGCTCGAACAGCAGGTCGTACTTGATGGGGTCGATGTTGGTGATGCCGATGCAGTAGGCCACGGCACTGCCGGCGGCGCTGCCCCGGCCCGGGCCCACCATCACGCCGATCTCCCGGCCCTTGTTGATGAAGTCCTGCGTGATCAGGAAGTAGCCCGCGAAGCCCATCGTCCGGATGGTGAAGAGCTCGAAGTCCAGCCGCTCCTTGATCCGTGGTTCCAGGCTGTCCACCCCGCCGTCGCCGTTCAGGTAGCGCTGCACCGCGCCCTGGTAGGTCAGGTGCGTCAGGTACTCGTCCTGGTCGGTGAAGCCCTCGGGGATGGCGTAGTGCGGCAGCAGGATGTCCTGCTTCAGCTTCAGCACCTCCACCTTGTCCACGATGGCGTTGGTGTTGTCCAGCGCCTCGGGCACGTCGCTGAACGTGGCCGCCATCTCGGCCTGCGTCTTGAAGAAGAACTCGTCGTTGTAGAAGGCGAAGCGGGTGCCCTTGGGCTTGCCCATCTCGTCGTCGAAGTCCTTGGCCTTGGGGGTGCTCTGCTTCTCGCCGGTGTTGATGCACAGCAGGATGTCGTGCGCGTTGGCGTCCTGCTGGTCCACGTAGTGGCTGTCGTTGCTGGCGATCACCGGCACGTTGAACTGCTTCGCCCAGCGCAGCAGCACCTCGTTCACCTGGTCCTGCTCGGGGATGCCGTGCCGCTGCAGTTCGATGTAGTAGTCCTCGCCGAAGAGGTCCAGCCACCACTTGAACTCCTCGAGGCCGGCCTCCTCGCCCTTGCGCAGGATGGTGCGTGGCACGCTGGCGGCCAGGCAGCAGGTGGTGGCGATCAGTCCTTCGTGGTGCTTCAGGATCAACTCCTTGTCGATCCGCGGGTACTTGCTGTAGAAGCCCTCGATGTAGCCCAGCGAACAGAGCTTCATCAGGTTGCGGTAGCCCGTGGCGTTCTTGGCCAGCATCAGCTGGTGGCAGCGCTGGTCGCGGTCCTCGCGGGTGAACTGCTTCTTGTGGCGGTCCTCCACCACATAGAACTCGCAGCCCACGATGGGCTTCACCTTCAGGCTGCCGTCGTCGTTGCGGTGCTTGCCCGCTTCGGCCACGAACTTGAACACCCCGAACATGTTGCCGTGGTCGGTGATGGCCAGGGCGGGCTGCCCGTCGGCGGCGGCCTTCTTGTACAGGTTCGGGATGGCGGCGGCGCCGTCCAGCAGGCTGAACTGCGTGTGGACGTGGAGGTGCGAGAACGTGGGCATCGGGAACGCGGAACGGGAAGGTCGTGGAAGGCCTTCAAAGGTACCCGGCAGGGTCGGGAGGAAGGGGCATCAGTTATCCACAGGATCGAACGATCGAAGGTGGATCACGGCGTCCCTACCTTGTCATCGTGTCGCCCGCCCACCGCTTCTACACCGCCCTGCAACAACACGACTGGCGTGCCATGAACGCCTGCTACCATCCGGAGGCCCGCTTCCACGACCCGGTGTTCGGGCACCTGGATGCGGACGGGGTGCGGGCCATGTGGCAGCTGCTGCTTTCCCGGGGCACCGACCTGCAGCTCGCCTATGAGGTGGAACGCGAAGGGGAGGAGGGGGCCGTGGTGCGCTGGGAGGCCCGCTACACCTTCACCCGCACCGGCCGGCAGGTGGTGAATAAGGCACGGACGGTGATCACCCTGCGCGACGGGCTGGTCCTGCACCAGGACGATGCCTTCGACCGGTGGCGCTGGGCACGGCAGGCGCTGGGCATGCCGGGTATCCTGCTGGGCTGGTCGCCGGCCTTCTGGAGGAAGGTGCGGGGGCAGTTGCGTGGAGCGCTGGACCGCCAGCGGAAGGGTCAGTGATCGGAACCGTTGCGCTCATCGGTGGCCGCATGCAGCTCCACCACGGTGATCCCTCGTCGGCCGTACTTGGCAATGAGGCTCTGCCGATGCTCCTCGGCCATCTCGTACGTCGAGAAGCGCAGCACGTCCACGTCCTTCGCCTCCCGCATGGAGGCATGTTCCTTTCTAAGCGGCTCCACGAGCATCACGTCGGTCTCCGCCTCGTTCGACTCCAGCACCGGGCTCAGCAGCACCGGACCGTTGCGCCAGTTGCCCACCACCAGGGCGAAGATGTCGTTCTGGGCCATGGCTCCGGAGGCGAGGGCCAGCAGGATCGTGAACAGGAAGGTGCGCATGCCCCAAAGATGGTTCCTTCGGTCCGCTCCAAGGAACTTTTATGCCGGCTGGGTCACCAACGGACTTTCTTCCTATTTTTGCGGCCCCTTCGAGAAAGGGTTAACCGTACGCACCATGCCTACCCGCATCCGCCTTCAACGCAAAGGCAAGAAGAACCGCCCCTACTACCACATCGTGATCGCCGACAGCCGCTCGCCCCGCGACGGCCGGTACATCGAGCGGATCGGGGCCTATGATCCCAACCAGGTGCCCGCCTTCGTCGAGCTGAACTTCGACAGGGCCTTGGAGTGGTACCGGAAGGGGGCCCAGCCCAGCGACACCTGCAAGGCCATCCTGAGCTACCGCGGTGTCCTGTACATGGACCACCTGATGCGGGGAGTGAGCAAGGGCGCCTTCAATGAGGAGGAGGCCCAGCGCCGCTTCGACATGTGGCTGAACGAGAAGAACACCAAGATCGAAGGCAAGCGTAAGAGCGTGGAGGAGCAGGCCGCCAAGGCCGAGGCCGATCGCGTGGCCGCTGAGACGAAGAAGGCCGCCGACATGGCCGCCGCCCTGAGCGCCAAGCTCGCCCAGGAAGGTGCCGCCGAAGCCGCCGCCGAGGAGGCCGCTGCTGAAGCCGCCACTGAGGAGGCTCCCGCCACCGAAGAAGCTCCGGCCGCTGAAGCCGCAGCCGAGGAGGCTCCTGCCGCCGAAGCCGCTCCTGAAGAGGCACCGGCCTCCGAGGAGAAGCCCGCCGAAGATGGCGGGGAGGAAAAGAAGGACTGATCCCCGCGATCACCACCATACCGAAGGCCTGCATCCCCGGATGCGGGCCTTCTTCATTCCAATCCGGTCCACGCGCTAATTTGCCGGTCCATGGACCCCGAAAGCCATCACCGTATCGGCAAGCTCGGCCGCACCTGGGGGCATTTGGGCGAGCTCCGGCTCCACCTCGAGGCCATGAGCCCGGAGGAGATCGAGGACCATGGCTCGCTGTTCGTGGACATCGAGGGACAGCAGGTGCCCTTCTTCTTCACCAGCATCCGCGAGCATGGGCGCGAGGGAACCCTGATCAAGTTCGACGAGATCGATGATCCCCAGGCGGCCGCCTTTCTCGTGGGTCGGGAGGTGTACGTGCCACCGGGCCTGCTCACCGACGGCAGCGATGAGAGTTGGGACCCCGAGTCGCTGGTGGGCCTGCTCGTGGTGGATCGGGAGGCAGGGGAGGTCGGCGAGGTGAACGCCCTTGACGGCACGAAGCGCAACCCCCTGCTGGTGGTGCAGCATGGTGAGGAGGAGGTGCTGATCCCCCTGGCCGACGACCTGATCGAGGGCATCGACGCGGAGGAGGGCATCCTGCTGGTGAAGCTGCCTCCCGGGCTGCTGGACCTGAACCGGGGCGCCTGATGCCCGGGCCGGTCTTCCACTTCAAGCAGTTCCGTGTGCGGCAGGATCGCTGCGCCCTGAAGGTGGGTACCGATGGGTTGCTACTGGGCGGCTGGACGGATTGGTCTGGCGTGGAGCGCGTTCTGGACATCGGCACCGGCACCGGCGTGCTGGCCCTGATCGCCGCGCAGCGCGCTCCCGCGGCCCAGGTCGATGCCGTGGAGGTGGACCCCGAAAGTGCCGCCCAGGCCGCGGAGAACGTGGCGGCCAGCCCCTGGCCCGACCGGGTGCGTGTGCATGCGATGGACGTCCGCCGCCTGCGTTCCGCCGAGCCCTTCGACGTGGTGGTCTGCAACCCGCCCTACTACGCCGGGGAGGCGGCTTCCCCCGATGAACGGAGGAACCTGGCCCGCCACCACGCGGGGTTGACCTTCGCGGAGCTGCTGGAGGTGGCCGGCCGGGTGCTGGCCCCGGAAGGCCGCTTCTCGGTCGTGCTCCCCCTCGGTCGGGAGGCCGAGTTCCTGGGCCTTGCCGCGGAACACGACCTGCATCCCCACCGGAGGTGCCGTGTTCGCTATGTGCCCCACCGGCCGCCCAAGCGCGTGCTGCTCGAACTACGGCGCAGGCACGGGCCCGTACAAGAGCAGGAGATCACCGTGGAGGGCGATGGTCCGGAGGGCTATGACCCGGCCTACCAGTCCCTGCTCAGCGACCTGATGACGAAGTTCTAGTCGGGCAGCACCTCCTCCTGTTCGCGGAAGGCGATGCCCAACTCCTCCAGTTCATCGAGGATGGGATCGTACAATCCGGACGACAAGGGAAGCAGCACTCCCCGCTCCGCCACCTGACCGTTCAGCACCAGCCGTGCCGCGATGGCCAAGGGGAGTCCCACCGTGCGTGCCATGGCGGTGTCCGTGCGGTCGCGCCCTTCCACCACCAGGGAACTGCTCAGCCTGCGCCGTTCCGCGCCCCTGGCGTAGCGGAACACGTGCTGCATCACGATCATGTCCTTGTCACCGGCGCCCAGGGCCCATTTCTGCTCGAGCAGGTGTTGCAGGAGCTGGGCGGGGCTGCCTGCGGTAAGCCCCACCGGCTCGTTGCCGAACACACCCAGCCAGTCCAGCTGGTCCATGACCTGGCCGGTCGGGTCCAGTCCCAGGTATCCCGACAGGCTGGCGCGCAGGTCGCCATCGGGCGCGGGGGGAAGGAAGGCGTCGAAGAAGGAGGACCAGGTCATGTCCGCTGGTACTTCCATGGCGTAGCTGTCGTCCGTGCAGCCCAGTTGTACGAACACGTTCCAGGCGGCACAGAAGCCCTGCCGGCGCAGGGTGCCGCGGATCAGGGTCGGGATGTCCTCCAGCCCGTAGACCTTGCGGTACTTCAGCGAATCGCGGTTCGCATAGCCGTCGAAGGCCCCGTAGCCGGGCACCTCGATGTGCTGCACCCGGGTGAACAGCCGGTGGTAGGGGATGTAGCGGTAGCGCCCATCGCGGATGAAGCAGGCCGCCCCTCCCTGCCCGGCCAGCACCACGTTGCGCGGGTTCCAGCTGAACTTGTAGCCCCAGGGGTTGTCGTCGCTCTCCGGCGCCACCAATCCGCCGGTGTAGCTCTCGAAGGCTTCGAGCGAAGCACCTTCAGCCCGCAGCCGGTCCAGGATGCGCATGGCGCTCAGGTGGTCGATCCCCGGATCGAGGCCCAATTCGTTCAGGAAGACCAGTCCGGCCTCCTTCGCCTGGGCGTCCAGTGCCCACATCTCCTTGGGCACATAGGAGGGTGTGAGCACGTGCTTCCGGTGTTGCAGGCAGTCGTGCACGACGTCCATGTGCATGGCCGCCGGCAGCATGCTGATCACGAGGTCGTGCGATGCGACCAGGGCGCCCCGGGCCCCGGCATCAGAGGCGTCCAAGGCCACCACATCGGCCGCATCGCCGGCCGCGCCGACGAGTTTCCGGGCCTGCTCCGGAGAGCGGTCGGCCACGGTCACGCGCCAATCTTGTTCACCGGCCTTTTCCACCAGGTAGGTGATCAGGGAGGCCGCCGAACGTCCGGCGCCCAGGATGAGGATCTTCCGCATGCAACAGCCCGGTTTGATCGGTACCGGGGCGGCAAAGATGCGAGACCCGGGCCGATGGACCTTGGACCGCTTTTGGCACGGACCTTGCCCTTGCCAGAACCGCCTAAATTCGCCAACCCTGATCACTTCGACCCATGAGACATTTCGCTCTTACGCTGGCCATGGCCCTGGGAGCAGGCCAGCTTTCCGCACAGACCATGGACCTGGTCGTATTCTCGGACGACGGGCAGGCCTTCACCTTGGTGGTCGACGGCCAGCGCTACAACGAGGAACCCGCCACCCGGGTGGTGGCCACCGGCATCCGGAACGAGACGCCCATGCTCATGGTGCAGTTCCAGGACGCCTCCCTGGAGCCCATCAAGCAGGGTGGCTACTTCGACCTGGGCCGTGAGTACACGCTGATGGTCACCACCAACAAGAAGGGCAAGCGCGTGCTTCGGCCCTCCGGTGAGGCCGCCCTGGGCACCGCCGCCGCCAAGGAGCCCGCCAAGCCCGACCCCGCAGGCTTCGTGGCCGATGCTCCGGCCACCCGGACCAAGCCCGCCAGTACCGCCACACAGACCACCACCGTCGGCGGCGTGCAGCAGACCACCTCCGTCACCGTGGTGGAGGAGGGCGGCGACACGGGCGAAGGCGTGGACATGAGCATGGACATCAACGGCGTGGGCATCCAGATGGGAGTGAAGGTGACCGACCCCACCATGACCTCCCGCACCACGACCACCACCACCACGACCACCACCACCATGGCCGACATGGACCCGGTGGAGCCCGTTCGCGAGGAACCCGCCGCCTACAGCATGCCCGGCTACAGTGGTCCGATCGGCTGTCCCTGGCCCATGAACGACGGCGAGTTCAACGACCTGAAGAACAGCGTTGCCGGCAAGAGCTTCGAGGACACCAAGCTCTCCCTGGCCAAGCAGGTGGCCCGCGACCGGTGCTTCACCGCCGCCCAGGTGCGCGACCTCATCGGCGTGTTCTCCTTCGAGGACAGCAAGCTCGATCTGGCGAAGTACGCCTACGACCACACCTACGACATCGGCAACTACTACAAGGTGAGCGATGCCTTCACCTTCGAAAGCTCCATGGAGGAGCTGAACGAGTACATCGAGGCCCGCTGAGCCGGGACCCAAAACCTGCTTCATCATGCGTACCCCACACATCCACCTGATGCTCGGACTGGCAGCCGTCCTGCTCATGGCCGGTTGTTCCGGGTCGAAGTCCTACTCGAAGAAGGCGGACAAGCTCGATGAGGCCGGCATGTACTCCGAGGCGGCCGACTTCTACTACCAGGCCCTGGTGCGCAACAACAAGAACATCGACGCCACCATCGGCCTCAAGAAGACCGGTCAACAGGTCCTGGACGACAAGCTGAGCAACTTCTTCAAGGCGTTCAGCATGGGCGGACAGAAGCGCGAGGCCGTCGATGCCTACCTCGATGGCAAGTCCTACCTGGAGCGTGCCCGGCGGGTCGGTGTGCAACTGGAGATCCCCGATCACTACAAGCGTGATTTCGAGGAGGTGAAGGGGGAGTTCCTGGTGGAACTCTACGAGCGGGGGCAGAGCCTGCTGGAGAAGCAGGACTTCAAAGGTGCCGAGGCCACCTTCGCCGAGATCGCCAAGCTGGAGCCGGACTACAAGGACGCCAACAGCCTGCAGGCCCTGGCCTACCTGGAGCCGCTCTACCGGCAGGGCAAGGCCGATCTGGAGGGCGGTCACTACCGCAAGGCCTACGACGAGCTGGACAAGGTGGTGGCCAAGGACGCGGGTTACAAGGACGCCCGGGAGCTGCGCGATCAGGCAGTGACCCTCGGTCGCTATTCCATCGGTGTGCTGCCCTTCACCAGCTCGGTGCGCCAGAAGGAGATGGCCGCACGGGTGCAGGCCTACGCCACCACGGCGCTCACGGAACTGGACGATCCCTTCATCAAGGTCGTGGACCGCGAGAACATCGACCGCATCCTGGAGGAACAGCGCCTGGGGCTCAGTGGTGTCGTGGACGAGGCCACGGCCGTGCAGGTGGGCAACCTGATGGGCGCGCAGGCCGTGCTCATGGGCAACGTGATCGACTACCGCGAGGAGCCCGGACAGCTGCAGCGCAGTACCAAGACCGGATTCGAAAGCTACCGCGTACGTCAGCTGAACTCCGAGACGGGCAAGTATTACTACGAGACCAAGTACAAGCCGGTGAAGTATGCCGAGTACTACCGGCAGGACCGGGTCAGCGTCTCGTTCAGCTACAAGCTCGTCTCCCTGGAGACCGGTGAGGTGCTGCTCTCCCGCATCGTGGAGGACAGCAGCACGGACCACATCTATTACGCCGACTACCAGGGGAACCGGGAGAACCTGTTCCCGGAACGGAACGGCCTGGTGAACACCGCACGGAACGCCCGCAGTGAGCTGGCCGGACTGCTGAGCGCCAGCCGCGAGATGAAGCCCATCTCGGTGATCAGCAACGACCTGCTGCGCAAGACCAGCAACACCGTGGCCGAGGCCGTACGCCAGGACCTGGCCTCCAAACTGCCATGATGCGGACGCTGCTGATCGGACTGGCCCTGGTGGCCGGATGCAAGGGTGCGGAACCCGTGGTCACCACTCCGCCGCCCGCCGCTCCGGCCCGCCCTTCCTGGGTGGGTTCACGCCCTGTGAGCGATGCCTACTACGTGGGCGTGGGGCTGGCGGCCAAGGCACGCCCCGATTTCCAGGAGACCGCCAAGAAGAACGCGCTCAACGACCTCGCCAGCGAGATCAGCGTGCGGGTGGAGGGCAACAGCCTGCTGTACACCCTGGACCGGAAGACCAGCTTCAGCGAGTCCTTCACCAGCAACATCCGCACCAGCACCAGCGAGCAGTTGGAGGGCTTCGAGCTGGTCGATACCTGGGAGAACGAACACGAGTACTGGACCTACTACCGCCTCAGCAAGGCCGAGCACGCCCGCATCAAGGCCGAGCGCAAGCAGCGCGCCATGGACCAGGCCACCGACCTCTATGCCAGGGCCCGCACCAGCCTTTCCGAGGGCGACCTGAAGGGTGCCGTGGCGCACGACCTCCGCGCGCTGCTGGCCATCAAGGACTACTGGGGCGAGAGCGACCAGGTGGAGGTGGAGGGCCGGCAGGTGGTGCTCGCCAACGAGCTCTACGATGTGCTGCAACGCACGGTGGCCGGTGTCCGCATCGGTATCCTGCCCGAGCGTTGTGCCCTGGGCTACGATGGGCGCTTCAAGCGCGAATTGTTGATCACCGCGCGCTTCGACGGCACCGGCACCGCTGCCGACCTGCGCCAGCTTCCGCTGGTGGTGAGCTATCCGGGGTCGGCCGGAAAGGTGGTGGAGAAGCGGAACACCGATGGCGACGGCCAGGCCCGGACGCTCGTGCAGCGCATCCAACTGGACGCGATCAATCCCGAGGTGGTGGTCCGGCTGGACATGGAGGCCCTGGTACCCGAGGACCTCGACAACGGGCTTGCCGCCCCGCTCGTGGCCAGCCTGAACACCCCGGAGCGTCGCGTGCCGATCGATGTCACCATGCCACGGGTGCACATGCAGAGCCTGGAGAAGAACTTCGGCGAGGCGATCTCCGATGGAGGAGCGGCCCTGGCCCTGCGGGAGGAGCTTTCCACCAAGGGCTTCCGCTTCGTGGACCGCGAGCAGGACGCCGACCTGTTGATGCTGGTGAACGCCAACACCCGGGAGGGGGGGAGCTCCAACGGCTTCTACACCGCCTACCTGGACATCAGTTTCAGCTTCCGCGACCGCCGCAGCCGCGAGGTGATCTACGAAGGCGGCCGGCAGGGCGTGAAGGGCGTGCAGCTCAACTTCACCAAGGCCGGCCTGGAGGCCTACAAGAAGGCCGTGCAGGAGGTGCGCCGCGAACTGGCCCCGGCCATGATGGACGCGATCATGTAAGGAATGACGGGACGTGCCGTAGTTTGGCACGCTATTGGCAAAGCCCCTTTCAGACAACGAACCAACATCCCCCACCGATGAAGACCATGAACATCCACCGCCCCTCGCTGGTGATCCTCGCCGCCCTCATGTTGGCCGGGGGGATGACCGCCTGCAAGAAGAAGAAGGAAGTGACCGAGACCCCCGCTCCCAGCGGTGAGGTGGAGGTGACCGTCCTCTGCTCCGGTCCGGAGTACTTCACCAACAACGAGGCCTTCCGAGCCAACGCCCTGGGCGAGAGCATGGACCAGGCCACCGCCAAGAAGAAGGCCATGGCCAACGCCCGTGCCGAACTGGCCAGCGCGATCAACACCCAGATCAAGGGCGTGATCGACAACTACGTGAACAGCCGCGAGATGAACAACCGCGAGGAGGTCGCCGA
This sequence comes from Flavobacteriales bacterium, assembly GCA_020635695.1. Lineage (GTDB taxonomy): Bacteria > Bacteroidota > Bacteroidia > Flavobacteriales_F > PHOS-HE28 > PHOS-HE28. The sequence continues at coordinate 30,724 of JACJZH010000004.1, read as the reverse complement.
GCGTTTCGAGGGCCTCACCCGCGAGGTGCTGGACCAGAAGCTCAGCGGCACCAAGACCATCTGCGAGCGCACCATGAAGGTGACCGACAGCGGCAACTACAAGACCTACGTGGCCATCGAGCTCAGCGCCCAGGACCTGCTCAGCGCCTACAACGAGCGCCTGAGCCAGGACGAGCGCCTGCGCATCGACTACGACTACGAGAAGTTCAAGGAGACCTTCGAGGCCGAGATGAACAAGCTCGGCAACTGAGGAAGCCCAGACCCTTGGCGAAGCCCCTGCCCCGGCGGGGGCTTCGTGCGTTCGGGCCGCCCGTCCGATCTTTGCCCCATGCAGCGCAGCACCCTCGCCTGGGCGGCCTTCATCGGCATGCTGGCCGTGGCCCTTGGCGCCTTCGGGGCCCACGGGGTGGAGCAGCGGGTGGATGCCCGCGCCTACCACAACTGGACCACGGCCGCCAACTACCAGTTCTACCATGCCCTGGCCCTGCTGGGACTCGCGGCGGTCGACGGGCGCATCGCCCGGCGCTTCTTCGCCCTCGTACGGACGCTCTTCCTCACCGGCATGCTGCTCTTCTGCGGCTCGCTGTACCTGCTGGCCCTGCGTGGTCCTCTGGGGCTGGAGGGCTGGACCCCGGTGCTGGGGCCCATCACGCCCCTGGGCGGGCTGTGCCTGATCGCCGGGTGGGCGGCCTTGTTCGTGGCGGCCCTTCGGAAGGGCGACTGACCGGGGTCAACTTCCCGGCACCGGGAAAGGACCTAATTTTGACCCCTCATTCCAACCACAAACACATGGAGGAGTTCGGGAAGAAGCCGAAGAAGGCGGATCTGGCGACGATCGGGCTGGGACACGTGGGCGATGCCTACTGGAACCTGGAGCCTGCCGAGCTGATCGAGCAGACCATCGTGAGCGGCGAGGGCGTGTTCGCCGACAGCGGCGCCCTGGCCATCGACACCGGCGAGTTCACCGGCCGCAGCCCCAAGGACAAGTTCTGTGTGAAGGACGACAAGACCGCCGACACCGTGTGGTGGGGCGATGTCAACATCCCCTTCGACGCCGACAAGTTCGACGCGCTGTACGACAAGCTGTGCGCCTACCTGATGAACCGGGAGGTGTACATCAAGGACGCCTACGCCTGCGCCGACCCCGACTACAAGCTGAACCTGCGCGTGGTGGCCGAGCTCCCCTGGAGCGCCCTCTTCGCCAGCAACATGTTCCTGCGCCCCACCCATGCCGAGCTCGAGGACTTCGAGCCTGAGTGGCATGTGGTCTGCGCCCCGGGTTTCCAGGCCGATCCGGAGAAGGACGGCACCCGCCAGCGCAACTTCGCCATCATCAGCTTCACCCGGAAGATGATCATCATCGGGGGCACGGGCTACACCGGCGAGATCAAGAAGGGCATCTTCACCGTGCTCAACTACGTGCTTCCGCAGGAGCGGCAGGTCCTGAGCATGCACTGCAGCGCCAACATCGGTGCCGATGGAGACACGGCCGTGTTCTTCGGCCTGAGCGGCACCGGCAAGACCACCCTGAGCGCCGACCCGCACCGCAAGCTCATCGGCGACGACGAGCATGGCTGGAGCGACCGGGGCGTGTTCAACTTCGAGGGCGGCTGCTACGCCAAGTGCATCGACCTGAGCGCCGAGAAGGAGCCCCAGATCTGGGACGCCATCAAGTTCGGCGCCCTCTTGGAGAACATCGTGTTCGAGGAGGGCTCCACCACGGTCGATTTCGCCGACGGCTCCAAGACCGAGAACACCCGGGTGAGCTATCCGCTCCACCACATCGACAACACCGCGGTGCCCAGCATGGGCGGCCATCCGAAGAACATCTTCTTCCTGACCTGCGACGCCTACGGCGTATTGCCCCCGATCAGCAAGCTGACCCCGGGCCAGGCCATGTACCACTTCATCAGTGGCTACACGGCGAAGGTGGCCGGCACCGAGGCCGGCATCACCGAGCCGAAGACCGTGTTCAGCGCCTGTTTCGGCGCCCCCTTCCTGCCCCTGCACCCCGGCCGCTATGCCGAGATGCTGGGCGAGAAGATGCGTGAGCACAACGTGCGCATCTGGCTGGTGAACACCGGCTGGAGCGGCGGCGCCTACGGCACCGGCGAACGCATGAAGCTCAAGTTCACCCGCGCCATGATCACCGCCGCCCTGCGCGGCGAGCTGGACCAGGTGGACTACAAGGAGCACCCGGTGTTCGGCGTGAGCTTCCCGGCCAACTGCCCGGGGGTGCCCGACGAGGTCCTGGATCCCCGCAGCACCTGGAAGGACAAGGACGCCTACGACAAGCAGGCCGAGCACCTGGCCCGCCAGTTCAACGACAACTTCGCGAAGTACAAGGACGGCGTGAGCGAGGAGGTGCTTGCCGCTGCCCCCAAGGCTTCCGTGAAGGCCTGAGCGCCGGTCCCATGAGCACCACGAAGGGCCCCGTCCCCGGAGTTCATCCGGGGTCCGGGGCCCTTTCCGTTCCCCGTACTTTTGCAGCGTGAAGCAGGTGTCGCGGCTGCTCGTTCCGATCCTGCTGTGCCTCATGGTCCCCGTACGGGCCCAGGACGGCGAGCGGGCTCTGATCTACCCGGAGCACCTGCGGGAGGACCTGGAGGTGTTCCGCCAGGCCCTGCATGCCGCGCATCCCGATCCCTACCGGTACGTGACCCGCGCCGCACTGGACCGGACCATCGACAGCCTGTCGCGCTCCATCACGGTACCCCTTGCACACGAACGGTTCGCTGCGGCCATTCAGCCGTTGCTTCATCGTTTGGGCGATCCGAACACCGTGTTGGAGGACCCCGGGGTCGATCGGGACTGGTACCGGCAACAGGTGCTCCTGCTGCCCTTGGAGGTGCGTGTCTGTGAGGAGGTCCTGGTGCTGGAGGATGAGCTGAAGGGGTTTGGGAGCATTCCCCCGGGCAGTAGCATCCTGGCCATCGACGGCCTTCCGGTCGGCGAGGTCCTTGGCCGGATGCGGGCTGGTATCGTCTCCCGCGGTTGTGGGGCGGGATATGCCGACCGCATGATCGAAGAGCGGTTCCCGGAACTGTATGACCGCTTCGTGGGACGTGACCCCCAACACGATATCCGGTACCACACCCCGGATGGCGAGGAACACACCACACGGATCGCGTCGCTCACCCTGGAGGAGATGGATCGTTCCATGCGCCCCTTGGAGGCCGATGTGCTCACTCCCTGGCACTACGTGCATCACGATGATCTGGCCACGACCTGGTTGCGGCTGGAGACCTTCGATCAGGACCGATTGCGGGCCGCCGGCATTCGCACGGACCGGTTCCTCGATGAGTTGAACACGCACCTCCGGGACCGGGAGGTGGAAGTGCTGGTGATCGATGTGCGGGGGGCTGCAGGACGCGAGCTGCACATGGCCGAGGAGGTCTTTTCCCGCTTCGCGGAGGAGCCCTTCCGTGTGGTGCAGGGCATGAGCGTGCGTTCGATGTCCCCTCCCAAGGGTTTTGTGAAGAGCGCCGACAGTGAGGCCTACTATGCGAGTGTGAACGCCCAGTATCTCCCGGACCGCAACGAGGTCTACCTCCTGCGACCGGACGATCCCCGGTTGGAACCGATGGACCCTGTCCGGAAGGCCTTTGGAGGCAAGGTGTACATCGTGCAGGATGGCGGGACCCGGGAGGCCGGGGCGGCCCTGAGCATCCTGGCCGGTCGCAGCGGAAGGGCCCGGCTCGTGGGCGAGGCCACGGGCACCAACGCCCTGGCCTATTGCGGCGGCCGCACGCTGGATGTGAAGGCCCCGGCCAGCGGACTGGTGCTCCGCATGCCCCTGGTCCGTTACCTCTGGGACGGAGCACCACGTGGTGAAGTGGATGATGGCGAACCGCCGCACCACCCGGCCCATCAGGAGGTCTCGGCCGTGGCCCGTGGCCGCGACAGTGTCCGGGACAACCTGCTGCAGCTGATCCGGGAGCTCCGATGAGGTGCTTCGCCGGGCTTGGTCTGCTCCTGTTCATCGGGTGTGATCCGGGTCCTCCCCGAACGACAGGCCAGTGGACCGAGGAGGCGCCCGTCCATGCCGAGGCCTTCACCGTCCTGCGCCGGAACGATCAGCGCCGGATCATCGTGTTCGGGCCCGGGGGGAGGTCCGATACTGCCGGGACCTACGATCTGGGCGAGGCCGCCAAGGGTCTGCCGGCGGCCGATGCGGTCCTGGAGGTTCCGCTGGCACGCATGGTGCTCCTGAGCACCACCCACGCAAGCTACCTGGCCGACCTGGGGCAGGTGGCCACGATCGCGGGCATGGCGGAGGTGGAGCGCGTGCGGGAACCCGAAGTGCGCGCTGCGCTGGATGCCGGCTCCATCCGGAACGTGGGTGGCGAGGCCGGCATGGACCGGGAATTGGTGGTGTCCCTGGCGCCGGAGGCCGTGCTCGCCTATCCCTTCGGGCGGGAGGCCCTTGCCCTGCCACCGGATGGCGCAGCCCCGGTGGTCCAGGTGGCCGAGTACCTGGAACACCACCCCTTGGGACGGGCGGAGTGGCTGCGCTTCTTCGGCCTGCTGACGGGCACCGAGGAGCTGGCCGACAGCCTCTTCCGCCGGACCGAAGCGCGCTACGAACGGCAGGTGGTCGGGTCGAACGATGGGCCTTCCGTGTTCTTCGGCAGTGCCTGGCAGGGTACGTGGTGGGTGCCTTCAGGGCGAAGCCACATGGCCACGCTGCTCCGTGATGCCGGGGCACGACCGCTCTTCGCGGACAGCACCGGGGCCGACAACGTGGCCGTGGACCTGGAACGCCTGCTGGTCGAAGGCCGGGACGCGGATGCCTGGGGCATGGTGGTGGAGGTCCACGGTCAGCCCGGCCCGACCCCCTCCGATCTGGCCCTTCACGATACGAGGCTGCTGGCCCTGCCGGTGTTCACCAAGGGGGTGTTGTTCGCCGCGAATTCCGCGACCAGCGACCTGTTCGGGCGTGCCCTGTTGGAACCGGACGTTCAGCTGCAGGACCTGGTATGCCTGTTCCACCCGGAACGCTGTGGGGCGCACCAGCCGGTGTACTTCCGGAAGGTGGCTCAGTAGGCGATGCCGAAACGCCGGTAGATGAAGCCCATCAACCAGGCGGGACCGATCAGCAGGAAGGCCAGGTCCTTGAGGAAGCTCGGTTTCTTCCCCTCGATCCTGTGCCCGATGAACTGACCGATCCAGGCGGCCGTGAACAGGCCCAGGCTCAAGGCCCAGAGGGGCCATGGGGCATGCGCGGAGAGCCAGGCGGTACCCCACAGACAGAACAGGCACCAGAGCAACATGCCCAGGAACATGCGCAGGCTCAGCCGCAGGTAGAAGAGCAGGCCGAGCAGCACCACCACGCCGGCCATGTCCAATCGGATCGGTTCTTCGAGGAACACCACGGGAATGCTGCGCAACAGACCGATGACGCTGAAGAAGATCACGGGCACGCACACCCAGTGCACCAGCTTGTTGGTCGGGTGCCGGTGGCTTTCGCCGTACTCGTCGAACCAGTCGTGGATGGTGCGCATCCTACGAAAGATAGCGCTCGCGCACCACGGTCATGTGGTGCACCACGTGTCCGGCGATGGCCCAGCCCAGGGTACGCACGGTGCAGGTCTTCCCGTCGGCCGTGCCCTTGGCCATCAGTTGGTCGGGTCCGAAGCTGCGGAACAGGGCCAGCGACGCCCCGCGCACCTGGTCGTGCTCCCGCAGGATCCGGTGGAACTCGCGTTCCTCGGCCCGGGAGGCCGCCGCCCAGGCGTTCTCGTCGAATCCGGGAAGGGGCGTGGTGTCCCCACGGGCAAAGCTCAGCGCCCGGTACTGGAACACCCGTTCGGTGTCCACCAGGTGTTGGAAGAGCTCTCGGATGGTCCATTTGTCCGGCGCGTACCGGTGGCCGGCCATGCCCGTGGGAATGCGGTACACGGTGTCCCATAGCGTGTCCGAGGCCTTCTGCAGGGCGTGGAGCAGGTCATTGCCTTCGGCCTTCGCCACGTAGCCGGCCAGGTAGGGGGGCATCTCGTCGGTCGTGGGGCGGACCAAGGCTTCCATGAGGACAAGGTAGGTCGCCGGCCGTCAGTCCCGGCAGAGTGCAACGAGCTCCTTGGCCACCTTGGCCCAGCCGCTTCCTTGCAGCCACCAGGTACCTGCCGGGCATTCCGGGTCGGCCAGGGAGATCACACCCACTTGGACCTCCTCGCCCGAAGCCCGTTGCAGCAGGCGACCGGAACGGCGTGCATGCACACCCAGGGTCACCAGGTCCACGGCGTTGATCCCGTCCCGTCGAAAGGCCTGCGCCAGGGCTTGGGCGTTGGCCGCGCTCCGGCCTCCTTCGGCATCCGTCACGGGCAGCACCACCAGCCGGTCGGCCGGCCAGCCTGCGGCGATCAGGGCCTCGGCCGCGGCTTCGGCATGGGTGGGCGTTCCGGTCAGGGTGTCGCCGTTGGCCCTGATGCGCCTTAGTGAGCGCATCCTCCGGTGCACGTCGGTGCCGTTCACGTGCAGGTCCTTGATGAAGAGCTGCGGCGCGTCCGGTGAGGCACCGTTCGGGAGGGTCTGCAGTTCCAGGTCCCGGACAGGGTCCTCGACGGTGGTCGTGAATACCTGAGGAGTCCCGGTCACGGTGTGCTCCAGAAGCGTTCGCCCATCACCCAACAGCCGGAAGCCACCACCCACGCCGCTGGCGTCCAGGGAGAGCGTGCCCGTGAAAGGCTGCCCGAGGTCCATTTCCAGGCGTTCCCCGGGCCAGATGTAGTAGGCGAAGACCCGCTCGGTGCCGGTCACATAGATCCGTTCCGCTCCCCGTTCCCGGGCAAGGGTGACGACCTCGGGCATCCGATCGGTGGGCAGCCAGCCTTCCACGGCCAGGACACGGGCATCGGTGGGCGCGTTCACGGCCAACCAGGGATGCACCCGCCAACCGGCCAGCAGCAGCAGGCCCGCGACCAGCAGAAGCCCGTGCGAACGCTTCATGGTCCGTCGTCCTCGTCGGTGAGGCCGGCCACCAGCTCCAACAGCTCGGCACGGGCCTTCCGGTCACCCTGCACCAGGGCCTGCAACGCCCCTGCCTTGGCGGCTTCGACAGCCTCGGGGATGCGCCCGAGTGAGGCGTACATCAGGGCCAATTGGTGGTGGCTCGGCACATGCTCCGGATGGTCGGTCAGCAGGTCCTCCAAGTGCATCATGGCCTCGTCCATCCGCTCCAGTCGCCTGAGTTCCAGGGCGATGGCGTAACGCAGGAACACGTCCCCGGGCTCTTCGGCCAGCAGAGCCTGCAATTGGGCAAGGCGGTCAGTGCTCATTCAGCCGGGCAATGGACACCCAATGGACCTCAAAGGACGTGCTCGGGGGGCGGGGGGCATTTCCACATTCCCACATTCCCATCATTTCCACATTTCCCGCAGGGCCCCATCCTCCATCCCCACCTTCCGGTCCGCCAGGGCCTCGGCGTCCTCCCGATCATGGGTGACCACGATGGCCGCGGTGCCGTGGGCGCGGAGGATCTGCAGCACCTCCTGCCGCACGCTGGCGCGGGTGTCGGTGTCCAGGTCGCTGAAGGGTTCGTCCATGAGCATGAGGCGGGGCCTGCGGACCAGGCTGCGGGCGATGGCCACCCGTTGTTGCTGACCACCGGAAAGCTGGTGGGGCTGCCGATCGGCCAGGTCGGAAAGGCCTACGGCCTCCAGTTCGGCCGCGACACGCTGCCGTCGCTCGGCCTTGGGCAGGTGAGCCAGTCCGAAGCCCACGTTGCCGGCCACGGTGAGGTGGGGGAAGAGCGCCAGTCCCTGGAATACCATGCCCACGGGGCGCTGCTCGGGCGGCAGGAAACGCTTCCCGTCGCTCAACACATCACCTCCGAGCACGACGCGCCCGGCGGCAGGTCGCTCCAATCCGGCGATGCAGCGCAGCAGGGTGCTTTTTCCGCAGCCGCTGGGACCCACCACCACCAGCAGTTCGCCGGCCTTCAGGTCAAGGTCCACCCCCCGCAGCACGGATCGCTCGCCATAAGAAAAGGAGAGACCGTCAACGTGGAGAAGGGTGGCCATGACGACCCCGCGAAACTAAGGCAGCCGGCCGGTCGGGTCATGGCTTGAAGGTGCGTCAGGGACCGGTCCTGCGGAGCCTCGATCCCGGGAATGGGAAAGCCCCGGCGGTGCCGGGGCTTTCAGGATGTCTGGCGGAGGGTCACTTCTTGGTGACCAGCTGACGCTTCTCCTTGATCCGGGCGCTCTTGCCACGGCGCTCGCGGAGGTAGAAGATGCGGGCCCGACGAACGGCACCCACCTTGTTCACATCGATCTGCTCGATGAAGGGTGAACCGATGGGGAAGATCCGTTCCACCCCCACGTTGTTGCTCATCTTACGCACCGTGAAGGTGGCCGAAGGGCCGGTTCCCTTGCGCTGGATGACCACGCCCTGGAACTGCTGGATGCGCTCCTTGTTGCCCTCGGTGATGCGGTAGTGCACCGTGACGGTGTCGCCGGCCTTGAACGAGGGGAATTCCTTCACCGGGGTGAACTCCTTGGCCAGTTGCTTGATCTTTTCCATGACGCTGGGGCGATGTCGGGCGGGGTAGGTCCCGCTTTCGGGGCCGCAATATTACGGAAAAGTCATCTCTCCGCCATGGTCGGGTCGTCATCTTCCAAGAGGCCGGGCCGCCGCTCGCGGGTGCGTGCCTGGGCTTGCTCCAGCCTCCAGGCAGCGATGCGGGCCTCATGCCCGCTCAAGAGCACCTCAGGCACCTTCCACCCGAGGTATTCGGCCGGCCGGGTGTACACCGGCGGAGACACCAGACCGTCCTGGAACGAATCGCTCAGGGCGGAGGTCTCGTCGCCCAGCACGCCGGGGATCAATCGGATCACCGCATCACTGATGATGGCAGCGGGCAGTTCCCCTCCGGTCAGGACGAAGTTGCCTATCGATATCTCTTTGGTTATCAAGTGTTCACGAACCCTTTCATCAACTCCTTTATAATGTCCGCAAAGCAGGATCAGGTCGCCCCCCCCGCTCAGCCGGTTGGCCATCGGCTGGTCGAACAGGTCCCCATCCGGGCTCAGGTAGATGACCTCCTCGTAGGAGCGCTGCCCCTGCAGTTCCGTGATGGCCCGGTGGATGGGTTCCACGGACATGACCATGCCCGCACCGCCGCCGAAGCTGTAGTCGTCGATCCGTCGGTGCTTGTCCGTGCTCCAATCGCGCAGGTCATGCACGTGCACCTCGGCCAGCCCCTTGCTCCGTGCCCGACCCAGGATGCTCTCCTGAAGAAAGCCATCGAGCATGCGGGGAACGGCCGAGAGGATATCGATGCGCATGGCGCGAAGTTCGGTCAACGGAAGGCTGAACGCTAAGGGCTGAAAGCGGAGCGGGTGGGTGCCAAGGGTCCAGGGCCACGTATCAAGTGTCAAGTGTCAAGGGACGAGTGTCAACAGGTGCAACCCCCAACCTCCAACCTCCAGCATTCAACCTCCAACCCCCAACCCCCAACCTCCAACCTCCAACATGCAACATGCAACGTCCATCCCCCTTCCGTTAACTTTCCGGCATCGTTCTTGCACCACATCGCACCAACGCCAAGACCATGAGGACCTTCCTTGCCGCTGCCTTGCTGGCCTTCACCGCCTTCACCGCCACCGCCCAGAAGCACGTCTACGAGGACCTGCTCGTGCTGTTCGTGGACGAGAATTACGAGAAGTGCCTGGCCAAGGCGGAGAACTACACCGTCAACGACGATACCCGAAAGGACCCGCTCCCGTACCTGTACATGTCCATGTCCCTGTACGAGATGTCCAAGCTGGAGGAGTTCAACGAGGACTACCCCAAGGCCTCCAGGGATGCGCTCAAGTACGCCGAGAAGTACAGGAAGAAGGACAAGGAGGCCGAATTCTTCGCCAATTATGAGGACTACTGGGCCGACCTGAACGTGCTGGCCATGGGGTTGGCGGAGATCGAACTGAGCGACGAGAAGTGGAGCCGTGCCAAGAAGTACTACGACTACATGGCGGGCTACTACGTGGAGAACCCCGGGGCCTGGCTCATGCTGGCCAACTGCCAGTTGAAGGACAACCTGGCCCGCGAGGCCGAGGAGACCATGAAGTCCTTTGACGCCGCCATGCAGGCGAATCCGGACCTGTCACGACTGCCTGAGGACCAGAAGAAGCTCCTGAAGTTCGGCATGGTCACGTATGCCGACATCATGAAGGAGCAGGGTGATCGTGCTTCCGCCAAGTCCATGATGGACAAGGCCAAGGACCTCTTCGCGGACGATGAGGAGTTCATGATGACCTACAACGAGCTCTGATCGGACCTGACCAAGCGCGGTGAGCGGGCCTGATGTCAGGCCCGTTTCCGTTTCCGCTTGCGGGTCTGAAGCCGCTTGGCCATGAAGGCGCCGAACACGAAGAGGGCGATGATCATGAGCAGGGGCCAGAGGACTTCCATGATGCGGGGCTTTTCCCCAAGATAGGCAGCATCGGGTTACCGGCGGCGCAGGAAGTACAGGACCAGCACCGGCAGCAGCAACAGGTCGGCCACCACGGCCATGGCCAGCGTGATGCTCACCAGCAGGCCCATGTAGAACACGCTGGCGAAGTCCGAGAACACCAGGGAGATGAAGCCCGAGCACAGCATGATGCTGGTGACGGTGACCGCCTTGCCCGCGCTGAAGAAGGCCCGCTTCATGGCATAGGGCACCGTGCGCCCCTTGGCCAGTTCGATGCGCAGCTTGCCCAGCATGTGGATCGTGTCGTCCACCGCGATGCCGAAGGCGATGGTGAAGATGATGGCCGTGCTCACCTTGATGTCGATGCCCACCAGCCCCATGAAACCGCCCACGAAGAGCAGGGGGATCACGTTGGGCACCAGGGCGATCAGCGTCATCCGGGGATCGCGGAACACCCAGGCCATGATGCCGCCGATGATGAGGAAGGCCACCGAGAGCCCGCCGATCAGCTGGCCGCTCAACTTCTCGTTGTTCCGGTCGATCAGGTAGGCCATGCCGGTCTGGTGGAAGGCCACGAGCTGGGGATCGGTCCGGGCGGCCACCAGGCTGTCCAGGGTGGCGTTCAGGCCGCGGTGCACATGGCCGCCGGCATCACGCATGCGCCCGCTGATGCGGGCCGTTCGCCCATCCTCGGAGACCAGCACGTCCAGCCCCTGCCTGCCCGCGAACAGGGCGGCCCGCTTCACCAGCCGGCGCACGGTGGCGCTGTCCTCCGGGATCCGGAAGAACTCCGCCGATCCCCCGTTGAAGGCCTGGTTCAGGCTCTTGATCACGGTGACGGGCGAAAGCACGGCGCCCACGCCGTACTCCTGCTCCAGGTGGTCCTGCACCACCTCGGTCTGTCGCAGCACGTCCAGGTCCCACACATCGCGCCCCGGGGCCGTCACCCGCACCTCCATCTCGAAGGGCCGCACCCCGCCGAAGTGGTCCTCGAAGTAGTGGAAGTCCACCTTGTGCGGGTCGTCCTCGGGCCAGTCCTCCAGCAGGAAGTTGTTCACCTTCAAGCGGAAGAGCATGCCGAAGCTGGCCACGGCCAGCACCGCGAAAGCGGCCAGGATCCCCTTGCGGTTCCGCAGCACCCAGCGGAACACGGCCGCCAGGCCACGCTGCCAGCCCAGCGCCCGCTCCCGGGCCCGCACGGGCGTGGGCACCAGCACCAGCACCGCGGGCAACAGGGTGAAGGCCAGCACCAGCGCCAGCCCCACGCCGATGGCCGTGAAGATGCCGAACTCGCGGATGGGGGGGATGCTGCTGCTGATCAATGTGCCGAAGCCGATCGCCGTGGTCACCGAGGTGAGCAGGGTGGCAAGCCCCACCTCGCGGAAGCTCACGGCCAGGGCCATGGTGCGCGAACGCCCCAGACGCAGGGCCTCGATGTAGCGCTCCACGATGTGCACCACATCGCTCATGCCCACCACGAACAGGATGGTGGGCAGCAGCATGGTGAGTACCGTGATCGGCTGCCCCATCAGGGTCATGAGGCCCACCTGCCAGAGCACCGTGAGCGCCACCACGCCGATGGGTACCAGCACCCCCCAGGCGGCCCGGAAGGTGATGGCCAGGAAGATCGCGAGCAGCAGCACCGACGCGGTGAAGAAGAGCACCAGCTCCCGCAGCATCTTCTGGATGTAGTAGTACTGCCCGTGGATGCGCCCGGCCACCCGCAGGTCGTCGATGCCGGACCCCGCCAGCACGGCCTCGGTGGCCAGCAGCAGGCTGTCGCTACGCTCCTTGGAGAGGTCCGGCGCGGTGAGCATCACCACCAGCAGGGCGTCCCCGTCGGCGCTGAAGAAGTTCTCCCGCATCCGGTCGTCGCGCCACACCCGGGCCGAGTCGAGGGCGAGCAGGGTGTCGTTGTCCAGCCGGAGCCACGGCACCCGGAACACACCGGCGGGGGTCACCCGCACGTCCTCCAGGTCCGTGGGGCTGGTCACGCTCACCACATCCGGCAGCCCGCGGAGGTCCTCCGCCAGACCGTCCACCCGTCGCAGGAAGTCCCCCTGGAACACGCTGGGGGCGTGTCCTGCCGCGATCAGCAGGAAGTCGTTGTCGTTGCCGAACCGTTCGCGGAAGGCCAGGTAGCGGTCCAGTTCCGGATCGTCGGTGGGGAAGAAGCGCTCGAAGTCGTGGTCCAGCCGGACGTTCCGCAGCGCCAGCCCGAAGCCCAGGGAGAGCAGCGCGATCACCGTCAAGGCCAGACGGGCGTTCCGTGGCGTGAAGTGCCGTTGGATGCGGTGGAGGGTGTCGTCCATCAACGATCGGTGGTCGAAGGCGCGCCGCAAAGGTGGCCCCGGCCGCGTGAACACCGGGCTACTTTTGACCGCTGATGGGCAGGAAAGGTCGGTGTCCGGTGCTGTTGCTGGCGGTCCTTGCCGCGTTCACCGCGCAGGCCCAGCCGGGAGCGCTGAAGAAGGCGTTCGCCGCGTTGGAGCGGTATGACTATTTCCAGGCGAGGGAACGCCTCCTGAAGCAGACGGGGAAGCACCCGGCCGCGTCCTGGTACGGCCTCAGTGTGATCTCGGGCAGGGCGGACAATCCGTTCTACCACCTCGACTCGGCGTTCGCCTTCATCCGGCGCGCGGAGGTCGCCTACGGTGCGGCACCGCTCAAGGAACGTGAACGCATCGCCCCGCTCGGGGTGGATGCCGAGGCGATCGCCACGCAGCAGCGACGGGTCTTCGACAAGGCCTGGGAGGAGACCACGGCACAGCACACCATTGCCGCCTACGAGCGCTACCTGGCCACGTACCTGGGCAGTACGCATACCGAGGAGGCCCGGGCGGTGCGTGACCACCTTGCGTTCATGCAGGCCCGCGAGAACAACACGGCCGCCGCCTACCGCGACTTCCTGGACCGCTATCCCGGTGCGCGGGAGGTCTATGAGGCCCGGACCAGGCTGCAGGAGGCCGTGTTCCGGGAAGCCACGGCGGACGGGGACATCGCCTCCTTCGAGCGCTTCATCCGCGAACATCCTGAAAGTCCCCATGTACGTGATGCCGAGGATGCCATTTATCGGGCCAGCACACCGCATAGAACAGCCGTGGAGTTCCACCGGTTCATTCAGCGCTACCCGACCAACCAGCGCGTTCCGGACGCCTGGCGAAGCATCTATGAACTGTACACCAAGGACCTGAGCGTGGGTACCATCACCCGCTTCCTGCAGGATTACCCCGACTATCCGTTCATCGATGAGCTGGTGAACGACTACAAGACCGCCTCCACCATCCTGCTCCCGTTCCGGAAGGACGGCCGCTGGGGCTTTCTGGACACGACCGGGGTGGAACGCATCAAGGCCGTGTACGACTGGGTGGAACCCTTCCAGGAAGGGCAGGCGCAGGTGGGGCTCGATGACCGGGTCGGGACCATCAACAAGGCGGGCCAGGTGGTGGTCGACATCGTGTACGACGAGGTCTATGACCTGGTGGAAGGCACCGCCACCGTGGAACGCGGAGGCCGTGCCGGGGCCGTGGACCGGAACGGAGAGCTCGTGGTGCCCCTGGTGTTCGAGGAGGTGGGCGAGTTCCACAACGGCCTGGCCTTCGCGTCACGGGACGGGAGGTACGGCTACATCGATGGACGCGGCGACGTGGTGATCCCCTTCCAGTTCGATGCGGCGGGCACCTTCCGGAGCGGATGTGCCGTGGTGCGGGCAGCGGGCAAGGTGGGGGTGATCGGGATGAAGGGCGATACCGTGGTGCCCTTCGCATATGACTGGGTGGACCGGTTCGATCAAGGCGTGGCCCGGGTCAGGGTCAACGAACGGATGGGCTTGATCAGTCCCTTCGGCGATCTGCTGCTGCCGGTGGAATACGACCACATCGGACCCTTCAGGGACAGCCTGGCCTTGGTGGTGAAGGAGGGTCGCTGCGGCTATGTGGACCAGCTTGGACGGATCCGGGTGCCGCTGGAGTACGAGGCGGGAGAAGGCGTGGCGAACTGGGGCGATCCGGTGGACGGGCAACTGCGGGTGCAGCGCAAGGGACTTCGAGGGCTTCTTGACGCCGGCGGGCAGGTGATGCTGCCCCTTCGTTTCCAGGACGTGGGTACCATGCAAGGTGGTGTGGCACCAGTGCGGAAGAACGGAAAGTGGGGGCTCGCCGACCGCCAGGGGAACCTCGTCCTCAAACCGAAGTTCGATCGCATGGGCGAGTTCGAGCAGGGCCAGGCGCTGGTCCTGCAGGATGGCCTCATGGGCATCATCGACAGCACGGGCAGCTTGGTCACCCCGCTGCGCTACGAGGTGATCGGTCCCCTGACCTTTGGCCATCGGACCTGCGAAGTGGAAGGCCGTGCAGGCGTCCTTGATGGAGATGGCTCGGAGTCGATCGCGCCTGGATACGATGCCTGCACCCTGATGGAGGGAGGCGTCGTTCAGGTGGAACTGGCGGAACGCACCGCCTACATCCGCTTGTCCGATCGGCGGGCCATCTGGAAGGAGGAGGGGTTCGACGCGCCCAGGCCCTAGCGCAGCACGACCACGTGACCCAGGAGGTCCTCCACCTGCAGGCCCAGCGGTGTCAGGGCCTTGTAGTGGAGCTTCCAGGCGAACACGCCGTCCTGTACCAAGGACCCATCGATGGAGCCATCCCAGGCCTTGCCCGGCTCTTCCGACTCGAACACGGGCGATCCCCAGCGATCGAAGATCACGAACTCGTATTCCATCGGGATCCCGTTCAGCACCGGCACGAACACGTCATTGTACCCGTCGTTGTTGGGCGTGAACGCGTTGGGCACATGGACCAGGAGGGCGCAATCCTCCTCCTGGATCACGATCTCATCCTGGGATAGGCCGCAGGGGCCTTCCGCTTCCACCGAGTAGACGCCGGGCCGCAGCACCAACAGGGTCCGTGACGTGCTGCCCGTGTTCCAGAGCAGGTCGCTCCAACCGGGGCCGGCATCCAGCACCAGTTGATCACCTGTGCACAGCCCCTGGTCCGGCCCCAGGTCCAAGGCCATGCCCGGGTCCACGAAGGTGATGCCGACCTCGTCCGTGGTCTGACAGCCGTTCCCCGTCAGGGTCACGGAGAACACGCCGTCCCCGGTAACGACCAGGCTGTCCAGGGCGGAACCGTCAGACCAGAGCACATCGGCCCCCTCCGGATCCACGGCAAGGACCACGGTGTCACCCAGGCAGGCCGTCAGGTCATCACCCAGATCGGGGATCGCCAGGTCCACGGCCACTACCTGCACCGTGTCGGACAGGAAGCAGCCGTTCACTTCCACGACGGCCCAGAACGTTCCAGGGCCGGACACGGTCAGGTCGGGGTCCTGCGAGCCGTCGGACCAGGTGATGCTTCCCGGCGCGGCACCGGAGACGATCACCACGTTGTCCTGGGGGCAGATGTCCAGGTCAGGGCCCAGGTCGAACGCCGTCGCGTTCACCACGTCGACCAGGATCGTATCCGAAGCGTCGCAACCGTTCAGCGAAACCTCCACCCAATACGTCCCGGCCGAGTTCACGGTCAGGCTGGGTTGTGCGGTGCCATCGCTCCACAGATAGTCGGCACCGGCTTGCAACACGTCCAACACCAGGTCCTGGCCCGAACAAAGCGTCGTGTCCGGACCCAGTTCCGCGGTGACCTGCAACACGGCATCGATCACCAGGGTATCGCTGGCCGGACAGCCGGAGACCGTGACCTGCACCCAGTAGGTGCCCGCCTGGGAGGCCGTGAAGGTCGATTGCCCCGACCCATCCTGCCAGAGGTAGGAGCCGCCGCTCACGAAGGCGTCCATCAGCAGGGTCTGACCGGCGCACAGGGTGGTGTCCGTCCCCAGGTCCACCGCCGGCGGAGCCTCCACCGCAACAGCGATCGTATCCGAAGCCTGACAGGCCCCCAGGTCCACCTGCACCCAATAGTCCCCGGCGGTGTTCACGGACAGGGTGGCCTGGTCGCTGCCGTCGCTCCACAGGTAGGTGGCCCCGGCCTGGGCCACGTCCAGTTGAAGCGTGTTGCCCTGACAGATCGTGGTGTCGGTCCCGAGGTCCACCACAGGGACCGGGGCCATGGACACCACCACCGTATCGCTTGCCGAGCAACTACCCAGGTCCACCTGGGCCCAATAGGTGCCTGCCGTGCTGATGACGAGCGCACCTCCGATCGCCCCTGTGCTCCACGTGGTGGTGCCTGTGGCCGGCGGCTGCAGGGTCAGCGTGCTTCCCATGCAGAGCGTGGTGTCCATGCCCAGGTCCACCACGGGTGGCGGCTGGAAGGTGACAAGGATCGTGTCCGCCGCGGTGCACGGGCCGAGCGTTGCCTGCACCCAATAGCTTCCCGAGTTCTGCACCTGGATGGTGGCACTGGTGGCCCCGGTGGACCAGAGCAGGGTCGATCCGGGCGCGTTCGCGTCGAGTTGAAGCACCTCGCCGACGCACAAGGTGGTGTCCGGTCCGAGCAATGGGGATGGTGCCGGGAGTACGTTCACCAGGACGGTGTCCCGCACCGAGCAGTTCCCGGATCCCGCCTCCACCCAGTAGGTGCCTGCGGTGGACACCTGCAGGGTGGGTGTGTTGGCACCCGTGCTCCAGAGGTAGCTGGTGGCACCGGGCAGGGTGCCGTCGAGCAGTACCTGTTCACCCTGGCAGAGCACCACGTCAGGTCCCAGGTCCAGCGCGGCCTGCGAGACGAAGGCCACCTGGATGGTGTCCCGCCCCGGACAGGCTCCGCCCACTTCCACCTCGACCCAGTAGGTGCCGGGCTGGTCCGCGAGCAGGGTCGGTGCAGTGCTTCCGTCCTGCCAGAGGTAGCTGGCGCCCGGCGTGGTCGCGTCCAGCAGCACGCTCGCCCCCGGGCACAGGGTCGTATCCGTACCCAGGAAGACCGCGGGCGCCTGGAGCACGGAGACCTGGACCTGATCGGTGCTGCTGCAGCCGGACTGGTCCACGGTCACCGAGTAGTTGCCGGCCGTGTTGACCTGGATGGTGGGGCCGGCCCCCCCGGTGTTCCATTGGTAGCCGGTGGCCCCTGGCACGCTGGCGTCCAGGGTCAGGCTGGTGCCGCTGCAGATGGTGGTGTCCGGTCCCAGGTCGACCGGGGTCACCGTGGCATAGGAAACGAGCACGGTGTCCTGGTCGATGCAGTTGGACCCGTTGGTCACGGTAACGTGGTACGTGCCGGCCTGTGAAGCGAGGAGGGTGCTGCCCATGCTGGCATCCTGCCAGAGGTAGGAGACACCGGGGGTCGTGGCGTCGAGCAGGAGGGAGGCACCCGGGCACAAGGTGGTATCGGGCCCCAGGTCCACCGTCGGTGCCGGAAGCGATCCGATGGTGATGGCGTCCATGCTGGAGCAGCCGTTGCTCGTCACGGTCACGGAATAGTTCCCCGGTCCCACCTGCAGGGTGCCGCTGGTGGCCCCCGTGTTCCACAGGTAGGAGGCGCCCGCCGAGGTGGCGTCCAGGGTGGTGGTGGTGCCCGGACAGAGGTCGAGGTCAGGCCCGAGATCGACAATGGGAGCCGGAAGCAGGTCCACGACCACGGTGTCCGATCCGGGGCAACCGGAGGGCCCGGCCACCTCCACCCAGTACGTGGCGGAGACCCCCGGGCTGATCGTGGCGCTGGTGGCCCCGGTGCTCCAGAGGTATCCCAGGGCCCCGGGCGTGGTGGCATCGAGCACCACCGGGGTTCCTGCGCAGGTGCTGATGTCGGGTCCCAGGTCCACCACGGGCACGGGGAGCACGCTCACGTCCACCGCATCGGTCATCACGATCTGCGCGGAAACGGAAATGTCATCGATCCCGAGGTCATGGCCCACGCCGGAGGTGTTGATCATCCGCAGGCAGATGTCCGCGCTGGTCTGTCCCACTCCCGCGGTCCAGGTGGTCGTGTACGTGTTCCAGGTACCGAGGAACCCGGTGACCTGCATGGCCGGTTGCGCCGCTCCATCGATCACCCATTGGATGTTGGCCGGACCCACATCGGACAGGTTGGCGGCCTGGTAGCTGAGGGTGTAGGTCTGCCCGGGGCATACGGTGATCGTCTGGCACCAGAAGTTCCAGAAGAACTGGAACAGGCCGGCGTTCACCATCAGGAACTGGTTGCCGAAGCCCTGCCAGAACGGATGGTACTGCCCGGCGTTGGAACCGATGTAGTAGTTGCCCTCCTGTTGCAGGTTGGGGTTGTAGTTGTAGAACGTGCTGAACCCGGTGTTCCCGGCACTGAAATCACCGTTGTTCACCAGGTTCCCGGTGTCGTAGGTGATCTGGCAGGAATACGTGCCGGCGGTCTGGACGGAGATGGACGAACCGGTCGCCCCCGTGCTCCAGAGGTAGTTCGCATAACCGCCTGGCGCTGAAATGGTGGCGGAAGCCCCGTCACAGATCGTCTGGTCGGGGCCCATGTTGAAGGAGCACTGGGGCTGTGCCCAGGCGCCCCCCCCCAGAAGGAGGAATGCCAGCACGCCCAGGCCGCTTCCATTTCGTGCTCCGATCACCATCTCTTCCAGCGGTGCAAATTACATGCCCAGGACGTCCTCAGCGGCCGGAATGACGCCTGACCATGAACACGGTGTTGATGCGTTCCATGTGCATCTCGCGGCATTCCGCGCTCCACGTACGCAGCTGGCCGCGAAGTCCGGCGATGCGTCCGGCCTGCTCCGGGTTCCTGGAAATGGTGTTCCAGAGCACCAGGCCCCCTGGAGAGGTCCTCTGCATCACGGCGTTCACCGCTTCCCCGTTCTCCCAGCCGGGTGGGATGTCGAGGTCCTCGAACACGTCCACGACCACCAGGTCGTAGGTGGCATGCAGCCCCTCCAGACCGGACAGCGCATCACCCTGAACCACCCGGAGCGCCTCGACCTTGTCCAGACCGAAGTGTTCCCTTCCCCACTGGATCATGAGCGGGTCGTCCTCCAGGGCGGTGATGGGGGTGTCCAGGCCCAGCTCCTGCCGCAGGATGTGGACCACACTGCCGGTGCCCAATCCCAACAGCAGCACGGAGCCCGCCTCCCGGACGGCCCCCTCCGCTTCGGCCAGGACCCGTTGCCACACCCGGTGCAGGGCGCCATGGCTCTGGTTCGCCTGGTCCGAATTGACCACCAGCCGCCCGTTCTCCCACGTGAGCTCGAGCGGGCCATGTGCTCCCGTCCCTTGGGCGACCCGGACAGGCCACAGATAACTCAGCCAACGGGCGGAGACCATGGTGCAAAGGTGCACCCGCCGGGGCGTTGCCCGCTATCTTCGGCCCCCTTGACGGCGATCACCCGATACAAGCTCCGCAAGCTTCTCAAGTACGGGCTCATCACGCTGGCCGTGGCGTGGATGCTCACCTTGTTCAGTGGTGATCGGGGCCGCACCTACTTCGGTGCCTGGTCGTTGCTGGGACTGTGGACCGGTGTGCTCGAGGAGTTCTTTCTGGGCCGGCGTTTCCGTGCCCTGGCCATCCCGCTCCAGATCCTGGGCAAGGTGCTGTTGGTGAACCTGTTCACCGTGCTGCTGCTCTCGCTGGCCCTGATCGCCGAGCCTGACGTGCTGCTGCCCGGCTTCGACGATCAGCCGTTGCACGTGGGCGGACTCTTCGCGCAGGCCTCCTTCTACCGGATGGCCCTCCGTGTCGCGGTGGTCTCGTCCATCGCGATCGTGGTGGTGCAGCTCGAGGAACTGATGGGGCGCCGCATGTTCCTGGGCCTGTTGCTCGGCCGCTATGACCGCCCCACCGCCGAGGAACGGATCGTGCTCACGATGGACCTCGTGGGCAGTACGGCCCTGGCCGAACGCTTGGGCGACCTGCACTACTACCGGTTCCTGAACACGACCTATTCGTTGATGACGGACGCCCTGCTCCGCAACGAGGCGGACATCCACAAGTACATCGGCGATGAGGTGATCTTCACCTGGCCCATGCGCACGGGACTTCGCGAAGCGAACTGCCTGGACCTCTATTTCGATATCCAGGACCGGATCCAGGACCATGCGGCCGAGCTGGAGCAGGAGTTCGGTGTGGTGCCGGAGTACCGCGGTGCGCTGCACGGCGGGCGGCTGATCTCCGCGCAGATCGGGCACATCAAGCGGGCGATCGATTTCAGTGGCGACGTCATGAACACGGTCTCCCGCATGCTGGGCCTGTGCAAGAGCATGAAGGCCCGGTTGCTGGTGAGCAGCGGGCTCCTTGAGCGCATTCCCGACCCGGGCTCCCGGTTCCGCTTTGGAGAGGAGCAGGTGATGCCGGTGCGGGGCCGGAAACGGGAGCTCTCCGTCCGCAGCGTGGACCGCATCGCCCCCGAGCCATGATCCGTGCCCTTCAGCTGCTGTTCCTGATCGCGCTGGCCTCGCACGGCCGGGCCCAACAGCTCGTTCCCTTCAGCATGCCGGACGGGCGCTTCGTGGCCTGGGACCAGGGAAGGTTCGAGGTCCTCGCGGAACAAGCCCCAAGGGCGATCTACCCCGGCGCCGGACCGGTCGTGTTCCTGGACCATCAGGAGGGCCTGATGGCCGTGGAGGATGAGCTCCGCAAGGTGAGGTCGCTGCAACGGCCACCCGTGGACACCGTGCTCCGGAGCGGGCGGCTCGTGGCCTGGAGGTCCGGCGATTCCCTCAAGGTCCACGCCGGCGGACGTGTGCATGTGCTCGCCGGACAGGCCGGGCGCTTCACCGTGGGCGACAGCCTCGTGGTCTTCCACGACAAGGCCGATGCGCAGTTGAAGGTCTGGTGGCGCGGTGGCGTGCAGGTGGTGGCCGAGGTCGGCCGGGAGGCCGGAGGTCCCCAGTGGGTGAACGGGTCGAACACCCTGCTCTTCCATGATCGATCGGCAGGTCGCCTGGTCCTCTTCCACCGGGGTGGTCTGCACCTCCTGTGCGATGATTGCCCGAACGCACGCGTGGCCGCTGGCGGTGATCTGGTCGCTTATGTGGATGGACAGGATCGGTTCCAGGTCTGGGACCACCGCGGCGTCCAGGAGCTTTCCGGTGCCCCCCCGAGGCAGTTCCAGGCCGGGCTGGGTCTGGTGGGCTTCACGGACCTGGCCGGCCGGCTGCGGGTGTATCGGGATGGTGAGGTGGTCACGTTGACGGATACCATGCCCAGCATGTTCCGGGTCTCGGACAGCACCTTGGTCTTCGTGGAGCGCGGGGCCTGGCGCACCGAAGTGGGCGGCTCATCCCTCACCCTGTCGGAGCACATTCCCGAACACTGGGAGGTGCGCGGGGGCACCATCACCTGGCTGGACCTCGATCGGGGGATCCGGCGGTCCACCGGGGGACGGGTGGTGCGCCTCACCAAGGACGGGGCCTATCCCTGGTTCGAGGTCCACGGGCAGGCGGTGCTGTTCCCGGGCCATCGGGGCGAACGCTTCATCTGGCAGGACGGCCGGACGGACGTGTTCTACTGACCGTTCCTGGGCTCCACGGTCCACAGGCCCACGGCCTGCCGCTTGCCCTTCAGCTCGATCTCACCGATCTCCCGGCGCTCAAAGCGCTCGGCCGGCGGACGCATCAGGTCCAGCAGCTCCTTGCTGATCAGGTTGTCCACTCCGTAGGCGTTGCAGCTGTTCTGGATCCGTGCGGCGGTGTTCACCACGTCACCGCTGAAGATCAGCTCCTTCTTCACCAGCCCCACCTGGCCCATGGTCACCGGTCCGTAGTGGAAACCGGCCTTGAAGATGGGTGCGATGCCCCAACGGGCCTGGTAGTCCGGGGAGCGCTCCTTCAGCTTCCGGCGGATGCGGAAGAAACAGCGCAGGGCCCGCTGCTTGCGGATCCCCCGGCGCAACGGCCAGCTCACGCTGATCTCGTCGCCCACGTACTGGTAGATCTCCCCGCCGCTGTCGATGATCGGGTCGGTGATGTCTGCATACACCCGGTTCAGCAGGGCGAAGTACTTCACATGCCCCAGCTGTTCGGCGATGGAGGTGGAGGAGCGCATGTCCAGGAACATGAACACCCGAAGCTCGGTGCGCGGCTTGTCGTACCGCCCCAGCAGGTGGTCGATGCCGCCGCGGCCGCCCTGTTGATCGTTGATGCGGACCATGAGCATGGTGCCGCCCACGAGCAGGACCCAGAACACGCACTGGCCGGCGAAATGAAGGCTCATCACCCGGTCGTTGAAGGCCACGCTTGCGTCCTCCCCGGTCAGGAGTTCAGGCAGGAAGGCGTTCACCGCCGTCACCACCAGCACCACCAGCACGGCCATCAGCCCGAAGGCCTTGATGAAGTTCAGCCGCCGCAGGCGGTCGCGCAGCAGGAAGATGTACACCCCGCCACCCACCAGGCCGGCCAGGGCGAACCGCCAGAAGTGCTGGTCCAGCAAGCGTTTCAGGTCACCGGGCACACCGTGCCGCGCCAGCACGTTGTCCTCGAACAGCGCGCTCACCAACCCCACCACCACCCAGGCCAGGGTGATGCGGAGCGTACGTCGGATGCGCAATTGAAGACGGGCGGCGTCCATGATGAAAGGCCGGCAAAATTACCGCCGGCAGCGCTCTCCATGTGAAGCCGGGGTGAACACGGGACGAAGGTCACGTTAAGCTTGATGGCCCGGGGTACCTTTGCCGCCATGGCGCGGTGGTCTGTGCTCCCGACCCTTTTGCTCTTCGTGCTCGGCCCGTGGACCGAGGCGCAGGCCTTCTACATCCAGTTGCACGGTCAGGTCACGGACTACTTCAGCGGGGACGGGCTCAAGGACATGCAGGTGCGTCTGGTGAAGGACAGCATCGATCGGGAGACCGTGGTCACCGGCCGGAATGGCGAGTACGAGCTGATCCTGGAGCGGGGCTACGAGTACCTCGTCTGGTTCTCCGGCCAGGGCCGCGTAACGAAGCATGTGCGCATCGACACGCGTGAGGTGCCTCCGATCCCCGATGTGCCGTTCTACGACATGGACCTCCAGATGACGATGTTCCTCTGGATCGACGGGGTGGACTTCAGCATCCTGGAAAAGCCCGTGGCCGAGGCCCATTACCGGCACAGCATCCGCAACCTGACCTGGGACACCGAGCATACCGAACGGGTCCGCCGGGAGCTCTCGCGGGTGATGGCCCACTACGAGCACGCCTTCCACAAGCACAAGGGGGTGAAGGGGACATCGAGCGGGTCCGGGACCAGCCGCCGCAAGCGCAAGCGCGTCGATTTCTAATTGCGGAAGGCGGCCACCAGCTTCACGGCCTCCACCGCTTCCCGCACATCGTGCACACGCAGGATGTCCGCACCGTGCTCCAGGGCCAGGGTGTTCAGGACGGTGGTGCCGTTCAACGCCTCGGAAGGGTCGGTGCCGAGCACCTGGTTGATCATGCGCTTGCGGGAAAGCCCCACCAGCAGCGGCGCGCCCAACAGCTTCAGGCGGGGTAGGGCCCGCAGCAGGGCGTAGTTGTGGGCGGTGGTCTTGCCGAAGCCGAAGCCCGGGTCCAGCAGCACATCGGCGATGCCCGCGTCGTGCGCCGCTCGTAGCCGTCCGCTCAGAAAGTGCACCACCTCCGTCACGACGTCGTCATAGCGCGGGTCCTGTTGCATGGTGGCCGGGGTTCCCTGCATGTGCATGGCCACGTACGGAACGCCGAGCCGCGCCACCATGGGCAGCATGGCTGGGTCCAGCAGCCCGGCACCGATGTCGTTCACCAGCCCGGCACCCGCTTCCACGGCGGCCTTCGCCACCGGCGCCCGCCAGGTGTCCACGCTCAGCCAGGCCTCCGGGAAGCGCACATGCACGGCCTCCACCACGGGTAGCACGCGCCGCAGCTCCTCGTCCACCGGCACCTCGTCCGCCCCCGGCCGGGAACTGGCACCGCCGATGTCCAGCAGGCCGGCGCCGGCCTCCAGCATGGACTCCGCTTGTCGCAGCGCTCCGTCCACATTTACCCGGCTGGCGGCATGGAAGCTGTCCGGCGTCGCGTTCAGGATGCCCATCACCAACGGGAAGCGGATGGGGACGAGGCGGTCCTTCACGCGCATCAGGGACGGGGTATCTTCGCCGCGCATCGGGTCCGAAAATGGACCAATTCCCCGGCATGGACAAGACCCTGGCCCAGTACGACGCGGTGACGGACGAATGCCTGGCGCTGTTCGCGAAGAAGGCGCACGACTATGGCACGGCCTGGCGGATCCTGCGGGTGTCGTCGCTCACCGACCAGATCTTCATCAAGGCGCAGCGCATCCGCACCATCCAGACGGTGGGCGAGTCGAAGGTGGAGGAGGGCGTGCGGCCCGAGCTGGTGGGCATCATCAACTATGCCGCCATGGCGCTGGTGCAGCTGGAACTCGGTGTGGTGGACCGCCCCGACCTGGACGCGGAGCAGGGCATCGCCCGGGTGAAGGCCGCCCTGCACCAGGCCCGCGAGCTGATGCAGCGCAAGAACCACGACTACGGCGAGGCCTGGCGCAGCATGCGCGTGAGCTCACTGGTGGACCTGATCCTCATGAAGCTGCTGCGCATCAAGCAGATCGAGGACAACCAGGGGAACACGCTGGTGAGCGAGGGCATCGATGCCAACTTCCTGGACATCATCAATTACGGGGTCTTCGCCCTGATCCAGCTGGACGAGGCCGAAGCGGGGTGAGGGCGGCTCAGAAGCTGCAGAAGTTGGCGTGGGCCTCGCGGGCCCGTTCCGAGCCCATGTCGATGGCCCGCTCAAGGTCCCGGCAACCTTGCAGCAGCTGGTAGTTCATCACCAGCGCCAGGCCCTTGTCGTGCAGGTGTTCCGACGCTTCGGGATCCAGGCTGATGGCCCGGTCGTAGTGATCCACGGCCTCCACGTACTCGCCGAAGAGCAGGTGCAGGTCGCCCTTCATGTTCCAGGCTTGCGGATCGTCCGGGGTGCGCTCCACTAATTCCTCGGCATCGCGCATGGCACCGGCATGGTCGCCCAGCAGCTTCAGGGCCACGCCCCGGTCGTAGCGCACGGCGGTCATGGCCGGGTCCAGTTTCAGGGCGGCATCGTAGTCGGCCACCGCCCCCTCCAGGTCGCCGGCATCGCGCCGCACCTGGGCGCGTTGAAAGAGGAAGTGGGCCTGGTCGCCGGAAAGCTCAACGGCCCGTTGCAGGTCGGCAAGGGCCTCGGGCGCATTCCCCAATGCCCGGTTGGCCACCCCCCGGTTGTAGTGGGCGAGCGCGAACTCGGGGGAGAGACCGATGGCCGAGGAGAAGGCCTCCAAGGCTTCCGCCGGCCGGCCCAGGCGGATCAGCGCCATACCGCGCAGGTCGTGCGCCAAGGCGTTCTTCGGATCCGCGGCCAGAATGCCTTCGGCGACCCCCAGGGCGGGTGATGGCTCGTCGGCCTCCAGGAGCACGAAGCCGCGCTTGAGCTTCAGGCCGGCATCCCCGGGTGCCTCCCCAAGCAGCGTGTCCAGTTCCAGCAGGGCCAGGTCCGTGCGGCCCAGCTCCAGCCATTCGTCCACCCGTTCCCGGCGCAACAGGGGGTCGTAGGGCGCCAGCACCATGGCCTGACGGATGTCGAGTTCCGCACCCTCGGGGTCGTTCAGCAGGATGCGCAGCTTGGCCCGCGAATCCAGGATGTGGTCGGACATCGGGTTCAGCAGCAAGGCGCGGTCCATGTCCTCCGAGGCCTGGCGGTACTGGCCCAGCCGGGTGAGCAGGGTGGCGCGCTTCATGTAGGCGTCGGCGAACGAGGGGTCGGTCTCAATGGCCCGCGTGTACAGGAAATAGGCCTGTTCGGTGTTGCCCAGCCTGATCTGCATGTCGGCCTGCTGGATCACCTGGATCGATTCCAGCCGCTGGTCCAGTTGGGCCGCCAGGAGCAGTGGGAGCAGCAGGGTGGGGAGCAGGAGCAGGCGCATGGTCCGGTGTTTCTGGTTCAACGATCCACGGTGCGGGGCTGTTCTACCGCTACTCCCGCCACGCGAAGGAGTTCAGGATCGCCTGACCCTCCGCCAGGTAGGTGCCGTACACCTGCTGTTCCGCGGTGAAGGTGAGCAGATAGGCCCATCCGTCCAGGAACCGCACGGTCTGCAGGAAATGCAGGCGGAACTCGCCCACGCTGCCTTCATATTCGAAGCGGTGCACATCACCACCGGAAGTCCGCATCCGTTCGGAAAGGATCAGCCGGCCGTCCTTCAGCTTGCCGGTCACCTGTTCCTCGGTGATCTCGACGTACTCGCTCATGGGCAGGTCGTCCACGCGCTGCACCATCAGGTTCACGTTCTCGCTGAACTGGTCCAGGCTGTCGGCCGGCAGGGTGTGGAAGGAGACCACGGCACCGCCACGCCCGGTGGTGTCCACCTTCCAGCCCTCCGGGTAGGCCAGGGAGCACCGCGGGTCCTTCCAGGTGCCCTGGGCAGCGAGCAGGAAGGGAAGCAGAAGGGAAAGCGAGAACAAGGAGCGCAGGTGCATGGAACGAAGGTCGGGGTTATGAAGGAGGAAGGCTGAACGCTAAACGCTGAACGCTGAAGGCAGAACGCGAAAGGCTGAATGCTGAAGGCTGAACGCTAAGGGCTAAACGCTGAACGCTGAATGGGCAAGTGTCAAGTGTCAAGTGTCAAGTGCCAACCTCCAACATTCAACCTCCAACATTCAACCTCCAACCTCCAACCTCCAACCTCCAACATTCAACAGTCAACCTCCAACCTCCAACCCGCAACGCTCAACACCCCCATCAACACCCCCCTGTTGATCGAACGTCCCAAAAAGGCCTTGCGCGGCATTGGATCCCCGGATCGTCGGGGATAGTTTTGCCCGCCATGCGCAAAGCCTTGTTCAGCGCGGTGCTGGTGCTTCTTGCCACCACGGTCTCGGCCTTCCATTTGAAGGTGCAGGGAGTGGTCACCGATCACCTGACCCGCGAACCGCTGGAAGGAGTGCTGGTGCGCATCTACAAGGACGGCAAGAAGATCTCCGCAGAGACCACCGGTCCGGGCGGACGCTACTATGCGGTGCTGGAGAACCACCACGAGTACGTCGTTCGTTTCTCGGGCAACGGCCTGGCCACCAAGAGCTTCACCGTGGCCACCCAGGGACTGGAATGGCAGGGGGAGGACGGGCAGAAGACGCTGACCGTGGAGATGACCATGGTGGAACAGCTGAACGGGGTCGACCTGAGCGTGTTCGACCTGCCCATGGGGCGCGCGCGCTTCGAGCCGGCCACCGGTCTCACCACCTGGGACACCGAGTACGACCGCAGCATCCGCGGTCAGGTGGAGGAGGCCATGGGCCTGTGGTGGCGCCGCATGCACGAAACGGCCGCCCTGGAGCAGGCCGTGCGGCGCGACTGAACCGCGTCTGTCAACGGATCGTTAATGCCCCGTCCCGTGCTCCGGGCGGGACTAACTTCGACCGCCACCGAAAGCGAACGCCATGCGCATCCTCATCATCATCTCCCGCGTCCTCGTCGGTTCCCTCTTCATCGTCAGCGGCCTGATCAAGGCCAACGACCCGCTCGGCTTCGGCTACAAGTTGGAGGAGTACTTCGCCGAGAGCGCGCTGAACCTGCCCGGTCTCATGCCCTTCGCGCTGGGCCTGGGCATCCTGGCCTGCCTGGCCGAGGTGGTGCTGGGCTTCGCGGTGCTCTTCGGCGGGCGCATGAAGCTGGCCACCTGGGCGCTGCTGCTGCTCACCCTGTTCTTCGGCTGGCTCACCGCCTACACCGCCACCTGCGACCCCAACGGCACCTACACGGTGATGGTGGACGGCGCCGAGGTGACCCGCGGGGTGACCTGCGTGACCGACTGCGGCTGCTTCGGCGACGCCATGAAGGGCTCCGTGGGCCGCAGCCTCACGCCCTGGGAGAGCTTCACCAAGGACATGGTGCTGCTGGTCTTCGTGCTGCCGCTCTTCATCCACCGGAAGCACATCGGGTTCAACACCGCCGCCGATGACCGCGTGCTGCTGCCGGCCGGCCTGGTGCTGGTGGCCTTCTTCTCCTGGGTCTTCACCTGGTGGTTCCCGGTGCTCTTCACCGCGGCGGGCATGCTCGGCTACCTCCTGATCAAACGCCTGTTGCAGGGCCCGAAGGCCGAATGGGCCACCGCCGGCTGGATCGCCGTGTTCACCCTGGCCTTCACGTGGTACACGGTGCAGCACCTGCCCCTGCGCGACTACCGGCCCTATGCCGAAGGCAACAGCATCGCCGAGCAGCAGCAGCTGGGCAAGGCGCCCGTGCAGCAGATCTTCCTGGTGTACCGCAACACCGCCACCGGCGAGGAGAAGGAGTTCGACAGCGGCGGCCAGTACCCCTGGGACGACCCCACCTGGGAGTTCGTGGAGCAGCGGGTGAACGTGCTGGAGGAAGGCATCGACAGCCCGGTGGCCGACTTCCTGCTCAACGATGCCGATGGCAACGACCTCACCGCCGACATCCTGGGCGATCCCTCCCCGGTGCTGCTCGTGATGATGTACAACGTGGACAAGACCGATCCCGCCCCGCTTGACGAGATCGCCGCCCTGGCCACCGCCGCCTTCGGCGAAGGGATGTACGTCTACGGCATCAGCGCCAGCCTCTTCGAGAACATCGAGGCCGTGCGCCACGAACATCAGCTGCCCTTCGAGTTCCTGCAGTGCGACGAGAAGACCATCAAGACGGTGGTCCGCAGCAACCCGGGGGTGGTCCTGCTGCGCGAAGGCGTGGTCCTGGGCAAGTGGCACGCCAACGATGTACCCACGATCAGCGAGGTCAAGGGAAAGCTGAAAGATGAAGGCTGAAAGCTGAAATGGTTTCAGCTTTCCTGTTTCCTATTTCAGCTTTCAGAACATGTTCCACTACCTCGCCCGCCGCCTGCTGAACGGACTGCTGGTCCTGCTGGGGGTGGTGAGCCTGGTGTTCCTGATCTTCAACCTGAAGCAGGTGGACCCGGCCCGGATGCTGGCCGACCAGCGCAGCAGTCCCGAGGCTCTGGAGGCCATCCGGAAGGACCTGGGGCTGGACCTGCCCATGGGTACGCGCTACCTGCAGTACCTGAACGACATCTCACCGGTCTCCATCCACGCGCGCACCGATCGGGACAGCCCCTTCTTCATCGATCTGGAGCAGCGCAGCGGGGTGCGGTTGTTCGGAGTGGGCGGGAGCCAGGTGGTGCTGAAACCGCCCTACCTCCGGCGCAGCTTCCAGAGCCGGCGGGACGTGAGCGCGATCCTGGCCGAGGCCTTTCCCAATACCGCCATCCTGGCGCTGGTGGCCATGGGCTTCGCGGTGGTCATCGGCATCGCCATGGGCACCTGGGCGGCCGTGCGCAAGGGCACCTGGGTGGATACCCTGCTCCTGGGCATCAGCGCGTTGGGCATGGCGGGGCCGTCCTTCTT
Organism: Flavobacteriales bacterium; assembly: GCA_020635695.1. Lineage (GTDB taxonomy): Bacteria > Bacteroidota > Bacteroidia > Flavobacteriales_F > PHOS-HE28 > PHOS-HE28. The sequence goes on along the minus strand of JACJZH010000004.1, from coordinate 1,081 downwards.
CATCGCCGTGCTGGTGGCCTGGCTGGGTGGCTTTGTGTGGTACGATACCGTGAGCCTGCCCGGACTGCCCGTGATGCTGGCCTTGATGGGTCCGGTGCTCTGGCTGCGGGCCCGGCTGCTGAGGCGGACCTCCGGCTCGGGCGACCGCTACGCCCAGCTGTCCTTCGGCGGCCTGCTGCTGGGGCTGGTGCTCTGGGTACTGGGGAAGGCCTTCTCCATTCCCGGGCTCGGCTTTGCGCTGGACCTGCCCGGCACCGGCCTGCCCATGAGCGGCGACCTGATCGACGTGGACCCCTTCACCGGTCCGCACGTGAGCTGGAAGCACCTGGTGCTGCCCGCCCTCACGCTGGGGGTGCGGCCGCTGGCCATCATCGTGCAGCTCACCCGCAGCAGCCTGCTGGAGGTGCTGGCCCAGGACCACATCCGCACCGCGCGGGCCAAGGGGCTAAGCGAGCGGCAGGTGGTGCTGCGTCACGGCCTGCGCAACGCCCTGATGCCCGTGCTCACCGCCGTCAGCGGCTGGTTCGCCTCGCTGCTGGCCGGTGCGGTGTTCGTGGAGTTCGTCTTCGGCTGGAAGGGCATGGGCCTCGAGGTCTTCAACGCCCTGGAGCGGGAGGACTTCCCCGTGGTCATGGGCGCCGTGCTGGTCTTCGCCACCCTGTTCGTGGTCATGAACCTGCTGGTGGACCTGCTCTACGCCGTGCTGGATCCCCGGGTGCGGACGGTATAGCGCCCAGGCCGTGCGGTGGCGCGGTGCCCGCTCAAAGCCTGGTAACTCAGGAGTTGGGCGCTGGCCGGAGCTTGCGGAGGCTGGCGCTCAACGTTGAAGCTATGCGCAGCGCCTTTTTAGCGGGGATTTACGTGCGTCGGGAGGCGTTGCGTATAGCCTGTGTTGGCCCCCGTTCTTTTCATTTTTCAAATTCTGACCGATGAACCTCCTTCTGTTCTCCATTGCTGAATTTTCACTTGGGCTTGGCAGGAATGGCTACACCGCTACTGTCACCGAGAGTTGGATCATAGACTTCTTGTTTCTCTCTTCCGTCGTTAGCGCCATTGCTTTCACGGCTGGCTTCAGGATCGG